>NZ_OY782855.1:0-1283883 GCF_963678425.1 uncultured Bacteroides sp.
TGAAGGACAGTCTGGGTAAAATTGTTAGTCCGTTTGATTGGACAGATACCTACAAACTGGATTATACTAAGAAGGAAATGCGGGCTGCCATGATTGATGCAATGAAGTTCTGGATGAAAGAATGTAATGTGGACGGATTTAGATGTGATGTGGCGTTTGAAGTGCCAACTGACTTTTGGAATACCGCCCGCAAGGAATTAGATTCAATAAAACCGGTGTTTATGCTGGCTGAGGCCGAGAAGCCGGAACTTAACCAAAATGCTTTCGATATGAGCTATAACTGGCCGTTGAAAGATTTGATGACCAAGATTGTAAAAGGCCCTAAAGCTGATAAAGCACAATATGTACATAAAAAAGCGGATGCTACTTCATTGGTAAATACAGTGAAGGCTGCTGAGGAAATTGATAAGCTTCTTGCTCATCAGGACAGCGTTTACCCAAAAGATGCGTATCTGATGAACCATATCACAAATCATGATTTGAATTCATGGGAAGGAACAGAATTTGATCGTCTGGGTGATGGTGTGAAAGCCTTTGCAGTACTTACTTATACGCTGAAAGGTATGCCTCTTATCTATACGGGGCAGGAAGTTGGCATGAACCGTGCATTTAAATTCTTTGAAAAGGATAAAGCACCCGACTGGACTAAAAATGATATGTTTGCTTTCTATAAGAAGCTCAATGAATTGAAACATTCACAACCTGCATTGGCTGCAGGTGAAAAAGGAGGTAAAATGGTCAGATTCCAAACCACTTCTCCCGATGTATATGTCTTTGCACGTAAACTTGATTCATCGGAAGTGCTGGTTTATCTGAATCTGGGTAAAGAACCGGCTGCACTTTCATTCAAAGCTGAGGCTCCAAAAGGTGATTATACAGATTATTTCCAGGGAAAGAAAGCAGTACTTCCTGCCAGTCTGGCTCCATGGGAATACAAAATATTCATTAGGTAATAGTTATAGTTAATGTTGGTTTTGGTTTCTCCCGGTAAGTTTATTGTGATTTTTGCCGGGAGTCGTTTTTCTATTCGTGATGATACGGGCCGTTGTTCAATATGGTCATGGCTCTATAAAGCTGTTCTACAAAGATAAGTCGTACCATCTGATGAGAAAATGTCATTTTAGAAAGAGAAATTTTTTCGTGTGATGCCTCGTAAACCTTTTGAGAAAAGCCGTAAGGTCCGCCAATCACAAACACCAATCGCTTATTAACGTTATTCATCTTCTTTTCCAGCCAGTTGGCAAAATCCACAGAACGGAACTCTTTCCCAAACTCGTCGAGCAAAACAATTACATCTCCTGGCTGAAATGCTTTCAGAATCAGTTCCCCCTCTTTCTCTTTTTGCTGATCCATTGTGAGGCTTTTAGTGTTTTTCAATTCCGGAATCACCTCCATATCAAAAGATATAAAGTGTTTTGTGCGTTCAATGTAATCATTGATTGCCGTAATATAATGTTTCTCTACAGTTCTTCCTACAACGATTAGTGTTACTTTCATCAGGTAATTTTCTTTTTTTGAGGGATTTTTAAAGTGCAAAAATAGAGCTTTTTCTTTGTAATTAGGGAAAATACATATGGTTTTACGGAAATAATCTATACCTTTGTGTCATATTAATGCTCATTGATATGAAAAAACGTATCCTTTTAGTATTTATGTCGTTTATATTCTGTGCCGCTTTTGCCCAGGTACAGGATATGCCTGCAGGGCTGACTTCAGCCTTTAAAAAAGGAAGTGCACAGGATTTACTCCCGTTTTTGAGCAATCAGGTGGTACTAATTATCCAGAATAATCCACAAAGTTTTAAAAAGTCTGAGGCTCAGAAAGCAATGGCTGATTTTTTCTCAGCAAACAAAGTTACCGGATTCTCGGTAAACCATCAGGGAAATAGAAACGAATCGGGCTTTATTATCGGTACACTTAGTACTTCAAATGGCTCATTCAGAATAAATTGCTTTTTTAAAAAGAACGGTGACAGTACAGTGTTAATACATCAAATAAGAATAGTTAAAACAAATGAATGAATTAATTGACAAACTAATTGATCTGGCTTTTGCAGAAGATATTGGCGATGGCGATCATACAACTCTTTCCTGCATTCCGGCTACTGCAATGGGGAAATCTAAACTTCTTATTAAAGAAGAAGGGGTGCTTGCCGGAATTGAAATGGCAAAAGAAATCTTTCATCGCTTTGATCCGGAGTTGAAGGTTGAAGTCTTTATTAACGACGGCACAGAAGTAAAGCCGGGCGATGTGGCTATGATTGTGTCTGGAAAAGTACAATCTTTATTGCAAACTGAACGACTGATGCTGAACGTGATGCAGCGCATGAGCGGAATTGCTACCACTACCCGTAAATATGTGAAGCTTTTGGAAGGTACTAAAACCAGAGTGCTCGATACTCGTAAAACAACTCCAGGTTTGCGTATGATCGAGAAAGAGGCTGTGAAAATAGGGGGTGGCGTAAATCACCGCATCGGGCTGTTTGACATGATCCTGCTTAAAGATAATCATGTGGATTTTGCCGGCGGAATTGATAAAGCCATTAATCGTGCTAAGGAATATTGCAAAGCAAAAGGGAAAGATCTGAAGATTGAAATTGAAGTGCGCAACTTTGACGAAATCAAACAAGTTCTTGAACTTGGCGGAGTAGACCGTATTATGCTCGATAACTTTAATATTGAAAATACCCGCAAAGCAGTTGAAATGATTGCAGGACGATTTGAAATTGAATCTTCAGGCGGTATTACCTTCAAGAGTCTTCGCGATTATGCAGAATGTGGAGTGGACTTCATTTCTGTAGGTGCCCTTACTCATTCGGTGAAAGGACTTGATATGAGTTTCAAGGCATGCTGATGATAAAATAACGATTCCTTAGAGTTAAGAGTAAATATCCTGTTTGTTAAGCTAATTAAACGGGATATTTCTTTTTATAGACCTACATTATTTTTAATAAAGCTCTAGACCTTTATGCATGGAAGTCTACAGCTTATCACAATAAGGAGTAGGCCTTTTGTGAAATATATCATGAATAATTTGCTAAGTTAATTCGATGAATCTATTTAGCTTATTCGATGAATTCAGAAACTTCTTTTGTCTTTGATTGTTATAATAAAAGTTAAAGAAGAATTTTCTTCTTTTTTTCATGCAGCATTTTTTAATTCACAGAGTTAAACATATAGACAACGCAAAATACGTCTATAACAAAACGAAAGTAAAGTTGGAAGATGAATTAGAACTGGTAAAAGGATGCCGGGCGGGAAATAATACTGCTCGGAAGGGAATTTACACTCTTTATTCAAAGCGGTTACTTGCGGTTTGTTATCGTTATACAGGCGACATTGACGTTGCGCACGATCTTCTTCACGATGGTTTTATAAAGATTTATAAGTCGATTTCAAAATTCGACTATCGTGGTGAAGGCTCTTTGGAATTATGGATGAGTAGAGTGATGGCGAATCTTTCATTGGACTATTTGCAGCAAAGGAAAAAAATGCAGGAAGTTATAGTCCGGGAAGAAGAACTGCCCGACGTGGTTGAGTTACCAGAAAAGGAACTGTACGGAGACATATCTGATGAACAGTTAATGCTTTTTGTAACCGAACTGCCTGCAGGTTATCGCACGGTATTCAATTTATATGTGTTTGAAGAAAAGACACACAAGGAAATTGCTGCCATGCTTCACATCAATGAGCATTCGTCCACTTCGCAACTTCACAGAGCAAAATGTATGTTAGCAAAACGAATTAAAGAATATATCCGCAATGAAGAAAAATGAAGATGAAATAACCGAATTATTTCGCTCGCGACTGAAGAAATATGAAATTCCGTTGCAAGAGGATATGTGGGAAAAACTGGAAAGTGAACTTTCCAAACCTTCTCCTAAAAGAATCTTTTCAATCTTTTTTATAGCTGCTGCAGCTGTTTTTCTGTTATTGTTAGCCTGTTCGGCTGCATCCTGGTTATATATTTCTCAAGAAAAAGCCCCATCCTTGTTAAGTAAGGCTTCTGTTACAGTAACAGAAAAGCACAATATAATTGCGAATACTGAAAAGGAAATCGTTAGCGAACTTTCTGTAGAAAAGTGTAATCAACCTGAATTACTTCAATCAGTAAATATAGCAATAGATAGCACCATAAATAAAGAACCGGTTGATTCTGTCAGTTTGGAGAAGCAATTAAATAATCAACCGGAAAAGTCTGTTCTTGTTGCAGATATCAAACAGGATGTTCCGGAAAATGTGAAAGAAGTCAAATCGTATTGTGCAGATAAAGAATGGGCTGTAGGATTGAACGCCTCTATAGAAGCAGGCAAAATGTTTGCTTCTGTTGGAGATAATCAGCAACCAATTAATATTCATTATCAATCACCTATTTCTTTAGGAATATCCATCTGCAGTAAACTCTCTGATAAAATATCTCTTGAAAGTGGATTAAATTACACACTATTGCGTTCAGAACTGAAAGAAATGGACGGGTCATTAATTTCCAAACAGAATTTCCATTTTTTAGGAATACCTCTTAAAGTGAACTGTGCATTGATTCATCAGCAAAAATATAATCTTTATTTGTCCGCAGGTGGAATGATGGAAGAATGTATCTCTCCTAAAGATGAATATTATTCAAATAATAATAAAAATGATCGTGATTATTCGGTGAACAGAATTCAGTTCTCTCTGACTTCATCCATCGGACTTCAGTACAATGCAACAGAACATATGGCTCTCTTTGCCGAACCTGGCGTTGCATATTACTTTGATGATAAAGCGCTTGCTTCTACAATAAGAAAAGAACGACCTCTCAATTTTAATCTCCGTTGTGGGGTTAGACTAATGTATTGATTACAGAAACAATTCCCTAAAGAATCTGTCTTATGAAAAATTATATATGGTCACTACTGGTGGGCGTTTTATTCATTGCAAGTTGTAGTGGTGGAGAAGTAGACTTTAATAATCCTGACCCGGAAGCCTTTGTGAAAGAAATAAAGGCCGGAACCTATGATACTAAAAGTCCTTATGGATTTGTAGAAGTTCCCATTTTTGCCAAGAAAGATATTCCCGAGCTAATAAACCATGTGAAAGATATGTCTTCCATACATTTCTTTCCTACTAATATGGTGGCTTCTTACGGACCATATGCAAAATATCGATTGGGAGAATGTGTTTTGTGGACTATAGAATCAGTCCGGGTAGGTCGTTATGCATCAATAGGATGTAAACTTGTTCATAAAGATGTAAACGAACATATGCAATATGCATTTCTTACAGACAATGAAGTTAAGGAAGTGGCTGACTTATACATTAAATGGTGGAATAAAGTGATTAGCCAGCCAGAATATAATTTAAAGGATACTTTTTCGGAGAATCCTTTAGAAGATACAAATTATCGTTGGAATTAAATGTTTAAAAGACTCTGTTTATTTACAATATTCTTTGCAACTGGCTTTGTCGCAGTCAATGCGCAACAACGTCAGGATACACTGAAAAGACATATAGCAACTCCTGCCGGCGAATTGTCTCAGGAAAAAGAATTGAAGATTAATCCGGAAGCACTCAAGTCGATTAACCTGGGGGCTCCTCGTATGTCTTCTTCCTCTTCATTTATGAATTCTACAGATGTAAAGGATTTGACAAACGAGATTCTTGGCAAAAAGCAGACTTTAAAAGATCCCAAAGAAGGTAAGCTTATGTTAGGAATGTCTTGTTTTGCCAATTTTTATGAAAATCCAAAACGTGGTCAAAGACTAAAAGTCGATCCTATGGGATTCGGCTCTTTAGTAATTCCTACAAAGATGGGTATGCAAATCAGTAAAGAGGCTATCAAGCCAAGGTATCTTGCTTCGGATATGATTTCAACAATGTTCGGCCCATCTGGTAAATCCTTTGGTGGATTATATTCGGGAGCTTCTCTTTCCTTCAGTGCGGAGGATATACTTGAGTCCATATTCAGAAAGAAACCTAAGGATTTATGGACTCACTATGCCGATAACTCAGGAAGTTACTTTCACATAGAAACAGAAATGCCCGAGAACCTGGTAAAGATTCGTCAGGCTGATGTGGCGATGATGGATTCTTTAATCAAGACGTCTCAGAAGAAGTACAAAATAGTTTATCTGTTTTGTGATGAGGCCGACCTTTCTTTGAGCAATTTCCCGGACGTAGTTAAATATGTTGCCAGTCATAAGGACAAATTTGATTTATTCCCGGTTTCGGAGAAAAATCAAAATGGTCTTTCCTGTATTGCTAAATATCTCCATAAAGTATCTTACTACAATCCGGTGTATGTAATGAGCGGAAAGCATAAGGAGAGCCTGATTCTTATGCTTGACCAGAATAGTACGACTATTTCTTTGCTTGCCTGTGACACAAGTATGTCTAATAAATTGGATAATTTAAAACTTTTGCCGTAAAAACACATGAATAGAATCTGTGATCTTTTTGGAATACAATATCCTATCATTCAGGGTGGGATGGTGTGGTGCAGTGGATGGCGTCTTGCTTCTGCTGTAAGTAATGCTGGCGGACTAGGTTTAATAGGAGCCGGATCTATGCATCCTGAAGTTCTTTGCGAACACATACGAAAATGCAAAGAGGCAACAGGCAAACCTTTCGGAGTAAACATTCCGCTGATGTATCTTCAGATAGAGGAAATAATGAAAATTGTAGTTGAGGAAGGAGTAGAGATCGTTTTTACTTCGGCAGGAAATCCTAAAACATGGACCTCTTATCTGAAACAAAATGGGATAAAGGTTGCTCATGTTGTTTCCAGTGCATTTTTTGCCGGAAAATGTGAAGCAGTCGGAGTTGATGCAATTGTTGCCGAAGGATTTGAGGCCGGAGGACATAATGGCCGGGAAGAAACAACTACTCTTTGTCTGGTCCCTTCAGTAAGAAAAGCAACAAACCTTCCTTTAATATCAGCCGGAGGAATTGCTACAGGTGCAGGAATGCTTGCTGTTATGGCTTTGGGAGCGGAAGGTGTTCAGATGGGTACTCGTTTTGCTTTGACGAAAGAGAGCTCGGCTCATGATGTTTTTAAAGAATATTGCCTGTCTCTTGGTGAAGGCGACACCAGATTACTTTTAAAGAAACTAACTCCAACGCGTTTGGCTAAGGGGAAATTCTTCTCAGAAGTTGAAGAAGCCGAAGCTCGTGGAGCATCGGTTGAAGAAATGTGTGAACTCTTAGGTAAAGGGCGTTCAAAAAAAGGAATCTTTGAAGGCAATCTGGAAGAAGGAGAACTGGAAATAGGGCAGGTGTCTTCATTGTTACATAAATTTATGTCTGTAGATGAAGTTGTGAGAGAAATTATTGATGAATTCAACCTTTGCAGGCAAGTAGTGGCAAAACTTCCTTCTTTGTAAGAAGGATAAATCAGCTCATTGAGATTTTGCGTAAAAAAGCCTCTTGTTTTTGTATTAAGGCTGTTCAATAGGTTGAGCAGCCTTAATTATTATAAAATTATAAGTTTATAGGCTCGTATTTTAATCCAAATGTTTCAGCAACAGCAGGATAAGTAACTTTTCCTTTTACTATATTTAGTCCCTTGAACAAGCTCTTATCTTCCTTACATGCCTTTTCCCAGCCTTTATCTGCTAAAGCAACGACATATGGGAATGTGGCATTTGTAAGAGCAAGAGTTGAAGTATAAGGAACTGCACCAGGAATATTGGCTACACAGTAGTGAACTATACCGTCAACAGTGTACTGAGGGTCTGTATGTGTAGTTGGATGAGAAGTTTCAAAACATCCGCCCTGATCAATTGCGACATCAACCATTAAACTACCTTTTCTAAGATATTTCAACATTTCGCGGGTAATTATATGAGGAGTCTTAGCACCAGGAATCAATACAGCACCAATAACCAGGTCGGTTGTTGGAAGTTCTTCTTCAATATTATGAGGTGAAGAATAGAGAGTCTTCACATTATGAGGCATAATTTCGCTCAGATAACGCAGACGTGGGAGAGAAATATCAGTTAAAACTACATCGGCTCCCATACCAGCAGCAAGGAATGCTGCATTACTACCTACAACTCCACCACCAAGAACAAGAACCTTAGCAGGTTTTACTCCAGGAACTCCACTCATCAACAATCCTTTTCCTCCCTGAGGCCTTTCAAGGAATCGGGTTCCTTCTTGTATTGCCATTCTTCCCGCAACTTCAGACATTGGTATAAGCAGAGGCAATGATCTGTCTTCTTTCTCAACAGTTTCGTATGCAATACAAATTGCACCGGTTTTAAGCATAGCATAAGTGAGCTCCTCTTCTGATGAAAAATGGAAATAGGTAAATAAAACCTGGTTGGGCTTTATAAGTTTATATTCGGCTTCAATCGGTTCTTTTACTTTAACGATCATTTTCGCTATATCATATACTTCTTCTATTGTAGGAAGGATTTTTGCACCTGCAGTTATATAAGCTTCATCTTCAAAACCACTGTTAGCTCCTGCGTTGTGTTGTACATAAATAACATGACCTTTTTTAATTAATTCTTTAGCACCACCCGGCGTAAGTGAGACCCTGTTTTCGTTGTTTTTGATCTCTTTTGGAATTCCAATAATCATAATGATAGATTTTTAAGTTAAACATGTCGAAAGATACATACTTTTTTGATAAAGTGTTATTTAAGAAACTCTTTTTTTATTCCTTATTTTTAATGGCTTAATAGAGAAGTATCATAAAGTAATGTATTTATGCTTTGTACTTACAAAATGTTTGCTACCTTTGCGGAAAATTTCCAGAAGATTACTTTTAATATAATTTGTTGTGTCTAAATGAAAAGATTAAAAGGTAATCAGACAATAAAAGGATAATATAACCAATGAAAAAAAGATGGATTATCATGATGGCTGTTTTAGTCATCTTTTGTGTGATTGGAGTTTTTACTCCTGAAACGGCCGGACTTTGGGAGCCCGACGCGAAAGTGAATTATACAGATGTTGCCTGGATTATTACTGCAACTATATTTGTTTTAATGATGACTCCGGGATTATCATTCTTTTATGGAGGTATGGTGCGTCAAAAGAATGTAATCTCTACCATTCTTCAGAGTTTTATTGCAATGGGAATGATTAGTGTTCTCTGGGTTGTTTTTGGATTTAGTCTTGCTTTTGGCGATGATATTGGAGGTTTTGTTGGTAATCCTGCTACTTTTTTTATGTTTAGTGGGGTAGGAGCAAAAACAAATGCACTTTTATCTCCTACAATTCCGTTGGCATTGTTTGCTTTATTTCAAATGAAATTTGCAATCATTACCCCTTCGTTGATAACAGGATCATTTGCAGAACGGGTTCGTTTTTCAGCATACATGGTATTTATGGCTCTGTTTTGTATTTTTGTATATTGCCCATTGGCTCACTGGACCTGGCATCCTGATGGCTTTTTGCGTCAATTAGGAGTAATTGATTTCGCTGGTGGTATTGTGGTGCATGCTTCATCTGGTGTTGCTGCATTAACTGGTGCCTTATTTTTAGGTAAGCGTTGTGATAAAGGTGGAGACAGAAGTCCTGCGAATATTGCTTTGGTTATTTTGGGCGCATCGATGCTTTGGTTAGGATGGTTTGGATTTAATGCAGGTTCTTCGCTTGCTGCCAACGGAGTAGCTGTAAAGGCATTCCTGAATACAAATACTGCTTCGGCTACTGCAATGCTTGCATGGATATTTTTCGACTGTTTTCGTGGACGTAAACCCTCGGCAATGGGAGCTGCAATTGGAGCAGTAGTAGGGTTGGTTGCTATAACTCCTTCGGCAGGTTATGTTACTGTAGGGCAAAGTATGTTTATTGCTTTGGTGACAACCATTGTTTGTAATGTGGCAGTATACTGGAAAAACTATAGAGTAGATGATGCTTTGGATGTATTTCCAACTCATGGTGTAGGAGGTATTACTGGAACTATTCTTACCGGGGTCTTTGTAAATGGTTTGGTTGCAGGGAATATACATGTTTTTTTGGTACATATTTTAGCAGTTTTAATTGTTGGATCCTATACATTTGTTGTAACTTATGCTCTTTACTGGGTAACAGACAAAATGATTCCGATGCGCGTTTCTGTTAAAAGTGAACGTATTGGCCTTGACATCAGTCAGCATGATGAGAGCTATGGAGCTCATTTCGGTGAACGTGAACTTGCAGAATATTTAGAAGCTGAAAAAGCTGATTCAAGATTATAGCTTAACTTTTAAAAGAATAAGATACTTAAAAGGAAATTCTCCTGTATAGATAATAGTTTTTAATTATCTATACAGGAGAATCTCTTTTTATACACCATTTGGAACCACATCGGGAAGATGTCTTTTAAAATGGCATTTTATTAATATATTAAGTACATAATTCCTTCAGTGCCGATTTAATTTCAGGATATTGAAACAAATATCCATAATTCAGTAGCTTATAAGGAAATACTTTTTGTCCCTTTGTAATAATGGAAGCGCTCTCTCCATAGAGGATTCTAAATATAAACGAAGGTATATGTAAGAATACCGGGCGATGGCTTATCTTTGCCAAGGTATAGGTAAATATAAGATTATCGCACATTTGAGGAGCTGTGCAGTGAATAGTTCCTTTAATTCCCTTCGTATTAATTATTGTCCAGAAAATATCTAATAAGTCGTTTATATGTATCCACGAGAAACCTTGATTGCCAGAGGCTATTCTTCCTCCTGCAAATAAACGGAATGGGAGAAACATTTTTGGAAATGCACCTCCGTCTTTACTCAATACAACTCCCAGCCGCGGAATAACTAAGCGCACATCAGGAGATATTTTTTTCGCTTCAGCTTCCCATTCCATACAGACACTGGCCAGAAAACCTTTGTCATAAGTTCCATCTCTTTCACTCCATACTTCCTTGTCTGCATATATCCCTACAGCGGAAACCGAGATAAAGAGTTCAGGCTTACTTGCTAGTTCATTGATTGTTTGTACTAAATAGCGGGTTGTATTAATTCGACTGTCTCTTATTTTCTGTTTATTTGATTTAGTCCACCGGCAATTTATAGAAGCTCCGGCTAGATTAATTACTGCATCACAACCGTTTAAAAGAGAAATTAATTTAGACTTTTGATCCAAAAGAAGATACTCTCTCTTAATGGCATAAACTTGGGCACCTTTATTTGTTAAGAAAGTAATAAGATGCTTTCCGATAAACCCTGTGCTTCCTGTAATTGCAATTTTCATAACGTGATTTTTTTGCTTTGTTATCTATTAACGCTTTATGTGGGCATTATGTTGATTCAGTGTGATTAATATTTCTAATGATTATGCATTTTGAATAAAAATCAGTAAGTTTGCACCTCTTAAAATAGTATTGGTTTTAATGAAAAGATATATAATTGCTCTGATGTTGTTTAGTGGAATTTCACTTTCAGCAAGGGAGACAAAAAAGGTCGAATTTGTACCGCCGTTAAACATTTCCCTTCTCCTCAGTGGGAACTTTGGAGAGTTGAGGGCGAATCACTTTCATGGAGGGCTTGATTTCAAAACAAAAGGTTTAACTGGATTGCCTGTTTTTAGTATTGCAGATGGATATGTTTCTAAAATATGTGTATCATTTGGATCTGGGTACATGCTTTATGTGAGGCATAAGAATGGCTACACTTCCATTTATCGTCACATGCTTGGCTTTGTGCGCACAATATCAGCTTACGCAGAAAAATATCAGTATGAACATGAATTGGATGAAGTGGATATTAATCTTTCTCCTGATGAATTTCCAGTAAAAGCTGGTCAGCAAATAGGATGGAGCGGAAACGAAGGATACTCTTTTGGTCCACACCTGCACATGGATCTTTTTAAAACAGAATCAGGTGATTTTGTGAATCCTCTTCAATTTTTGGTCAAAGTGGTTAAAGACACTAAGGCTCCCAGAGCTGAATCAATCATGTTATTTCCGCAAAGAGGAGAAGGTGTGATAAACGGAAAACAATCCAATCAGTCTTTTCTTCCTTATGGAAAGAGAGTGATTGAGGCTTGGGGAGAGATAGGTGCCGGCATCAAGGCGCATGATTACATGGATTATATTCAGATTCGTTATGGCGTTTATTCCGTTTCTTTGTATGTCGATGGAAAAAGAATTAGCAGCTATAATATGGATCATTTTTCAGAATATGAGAATCGTATGGTTAATTCTTGTGCATATGACGGATATATGAAATCTTTCCGTGATCCAGGTAACAAACTTCGGGCTTTACATACCGATGAGAGCCGTGGAATTATTAATATAAATGAAGAACGGGATTATAAGTTTTTGTATGTATTGAAAGATGTGCACGGGAATATTTCCCGCTACGCATTTACTGTACGCGGAAAAAAACAAAATATTCCGGAATGGAATCCAGAAAATAAATATATTTTAAAGTGGAATAAACAGAATATTCTGGAGAAGCCAGGTGTTCAGCTCACTATTCCCTATGGAATGGTATATCAGGATGAACCAATAAATTTTGAAGTGTATAATGTAAAAAATGCAATATCTTTAGAATGTCAGCTGAATAATGTAGCGCTGCCTTTACAGGCTCCTTGTGAATTGCAGATTGGGATACGTAAGATGGTTACTCCAAATACAAAGAAATATTACATTGCTCAAAAAATAGGTGGAAGATATAAGTCAGTTGGAGGAGTATACAATAATGGATTTGTCTGTGCAAATATTAAAGAGTTAGGTACGTATTCGGTGAAGGTAGACACTATTCGTCCCAAAATAGCTCAGGTGGGGAAAAGTTACTGGGGAAAAACAGGAATAGTTTCTTTTTCCATTTATGATAATGAAACAGGAATAAAATATTATAAGGGAAAGATTGACGGAAAGTTTGCTCTTTTTCATTTGAGAATGATGAATTCCAGATTGAGCTGCAGACTTGATTCCAGAAGGGTTCAGAAAGGAATCCGGCACAGTCTGGAATTATTGGTAATTGATAATTGTGGCAATGCCTCAATCTATAATGATTCATTTGTGTGGTAATAATAAGACAAGAATATATGAATAAAAGACTTTTAACATTTGCTCTTTTGCTGTTTGCAATGCTGATAGAAACCTTTGCCTGTACAAATTTGATTGTGGGGAAAAATGCTTCAACTGATGGCTCAACCATTGTTTCATACTCTGCAGATTCTTATGGAATGTTTGGCTATTTATGCCATTATCCTGCCGGTACATATCCAAAAGGAACCATGATGAATATACATGACTGGGATACCGGCAAGTACCTGGGACAGATTGAACAAGCAAAAAAAACGTATAATGTGATTGGTAATATGAATGAATTTCAGGTTACCATTGGAGAAACAACTTTCGGTGGTCGTCCGGAACTGGCTGACTCAACAGGTGTTATCGATTACGGAAGTTTGATTTATATTGCACTTCAGCGTTCTCATACTGCGAGAGAGGCAATTCAGACAATGGACAAACTGGTTCAGGAATACGGATATTGCAGTGAAGGCGAATCTTTTTCCATTGCTGATCCTAATGAAGTCTGGATTATGGAAATGATTGGCAAAGGACCTGGTATTCGTGGAGCTGTATGGGTTGCTGTACGTATTCCTGACGATTGTATTTCAGCTCATGCCAATCAATCTCGTATTCGTCAGTTCAACATAGATGATAAAGAAAACTGCATGTATTCTTCTGATGTAATCTCGTTTGCTCGTGAAAAGAAATATTTCAATGGTGTGAATAAAGACTTTAGTTTTGCGGATGCTTATGCTCCGCTTGATTTCGAAGCACGCCGTTTTTGTGAAGCCAGAGTCTGGAGCTATTTCCGGATGTTCAATCCTGAGATGAATTCATATTTGAGTTATGTTCAGGGAACCAGCAATGAGCCGATGCCTCTTTATATAAAACCTGTAAAGAAAGTATCCGTACAGGATGTGAAGAATGCTATGCGCGACCATTATGAAGGAACTCCACTTGATTTAACTAAAGACCCGGGAGCCGGCCCTTACAAAAGCCCGTATCGCCTTTCTCCGTTAACGTATAAGGTCGGTGATCAGGAATATTTCAATGAACGTCCCATCTCTACTCAACAAACCGGCTTTACTTTTGTGGCTCAAATGAGAGCGGATAAACCTGATGCAATTGGTGGTGTGCTATGGTTCGGCATGGATGATGCGAATATGACTGTTTATACACCGGTTTACTGCTGTACAGATAAAGTTCCGGATTGCTACGCTCAGGGAAAAGGTGATTATATCACTTTCTCCTGGGAATCTTCTTTCTGGATATTTAACTGGGTGGCTAATATGGTTTACCCTCGCTATAGTTTGCTGATTGATGATGTTCGTTCCAGCCAGAAGGATTTGGAGAGTGAATTTAATATGTCTCAGGATGCAATAGAAGCTACAGCTGCTAAAATGCTAGAAACGGATCCGGCCAAAGCAAAAGCTTTCCTGAACAATTATACAAATATGACGGCTCAGACTGCTTTTGATACATGGAAGCACCTTGGGGAATTCCTTATTGTGAAATACAATGACGGAGTGGTAAAGCGTATGAAAAACGGACAATTTGAACGTAACGCTATTGGTCAGCCTGCACCTGTAATACGTCCCGGATATCCTAAAGATTTTCTGGAAGAATTGGTTAAAGTTACGGGAGATCGCTATAAAGTAACCAAATAAGTCTTTAAACAGACAAAAAGGTTGCTTTATTAGGTAGAAGAAGTAAATGAAATTTCTTACTTTTGTGTCGTTGTTAATATTATGAACACATTAATTTAAATAAACAATCGTATGGACAATCAAGAATTAATAAAATTCGTAACTGAAAAGGCTAACAAATGGCTCACTCCGGCTTACGATGCAGAAACACAGTCTGAAGTAAAAAGAATGTTGGAAAATGAAGATAAGACAGAACTTATTGAATCATTTTACAAAGACTTGGAATTCGGTACTGGTGGCTTGCGTGGTATTATGGGAGTTGGCAGCAATCGTATGAATATTTACACGGTTGGAGCTGCAACTCAAGGTTTGTCTAACTATCTGAATAAGTCTTTCAAGGAATTAAAGCAGATTTCTGCTGTTATTGGCCATGATAGCCGTAACAATAGTCGTAAGTTCGCCGAAATTTCTGCCAATATATTTTCTGCTAATGGAATAAAGGTCTATTTATTTGAAGATCTTCGTCCTACTCCTGAGATGTCTTTCACAATTCGTCAATTGGGCTCCCAAAGTGGTATTATTCTTACTGCTTCTCATAACCCAAAAGAATATAACGGATATAAAGCATATTGGGATGATGGTGCTCAGGTACTTGCACCTCACGATAACGGAATTATTGATGAAGTGAATAAAGTAGCTTCTGCTGCCGATATTAAATTTGAAGGTAATCCTGCTTTGATTGAAATTATCGGAGAAGAGATTGATAAAGCATACCTGGATAAAGTTAAGACCGTATCTATTGATCCTGAAGTTATTGCCCGTCATAATGATTTGAAGATTGTATATACTCCAATCCACGGAACAGGAGTTCATATCATTCCTCGTTCTTTGAAAATGTGGGGCTTTACTAATGTTATTCCTGTTCCTGAACAGAATGTAATTAGTGGTGATTTTCCTACAGTGAAGTCTCCTAATCCGGAAGAACCAGCTGCATTGTCAATGGCAATCGAGAAAGCAAAAGCTACAGATGCTGATTTAGTGATGGCTTCTGACCCTGATGCCGACCGTGTAGGTATTTCCTGCAAGAACGATAAAGGCGAATGGGTACTAATCAACGGAAACCAGACTTGCCTGATGTATCTATATTACATCATCACTCAATATAAAGCACTGGACAAGATTAAAGGCGATGAATTTGTAGTGAAGACCATTGTTACCACAGAACTTGTGAAAACTATTGCAGATCGTAATAAGATTGAATTGCTCGACTGCTATACTGGTTTCAAATGGATTGCACGTGAAATTCGTTTGGCAGAAGGAAAGAAAACATACATTGGTGGTGGAGAAGAAAGTTACGGATTCCTTGCTGAAGATTTCTGCCGCGATAAAGATGCTGTATCTGCTTGCTGTTTGATAGCTGAAGTTGCTGCCTGGGCAAAAGATAATGGCAAAACATTATATGAACTGTTGCAGGATATTTATGTGGAATACGGATTCTCTAAGGAAAAAGGTGTTTCTGTTGTAAAACAAGGTAAGAGCGGAGCGGAAGAAATCAAGCAAATGATGACTGATTTCCGTAACAATCCTCCTAAAGAAATGGCTGGATCTAAGATTGTTCTTTATAAAGACTTCCAGACATTGCAACAAACCAATACTGTTACTGGTGAGAAAACTGTTTTGGATATGCCTGAATCTTCTAATGTATTGCAATATTTTACAGAAGATGGAAGTAAAGTATCTATCCGTCCTTCAGGAACAGAACCAAAGATAAAGTTCTATATTGAAGTGAAAGGCGATATAAAATCACGTGCAGATTATGATAAATCAAATGCTGCTGCTGATAAAAAAATTAAAGCCGTAATGACTTCTCTTGGAATCTAATGAGAAATTATATCTTATAACAAAAAAGCTGTTTCATTATTGAGACAGCTTTTTTATTATAGAAACTTTTATTGGCTATTTTTTACAGCTACAGCTAGTATCATAAGTTGATTCTTCATTTCCTTGTTCCTGAGAGATCAGTTTCGAATTTTCGAAATGAAATATTGTATTTATCATATACCATCCTTTTATGTATAGTTGCTCTTTGTAGTATAGGTCTTCGTGCAATATCTTATCTTTATCGTAGAAAAAGCTTGACTTGTAAGGCTTCCCAAAAATAGAAATCAGTTCTGCTTTGTTCATACCAGGTTTTACCTTATCGCTTGTTACAAACATACTTTTCGTATCATCTTTTGGAATGAATGAACCTTCGTTTTCTATCTTTGAAGTGATACAACTGGATAGTGATAATGAGATTAATAGTAATAAACAGATCTTTTTCATATTATTGCTCCATTTTAATATTAAGATTGTAAATCGAAAATTATTCCATAGCCGAAGCATCAAAAGAGAGAGGAAGCAAACTACCAATTCCCTCTACCAGATAAATACAACTTTTCCCGTAAAGCAGAATGCGAATGGAATTTCCAAAACGTTTCTCTGTTTCCAGAATAACCTGTCGGCAAGCGCCACAAGGGGGGATTGGTGTATCAATAAAATCTCGTTCCGTACGGGCAGCGATAGCAAGAGTCTTTACTGCTGAATCAGGATATTGGGAATTTGCATAGAATAAGGTGGTTCGTTCGGCGCAAAGTCCGGATGGATACGCTGCATTCTCCTGATTAGTCCCTGTAACGGTAATGCCATTGTCAAGCAAAGCGGCAGCTCCTACAGAGAACTTTGAATAAGGAGCATAACTACGTTTGGTTGCTTCTATTGATTGCTCTATTAATTTTTTATCTTCATCTGAAAGTTCGTCGTATTGGTATACTTTAATAATAGATTTGATCGTAAGATCTTTCATAACTATACTGTTTTTATAGGTTTCATAACAAAGTTAATAAAAGAGATTGGTAAATTCGATTATTTTTATGACTTTTGTGATTCGAAACAGAATAAAAATAAGAAGTATGAAATTTTTTAGATTGTTTTTTTTATTTGTGTTGTTGCCGTTTTGTGCAAGTATGGCGCAGGCCCAATACAGAAATTCCAAATATGTAGCATACGTAAGGCAATACAGTAATTTAGCCATAGAACAGATGAAAGAATATAAAATACCGGCTAGTATTACTCTTTCTCAAGGATTACTTGAATCTGGTGCCGGGGAGAGCTCCCTGGCAAAAGAGTCAAATAATCATTTTGGAATTAAATGTGGCATGCGTTGGAACGGACCCAATGTTTTTCATAATGATGATGCTCCTAACGAATGCTTCCGTGCATATAATAATCCGAATGCTTCTTATGAAGATCATTCTAAATTTCTTATTTCCGGTGCACGATATGCATTTCTTTTTCGTCTTGACATAACTGACTATAAGGGTTGGGCAAGAGGACTCAAACAAGCAGGATATGCTACAGACCCCTCTTATGCTAATCGTCTGATTACTATTATTGAAGATTATGAGCTTTATAAATATGACAAAGAAGGACTTTCTAATAAGAGAAATGTCCATGATAGAAAGGAAAAGAAGTCTATTGTTCCTCATAAGGCATATATTGCAAATGATCTGCTTTATGTTATTGCTCGTCGTGGAGATACGTTCGAAAGTATTGCCGATGAGTTCGATACATACGCAAGAAAGCTCATCAAAGATAATGATCTTACCAAGGATTACACATTGGCAGAGGGAGATATTATTTATCTTCACCAGAAAAACAAACATGCTTCAGAAAAGTATACTGTTCATGTAGTTCGTGAAGACGATTCAATGCATAGCATTTCTCAATTATATGGTATCAGACTTAAGAACCTTTACAAACTGAATAAGAAATCAGGCGAGTATGTTCCTCAGGTGGGAGATTTAATCTGGCTGAGATAATATACCTCGTTTAAATATTGGTACATAGATTAATATTGCCGTGTAACTTCAAAACAAAAGTTACACGGCAATATTTTTTATAGTCAGATAGTTGATCTGTTTTTTGCGGACAAAAACAAATCAAACTTTTGAAAACCTAGCCCTTATTTTATATTAAAGTTAGAAATTACCAGATACTTTGTTTTTCAATTTTAAATAATAAACCAAAGCCCAATCCTGATCATTGGCAAATGGGTCAAAGAAAGCTGCTTCATACCCATTAACTTTCGATGGATAAACGTATGCACATGATGCACTGCCATCATTGAAGAATAGACAAAGATTGTTTCTAACAATAGTTTTGGCACGATTTAGATATTCATTCTTACCAGTAATCTGGGCATATCGCATAAATGCTTCAGAGGTAGTACAACTCCAATAATGTGGCATAATATCTCCCCAAAACTCTCTCTTACCGAACCAATAGCCATCCCAATGACGAATAGCTATTTCGTGGAGATGATAGTCTGGTTGCATACCGCAAAATGATTCTAATGCAGCTAGTTGTCTTTCGCCCTCTTTGAGATATTTTTCTTCCTTTGTAATTTGGTACATTTCGAACAAAAATATTACTGCCGGAGCTACAATGCTTTGCTCATAATTCACTTCGCTCTTAGGGTAAAAGAGACTTGTCTGTATAAACCAATCTGCTGTCTGTCGGAAATGATTCAACAAAGAATCATGTTCAGCCAACAGTCCAGCTTTATGTAATTCATTAAGTTCATCTTGAGCTGGTACTCCGATTGCATAAAAACTATGTTTTGAATCGGTGAAATATTTATCCAGTGTGTGATATGAATCAACAAGATATTTCTTTTTCTGCGTGTGTTTGTACATTTCGAGATACAGATGAGCTACCCATGGATAGTTGTACATTCGTTTTCTTTTACTGTTTATACCGTCAAGTACATAATAATCTTCTTTTTGAAGTTTGTTACGTACAAAATCACAATAACGTTCCAATGAAGCTTGTATCATTTTATTCGGGTTTCTTTGTAAATACATTGCCAGAAATACGCCCATGCCCAAGCGTTCCCGGCCTTCGTTTACATCTTCGCTTTTACGGTTATCGTTATTAAGGTAAATCTTGTGTGTCTCGTTATCATATACCATATAAGCGCCATAACGTGAATCTGACGGATCATTCATTTGTTGATTGTTGACAATGAATGAAGCTCGTTTTTTCAGAAGGCTGTCAATATTCAGTATACGATAGGTTTCTACGAAAGTAGTAAGATTGTTATTATACACCATTTTTAAAAATTGTGTACCTTCTTTTTTAGGTATAATATTAACCGATACTGTATTGCTCGTCTGAGTAAATAGAACTTTTTCTCCATTGAGAAAGCATTGTACATTTTTTAGTTTTTGAGCTGATTCAAAAGTAGTCTGCAATGGCTCGTTCTTTTCCATCACATAACTTTTAACTGATGCTTTTACAAAACCATATATTTTTGCTTTCGCATAAAAGTCATCCCAATTTGTAGCTTGGAAAATTACCCATTTTAATGAATAAGATTGTTTCGGTCGAATCGTTATATTAGATGGATTAAGTACAATGGTGCCTCTTACATTCGAACCGCTTTTGGCCCAGTCGTATATATTTCGGCTTCTGTTTTGAATCTCGTAGCTTTTCAAAGCTCCTTCAGTCAAGACCAGTCCCAAATGTGGAGCTTCACCTCCCATACGTTCGGCAAAGATATATGATGCATTCCCTCCTGCCCAGATGTGTGTATTACAACGACTTTCAACACAGGTTTTGGCATCGGGATAGTTATCGTTAAACGGTGTGCATAAACCTATATCGGAAATTGTAATCGGTTTTGTTGTAATGTTGACAAACCGGAAACTTTCAGTATAAAAACCATTTTTGTCCAATTTTCGATCAACGATCAACTCAAAATATTTAGTGCGGTAATGAAACGAGCAATGATTATTACCTAGTAAGTGCGAAGTAGGCCTATTCCAACGCACAGTATCTCTGTTTATTATACCAAATCCAAGTCCCCAGGCTAGTTTGGATGTTTGCCATGGATATTCAATACTGTCGGATTTTATAATCCAGTTCATTTGGTATTTATCTTGTCTATTAATGATAGATTGAACTCCTCCTGTGTTGATATCAATTTGGAAATTTAATGATGCAGATTTTAGCTGATAATTTTCTGCTAATAGATTTGAACTAAGCAAAAAAGAGATTATCAAACTATTAATTACTTTAAACTTACTCATAAGAAAATTCATATTATTGGATTTACATAGATTTTAAACGAATCCAGTGCTAAGTACTAAAGAAAAGCATTACAAAAATAGGATATATTTAGTCCTTTAAACTCTACTTATTAGTAATTCAGATCTAATTTGGGATATTTTATTATTTTTGCAATAGATAATACTCTGCCAGATTAGTACAAAATAGACAAAACTGGATTCAGGATAAACCATAAAAACAAATTTGAAAAACATATTATGCTAAAAGGAAATATATTTATTCTTCTGATAATATTATCATGTTCAACGTACTCTCAATCAATTCAGAGGAAAAAGCAAACAGTAACTAGCGTGTACTCTAAGCCAAATATTAGGATAGGCCATTTTACTACAATTCCTAATGACGTTGATGGCGGAAGTTGCTGCTTCTATTCTTCAATTCAAGACAAAAAGAAAGGAATATATGTTTGCGTAAATGATATGGCAAGTATAGCTTATCTAGTAATTAACGGGAAAATGGAGAGGTTTACTTTAATCAATATAGATAAGGACAAAACCTATAATTATAGAAGTAAACAATATTTGCTAAAAATAATAGTTAAAAAGAAGAAAGATACTGATTATGAATCCTATGCTATTGATGGGAAGATGATAGTCTCTAGCCTTAATAGAAATGAAGAACTTACATTTATTGGAGATTGTGCTTTATAATAACATTTAAAAGTAAAAATATCAACCCAATGAGAATACGATATTTAATAATTGTTTTATTCATTTTCTGTTGTCAGAATGGCTTTTCACAACATGAAATTATAACCAAGTTGAAAGACTTTTATGCAAAGTCCGATTTGAATTGTTATGAACAGAAAATACAACAAGACTTAATTAAATTTGATCGCTGGCTGGTAGATACATTGCCATCATTAAATACATTGCCATTACAAGTAGAGTACAGACCCGCTAATATAGATCTGCAAAAAGAAAAAAAAGTTTTTATGTTAGCCGTAACATTAGCTAATACAGAAAAATATCGTTTTGAGGATAATATCTATGATTATTTAATAATTGATAGTTTAAGAACTTTTATCGTTGCATGTGTCGATGAAAAAATGAATGTAAAAGGGATTACCGATATCAGCGAAGTTGGAGCATATATCGATTTAAAAGATAATTTTTATATTCCTAAAAGAAAAAGGAGGAAACAGTTATGCTTGTTAATCAAAGAAATAAGTAAGGAAAATCCGGATTTGATATTGTTTTGTGATGCCTTTTATAGCTCAATATTATATATAAAAAATGATAAGATATATATAGTTTCGAAAGGAAGAAAAAAAGAGCTGAACGAGGAGGTTAGAGAATGTCCCGATATAGACATGATTAGACGCTCGAATAAAATACGCTATTCTTATAGAGAACATTTTGAGGTAAATAGCGATCTTCTTCGTTTACGTTATACTGGCCATACGCCACCAAATGAAGCTCGGATTTGTCCGCCTTTACCGGAACCTATAAAGTAATAATATATGAGGGAATATGGCAAATATCCAATGACTGTGAAATGGATAGGAATAAACAAGTAATTTGTAATAATAATATTATGACACGTATTTTTTTCTTTTCAATATTGATTTTCATGACGTTGCTTGTTTCTTGCAATAGACAAACAACATGCGAAAAGAATTTTGTTCAAGATTCAGTTTCTTCTGAAAAAGGTGATTTGACTAAATCTGACTTCGATAAGTTTAAATCAAAATTTAGTCCTCTAGTGATATCTGACTTCTATAGAGCAGATTCCTCTATTTTAAATAATTATGCCACTTCTTCAGACGATGATTTCGTAGTAGTTGAAGAGAAATACAAAAAAGAGTTTCTACCCAATGTAGATACAACATATATTTATTATGGGTATAAAACCGAACTACCAAATAAATGTACAATATTGAAATTTATAAATCATTGTGGAAAGAAAACTCCCATTGATAGTTATGAAGTTATTGATACAACTTTTATTACCAATATAATATATAATAATTCCGGAAAAATATTAGGGCTTTTTAGAACTTTTGGCTCAAATTTGACTGGAGAACCACCAACATATAGTATGAAAAGCACTTTTGAATATAAAAAAGATAAATTGATTATCTCTAGTCATGAATATTCTACAGGAAAAAGCTATATGGATGCTGACCGTATTGTGGGCAATGATTCTCTTTATCAAGCAGATTTAATTGTTACCAAATTTCTCATAGATTATAATACTGGTAAAATTAAAATACTGGTAAAATCAAAGAAGAAAGCAATAGTTGCAGAATCTTCCTCTTCAATTTTTCTAAGACCTATGAACTAAAAGGTTATTGATACTACTTTCATTGCCCATAGATGTTGGTTAGTTGCAAAGTGTACAGGTTTGATATAGTTAAAATAGAAAGATATGAAAAATAGACAAAACCGGATTCAGGATAAAACCATAAAAAACAAATTTGTAAAACATATTATGCTAAAAAGAAACGTATTTATTCTTCTGGTAATATTGTCATGTTCAACGTACTCTCAATCAATTCAGAGGAAAAAGCAAACAGTAACAAGCGTGTATACTAAGCCAAATATTAAGATAGGCCATTTTACTACAATTCCTAATGAAGTTGATGGCGGAAGTTGCAGCTTCTATTCTTCAATTCAAGACAAAAAGAAGGGAATATATGTTTGCGTAAATGATATGGCAAGTATAGCTTATCTAGTAATTAATGGGAAAATGCAGAGGTTTACTTTAATTAATGTATATAAGGACAAAATCTATAATTATAGAAGTAAGCAATATTTGCTAAAAATAATAGTTAGAAAGAAGAAAGATACTGATTATGAATCCTATGCTATTGAAGGGAAGATAATAGTTTCTAGTCTCAATGGAAAAGTAGAACTTACGTTTATTGGAGATTGTGCTTTATAACATCTGGTTCCTAAAAGGGAGTATAAGGTGATCTTAGTAATTTCAATTCTCTCAGATGTAGAAACGAAACTCATCTGAGAGAATCGTTATCGATTATTATTGGAAAATTTACAACGAATGGATTGGGTGGTGTATCTACTAGAGAAATAAATCTGTGTAATTTATAAGTGGCTTAGCAGTTTATTCTCTCAGGTGCGTTGCTTTAGTTCATCTGAGAATTAAAAAAGTCATTATCTTGTGAAATATTATTGGAATAGGAAGATTTAAATAAATTCACTCTTATGAAAAAAATACTTTTAATACACGTGCTCTTATGTTTATTTTTAACAACTAAGGCGCAGTCTAAAATTGAATTATGGGGGAAGTTTCTTCAAAATGGATCGCATGCAAAAGATTGGGTATATGATGATTATGATTATCTGTTTTTGCATGGTTCTGTTTTATATACATCATTGTTGCAACCGGAATTTATCTCCCAGATAGATATGGGAAAAAAGCATGTCATAAATAAATTAGTACCCATGCCAGTAGATAAACAAGAGGGCTTTTCTATTTATTCAGAATCTTTTATCCCTTACAAGGATGGTTTTTTAACATCCTATTTTAAAACAGTATATTTTTCTAATGCTAAAGGTAAGAGATTATTCTTTAAAGCTGAAGAACAGGAAACAATAGACCAAATATTGCTTACAAAGTCAGGTGATATAATACTTTATTGTTCGAATGTAAAAGGATCAAGAATGATTCTTATGGATAAAAATGGAAATATTTTATACCAGTTACCACTTAATCTTAATTATTATATACCAGGCTTTTTCTGGTGGTATAATGGAGATGATGAGCTATTGACAGAATATTTTAATATTAAAATAGAAGATAACAAATTAGTTAAATTGAAAGAAAAGCAATACACTATTTTGGATAAATCATACGAACATGTAATAGGGGGCTATAAAAATTACTTTTTTCTTTATTCTAAAAATATTCCTAATAAATTGATTATTAGAAATAGTGAAACATTCTCACCTATTGGGAAAATAATTCTACCAGAAGCTATGGTTCGGTTGATAAAGAAAACAAGAGCTTATAAAGAAGTGGGGGAATATATGCCTATAATGAGAGTTGTTTCGTTGAATAACAATCAACACTTTATTATATTTTCATGTAACGGATTTTTGTATATATATTCGATAACGACTAAAATTTGTCCGGGGCAGGCATAAGCTTTAACTTTTATCATCATCTGAGTTGCACTTATATTTATTAGGTAACATATATAATCAAATTAAGTATTTATATAATCAAATTAAGTATTTATTGTACAAGATTGAATTCAAACCTGTACAAGTTTACACCACAAACCTGTACATGTTTATAACCTAATCTTGTACAGGTTTGGATTGAACTCTCCTTTGAAAATTACTAATCTCCCTTTACATTGTATTAAACTGATTCCAGTTGACTACTACTGTTCCTAAGCCTATAATCAGTTGACCGATTAATTTATTAACTCTGATACTGGTTGACCTCTTAAGGTTTAAAGTCCAAAAGAGGTTGACTTCCTTTTTGCAGGATAAAACATATGAACAAGTTAATATAGATAAAAGCTTCATTAAATTTCTATAGAAGCTCTTCATTTAACCAGTTCATGTTTTAAAGGCAAATATAGTCCTTTTTTAGTTTGTTACAAATATGTATTTGTATATTTATCTTTATAGCTTACCCAATGTTTTTTCAGATACCCCGTTTTTTTAGAAGCCTGTTCCGGGGTTAGCATACCCAGACTCCTGTGTGGTCTCTGAGTATTGTAGAATTCTACAGCTTGCCTGACAGCCTGTCGGACTTCATCAATAGTCTTAAATTCATAATGATTTAAGAATTCCTGTTTCAGTATACCATTGACACGTTCCGCTATGGCGTTATCTTTTGGATCTCCGTTTTCAGTCATACTAATTCTTATCCCTTTAGATTTAAGCTCATCAGTATACATAAAACTAGCATATTGAACTCCCCTGTCAGAATGATGAATCAGATCTGTTCTTTCTTCAGGATTTAGTTTCTGGTAGGCTTGCCGAAGCGCTTCAATCGTATGCTTAGTCTCGAGTGTAGGACCAACGTACGCACCGACTATCTCACGGTTGTAAGAATCTGTCACAAGAGATAAAAAACAAAAGTTATCTAATACACTGATATAGGTTATATCGCTAACCCATACTTGATTAGCCCTGTTTACATTCAGGTGCTTTATCAAATCAGGATAGAGCGGATAATCATGCTCTGAATTTGTGGTACGACATCCTTTTCGGGGCCTTCTTAAGTTTAAATTATATTGCCGGATAATATTCATAAAAGCATCACGACCGATACTATAACTTGTACCAAAGTAATTTGTATACATATGCCACAGCTTCTCACCGCCGATACCTTTGTCTATCTCACGGACACTTTTCACATATTCCACTATAAAACGAACCATGGCGGCTTTTTCCATTCCGGCATCGCCATGCTTGTAATAGGCTTGTTTCGAAGCACCAAACAGGCTGCAAAGTCCCTTTATTGTATAAGAAGGGACTTCTGCATGAAGCCTTGTTACTGTTTGGTGCCAGCTTTTTTTCGAATGGGAATGTTAAGCGTCTCTTCTGCGACGTTTATCATCTCATTATAAAAATCAGCACGCATCTTTTCTTTCTGAAGAGCCAGTTTTGTTTGTTGGAGCTGACGTTTAAGCTCAACAATTTCTTCGCTCTCGGTGCGTTTCTCTTTTTTCATATCATTCTCCTCAAATTTGTATTCGGGTGCAAATATACGAATCCAGGAACGTAATAGATCTGGATGGGAAATTGAATATTTCCTACATAGTGCAGATTTGTTTAATTCACCACTAATTGCTTCATGAACGACCTTGAATTTGAAGTCAAGGTCGTAATGTCTGTTTTTTCTTACGGTTGTACTCATTTTATTGATTTTTTAAGAGTCAACCTTTTATAGGGTAAGACACATTTAAATAGTTCCAGAGCTATATTGCAATAAATCATATTGCTTTTATTCTACCATTGCCAGCTAAGCACTTTATAGAAGGATAAGCACATCCGGTTATCAGCTAGATATAATTTGGAAGGTGGAGATGGTGTAGATAAATCGTTCTTTTTTCGTTCTGATCTCCACCCTTTTTTTTGTCGGATTATAAATTACTGCCAATTTGTTTATTTGTAAATATCCGATAATGCGAACTTTATAAATAGGTGGGTGTCACAGGTGGCAGTAAAAAAGCCTTTTTTATTCTTTCAGAAATAAAAAAATGAAAAATCTGCAAATTGCGGAATTTTCAAATTTTTATTTTCAGAACCAGAAAAAGTATTATTTTACTGCCACCTGTGACACCCGATTAATAGTAATGAATTGATAATCAATGTTGAAATATTTATATTTTGGCATTTGTGTCTTCCTATATACATAAAATTCAGAAAATGTTTGTATGCACAAGATGGGTAAGTGTCGACTTTTTATTTCAATATGATAATCTGAGATTTAATGTTATTTGCAGTACTAATTTTGAGTATGTAAGTACCTCGGGATAAGGCTTGCACATCAAGTTTATTTGTTCCAATAATAATTTTACTGGTTAATACCTCACTTCCCGAAGTTGTTAAAAGTGTCACTATTCCTGATTCATTTGAATTGTTTTCAATAAAAATATTTTCTTTTGCCGGACTTGGATATACAGTGATTTTGTTTGTTAAGCTATTAATGCCAGTGCTAGTACTTGTTTTTATAACAGAGTTCTGCCAGCCGTGAGCAATAACCTGAATTATGTGTTCCCCTGTATTTAGTTCATCTGCAGCAATAGTTAGTTGTCCGGGCTTCATCGTAAACTGTGAAGTATTTAGTTCTTTATTGTCCACCAAAACAGAAGCTAGGGAATCTCTCCATGCAATATTATCCTCAAATGTAAGTATAATCTCTTTATCCTCTTGTTTTGCTGTAAGAGAAGGAGCTTTTCCTATTGTGATATGAATTCGGTTTGATACTGCATCGTATGAATCATTGATGTAGAGCGAAGCAAAATAATCTGCTGCTGGTAATTCTCCTGCAGGAATTGAGATGTATCCCTTAGTTGCTCCATATGTATAGTAGAAACCGTCCAGTTGATCAGTGCCTACAACTTTACCTTCTTTAAAGAGTCCTACCCAGTCTTTTGGAGTACCCGGACCGTTTGCATAATTAATTTTTATATTTTCTCCCGGTGCAAAGTTAGCCTGATCAACAGATACAGACGAAATCTCTGAGCCTACGGAAAAGAACTTACGTGCTACAGGTTCAAAGTAGCCATCTTTGGTAAAGTAATTGATGTAATAATATCCTTTGGATAATGTTTTTGCTGTACCTTCACCTGTGTTTAAGGACAGACTTCCTGTCGTTATTCCCGAATTAAGATATAGCCATGAAGAAGAGTAAGAACCGTTTTCTCCAGGAGTTTCACCCATACGATATATCCCAATCCAATCGTTCGTTAATGAAGGGGCATTTGTATAAGTAATCTTTATTGGCTCGCCTTCATTATACACATTCTTATCAATGCTTATTTGCGGCAAACTACCTACAAAGAAAGGCATGCGGGGAGACAACTCTGTATATCCTCCATCTTTAAAAAGTACGGCGTAATATTGATCCGGTTCAGAAATAGTAAAGGTAAACTTTCCGGTTGATCCGGTAGTGTATGCCCAACGGTCAGATGTTGATCCTCCCGGATTGCTTCCACTTCGAAAGATGCCAATCCAGGCATTTTGTCCTTCTGGTACAAATTGGTAATCTACAGTAATATTTTGATTTAAATCAAAAGACTTACCAGTGATAGATATTCCCGGATCTCCATCAATACTTCCGGTAACGGTAAACGTGCGTATATCTGACCAGTCGGACCATTCCAGATTATTGTCGCGATAACGTGTGCGAATGTAATAAGCCCCATTTTTTAATTGATTTTTCCCAATGCTAATTTGAGTGATATCTTTATTCTCATTTATGTCATAAGGAATATGCAAAGGTTTGCCTGTTGAACTGAATAGATCTTCTACGTCATGAACACTGTCAACTACTAGTGTAGAAAAATCTTGTGATTGAGCTATCTGGTATTGTACGCTATTTATCGCATATGTTGTAGTGGTTGTGTATTTATTCCCTTTAAAAGTATGTGGTAGAGTAATTTCACTTTCAGTTTGTTCTATAGAAGGTTTCTCGGGAGTAGATTGATTCAGACGTCGACTAAAAGAATCAATTAAAATATTGTCTACTACAATATCGCGGTTACCAATGGCATAACAGTCTGCTTTCATTTCTTTTTTATTGAAGTCAAGTTCTAGAATCTGATATCCCCAGTAGTCAATGGTTTTTTGTACATCATCCATATCTTTTTCTGAAGACATTCCCCATAGTTGATCCCATGAAGCTGCTCCGTTGATAATATGATAAAGAGGATAATCAGTCATTTGTCCTCTATGATATAGGTGATGATGTCCTCCATAGTTAAGAATATGTTTGGGCGTTTCTGATAGTATAGGAACAATTTCATTTCGTACCCAAGATGAAATGTCTCCAACATATTGTTCTGCTTCAATAGGTCTATGGTTTACACTGATTACAAAGTCCACGCTATCATCAGTTTTAACTGCATCTACAACTTTACGTACCCAGTCTTTTTGTTCAGAACTTGTATGCTCAGTACTTAGCACAACAAACAAGACTCTTCCTACCTGATAAGCATAGTAGTTTTCTGTACCACTTTTGATGCCTTGATATTCTAGATCTTCGTAGTGAAAATGCGCTGCATAATTAGCCATACCCGGATCCTGATATGTTTCGTGATTTCCCACAGCTGTCATAATAGGAAGGTAAGGAGATAGAAGAGCCGATTTATTAAGGTGAATAAATTCATATTGATCGAGTGTTCCCAAATCCACTTGGTCTCCTACATTCATTATCATATTGATATTTTCTTCCACTTTACCATATTTTTCTTCAATCTTGCGTTTAGCTGCTTGCATTAACCATTCATAACCACTGCGAGTTTTAATTTGATGATCGCCCATAAGTAAGATACGCAATGGTTTCAGACTTCCTTTTTCCGGTTCTGTTTTAAAGCGAAATACATCGCTCTCTTTATTTCCTGTTTTTATCTTGTAGGAATATAAAGTACTGGGAGTTAGATTGGTTAGTTGTACGGAATGCCAGTAATAAGAATCTGATAACTTTGCTGCATTGCCTGTAATAGTTTGTGTCAATGTTGCCGGACTATCGCCATATATAACCTCACTACTTCCTGCTGCACTGGTTTTCCAGCATATCCATACGGAATTAGATGTAGCAGTTTGCAAATAAGGTTTTGTCATTTCCATATATTGGTTGGGAACTACAGTTACCCTATGTGCCGTGATCTCCGGGCAGTCACCATTGCCGGTATTCTCATAATAAATGTCAGCTTCACCAAATTCTTTTCCTCCTATAGTAACTGTTTCACCAGGTGCAATAGAATGATCTTGTATTATAGAAATGGGGCGACAGATAGATAAATCCAATGAAAGGGTATCGCTGGTTTCGTTATTAAATAAACGAATAACTTTCAGAGCACTACTTTGAGAAATAAAAGATGTAGCCAAGCTTATCTCTCCACTTCCCTGACCGGCTATAATTCGACATCCTATTGGAGCCTTCCATAAATACGCTTTGACTCCTTCTGTTGCAGGAACCTTGTAATTTGTTGTTTCATTGATTCCTACTATTGTTTTCCCCGTTATGTTTTCTACGGTGATTAACGTTTTGGCCTGTATGCTACTATATGCAACAATAGATAAGAATACGTACGTGAGTAAATTCCTTTTCATATTTAATGATTAATAAAATTAAGCTGCAAAGTAAGGGTTCTGACATTATGTGACAGCTACAATAAGATTACAATGTAATGACGCTTTAATGACGGTTTTACCAGATATTTATAAGTGAGCAAATTCTTTCTTGGTTCAGGATAACTGAAAAGTCATACTTGAAACAGACTTGTTTTTTCCTTATATGCGAACAAAGTGTTCATTATCGGACACTCTGTTTTTTGTTATATACACTCATTATCAGTGAAATAGTCTTTTGGCACGCACTTTGAATATAATGTCCATAGAAAAATACTAAAGTAATATTATATGGACAGAGAGATTCCAAAAGAGGTGCAACTCAAAGAACGTAAAAAGAAAATTATTAGGATTGGCCTCATAGGGGTAACTGCTATTATCCTGATCGTAAGTTTAATTTCTTTTATGCGTGCCGGAGTCGACAGAAAAGAAATTATTTTTTCTACAGTCGATAAAGGTACAATAGAGGTCTCCGTCAGTGCATCGGGCAAGGTTGTTCCGGCATTTGAAGAGATTATCAATTCTCCTATCAATTCACGTATTTTGGAAGTATACAGAAAAGGCGGCGATTCAGTAAATGTTGGAACTCCCATTCTGAAGTTAGATCTCCAGAGTGCCGAGACTGATTACAAGAAACTTCTGGATGAAGAACAGATGCGCAAATATAAGTTGGAACAGTTGAAGGTGAACAATAAAACTAAACTCAGCGATATGAATATGCAGATAAAAGTTTCTGCAATGAAGCTAAATAGGATGAAAGTAGAACTTCGCAATGAGCATTATCTGGATAGTCTGGGCGCAGGAACTACGGATAAGGTAAGGCAGGCCGAATTAAGCTACAATGTTTCCAGACTGGAATACGAACAACTGAAGCAACAATATAATAATGAATGTCAGATTGCAGCCGCAGAATTAAAAGTTCAGCAACTGGATTTCAACATTTTCTGCAAATCATTAACCGAAACCAAGCGTACTCTTGAAGATGCACGCATACGTTCTCCACGAAAAGCTATTTTGACTTTTATAAATAATCAGGTTGGAGCACAAGTTCCGCAAGGCGGACAAGTGGCTATTATTTCAGATCTTTCCCATTTTAAGGTGGAAGGTGAAATAGCAGATACTTATAGTGACCGGATTAGTGTGGGAAGTAAAGCTATTGTCAAGATAGGCAGTGAGAAACTGGAAGGAACAGTAAGCAGTGTTACTCCTCTTTCCAAGAACGGAGTGATATCCTTCACCGTACAATTAAAAAATGATCACAATCCGCGTTTGCGTTCCGGATTGAAAACAGATGTTTACATTATGAATGCTGTGAAAGAAAATGTTCAGCGTATTGCCAATGGTTCCTACTATACAGGTACGGGAGAATATGAGCTATTTGTTCAGAATGGCAATGAATTAGTGAAAAGAAAAGTTCAATTGGGTGACAGCAATTTTGAATATGTAGAGGTTCTTTCAGGATTAAAGTCCGGCGATCAGGTTGTAGTTAGTGATATGAGTAATTATAAGAATAAATCTAAACTAAAGATTAAATAAGGTTATGTATAAGCAATATGTGAAACAGGCGTGGCAGTTGCTAAAACAAAATAAATTGTTTAGCAGCATCTATATTATTGGAACCGGATTGGCTATTTCAATGGTGATGATTATGGCAATTGTCTACTATATTAAGATTGCCAATATTTATCCGGAGACGAACCGAGACCGAATTTTGGTTGCAAAGTCCTTAACTGAACGGAGTAAAAGTAACGCATCTTTTACTAATAGTTCTTCTTTCTCATATAGTGCTGTGAAAGAATATTTTTATTCGCTAAAATCGGCAGAAGCTGTAACAGCAGTTTTTAGTGCATATGGTTCAGCTCCTTATATTCAACTTTCAGATAATAAAACACGGGTTCCTGTTCAAGTGCAGTATACGGATAATGCTTATTGGAAAGTCTTTAGTTTTTCTTTTGTTGATGGAAAGCCCTATTCTCAGGCCGATTTTATTTCAGGTATTCACACTATGGTGATATCAGAATCATTGGCTAAAGAGATTTTTGGATCGGTCAATGCTACAGGTAAAACATTATCAATGGACTTTACTGAATATCGTATTTCAGGAGTGGTACGCGATGCATCTTATGCAACACCTGAAACTTTTGCTCAGGCATGGGTTCCATATACTTGCAGAGATGATTATAAAGCAGGATTCAATGGTATCAGTGGATTACTGGGCGGCATGACAGTTTATATTTTGTGTCATTCATCTTCCGAGGCTTATAAAATTTCAAAGGAAGTATCAGATAAATTTCAGAGATATACTAATAGTCAAAAAAAAGTTCGTATTGAACTTACAGGTCAGCCTGAGTTATACTGGAAAAGTATATTTCGCACTTGGTCGAATGTAGCTCAGGATTGGAAAGAGATCATAAAGAGTTACTTTCTTTTACTTATGCTGTTTTTAATGGTACCTGCTATAAACCTTTCAAGTATGATATCTTCACGCATGAATGAACGGGCTTCCGAGATAGGAGTGCGTAAAGCATTTGGAGCACCGGGACATTCATTACTAAATCAGATCTTATTCGAGAATTTGATTTTGACATGCCTTGGAGGAATAGCCGGATTATTGTTCTCATATATACTGATTTTGCTGGGACATAACTGGTTATTGAGCATATTTGATGCCTGGACTTCTCCATTACCTGAAGGGGTAGATGTTGAGTTCTCCCCTTCAATGCTTATAAATCCTACAGTATTTGTGATAACTTTTATAGTTTGTCTGGTACTGAATTTGCTGTCAGCTATTTTGCCGGCATGGATATCATTACGTAAAAATATTGTAGACTCATTGAATGCTAAGAATTAAGGTTATGTTCAAACAGATACTAAAACAATTGTGGGCGCAACGTCGCTCAAATTCATGGATATTGCTTGAGTTGATAGTTGTTACAGCTGCTATTTGGTGGGTAATAGATCCTTTGTATGTTATTCGTTGCAATCAAACTATTCCACAAGGATTTGATTGCACAGATGTTTACCGTATTACTTTAGGGGAATTGCCTAAAAAGTCTCCGGCTTATAAAGCGGAAGAATCTGACTCTGTCAATGCTTTGGCTAATTTCAATAGAATAGTAGATAAGATTAAACAGTATCCCGGAGTTGAAGCTTCAGTGGTAATTCGCTATTATTATCCATTTTCAGACAGTAATAGGAGTAGTTCTTATCATAATAAATCTATCGAAGCAAATGCATGTAACATGGGATATTATAGTGCTGGCGATTATTTTCAGGTATTTCGCTATACTTCAGCTGCTGATCATAGCTGGCAAAGTTTGGCTAAGATTAAAATTAACGCAAATGATGTATTCATCACAAAAGATTTTGAGAAGAAAATGTTTGGTAATAAGTCGGCATTGGGAAAGAAACTCACCGATGGTGATTCTACCAGTGTATATACGGTAGTTGGTGTTTTGGATTATGTGAAGCTAATTAGTTCAGAACAACCTCAACCAATTATAATTTCTCCTGAAATGAAAATGAATCAGACATCATCAATAAATGAAAAGAAGATTTTTATCAGAATGAAAAAAGGAACTGCTGAGAAACCTTTTCTGGAAGCATTCAAAAAACAAATGTTTAGCGATTTATCTATCGGTAACTATTATTTGTCAGAGATTAATTCTTATAATAAAATTAAAACTGATTATGAATATTCTCGTGGGATAACCAATATACTTCGTATAAAAACAGGTTTATGTATATTCTTTCTGGTAAACATCTTACTCGGTGTTGTTGGAACTTTCTGGTTAAAATGCAGAGCACGCCGTGATGAAATAGGTTTGCGAATGGTATTGGGCAGTACCCGCAAAGAGCTGCATAAGTTCTTTATAACTGAAGGCTGGCTGCTCACCACTCTGGCATTCATAATAGGAATAATTATCAATCTTCAGTTTATATATTTTAATGGATTTTACCAGTCGGAGCAAAACAATGAAACTGGCATTCCATGGGTTAATAATGCTTGTATCCATTTTGCTGCAGTTAGCATCATCGTTTATGTGTTGTTGCTGGTTACTGTATTGCTAGCTACATGGCTGCCTGTTTCAAATGCATGTAAAGTCTCTCCGGTAGATGTATTAAGAGATGAATAATATAAATAGAATTTAAAACATTAAAATACTTACAATTATGATTAAGCTTACCGAATTAAACAAGATTTATCGTACAGACGAGATTGAAACCGTTGCTTTAGAGAATGTGAATTTAGAAGTGCAGAAAGGCGAGTTTTTAAGTATTATGGGTCCATCCGGTTGCGGAAAGTCTACTTTACTTAATATTATGGGATTACTTGATGCACCTACTTCTGGTACAATTGAAATAAATGGTACTCAAACGGTTAAGATGAAAGACAAAGAACTGGCGCAGTTCCGTAATCAGAAGTTAGGATTTGTATTTCAGAGTTTCCATCTGATAAATTCACTCAACGTGATTGATAATGTGGAACTTCCTTTGCTTTATCGAAAGGTGGCTTCTTCTGAGAGAAGAAAGAGGGCGGAAGAAGTTCTGGAAAAAGTAGGTTTAAGTCACCGTATGCGTCATTTCCCGACGCAATTATCAGGTGGTCAGTGTCAGCGAGTTGCTATTGCCCGTGCTATAATAGGTAATCCAGATATTATTCTTGCCGATGAGCCAACCGGTAACCTGGATTCAAAGATGGGGGCAGAAGTTATGGATATTCTGCACAAACTGAATAAAGAAGACGGACGCACCATTGTGATGGTAACACATGATGAACGCCAGGCAAAACAAACAGCGCGAACTATCCGGTTCTTTGATGGTCGACAAATACAATAAAACTGAAATGAACCAACTTCGCATACTTATAAATATTCTTTTTAGGAGAAAGTTCCTGATGTTCAGTTATATTCTGATAGTGGGAGTGACTTTTGTCTGGGTAACCCAGACGGAAATAGCTCACGAGAACAATATAACTAATACTTCAGTTGAACCGTTTGTAACACGAAGTCTCTTCCTTAGTAACATGAGAGTACGGTATGCTGATAAAACGGAAGAAGAGGCATTTCCCGGCATAAAAATTTGTGAACGGATGGCTCAGATGAAAACAGCCGGACTTGTCTCTTTTTTTACATGGGTACGTTATAACGAATTCTTTAAAAATGGCTGTAGCTATTCTATCCCGTATCGTGCAACAGATCATCGTTATTGGCAGATAATGAAATTTGATTTCATTCAGGGGAGACCATACTCAAAAGAAGATGTAGAAAAATCCCGCCCACTGATTGTGCTTTCAGAGTCTATGCGTAATCAGTACTTTAAAAAGTCTGAAAATCCGTTAGGCAAAAGGATTACAATTAATGGGAAAGATTATATGGTTTGTGGGGTAGTAAAGAATGTACCCAGTTCATCGCTTTATGCATATTCTGAGTATTGGATTCCATATACAGTATGGCAGGGAAAAGGCTATTATCCAAGATCTAACGGATTACTTAGTGTGTATGTTGTTCAGGTTTTAGCTAAGTCAACAACTGATTTTAATGCAATTCATCAGGAATATCAATTGATAATGAATGAATTGAAAAAAGAGAATAAACCGAACTGTGAAACAATAGATCAGAGATTTGGAACCAGAGGTTACCTGTTATTTGGAGATAAGAGTTCATTGGAGGATTATACACTTTCTTTTTCTGATTATCTATTACACAGTCTGCAAACCCTCTGGTTTATTATGATTCCTGCTTTAGCCCTGATGTGTATAAACTTTGCCAGAACGAGCGAAAGGAGTGTTGAAATAGGAGTTCGTATGGCTTTAGGAGCGGACAGACAAATGATAAAGATGCAATATATAAAAGAAAATGCAGTAATTATTCTATTAGGGATGATCCCGGGAATTTTATTAGGATACTTATTTGTTTATTGGTGGCCAGATGAATACTTAGATGGTCTTGATGTTAATCATTTTACTTTTGTAGAATTGCCGTTTAATTTGCAAATATTTTTTCAATTGCTTATGACTTTCATTATATTTCTGTGTGCTAGTATTCTGATTCCAATTCACAAACTGAAGTTGCAAAAAATAGCAAGTTTGCTGAAAGGAGGGAATCTATGATTAAGCATATTATACATACACTTTGGGGACATAAATCAGCAAATGGGTTAATCTTTTTATTATTAATAGCTACGTCTATTGTAATGATGCAATCCATTGGCGGAGCACTTGACAGATTGTGGTATTATGCAACTCCAAGAGGATATGATCCAGAGAATGTTGGTCAGCTTTTTGTACAATCAAAATTGGATAATCAGAAAGAAGATAGTATTCTCAATGCGAACTTGTATAAAGAACTGCAACATAATCCACTTCTTTCTAATATATCCCGTGGATCATTGATGCTGGTCTATGAAGGCATTGACAAAAATAATATGATAGGGCATAATGGAGAACCCTTTGATGCTTATTTCAGATTTGCTGATGAACATGCAGCATCAGTCATGAATATAAAAATATTGTACGGAAACTGGTTTACTGAAGCTGATGCAAATACTGATGTTGTAATTATTTCGGCTGAAGCTGCAGAACAGCTATTCGGAGAAGTTCAGGTAACTAATCGCTCGTTTACTTACCAGAATAAGAAATATTATGTGAAAGGCATTTGCAATTCTATTCGCCAAAGTAAAAGAACCCAACCATCTCCAACCATTTTTCACTATAGTGCAGGAAACATGGGTTTCTTCTTTAAAATAAAACCAAAACAAGAAGATCTTTTTGCCAGGTCAATAGAACCAATTGTTAGTTCGGTTTATGGTCCTAATAATTATGTAATTGGTTATGAAACTCTTAATTATTCAGACCATGTAATGAATAGTGCGAACTCTTTTCGTCTTCGAAGCTTTCTTAAAACAAAGCTTTTTATGATTCTTGTTACTGCTTTCTCAATTATATCAGTGCTTTGGTATATGATTGACCGAAGAAAAGAAGAGCTCGGTGTACGATTTGTGTTAGGACGTACCTTATCGCAATTGATATTTTATATTCTGAGTGAAAACTATTTTCTTTTTATTCCTGCATATATTATTGCAATGATAATAGCATTTAATTTTCAATATGCAGGAGTTGAGCTCTTAAGTAAAGACCATCTAGGTATCTCTATTTTGATTTCATTTATTCTGATGTTTGGATTGACCACTCTAGGAGTATTGGTTCCATGCCTTAGAATAAAGAAATTACAAATAACAGAAATAATTAAAAACGAATAACAGAATGTACTGGCAATATATAACGCAAACATTCTAAGGTTGCATTAAGTACATTACCTGTTAATGCCTTGAGAAATGAATATAATTAGTCAATAATAGATTATAGTATGTATAAACAATATTTAAGTCAGACATTGCACTTGCTGAAAGAGAATAAACTGCTGAGTGCAATCTCTATAATAGGAACAGCGCTGGCCATATCAATGATAATGGTAATTGTGATTGTATATGAAGTAAAGACTGCTAACTATGAACCGGAAACACACCGGGATAGAATGCTGACAGTAAAGTGGGGTGGGGCAATAGAAAAAGAACATCCCGACTGGCAATCTAATTCAATGATTTCCATAAAAGTAGTAAAAGAGTGTTTCTATCCATTGAAAAATGTAGAGGCTGTTACTGGTTTTATGCCTTTTCAGCAGAAACTGGCCAATATACCGGGAGGCACTACTGACTTAAAATGCGATGTAAGTTATACCGATGCTGCGTTTTGGAAGGTGTTTGAGTTTTCTTTTCTGAAAGGTAAGTCATTTGTACAAGAAGAATTTGAGAGCGGCATAAAGAAAGCGGTTATTACTGAGAGTATGGCTCGCCGTTTATATGGAAACACAGATGTTGTGGGAAAAACGATAACTCTGAGTTATCAGAATTATACTATATCGGGTGTTGTAAAAGATGTATCAACTTTGGCCGAGGCTGCTTATGCCCAGGTGTGGGTGCCTTATACAACAAATAACCAATCTGCTTATTCTCAATGGAATGAAGGTTTGCTTGGTGGATTCCGTTGTTATATTCTTGCCCACAACAGTTCTGATTTTGATAGAATACGTAGTGATGTGAATCGAAACGTGGCTATTTTGAATGCAACTCAAAAACAATTGATACTTGTTTTACGTGGACAACCCGATACTCAGTTTGCACAATTAACTCGCAAATGGGCTAACGACGGGCCGAAGGTTAAAGAAACTGTTATTAAATATTCGGTTGTCTTGTCTCTGATGTTACTTGTACCTGCAATCAACCTATCGGGAATGACACTTTCACGCATGAGAAAACGCATGGCTGAGATTGGAGTCCGGAAAGCTTTTGGAGCTACACGAAAAGAACTGCTTGGACAGATTTTATATGAGAACTTTGTACTTACTATTCTTGGAGGAATGGTTGGACTTTTATTCTCGTACATTTCTGTAATTCTGATGAAAGGGTGGCTTTTAAATAACCTGATGGATGGATATTTAGCAGGAAGTTCTTCACTTGCTCTTGATATGTTGCTTCAGCCATCGGTCTTTCTGTATGCACTTCTGTTTTGTATGCTGCTAAATATGCTGAGTGCCGGTATTCCTGCATGGAGGGCGTCAGGAACTAATATTGTGAATGCTTTAAACGATAAATAAGATGATAAAACATATTCTAAAACAGATTTGGGCACAACGCGTAGCTAATTCATTGTTATGGGTGGAGTTGTTTTTGGTTTCCATATTTCTTTGGTTCATAGTAGACTATGTTTATGTGGCAACCGATATCTATTATACCCCAACGGGATTTAATCTTGAACATACTTACCAGGTATCTATGGATCAGTTGTTGCCGGAAAGTAGTGATTATGTGGATCCGGATAATAAGAAAACCACTCTTGGAGAAGATTATCTCACAGTAATAAATCGCATTCGTACCTATCCGGGTGTTGAAGCCGTAGCTTTGTCAAAAGTAGGTATCCCTTATGCAACGGGTAACATGTTTAATAATTTTGCTCACGATACTGCAAATGTTTCTATGCAGTGCCGCAATGTTACACCTGATTACTTCCGTGTTTTTAAGGTTACTACTCCGGATGGAAAAACAGAACCGCTGGTTTCAGGGCTAAAGAATGAGCAATCTTGTGTGATATCAAAGGACAGTGAAGAGAGATTGATGTCAGGCAAAGGCTCTGCAAACGGAATTATGCTCACTGCCAGCGATTCTTCGAAGATTAAAGTTGTGGGGGTTAGCTCTTATATCCGGTATAGTGAATTTCAAAAGAAGAAACCTTGTATCTTTATTAAGTTATCAGAAGCTGATATTGCGAAGATCAATACTCCTGATAATTTTAATTCAATTGAAATAACCTTTCGTGTTTCTCCCGGTACTGACCATGATTTTATCACTCGATTCAGAAAAGATATGAATCGGCAGCTGAAAGTGAACAATCTTTTTATGATTGATATCAAACCCATGTCAAAGGTACGCGATACATTCTTTCTGGCTACAGGAGATTTTAATGAGCTGAAAGTCCGCCTAGCCGTTGTTGTTTTCCTATTGATAAATATCTTTCTTGGCATAATCGGAACATTCTGGTTTCGCACTGCTTACCGTAAAGGGGAGATGGGATTACGACTCGTTATTGGTTCCACGCGTACAAACTTACGTGGACTACTTGTTGCTGAGGCTTTACTATTGCTTACCCTGGCTGCTATTCCGGCAGCAGTGATATGTTTCAATATTGGCCATGCAGAGTTGGTGGACATTAACCGGATGGACTTTACTTATATGCGTTTCTTTATGGCTATGGCCGCCACCTATTTACTAATGGCAGTCATGATTGTATTTGGTATCTGGTATCCGGCTCGTCAGGCAATGAAGATACAGCCGGCAGAAGTTCTTCATGAACAATAAATGGCTGGAGAAAGATTTTAAATATAAAAGGAATGGTTTTAACTCTCTTGTACAGAAGATTGTATTCTTTTGTACAAAACAAATTATTCTTCTGTACAAAAGAATGCAATCTTTTGTACAAGGATACAATGAAGTCTGGTTTTAAAAAATTAAATATATGGTTATAGTAATATTGTTAGTGATTATCCTTTCTTTTTTTTCCTGCGAGGCAAAGGCGCAAAGACAGCTTTCACTGGATGAAACCATAACATTGGCGCGCGTGCAGAGCGTGGATGCTGCTGTGGCACTCAATGAATTGAAAACCGCTTATTGGGAGTATCGCACTCATCGTGCCGATATGCTTCCCGAGGTTAGCTTTAAGGGAACATTGCCTTCCTATAATAAAAGCTATAGTTCCTATCAGCAAAGTGACGGATCATATACTTTTGTGCGCAATAACTCTCTGGGACTTTCCGGACAGCTTTCCATTGATCAGAATATTTGGGTAACGGGTGGTAAGTTATCTCTCACTTCTTCGCTCGATTATCTGGAACAGCTTGGTGCAGGTGGCACGCGTCAATTTATGAGCGTGCCCGTGGGGCTTACACTCACTCAGCCTATATTTAATGTGAACAACCTGAAGTGGCAACGGAAGATTGAACCGGTGCGATATGCTGAGGCCAAAGCTGCTTATGTAGAGAGCACGGAGAAGGTGACAATGAAGGCAATTACTGATTTTTTTGAGCTCTTGCTGGCAAAAGAGAACCTGAACATTGCCCGTCAGAATTTACAGAATGCCGACAGACTTTATGAGGTTGCCTTGGAAAAAAGAAAGATGGGACAGATTTCCGAGAATGAGGTGCTGCAATTAAAGCTTGCTGCACTCAAGGCAAAGGGTAGCGTTACGGAAATGCAAAGTAATCTCAACGCTAAGATGTTTAAACTCCGTTCGTTTTTGGGGTTAAGCGAACAGGAAAATCTAGAACCCGAAGTTCCGGCTACGGTTCCTATGTTGAACGTAGACTATCAAACGGTGCTGGGTAAGGCGCACGAAAATAATTCCTTTGCTCAAAACATTCGTCGCCGTCAGTTGGAAGCCGATTATAACGTGGCTTCTGCCAAAGGTGCTCTGCGAAGCATCGATCTTTTTGCCTCAGTAGGCTATACAGGTCAGGATAAGGATTTTAGTTCTACCTACCATAACTTGATGGATAACCAGATTGTACAGGTGGGCATGAAGATTCCTATTCTGGATTGGGGGAAACGTCGTGGTAAAGTAAAGGTGGCAGAAAGTAACAGGGCGGTTGTTGTTTCAAAAATAAAACAGGAACAGATGGATTTTAATCAGGATATTTTCTTACTGGTAGAGCAGTTTAATAATCAGGCCATGCAGCTTAATATTGCCACTGAAGCCGATGACATTGCCCGGCAACGGTATAAAACATCATTGAAACGTTTCTTATAGGGAAAATAAATACGCTGGATTTAAATGATGCACAGACTAGTAAGGATGATGCCAGGCAAAAGCACATTTCTGAACTTTATAAGTATTGGTATTATTATTATCAGATTCGCAGCCTAACACTTTATGATTTTCAAAAGAATACAACACTCGATGCCGAATTTGAGGCTATTGTGAAAAAATAATAACTATATTTGCAAAAATTCATTCAATTATGATTTTAATAATAGACGATGATCAGGCGGTACGTTCCTCTTTAACTTTTCTGCTAAAGCGGGTAGGATATGAGGCTGAAGCTGTTTCTAATCCGAAAGCGGCGATTGAAGTGGTTCGTTCTGTTGTTCCTCAGTTAATTCTGATGGATATGAATTTTTCGCTTACTACTTCGGGCGAGGAAGGGCTCATCTTATTGAAACAGGTAAAGATCTTTTGTCCCGAAGTGCCTGTTATTCTGATGACAGCCTGGGGCTCTATTGCTTTAGCTGTTCAGGGAATGCAGGCAGGAGCTTTTGATTTCATTACCAAGCCATGGAACAATGAACTTTTGCTGAAGTCCATCCGTACAGCACTCGACCTCACCGAACAGAAAGACGAAATGTCTCAGGTGATGAACCGGACAGAGATGGACGGAAAATTCCACTTCGATAAGATCATAGGACGGTCGTCTGCACTGATGGCGGTGCTTAATACTGTGGGGCGCATTGCCCGCACCAATGCATCCGTACTTATTACGGGTGAGAGTGGCACGGGAAAGGAGCTCATTGCTGAGGCTATTCATTCAAATAGCGGGCGGATGAAGGAATCGTTTGTCAAAGTAAATCTGGGAGGAATCTCACAAAGTCTGTTTGAAAGCGAAATGTTTGGACACAAGAAAGGAGCATTTACCGATGCCTCTTCTGACAGAACCGGACGATTTGAACTGGCAAATAAAGGAACAATCTTCTTAGATGAAATAGGCGACCTCGATCTTTCTTGTCAGGTGAAGCTGCTTAGGGTATTGCAAGACCAGACATTTGAAGTTCTGGGCGATAGCCGTCCCCGGAAAGTGGATGTACGTGTGGTAAGTGCCACCAATTGCGATCTTCGTTCGATGGTAAATGAACGGACTTTCCGTGAAGATCTTTTCTATCGTATTAATCTGATTACTATTCATCTGCCTTCATTAAGAGAGCGAAAGGAGGATATCCCTCTATTGGCCCGCTATTTTACCGATCAGCAGTCAAAGCAGAATGCACTTCCGCCGGTTAAGTTTTCACCGGATGCTTTTACCTTTTTGCAATCATTGCCATATCCGGGAAATATTCGTGAATTGAAAAATCTGGTGGAGCGTACTATCTTAGTGAGCGGAAAAGATACTCTTGAAGCATCCGACTTTGAAAGTCAGTATCAACGACGGGATGAGCCCCAGTCTGCAATACGGCCCGGAATGACTCTCGACGAGATTGAACGACAAACCATACTTCAGTCTCTTGAAACATATAATAGCAATATTTCGCAAGTAGCTTTATCTCTTGGAATTAGCAGGGCGGCTCTTTATCGCCGATTAGAGAAGTATGGAATAAATTATTAGTCGGAATATGAAACTAAAAAGTCTTTTCTGGATATTCACCTTCTTGCTATTGGCAATTCTTTCTCTGCTGACATATATTGTTATGCAGAAAAATTCGTGGCTATTCTTCCTCCTCGAAGGGCTTATTGTGGTTACTTTTTTGTTTCTTACCATTTTCTATCGAAAAATAGTAAAACCTCTGCATACCATTGGAAACGGAATGGAATTACTCAAAGAGCAGGACTTTAGTTCACGCCTTACTAAGGTGGGGCAATATGAAGCCGACCGGGTAGTGAACGTTTTCAACCGAATGATGGAGCAGCTGAAAAATGAACGTCTCCGACTTCGGGAACAAAATACTTTTCTTGACTTGCTGATTAACGCTTCGCCCATGGGAGTGATTATTCTCAATTATGATGAAAGAATCACATCTCTTAATCCGGCGGCAGTAAAAGTTCTGGGCGTTCATTCTTTAGAGGAAGTAACAGGCAAAAAGCTTTTGGAACTGGATTCTCCATTGGCGGAAGAACTTTCGGGCTTATCCCTGAATGATACCCGAACCGTACAACTAAATGATGCGAATATTTATAGATGCACTTACTCTTCTTTTGTAGATCAGGGCTTTCAACATCCTTTCTTTTTGGTGGAAAGTCTGACTGATGAAGTTATGAAAGCTGAGAAAAAGGCGTATGAGAAGGTCATTCGTATGATAGCCCACGAAGTGAATAATACAACAGCCGGTATAACTTCCACGCTTGATACAGTAGAAGTCACTTTAGCAGAGGTTGAAAATACGGAAGATATTCGTGAAGTGATGCGTGTATGTATTGACCGGTGCTTTAGTATGAGTCGCTTTATTACAAACTTTGCAGATGTGGTTAAGATTCCTGAACCTCAATTGTGCAAGCTGAACCTGAATGAACTGGTCCTTTCCTGTAAACGTTTTATGGAAACAGTTTGCCAGAACCGTAATATCACCATTAATCTGAATCTGGACGAGAATCTGAAAGAAATAATGATAGATCCTTCTCTTTTTGAACAAGTGATGGTTAATATTATTAAAAACTCGGCTGAGAGCATTGAGACTGACGGACAGATTTATATTTCTACAGCCGCAAACCCTGTTTGCCTGGAGATTGCAGATTCAGGAAAAGGTATCAGTAAAGAGACTGCAGCCAAACTATTTAGCCCTTTCTTCTCTACTAAACCTGAAGGACAGGGGATAGGACTTATTTTTATCCGTGAAGTACTTCAAAAACATGGTTGTACATTCTCATTGCGTACTTATGAAGATGGTTTAACCCGTTTTCGTATTCTTTTCAATTAGTTTTTCTTCTGGTTATATAAGTTACATAACGGTATAATTGTGGATAGAGGGTAAAATAGTAGCAGATCAGCCTTGATTAGTAGCAGATAAAAATGGAAAAAAACTGAATCTGCTACTACCTGTAAGCTCCGTTAATAAGGTGTTATAAGCAAAAAAGGTGGCAGGTGGCAGCAACTTCCTGAAAAAAGTATTTTTTTGAATAGTTTCTAAGTTAAGGATATAAATGCAAGGAAAGCGTAGGATTGTACATAAGTTGAAATTCATTCATTGATTGAGAAGAGATATAAACTGAAAAGTAAAAAGAAAGGTTGCTCGTAATGGGCAACCTTTTCCTTTTATTTAATTTCGATTTCTTCTTTCATATCAATCTCGTCGCCGTTGGAATCATAGAATAAATATTCCAGGAAGGCGAGTTTTTGATTAGGAATAATCTTAATACCAAATCCGTATTTTACTTGCCATTTACGTTTCAAAGAGATTAATCCTTGATTTATGTAAGCTTCAATATACGGGTGGATGTGAAGTGTGAATTTCTTTACCTTTAGTTTATTTACAAGGTAATCAATTTTATTCTCTAAAGAATCTGTAAACAGAATGGAAGGCTTAATTGTTCCTTTCCCAAAGCAGGTAGGACAAGTTTCGCTTGTATTTACATCCATTGCCGGGCGAACGCGCTGACGGGTTATTTGCATAAGTCCGAATTTGCTTAGCGGCAAGATGTTGTGCTTGGCTCTGTCAAGTTGCATATTTGTGCACATTCTTTCATAAAGCTTCTGTCTGTTTTCAGCCTCATTCATGTCTATAAAGTCGATAACAATAATACCTCCCATATCACGGAGACGGAGTTGTCTTGCTATCTCATCAGCAGCACCTAAGTTTACCTCTAATGCATTTCCTTCCTGGCTGTTTGTTCCTTTGGCTCGATTGCCACTATTAACGTCGACCACATGAAGGGCTTCGGTATGTTCTATAATAAGATAAGCACCACTTTTATAGGAAATTGTTTTTCCAAAGGAGGATTTTATTTGTTTGGTAATACCAAAATTATCATAGATAGGAAGCTGACCTTTATACCACTTTACAATTTCAGCTCTTTCAGGAGCAATGAGGGTAACATAATCCTTAACTTCTTCAAATACATCCTTATCATTGATATAGATGTTTTCGTAAGAAGGATTAAACAAATCACGCAATAATGCAACTGTTCGGCTTGTTTCCTCATATACCAGAGAAGGAAACTTTGTGGCCTTCTGAACTTTAGTAATACTTTCTTCCCAATGTTTTAAAAGAACCTTAAGTTCTCCATCAAGTTCGGCAACCCTTTTACCTTCTGCTACCGTACGAACAATAACACCAAAGTTCTTTGGTTTAATGCTTTGCAGGAGCTGCTTCAGCCGGGCACGTTCTTCACTTGATTTAATTTTTTGTGAAACAGAAACCTTGTCATTAAAGGGGATAAGCACTAGATATCTTCCTGCAAAGGAGATTTCGGCTGTAAGTCTTGGCCCTTTAGTTGAAATTGGTTCCTTTACAATTTGAACAACAATTTCCTGTCCAACTTTTAATGCATTTGAGATAGTTCCCTCTTTCTCAATATCAGGAAGGACTGTTGCTTTTGTAATGGGATTAAGCTTTTTTCTGTCGCTTAGTGTTTGCTTTACGTATTTTTGTAGAGAATTAAATTGAGGACCTAAATCTAAATAATGAAGAAAAGCATCTTTTTCGTAACCTACATCCACGAAGCAAGCATTTAAACCAGGCATTAATTTCTTAACGCGGCCTAAATACATATTTCCCACGGAGAAAGAAAGATTTCTTCCTTCACTTTGAAGTTCCACTAAACTCTTGTCCTCAAGTAGTGCAATGGAAATCTCTTTGGGTTGTACGTCTACTACCAGTTCGCTTGTCACAATATTTTCTTTATTAATTTAAGTAATAAACAGTTAAACGGTGTTTATTGTTCATTAAAGTACCTCTTTACACAAAGAACAAACTTCAAGACATTTGTCTTTACAAGTTTGTTCTTTATCTTCTGTCATGCAGACTAAAAATTATTTCTTGCTTTTATGTCTGTTCTTTCTTAGTCTCTTCTTACGCTTGTGAGTTGACATTTTATGTCTTTTCTTCTTCTTTCCGCTTGGCATAGCTTCAAAATTTTATGGTTAATACTCTTGTTAATTATTTCTTCACTGCAATACTAAAAGTCTTTGCAGGTTTGAACGACGGAATGTTATGTTCAGGAATAATAATAGTTGTGTTTTTAGAAATGTTACGAGCTGTTTTCTGAGCTCTTTTCTTAACTACAAAACTACCAAATCCTCGCAAATAAACATTATCTTCATTTGATAATGAGTCTTTCACTGAATCCATGAATGCTTCAATTGTTGTAAGCACTGTTGTTTTATCAATACCTGTGTTTTTGGCGACCTCGTTTACAATATCTGCTTTTGTCATCTTAAAAAAAATCTATGTTATAAATACTTCTAATTTTTTGGAATGCAAATATATAGCTTTTTAGGTTCTCAAAAAAATATATCCTTAAGATTTTTATAAAAAAGTAAGTCGATTCCCGTTTATTGCTTTACTTTTGCGTTTAAGATGTTATTTTGATTTTTAAAAATGGGTGAATTTAGCGACAAACTTATAAATTGGTATGAAGTAAACAAAAGGTGCTTGCCCTGGCGGGAAACCTCGGATCCGTATTTAATCTGGATTTCCGAAATTATATTGCAGCAGACACGCGTGAAGCAGGGATACGATTACTATCTTAGATTTATTGAAAGATTTCCTACTGTCAGATCATTGGCGGAATCTGATGAAGATGAGGTCTTAAATTATTGGCAAGGTTTGGGATATTATTCTCGTGCCCGTAATTTGCATGCTGCTGCTAAAAGTATTTCAGGTGGTTTTCCTAAAACCTATTCGGAGGTTTTGTCATTAAAGGGGGTTGGTGAATATACGGCTGCGGCAATCTGTTCATTTGCATATAACTTACCTTATGCAGTTGTGGACGGGAATGTATATCGTGTATTATCCCGTTATCTTGGTATTGATACTCCCATAGATTCAACAGAGGGAAAGAAAATGTTTGCGGCTTTGGCCAATGAGTATCTGGACAAATTTAATCCAGCCATATATAATCAGGCCATTATGGATTTTGGAGCATTGCAATGTACTCCTTCTTCTCCTGCTTGTTCATTATGTCCCTTGGCTGATTCGTGTGTGGCACTGATGAAAAATAGGATCAACATTCTTCCGGTAAAGCAGCATAAGACCAAAACCTCAAACAGATATTTTAATTATATATATGTACGCATGGGCGCGTATACCTTTCTGAATAAGCGTAATGAAAATGATATCTGGAAGAATTTGTACGAATTACCTCTGATTGAAACAAGTAAGCTGTTGAGCGACGAAGAACTCTTTGCTTCATCTGAATTTCAGCAATTATTTGCTTTGAATGAAGAACCGGAAATTCGTTGTTTAAGTCGAAATGTAAAACATGTATTATCGCATAGGGTGATTTATACGAACTTTTATGAAGTTGTTTTACCAGAAAACTCCGAATCTTTTTCTTCTTTTCAAAAGGTAGCTTTACCGGAAATAGAGCATTATGCGGTTTCACGGTTGATACACAGCTTCTTTGAGAAATATTTATAAATAGTTACTTGATTTTTTGCTTAATGTTGTATTTCTGATTATTTTTGAAGGCAAATGAATTATACTATAATTAAAATCGAATTGTATGTCTGTTAATAAAGTGATATTGTTAGGAAATGTTGGGAAAGATCCTGATGTAAGGTATTTGGATAGTGGCGTGGCAGTAGCAAACTTAACGTTGGCTACTTCAGATAAAGGATATACATTGGCAAATGGTACACAAGTTCCTGAAAGAACTGAGTGGCATAACATTGTTTTATGGAGAGGATTGGCTGAAATTGCCGAAAAATATGTTCATAAAGGAGATAAATTATATATTGAAGGAAAAATCAGAACCCGTTCTTATGATGACCCCAATGGTGCTAAGCGATATATTACAGAAATATTTGCAGATAGCATGGAAATGCTGACACCGAAAGGTGGGCAACCGGGTAACGGAGTTTCTCAGGCACAGCCTCAAAGTACTCCGATGCAGTCACAGCAATCACCAGTACAGGATAATCCAACTGATGATCTGCCTTTTTAATTTATGAATTATGAAATTGTGGAATATGAATTAGATTGTGTCTAGATCTGCTTCATATTCCATAAAATTTATTCATAATTCAAACCAGATGTTTAACTAAAATAAGATTCTTTGGACCCAGATGCGTTTTTATGCCAGGTGGCAACTGTTTTTAGCGGCTTAACCGTAAGTACTCCTTCTTTTGTTGCAGGTGTAGCATTAATAATAGCTCTTCTGTTGTTGCTTGTTTCGGGATTTACCTCTGCTTCAGAGATTGCCTTTTTCTCTCTTTCTCCATCCGATTTAAGTAGTATTGCACAGCGTAATCATCCTTCAGACAAAAAGATTAACTCTCTTCTCGAAAAACCAGATCGTTTATTGGCTACAATCCTTGTAACCAAGATGTTTGTTAATGTAGCAATCATCATGCTATGCAATGCTTCCTTTCTGGAAGTTTTTAGTTCTGGAGTTCTTACGATAGCTGGAATTATTATTTTGACCATCGTTTTAACTTTCTTGTTACTGCTTTTTGGCGAAATTATTCCGAAGACTTATTCTGAACAACGCATCCTTCCTTTTTGTCGTTTTGCTGCTCCAGTAATTAAAGCTCTTGAGTTTGTATTTTATCCTATTGTTGCAGTCATGGTTCGTTCTACAACTTTTGTTAATAATCACTTGGCCAGAAAAGGTCACAACCTGTCTGTAGATGAATTGTCTCATGCATTGGAACTCACTGATAAAGAAGAGCTATCTGACGAAAAACAAATTCTTGAAGGAATAATCCGCTTTGGTGGAGAAACGGCCAAAGAAATTATGACTTCCCGCTTAGATGTAGTTGATCTAAATATAAAAACATCCTATAAGGAAGTATTGAAGTGCATCATTGATAATGCTTATTCCCGAATTCCTGTTTATTCCGGTTCAAGGGATAATATTAAAGGTATTCTTTACATTAAAGATCTCTTGCCTCATTTGAATAAGGCTGATAATTTCCGTTGGCAGTCACTGATCCGTCCGGCTTATTTTGTACCGGAAACAAAAATGATTGATGACTTGCTGAGAGATTTTCAGGCAAACAAGATTCATATAGCTATTGTGGTTGATGAATTTGGCGGAACTTCAGGTATTGTGACCATGGAAGATATTATAGAAGAAATTGTTGGTGAAATACGTGATGAATATGATGATGAGGAACGCACTTTTGTTAAGCTGAGCGACAATTGTTATATTTTTGAAGCGAAGACGTTACTGACTGATTTTTATAAAATAACCAATATTAATAACGAGACATTTGAACAGATTGCAGGAGATGCCGATACTCTCGCTGGTTTGTTATTGGAAATAAAAGGAGAGTTCCCGACTTTGCATGAAATATTAAGTTATAGTGATTATGAATTTGAAGTTCTGAAAATGGACGAACGTCGGATTCTTAAAGTTAAATTTGTCATCCATGAAGAATAAGCGAAATAATACTCTTTTCAGGGGAATTTATATCTTGTTATTATCACTTCTGGTAATGATTGCATGCTCATTCCCTTCTAAACAAAAGAAGGTTGTAAAGGTGGAATATCCCAAAGCCGAGTATGCTTCTTCTACAGATTCTTTGCCTTTTACGTTTGATTTATCCAATCAGGCAAAACTTACCTGGCAAAAGAACAAGCCGGGAGAGTATTTCTGCAATATAGATTATCCTTTTCTGAATGCACGACTGTACTGCACTTATCATAGAATTACTTCTGATAAATTTCGTGTTTTTGCAGAAGAAAGTAGAAAAATGGCCTATCAGCATACTGCCGTGGCTACTGGAATAAAAGAGAAGGCTTATGCCAATGATCAGGCTCACAGATATGGTATCTTATATGATATACAAGGGAATGTGGCTACTCCCATACAAGTTGCTTTGACGGATAGCAATCACTATTTTTTCAATGCTTCACTCTATTTCAATATGACGCCTAATGCAGATTCAATTGCTCCTGCTGTAAATTATATCCGTAAGGATATTATTCGTATGATGGAGTCATTTACAGTTAAAGCGCATTAAGTATGGCAGTTCTCGAGAAACATATTGATGTTAACTGTCGATGGGGAATCTGGAAAATGGAGGAAACCATTGAGCATTTGCTGCTACTTTTCTCAGATCCTGCTCAACAATTGGAACAAATGCAGCATTTAACCGCACAATGCCGCCGTCTGGAATGGCTATCTGTTCGTGCACTTTTGAAGGAACTTTGTGGCGAAGAGAAACAAATTAAATATCTGTCAACCGGTATGCCTTACTTGTCTGATCATTCTTTTCATATTAGCATTTCTCATACCCGTGGATATGTGGCTGTTATTTTGAGTACTCAGAAAAAAGTGGGAATTGACATTGAACAATATGGTGAACGGATTCTTAAACTTCGTACCAAATTTATGAGCAAGCAGGAGATAGAAACAATCTCTGCCGACAAGGAAGTGTATCATCTTTTGTTACATTGGTCGGCTAAAGAGACTCTTTTTAAAATTATCGGAGAAGAAGCGGTAGATTTTAAAGAACATTTGCTGATAAGTCCCTTTATCCCTGAAAAGAAAGGTACTTTCAATGCTTATGAACTGAGAACTGCGAAGCAGCAGAAGTTCCTTCTTCATTACCAGATTCATCCCGATTTTGTTATAACCTGGTGCTAATTCCTTGTTTTATTGAACAATGATTTTATGCCGTTCAACTCCTGTTTGAATGATATATAATCCTTTAGAGGGGGTAAACGAGATATTCTGCATACCTCCTTCGTGGTTCCACTGTTGGATAAGCGTACCTTGTGAATTATATACATACACTTTGCAAGGATATTCTCTTTGAATGATAATTTCTCCGTTACTGAAATATACTTCAGAATTTTTATTCACCGGATTGATACCAGTCAGAATAACAGATTCGCCGTTTTTTGCAGGATGGAGATCTTCCACACCTGTTACTTCGGTGGATATTTCTCCTACATAGCCTCCTACGGCTTGGTTTACAGCTGTATATATGCGAATGAAATCGACTCCTTTTACAGTTACACTATTGCCGTTTTTATCTACAGCCCAATCCAGCTTCAGCTTGCATCCATCCGAAGTGTTAGGTTGGTTATCTGCATATCCGTAATCATAAGCGGCCATTATCCATTTACTTTGCGAGGAATCATATGCTCCGTTGTCGGGAAGTCGGGAGCCGGCAAAAGTCATAGTAGACATATTTATCCATTGCGGATAATAAGCCTGAGTATGATAGGAATTATGCAGTACGTTTCCTTCTTTATTCTGATTGTCTGTCCAGCGTACATTATCCGTAGAACTTGTTGGTTTGTAATAGGTGATTTCGTAATTGTGGAAGGTTGCCGCATTATTGTATTCCGAGCCTTTTAGCTCGTACCAGTCATCATTTGGCAAACCGTCTTTATTTGTATCTGCCGAGACAAGAACAATGCCCGGTTCCGCACCACCGGCAAAAGCATTACCCAGTACTTTTATGTCATATTCTCCTGATTCGTTGGCAATGGTGTGATCAAATCCCACGGTAATGTATCCGCCATAAGCACCGAGTGAAACCGCGTAATCCTGATTGAAGTATTCCAGACATTTGGCACACATGGAAGTTGCATTGTCACCGCTTGCATAAGTAGGAAGTACATTTACGAATTGCCCCGGAGCAGGTACATATTCCAATACTTTAGTGATATATGATTGGTTCTGGGCCTGTGCCTGAACGGCAAGCAGGAGAATGATACTGATAACTATTTTCTTCATGGCACTATTTATTCATAAACAAAACTGAATTAGGGTTAATCCCTTTCGCATCAATGGTAAACTTATGTATTCCTTCTTTGGTAAAGCAGACAATACTGCCGTTGATTACATAATTTTGAGCATCGCAGATATATACATCTCCATTTACAGGATTCACATCAATGCTATATGTACGGGTAATTGAGGTTCCGTCTTTAATAAAGTTGTCATTAATGATTTCTCCCGTACGGGTATCCATTACCTGAATGGTTTCAATGTTTGAATTGTAACTATACATATATGCCAGATGTCCGCAGATAGTAAAGCTCAGAATAGGAAGTTCGTAAGTTTTAATCACCTTATCTGTTTCACTGTCAATGCGATGCAGCTTGCAGTCATAATCTCCAATATTGTAATTGTATGACTCGCGGGACACTACATAAACATTTCCCGATTCGTCAGAAAGAATGGTACCCAGGTTATTACGGACAGTAATCTTTTTAGTTTCGGTAAACGTTTCCGTGTCAATAACAGAAACAGTATTATCCAGGTTTGTCTCGTCCAATCCACCGGAATTGGCTACATAGAGTTTCCCGTTTGCCACACAAATGCCATCGGGATTACGTCCTACCTTCACAATTCCGTCTACTTCCAGTGTGGTAGTGTCAATGCGCGCCACTGTACCATCGAAATTACATACATATGCCTTGTCTTTATAAAATGCAAAATAGCGTGGCTGGCGGGCAATACCCTTTTCATTGAAAAGCGGAATCTGTTTAAAAGAAATTCCTGTATATGCATTTAGTATTTCTATCTGACTGGATACATCGACTGCACAGTAAAGTTTGGAACCGTAACGTTGAAGATCGTTGGCTGTATCGCCCAGCTTTCGCCCGTTCATCATCTTAAAGTAATCGAAGCTTGTCTTATCACTTCCTTTCTTGTCGGGATCCTGAAAAGAACGCATTTTTCCTTTTGTGAAATCATAGTAAGAAAGTGTGCTGTTGTTCATGTTAAACAGTCCTTCGCAAAGTATATACATTCCTTCGGTTTCCGTTTCCGTAGGTTGATCTCCCGTTTGCTGCCACACAATAGTATCGTCACAGGCGCTAACCAGTAGCGAAGCAAATAGGATTATATATAAGATTCTGCTTTTCATATCAATAAATAATTCGGATACTTCCCCTGAACTGCCTTCCAGGCATCGGATAATTCTGTACTATTTCATATTCCTTATCAAAAAGGTTAAGTACTTCTGCCTGTGCGGAAATACTGAATTTCTTTAGTCTAAAGGTGCGCCATGCAGAAATGCAGTGTTCTGTATAACCTTCCAATCTGTATTCCGGTGCATTATATTGATTAGAGAATCGTTCACTTGCTGCCATAATGGTGTAGGATAAGTTTATCCATGGCATTTCAAGCCCAAGTCTGGCTGATCCTGAATGGCGCGGAGTATAAGGTATCTGATGATTATATGTCACTTTATCGGGCATATTGTATTTATCCGTCTTATCCATTGCCCGCTGATAGGTATAGTTTCCTGTGGCAGTTAGTTTTACTTTATTATTGAAGCGGATGGCTGTTTCAATATTTGTTTCCATTCCCTGAATATCTACCCGTCCGATGTTGCGCATACTCCATACAAACAGGTTCTTGGTGGGTACAGCAACAATTTTATTACTTACTTTATTATAAAAACCGTCTATGGAAAAAGAGATAAAAGGAATTAAACGATTAATATTCTTTATCCAACTCAGCCCGGCATTGAATTCGCTTGCCTGTTCGGGCTTGAGCGTCCGTGTACCTATCGTTCCATAATATAAATCATTGAATGTGGGCAGGCGGAAAATATCTTTATAGAGTAATCTTACACGCAGATTCTCTTCATTATATGGCTGATAAGAGAGACTGAGAGAAGGAGACAGACGGTTATGGTTATCGGCTGCCGTTCCTGTTTTTACCGATTCACGGGTTAAAGTAGAAAGAACATGTGCTGTTGCAGTGAAGCGCTTATTTACATATTTGGTGGCAAGAGCGTTCAGTAAAGTAAAGCGGGTGGGGTAGACAAAATTTGCCAGATCCGCCCTCATGGTATTAATACTTCCATCGTTCGCCAATGAGAAAGAAAAATGTGAGTCGGGTTTATACATAACTGTGCCCGAAAGATAATATTCATTCTGATAATAATTGCTCTGAGTGGCTGCGTTGTAAGTTGCATTATCCGGATTGTCGTATTTATTATACCCCCAGTTGAACTTTCCGTTCATTAAAAGGCTCCATTGGCTGGAAAGTTTATTCTCGTAATTAGACTGTACAAAGACATTATTGTCTTTTAGCCGCTCTTTAGCCCGCGGATAATATAATTTGTTTGAGGGAAGTCCTCTGTCTGAAAAATAATAATAGGCTTTTAAACTCGCCTTTTGCTGATTACTGAAATGTGCAAAGAGATTAGCTTCCGTCTTTACAGTTTCTATGTCCGAGTTAATGCGGCGTAGCCTTTCTGTTGCAATTCCGTTTAGCTGTGTGTAGGGGTAATCTCCGTCCGCACGCATATAATCCAGATGAACGGAAGAAGAGAAGATTTTGTTCCACTGATTATCCAGGTGGAGACTGGGATTAAAAAAGCCAAAACTTCCTCCTTTAAAGGTAGCGCTGGCATTTATGTTCTTTTTGTTAAGAGTGGGAGCCGGACTCTTTATATTCAGGATGCTTGCAGCTGAGAAAAGTCGGGCGGGCTGGAATATATTATCATCTTGTCCGTTGCTGAGACTTATCTCTTCCACATTATCTAGTGTGAGTTTCCCTAAATCAATTTGTCCGGTCTGAGAATCGGTAATCGTAACTCCGTCATATACCACTGCTGTGTGGTTAGCTCCGAGGCTACGAACCGAGATGGTTTTTAGTCCGCCTATACCTCCATAATCCTTCACAACTACTCCGCTGAAGAATTTTACAGCATCTGAAATCTGAAGAGAACCGGACTGTTTCAGCTGATTGGCATCCAACACCTGAAGTGGAGTGGTGGAGCGAAACTCTTTCTCCTTTTTACTCTCTGTTACTACCACTTCGTTTAGTGTGTGAACACGGGTAGAGTCTGCTTTCTGCGCCTGCACAAATGTACAGACGCTGAAAGAGACGAGTAAAGAGTATGTTAGAGAGAGAGTTTTAGTCATATAATATATTGATTATAGCTCGATGGTGATTCCATCCATACAGAAATAAGCCGGAGTATTCATACCCCAGACTGGATCATTATCTGTAGAACTCATACTAAATTTAACTTCCGCTACTTTACCAAGAGCTGAAAGGTCGAACCAGGTCCATTTATTCAGCATGATATTTTTTCCGTCACGATAATCGGCCAGATAAATTTCTGCAGTGCCAGTAGTGTTTCCTTTTTCATCCAGACCTGTAGCAGTTAGTTTGAACCAGTTGCCTGCCACAAATTTCTTGGCACCGTTGAATCCGTTTTTCATTGCCAGATATGCGTAAGTGCTATTTGTTACATACATACCTTTTATGATATGGCTTGCATTGCCGGCAAAATGAAAGTTATCAGTTGCGTATGCACTTGGGTTTACTGTCATATAAGTAGCGCTATTCTTTCCAGTTCCTATAATAGCGCTATTATTTGTATAGTTAAGAGTTGTTGTATCAGTTTTGTTCGTATAAGTAAAACCACCTCCAAATGATAATGAACTTGCAGTATAATTGTCAAAAACAAAATAACCGGTCTGATCCACAAATGTGTTCTTATAGCTGTATGTCCCAACAGGCTCATTCTTAAAGACTCCTGTAAATTCAGATTCCGGTTTGTCTAGTTTTCCTTGTAAGTTGAGAACTACGGTTGTGCTGTCAATAATGGGTGAATTATCGTCATTGTTGTCACAACTGCAAAGTATTACCACGGTAAGCAGTAATAGAGAATAGATCTTTTTCATCTTGTCTATGTCTTTATAAAATTAAATAATAAAAATGATTTTCTAGTGCTAAGCTCATTCCTCGTAAGCTTTATACCTGTAAATGCAAGGCAGGTCTTCTGACTCGTTTCCGTTTGGTAAGCGCCTTCCCGAACTGTTTTGTTCAGTGGTATTGAGTGCTTGCTTACAACGTTTTGTTGAAACTTACAGCAGCGGGACTGTTCAGGATTTCCACCTGATTCCCTTTTAATCACCTCTCCGAAAGGGAGATATAGTGAACCAATGCGTCGCAAAGTTAAAAAGAAAATTAATAAATGCAATATTATTTTTCGAATATCACTTTTTCTTTCAAAGTTTATTCAAATAATCATGGATAAATATCCCTTCACTCCTAAAAAGTGAAATTCTAGTTGATAGGTAATAATCTGAATGTTGTAGCCAGGTTTATTTATGATAATCAGAATCTCGGATGAAAAAGAAGAAAGGCAATCCCATTCCAGTAAAGGTCAAAAATTGCTCAATTATCTGATTTTATTCGCCAATAAATAAAAATCATTCTCCAATAAACAAAAATCATTGGAGAATAAACCTGAATGATTCACCAATTATTTTTCAGAAAAGACAATTAAGAATAGTTGCCGGATAAATTCTCTGAAAGTCTCAAGTGATGTTGAAGAATAAGTCTTGATGTTTTCAAAAAGTGTCAGGACGTTTAAAGCTTTTCAGCAAGGGGTTTCAGACCATTTAGACCTTCGTTTGCAGAGACAATGAATTATCAGTTTATAAAAGCAAACCCACAAAATAATAGCAACAAGCATTGATTTAAAACAATTGATAAAAAGAGTTTAAGAATAACTTAAATAATAATTATAACGGACAACAGGCATCAAAATGCAAAAAACACTGCCAAAAAAGAGGCAACTTATAACTGAATCATTTGTCCAGGTATTTTATTTTATAGGGGTAACTATTTAATAATCAGTGTCTGCCAGTACAAAATCGTGGGGGTATAAATATATGTATAAAATGTACATCCAGCGTCCTTAATTATTTTAAAAAAATCGGCCTTATTCAGACCGGTTTTGCAATTTCCTTGTTAAGTGCTTACAGCAAGCGACGGATATGACATTTCTCTTATTTAGGGTTGCAAAAATAGATGCATAAAAAAGAAAAAAAGAGATTAGCAATGGTTACCTCCCAGAATTAGGACTGATCCGTAAAAAGAAACCCGGGCGAATCTCTTCGACCGGGTTTCTTTCAATAAACTTGGCAGAGTTTAATTGATAAATATACTATATTGTCATAAAGTACTAATAGTTATGAGCAAGACATAATAATGTCCTCTCTTATTCACAATGTTAAATTTATAATGGTAACAAGATAACTGGTTTGATTGTTCAAACAGTTATGTGGCTCAAAGCTTTTTCCTCGAAAGCAATTGAAAAAACAAGCACGGCAGGTTTTCTGACTTGTCTCCGAAAGTAAGCACCTTCCCGAATATTTATTCAGTGGTATTGAGTATTTGCTTACAACGTTTTGTTGAGACTTACAGCAGCGGGACTGCTCAGGATTTTCACCTGATTCCCTTTTAATCTATTGCTCTATATGGGAGCATCAGAACCAATGCGAAAGCAAAGGTACAAATAAGTTTAGGAGAAACAGCATTGAAAAGAAATTATTTATTTCAATATATGCCTTTAACTCTTGGCAAGAGTGAATATGAATTCTAATCCGCCTCCCTGATTGTTCTTGGCTGAAATATTTCCGCCGTGGATAATTACAGCGTTTTTAACAATAGCAAGTCCAAGTCCGGTGCCGCCTATCTTGCGGGATCGTCCTTTGTCTACCCTGTAAAAACGTTCAAAAAGACGATTTAAATGTTCCGGTGCTACACCGACTCCTGTGTCTGAAAAACTAAAATAGTAGAACGAATCATCTTTCCTGAAACATTTAATATTAATGGAGATATCTTTACCTCCATAGGCGATGGCATTATCCATAAGATTCCTAAAGATAGAATAGATTAGAGAAGCGTTTCCCCGGATGGGTAGTTCATTTTTTAATAAATTATGAACCGCGATATTTTTCTCTTCCAACTCTAAAGCTACATCTTTAATAATGTTTTGGACCAAAGAACTGATTTCAACTTTTTCCATATCAATCATAGTACTTGCCTCATCCATTCTGGTAAGCACAGATATATCTCTTAAAAGTCGGGTCAGTCTGTTACTTTGTGCATAACAACGTTCAATGAATGTTTTAAATTTGTCTTTGGGCAAAGATTCATTGTTTACGATAGTTTCTAAGTATCCTTGAATACTGCTAACGGGAGTTTTTAATTCATGAGCAATATTCTGGGTCAGTTGCCTTTTCATTCGTATCTGTTCTTCTTCCTTAGTGATATCGTTGATTGAGATTTCAAAGCTTTGATCCTGAAAAATGATGCATTCCACTACGAATATTCGTCCGTTTTTATCTATATTAATAGACATTCGGTGTTCTTCGTTGTTGCCAGCAGACTTTTTAGATAACTTGTTTATGTATTCAGTAATTTTTTGTAGCTCAGGAATAGAAAAAACTTCCTCTGTGCTTTGAAGATTTACATCGGATATCAGATTACTGTATTGAGTAAACAGATTATTGACTAATATTTCTGTCTTTTCAGCTGTAAAGATTCCTATCCCTTCGTGCGATATCTGTAAATGGGTAATAAGTTTTTCCCGTTCTATGTAAAGTGCTTCTTTTGTTTCATGTAAACGGTTATATATTTTGATAATATGCTGGGATATATCCCCTAATTCATTGTTTGGAAAAGCAGTTTCCATTCCCAAATCCAAGGATTCATCCCGGTCAGCCTTTATGGTGAATTCTCTTAATTGAGATATGGCGGTTCCAATTCTTTTTGTGAATTTATAGAATATAATAGTAAGCAACAATGTAATGATGCAAGTGAACCAAACAAAACGATAGTCGGCCTTCAGACTGGTAATTAGACTAATGTTATAAGGTAAGGCGCTTCGGACGATATAATTGTCATATAGTGTAGCCGAATAGAAATATGAGATTCCGGTTGTCTCTGATATTCTTCTTAAATCATATCCGCTGCCTTTGTTTATTGCTAATTTAACTTCAGGTCTATCAATATGGTTCTCAATATGTGCATAATTTTTCTTTTGATTATCGTAGATTACTTTTCCATTCAGGTCAATGATTGTTACCCGAAGACCATTCAAAGCATGGCGTTTGGCATAATTGTTTAGTGTGTTTTCTATTTCTTTGGAGTCACTAATTTCTTCATATAGACGTGCATTATAGTCCTGTAACTTAGTATTTAGCAGTTCTACTTTAAATGCTTTCTCCCTGTAATATTGGAAACCAATGAAACATAAGGAAAAAGCAGCAAATAAAAATATGACCGAAAGTAATAATTTCCGGTTGAGAGACATAAATGGCCTTTTTACAAGTGTCATAACTAAAAAACAGTTTATAACGATTTATTCATATTCAAAACAATATCCATAACCAAGTCGGGTAACTATGTGTTTACCGTAATTCCCTATCTTTTTTCGCAAGCGAGTAATGTTCACATCGATAGTACGGTCGAGCACACATACCTCATCACTCCATATTTTAGAAAGAATATCTTCTCTGGAGAAAACTCTTCCTTTGTTTTGCAACAACAAAAGCAAAATCTCAAATTCCTTTTTTGTAAGTGAAATTTCATTTCCATCAATACTGACCTTTTTCTTTGTAATATCAATTATGAGTGTTTCAAAAAGTATCTGCTCGGCATTGTTTACTGGAGCAGTATTTGCTGTTCTGCGAATTATTGCTTTTACCCGTGATATCACTTCACGTATAGAAAAAGGTTTGGATATATAATCATCTGCACCAAGGTTGAAACCGGTAATAGTATCATTCTCCGTGTCTTTTGCTGTGATGAAAACAATTGGAATGTTAGCAGTCTTTTTATCTTTCTTGAGAATATTAGCCATCTTGAATCCGGAAATTTCTCCCATCATTACATCTAGAAGCAAAAGGTTGTAGCTACTAATATTTAACTTCAATGCTTCCTCTGCCGAATTTGCGGTGTCAACTTCGTAACCTTCGTTCTCAAGATTGAATTTTAGAATCTCACAAAGATCTTCTTCGTCGTCTACAACTAAAATGCGATTGGTGTTCATAATTGTTCTCAATTTTTATGATATAGTACAAATATATGTATTCTTCTTAATTATTTGCAAAGATGCTGCTTTTATATTACGTATAAATGAAATGTATGTTACAAAGTTGTGACAATGCTTTTCTGTACCAAAACTTATGACTATATTTGTTTCATTATTAATGACTGAAGATGAAAAATATAAATGTATGGAAAGCTCTGGCAATTTCTTTGATTGTATTAATTGTGGGCTCAAGTGGACTTTATTTATACAGAAATGAACTCTTTAGACATGACTATCAATTTACCGATGATTTAGGTGGCAATATATTCCCATCTGCAATTCTTTCAATTGCTACGACTGATGCTGTAGTGATTAAGCCTGCAGGAAATCATTATTTGGGAAATCCCAAATCGGGCTTTATTATACGGATAAAGGCAAGGCGGGCAAATAGCAAGGTTAGAGTAACTCTTGGTAAAACCCCATTCTTTGAAGAGTCTGTTTCTGAATTTGTATTAGAGAAATCAAATACCGTGTATCAGATATTCCCTGATGTGATATGGAATTATGATGCATTAAAAAATAATAATCAGGCTGCTCCCATTAGTATATCTGTGGATGTGGAACTGAATGGAACCAGTCTGGGAAAAAAAGTTCGCACTTATTCCGTAAGAAGCATTAATGAATGTTTATTGGCTTATTTGGATAGTAAGCTAAAGTTTCACGATACAGGAATATTTTTCGCTGCATATGTAAATGAAGAACATCCCATGATTGATAAACTTCTTCGGGAAGCTTTGAATACACGCCTTGTTAACCGTTTCGTGGGATACCAGGCCAACTATCCTTCTTCAGTAGAAAAGCAAGTATATGCTTTGTGGAACGTATTGCAAAAGCGGAATTTTAAGTATAGCTCGGTCTCAACATCCAGCCTCTCCTCCAATGTTGTATTTTCTCAACGGGTAAGAACGCTGGATGATGCACTTGAATCATCACAGGTTAATTGCGTAGACGGAAGTGTATTGTTCGCTTCGCTTCTAAGGGCAATCAATATAGATCCTATTCTGGTAAGGATTCCCGGACATATGTTTGTGGGGTATTATCTGGATAAAATGCATAAGAAAAAAGAATTCATGGAAACGACAATGATTGGTGATGTAAATCTGGATGAGTTCTTCCCTGATGAACGTTTGGATTCAACGATGGTGGGGAAATCACAAAATGAGATGTCACGGTTAACCTTTGAGAAGTCAAAGCAGTATGCCAATAATCTGTTTGCAAAGAACCTGAATGGAATAAAGACTCACCAGCGTTTTTATATGTATCTGGAAATTTCTAAGGAAGTAAGACGCAATATTCAGCCTATTGGCAAATAAAACAAGAATTGATAAAGTTAAGAATTTAGAATATATGAGTTTACAAGGACAAAAGTTTATTTCTCCCGGAGTTTGGTTTTCTTTAATTTACCCATCATCCTGGAACGAGTTTGAGGATGCAGAAGATAGCTTCCTGTTTTACAATCCCAATAAATGGACGGGCAATTTCCGTATTTCTGCATACAGGGATGATAGAAATAGTAAATATGGGAAAGAATCGGTGGATTATGAGCTAAAGGAAAATAAGAATGCCACGCAGGTAAAGCTGGGTGACTTGATTTGTGCCTATAGCAAAGAGATGTTTCAGGAAGAAGGTGCTTATTATGTAACTCATGTATGGATTACTGGTATTGATAACGTGGCCTTTGAATGTACATTTACAGTTCCTAAAGGGAATAGCATAGCGGAGGCTGAAGAAATTATTTCTACTTTGAAAGCTTACCCTACGGGCAAACAACCGGATCTTGAGATTATCCCTATCCGGATATTGGAAATCAATGCTGTTAATGAGGCTTTTGAATGGGCTTCGAATACGATAAAAAAGCAATTGAAGAAGGATTTTACTTCTTCGGAAGAAGATATTGCCAAGATTCAGCAATTAATAGATAATGGCAGTTTCAAACCACAGCAAAGAGAAGTCTGGGAATCATTTGGAATTGCTTTTGGTACTATTATGGAAAATCAGATAGACGGAATGGAATGGGTAACTGTTATTAAAGGTAAGCAAGAAATCCCGGGGCTACGTTTTAAGGATAGTGAATTGGTAATCTATCCTACTGAGTTGGTGTGGAATTCTGTTCGTTCAGAACAAAAATGTGATTTGAATGCCATCTTTGAGGAGGTTAAGCAGCAGGTAGAAAAAGAATTGAACTAAAAATTAGTAGATAAAAAGATGGCGAGTTATATGCAGATAGACGGGTTAACTAAATCTTTTGGAGATTTGGTCCTGTTTAATGAAATCTCATTTGGTATTGCAGATGGCCAAAGAATTGGTCTTATAGCTAAGAATGGTAGTGGAAAAACCACTTTATTAAATATAATTGCAGGAAAAGAAGGCTACGATTCTGGAAACATTGTCTTTAGAAGAGATCTTCGGATTGCTTATCTAGAGCAGGATCCTCACTATCCGGAAGAGTTGACAGTGTTAGAGGCTTGCTTTCATTCAAACAATGATACCGTACAGCTGCTTAAAGAGTATGAGGAATGTATGGAAACTGAAGGTCATCCCGGCTTACAGGATTTATTGATTAGAATGGATCATGAAAAGGCATGGGATTATGAACGTAAAGCTAAACAAATTCTTTCACAATTAAAAATACGGAACTTTGACCAGCAGGTTAAATCTCTTTCCGGAGGACAGTTAAAGCGTGTAGCTCTTGCCAATACGCTAATTACAGAACCGGACCTATTAATTCTCGATGAGCCTACCAATCACCTTGATCTGGATATGACTGAGTGGCTTGAAGAATATCTGAGACGCACAAATATCAGTTTACTGATGGTAACGCATGACAGGTACTTCCTTGACCGGGTTTGCTCAGAAATTATTGAAATTGACAATAAACAAATTTATCAATATAAGGGAAACTATAGCTATTATCTGGAGAAAAGGCAGGAACGGATTGATTCTACCAATGTTGAAATAGAACGTGCTAATAATCTTTATCGCACCGAACTGGACTGGATGCGCCGAATGCCACAAGCTCGTGCACACAAAGCCAAATATAGACAAGATGCATTTTATGAGATTGAAAAAGTAGCTAAACAGCGTTTTAATAATGATAATGTGAAGCTGGAAGTCAAGTCAGCATATATTGGCTCGAAAATATTTGAAGCCGATCATCTTTATAAGAACTTTGGCGATCTGAAAATATTAGATGACTTTTCGTATACCTTTGCACGGTATGAGAAGATGGGAATTGTTGGTAATAACGGAACCGGTAAATCAACTTTTATTAAAATTCTGATGGGGCAGGCGAATCCGGATAAAGGAACAATTGACATTGGTGAGACAGTACGCTTTGGTTACTATTCACAGGATGGATTGCAATTCGATGATCAGATGAAGGTTATCGATGTGGTACAGGATATTGCTGAAGTAATAGAATTGGGTGATGGCAAAAAGCTTACTGCTTCTCAGTTTCTGCAACATTTCCTTTTTACTCCGGAAACACAGCATAGCTACGTTTACAAATTAAGCGGAGGAGAAAGAAGGCGACTTTATCTTTGTACGGTATTAATGCGCAATCCAAATTTCCTTGTGCTTGATGAGCCGACTAACGACCTTGATATCATAACTCTTAATGTTCTGGAAGATTATCTGGTTAATTTTAAAGGTTGTGTGATTGTTGTTTCCCATGACCGCTATTTTATGGATAAGGTTGTAGATCATTTGCTGGTATTCAATGGCCAGGGCGACATTCGTGATTTTCCAGGTAACTATTCTGACTACCGCGACTGGATTGAGGCGAAGAATCAAAAGGAAAAAGAAGCGGAAAAACCGAAAGAAGAAAAGACTGCCAGAGTACGTGAGAATGACAAACGTAAGATGTCATTCAAAGAAAAAATGGAATTTAATCAGATGGAAAAGGATTTGGAAGAATTGGAGCTGGAAAAGGCTACCTTGGAATCAGATCTTTGCAGTGGCTCGCTTCCTTCAGAATTGTTGGTGGAAAAATCAAAAAGAATAGCTGAGATCATTGATCTTATCGATGAAAAGACAATGCGCTGGCTCGAACTTAGTGAAATTGAAGGCTAAATTATGAATCTGACAAACTATCATAGTCACACTTCTTTCTGCGATGGACGCGCGCCAATGGCAGATTTTGTTAAAGAGGCTGTTCGGCAGGGATTTACTTCTTATGGTATCTCATCTCATGCGCCACTTCCTTTCCCTACCCGCTGGACAATGGAAAAGGAAGATGTAATGTCTTATATTGAGGAATTCAAAGGCTTAAAAAATGAGTATCAGGATAAGATAGAACTATATATAGGGCTGGAAATAGATTATCTGGATGAACTTAGTAATCCTTCTGTAGAGTATTTCCAGAATCTTCCATTGGATTATCGAATTGGTTCAGTACATCTTTTGAGCGATGATAAAGGAGAAATTGTAGATATTGATTGCAGCAAAGAGAACTTCAAGGAAAGGTTAGAAAATTATTTTCGTAATGATTTAAAAGCAACAGTCCTTGCATATTACGATAGATCAATGTCAATGGTTGAACTTGGGGGTTTTGATATTGTGGGACATACAGATAAGATTGCATACAATGCATCTTTTTGCCAGCCAGGCGTAACAGAACAGAGTTGGTATAAGCAGGCACTTAGAGATTTATTTGCATTTATTTCCGAAAAAGGATATATGATGGAGATAAATACGAAAGCATATCATAAATTGGGCGTTTTCTATCCGAATGTGTCCAACTTCTCTTTAGTCAGAGATATGCATATTTCTGTTTTAGTAAATTCAGATTCTCATTATCCGGAACTTGTAAATGATGGACGTATTGAAGCTCTTCAGGCATTAAAGGCTGCAGGAATAAACTCTGTAATGGAACTTGTAGCTGGTAAATGGCAAGAAAACCCCATTCTTGATTAGAGCTTAAGACCATAGTATTGGAATAGAAACAGTATATGCATCTGTTTCTATTCTGCCCGCTTGCAGTTATTGGATGCAAAGAAGGCATCCAACTGTTTTTCATAATTACCTAAAACTACCATATGGTGGTTTCCTATCGGATTTCGCAGAAAATAGTCTGCCGGATTGTCTAATTTGACACGGATTTGTGTGCGGCACACATTGACGTAATTGGTATTCTCAAGCAATCTTCCGGAAGAAACGAAATATTCATCCAGACATTCACCGCCGCACTTTACTATTGTGATATCTCCGGTTGGTAAGATTCCCTGAATAGACACTCCTGTATTGCTTTCGAAATGACTTCTAAGGATATATTGTTCCGTTAGTTTTGTGCTGACACTGCAATGGGCAAATACTATTTCATTGTTTTTGAGGTTAATCTGTATAGGATTTGCCATGAATGGGGTATTTCCGGTTACAGCTTTAATAGCCAAAAAGGTGAAGATTGATTGTAAATCTCCCTCACAACCTGCAAGTATTCCTTCATCATTAAGTAAAGAAAGAGCCAAACATCCGGTTGTTCCTAACAGGTTAATTAGTTTATAACAATTCAATGTTATAGCCACCAGTTTTTCTTTTTCGCAAATTTGCTTAATGGCTTTGTAAACGCGCATTGCTTTTATCATATCTTCCGGAGTAGCTTCTCTGCAAGCTAAAGCTTTTCCGGCTATAATAGCAGCCTGTTCTCCAACCTCATCGTCACTAATAAGCTCATATCTGTTTGTTACATTCTCGATTGGAATGTTTAAAAATTCTATTCCCCAGCGGCGCTTAGTCAGCAAATAATCCACGCTGCTTGCTATTAACCACGAACAAGGCGTACCAATAACCCCGATTCTTTTTCCTCTGATTGCTTTTTGAGCCTCGAAATTATTGTAGTGTATCTGAATTCTATGTACAATTGTCTTTATATCTCCATGAAGAATCTCGGATTTTAGTCCTTTACATTGCAGCCAATAAGAGATTTCCAATGATGCAGAGAGCGAATTCTGCATGCCATTAGTCAGTAGAATCACCGGCTGAGGTAGGAATTCAAAATTGCGAACGAAGTATTTTTCTGTTCCTCCAGTAGCAATAAAAACAAGTTTAAAATCATCTTCAGTCAGCGTGTATAAATCCTTGTAATCCACAATCTCTATGGTGTAAAACTTCTCTAGTTCACTGAGAAGCACTTCATGCATCTTATAGATAGAAGTCTGTTTCTGTAAAGCAGACGAGAAAGTGATGAGATGAATGGTTATCATAGTTTTCATTCATGTTAAAGGTTAGACAAACTTACATATTTTATTTGAATTAATACATCTTTAAGGCAAAAACTTATCTTAAAGAAAACTATGGCTTATTTTTGTTAACAATTTGTTTGCTTGGTTACTTTTGAAGTTCTATCTTTGCAGCTCAATTGAAAATATATTTTAATACTTAAAAGTATGCCAACTATATCCATTCGTGGAAATGAAATGCCAGCTTCACCAATCAGAAAGCTTGCTCCGCTAGCTGATGCAGCTAAACAAAAAGGAATTCACGTGTTTCACCTGAATATCGGTCAGCCCGATCTTCCTACACCTCAAGCTGCTATTGATGCAATCCGTAATATTGATCGTACTATTTTGGAATATAGTCCTAGTGACGGTTACAGAAGTTATCGTGAAAAGCTTACTCATTATTACGCGAAATTTAATATAAATCTGACAGCGGACGATATTATCATTACTACAGGTGGATCTGAAGCGGTGCTTTTTGCATTTATGTCTTGCCTTAACCCAGGCGATGAGATTATTGTTCCGGAACCAGCTTATGCCAACTACATGGCGTTTGCTATTTCTGCCGGAGCTGTGATTCGTACTGTGGCAACTACTATTGAAGAAGGTTTCTCTCTTCCAAAGGTTGAAAAGTTTGAAGAACTGATCAATGAGCGTACTAAGGGTATTCTTATTTGTAATCCAAACAACCCTACCGGTTATTTATATACTCGCAAGGAGATGAATCAAATCAGAGATATGGTTAAGAAATATGACCTGTTTTTATTCTCTGATGAGGTTTACCGTGAGTTTATTTACACCGGTTCGCCATATATTTCAGCTTGCCACCTTGAAGGAATTGAAAACAATGTTGTATTGATTGATTCAGTATCTAAAAGATATTCTGAGTGCGGTATCCGTATTGGTGCCTTGATTACTAAGAACAAAGAAGTTCGCGATGCGGTTATGAAGTTCTGCCAGGCACGTCTTAGCCCACCTTTAATAGGGCAGATTGCTGCCGAAGCTTCTTTAGACGCTCCGGAAGAATATAGCAGAGAAGTATATGATGAATATGTGGAACGCCGTAAGTGCTTAATTGACGGATTGAATAAAATACCGGGAGTTTATTCTCCCATTCCGATGGGAGCTTTCTATACAGTGGCTAAACTCCCTGTTGATGATTCCGATAAGTTCTGTGCATGGTGTTTGTCTGATTTTGAATATGAAGGAGAAACTGTATTTATGGCTCCGGCTTCGGGTTTTTATACCACTCCGGGAGCAGGATACAATGAAGTACGTATTGCTTATGTGCTAAAGAAAAAGGATCTTACCCGTGCACTTTTTATTCTGAGCAAAGCGCTTGAGGCTTATCCAGGAAGAGTTGATTGATGATTCTTTATGAAGCAGTATGATTACATAACGCTTTCTAAAGCTCTTGGAATTATATTGGTCGTTGTCGGTCATTTTACTTCCACAGTTTATATGCCCGCATATTATGTTGAAATGAAAAATTTTATTTTTTCGTTTCATATGCCGTTATTTATGATTTTGTCCGGCTTTCTGTTTCAGATGTCTTTGCGCAAGTCGGGCAAAATTTCTTTACTCTCTTTTCTTAAAAAGAAGTTTCTGCGTTTAATGGTTCCCTATTTTTTTATATCGTTTGCTATTGCAGCACTTAATCTTGTTATAGGGGCGTTTATGCCGGTAAAGAGAATGGTTGACTGGCATTATCTTCTGGAGATATTTTATACAAATGTTGGCGGATCGGCTGTTTTCTTATGGTTCATGTACACTTTGTTCATGATATTTGTTATATCTGGCATCTGCATGCGTTTTAAAAAAGGTATTGTAATATTAGGAGCCTTATCCATCGCTCTTTATTTCATACCTATGTCCCAGCTGTTTTACTTATCATTTGTGCATTCATTTATCGTCTATTTCTGGGGAGGCATGGTGTTTTTCCTTTTAATGGAAAAGGTAAAAGTGCAAATCTCTGCAGTTCATATTGGAGCAGCAGCCTTAATATTAACATTGGCATTCTATTTTAGGACTTGGTTTTCCGCCGATTATATTAAACAATTGTTGAATCTGATTTGTGGTTTTGCCGGAAGTTATTTAATAGTCTCCGTTTCTCATTGGTTGGCAGAAAGAGAAGATAGTAAAATACTTATGTCGTTGGGTAAGTACAGTGCCTACATTTACCTGCTTCACATGACTGGTGTTTATTTCATAAGAATAGTATATGAGAAGATTGGTTTGTTGACGCCGCTGACTTATGGCGTTGCTTTAGTTGCTGCGGTTATTACAGGACTTGTAATTCCGATGCTGCTAACAAAATATGTTATACATAAAAATAAGTCATTAACCTTTTTAATGGGAGGAAAATAAAATGAGTTTTTCGCTTTTTATTGCACGGAGAATATATTCAGGTAAAGAAGTTGGCAAACAAGTTTCTAAGCCGGCTGTGCGCATTGCTACGCTCGGCATTGCCATTGGACTTATGGTGATGATTGTATCAGTGGCAGTGGTGATTGGCTTTAAGGATGAAATCCGAAGTAAGGTTATAGGGTTTGGTTCCCATATTCAGATTAGCAACTTTGATTCTTCTCTCTCTTATGAAACACGTCCTGTAGTTACGAGCGATAGCATAATAAAAGTAATTTCCTCTATTCCAGGAGTAAAGCATGTACAACGTTATTCTACAAAACCAGGAATGATAAAGACGGATGATGCTTTTCAGGGAATGGTTTTAAAAGGAGTAGGGCAGGAGTTTGATCCCACATTCTTTCGTCAGCATCTTATTGAAGGTGAAATTCCCGCCTTTTCTGATTCATCTTCTACCAACGCTGTAGTTATCTCTAAATCTTTGGCTAATAAACTTCGTCTGAAGTTGGGTGATAAGATTTATACCTATTATATTCAAAATGAAGTTCGGGCTCGCAGACTAACTATAAAAGGTATATACCAGACAAACTTTTCAGAATACGATAACCTATTCCTGTTAACTGATATTCGTACGGTGAATCATTTAAATCAATGGGAACCGGAACAGACTACAGGTCTGGAAATTCAGGTGAATAATTATGACGAACTGGATCAGGTTGCATCCAGAATTAATAGACATGTGGATAAAGAAGTGGACAAGTACGGAGGAGTTTATTATGTACAGACAGTGAAACAACTTAATCCATCTGTTTTTGCCTGGCTTAGTTTGCTTGATATGAATGTTTGGGTTATTCTGATATTGATGCTTGGTGTGGCTGGTTTTACCATGATATCCGGGTTATTGATTATTATTCTTGAAAGAACTAATATGATTGGTATTCTAAAGGCGCTTGGAGCAAAAAATTTTAGTATTCGGGAGATATTCCTTTATTTTTCAGTTTTCCTGATTGGAAAAGGTATGCTCTGGGGAAATGTGGTAGGTTTATTATTCTGTTTCATACAGTCAAAATTCCAGATTTTCAAGCTGAATCCTGAGACCTATTACATTGACCATGTACCTGTTGAGTTTAATATCTGGCTATTTCTTTTGATAAATGCCGGGACTTTCATTGCTTCTGTATTAATGTTGGTTGGTCCTTCTTATTTAATCTCTAAGATTCATCCGGCTAAATCAATTCAATTTGAGTAATCTGGTTTCTTACGGGCGAAACAAATGGCACTATCCAAAAATATTCCGCCAATAAATAAAAAAACTATTAGGGAAACTGATCAATATAACCTGTTAAGTTTTCAGGCATTGAGCATTGTTTTGTTAACAAACCTATATTGATTCTAATATTAAGTGCTTTTTGAGCATAAAAATGCCATGTGAACATGGTTGTGATTAATATGAGTTGTTGATAATCAGCGATGAAACACATTTTAACTCTATTTGTCTGCCAGAAAAGGGAATCTTTCGGGTTATTTTCTGTCTTACTATTTTATTTTTAAAGATAATGACTTGATTATTAGGCGCGGGCAATTTTATTCCACCCCCTTAATAGCCGAATTCAAGTTATAAACGCAACTCTCTCCTATGTTTTTTTAATGTATTAATAAACTCCATTGGGGTATAATATCCCAACCTTTTTCTCGGTCTTGAATTAATTAAATTTTCTACTATTTCTACCTGTTTTTCAGTTACTTCACTAAAGTCTGTCCCCTTAGGAAAGTATTGCCTGACTAATCCATTTATATTTTCATTTGCTCCTCTTTCCCAAGAATGATAGGGTTTGGCAAAATAGAAATTAATTCTCAATTTTGTTTCTATTTTTTTATGAAAAGCAAACTCAAACCCATTATCCGAGGTTATAGTGAAGATTTTCCCTTTAAATGATGTTAAACATTTAATAGCCGTATCTGCCATTGATTTTGGATCACGCCCCTTAAGTTTGCGTATCCATAAGCGTCCGGTAAGCCTATCATTAATGGTCATTAGTGCACTCTTTTTATTCTTTCCAATTATAGAATCTATTTCAAAATCACCAAACCTTTTGCGTTCCTCTACAATGGCAGGTCTTTGATCAATAGTTCTGCGATTTTTAAGTATCCCTCTACTATTATATTCAGAGCCGCGTTTTTTGTTTTTTCGCCCTCTTCGGCGCAAATATTTATAAAGGCGTCCTTTCTGACGTTTATCTTTCCAGATCCATTGATAAAGTATTTCATGAGAAACCATGGGAATCGACTGTAATTTGCACCGACCTGATATCTGTTCCGGACTATAATTAAATTCTATTAGCAGATCCTTTGCAAGAGCCTTCATTTCTTGGGTAAAGACTACTTTCCCAGGGCGACATTTCTTTCTTAAGTCAGCTTTCTTTTGAGCTTCACGGGGCATGTACTGATGCCAGGAGCCATAAGAATTACGAATGATTTCACGGCCTATGGTACTTTTATGAACCTTTACAAGAGAGGCTATCTCACTTTTACTTTTTCCACTGTGAAGATATGCAGAAATTTCATATCTTTGTTCTTGGGTTAAATGTTTCATCTTGTAACTGATTTTGTAGGAGATTGAGGGAACAAGATAATTATTTTATCCCATCAGAGAAAGGGGGGAAGAAAAACATTTTCCCCTTCTCTGAAAAAATATTCAATCTAAAATTCCATCAGTTGCATTTAACACTTGAATTTAGGTATACAAAAAAATGGCATAGTTGCCCGCACATATTATTTTCTAATTCTTTTCTAATCCGGTCTTAGTAGATTATAATCGCTTTTATTCTTTCACTTAATGAAGTGGCTGTACTTTTGCCTAAAAATTAGTGAACCGATGAACAGGCAATTTTTTATTTTCTTTTTTTTGTTACTTTCTTTCAGATTATCAGCTCAACAGGAGCCAATTACTCTCACGTTAAAGGATGCTGAACAGCGTTTCCAGGAGCACAATCTTTCCTTGATTGCCGGGCATTATAATATTGACATGGCTCGGGCACAGGTTATACAGGCTAAATTGTTTGAGAACCCGGTTATCTCCTTCGAACAAAATGTATATAATAGTTTTAATGGCAAGTTATTCTATGTTGGAAAACAGGGTGACTATAATGCAAGTATTGAACAGGTGATAAGTATTGCCGGTCAGCGCAATCAGCGTATTAAGCTGGAGAAGGCAAACCTGAAGATTTCCGAGTATCAGTTCGGGGAAGTTCTGAGAACCTTACACAGTGAGCTGAACAATACATTTGCCGAGCTTTATTTTTCATCAAAGTCATTAGAGGTTTATGATAAGGAGATATCTTCTTTAGAGAAGTTGCTTCAGGTCATGAAAGAGCAACAGGGCAAAGGTAATGTCTCTTTGATGGAGAGCTCAAGAATAGAAGCATTGCTGTTCTCTCTAAGAAAAGAACGCAATGAAGCAGAAGATTCTGTTCACTCCTTGCGGGGGGAACTCAACGTATTGTTATCACTACCTCCACAACAGGAGGTTAAACTTTTGTTTGACGAGAGCATATTAAAGAAAGTCGACCTCTCTTCTCTTTCTTATTCTACCCTTCAGAGCCAGCTATTGGAACGTCCGGATATAAAACTGGCAAATGCACAGATAGATGCTGCCCGGGTAAATCTGAAATTACAGAAAGCGCTTGCTTATCCTTCCGTTTCACTGAAAGGATCTTATGATAAGAATGGCAGTTTCATGAAAGATTACTTTGGAGTAGGATTCAGTGTCTCAGTTCCGGTATTCAACAGGAATCAGGGAAATATCAAGTCGGCCCGTCTGGATGCAGAGCAAAACACCATTGAGAAAAACGCTGCTGAGGAAAAGGCTAATGCAGAGCTTTACACTGCATATACCCGTTTGCAGAAATCACTTGAATTATATAAGCAATCCAACGAAGCATTGGAACGCGATTTTGGGCAACTCATTACAGGAGTAAACGACAATTTCCGCAAGCGAAATATCAGTATGCCCGAGTTTATAGATTATTACGAGAGTTATAAGAATGTGTGCCTGCAGCTTTACGAAACACGCAAGAACGTTCTTCTGGCCATGGAAAACCTCAATACAGTAACCGGCCACACTCTTTTTTCCTACTAAAATAATAGTAAAACGATATGAATCGAAATCTTTTTTTACTACCGGCAGTAATTACCTGCCTCAGTGCCTGTTCCCATTCGGCAGAGCAACAGGATAATAAAGTGAAACCGTTGATAATGACGGATAGTCTTAAAAAGGTTGTATCACTAGATACCGTTGGCATGCGTAACGCAACAAATGAAATGATGCTTAACGGACGAGTAACCTTCAATCAGGAGAAGGTTGCCAAGGTTTATTCTATATTTGGCGGAAATGTAACCGAAGTCTATACTGAGATAGGTGATTATGTAAAGAAGGGGCAAGTGCTGGCTGTAGTTAGAAGTGGCGAGATTGCCGACTATCAAAAGCAACTTAACGATGCCAATCAGCACTCTCTTGTGGCAAAACGTAATTTGCAGACTGCAGAAGATATGTCTCATTCTGGAATGGCTTCTGACAGAGACCTGTTGCAAGCTAAACAGGAAATGGCAAATGCCCGGTCTGAGCAGAAGCGTATAAAGGAACTATATAATATCTATCACATTTCCGGTAATTCGGTGTACCGTATCAAAGCACCAGTCTCAGGATTTGTGGTCGATAAAAAGATAAATAAGGACATGCAGATTCGTTCCGATCAGAATGAAGAGTTATTTACTATCTCAGGTCTGGACAATGTGTGGGTAATGGCCGATGTGTATGAAAGTGATATCAGTAAAGTTAAGGAAGGAGCACCAGTACGTATAACTACTCTGGCATATCCCGATAAAGAGTTTTATGGCTCTATTGATAAAGTGTATAATATGCTCGATGATGAAAGTAAAACAATGAGTGCACGTATCAAACTGAATAATGATCATTTTATGCTAAAACCGGGCATGTTTGCCAATGTCTATGTGCAGTGCCAGCCGTCAGGAAAGCCGATGCTTTGTGTTCAATCCAAGGATATTATATTTGAAAACAGCAAACAATATGTGGTTGTAATGCAACCCAACAAACAATTAAAAGTTTGCGAGGTGGTAGTTGGCAATCAACAGGGAAAATATTCTTATATAAGTTACGGAATCAAGAAGGGAGATGTTTTGATTAGTCAGAATGCTCTGTTAGTATATAATGCTTTGAATGCTGATTAAATACTGTTTGAACAATGCATAAATTTATAGATAACATCATAGCCTTCTCCCTGAAAAATAAGTTCTTCATATTTTTCTGTGTCACAATAGCTGTGATTGCGGGAGTGGTATCTTTTAAGAATACTCCTGTTGATGCTTTCCCTGATGTATCAAATACGAAGGTGACCATTATAACTCAATGGCCGGGAAGAAGTGCCGAGGAAGTTGAGAAATTTATTACCATTCCTCTGGAAATATCCATGAATTCAGTCCAGAAGAAGACTGATATTCGTAGTACCACGCTGTTTGGCTTGTCAGTAATCAATGTGATGTTTGACGATCATGTAGATGATAATTTTGCCCGTCAGCAAGTTTTCAATCTTATTGGCGATGCCGATCTTCCCGATGGCGTAAAACCCAATGTTCAGCCTATCTCCGGCCCAACAGGAGAGATCTTCCGATATACTCTTCGCAGCAAAACCCGGGATGCCAGAGAGTTGAAGACTATTCAGGACTGGGTTATTGAGCGCAACATACGCTCTGTGCCCGGTGTTGCAGATATTGTTAGTTTTGGCGGGGAAGTAAAGACCTTCGAGGTCAGTGTAAATCCCAATCAGCTTAGAAACTATGGCATTACTTCTCTTGAACTGTATAATGCCATTGCCAAAAGTAATATAAATGTTGGCGGTGATGTTATTACCAAGAGTTCACAGGCCTATGTGGTTCGTGGAATAGGCCTTATAAATAATCTGGATGAGATAAGGAACATTGTTGTCAAGAATGTAAAAGGTACCCCAATCCTTGTAAGACACTTGGCCGACGTTCATGAATCATATTTGCCACGTTTAGGACAGGTTGGTCGTCTGGCTGAGAATGACGTGGTTGAGGGGATAGTTATTATGCGTAAAGGTGAAAATCCCGGTGCAGTGATTGCCGACTTGAAAGCCAAAGTAAATGAAATTAATAAAAATATACTTCCTAAAGATGTTGAAATAGTACCTTTCTATGATCGCGAGAACTTAGTTAATCTGGCGGTTCACACGGTAATGCATAATCTTATTGAAGGGATGCTGCTGGTTACCTTCATAGTATTGATTTTTATGGCAGACTGGCGGACAACGGTTATAGTTTCCATAGTTATTCCATTAGCACTGTTGTTCGCCTTTATCTGCCTCAACCTCATGGGAATGTCGGCCAACCTGCTCTCCATGGGAGCAATAGACTTTGGTATTATCACTGATGGGGCAGTGGTAATGGTGGAAGGATTGTTTGTCGCCTTGGATGCGCGAGCAAGGGCAGTAGGTATGCCTACGTTTAATCGCATGTCGAAGATGGGATTAATCAGAAACACAGCAAAGCAAAAGGGAAAAGCTGTATTCTTCTCTAAACTGATCATTATCACAGCGCTTCTTCCTATCTTTTCATTCCAGAAGGTTGAAGGAAAAATGTTCTCACCATTGGCGTTCACACTTGGTTTCGCATTGCTCGGAGCATTGATTTTTACGCTGACATTGGTTCCGGTTCTTTCATCCATGCTATTGAAGAAGAACGTCCGTGAGAAAAACAATAAATTTGTTAAGTTCATAAACGAAAAGTTTGCTGCTTTCTTTGAAATATGTTGCCTGCATAAGAAGCTGACAATCATATTGGCTACTGCTATTGCTCTTGCCGGATTGGCATCGTTTACCTTATTAGGTACGGAGTTCCTGCCTCAGCTCAATGAAGGATCTATTTATATTCGTGCAACACTGCCGCAAAGTATATCGCTCAATGAGTCAGTTACTCTTGCAAACAAGATGCGCAAAGAACTTGCTTCCTTTCCTGAAGTGCGGCAAGTGCTTTCACAGACCGGACGTCCTAATGACGGAACAGATGCCACAGGTTTCTACAATATTGAGTTCTTTGTGGATATATATCCTGAGAAAGAGTGGAAGAGCGGATTCACCAAAGCGGAACTTATTGAAAAGATGCAGGAAAAACTTTCTGTGTATCCCGGTACGGACTTTAACTTCTCGCAACCTATTACAGATAATGTGGAAGAGGCTGCCAGTGGGGTAAAAGGTTCAATAGCAGTAAAAGTATTCGGAAAGGATCTCTATAAATCAGAAAAGAAGGCTATTGAGATCAGTAAAATACTATCAACAGTGAAAGGCATTGAGGACTTGGGCGTAATCCGCAATATCGGACAGCCCGAACTCAGAATAGAACTGAATGAAAAGATGCTTGCCCGCTATGGAGTTGCTAAGGAAGATGTACAGTCTATTATAGAAATGGCAATAGGCGGTAAGTCGGCTTCATTGCTTTATGAAGATGAACGAAAATTTAATATTGTTGTCCGATATAGTCCTCAATTCAGAAAAACGGAAGATGAAATAGGCAAGATTCTGGTTCCGGCAATGGATGGATCAATGATTCCGATTAAAGAACTGGCCGAGATACGAACAATAACAGGACCTTTAATTATTTTCCGTGATAACCATGCCCGTTTCTGTGCTGTGAAGTTCTCTGTTCGCGGAAGAGACATGGGAACTGCTGTGGCCGAGGCACAAAGAAAAGTAAAAGCTTCCGTTCATTTACCTGACGGCTACTCACTTAAATGGACCGGTGATTTTGAGAATCAGCAACGGGCGTCAAACAGACTTGCTCAGGTGGTTCCTATTAGTATAGCTATTATCTTTATTATTCTTTTCGTACTATTCTCCAATGCCCGTGATGCCGGATTGGTACTACTGAATGTGCCATTTGCAGCCGTTGGTGGTATTGTGGCTTTACTCGTTACACATTTCAATTTTTCGATTTCCGCAGGTATCGGTTTTATAGCTCTTTTTGGTATCTGTATACAAAATGGTGTGATTATGATCTCGGATATAAAGGAGAATATAAAGAAAAAGTATCCGTTGGAGGAGGCTGTGAAGCGGGGAATGCGCTCCAGAATACGGCCTGTTGTTATGACTGCAGCTATGGCGGCTATCGGATTAATGCCTGCTGCCATGAGTCATGGTATAGGTTCAGAGTCTCAGCGTCCGTTGGCAATTGTTATTATTGGCGGGTTAGTAGGGGCAACCTTCTTCACATTATTTGTATTCCCGCTTATGGTTGAGTTGGTGTACAAGAAAATGTTGTATGATGAAAAAGGAAACTTGCATCAAAGACGATTATAATAATTATCTTTGTGATAATATAATCTAAAAAAATATGGCCAGAATAATTTTGGTTGAGGATGAAATAAACATAGCTTCTTTTATTGAAAGAGGGCTAATTGAATTCGGACATGAAGTTTGTGTTGCTCATGATGGTGCTGAGGCCTGGGAGCTAATTCGTAAGGATAAGTTTCAGTTGTTGATTCTTGATATCATTATGCCTGGAATGAACGGTCTTGAACTGTGCAAACTTTATCGTCAGAATTATGGATTTCAATCTCCTGTAATTATGCTCACAGCTTTAGGAACCACTGAGGATATTGTAAACGGGTTGGAAGCAGGAGCTGATGATTATCTGGTCAAACCTTTCAGTTTTCAGGAGCTGGAGGCCAGAATAAAGGCATTACTTCGCCGTTCAAACGGTGATGAGCTTATAGGCAGCCTTACTTGTGGAGACCTGACTTTGAATTGCGTTACCAGAAAAGCCAGGCGTGGTGAGCTTGAAATGGAACTGACTGTTAAGGAATATCGCTTGCTTGAGTATTTTATGACCCATCAGGGAGTGATGCTTAGCCGCTCTGTTCTTCTGAAAGATGTATGGGACAAGAACTTTGATACAAATACCAATGTGGTAGACGTTTATGTGAATTATCTGCGTACAAAGATAGATAAGTTATTTGATAATAAACTTATTCATACAGTAGTAGGAATGGGATATATTATGGAAGCGCAATAATAGAATCGGATTATGAAAATAGGGCATAAGATAGCTATGTTTTACACTACGGTTACAGTCTGTATTATAACCTTAGTCATTATTGTTTTTTATTTCTTTATGTCCCATTATATAGATAAAGTATTCGATTCATTGTTGGTTGAGAAGGTAAATCTTACAGCGCAGAAACATTGGGAAAAAGATGAAGTGGATTCTCGTACGTATAAAATAATAGAAGAAAAGTATGATGAACTATTGCCTAATGCAGAAGAGCTATTATTTAATACTGACAGTCTTTCACTTGTAAAGGGTACATTAAATGAATACCTTACTCCTAAGCAGGTGAATAGTTTGCTGACAGGTTCATTAATTCATTTTAAATACGATGATCAGGTCGGAGTTGCTTTATATTATCCCGATAATCAGGGTAATTTTATTGCAATTGTTTTATCTCAGAATACTTATGGAGAAAGAATTCATCAGCACTTATGGATACTGATGATTCTGCTTTTGCTTCTTAGTTCTGTATTGATATACATAACCGGACGTGTATATTCCAGCAGAATACTTGCACCGTTGCACCAGATACTTGACGAACTGAAAAGAATTCGTGGTAATAATCTGAAAATGCGCTTAAAAACATCCTCCAATAAAGATGAGCTGGATCAGCTTACCAGCACGCTGAATGAAATGCTTGACAGGCTTGATTCTGCTTTCCAGTCTGAGAAGTCATTTATATCCAATGCTTCTCATGAATTGAACAACCCCATAACTGCCATTCAGGGAGAATGTGAAATTACCTTGCTAAAGAAACGCTCTGTAGCTGAATATCAAAAGGCACTTGAACGTATTTTTACTGAAAGTAAACGAATATCTCAGCTAACAAGGAATTTATTGTTTCTTTCACATCAGGACGAGGAACTTCTTAAAAATTCAGTGGAAACAGTTTATCTGAATGATCTGATACAGCAATTGATTGATAATAATGAGCGAATTAATTATTCAGTAGAAAAGCCGGAAGAACAGTTTAAGATTAATGCAAATCCCTACCTCTTAAGGGTTGCCATTCTGAACATTATAAACAATGCCTGCAAATACTCCAAGGATGCGGTTGATGTAAGACTATTCAAGTCTGAAGAAAATATTATTGTCGAGATTAAGGACTATGGGATTGGAATACCAAAGGATGAAATAAGCAAGATCTTTCAGTCTTTCTATCGGGCTACAAATACAAGAGCCTATTCCGGTAATGGAATAGGCCTAAGTTTGTCATTTAAAATCTTCTCTATCTATGGAGGTAAGATTGATATCGTTTCGGAATTAAATAAGTATACTAAGTTTTCCGTTATCTTTTCATGTAATCAGCTTTCCCACGAATCTTTCTGAATAGCTTGAAATTCAGCACATCCAGTGGTTGTATAATATCGAAGAGGGGAAGAGTCAGATAATATTTTTTTTCACCAAAGTCAGCGGCTGTCTGGTTTATAATAATTGCTTGCATAACGTAACGAAGGATGTATGCAAGTATTGCAATACCCAGAACAATCCATTGCATATTGATGGCGCCTACTACAATTGCTGCAATTGTTGCAGTGATGAAAAGTAAACGTGATGTAGTCTCGAATCCCATCCAGTATCTCTGCAATCCATGATAATAGTGCGAAGTAGCAAGGTAACTAACCTTTTCTTCTTTCCAGCTTTTAAAGCTGTATGCCGGTTCCATTCTGATAACTGCATTGGGAGATGTTTCTACTCTGGTATTAAAAGGAGTAGCAACTTCATTGATAAACAAGTCATCGTCGCCACGTTGCAGATTCAGATGAGAAGAAAAGCCTTTGTTCTTAAAGAATAGTTCTTTGCGGTAAGCCATGTTCCGACCAATAGCCATATATGGTTTATTGATTAAGGCAAATCCCAGGTAACGCATGGACATAAACAGGTTGCTGAAGGCCACTTTACGCTGGAACCATCCCTTCTCTTGTTCATATCCGCTATATCCCAGCACAATATCTGTTCGTGGAGAAAAGTTTCTGGCCATAAGTTTTAACCAGTCATTACTTGCCGGACGGCAATCTGCATCTGTAAAGACTAACCAGTTATGCTTGCTGGCTTTAATACCTAGTGTGATAGCTAGCTTTTTTCTGCTTATGTAGCGAGCCCCATCAGGAGTAAAGGTGTGATACAGGTTGGTATACTTTTCTTCAAATATAGTAAGAACATCCTCGCTTTCATCTGTAGAACCGTCATTGATAACGATAACCTCAAAATTCGGATAATCTTGTTCAAGAACATAAGGCAGATTTTTTTGCAGGTTTTCAGATTCATTACGGGCGCTAATAATTACAGAAACTGGAGGGAGGTCTGTTTCATAGATCATATCTCCTTCATTTGCAGTTTTATTGTGTGCATGTAGTTGATTGTATAAGCTAAAATAATAGATTACTTGTATGATTAGAAACAATCCAAGTGAGGCTAATAATATAATCTCAACTATATTAAAGGTAAATAAGTTCATTGCGTATTTTCTGTTTTTTATTACTGCAAAATTACACTAAATATTGGAATTAATATCTATTGCATTCGTTTTTTATAACACAATATTTTGTGTATGCTAGTATCTGGCACATAACTAAAAAGGGATAAACTTTTGGTTCATCCCTTTTCCTTAATCTCTTTTTTAAAGTTACATCAGCTCATCTGAAGTATATCCTTTCGGAAGTGCTCTGCAATTGTATCCCGAAGCCATAATTTCTCCGTATGCACCAGCGGAGCGGAGAGCGAAAAGATCTCCTCTTTTCACTTTATTAATGTCTAGCGCCTTGCCAAAAACATCAGATGATTCACAGATTGGCCCTACTACATCATATTTCTCCATAGGTTCTTCAGAAGTGATATTCTCAATCTTATGATAGGCCTGATATAGTGCAGGACGAATTAAATCAGTCATTCCACCGTCCAAAATGGCAAATTGTTTATTTGCTCCTTGCTTAACATATAAAACTTTGCTGATCAGATTTCCACATTGACCAACAATTGAACGCCCAAGCTCAAAATGTAACGATTGTGTAGGGCTTAATTTCAAATGTTTATGGAAAGTTGAAAAGTAAGCAGCAAAATCAGGAATTGGTTGTCTGTTGGGATGTTGGTAATCAATACCCAATCCACCACCTACATTGATATGCTCTACAATAATACGTCGTTTGTACATGTATTCTTGTATTTCATTAATGCGGTTACAAAGTCCCACAAAATCTCCCATATCAAGAATTTGTGAACCGATATGAAAATGCAGTCCTAATAACTTCACATTTGGAAGCTCGTTTGCCACATCTAAAACATGGTCAAGATCCTCCATATTAATGCCGAACTTATTCTCTTTCAGCCCGGTAGTAATATTGGCATGAGTATGTGCACCAACGTTCGGATTAATCCTCAAAGCTATTGAGGCAATCTTGCCTTTTGCACCAGCAAGTTCATTGATTACTTCCAGTTCCGGAATAGACTCAACATTAAAGCAGAAGATGCCATAATCTAATCCAAGATTGATTTCCCAATCTGCTTTGCCCACTCCTGCAAATACTATTTTTGAGGCTGGAAAGCCGGCTTTAATAGCCGCACGGATTTCTCCGCCACTTACACAGTCCGCTCCCAAATAGTTCTCCCGAATAATAGATAGAACCTTCTGGTTGGCATTTGCTTTAACGGCATAGTGAACAATATAATTACCGTATTTTTTTGCTTCGTTGTTTACGCAATCAAGTGTATCCCGTAATACTTTTGTGTCGTAGAAATAGAAAGGAGTTTCCATTTCACGAAATTTATTTATTGGGAAGATCCCTTTCATATAGTTTATCTCTTATTTGTTATTGAAAAGTACATTACTGAGAGACTGCAATGCTTTTTTCTTGTCAGATTCCTTAATAAGGAAAGAAATATTGTAATTACTTCCTCCGAAAGAGATCATACGCACCGGTATATCACGCATTGCATCAAGAGCTGTAGCTTCAAATCCTACATTTTCCCATTGCAAATCTCCCACAACACAGATAATGCACATATCCTCATCAACGGTAACTGTACCATATTTCTTTAAGTCATCCAGAATTTCCCGCAAATGCTTAGTATTGTCTATGGATACTGAAACTCCCACTTCTGATGTACAAACCATATCAATCGATGTCTGGTAGCTTTCAAAGATTTCAAATACTTTGCGCAGAAATCCATGAGCCAGTAACATGCGACTGGATTTAATCTTAATCGCTGTAATATTGTCCTTGGCAGCTACAGCCTTGATTTTATCTTTTTCTGTTTCATTAGAAATTAATGTTCCAGGAGCCGATGGTTCCATTGTATTCAATAAACGTACCGGAATATTTGCATATTTAGCAGGCTGCACACAAGTAGGATGAAGAATCTTTGCCCCGAAATAAGCTAATTCGGCAGCTTCTTCAAAATGTAACTGACGAACAGGCGCTGTTTTATCAACTACGCGTGGATCATTGTTATGAAGTCCGTCAATATCTGTCCAGATCTGAATTTCAGAAGCTTTAACTGCAGCTCCGATTAATGAAGCGGTGTAGTCACTGCCTCCGCGTTGCAGGTTATCTATCTCACCATAAGCATTCCGGCAGATGAAACCTTGAGTGATATAAATGTCAGCATCCGGATAAAGCTCTAACTGAATCTGAAGTTTTTCTTTGATATAGGTAGGATCTGGTTCTGCATTTTTGTCGGTGCGCATAAATTCCAGAGCAGGAAGCAAAACTGATTTCACTCCACATTCGCAAAGATAATCATTCACCATTGCTGTGGAAATCAATTCTCCTTGTGCCAGAACCACCTTCTCTTCAAAGAGTGTAAATAGATCTTTGGTGTAAGAACGAACATAATCAAAATGAGATTTTATAATTTCAAGCCCTTTCTGTTTATATTCATCTGTAGAATAGAGTTCATCAACGTGCTTTTTGTAATTTTTCTCTAATTTGTTGATGATTTCATTAGCACCGTCGGGATTCTTTTTATATAAGTAATCCGAGATTTCAACTAAAGTATTTGTTGTGCCAGACATTGCGGAAAGCACTACAATTTTCTTTTCACCATCGGTTATTAATTTGGCTACCTCTTTCATCCGTTCGGCAGAACCAACGGAAGTACCTCCAAACTTTAAAACTTTCATCTTCTTTACACTATTAAATTAATATTTATTCTTTATCCGTATCAGTCTCTTTCTCAGTAACAGTCTTCGTCTCTATATCTTCGTCTTCCTCACTATCTTCTTCATTTACAAACTCTGCTTGCGAGCAAGTTGTTTCTAAGATTGGTTCTCTATTATCCGGTTCTAATTTATCCTGAGTATTCGTTTTTTTATAAAATTCGTGGGTTGCATCATGCAACTCATTGTTTTTACATTGCAGAACTAATCCCGGAAATTCTTTAAGCAACTGAATATTATGTGTAGTCATAATCACAGAAGAACCGTTGCGACTAATTTCATGAAGCAATTCTACAATTTTTCTTCCTGTTTCTACGTCCAGATTACCTGTAGGCTCGTCTGCCAGGATAATGGAAGGGGAGTTTAATATTGCTCTTGCAATGACAATACGCTGTTGCTCTCCGCCGGATAGCTCACTGGGCAATTTATTCCCTTCGTTTGCCATACCCACTTGCTCCAACACCTCTTTTATCCGTTCCTTTATCTCTAGTTTATTTTTCCAGCCGGTGGCGCGCAATACAAATTCCAGATTGTCGTTTACTGTGCGATCAGTGAGTAACTGAAAATCCTGAAATATGATTCCCAACTTCCGTCTTAGCTGCGGAATGTTTTTTCGTTTTATGGCCCGTAGATTATTTCCTAAAACTTCTGCTTCTCCTGAAGCGATACTCAATTCTCCATAAATAGTTTTCAGTAGGCTTGTTTTTCCTGTGCCTACTTTGCCTATTATATATAAAAAATCGCCAGCATTCAGTTGCATGTTTATATTATGGAGCACGCAAAAATCCTGTTGGACAATTTCTACATTCTGATAGTTAATGAGTGGTTCGCCCATAATTATTTTGCTTTTATTCTTTATGTCTTTTTTTAAGTTCACGGGCCAGATCTTCAATACGATAGCCTTTTGATGTAAGAAGAACAATCAGGTGATAAACCAGATCTGATGCTTCATAGATTAAACGGTCATCTGTTCCGTTTGTTGCTTCAATGACTGTTTCTACAGCTTCTTCACCTACTTTCTGAGCCATACGGTTCACTCCGGAGTTGAATAATGATGTAGTGTACGATTTTTCAGGCATTTCATCATGTCGTTTGCTGATAAAATCCTGCAAATACTTGATAAACATGATATCTTCTGTGTTTTCTTCTCCCCAGCATGTATCAGAGCCAGTATGGCAAACAGGACCAACCGGATTAACCTTAATCAATAAGGTATCTTTATCGCAATCCTCTTTGATAGATACTACATTCAGAAAATTACCGCTTTCTTCTCCTTTTGTCCAAAGTCTGTTCTTTGTACGGCTAAAGAAAGTAACCTGTCCTATAGCTAAAGTCTTTTCATAAGCTTCCTTATTCATAAAACCAAGCATCAGAACTTTAGAGGTGTAATTATCTTGTATAATTGCCGGAATTAATCCATCCATTTTGTTAAAATCTAAACCCATGATGTTATATATTAATAATTCATTATTATGACTTGTTACAGTCTGACAGTTATTCCTTGCGTACAAAGATAATCTTTTAATTCGGAAATCTTAATTTCTCCGAAGTGAAAAACACTGGCAGCCAAAGCAGCATCAGCTTTTCCTAAGGTAAAAGTATCTTTGAAATGTTCCATGGCACCGGCTCCTCCCGATGCAATAATCGGTATAGGCAAGGAGTCAGATAAGAGTGCCAGCGTTTCGTTGGCATATCCGGTTTTCACGCCATCGTGATTCATGCTTGTAAAAAGAATCTCTCCGGCTCCACGATCTGCAGCTTCTTTAGCCCATGAGATCAGCTCTTTATCGGTTTCAATTCTTCCTCCGTTAAGGTAACATTTCCAAATGTTATTTTCCTCTTTTGCATCAATCGCTACCACGCATACCTGCGAACCGAAATGCTTTGCAATCTCGTTTATCAGCTGCGGATTTCTAATAGCAGAAGAATTGATGGAAACTTTGTCAGCACCGGCATTCAGTAAACGGTCAACATCCTGCAATTCATTGATACCACCACCCACGGTGAAAGGAATGCTAATGTTTGCAGCAACACGTTTTACTAGGTCTGTAAAAGTTTTTCGTCCTTCGTGGCTTGCGGTAATATCAAGAAATACCAGTTCGTCGGCTCCCTGTTCACTGTAAGCACGCCCCAGTTCCACCGGATCGCCAGCTTCACGTAAGTTCACAAAGTTAGTACCTTTTACAGTAGTACCATTCTTTATATCCAGACAAGGTATGATTCTTTTTGCTAACATATCTATCAGTTTATATAAATATCTTTAAGTCCTTCAGCTGGATCTTTCCTTCGTAAAGCGCTTTCCCGAAAATAACAGCAGGCACTTTAGCTTCTTCCAGTTTTATAATATCGTCAATGCAGCTTACGCCACCACTGGCAATAAGGTATGTTGAAGGAAATTTCTCCAGAATTTCATTATACAGAGCAGTAGAAGGACCTTGCAGCATACCGTCGCATTCAATATCCGTGCAGATCACCTTCTGAATACCCTTTTCAATATATCCACCCAGAAAAGTCATAAGCTCAAGTTCCGTTCCCTCTTTCCAGCCGTTCACTGCAATCATCTTATTTTTTACGTCGGCTCCAAGAATAATCTTATCACTTCCGTATTTATTGATCCATTGAGTAAACAGCTCAGGTTCTTTAACAGCAATGCTGCCACCGGTTATCATCTTTGCTCCGCTTTCGAAAGCAATCCTTAAATCTTCATCACTTTTTATTCCGCCGCCAAAATCTATAATCAGGGAGGTCTGTGAAGCTATCTTTTCCAGAATGCGGTAATTAACTATATGATGAGAAGCAGCACCGTCAAGATCAACCACATGAAGTCGGCGAATACCACTTGCTTCAAATTCCTTTGCAACCTCTACCGGATTCTCATTATATACTTTCTTACTATCATAATCGCCCTTTGACAGGCGAACACATTTCCCTTCAATTATATCTATGGCAGGAATAATTTCAATCATACTTTTATTATAGAGGTAAATTAATGAAGTTTTCTAATATACGTTCTCCAACCTTTCCGCTTTTCTCGGGGTGAAATTGGGTAGCATAGTAGTTCCCCTTTTGTAATGACGCGCTAAAGGGAAGTATGTAATCTGTTGTAGCCACTGTAAATTCGTTGACAGGCACATAAAAGCTATGCACAAAATAAACAAACTCCTCTTTGGTAAAGCCCTTGTAAAGATCCCCTTTCAAATCGCCAATGGTATTCCAGCCCATGTGCGGAACTTTATCTTCATGTTTTGCAGGATAAAATCGTTTCACATCAGTTGGAAATATGCTTAAGCAATCCACATCTCCTTCTTCAGAATGACTGCACATAAGCTGCATTCCAAGGCAAATGCCCAGTACAGGCTGCTTTAAATCCACAATCAGTTTATCTAATCCGGTGGCTTTTAAATGCTGCATGGTAGTAGCAGCTTCTCCAACTCCCGGAAAAATCACTTTATCCGCTTTAGATAAAATTTCTTTGTCCGCCGTTACCACGGCATTTACTCCAAGGCGTCGTAAGGCATGATCTACTGAATAGATGTTTCCTGCATTATATTTTACGATAGCTATATTCATTTACCTTTAACTAAAGATTACAGTTTTATTCTTATAAGCCAGAACTTTGCGCTCAATATGCTTTTGTACCGCACGTGAAAGAACTATTTTTTCAAGATCCTTTCCTTTGTTAACCAGATCTTCCACCGTATCCTTGTGAGTAATGCGAACAACATCCTGTTCAATGATAGGACCGGCATCAAGCTCAGTAGTAACATAGTGACTGGTAGCACCAATAATCTTCACACCTCTTTCAAAAGCAGCGTGATAAGGCTTAGCGCCCACAAAAGCCGGAAGGAAAGAATGGTGAATATTAATAATCCTGTTAGGATAAGAGTTGATCATGTTTTCAGAGATCACCTGCATGTATCTTGCTAAAACAATGAAGTTCACTTTATGTTTAGCCAGCAGTTCCATCTCTTTTGCTTCCTGTTCAGCCTTTGTCTCCTTGGTGATAGGGAAGAGGTGGAAAGGAATACCAAATTTATCGGCTACATGTTTCAGGTTAGGGTGATTACTTATAATCAAAGGAATTTCTACATTCCACTCACCGTTTGCATAACGGGCAAGCATATCAAACAAGCAGTGAGACATTTTAGAAACAAATATCGCCATTCGCGGTTTAATATCCGAGAAGTATAGACGGAAGCTCATTTTGTATTTCTGAGCATACAAAGTATCAAAGTAATCTTCTATCTTTTCTCTGGGGATAAGGAAATCGCTTAGTTCCCACTCAATTCTCATAAAAAAAATATTTTCAATATGATCAACGTACTGATCCAGATAAACAATATTTCCCTTGTTTATAGTAATAAAATCCGTTACCGCGGATATAATTCCTGGTTTATCGGGACAGTGGAGCAATAACTTTGCTGTATTTTTGTTAGCTTGCATCTTATTTATCATTAGTTATCATTATGAGTCCGCAAAAATAACGAATTATTGCCAAAGAATAAATTATTATAGCAAGAAGTTTGTATTAAATGTTATTGATTGTCAATTAGAACAGGCCGGAATTGTGCATTTACCGCTTTTTTTGAATAAAAAGTGAGTTTATTTACGCAAACCTCTTGCAAAAATGAAAAAAATATCTACCTTTGCATCCGCAATCGAGAGAGATAGCAAACAAAATAATTGGTGCGTTAGTTCAGTTGGTTAGAATACATGCCTGTCACGCATGGGGTCACGAGTTCGAGTCTCGTACGCACCGCCAAAAAAGTTTAAAAGTCCTGCAAAGTAATATTTGTGGGACTTTTTATTTTTAAGATATTTATCTTTAATTTCCACATAAATTATAATGCTTATTAAAAAGCATATAGCCGAATGCTTGTAGTTAGTGCGTTATGCAATGAATAAGTAAATAAAAAAAAGTCAGCCATTGCTTCATAAAGCTATTGACTGACTTTGTGTTTTCTTTAATTAAACCTGAACCAATGATCAAATACTTTACCAATAACATACATTCCCTTCTGAATCCCTTCTTGTTATTTCAAAGTAAAGTCTTGGTACAAAAGATTAAAATTGAAACTTATCCCGCTATCCTTGTTAAGATGCATTATCTTGGGAAAAGTAGTAGGGAATAGTTTACTTCTTCCCTTCCAGATACTCTAATTTAAAGATGTTAACGCAAAGTAGAAATATAGATAATATTAGAGGTCCAAAAATTATCCCCATAAAACCAAATAATGATAATCCGATGAAAACTCCGAAAATCGTGATTAAAGGATGTGTGTTTGCGAGTTTCTTTTGTAATATGAAACGTCCCAAATTATCCACATGTGAGGTGATAATGATTGAATAAGCAAAAAGTCCGATAGCAAATCCCCAATGACCTACCAATAAAAGATATATTACTAATGGAAACCACATCAATGCAACTCCTATTATAGGAATAATAGTTGCAAAACAACTCAGAAAACCGAAAAGAAAAGGATTAGGTACTCCGAAAATGAAATATCCAATCATTGATACTACACCTTGTACAACTGCCAATAAGGGAATGCCTATTGCATTCGATTTTACGATCATGTTTATTTCCGCAATTACACTCTTTTTATTTTTTTGAGTAAAAGGTAGCAATTCGTAAAGGTAGGTTTCCATTTTCTTTCTGTCAATCAGCATAAAAAAGAGAACAAAGAGCATTGTGAAAATATTAATGCTAAAGTTTGTTATATTCCCAGCTAAAAACCGTCCCAATGCTGGCAATGAGGAAGTTATTGTTGATAAATTATCACTGTTGAGTACATTATAACCTGTTTTTTCTTGAATGAGGTCTGCAATATGCTTAATTGATGTTATATAAGCATGCGTATCAAGATTAAGATTTTGTAATTTATTTATGAGCAGCCAAACTACCAGCGAAATAGGAACAAGAAAACATAATATAGCCTCACCTATCATGAGTGCAGCTGCCAATCCTTGTTTAAAATGTTTTTTCTCAATGAGATAAATCATTTGTTTTCTTACCAGAAGATAGATTGTTAATGCACCCAGAATTCCGGTAAAAAAAGGAGTGAATTTCGTAAATAAGATTACCCCTAAAACCAGAATAATCGCAATTAGCGAGTATTTGCAATATTGCTCTTTTGTATTCATACTAATTTATTTATGACTTGATGTTTTTTTAGGAATGAAGATAGTAGGTGACGATTATTGATGTTTTAATTTATATAAGAAAAACAAACTGGATAAGAATAATGTTTCTGCCAACATATCAGTCTGTTCCGAATGAAGTGAGGGTTGCTTGCTCTTAAGCGGACGTCACCGCCCCGCTCAAAGGCATGTTCATCTCCATTAAACAATTCCTTGTCAAAGGAGAGGTTATCTAGATAGTATGGTAAACATTGTTATTTTTTTATAGGCACAAAATATTATAAAGCATTCTCTGAGTTTTAATTTCATAGAATGTGTATCCTCTTCTTTTTCTTGTATTTACTATTTGTAATATCTGCTAGTGGGGAAGTAAAATATTTTTTTTATTATTCTTTTGTAAGCTATATTCAGCAAGTCCTTTTTTTAGCTTTCTTTCTTAAAAAACTTGCAGGTTTAAAAAAAATATCTACCTTTGCATTCGCAATCGAGAGAGATGGCAAACAAAAATTAAATGGTGCGTTAGTTCAGTTGGTTAGAATACATGCCTGTCACGCATGGGGTCACGAGTTCGAGTCTCGTACGCACCGCAAAAATTAAAGTTTAGAAAGTCCTGCAAAAGCAATTTTGCAGGACTTTTTTTGTCCTCGTTTTTAAGTAAAGATTATCTTTGCAAGCATAACATTAAAAATCAATGAAAAATTTACAAAAGATAATTTTTACGGCAATAGGACTTTCTTTGCTTTCTATTGCTGTAAATGCACAAGTAAAAGAGCTTATCCTAATGGTAAACCTTCCGGCTGGGAGTTTTTATGTGGGAGGAATCGGTATTGGAGAGAATTTTGATGAAGCTCCGGTACACAAAGTGATTATCTCTCATCCTTTTCGAATTGGAAAAACAGAAATAACAAATGCTCAATACGAAGAATTTTGTCCCGAACATAAAGCTCTTCGTGGGAAGAGAGGACTTTCGAAAGCCGATGATGAGGCGGTGATCTTTGTCAGTTATAACGATGCGATGGCTTTTTGTAAGTGGCTGAGCAAGAAAGAAGGAAAGACTTATCGTTTACCCACTGAGGCTGAGTGGGAGTATGCTTGCCGTGCGGGTAGTTGTTATCCTTTTAGTATGGGCGACGGACTGCCTGCTATCTATCTGAAAGATCAGAGAATAGTAAGAGATTATCAGCCTGTTTCATTAAAGGTGGCACAAACACCACCTAATGCATTCGGCATTTATGATATGCATGGAAATGTAGAAGAGTGGTGCCTGGACTGGTATGGTCCTTATTCTCCGGAGGTACAGACTGATCCTGTGGGGGAGAGCAGGGGAGAGTTCCGGGTGACAAGAGGTGGAAGTCACAGTACGCCTGAATCTTTTTTGCGTAGTTCGAACCGTATGGCTATGATTCCCGAAGATAAACATGCCTTGACTGGATTTCGGGTTGTGCAGGCTGAGTATCCTGCAAGCAAACCGCTTACTACCATTGAGGTTGCTTTGAATAGTGAACATGTATCGCAGGTAAAAGCTGTCTGGAAGAAACAAGATAAAGAACCGTTGTTTATGGCTCCGATTCCTTTCGTTGTAAAGCCTGACTGCTCTTCCAAAACGCCTTTCTATCAACATAATCATCAGCCGGCTATTACATGGTGTGATAATGGTGACTTACTTGCTATCTGGTTCTCTGCCGACCATGAAAATGGGCGTGAGATGATTGTACTTGCTTCTCGGTTGCGTGCCGGAGCTAAGGAATGGGATCAGGCATCGCCTTTCTTTAAGGTACCCGACAGGAACATGACCGGATCGGCTTTGATGAACGATGGTAACGGTACGCTTTATCATATAAATGGAGTAGAGGCAGCGGGCGACTGGCAGAACTTAATGATGATTCAAAGAACCAGTCGCGATAATGGAAAGACATGGACTTCTGCGCGAATAATTGAGCCTGAACATGCAAAGCGTCATCAGGTAATTGCCGGGACAATAAAGACAAGTGAGGGTTGGTTTGTTCAGTTGTGTGATGCCGGACCTGGCGGACAAGATAGTACGGCTGTTCATGTAAGTAAGGATGGCGGGCAGACGTGGACTGATACTGGAGGTACTATTGCCGGAATTCATGCGGGCGTAGTGCAACTAAAAGATGGAAGGCTGATGGCTTTCGGAAGAAATAATAACGTTGCCGATTCAATGGGTAGGATGCGTATGCCAATGAGTATTTTAAGTGACATGGGAAAAACGTGGACTTATTCTGCTTCTGAATTCCCTCCTATCGAAGGTCAGCAGCGACTTGTTTTAAGACGACTGAATGAGGGGCCACTTCTACTAATTTCGTTTACCGATCATCCTTTACGGACAGTTCCTTCTGAACGTGGAATGATTTTCAAGGATAAAAATGGAAAGGAATTCCGCGGATATGGCATGTATGCAGCCTTGTCTTTTGATGAAGGCAAAACATGGCCGGTGAAGAAACTGCTCACTGATGGTACTTCTCGTTATCTGAATGGTGGTGCATGGACACAATTCTTTGAAATGGATGCCACTCATGCCGAGCCGCGAGGCTATCTGGCCGCTATACAAACACCGGATAATGTGATTCATCTGGTAAGCAGCAGGCTGCATTATCGTTTTAATCTCTCCTGGTTATTAAAAAATGCAGATTGATTTGCTATCTGCCACTAAACTGTATCTAATATATTGATATATAATGATATAATTTAGTGGTAGATACTTTTATTTTACAAGTTATCTGCCACTAAATTCTGTTATCTCCCACAGGTTTTGTTTCTCTTCTTCAAACCGATCATTTTCCCGATTATGGTTTGTTCTTTCTTTAATTATAATACATGTCAAATATTTAATACTTAATCCTAAACTGTTTTGAATTATTGTAATGAATATCAGGATTTTATATATTTAGTAATAGGTCATTTTTTATCTTTGATTTAGCAAGCCTACAACTGTGAACCCATAAGCCCACAGTTGTGAACCGATAAGCCCTTTATTGAGAACTTATGGGTTCTCATCTGTGAACTTACTTATCTTATCAGATATAAATGCTTATATATTATTGAATATTTGTTTGTATTATGCTATAAGTGAGCCTGATATGTAATGAGTCGCAGGCCTTACTTTGAGATATGTGTGTTTTTAATATTTAAAAGCGAATATTGATTACTACTTTTTATCATAAATAGTTGTCTGCAAAATTTATTTTTAGTGGCAGATGAAGCTATTTAGTGGTAGATAAATGGTCGGTATTTTTTATCTTCCACAACTGAAAAGCCTATTGGCAGGGATTTTGGTGTAAAAAGGTGGCAGGTGGCAGCAAAAAATGTTTTTTGTGGGTTCTTCGTCACTTTTGGTGCAAGCAAACGGTCTCAAATGCTTATTCAATAAAGACTCTACATGCTTTTTAATAAGCCATTTTTTGAATCTGATGAAAAGTCTGCAAAACAATCATAAATAAGTAGCTTAATGCAATAGCTTGCACCTAAAGTGACGAAGAACCTTTTTGTGATGAATATGAATTGTCTGAAAGAGTAATAATGTGGGTTAGACTATATTTTATTTTCTTTTTATGAATTAATTGGTCATTAATCGATGTTAAATTAATATTTTTATGTATGTTTGTGGCTATAAACCATATTTATAATAGATAAATGTATCCATTAAAGTTTAAACCCATCCTTAAACAAACATTGTGGGGTGGTGATAAAATTATTCCTTTCAAGCATCTTTCTGAAGAGATGCCAAATGTTGGTGAGAGTTGGGAACTTTCCGGTGTGCCGGACAATGAATCTGAAGTTGCTAACGGAGAATTCAAAGGGATGACCTTGGGACAGTTAGTAAGAAGGTTTCGTGAAGAACTGGTAGGCGAAAGCAATTATGCCCGTTTTAATTCTACATTCCCTCTGCTAATTAAGTTTATTGATGCTCAGCAAGACCTTTCTATTCAGGTTCACCCTTCTGATGTGCTGGCAAAGAAGCGTCACAATTCTATGGGAAAAACCGAGATGTGGTATGTAGTAGATGCTACTCCAGATGCCAAACTCCGTTCTGGCTTTTCTAAGGAGATTACTCCCAAAGAATATAAGGAAAGAGTTATGAATTCTACGATTACAGAGGTGTTGCAGGAATACTCCATTAAAAAAGGTGATGTATTCTTCCTCCCTGCGGGGCGTATTCATAGTATTGGTGCCGGAGCTTTTATTGCTGAGATTCAGCAGACCTCTGATGTAACCTATCGTATCTTTGATTTTGATCGTAAAGATGCTAATGGTAAATCACGGGAACTGCATACTGAATTAGCAAAGGATGCAATTGATTATGAAGTGCTTGATGATTATAAAACTGATTATGAGGCTGTAAAGGAAGAACCGGTAGAATTGGTTGCCTGTCCGTATTTTACAACTTCTCTTTATGATATGACGGAAACAATTTCGTGTGATTACTCGGAATTAGATTCTTTTGTTGTACTGATTGGTTTGGAAGGAGCATGCAAGATAGTTGATAATGAAAGTAATGAAGTTGAACTTAAGGCTGGAGAAACAGTTCTGTTGCCTGCATCAACAATGGATATCACTATTATACCCGAAGGCTCGGTTAAATTGCTGGAAACATACGTATAAATATTATATTATCTATAAAAAAAGAAGAGAAGAACCAGCAGGCTCTTCTCTTCTTTTTTTATATTTTGCTCTATATTAATAATTAGCAGCTTCAGCTATTTTCTTAGGAATATCAGTATTTTCTAATTTCCCGTGAAACAGTTCAGACCCGGCTCCGATGGCATAGACGGGAATATATCCGGCTGTGTGATTGCTGCTTGCCCAGCTTACCATCGCAATTTCATTTAAGATTTGTCTGGCAAGTGCTGCTATTGGCTCATTTTGGGAATATAGAGTCTCTGTAAGTTTAACCTTATCTCCTAAGAATGAGCGGATATACTCTTCTTTTAACCGTTGTTCTTGTTTCTCTGTTAGATTTACCTTCTTCCAGAATCCCATATTCTCGCTTAACAGTTCTTTGATGTCATTCCAGGTTATGTTATTGTTCTTTTCTTTTCTTAACTGATTTATTTTAACAGAGAGCCCGTCTTCTGAAACTTTCTGGTTAGCCAGAACTTTTAAGTTTAGTTCATATTTACCTGCCCCAAGTGCAATTCCGCCAGTTTCGTGATCGGCTGTAACCACGATGAGGGTTTCATCGGGATGTTTCAGATAAAAATTATAGGCTATTTGTACTGCATCAGCCATATCTGATACTTCATCAAAAACTGTTGCTGCATCATTGTTATGGCATGCCCAGTCTATTTTTCCACCTTCAACCATTAAGAAAAAGCCATTCTTATTTTCCTTAGTCAGAAAATTAACGGCACTTTCTGTAATCTGGCAAAGTGTTAAATTGCCTGGTTTTCGGTCTATTGCATAAGGAATGCACTCCATATCAGAACCCTCTTTTTGCATAAGAATCATTTTGGAAGCATTCCTGCTTTTAGCTTTAAAATCTTCGTACCCCTTTGCAACTGTGTAGTTGGTCTTTTTAAATAGACTGTATATTTCAGGTGCATTTTTATCTTTAGGGTTGGTTGGTTTTAGAAATCCACTTCCGGCATAAAAATCGAAACCGGTCTTGGGGAGATCGGTTGCTATTTCGTAATACATGTCTCTGTCAGGTTGATGGGCATAAAAGGTAGCGGGAGTGGCGTGGTCTATACTTACACTGGTGGTGATTCCAACTTTCTTTCCGGCTTTCTTTGCCTTTACAGCCACACTGTATAATGGCATTTTATGCAGACTATCCATTCCAATAGTTCCGTTTTTAGTCTTTACTCCTGCAGCCAGTGCGGTTCCGGCTGCTGCGGAACAAGTAACAGAGTTATAAACTGAATAAGTTGAAGCAAATGTGGCGTAAGGAAATTGGGTGAAGTTAAGTGGTTTTACACCGATTCGGCCCTCTTTTTCTGCCAGGTACATCTCGGTACCATTTACTTGATTTACCCCCATCCCGTCGCCAATGAAGTAAAATACATACTTGGCGGTTTTTGTTTTTGCATAACACTCCGTTTGCGCGAAAAAAAATCCGGCAAAAAGAGCGAATGCCAAAAGATAAAATTTTGGTTTCATTCTTTATTTATATAGTATATTATTTATTGACGAAATAAATAATATCTGGTTTAAATTAGCGCTGCAAAGTTATCTTTTTTTGTGGAAGAATTTGCGGAATTTATTCATTAATTTGTATCCGATAATTATTCCGTTAAGAATCGTCATACCGGTTTTTATATTATTCATGAAATATTTTCCTGAAGTTATATGCGTGATGGGAACGACAATTTCACTAGAGGTTGCAGTAATTTTGTCTTTTTGGAGTGCTATTTTTTGCCTTAGTTCAGCTTTCCTTTGGGCGATATCGGCTAGTGTTAAGTTCTTCATGGCAGATCTAAATTCTTATATTATTTGTCAGAATCGTGTATAAACAGGTTTGTTAGAAATCTCACCAAATGATTGGTGATTAGAACATTACGGAATCTAACTACACAAACGATTATTAGAATACTTATACAGGAAATTATGCCGAAACTAACAGCTATTCCGCCTACAAAGGGCTCAAGAATATAGGCAAATGAAAAAAGCAGGTAGAATAAAGTCACCATGGAAAGGATAATTAATACAAAGATCATAATAAGTGTAGAAAGCAGAATCGTTAATTTTTCTACAAACTGCAACTTAGCGTAATCCTTTTGCAATATCACATACTCTTTGACTTCATCAATGAGTTGCTTAATATTATCTATTGTATTCTTTTCTGTGGACATGGTGACTTTATTTAAATTCATTCAGCACCTTCAGAACTCATTTCTGAAGAAATTTCACTAACAAGGTCATTCATCTCGCTTCGAGATAGTTTGATACCTTTCTTACGAAGGATTTCAGCAATCTTGTTTCTTGTGTCTTCTCCCTTTTCCGGAGCAAACAATACGCCTAGTGCAGCACCTATGACTGCACCACCCAATAAAGCAGCTAAAACATTTAAATTCTTCATAGCAATTGTTTTTGTATAGTTTATTACAAATCTAATTAATAATTAGATAAGTTGTTCTATTTTAAAACAATTATTTCTTCAATATGGTTTTTAAAAGAGAAAAATTATTTTTTTTCTTTATTTTGATTCATTTTTTGTCTGCGCCAAAAATCCCCATTGCTACGGTTGCCTTTATATATTTTATTTTCCTTTGCTTGAGTTTTCATTACCTCCTTTTTCTCTTCGATGGCAACAGCTGCCTCACTGGAAATAAACGGATGATTTGCAATTACCGGAATCTTAATGCCTATGAGCTTTTGAATATCTTTTAAGTATGGCAACTCTTCTGGTTCACAGAAAGCTATGGCTACACCTTCGTGACCTGCACGTCCAGTTCGTCCGATACGGTGAACGTATGTTTCAGGAACATTGGGAAGCTCATAGTTGATTACGTGGGATAATTGGTCAACATCTATTCCACGAGCTGCAATATCAGTAGCAATTAATACGCGAAGAGTATGCTCTTTAAAACTGGTTAGCGCTTTCTGACGGGCATTCTGAGATTTGTTTCCGTGAATAGCTGCTGCTTCAATGCCTTCTTTAACCAGTAACTTGGCTATTTTGTCTGCTCCATGTTTGGTGCGGGTAAACACAAGGACTGATTCTATTGTCGGGCTCTTCAAAAGGTAAAGAAGCAAATCTTTCTTTTCCTTCTTGCCGACAAAGTAAAGACTTTGTTGGATAGTATCAACAGTAGAAGATACAGGGGTTACTTCAACCTTTTCCGGGTGAATAAGAATAGTGCCGGCCAGTTTTTCTATTTCCGGCGGCATGGTTGCCGAGAAAAATAGTGATTGACGTTTTTTAGGGAGCAAAGGAAGTATACGCTTAATGTCGTGTATAAATCCCATATCAAGCATGCGATCGGCTTCATCGAGTACAAAAAATTCCAGAGTTTTTAGCGAAATAAATCCTTGATTGATTAAATCCAGCAGTCTTCCGGGGGTTGCAATCAGTATATCAACTCCTTTTCTTAAAGCATCAGTCTGAGGCTTTTGCGGAACGCCTCCGAATATAACAGTATGACGTAATCCTGTGAAACGACCGTAAGCTGTAAAACTATCGTTAATTTGAATGGCAAGTTCACGGGTAGGGGTTAATACGAGGGCTTTAATTCCCCTGTTTTTATCTGTTTTATAGAACTTTTGCAAAATAGGAATTGAAAATGCTGCAGTTTTACCTGTTCCGGTTTGTGCACAGCCTAACAAGTCTTTGCCTTTTAATATGATTGGAATAGATTGTTCTTGAATGGGAGTTGGTGAGGTGTAGCCCTCTTCTTGTAAAGCCTTTAAAATAGGGCTTATCAGGTCTAATTGTTCAAATGTCATTTAAAATAATTAAAATAGCCTCGCGGCTGGTGTATATTAGTTGCACAAAGATACGTCAAAGTGGTGGGCGTCTGAGAAAATTCCTGAATAGTTAAGGTTATTTAACTAAGAAGCTAATTCAACCTATGTATTAATCTAATATCTTTGCTCTACTTCTTTTATAAAAATAATCTAGATTTAATTTTAAAATAATCTAGATTATTTTATAAAATGATTTAGACCTTCTTATCTATTATCTATGAAGTTATAACTTAAATATTTTGATATATGAGTATCCAATACAGATTAACGCCCATGCGCGACAACATTAGTGAGAATCCCAAACAAGGATTTTATGCACAAGTGGTTACTAAAGGCACGATCGATACACGGGAACTGTGCAAATCGATTTCTGAAAAGTGCTCTCTGAACGTTGCCGATATGAAAGCGGCAATTGAGGCACTTGCGCAAACCATTGAAGATAAACTTCAGGATGGTTACAATGTTAGTATTGACGAGCTGGGAACTTTTTCTGTTTCAGCCGAATCTCGCACAGTACAGGATTATGAGGAAATCCGGGGGCAATCGGTTAGAGTGAAAAATATAAATTTCCGTCCCTCTGTCAGACTTAAAACAACAATGAAGACTTCTAAGTTTGAAAGAGTTCCTGGAAAAAATAGTAAATAGATAAAATAAGATGAAAAATAAGATTATCTTTATTACCGGATCTACCAGTGGAATTGGTGAAGGATGTGCACGTAAATTTGCTTCCAAAGGATCTGATCTGATTCTTAACGGACGCAATGAGGAAAAGCTGCTTAAGTTAAAGGATGAATTAGAAAAAAAATATGGAATAGAGGTTCTTCCTCTTATTTTCGATGTTCGTGACCGAAAGGCTGCTGCTGAATCATTGGCGTCTCTGAAAGGGAAGTGGTTAAATATTGATGTCCTTATTAATAATGCCGGACTTGTTTTTGGTGTGGATAAAGAGCATCAGGGAGATCTTGATGAATGGGATATAATGATTGATACCAATATACGAGCTTTGCTATCAATGACACGGATGATAACTCCGGGAATGGTTGAACGTGGAAATGGACACATTATTAATATAGGCTCTATTGCCGGAGATGCCGCTTATCCGGGTGGAAGTGTTTATTGCGCAACAAAAGCTGCTGTTAAGGCATTGTCGGACGGATTGCGTATTGATCTTGTTGATACTCCTTTGAGAGTGACAAATATAAAACCGGGAATGGTAGAAACTAATTTCTCGGTCGTTCGTTTTCGTGGAGATAAAGTAAAAGCAGATAATTTCTATAAAGGTATAAAGCCTCTGACTGGAGCCGACATTGCAGAAACTATTTATTTTGCGGCTTCTGCACCTAAGCACATTCAAATTGCCGAAGTTCTTATTATGCCTACAAATCAGGCTACAGGAACTATATCGTATAAAGAAACTGAAGCGTGAAAAAGATTCTGAACATATTATTCTTTACTCTGTTGATTTTATTAGGAGTATCATGTTCGGACGATGTATCCCGAATAGAAAATAAGTGGCAGCTTTGTAAGTACGAATATGCCGATGGGGTAGTACAACGTGAGGATAGTGTGTTCTATAACTTTATGAAAGGCTCATTTTCAGCCATTTGTTTGCTCTCAGATGGGAACTATAAAACCTTTTGGGGAAACTATTCTTTGGAAGGAAATGAACTGAAAATTCAGATTTTGTCTGGATTCGAAACTGAACCTGCATTTGAGCATTATCTGAATTGGGAGAATGGTAGCAGGATATTCAAGGTAGATGAGATCTCGTCTTCAGCGTTACAATTAAGTTATAAAGAGGAAAAATTAGTTTTTAGAAAATATTAATCTGAAATTATTAATTAAAAAGAGAATAAGTTATGAAAAAATTAGCAGTATTAGGAACTGGTTTATGTATTGTTCTTGCGTTTACTTCTTGTAAATCAGGTGAAAGTGCTTATAAAAAAGCGTATGAAAAGGCAAAACAACAAGAACTTGCTGAGCCTAAAGTTGCAGAGCCGGTAGAAGTGGCTCCTGTTGCTGATGTTCCAATAGTAAAGAAATCAACTACTGCCACTACATCGAATAATGGTGTACGTCAGGAAAGAGTAACAGTTCAAGGTTCTGGTACGTTATTGGATTATAGTGTTGTATGCGGCAGTTTCCAGACTAAGGCAAATGCAGAAGCTTTGCAGGAAGATATGATCAAGATCGGATATAAATCTGTGATCGCTCTCAATCCGGATACCAATATGTATCGTGTTATTATTAGTACATTCTCTGATAAAGCTTCTGCAGTAGAATCCAGAGATGCATTTAAAGCTAAATATCCAAACAGAAAAGATTTCCAGGGTGCCTGGATTTTATATAGAGTATATTAATGCTTTTTTGATATTACTTGGAAATATTCTTTCTTTAGTAAAGGCAGAAACTGAGAGGTTTCTGCCTTTTTCTATATGTTATAAGGTGGAGCCCTCCCTCATCTTTTGCTAATTACTAAAAAAAAAGGCCTGTATAGGTCTCTTTTTCGTATCTTGGCGGAAGATGAGGGATTCAAACCCCCAGAACGGCAAGCCGCTCAACGGATTTCGAGTCCGCCCCGATCGTTCACTCTGGCAATCTTCCTTTTGGTAGCAAAGTTAGCATTTATTTTGTTTGAGTGTTAATACTATTATTGTTTTTTTTGTTTAACTGTAGCTTAAATAAATATTTTTAGTTGTATTTTTGTACCCTGAATTATGGGAAGAATACTTGCACTTGATTATGGGAGAAAACGAACGGGTATTGCCGTTACTGATGTTTTGCAGATTATTGCAAACGGATTGACTACTGTGCCCAGTCATACATTGCCTGATTTTCTGTTGCAATATGTGGCCAGAGAGCCGGTAGATTTAATATTGATCGGCCTTCCGAAACAGATGAACAATGAATTATCCGAAAGTATGAAATATATAAAGCCGTTTGCTCAGCGTTTAAAAAAAAATCTGCCTAATATACCTGTGGAGTTTGTTGACGAACGTTTTACTTCGGTTTTGGCACATCGCACAATGATAGATGCTGGATTGAAGAAGAAAGACAGGCAGAGTAAAGAGCTTGTTGATGAGGTCAGCGCAACGATTATTTTGCAGTCCTATATGGAAAGTAGAAGATAATTCAGGGGAGAAATAATTTGTTAATATAATTGTAATATATAGTATAATAATGATTTTACCTATTTATGTTTATGGACAGCCGGTTTTAAGAAAAATCGCAGAGGATATTACACCTGATTACTCTAACTTAAAAGAGCTGATTGAAAATATGTTTGCTACTATGGACAGAGCTGATGGTGTAGGACTTGCCGCTCCTCAGATTGGTCTTCCTATTCGTGTGGTAGTGATTAGTCTTGATGTTCTTTCTGATGAACACCCTGAATATAAGGATTTTCGTAAAGCATATATTAATGCTTACATTCTTGAGACTGAAGGTGAGATAGTCTCTATGGAAGAAGGCTGCCTGAGCTTACCGGGTATTCACGAATCGGTGAACAGATCAAATAAGATCCATGTGAAATATATGGATGAGAACTTTGTGGAGCATGATGAGCATGTTGAAGGTTATCTTGCACGTGTAATGCAACATGAATTTGAGCACCTGGAAGGTGGTTTGTTTATTGATAATCTTTCTCCGTTGCGCAAGCAGATGATTAAAGGGAAATTGACTGCTATGTTAAAAGGAAAAGCCAGATGCTCATATAAAGTTAAAACAATTAAATAAGTCAATGTGATATTGATTTTATTTTCTTAACAAAAGCATACTTTCTAATTCTAGAAAAGTGTGCTTTTCGTTTTTTTATTCAGCTTGTTTTATTGATTAGTAATAAGTTATTTATTAAACGATAGCGGCTGTGTGAATTCACCATTTAAAGTGAATATTAATATTATTTTTTTTGATAAATGAAATACTCTTTTCTTATTTTAAAAAAAAAGTTATAAATGTTGTTTGTTCAATCGAAATCATTACTTTTGCTGCGCCCTTATATGAATAAATAGATGATAAAGAGATTAATAATATACTTTTTGTTATTTCCGGCTGTTGTTTCTGCTCAAATTAATACAGAACGAGTGATGGCGATTGGCCGAAATGCATTGTATTTTGAAGACTATGTTCTTTCCATTCAGTATTTTAATCAAGTAGTGAGTGCAAAACCTTATTTGTACGAACCATACTTTTTTCGTGCGCTTGCCAAAATAAACCTGGACGATTACCAGGGAGCAGAAGCTGATTGTTCTGCTGCAATTGAACGGAATCCGTTTGTTGTCAATGCATATCAAATTCGAGGCTTGTCACGCATTAAACAGAATAAATACGATGGTGCTATAGAAGATTATACAAAAGCATTGAATTATGATCCCGAAAATGTAGGTGTTTGGCATAATCTGGCTCTTTGTAAAATCTCCAAACAGGATTATAATGGAGCTGAAAGTGACTTGTCAAAACTGATTGCACTTTCTCCTCAATATGTCAAAGCTTATTTGATGAGAGCTGAAGTATCTTTGAAGCAGAAGGATACAATCCGGGCGATGAAGGATTATGAACAAGCACTAAGCATTGATAAATATGACGCGGATGTATGGTCTTCAAGGGCTTCAATTAAGCTTCAGCAGGCGAAATACAAAGAAGCAGAGTCTGATTATGATCAGGCAACACATCTTAACACAAAGAACTCCGGCAACTATATCAATAGAGCTTTGGCTCGTTTCCATCAGAATAACTTGCGGGGAGCAATGGATGATTATGATGTTGCGTTGGGCATTGATCCAAACAATTTTATAGGCCACTATAATCGTGGCCTGCTTCGTGCACAAGTGGGTGATAATAACCGGGCGATTGAGGACTTTAATTTTGTGGTAAAGATTGAACCCGATAATATGATGGCAATCTTTAACCGGGGAATTCTTCGCAGTCAGACGGGAGATTATCGTGGTGCTATTAAAGATTACACTGCAGTTATAAAAGTACATCCTAAATTTTTGGCCGGGTATTATAATCGTGCTGAGGCAAAACGAAAAATAGGGGATATTAAAGGGGCTGATCTGGATGAATTTAAAGTAATGAAGGCGCAGCTTGATAAAAGATTTGGCTTGGATAAAGGAAAGAAAAACACCAAGTCCGATAAAACGCGTAAGAAGTCTGATAAGGATATGGAAAATTACGGCAAGATTGTCGTAGCGGACGATTCTGAAGCTGATCAGAAATACAAGAGCGAGTATCGCGGAAAAATACAGGATAAGAATGTTGAAATCAAGTTGGAACCAATGTTTGCTTTGACGTATTACGAGAAAGCAACTGAGATTAAGCGAGATCTGAAATATCATAAGTTTATTGACGATTTGAGTAATTCCGGAGATGTTCCCAAACGGCTTCTGATCACTAATATGGAGGCACCGCTTACTGAAAAACAAGTAAAGACTCATTTTGCATCTATAGATGAACGTACTTCGGAAATTGTGAAACATCCTAATGATGCAAAAAAACGTTTTGCCCGTTCACTGGACTTTTATTTGGTGCAGGATTTTGCCAATGCTATAGAAGATTTAACGCAGGCTACTATTTGCAATTCTTCTTTCTTTCCTGCTTACTTCAATCGTTCTTTAGTACGTTGGAAACAGTTGGAATATGAAAAATCTGAAGAACAGACTGATGCTGCAGAAACATCGTCCGGATTGAAAAAAGTAGATGTAAAAGTACCGGAATATAATATTGTTAAATCGGATTTGGATAAAGTCATTCAACTGGCACCAGATTTTGTTTACGCCTATTATAATCGTGGAAATGTTCTTTGTATGTTGAAAGATTATCGTTCTGCAATTGCCGACTATGATAAAGCTATTTTGCTTGATCCCAATTTTGCTGAAGCTTATTACAATAGGGGATTGACCCATATATTCTCAGGAAATAATAAAAAAGGTATTTCGGATCTTAGTAAAGCCGGTGAACTCGGGATTGTTTCTGCTTATAATGTAATTAAGCGTTTTACAGAACAAAAACAGTAATATTTTTATTTCAAAAGAAATGATATTTAAAAGAAATAGCTACTTTTGCAGGACTAAAAAGAATATAAACAAACCATTATGATAAAGATAACATTTCCAGATGGCTCGGTTCGTGAATATAACGAAGGAGTCAATGGTCTGCAGATTGCAGAGAGTATTAGTAGCCGATTAGCGCAGGATGTTATAGCCTGTGGCGTAAATGGAGAAACATATGATTTAGCTCGTCCGATAGATACAGATTCTACTATAGTTCTTTATAAATGGGATGATGCGGAAGGAAAACACGCTTTCTGGCATACCAGCGCTCACTTGCTGGCTGAAGCATTACAGGAATTATATCCAGGCATTCAGTTCGGAATTGGTCCTGCAATAGAGAACGGTTTCTATTATGATGTAGATCCGGGAGAAGCTGTAATTAAAGAAAGCGACCTACCTGCTATTGAAGCTAAGATGGCTGAACTTGTAGCTAAAAAAGAGGCTGTAGTCAGAAAAGATATTAAAAAGGAAGATGCTTTGAAGATGTTCGGCGAAAGAGGTGAAACCTATAAATGCGAACTTATCTCAGAGTTGGAAGATGGAACTATTACCACATATACGCAAGGTGCCTTTACTGATCTTTGCCGTGGTCCTCACTTAATGAATACCGTAAATATTAAGGCTATCAAGTTAACATCTGTAGCAGGTGCTTATTGGAGAGGAAGAGAAGATCAAAAGATGCTGACTCGTATCTACGGAATCACTTTCCCTAAAAAGAAAATGTTGGATGAATATCTAGTGTTACTTGAAGAAGCGAAGAAACGTGACCATCGTAAGATTGGTAAGGAGATGGAATTGTTCATGTTCTCTGAAATGGTAGGAAAAGGACTTCCAATGTGGTTACCAAAAGGAACTGCGCTTCGACTTCGTTTAGAAGACTTCCTGAAAAAAATTCAACGCCGTTTTGGTTACCAACAGGTAATGACTCCACATATCGGAAATAAGCAATTATATGTTACTTCCGGTCACTATGCTAAATATGGAAAAGATTCTTTCCAACCAATCCATACTCCGGAAGAAGGAGAGGAATATTTATTGAAACCAATGAATTGTCCTCACCACTGTGAAATATATAAATGGAAACCTCGTTCTTATAAGGATCTTCCATTAAGATTGGCTGAATTTGGTACAGTATATCGCTATGAGCAAAGTGGAGAACTTCACGGGCTGACTCGTGTACGTAGTTTTACTCAGGATGATGCGCATATTTTCTGTAGACCTGATCAGGTTAAGGATGAGTTTTTAAAGGTAATGGATATTATTTTCATTATATTTAAAGCGCTAAACTTTGAAAACTTTGAAGCTCAGATATCTCTTCGTGATCCTAATAATCGCGAAAAATATATTGGAAGTGATGATAACTGGGAACGTTCTGAACGTGCAATTATAGAAGCTTGTGAAGAAAAAGGATTGAAGGCTAAGGTTGAACTAGGAGAGGCTGCTTTCTATGGTCCTAAGCTCGACTTTATGGTTCGTGACGCAATTGGTCGTAAATGGCAGCTTGGTACTATTCAGGTGGATTATAACTTGCCTGAAAGATTTAATCTGGAATATACCGGAGATGATAACCAGAAACATCGTCCGGTGATGATTCACCGTGCACCTTTCGGCTCAATGGAACGCTTTGTAGCTGTCCTGATTGAACACACTGGTGGTAAATTCCCATTGTGGCTTACACCAGATCAGGTTGCAATTCTTCCTATTAGTGAGAAATTTAATGAATACGCGGAAAAAGTAAAACAGTATCTGGATATGAACGATATTCGTGCTATCGTTGATGATAGAAACGAAAAAATCGGTCGCAAGATCCGTGATAATGAAATGAAACGTATTCCTTATATGCTCGTAGTAGGTGAAAAAGAAGCTGAAAATGGAGAAGTTGCAGTTCGTAAACAAGGTGAAGGCGATAAAGGAATAATGAAATTTGAAGAATTTGCAAATATTTTGACTGAAGAAGTACAAAATATGATAAATAAGTGGTAACTTTGCAACCGCTAACTAATTAAGAAAGAAGAAAAACGTACAGGAACTAATAGTTATTGAATGAAGAAAGAGGTTTTTAAAGAGCAACATAGAATCAATGAGCAGATCCGTGCCAAGGAAATACGCTTAGTAGGGGATGAAGGAATAGAATCAAAGGTTTTTCCAACCTATCAGGCTTTGAAAATGGCAGAAGAGAAAGATTTAGATCTAGTTGAGATATCCCCAAATGCAGTTCCCCCTGTTTGTAGGATTATTGATTATTCAAAGTTCCTTTATCAGTTAAAGAAACGCCAAAAGGAACAGAAAGCTAAACAGATAAAGGTGAACGTCAAGGAGATACGATTCGGACCTCAGACAGATGATCATGACTATAACTTTAAGCTGAAACATGCGAAAGGTTTCCTGGAAGATGGCGATAAAGTAAAGGCTTACGTTTTCTTTAAGGGTCGTTCAATCCTTTTTAAAGAACAAGGAGAGGTGTTGTTACTCCGTTTTGCAACAGATCTTGAAGATTATGCAAAAGTAGAGCAGATGCCTGTACTTGAAGGCAAGAGGATGATTATTTTCTTATCTCCGAAAAAGAAAGAGGTAAAAAAGCCTGTAGCTCCTAAAGTAGTAAAACCTAAAACTGAGAAAGTTGAAGAGGTTAAATCTGCAGATGTAGAAAATACTGTTGAAAAACAGGACGAATAGAAATGTATAACGCGCAGGTATAGTGCGTTACCATATATTAATAATTAAAAAATAATTAAGATGCCAAAGATGAAGACTAACTCCGGTTCAAAAAAAAGGTTTACCCTTACCGGAACAGGTAAAATCAAAAGAAAGCACGCTTTTCACAGTCATATTTTGACTAAAAAGAGCAAGAAGAGAAAAAGAAACTTGTGTTATTCTACAACCGTTGATGCAACGAATGTAAGCCAGGTTAAGTCTCTTTTAGCAATGAAGTAAGTCAAAAGCGTACAATCGTATTATTAAGTATTAACCGAATGCATTAGCTTTAAGTTCGCTACGTGAAGTTGCGACGCTAACATTCAAAAAGATTAAAACTATGCCAAGATCAGTAAATCATGTTGCTTCAAAAGCAAGAAGAAAGAAAATTTTGAACCTGACCAAAGGTTATTTTGGTGCAAGAAAAAATGTTTGGACCGTAGCTAAGAATACTTGGGAAAAAGGGTTGACTTATGCGTTCCGTGATCGTAGAAATAAGAAAAGAAACTTTCGTGCTCTTTGGATACAACGTATCAACGCTGCAGCTCGTCTGGAAGGAATGTCTTATTCTAAGTTAATGGGCGGCTTACACAAAGCAGGTATCGAAATAAACCGTAAAGTCTTAGCAGATTTAGCTGTAAATCATCCAGAAGCTTTCAAAGCTGTGGTTGCTAAAGCAAAAGCTGCTTAACTTAAAGTTTAAAGGTTATTTAAGTGCTAACATTCGGGAAATCCCCAATGTTAGCACTTTCCTTTTTACAGATATAAATATTTATATTAAAGTTAGAACATTTATTCATTTTTGTTTGTTACATAGATACAAATATATTATATTTGCAATAGAAGAAAAGACGGATTAGCCACATTAGTTTGACTGGGAAACTCATCAAATTAATCTGAAAACCGAGACAGGCTTCGATTCTTGATGGCGGGCCACAACTTACGAGTAGCATTTATGCCGGTGGATTACAAAGAGGGCGAGCACTCAAATCATGTCATACGGAGTTTCATCGCATCACTGATGTGGCTTTATATAGAAAAGCGGCGATAATCAATATTGATTAACGCCGCTTTTGCTTTAGGATCAGTTTGTATTCTTGGGAGATAATGGCTCACCCGATAATTAGTGGGGTAATAAGATAAAATGTTATCTTTGTCGTATGGAAAAGGACGTTTTATTATCATTAGTAAGTTTGATGCTTCCCGAAAACATCTTATCAAGGTTTAGTATCGTAAATGTAGAAAAGAGTTCAGATGCAATACTTATTTATTTGGACGAGAAAATAGATGCTAAATATGCTTCGAATGATTTCTTTGAATCCAAAGGCTTCCTGAATCCTGTCACCATCAGAGATTTTCCTCTTCGTGACAAAGCTGTTGATTTGGTTGTTCGTCGCCGCCGTTGGATTAATCGGCAAACAAATGAAAGTTTTACAGTTCCTTATGATGAGTTTAAAACCGAAGGTACCCGCTATTCGAAAGAGTTTGCGGCTTTTTTAAAAGAGGTGTATGGAGACGAGACCTACGACCTCCCGTTCGCTTGATGCTTATTATCATATAAACGGGGATACGTTTGAAAAACAGTATAAAGAAGTCCTAAGTGGCTATCGTCGATGGAATGAATATTCTCATGCGGATGAGTGGCTTATATTCCCAGAGAATGTTGGTAAACGGCTTTGCATTGATGAGACATCCATAAGTGACGGCGAGCTCTATACCATCGTTTCCAATCCCGAAGCACGTGGGAGAGAAGGGTCACTGGTAGCTTTGGTTAAAGGTGTTTCCTCAAATGATGTAATCGATACTTTAAAACTTATACCTGAAGATAAACGATCTGTCGTGGAAGAAGTTACAATGGATCTGTCCAATAGCATGAATCTTATAATCCGAAGATGTTTTCCCAAAGCCAAGCGTACAATTGATCGTTTCCATGTTCAAAAGCTGACATGTGATGCATTGCAGGAAATGAGAATAGCACATCGTTGGCCGATACGGATGCAAAAGAAGAAGCTAAGGAAAAAGGAGAAGATTATCAGCCAACCACATTTGCAAACGGTGATACGCAAAAACAATTGTTGGCACGGAGTCGATATTTACTGTTCAAATCCATGGACAAATGGACGGAAAGCCAAAAGGAAAGAGCGGCAATATTGTTTGATATCTATCCCGATATAAAAGAAGCTTATTCTCTAACGCACTCACTGAGAATGATATTCAACAAGAACACGGTGAAGGATGCCGCCAGGATGTCACTTGCACGTTGGTATGACAAAGTGGACAACTCTGGCTTTAAAAGCTTTAATGTCATAGCAGGAACATTGTACGAACATTACGACGAGGTATTGAACTTCTTTACAAACAGGGCTACCAATGCGTTTGCAGAATCTTTTAATGCAAAGATCAAACAATTTAGGGCACAGCTTAGAGGAGTGATTGATATAAAGTTTTTCTTCTTTAGATTGAGTAAGCTTTATGCCTAGCCCCACTAAATATCGGGTGAGCCGAGATAATGTTAAAATCATTATTTGCAACTTGAGAAAGAAGAAAGACAATCCCAGTTCCATAGAAAATTGCTGAATTATTTGATTTTATTCTCCAATAAATAAAAATCATTCGGCAATAAATAAAATTTATTGGAGAATAAATCTGAATGATACACCAATTATTGACCTTTACTGGAGTGGGTTTGACCTTTCCTGGAATGTGTTTACGTTTCCTATGGTTATTAATAAAACCGATTGACAATATTTTTCTTATTCTTAAATTCTGTTTACATTATTTCAATGGGGAATGTAGCCCAGAAGTTATGTTGAAAAATAAATAGCCCCAGTGGTTATCCTTTCTTTTGTTGCGCTCCAAAGGTTTAGCGAGGATATTATTATTTAATCTTTATCTGCTGATTAGATAGGCTTTCGATGATAGCCAGAGATTCGACTTTGATGCCTTTTGATTCTAACAACATACGACCGTTCTGGAACTCTTTTTCAATGATAAATCCCATTCCAACAAGATTTGCCCCTGCCTGTTCAACTAAACTGTGTATGCCTAGTGCAGCATTTCCATAGGCTAAAAAGTCGTCAATAAAAAGGACATTATCTTCTGAACTAATAAATTCCGAGCTGATAACTATTTCGTAATCGCGGTCTTTTGTGAAGGAGTGAACTGTTGCTGACAGATAATTCTTCATAGTATTAGGCCTTCTTTTCTTAGCGAATATAACCGGTAAGTCCATTAAATATCCAGTCATGATGGCTGGTGCTATCCCACTTGCTTCAATTGTGATTATCTTATTGACATTAGTTGCGGCAAATCGACGCACAAATTCGATCCCAATAGCTTTCATTAGCGTTGGGTCCAATTGATGATTAATAAAACTATCTACCTTTAGGATTCCACCTTCATAGCATTTCCCATCTTGTAGAATTCGCTCTTTTAATAGTTTCATTTTAGTAGCCGATTTATTTATTGTCTCTCAGATCTTTCACCCGAATGGCTTTACCCTCACTTTGAGGTAGAGTTCCTTTTTTTACTAATTTCAGTTTTGGGGTCAGTAATATTTCATCTTTAAGCTGACGGGTTATTTCCTTTGTCAGACTTTGCAACTCAATATAATTATCGGTAGAAAGGTCGCTTAACTCTACTTCAACAATCATCTCGTCCTGATTGTTTTTGGTTTCTAATGTAATTAGATAATTACTGCCTAATTGAGGAAACTGAACTAAAATTTTTTCAATTTGCATGGGGAATATATTAACCCCTTTGATGATAAACATATCATCACTTCTACCTTTGATACGATCTATCCGTATATGTGTACGTCCGCAAGGACACTTCCCTGGTAATATCCGCGTTAAGTCGCGTGTACGGTAGCGTAGGAGAGGCATCTGCTCACGATCCAGTGTTGTGAGTACCAGTTCTCCTATTTTTCCATCAGGAACATGTTTACCGGTTTCTGGATCAATAATCTCCACTAAGTAGCAATCTTCCCAGAAGTGCATTCCGTTTTGCTCCTGACATTCAAAAGCTACACCCGGACCATTCATCTCTGTCATGCCAAAACTATTGTATGCTTTAACACCCAATAACTTTTCTATTTTTCTTCGTTGCTCATTTGTATGTGGCTCTGCACCTATAATTAATGTTTTTAGTTTGGTGTTTTTAGGATCAATGTCTTCTTCCTGGAATACTTCTGCCAGACGGATGGCATAACTTGGTATGGCATGAAGAGCTGTTGTTCCGAAGTCTGTAATAAACTTGATTTGTCGCTTACTGTTTCCTGCTGCTGCAGGAACAGTAAGTGCTCCAAGTCTTTCTGCACCATACTGAAATCCTAGTCCTCCTGTAAACATTCCATAGCCTGAGCTATTCTGAAAAACATCAGTCTTTCTCAGACCAACCATGTATAGGCAACGGGCAACCAGGTTTGCCCATGAATCAAGATCGTGTTGGGAATGGACAATCACGGTAGGATTGCCCGTTGTTCCGCTTGAAGAATGAATTCTGACCGCATCTTGCATATCTCCGGCTACTAATCCGAAAGGGTAGTTTGCACGCATATCTGCTTTTGTCGTGAAAGGAATCTTTTCTATATCTTCCAGTGACTGAATAGTAGCTGCTGTAATGCCGTTTTTAGTGAATACCTTTTTATAATAAGGTGAATTGGAAGCGATTTGGATTGTTTTTCTAAGCCTCTGAAGCTGAAGTTCGTTCAATTTCTCCCTGCTCATCGTTTCTATTTCTTCTTCCCAAAATTGATTCATGGCTTTTTCTGTTGTAAGGTGTGTGTGTTGTTTGTGGTTTTACATCATTTTTTCTGCAATCTCTTTTCCTGCAGCCAGAGCCTTTAAATTTAATTCTACGATGGCTTCTCCTTTTCGTTCAAAGATATCGCGGATACTTTCCTGTATTTTGGCGTAATCAATTCCTAAAAAAGGAATTGTTGCACCAAGCAACACAATGTTTGCTACGCGAATTGAACCTAAGTCTTTGGCAACCTTGTCAACGTTCAAAATGATTTTATGAGGAAGCTTATTTATCTCGCTCATAATGTTCTCTTCAGAAGGATAGTTAGGAATATTGATAAATGGAGTTTCGTTGGTTACCAACCAACCATCGTTGCTGAGGTAAGGGAGGTAACGCAAGCTTTCCATTGGTTCCAGTGAGATAATCAGATCGCATTTTCCTGTTGGTATTAAATCAGAAGCAATAGGTTTATCGCTGATGCGGAGGTTCGACTGTACATCTCCACCTCTCTGACTCATACCATGAACTTCAGCTTGTTTCATGTAAAGCCCGTCTTTTAAAGCGGCTTCGCCAATAACGGTTGCGATAGAAAGAATTCCCTGACCGCCTACACCTGATAATATAATGTCTTTTTTCATTTTATTTGCTACTTCTTTTCTTTCTTGCTAATGTTTGGATACACTCTCTGCGGGGAATAATAACAGACACACCGCGATATTCTATTTCTTCGTGAATTATTTGTTTCATTTCCTCATAATTCTTCTTCAAAGGAACAACTACACGAACATGGGCCGGATCAACTCCGAGTCCCAGACAGATGGCTTCTATCTTTCCTGTGCCTGCAGAATCCTGTCCGCCTGTCATGGCTGTTGTTTCATTGTCTGAGATAACAATCGTTACATTTGCGTTTTCGTTTACGCAATCCAGTAAACCGGTCATTCCCGAGTGAGTGAAGGTTGAATCTCCGATAACTGCCACTGAAGGGAAAAGTCCTGCATCGGCAGCACCTTTTGCCATTGTTATTGAAGCTCCCATATCTACACAAGAATCAATAGCATTAAATGGTGCACCGGCACCTAAAGTATAGCAGCCGATGTCACTGAATACTTTATGAGTTGGATAATTTTCTCTCAGTACTTCAGTTAAAGTGGTATACATGTCGCGGTGTCCACAACCTTCGCAAAGAGCGGGTGGGCGCATTTCCACAACACTTGGCGTGATGAACGCAGATTTATTTTCTTTTCCTAAGGCTTTTGTTACATTATCGGGATTTAATTCACCGTCACGTGAAAGAGTTCCGTCCAAACGTCCTTTTACTTTAATACCGACTCCAAGATAGCCTTTCAGCATATTTTCAACAAAAGGTTGTCCGTCTTCCAAGACTAAAATCTCTTCGCATTCCGAAACCAACTTTAATAATTGTTTTTTAGGAAGTGGGTATTGACCAATCTTCAATACAGGATATTCACATCCTTCGGAATAATTCTCCATCAGATAGTTGAATCCGATACCACAGGCTACGATTCCAAGTTTCTTGTTTGGTCCGTCTATATATTTGTTATATGGAGATTCTTCGGATGCCTTAACAAATTCATCCAGTTTTGCTATTAATGCTTTGTAACGGCGACGTGCATTGCCTGGAAGGAGAATGAACTGACGGGGATCGTCGCTGAAAGATATTTCATTTTGTTGTTTTAGTGATTTGTTTTCTACTCCGGAACGAGAGTGCGCCAGGCGGGTAACCATTCTCATAAGAATAGGTTCGCCTATCTTCTCAGAGAATTCATATCCATTGTAAACCATGTCATAAGCTTCCTGCTGATTGGATGGCTCAAACATAGGAATCAAAGCAAAATCGCCGTAGAAGCGGCTGTCTTGTTCATTCTGAGAGGAGTGCATGCTTGGGTCATCAGCTGCTACTACAATTAATCCTCCGTTGACTCCGGTCATGGCAGAATTGATAAAACAATCTGCTGCCACATTCATGCCCACGTGTTTCATACAAACTAAGGCACGCTTGCCGGCAAAAGATAACCCTAATGCCGCTTCCATAGCTGTTTTTTCATTTGTACTCCAGCGGCTATGAATGTTTCTTTCTTTTGCCAGAGGTGACTGCTGAATATATTCAGTAATTTCTGTTGATGGGGTACCTGGGTACGCATAAACGCCGGAAAGTCCGGCGTCTATAGATGCTTGCGCAATGGCTTCATCGCCCAATAAGAGTTTGCTCATATCTTTGTGTCTTAAAAGTGATTACTTTTAGTTATTGTTTGATCACAAAGATAGGCAATAAAGTGCTATTCTAATAGAAAATGTTTAGAAAATCTTTCGTTTGTTTAGTTCTGCCTGGTATTTCTTGGCATTCACCATATGTTCTTCCCAAGTTGCTGCGAAATTGTGTGTGCCAGAAAAATCCTCTTTTGCACACATATAAACAAAGTTATGTCTTGTGTAATTCAGCACGGCATCAATTCCTTTGATAGAAGGAATACGGATAGGTCCGGGAGGCAATCCCATAAACTTGTAAGTATTGTACGGAGAGTTAGAGCGAAGGTATTCTCCTGTTACTCTTTTAATGGTGAAATCCTGCACAGCAAATTTAATAGTTGGATCGGCCTGAAGTTTCATTCCTTTGTGTAAACGGTTGATGTAAAGACCTGCCACCATAGGTTTTTCGGCAGTATTGTTTGTTTCTTCCTCCACAATGGAAGCTATTGTGCATACTTCGGAAGGAGTAAAGCCTATTGATTTTGCTTTGCTCAAACGTTCACTTGACCAGAATGAGTTATACTCTTTCTTCATCTTTTTAAATAGATCGGCTGTGGAGATGTTCCAGTAAATCTCATAGGTATTGGGGATGAAAAGACTTATGACAGTCTCTTTCTTGAAACCCAATTTTGAGCAAAATGCAGAATCATTTAAACGAATAGCAACTTCAGCAGAATCAATCATAAGTTGATTGCCTATTTTCTCTGCTAATTGTCCGCAAGTGCGAATATCATTAATTGAAAAATTCAGCGGAGCTTGTTGTCCTCGTGTCAGTCTGCGAAAAACCAGATAATTGCCGTCTCCCGGTTTGATGACGTAACGTCCGGTATGGATGTTCTTGGCATCACTGAAGTGGTTCATTAACCAATTAAAGGTTCTCATACTGCGTGGCATACCTGCACGTTCTACTTTAACAGAGATAGAGTCGGGTGTATCGTCACGGTCAATATAGACATATGCTTTTTTTTCAGTCTGGAACTGAGCAGCAAATAGATTGTAGTATACGAATATTCCGGCAAAGAAAATTATGGCGCCAGCGCAGATTGCTGCGATAACCCATTTATTCTTTAATTTATTGTTCATAATGTGATGTAAAATACTTTGTGATTAATTTTCGCCGCAAAGATAGTTATTAATCTTTTACGGTATACTTAGTCATTCCTATTTATTTACCTTATTTTTTTATATTACACTATTTTTAAATTAGGTCTACACTTATTCAGATAATAGTCTAGACTTTATTTTAAGAAGCAGTAGACCTTTTTAAAAAGCATTCAGGAAGAAATCTATAAACCCCAATCGGTAGTTGAGTTAGAACTCTCTATGCGATTCTCTACATCATCGGGCAATGCAGAAAAGAAATCCATTCCTGTAAGTTTTTCCACACTATCAACTGAAACTGCATAACTGCTCAATGGCGATTCCTCCTTATCATTTTTCATAATAAAGCCTATGGCCTTAGGATAATTGAGGTAAGGAGCCAGTATTACCTTGAAAAATCGCTGTGGAACGGCTACTCTGTCCGGTCCGATTGTTTTGTATCTCTTTTCTACAATGGGACCGCATACAATTACAATTGCACTGTCTTCCTGTGCCCAGTCGCGTACCTTTTCTTCCAGAGCTTTCCATTTTCCGGCATTCAGAGAGTGTTTCTGAGGACACATATTACTAAAATAAAAACACTCCTTCATCACTCTGGTATTCCATTTCATATCTGCTGCCGGAGCCATGTGTCCGCGGTCATATCCCGAATGAGTATAATCTTCATTCGTAGCGCAAACTCCTTTTACTTCAGGATCGATCACAAATTTATCCGAGCGTTTCAGATCTCCCTTTATCTCATATTCTGTTAATTCATAAGAAACCCAGTTGGGTATGTGCCATTCCGGATTATATGATACTGTGTATCCTGCATGGCTAATGACTTGCTCGGGACGAGAGTTGATGAATTGCGGACGTTCCAGATCGCCATAAACTTCCTCTTTATCCGGAGTTATAATAGCTTCCGTTTTGTCTTTAACATTATTGGCTGCATGCAAAATAGGACTACGGAAGTGCTCGTAAACAAGGATCGATGTCACTGATATTGCAATAACCAGTAACAAAACTCTGAGAGTATTGTTTTGCTGATTCTTTTTCTTTCTTTTCGCCATGTGGTTTTTTATTCTTTAAATCGCTGCAAACATACTAAGTTTTTTTCTTTTGCGTTATGTAATCAATGTTTTTATCATTTTAAAAGGTTACATTTGTTTCATGAAAAATATTCGAATAGCTGTTATAGGACTTGGTTATGTAGGTTTGCCATTAGCTCGTCTTTTTGCTACAAAATACCCTGTTATCGGATTTGACATAAATATTCACCGTATAGAAGAACTGAATGGTGGCAAGGATTCCACGTTGGAAGTGCCCAATGAGTTGTTAAAGGCTGTGCTTACTTCTCAACCTTCCTCCAGCCCCGGTTTGTTTTGCACTTCAAAAGAAGAATTTCTTCGTGAGTGTAACTATTATATTATAACAGTTCCCACACCTGTGGATAAAAGCAATCGTCCCGATCTGAATCCGTTGCTTTCTGCTAGCGAAACAGTTGGAAAGGTAATTGTCAAAGATAATATTGTGATCTACGAATCCACTGTCTCTCCAGGTATTACTGAGGATGTTTGCGTTCCCATCGTTGAAAAGTTTTCCGGACTTACATTTAATAAGGATTTCTTTGCAGGATATTCTCCGGAAAGAATCAATCCGGGTGACAAACTGCATACGGTGGATGCTATCTTAAAGATTACTTCCGGATCTACTCCCAAGGCTGCGCAAAAAGTTGACGAACTATATCGCTCTGTTATTGTTGCAGGAACCTATCTGGCTCCTTCTATCCGTGTCGCAGAGGCGGCAAAAATCATTGAAAACTCCCAGAGAGACATTAATATAGCCTTTATCAATGAACTGGCAAAGATTTTTAATCGTATGGGAATTGATACACGTAGCGTACTTCAGGCTGCGGCTACAAAATGGAACTTTCTTCCATTTTATCCTGGACTGGTAGGTGGTCATTGTATAGGTGTTGATCCATATTATCTGGCACAGCGGGCTAAAGAATACGGTTTCCGGCCTGAAATAATTCTCTCGGGGAGAAGGATGAATGATGGCATGGGAGAGTATGTTGCTCAGGAAGTGGTGCGCTGCATGATTAAAAAAGAGATTCTGATTAAGCATAGTAAGGTGTTGATTCTAGGGTTTACTTTTAAGGAAAACTGTCCGGATGTACGTAATACAAAGGTTATTGATGTGTTGCATGAACTTCAGCATTATGAGATTGATGTAACAGTGTATGATCCCATTGCTTTTCCTCCAGATGTGAAACGGGAATATGGAATTGAAATCATTTCTGAACTTCCGGATGTGAAATATGATGCTGTGATAGCGGCTGTGGCGCATAAAGAATTTACTTCCCTGGATATTCGGTCATTAGTAAAAAATGAAGGAGTTGTTTATGATGTAAAAGGAATATTTCCTTTAGAAGTCGTGGATGCCAGACTTTGATTTTTAGAAAAAAAAGCAAAAAATGCTTTATATATTGGATTTATGTAGTAAATTTGCACTTCGGAAAACGAAAGTTGCCGCCATAGCTCAGTTGGTAGAGCGTTTCACTCGTAATGAAAAGGTCCTCGGTTCAAGTCCGGGTTGCGGCTCATCAATAAAAAATAAATGGTTTAGTTATAAAAAAGACCTTGCTTAAAAAAGTAAGGTCTTTTTTATAACTCATGCATTCCTCTTGAACGACTCAAAAAATGTTGTGGTTCTATACTTAACTTACCAAACATTTGAAATACTTTATGTTTCTAATTCCTGCTAATTTAATAATTATAAGTGGATTAATTTTGAACTCATTTACATTTGATTTGTTTATTATGTACTAAAAACTAATAAAAGAGTAAAGATATGGCACATACAAAGTTTAAAGGACAATTAGTAAAGTTGTTTGGAGAGTTTATTCAATTAAATGATATTGCTCCCAATTTCCATCTTGTAAGAAACGATCTGAGTGATTATTATTTGGATTACGCTAAAGGAAAAAATGTTGTTTTAAATATATTCCCAAGTTTGGATACAAGTGTTTGCGCTACTTCAGTCAGACATTTTAATAAAATTGCAGCTCAATTGCCCAATACGGTTATTTTAGCTATTTCTAAAGATTTGCCATTTGCTCAGGGGCGTTTTTGTACAACAGAAGGAATTGATAATGTAATTGCTTTATCAGATTTCCGTTCGCCTGAATTTGCTCAGGAATATGGTTTACTAATGCAAGATGGTCCGCTTAGAGGATTACTTGCGCGGGCAGTAATTGTAATTAATCCGGAAGGTAAAGTGATTTATACAGAGATTGTTACAGAGATTACAACAGAACCTAATTACGATGCTGTAATTCGATTATTAAAGTAGTTCAATAAATAAAAAGCCGTTTTTAAGTACTCCTTAGAACGGCTTTTTTATTTATTGAAAATATTTCAAATTTCTTCTTTTGCTATATCAGAGACTGATGTAATCTAAATATTCAGAGATCCTTGTTTATCAGTTATAGAATGAATCTAGTTGAAATTTGATTTACGTATATTTAATTTCTCATCTTCTTCAATAGCTTTTTCCAGATCGATGATTAATTGTTTAAGGTCAGCCTCTTCTTCGGGCAAATAGTTTATGCTGTCCAGAATATTGTCCGGATTTTGTTTAGTTGCCTGGATAAAATAGTGATTGAAATCTTCTATTTTTCCAAGTGCTGCATTTGTATACGCCATAAATATGTAATTATTATCATATCCCGGAGAGTAAAATTCTACTGTTTCAAAGCATTTTAATGCCAAATCGTACATTTTATTTTCAAAATAGATAGATCCCATTTCTGAAAACGTTTTGGGGTCTTCTGGATTTAGCTTAATAGCTTTTTCAAAATTAACAGCAGCTTGCTTCAGGTCTTCGTTCTCTAAGTATATTCGCCCTTTAGTAAGGTATGAATCAGCATATGTTGGATCTTCGTTTATTGCTAAATCAATATAATGAATGGCCTCATCCAATTGTCCAAGTTCACTATAACTTAATGCAATATAAGTATAGATATCAATAGTTTCAGGGGCAAGTTCCTGATTAATGTCTAAAGCATCTTTAAATTTTTGAATGCATTTCTCATAATTCTTAAGATTAAAGTAGCATAACCCGGTGAAAAACACAGTTATCCCAGATGTAGGATCTATCTTTTCATATTTTTCATAATATTCGCATGATTTCTCGAAGTTCTCCAGTTTAAAGTAGCTATGAGCTGTCATCAGTATAGAACCCGGATGATCTGCTTCAATGGCGAGAGCAAACTCATATGCTTCCAGTGCTTTGTTATATTCTTCTGCAGTATAGTAGAACCTTCCCAAATCAAACCAGTACATAATATTGTAGGGGTCTTTGTCCAATAACTCGTTGTAAAGGACTGCTCCTTTATCTAACTGTTTGCATTGGCCATAGCATTCAGCTAAGCTAAAGCGAATCTCGTTGTTCTCAGAATTTGCTTTAAATGCCTTTTCAAACCAGGGAAGAGCTTGTTCCGGAAGATCGGAATCAGTGTAAAGATATGCAATATCCAGCCAATTATCTTCTTCATCATTTTCATCCTGATTAATTATTTCCTGTAAAAGCAAATCTGCTTCTTCTAATTTCTTATCAAGGATTAAGAGCTCGGCTTTAAGCATTTTAACATCACGGCTATAACCTTCGGAAATCGAAAAAGTAGTTTCTTTGGCTTCTTCAATTTTACCAAGGTCAATAAGAATGTGTGCTTTGATAACAAGAACTTCTGTGTTTGCAGGATGAATAGAAAGGGCAAAGTCTATTACCTCGAAAGCTTCGGTATACTTCTGTATTGATGCATAGTATTCTGCAAAATCGGCTAATTGATCAGCATCAAAATAACTAGTTCTTTCTCCCGCTTTCATTTCTTCATATTGGGCAAGTGCTTGCTTAAACTCTTTATCTTGCTCAAAATCTGAAGAGGAATAATTGCTCATATTCTTTTTTGGTGTTGTGGAAAACAGTTTGTTCCTCCATTTTGGAGGAACAAACTGTTTTATTTTATTTATTGATTTTACTCCAAGTGTCTTTTAGTCCCACTGTACGGTTAAATATTAATTTGTCCGGAGCTGATTCTTTATCTATATTGAAGTAGCCAATGCGCTGGAATTGTAAATAATCCATTGGGTTCATCTCTGCTAGGTATTTCTCAACGCGGCAGTTGGTAAGTACTTTGAGAGAATCCGGATTCAGAAGATCACGGAAGTCTCCGTCTTTCTCTTCCAATGCAGGATTTTCTACTTTGAATAAACGATCGTAAAGGCGAACCTCAGCAGGAAGGCTGTGTGCAGCACTTACCCAGTGAAGAGTTCCTTTCACTTTGCGGTTGCTATCAGGCATTCCACTCTTTGTGTTTGGATCAAATTCGCAGTATACTTCTTCAATTTCTCCTTCTGTATTCTTTTTACAACCGGTACATTTTACAATATAAGCATTCTTCAGGCGAACTTCCTGACCGGGAGTCATTCGGAAATACTTCTTTGGAGCATCTTCCATGAAGTCTTCGCGTTCGATAAAGAGCTCACGACTGAATTCTATAATGTGTGAAGCTGAATTTGGATCTTCAGGATTATTGATAGCTTCCATCTCTTCCACTTGTCCTTCAGGATAGTTGGTGATGATACACTTTACTGGATTTATAACTGCGGCCACACGAGTGGAACGTGCATTAAGATCTTCCCTTACTGCCGATTCAAGAAGTGAAACGTCAATAATACCATCATATTTAGTATAACCAATCTTGTCAATAAACTTATGAATGGATTCAGGCGAATAGCCGCGTCGGCGATAACCGCAAAGAGTAGGCATTCGTGGGTCGTCCCATCCGTTTACTAATCCTTCCTTTACCAATGTGAGAAGCTTACGTTTACTCATTACGGTATATGTTAGATTTAGGCGGTTGAATTCCATCTGTCTTGGACGATAATTGTCGCTTTCCTTAAGCAAGTCGATATAATAGTTATATAGAGGACGATGAACTTCAAACTCTAATGTACAAAGGGAATGTGTTACACCTTCAAAGTAATCGGACTGTCCGTGAGCAAAGTCATACATTGGGTATGCCTTCCATGTTGTTCCTGTACGATGATGAGGATTATGAATAATGCGGTACATTATCGGATCACGGAAGTGCATGTTAGAGTTTGCCATATCAATCTTGGCACGAAGAACCATTGTTCCTTCGGGTAATTCTCCGGAATTCATTTTTTGGAAAAGATCCAGATTTTCCTGAATGGGACGGTCGCGGTAAGGACTGTTTGTTCCTGCTTGAGTAGGAGTTCCTTTCTGTTTTGCAATCTCTTCGGCAGATTGTTCGTCAACGTATGCTTTGCCTGCCTTAATAAGCTTTATGGCAAAATCCCATAACTGCTGGAAGTAATCAGAGGCATAGTAAATATTTTCCCACTTGTAGCCAAGCCATTCTATATCTTCTTTAATGGCATCTACATATTCCACATCTTCTTTTACGGGATTGGTATCATCGAAGCGAAGATTACAAACGCCGTTATACTTTTTAGCAATACCAAAGTCCATACAAATTGCTTTTGCATGACCTATGTGCAGGTAACCATTGGGCTCTGGTGGGAAACGTGTTTGTATTCTTCCTCCGTTCTTACCTTCTTTCAAATCGTTTTCTACGGCGATTTCAATAAAGTTTAAACTCTTCTTTTCGCCCCCTTCTTCCGTTTTAATATCTGTCATAGTGATACGTTATTACACAGTTAAGGGTGCAAAAATAGTTATTCTTTTTCGTATTACATAAATCTAATGGGAATATATCCGCCCTTTTTTATCAGATTCTGGCCTTCAGGGGATAAAACATACTGAATAAACGGCGATACTTTGTTTTTATCCTTGTTATTATAGTAATAGAACAGCGGTCTTACGATAGGATAAAGTTTCTTTGCGGCATTCTCCAAAGTAGGAGTTGCATATTTCTTACCATCATATGATACAGCAACTGCTTTAACTCTTTTACTTACATAAGCCAGACCAACGTATCCTATTGCACCTTTTGTCTGACTAACAGATTGGATAATGGCTCCTGTTGCAGGCATTGAAAGGATGCTCTTCATATAATTCTTGTTTTTAAGAACATGCTCCTTGAAGAACTCGTATGTCCCAGATGATGTTTCGCGAGAGTACACTACAATCTTCAGGTCTTTACCGCCTACTTGTTTCCAATTAGTAATTGTTCCGGTAAAGATGCCTTCTAATTGTTCGCGGGTGAGCTTGCTTACAGTGTTGGACGGATTAATAACTACGGCCAATGCATCGTAGGCAATCTTTACTTCTGTAATGGCTTGCTTTTTTGTTTTAAGCTTCATTTTTTCACCAAATTTAATAGATCGTGAAGCCATTGCAATATCACAGGTTCCATCAATCAAGGCAGAGAATCCTACGCCGCTTCCTCCACCGGTAACGGTTACTTTGGTTCCTGACTTTTTATTCATATAGCTTTCTGCTTCTTCCTGTGATATAGGAAGAACTGTGTCGCTACCTTTAATTCGTTGTGCATGTAAAGATACAAAGCTCAACAATAACGAAATCAATAAAAGAACTGTTCCTTTTTTCATTTTTCCTCTTTTTAAATTAATATGTTGCAAAGCAATAAAATTCATATTACAAAACAATTACATTTATATTACTTACTTGTAACAACGGATCTCCTCGTTATATTTAACGCATTGATACAAGTTATGTTTATTAAAATGCCTAGAGCATAATTGTTTTTACTGTAGAGTTTACTTCTTTAATATGTAGACTATAAATTATTAAGGTGTACCTTTTAATAATATTGTTTCAGCAATAACCAGCTAAGCTTTTTAAACATTCTTACTTAATCTTTTGTTTTGAATCTTGTAACATAAACGTAATACAATTGAAATATTTCCTTCAAATCATAGTCACATATTCTTAATATTTGTTTCGTTCCTTTGCATCAGAAAAATATAAAATATGAAAAAGTTTTTTGAACGAATAATTGAAGGGTTACTTACTTGTAGTGGTTTCGTGACAAGTATTACGATTCTGCTCATTATTGTTTTTCTTTTCAGCGAGGCATTTGGACTGTTTGGCAGCAAGGCAATAGAAGATGGATATGTCCTTGCACTTAACAAACAGAATAAGGTAACAGACCTGACTCCCGCTGAAATTAAAAAGGTGTTTGACGGAGAGATTACCAACTGGTCGCAGTTGGGAGGAGCAGATGCTCCAATTACGGTTTTCCGAATTGAAAACCTTACTGATTATTACTCTGAAGAAGAGTTAGGTCCTGAATATGCGTATGCTGGAGCCAAAATTGCCGATCTTATTAATAAGAGTCCAGGAATGATTGGTTTTATTCCCAATAATTACCTTGATAAGCATTTTCAGGGGCATGTAATTAAGGATAAAACGATCTCAATTAAAGACGTTATTGGAGGAACTGAATGGTTCCCTACAGCAACTCCGGCGGCACAGTTTGGAATACTTCCCCTTATAACCGGAACGCTTTGGGTTAGTTTCTTTGCCATCTTGTTTGCGCTTCCATTCGGTTTATCTGTATCAATATACATGAGTGAGGTTTCTAGTCACCGTGTAAGAGATATATTGAAACCGGTAATTGAACTATTGAGTGGAATACCTTCTGTAGTTTATGGCTTTTTTGGATTAATTATTATCGTTCCTTTGATTCAGAAGATATTTAGTCTTCCGGTAGGAGAGTCAGGGCTTGCGGGTAGTATTGTGCTTGCTATTATGGCGTTGCCAACTATTATCACAGTAAGTGAAGATGCTATGAGAAATTGTCCACGTTCCATGAGAGAAGCTAGTCTTGCTTTGGGAGCATCTAAATGGCAAACCATCTATAAGGTTGTTATACCTTATTCAATCTCAGGAATAACGTCAGGGGTTGTTTTAGGAATAGGACGCGCTATTGGCGAGACCATGGCTGTCTTAATGGTAACAGGTAATGCAGCAGTGATACCTCATACAATTCTTGAACCGCTTCGTACAATTCCTGCCACCATTGCCGCGGAACTTGGTGAAGCACCCGCAGGAGGAGCACATTATCAAGCATTGTTCCTGTTAGGAGTTGTGTTGTTCTTCATCACACTTATTATAAACTTTAGTGTAGAATATATAAGCAGCAGACAAAAATAATGGAAAAGAATAAATTCCCTGAATCTTACGATCGGCGCAAACGTCGTTCTCAGAAAATAGCCTTTGGCATTTTCTCTTTGTTCAGCTACAGTATTGTGGCAATACTATTTGCAATCCTTGGTTTCATAATTTATAAAGGAATAGGTGTTATTAACTGGAACTTTCTTACGACAGAGCCTTCAGAAGGGATGACTGCAGGGGGAATCTGGCCAGCTATAGTTGGTACGTTTTACCTTATGATTGGTAGTGCGCTTTTTGCTTTCCCTATAGGGGTGATGAGTGGTATTTATATGAATGAATATGCTCCGAAAGGCAAAGTTGTTCGCTTTATCCGAGTGATGACCAATAACCTTAGCGGTATCCCATCTATAGTATTTGGCCTTTTCGGTATGACACTCTTTGTTAATTATCTTGGTTTTGGTGACAGTATCCTGGCCGGTTCACTCACGTTAGGATTACTATGTGTCCCTTTGGTAATAAGAACAACGGAAGAAGCTCTGAAAGCTATTCCGAATACATTCCGCGAAGGTAGTCGTGCATTGGGAGCGTCGAAATTGCAAACTATCCGACGTGTGATCCTTCCTATTGCAACGCCTAATATAATAACAGGGCTGATTTTGGCACTGGGACGTGTTTCCGGTGAAACGGCTCCAATTCTTTTCACTTGCGCGGCATACTTCCTTCCCAAAATTCCTACAAGTGTATTCGATCAGTGTATGGCGTTACCATATCATCTATACGTAATATCCACCAGTGGTACGGATATGGAAGCACAGCTGCCTATTGCTTATGGCACCGCATTAGTATTGATTGTTATAATATTGATAGTGAATCTACTAGCGAATGCATTAAGAAAATATTTTTCTAAAAAAGTAAAAATGAACTAATATTAGAATAGAATGGATAAAATTGATGTAAAGGACGTAAATTTCTATTATGGCGATTTTCAAGCGCTGAAAGGAATCAATATGCAGATAAAAGAAAAGTCTGTAGTTGCCTTTATAGGACCTTCCGGTTGTGGCAAATCAACCTTTCTCCGCCTTTTTAACAGAATGAACGACTTGATACCTAATACACGAATGGAAGGACAAATTCTGATTGATAGCGAGGATATTTATGCAAAAGGAGTTCCTGTAGATGAATTAAGAAAGAATGTGGGAATGGTGTTCCAGCGTCCTAATCCATTTCCGAAAACTATTTTCGAGAATGTAGCTTACGGGCTTCGGGTAAATGGAATAAAAGATAATGAGTTTATTCGTCATAGGGTGGAAGAAACATTGAAAGGTGCAGCTCTTTGGAATGAAGTAAAAGACAAATTGAAGGAATCTGCATTTGCTCTTTCCGGAGGGCAACAACAGAGACTTTGCATTGCCCGTGCTATGGCTGTATCTCCATCTATTTTGCTGATGGATGAACCAGCTTCTGCTCTCGATCCTATTTCAACTGCTAAAGTGGAAGAGCTAATTCATGAGTTAAAGAAAGATTATACGATTGTTATTGTTACCCACAATATGCAGCAGGCTGCCCGTGTTAGTGATAAGACTGCCTACTTTTATCTAGGTGAGATGATTGAATTTGATAACACCAAGAAGATTTTCACCAATCCGGCTCAGATTTCCACTCAGAATTATATTACGGGACGTTTCGGATAATCTTTTTATTTTATATTTGTAATCTTAATAAAAGAATAGCGATATGGTAAAGTTTATAGAATCAGAACTCGTGCAGCTGAAAAAAGAAGTGGACGAAATGTGGACTTTAGTCTATAATCAGTTGGACAGAGCCTCAGAAGCTGTGTTGACTCTTAATAAAGAGTTGGCGCAGCAAGTTATCGTTAGAGAGAAACGTGTAAATGCTTTCGAACTTAAAATTGACAGTGACGTTGAGGATATAATTGCACTTTACAATCCTGTAGCCGTTGATTTGCGTTTTGTCCTTGCAATGTTAAAGATAAACACGGATTTGGAACGTCTTGGCGACTTTGCCGAAGGCATTGCTCGTTTTGTGGTTAAATGTAATGAACCGGCTCTTGATCCGGAACTTTTAAAAAATCTTCGATTGGAAGAGATGTTTGCTCAGGTACTTTCAATGCTTGAGACTGCAAAGCGGGCATTAACTGAAGAAAGTCTGGAATTGGCAACATCAGTTTTTGCTAAAGATAATCTGATTGATGAGATTAATTCCGAAGTAACTAAGAAATTGGTAGATTATATTGGTGAAAATCCGGAAAGTTTGCCTTTATGTCTCAATTTGGTGGGTATATTCCGTAAACTGGAACGATCTGGAGATCATATTAATAATCTGGCTGAAGAAATTGTTTTCTATATCGATGCAAAAGTTTTAAAACATCAGGGTAAAATGGATGAGGGATATCCTCAGAATTCTTGATAAATGAAGGTGCTTGGTCACTTTAGAGTAAAAAAGTTGGCAAAAATGCAAAAACATGTTATATGACATATATTTTTGTTTGTTTAGTATTAAATTATCGTGCATCTTTGCAACCGTTATCCTGAAAACAATCTTTTTACCTTAAAAAAACTAATACCTATTGAAAACTGAAAAGCGGAACTTTGTGAAAAGTTCCGCTTTTTGATTTATAAGGAGGTTGTGTCTTAATGTGTTATTCTTTTAATGTTATCTTTATTTGTTAAGTTCTGCTGTGTAACAGATAGTAAATACGAGAGTAATTTATTTATTGATGCATTATCAATATCGTAGAAATAATGAAGAACGTATTTGTTATAAAAAGGAAGCAGAAAATGGAAAAATTTTCTCTTTCCATTTTCTGCTTTTAGAATAATCTTATATATTAGTAAACAAGAATTCTGCTGTTTGGTAGATCTGGTATATAAAGTTTTCCTTTGTGTATACTCATGTCGGCTGGTCCGCTTAGCTGTAGAGGAAGAATAAGATTTTCTACTTTCAAATCCTTTAAATTAATCTTTCCTACATTACCATTTACCCAGGTTGTGAAATATAATGATTTGCCATCTTCAGAAAGAGCTAATCCGTCATACTGACCCATGCGATTAAAAAGCTTGCTTACGACAGGCTTATCAAAGTTCTTAATTGTATAAATCACATTTGCTGCAGTTGTATTTCCATCAGTAGGATAAGACGCTACATAAATTATACTGTCTGTTGCAACAATACCATTTGCTCCTGGAACATTTGCAAAGAGCTTCGGAGTTTGATGTCTCATCAGGCTAGGTGCAGATACATCTAATTTATAAATATTGCCTGTATTTGTAACAGTGACATACATGTTTTTTCCGTTTACTGCAATATCATTTACATAACTATCATTTGCAGGGAAATCTATTTGCTGACTTTTGCTCACGTCGTTTATATTAAATACCATTACAGAATTTATATCAGCTACAAATAAATAATTATCTACTACGCACATCCCTTTAGGAGCATTCAATCTGCCATCTGCCGGAACTAACGGGGTTGATTTACTGGCACTAAATTTCATGATATACCCTTTCCCCGTTTTATTTAACGGATTAATTGTATCTCCACCAAAATTACTGACGTATAGTGCTTCACCATCCCAACAGGTTCCTTCACAAAAACGCAAACTGTCAGAAATAACTGTAGCTGAGTCTTTTAGAGGAATAACCTGAACATTTGCCTTTTTAGGATTCTTACATGAGACAATTGCTAGAGTAATCAGCAGTAAACTTCCAATTAATTTATTTTTATTCATATTCTTATAATTTGTTTATTAATATCTGGGAACAAAGATAAAAATTATAGCGATTATTAAGCTATATTATTTAAAATAAATTATCTTTGCCGTCCTGTTTGTAATAGGATATTACTTATCTACTTTTGATGATTAAATCTATAATAACCTGCAATCTAAGTAACGATGAAAAATGGAGATTATGTATACTATAAAAAAGGAATTATTTTTAGTAAAGCACCCCATAAAGAAAAACAACTCACGGAAAATATATGTTTGGATTTAATAAATGAACACAAAGTCTGGTTTATAAGAAATACGTATGATTTTGATTCTTCTGAACCTACATCCTTTTGGTATGTTGTAAAAGATAGTTTTGGTGGAATGGATGAATTAAAACCTGGAACCCGTTATAAAATTCGTAGAGCGTTGAACTTATTTGATATAAGACTGATTCCTGTTGAATTAATGCGTGAACAAGGATATAAGGTTTATAAAGATTCTTTTGCGCGTTATAAAAATACAACAGATGTTGTTGCTTCACGTTCTTTATTTCTTGCAGGAATAAATGAGTATAAAGAGGGGAGGGAATTTTGGGGAGTAATTGATAAAGCAGACGGAACGCTGGTTGCTTATGCTGAGACTCATTGCAAGGAAGAAATGTGCGATTATTTTATGCTGAAAGCTCTATCAAAATATTTATCTGGTAGTAATTATCCTTTCTATGGATTATTCTATAAAATGAATGAATATTATCTGGATACGTGTAAAATGCGCTATGTCTTAATCGGTGCACGCTCGGCAACTGAACAAAGTAACATCCAGTCTTTTATGATCTCTAAATTTCGCTTCCGGAAAGCCTATGCGAAGCTTTCCTTAACTTATACCCCTTTGTTAAGAATGGCTGTTCTTGTTTTTTATCCGGTAAGGTCACATATTTCTTCTTTGAAATTGCAGGCCCTGCTTCGTCTTGAAGCAATGGCAAGAGGAGCTATCTGAAAATTTATATTGTCACTTAATTTATTTAATATTGCACAGATAACCTAATTTATAAAATGCGAATGCTTTCATGTTTGGATGAAGGCTTAAGATATTTCTTTTCAAGAGCCCGCGCGTTTTTCTAAAAAGAAATGCAACCAGCTTTTGCAGTTTATATTTTCTCACTTTATTATACGCCTGTAATAAGCGTACATACTCAGTCAGTTTATCAGAAAAACGATAAAGGGTTTCAATGCCTGTTTCTGTTTTGAATAGGAAATCTTCATTCTTTTCGAGTCCTAAATGATATAGAGGATTATCGATATGTTTTACTTTTATTCCTCGCTTTTCCAGTTCAATACCAAATGCGGTATCTTCATGACCATATCCGGAAAAAGATTCATCAAAGAGAATTTCCCGGAATGTTTTTTTTCTTATTAAAAAACTGAAAGACGAAAATTGAGCGTAGGGGCATAGATTACGCTCTTTTGCAGAACGTTCTTCTGCGCAGATGCCATAGTAATAGCGTAAACTGAAAACAGGTGAAGGCAAAGGGCGGTCATATAATAACCCTCCGCAGATAACTTCGTTGTTTTGTATTGCTGAGACGTAATTTTGTAGAAAATCATTGCTGATAAGTCCGGCATCACTGTCTATAAATAGCAGAATGTCATAATTTGCCTTTTCAGATAAGAAATTTCGGATCCTGGCTCTACCCACATTTTCTTTAAGTTCGATAAACATACAGTTACTTAATTTGTTTATCTTCCTGTTATTACGTTTTAGCTCTTCCTTTGAACCATCATCGGCAACGAGTATTTCAATGGGGAATAATAGTGTTTGTGCCTGGCGATGAAGTTCTTCAACCAGCCCTAAACAGTCATAATTATAAGTAGGAATGAGAATGGATAACATATTTATTGTTCTATTTGTCGCAAATGTAATATAAATATTACTCATTTACCTTAATTGAAAGAGTAAATTGAATGAAAACTCTTACCTTTGTGGTCAGTTTTTATTAATGATTATATGAAACAACGATATATCAAACTCGTCCTCGGGTTAATTCTTATTGCCGTTTCTCTCACCACATCAGCGCATTTGGTTGGTAGTGAGTCTGCTATTTCAGTTGAAGTGGCAGACCGTTTGACAGGAATTGTGCGTGATTCTTTAACAAATGAACCAATTCCTTATGCTTCAATTTCTTATGAAGGTAAAGGTATTGGAAGTATTTCCGATCTTAATGGGGCTTATCGCATAACTACTCGTAAAGGTTGGAATGAAGTTACTTTTACTGCTGTAGGATATAGAAAGAAAATTGTTAAATTTGTTCCGGGAGTAACCCAAAAGCTTAATGTAAAATTACAACCCAGTGATGTACAATTGAAAGAAATTGTAGTAAAACCTAAAAAGGAAAAATATTCCCGTAAAAATAATCCGGCAGTGGAACTTATGCGTAAGGTAATTGCTAATAAGTCAAACCAGAGATTGGAAGAGAATGATTTTTATCAGTATGATAAATATCAAAAGATGACAACTTCGCTCAATAATGTGGATCCGGATAATTTTGATAAGGGAATTTATAAGAAGATGCCTTTTTTGGTTAATCAGGTAGAGCCGTGTATAGAGACAAATAAACTTATTCTTCCTTTCTCTGTTGAAGAAACAGCATCTCAAAAAGTATTCCGCAAAAATCCAAAGGATGAAAAAACTCTAATAAAAGGGGTGAATTCATCGGGAGTAAATGAACTTTTCTCAACGGGAGATGCGATGGGAGCAATACTTAAAGATATTTTTGCAGATGTGAATATATATGATGATGACATTCGCTTGTTATCAAGTCGTTTTATCAGTCCTATATCTTCAAAGTCGGCTATCTCTTTCTATAAATACTATATTATGGATACAGTTAGAGTTGATAAAGACTCTTGCATCCATCTTACATTTGTTCCCAATAATTCACAGGATTTTGGCTTTACAGGTCATTTGTATATTATAAAAGACTCTACTTACGCAGTGAAGAAATGTACAATGAATCTTCCGAAGAAAACCGGAGTGAATTTCGTGGATAACCTTGACATCATTCAGTCTTATGAACAACTTCCCAACGGTGAATGGGTTCTGAAAGATGATGATATGATTGCGGAACTTACTGTGGTTAAAGGACAGCTGCAAGTGAGACGAACTACGAGATACAGCAACTATGCTTTCAATGAAGTCTCGCCAAAGGTATTTAAACTGAAGGGAAGTACAGTGAAAGATGTAGATGCAATGATGAAGGGGGATGAATTCTGGAAAGATGTGAGACCGGTTCCACTTACGGACAAGGAAAACGGAATGGATATGTTTATTAAGCATCTCGAAGAAATACCCGGATTTAAATATGCCATTATTGGTTTGAGAGCATTAATTGAGAATTTTATTGAAACCGGAAGTAAAGACCATCCAAGTAAGTTCGACTTTGGACCTATGAATACTATTATTGGTAGTAATTCTATTGAAGGGCTTCGTCTTAGACTTAGTGGGCAAACAACTGCCAAGCTCTTTCCTCAGCTATTCTTTAGCGGATATTATGCATATGGATTTAAAGATAACAAATCAAAATATAAAGGAACGGTAGAATATACATTTGATAAAAAAGAATTTCTTGCAAGAGAATTTCCGAAACATTCTATCTCAGCATCTTATATGTATGATGTAATGTCGCCTATGGATAAGTTCCTCAAGACAGATAAAGATAATATGTTTGTGGGACTGAAAACCACAACCGTGGATCAGATGTCATATATTCGTGATGTTTCTTTTAAGTACGAACGCGAAACAATGTCTGGATTCTCTGTAGCAATGACAGTAAATAACCGCAATGATGAGCCTACCGGAAATCTTTTCTATATTAAGAATGATAGAGCACAGGTTCCTAACGTTGTTCACGATATAACGACAACAGAAACCTCTTTGCAACTTCGATTTGCACCGGGAGAAACATTTATAAATACTAAACAACGAAGATTACCTATCAATTTTGATGCTCCTATCTTTACTCTTTCACATACAATGGGCATAAAAGATGTAATGGGTGGAGACTATAATTTCAATCTGACTGAGGCTGGTGTCTATAAGAGATTCTGGCTATCTTCCTGGGGCAGACTGGATGCTTTTGTTAAAGCTGGCAAGCAGTGGGATAAAGTGCCTTTTCCTTTATTAATTATGCCTGCGGCTAATCTTTCTTATGTTACACAACGGGAGACATTTAACTTGATCAATAATATGGAGTTCCTGAACGACAAGTTTGCCTCTCTCGACCTGACTTATGATATGAATGGAAAGATTTTTAACCGTATACCATTAATAAAGCGACTAAAGTTGAGAGAAATATTTAAGTTTAAAGCTCTTTATGGGAGCCTGAGCGATAAGAATAACCCTGATAAGAGTGATGGCTTGTTTCTTTTCCCAACCCGAAACGGACAAACAACAAGCTTTCCTATGGGGAAAGATCCTTATATGGAATTTAGTGTAGGTATTTATAATATCTTTAAAATACTTCATGTAGAATATACCCGCCGTTTGAACTATCTGGATCACCCGGGAATTAATAAGGATGGAATTCGCGTTGCAATGTTACTCAACTTCTAAGGTTATATTTTAATCTTATCTTTATAGATTCTTAATGTTCTGTACAAAAGATTGTATTCTTCTGTACAGAACAATTCATTCTCTTGTACAAAAGAAAGCTTTATTTTGTACAAGAGTTTTTTACCTTTTCGTCAATGGTTTTAAAATCTTCTCCAAAGAATTCCCTTTTTAAATAATAATATGTAAATTTGTTCCCATTTTAATCATAACGAAATGGCACAACCATTAGCAGAAAGACTTCGGCCAAAGTCACTCGATGACTATATTGGTCAGAAACATTTAGTGGGAGAAGGGGCAATCTTGCGTAAGATGATAGACGCAGGACGCATTTCGTCATTCATTCTTTGGGGACCACCCGGAGTGGGTAAGACTACCCTTGCTCAGATAATAGCCAACAAACTTGAAACTCCCTTTTATACATTGAGCGCAGTCAGCTCGGGCGTTAAAGACGTTCGCGATGTGATTGATAAAGCAAAAAGTGCTCGTTTCTTTTCACAAGCCAGTCCCATTCTGTTTATAGATGAAATTCATCGATTTAGTAAATCGCAGCAAGATTCCTTGCTAGGAGCTGTGGAGCATGGTACGGTAACACTTATTGGCGCAACAACCGAGAATCCTTCGTTTGAAGTGATCCGTCCGCTGCTTTCCCGTTGCCAGCTTTATGTACTTAAGTCACTAGAGAAAGATGATTTACTTGAACTTTTACAGCGTGCCTTGACACAGGACTCCATTCTTAAAAGTAAAAATATAGAGCTTAAGGAGACAGACGCTATGCTTCGTTATTCAGGCGGAGATGCGCGTAAACTTCTCAATATCCTTGAACTGGTAGTTGAGTCTGATAGTGAAGATCCGATTGTGATTACTGACGATAAGGTAACGGAAAGACTTCAACAGAACCCTTTGGCTTACGATAAAGACGGGGAAATGCATTACGACATTATCTCGGCCTTTATTAAAAGTATTCGCGGTAGTGATCCAGATGGCGCTATTTATTGGCTGGCTCGCATGGTGGAAGGCGGTGAAGATCCTGCTTTTATTGCCCGCAGATTAGTAATCTCTGCTTCTGAAGATATTGGTCTGGCAAATCCAAATGCTTTGCTGCTTGCCAATGCTTGCTTTGAAACATTAATGAAGATAGGATGGCCCGAAGGACGAATCCCTTTGGCAGAAACAACTATTTATCTGGCCACCAGTCCCAAAAGTAATTCTGCCTACAATGCCATTAATGATGCTTTGGAATTGGTGCGAGAAACCGGGAATCTTCCTGTACCTTTGCACTTACGCAATGCTCCTACAAAATTGATGAAACAACTGGGCTATGGCAATGACTATAAATATGCCCATAATTATAAAGATAATTTTGTGAAACAACAATTTCTTCCCGACGAACTAAAAGCTAAATCCATATGGCATCCGCAGGACAATCCTGCTGAGGCTAAGTTGAAAGAACGCATGAAACAACTTTGGGAAGACAGATATATTGATTGAACTTATAAATTTAAAAAGAATATGAAAATTGTAGTATTAGACGGCTATGGAGCTAATCCAGGTGATTTATCCTGGGATGAACTCAAAGTATTGGGTGATTGTACTGTTTATGATCGTACTTCCACTGCCGATGTAATTGCTCGTGCACAAGGTGCAGAGGTTGTATTAACCAATAAAACGGAAATTAGTGCGGAGGCAATTGCTGCTCTTTCGGATTTAAAATATATTGGCGTAATGGCAACAGGTTATAATGTGGTAGATATTGCTGCTGCAAAAGAACGTGGAATTGTTGTAACCAATACTCCTGCTTATAGCACGGTATCAGTAGCACAGATGGCTTTTGCACATATTTTGAATATAACTCAGCAGGTTGCTCACCATTCAAACGAAGTGAAAAAGGGACGTTGGACAAACAATGCTGATTTCTGTTTCTGGGATACGCCGTTAACTGAACTGAGTGGACTTAAACTTGGTATAGTGGGACTGGGGCATACCGGAATGGCTACGGCACGCATTGCTTTTGGATTTGGCATGAATGTTTGTGCATACACTTCAAAGTCACAACTTCAATTACCTCCCGAAATCAAAATGATGACAAAAGAGGAGATCTTTACAGAGTGTGATATTGTGAGTCTTCACTGTCCACTTACAGAAGAAACCCGGGAAATTGTCGATGCAAAACGTCTGGCAACCATGAAGCCAACCTCTATACTTATTAATACAGGTCGTGGTTCACTTGTTAATGAGCACGATTTGGCCGATGCTTTGAATAATGGCATTATTTACGCCGCCGGATTAGACGTACTTACATCTGAACCACCTTTAGCAGATAATCCCTTGCTTACGGCTAAAAACTGTTATATTACTCCTCATATTGCGTGGGCAACCAAGGCTTCCCGTATGAGACTAATGAGCATCCTGGCTGAAAATATTAAAGCTTTTGCAGCTGGTAAACCAATTAATAACGTGGCGAAATAATTAGAAGATTATTCATTCGTAAAAAGATACAGGAAAGGTTGTTACTTAATTTTTAGTAACAACCTTTCTTTCTTTTAATTATTTTCTTTTGGAAACTTGTGTTATAGGAAAATAGCAGTATATTTGCATAATAATTCCAATGGAAAATATTAATAGTGGAATTTTGATAAAGAAATAGGCTATAAAACAGAATAGAAAATGAGTGGAGAAAAGTACATTATTATCGGAGGTGTAGCTGGTGGTGCAACAACAGCTGCCCGAATCAGACGAATGAATGAAGAGGTCGAAGTGATCATGTTCGAAAAGGGAGATTATATCTCTTATGCTAATTGCGGACTACCTTATTATATAGGTAATGTGATAGAGGATAGGAATAAACTGTTTGTACAAACGCCCGAATCGTTTGGTTTACGTTTCAATATTGATGTCAGAGTTCGCTCAGAAGTTGTGAGTATTGACAGGGATAAAAAAGAAGTTCTTGTTCGTAGGCGCAATGGAGAAGAATACATTGAAAAGTATGATAAGCTTTTACTTTCTCCCGGAGCATATCCGGTTCGTCCTCCTTTTCCGGGAATAGACCTTGATGGAATCTTTACTTTGCGCAATGTGAATGATACAGATGCTATCAAAAACTACATGAATAGCCATCAGGTAAAAAGAGCTGTAGTAGTAGGTGCCGGTTTTATAGGTCTGGAAATGGCCGAAAATTTGCAGCATGCCGGAGCAAAAGTATCTGTTGTTGAGATGCTAAACCAGGTAATGCCGCCAATAGATTATTCTATGGCTTCGCTTGTTCATCAGCATTTGCAGGACAAAGGAGTAAATCTTTATCTGGAACATGCCGTCAGTGTATTTACAAAGAAAGGAAACTCTATTGAAGTTGTCTTTAAAAACGGTAAATGTATAATGGCCGATATTGTGATTCTTTCCATAGGGGTGCGTCCCGAGACAACATTGGCAAAGCAAGCCGGACTTGTAATAGGGGAGACCGGAGGAATTGTGGTGAATGATTATTTGCAGACTTCCGATGAAAATATTTATGCAGTGGGAGATGCCATTGAATTCAAACATCCAATAACCGGAAAACCCTGGCTGAATTATCTGGCTGGACCGGCTAACAGGCAGGGGCGTATCTGTGCTGATAATATGCTGCTTGGGAATAAGACGAGATACGAAGGAGCTATTGGAACAGCCATTGCAAAAGTCTTTGATTTTACAGTTGCTTCAACAGGACTTGCGGCAAAGCAACTAAAAAAGAATGAGATACCTTACCTCTCTTCGGTTACTCATTCCGGTTCTCATGCAGGATACTATCCTGATTCTTTGCAGATGAGCATTAAAATCACTTTTAGTCCGGTGGATGGAAAACTTTACGGTGCTCAGATTGTGGGATGTGATGGAGTCGATAAGCGAATTGATCAGATTGCGTTGCTTATTAAACAACGAGGCACGGTTTATGATTTAATGCAATTGGAACACGCCTATGCACCACCTTATTCATCGGCAAAAGATCCTATTGCCATAGCCGGTTATGTGGCGGAGAATATTTTGTTGAAACGAGCGAACATTGTCACATGGAGAGAGATGCTGCAGGTAAATGATGGTATTATACTGGATGTTCGTACTTCTGTTGAGTTTTCTTTAGGAGCTATACCTGGAGCAATAAATATTCCTTTAGACGGAATACGGAATCATTTAAATGAGATACCCAAAGATAAGAACATTTATATCTATTGTGCTGTAGGGCTCAGAGGATATCTTGCTACAAGAGTGCTGATGCAGAAGGGTTTTGATCATGTATTTAATCTTTCGGGAGGGTATAAACTTTATCGGTCGGCCACTACTCCGGTGATTTTAGATGAAAAAGATATGAATGCTTGTTCCGCTGCAACAGGAACAGATAGTAACACAAATAATGATTCAGAGATGGAAACAATAAAAATAGATGCTTGCGGATTACAATGCCCTGGTCCCATTATGAAACTAAAAAAGAGTATTGAAGATATCAATGTGGGAGATCGCCTGGAGGTTATAGCTACTGACCCCGGTTTTCGTAGAGATTCTCAGGCTTGGTGTAATATGACAGGGCATAAGATGGTCTCACAATCAGCAGATTCCGGCAAGTATGTGTCAATCATTGAAAAGATGGAAAGAAAGAAAACAAGTCCATCATTTAGTGAATCTCCTGTTGAATGTAGTGGCAAAGGGAAAACTTTTATTCTGTTCAGTGATGATTTGGACAAAGCTTTAGCTACTTTTGTACTCGCAAACGGAGCAGTTTCCACTGGAGAGAAGGTGAGCATCTTCTTTACGTTCTGGGGATTGAATGCAATTAAGAAAACAAACAAGCCAAAAGTGCAGAAAGATATCTTTGGAAGAATGTTCTCAATGATGCTTCCTTCAGACACAATGGCGCTGAAACTTTCTAAAATGCATATGATGGGTATTGGCAGTAAAATGATGAGATTTATAATGAACAAGAAAGGGATTGATTCACTTGAGTCATTACGCCAGCAGGCTTTGGATAATGGTGTGGAATTTATTGCTTGTCAGATGTCAATGGATGTAATGGGGGTAAAAGCCGAAGAATTGCTCGATGAAGTAACTATTGGAGGTGTGGCTACTTATATGGAGCGCGCGGATAAGTCCAATATAAATTTATTTATTTAATCAATCTAAGAAGAATATGATAAAGTTGATCTGCCAGTTACGGGATATTAATATGGCTATGAATGAGCTCGAGATACAGCTGAATGAGAAATATGGCATTGGGCTAAATGAGGCAATGGCTCTGTGTTGTCTTTCCGATGGTCGATTGTCTGCGACTGAGATTGCTGAAAAAACAGGAATGACAAATTCACATTGTTCCAAAGTTATTCGATCTATTGAACAAAAGTTGTTAATAGAACGTAGTCTTGGAGAAAACGACAAGAGGCAAATGTATTTTTGCTTAAATAAGGAGGGCAAAAAGAAACTATCGCAGATAAAGTGCAAAGGGCTTGTTCTGCCAGAAGCATTGCGCCCTGTTCTGGGCAATTGTGAAGAGGAATAAGTAGATAGAATGTAATGTCGTAATATTATTCTGTAAAAGCTTAAATATGTAAAAAGCACGCTGGTTTAGTTTGAACCAGTGTGCTTTTGTTATAATGTTGCGTTCCAGGATAAATTTCTAATTATTCTTTTCCTTTTTACGATGCCTGTTTTTAATAATTAAGTGCTTTTTATAAAGCAAAAAATCATTGTGGCATGGTTTTATCTTTTATAAGGTGTTGTAAATGAGGAGTGAAACATATTTTAACTCAAAATAAAATCCGAAAAGCGAAATCTTACAGGTTGTTTTCTGTCCTACTATTTTATTTATTGAAATAAGTAACTGATAATGAGGCGCGGGCAATAATATATCACCCCCTAAGAAGCCGAATTCAAGTTATAAACGCAACTCTCTCCTATGTTTTTTTAATGTATTAATAAACTCCATTGGGGTATAATATCCCAACCTTTTTCTCGGTCTTGAATTAATTAAATTTTCTACTATTTCTACCTGTTTTTCAGTTACTTCACTAAAGTCTGTCCCCTTAGGAAAGTATTGCCTGACTAATCCATTTATATTTTCATTTGCTCCTCTTTCCCAAGAATGATAGGGTTTGGCAAAATAGAAATTAATTCTCAATTTTGTTTCTATTTTTTTATGAAAAGCAAACTCAAACCCATTATCCGAGGTTATAGTGAAGATTTTCCCTTTAAATGATGTTAAACATTTAATAGCCGTATCTGCCATTGATTTTGGATCACGCCCCTTAAGTTTGCGTATCCATAAGCGTCCGGTAAGCCTATCATTAATGGTCATTAGTGCACTCTTTTTATTCTTTCCAATTATAGAATCTATTTCAAAATCACCAAACCTTTTGCGTTCCTCTACAATGGCAGGTCTTTGATCAATAGTTCTGCGATTTTTAAGTATCCCTCTACTATTATATTCAGAGCCGCGTTTTTTGTTTTTTCGCCCTCTTCGGCGCAAATATTTATAAAGGCGTCCTTTCTGACGTTTATCTTTCCAGATCCATTGATAAAGTATTTCATGAGAAACCATGGGAATCGACTGTAATTTGCACCGACCTGATATCTGTTCCGGACTATAATTAAATTCTATTAGCAGATCCTTTGCAAGAGCCTTCATTTCTTGGGTAAAGACTACTTTCCCAGGGCGACATTTCTTTCTTAAGTCAGCTTTCTTTTGAGCTTCACGGGGCATGTACTGATGCCAGGAGCCATAAGAATTACGAATGATTTCACGGCCTATGGTACTTTTATGAACCTTTACAAGAGAGGCTATCTCACTTTTACTTTTTCCACTGTGAAGATATGCAGAAATTTCATATCTTTGTTCTTGGGTTAAATGTTTCATCTTGTAACTGATTTTGTAGGAGATTGAGGGAACAAGATAATTATTTTATCCCATCAGAGAAAGGGGGGAAGAAAAACATTTTCCCCTTCTCTGAAAAAATATTCAATCTAAAATTCCATCAGTTGCATTTAACACTTGAATTTAGGGAATACAAAAAAATAGCATAGTTCCCCGCACACTTTTATTTTTAACTTAATCTTAAGTCCCTTATTGATTATTCAGAATATCTAAATTATCGGTATAGAACAGCAGATAGAAAGGCTTGCTAAAAATAGCCGATTGCTTAAACTATGCTATTTCCCTGATCGTATTATTTTTATGATAAACAAGTCAGTTCTAACCAATTCAGGTTATATATATAGTCGTTCATCAGTTTATGCTTGTTGAAGAAGAGTCTGAACAATTCTGTCGGCAGTTCTTCCGTCCCATCTTTCAGGAAGACTTCCTTGTTTCCATTCACCTTGCATAATTTTTGATACTGCATTTCCTAGTTTCTCAGCATTTTCACCTACCAATTCATTGGTCCCTATTGAACAAGTTTCAGGATGTTCCACATATGTATTTAATGTAATACATGGAATGCCTAGGAAAGTTGCTTCTTCAGCTACATTTCCAGAATCTGTTATTATTGCTTTCGCTTTATTGGTGAGATATCCAAACGAAAGATAGCTTTGCGGAGGAAGAACATGCAAATTCGGAGCTTTAATATTCAGTTCGTTTATTGCATCACGCACATAGGTGTGAAGGGGTGCAACAATAGTAGTGCCCTGAGACTCCAAAATCAGACGTTCAATTAGCTCTTTGAAATTTTCTTTGTTTTCTATTAATGCGTGACGATTAATAGTCAGAAGAAAATAATTCTTTTCTTTCAGTCCTAATATATCAAATGATGCAGGCTTAATAAACCTATTGCGGTTATATCTCAAAGAATCCATTAGTATATTCCCTACCAGAAAAACTTGTTCATTGCCGGTGCCTGTCTGATTTAAATTACGGTTGGCTCCCATCCCTGCAGTAAACAAGAAATCTGAAAGCCCGTCTGTAATCATACGATTTACTTCTTTAGGCATACTCATATCGAAAGAACGTGTTCCTGCAACAAGGTGAGCTACTTTAATATTCTGCTTTTTGGCTACAATAGCACAAGCCATTGTAGAAGTCAGATCATCAACGACTAACACCACGTTGGTTGGATTTTCCTTCAATTCTTTTTCAAATGCAAGCATAATACCACCTGTTCGTTCAGTTAGATTTTCGAATCCAACTTCTAAATAGGCAACTGGCTTTTTCATGTTTAAATCGACAAAAAGAGAAGGATCCAGACTACTGTCACTGGATAATCCTGTATATATTAATCTGTATGAGATTTCTTTTCCTTGCTCCCTGGCTTTGTCTATAGCCCGCGTAATAGGAGCAATCTTCATAAAATTGGGACGAGCCCCTGCAACAATAGTTATTTTCATGCCTATAATATAGATTATTATTTTGACAGCAAAATTACACTTTCTTTCAGAAAACCACTTATAAACCTCTTTACTTTTTTATTATTTGATTGTTTATTCGTTACTTTGTGGAAAAAGTTAGAAATATGCCTACTTTTGTTCAGATTATAGAATTTATTGGGACCTTTGCTTTCGCTATTAGTGGCATTCGTTTAGCTTCTGCTAAACAGTTTGATTGGTTTGGAGCATATGTTGTCGGCGTTGCCACTGCTATTGGTGGTGGAACAATTCGTGATCTTCTTCTCGATGTTACTCCTTTTTGGATGACAAATCCTATTTATTTAATTTGTTCGGCCTTGGCTTTGGTGTGGGTAATCTCTTTTGGCAAAGAATTAGTCCATTTACATAATACCTTTTTTATATTTGACTCAATAGGTCTTGCTCTGTTTACTGTTGTAGGAGTGCAAAAAACAATTGTTTTGGGATATCCGTTCTGGGTTGCCATTATAATGGGTACTATCACAGGTGCCGCAGGAGGTGTTATTCGGGATATTTGCATAAATGAGATTCCACTTATTTTTAGAAAAGAAATTTATGCCATGGCCTGTGTTGTTGGAGGAATAGTTTACTGGTGCTGTACTTTGATGACTCTTGATGCCATGATTGTACAATGTGTCAGCGGATTCAGTGTTTTTCTCGTAAGAATTCTGGCCGTTAAATATAATATTTGTTTACCTAGGCTGAAAGGCGAATAACCTAAAAACTATTATTTTATGATGTAAAAACAGTTATTAATAATATACCCCCTAATTGCTAATAGAATTTGGGCTATTGATTGAACTTAATTTGTGTACTATTGCATTAACGAGATAACCTTATAGTATTAACACAAAAACAAGCAGTCTATGAAAAGTCTAAATTTTAAGAGTGACCTACTAGGAGTACAGGACGAACTACTTCGCTTTGCTTATAAATTAACTGCTAACCGTGAAGAAGCAAATGATTTGCTTCAGGAAACATCATTGAAAGCATTAGATAATGAAGAAAAATATACCCCCGATACAAACTTCAAAGGTTGGATGTATACCATTATGCGTAATATCTTTATTAATAATTATCGTAAGTTAATGAGGGATCAGACATTTGTTGATCAAACAGAGAATATGTACCATCTCAATCTTTCTCAGGATTCAGGTTTCGATAGTACTGAAGGGGCTTATGATATTAAAGAGATTCACAGGGTTGTTAATTCATTACCTAATGAATATAAAGTGCCTTTCTCAATGCATGTTTCAGGATTTAAATATCGTGAGATTGCCGAAAAACTGGATTTGCCACTTGGTACAGTTAAGAGTCGGATATTTTTCACCAGACAAAGATTGCAGCAACAATTGAAAGATTTTGTTTAGCATTTAATAATAAAGCACTATTTATAGTGTGTATAGGGAACAATTCGATGAGATTTCGAATTGTTCCCTTTCTTTTTGTTATTTTATGATTTAAATATGATATTAAACATGTTTTATAGCAGGATGAATTTATTTATTTTTTTGACATAATGTCAATTCATTTATTATCTTTGCAATAGCATTTTTTAATAAACTTTGTAATCTTATATAGCACTTCACAATGAAAAAAGAAATCAAATTTAGCCTCCTTTACCGGGATATGTGGCAGTCTTCCGGAAAGTATCAACCAAGGGCTGATCAGTTGGCAAGAATCGCTCCGGTGATTATTGAAATGGGATGTTTTGCTCGTGTAGAAACTAATGGTGGAGCATTTGAACAAGTAAACTTATTATATGGTGAGAATCCTAATAATGCAGTTAGAACTTTTACGAAACCTTTTAACGAGGTAGGTATTCAAACTCATATGCTTGATCGTGGTTTAAATGGACTACGAATGTTCCCGGTTCCTGCAGATGTACGTAAACTGATGTATAAAGTAAAGAAAGCCCAGGGTGTTGATATTACACGTATCTTTTGTGGTTTGAACGATGTTAGAAATATTATTCCATCAATCACTTACGCATTGGAAGCAGGGATGATCCCTCAAGCTACTCTTTGCATCACATTCTCTCCAGTACATACAGTAGAATATTATACTAGTATTGCAGATCAATTGATAGCTGCCGGTGCACCTGAGATTTGTTTAAAAGATATGGCTGGAGTAGGTCGTCCGGTAATGCTTGGTAAGTTAACCAAAGCGATAAAAGAGAAACATCCGGATGTGATTATTCAGTATCACGGACATTCAGGTCCTGGACTTTCCATGGCGTCTATCCTTGAAGTGTGTGAAAATGGTGCCGATATTATTGATGTTGCTATGGAACCATTATCCTGGGGAAAAGTTCATCCGGACGTAATTTCTGTTCAGGCAATGTTGAAAGATGCAGGCTTCCAGGTACCCGAAATTAATATGAAGGCTTACATGAAAGCTCGTAGTTTGACACAAGAGTTTATAGATGATTTTCTAGGTTACTTTATTGATCAAACCAATAAGCATACTTCTTCATTGTTACTTGGTTGTGGACTTCCTGGAGGAATGATGGGATCAATGATGGCCGATTTAAAAGGAGTTCAATCAGGAATAAACATGTTTTTAAAGAGCAAGAATCAACCAGAACTCAGTCTTGACGACTTAGTGGTAATGCTTTTTGATGAAGTGGCTTATGTATGGCCAAAGCTGGGCTACCCTCCATTAGTTACTCCGTTTAGTCAATATGTAAAGAATGTAGCTTTGATGAACGTTATGCAATTAGTTAAAGGAGAAGAACGCTGGACAATGATTGATTCTCATACCTGGGATATGATTTTAGGTAAGAGTGGAAAATTGCCTGGAGAACTGGCTCCTGAGATCATAGAACTGGCCAAAGCAAAAGGATATGAATTCTCAATTGAAAATCCACAGGATAATTTCCCGGATGCCTTGGATCAGTTCCGTAAAGAAATGGACGAGAATGGATGGGAGTATGGTCCGGATAATGAAGAATTGTTTGAATTGGCTATGCATGATCGCCAATACCGGGATTATCGTTCTGGCATTGCTAAAAAACGTTTTCAGGATGAATTGCAGAGAGCAAAAGACGAAGAAATGCAGAAGAAAGGATTTACAGAAGAGGATATCAAGAAAATGAAACGTGCCAAAGCAGAACCTATTACTGCTCTTGAAAAGGGACAACTCTTTTGGGACGCTAGTTTTGAGTCTGGATCAACACCTCCGGCAATTGGTCAGAAATTTACTCCTGAAGAAACGTTCTGCTATATTGGAACTTTATGGGGTACGTTTGATAAAATACCGGCAAACTTCTCTGGTCGTATTATTGAGGTTTGTGTAAAACAAGGTGCTCATGTTAGTAAGGGCGATATCCTGGCTTACATTGAGCGAGTAGAATATGTAGCATAACATTTTTATATAAAAAGAGAATGAGGCAGTAGTGTTTGATGAAAATGCTATTGTCTCTATTTTTTTTGTAATATCATTCCTTATTATACCAGTCTGATTGATTCTGTTATCTGTTGAATTTTTAACGAGAAGATGACATCTGCAGACTTTTATTATTTATAATAAACCTGCTGCATTCCAATCAGGTGATCATACCGTTCTCCAAATGGACGATGGTATACTAATATCAGATATTCATTTTCAGTTTCATAGTAATTTCCCTCAGTTAGTGCTCCTGTTGCTTTATTACTACCGGCAGGTACAAATAAGTACTGATAATTGTAGGCACCCTGTTTCAATAGTTGTGAGGTCTCAAAAGATTGTGTATCCGGATTGTATTTTAGTCGATAGTTCTCATCGAAATTATCGTGAGTAAATTCTCCTTGCAAATAGAAATCACCATCAGGCAATGCTTCTTTCCATGGAAGTGAGAAGTGTACAAAAAGATAATCAGCTTCAGTATCATTATTAGTCGCCAAATCATATCGCACAAGATAACGTCCATTCTGATCCTGATCATAACTGTAGTTTTTTATTCTTAGTTCATCCGGGAATAACGTTGCGTGGTAATATGGGTCAAAATAACGGATACCCTGTATTCCTCTAGCCGCATATCTGACGCTAACCATTTCAAAGCGTCTGTATTCATTTCCCGCATCAAAGATCAAATCTTTGTTATACTCGTATTTAAGTTCATTTGGGCTAACATACGATGGCAGAACATTTGTTATATAATTATCCTGACGCAAGTTTTGCATAACTTTGATTTTAATCTCGCTCTGAGGATCACGAATCGTATATCCGGAATAATTTATCCCAAATGAGACCTGTTGATGGGATTTATTAGTGTCTATATCTGTGTTGCTACTCACTTTTGCTGAGATAGCGACTTTCTTTTCTATGACAGAAAAGCAAGCTTTGCATACAGGTTTTGAATCATCATAGATTGTTATGATATAGTTTCCAGAAGCTTTTAATTTCATTTGCTCGTTTGGCAGAGATACGCGGTAATGCGTGTATAGCATCGTTGTATTGAGCGAATTCTGATACTCTTCAACCGTATTGTTGTTAAAACCTTCAAGATAGTCAATTTCGCTTAATCCGGAAGGAGTCCAGTCGGCATTACAATGTGAAACAACATATTGAAAACGGTGATATTCATGTGAAAGTTCATCGAATGAGATCTCCAGTACATCATCAGAATTTAAATTTATAATAGGAGGTGCCAGCCAGTTATTGTTCACCTTTATCTGCAAGCTTTGGATATGAGGTGATAGAATTTCATTCCTTTGAGCCTGAGATGACAGAGCAATAATAAACAATATACATAAAATCAGCTGTTTTCTCATAGTTGTTAGTTATATAAAACCTACTTTCCTCTTTTAGCAGGAGGAAATTTGGGCATTAATTGCATTAATCTAAGAATGCGTCCCTGACGCCTAAGAATATATCTTGAAGGATTTGCTGAATCAAACCGAATAGGATTAGGTAAAGTGGCAGCAATTAAAGCGCATTGACTTCTGCTGAGCTCCTTTGCCGTTGTATGAAACTTATTTCTTGCTGTTGCTTCGGCACCATAAATTCCTTTTCCCATCTCAATAGAGTTCAAGTATACTTCCATGATGCGTTCTTTAGACCAGACTGCTTCGATCAAAACAGTGAAATAAACTTCAAAACCTTTTCTTACCCACGATGATTCCGGCCATAAGAATACATTTTTGGCTGTTTGCTGACTGATTGTACTAGCTCCTCTCTGTTTTTTTCCTTCCTCTTTGTCTTCTACAGCCTGTTGAATCGCTTGAAAATCAAATCCATTATGAGTGGCAAATTTGTTATCTTCTGAAGCGATAACCGCCATTGGAAGATGTTTTGAGATATCTTCAAATGGAACCCATTTATGTTTTAATGTAAGATCTTCGCCGTTCATTATCTGTTGTCCGCATCGGATTACCATTAAAGGCGTTATGTATACAGGTACAAAGCGGTAGATTAATGTCACTAATATAGTTGATCCAAAAAATGCGATAATAAGATTTCTTATAATATGAAATATATTCTTTCTTACCATAGGGCAGATATTTGAGAAAAGTTATAAAAAGAAATCGTGTAAACATATTAATATAGCTTACACGATTTTACTATTTGTCTTTAAAATGATTATTTGCTTGCGTCTTTAATCATTTGTTCGCTGGCATACATATACACTTCAACACGACGATTCTGTGCTCTGCCTTCTGCAGTATCATTGCTGGCAATAGGTTCCTGATAATCCTTACCAGCAACATATTTAAATTGATTTGAAGCAACTCCATTGCTTCTTAAGAAAGTAGCAACTGAGTTAGCACGGTCACCAGAAAGCTTTTGGTTGAAAGCCAGAGCTCCTGTATTATCAGTGTGTCCGTATACAGCAATATCCATTGTTTGATCTTCAGAAAGGACTTTAGCCAATTTTGTTAATGAAGTTTTAGAAGTAGCATTTAATTTGCTTGAATTAGTTGCAAATAATATTCCTCCGTCAAAAGTAACTTTTACTGCGGCAAGACCATTTGCATCAGTAATTTGCTGAACTTTTGCATCTTCAATAGCTTTTGCTTTTTCAGCAGCCTTGTCCATCTTTCTACCAATAATAACTCCGGCACCAGCTCCAACAGCAGTACCAATAGCAGCACCAATAGCAGCACCTTTGCCTTTTCCTGCAATCTGACCTACAATGGCACCTAAAGCTGCACCTGAACCTGCACCGATAAGACCACCTTTAGCGGTATTTGACATTCCACATCCCCCAAATACTAGAGAGAAGCTTAATAAAACTGACAAGAATTTAACTTTTTTCATAATTGATAAATTAATAGTTTTAAATTGATCTGTTTAGTTATAATAAACTTTATGCAAAGGTAAGAAATATTCCTTAAAGGTTAATTTCTTTTTTTAAAATTATTCGGGAAAGAATAATCTCTTGTTTAAAAGAAACGAGTTCTGTGCTTTTTTGTTTATTGAGTGAATAAAATAAAATTTTATACTCTTTATTTTATACCGTAATTCTAAACATTTGAAGGACTGACTTTTAGTATTCTTTTCTTTATTATAGCAAACCACATTGATGCAAAGATACCTTTGGCAATACTGGTACTGCTGATTGCCCACCAAATGCCAACAACCCCCATACCCATTCCTGTAAATATGATAGCAATCGGAATGCGTAAGTAATTACAGCTAATACTTATAATAGCCGGCGGCAAAGTTCGTCCGGTTCCATAGAATAATCCTTGTGTTGTAATTTCCAGCATCATAAAAAGTTGAGAATATCCTGAAATACGTAAATAAATTCCTCCTGCCAATATAGCTGGTAGTTCAGGTACGAATATGGAGAATATTTCTTGTCCGAAGAATACAAACAATAATGTGCAGAAAGAACCAAAGATAGAAGTCATCCATAAAGTTGCTTTATAAGCCCTTAGCACTCTGTCATTTCTTCCGGCAGCATAATTCTGTGAGATGAATGCTCCGAGTGCGCTCGAAAATCCTTGTGAAGTATTCCATGTGATAGCCTCAATCTGTCCTCCCATAGTCAATGTCATTAATCCTATATGCCCCCCTTGTTCAGAAGCTAATCTGCAAAGGAACATATTAACGAATGCGAATAGAGTATTGAGAGTTGCGGCCGGAAGTCCTAATTTAAAAATCCGCATAGTATAGCTTTTATGCAATTTCGTAAAAAGCCGGAAGCCGCCCAATATGTCTTTTTTGCCTTTTAGCTGGTAAATGAATAGAGCAAAAACAATAGCCTGAGATACCCAGGTGGCCAAGGCTGCTCCTGTTGTTCCCCATTTACAGAGAAAAATAAAGATGGGGTCCAGAATTATATTAATTATCAAACCGCTTCCTGTTATGTAAAAAGGTATCTTACTTCTTCCTGCCGCGTTATAAATACCTGTAAAAGCTGTTGAAATAAAAATAAAAGGCATTGCTGCAGAGATAACTCGTAAATATATTACAGCGTTGGCTGAAATCTTACTGTTTAATTCATAAATGCCAATAATTGGATGGGCAAATATAAAAAGCAAAGCTCCCCAGCAAACTGAAATTAACAAGGCAATTGTAATATTGTGCGAAGCAAATTTTTTGGCAGCAACCTCATCTTTGGCTCCGATAGCCTGACCAACACTCACTTCTGAACCTACTTTATTCAATAAAGAGATAGAGGCTGACATCCAGGAGAGAATACCTACAGTTCCGATTGCAGCAACAGCTTCACTGCCAATTCTTCCTACCCAGGCCATATTAATAAGACTATAGGCCATTTGTATGAAAGAAGTAGCCATAATTGGCATAGCCAGATTAAAAAGCTGTTTAAAAATATGGCCTTCTGTGAGGTTTTTAATTCCTTGCATTAAGTATGTTCTTTTTATTCTAGTTGCAAAATTAGGAAATTATAATGGATATTAGCAGAACCTCTTTAGGAAAAGAATTACCTTTGCCCCATTATTAAACATAAATACTTGATTTTATATTATGTCAATTCTTGCATTTACATTGATTCTCCTGCTGGGAGCCTTTCTTGCCGGATTAGCGGGTTCGCTGACCGGATTGGGTGGGGGAGTTGTAGTCATTCCTTTACTTACGTTAGGTTTTAATATCGATATTCGCTATGCTATTGGAGCTGCTCTTGTTGCTTCCATAGCTACCTCCTCAGGTTCGGCAAGTGCTTATGTAAAAGAGGGAATAACAAATATGCGGCTGGGTATGTTTCTCGAGATTGCAACTACTGTGGGTGCCGTGATTGGTGCGGCAATAGCAATCTATATGCCCACAAATGCAATAGCTGTTATCTTTGGATTAGTATTAATTTTTTCTGCCGCTATGACATTGAGAAAGAAACACGACCATTCCGTGGTGGTAGGAAGTGTGGCTTCACATAAGTTAAAGCTAAATGGCTCTTATCCAACAAAAGACGGGCAAGTTGAATACGAACTGACAAATGTAGTGGGAGGTTTTTCTATTATGTCGCTTGCCGGAGTCCTTTCCGGTTTGCTGGGAATTGGTTCAGGAGCATTGAAAGTCCTGGCAATGGATTCGGTAATGCGCATACCTTTTAAGGTAAGTACCACAACCAGTAATTTTATGATTGGAGTTACTGCTGCTGCCAGTGCAGTAGTCTACCTGCAAAGAGGATACATTGATCCCGGAATCGCTTTCCCGGTAATTATCGGAGTGTTGTGTGGCGCTACTATCGGAGCTAAGTTACTTCAACGAATAAACGTAAGAGTCTTGAGAATTATATTTTGTGTTGCAATAACTATTGTTGCAATTAACATGATGTATAACGGTTTTAATAATAAGTTCTAAGGCTATGATAAAAGATTTTTCAAACAGGATATTGGGTGATCGTGATCTTCAGAGGATTATTGGAACTCTGCTTCGTATAGGTGTGGTTTCTGCAAGTATAATTGCCTTGATTGGGGGAGTGATTTATTTGTCTGTTCACGGAATGGAAAGCATGCCCGATTATAGTAAATTCCACAATGAAGCTCCTATTTATACTCATCTTTCAGGGATAATAAGCGGAGTCTTGTCTCTGAATGCCCGGTCTATTATGCAGCTGGGGGTTGTTGTTCTTATTATGACTCCTATTATGCGGGTTATTTGTTCTCTCTTTTCTTTTGGAATGGAAAAGGATAGGATGTATGTTATAATCACTTTTGTGGTGTTAAGTATCATTCTTTTCAGCATGTTTACTGGGATGAAAATCTGATAAATACTTCTTCCCGATTTATTCATCTAATAATTTATTTATGATATATATCAAACGTATGCTTTGATATATATCATAGTATCTTTTAGATATATATCATAATGGTGGTTTGATATATATCTAAGCAAACTTTATTCACCGTTCATTAAAAAAAGTTTCATATCATTCTTGTATCTTATATAAGAGTCTTATTTTCTTAATTCTATAAACAAAAAAATAGATAAGTGTGTTTCTTGCCATAGAGGCCAGTTTCTGAACCACATATCTACTGCTTATGAAGCTTTTTATTATTTCAAACAGGCTTCCTTTGAAAGCCAATAAGACGGACTCCAATGATTTTGAATTTACTCGTAGTGAAGGGGGGCTAGCTACCGGGCTAGGATCACTGACTATGGAGATGGAGAAGCATTGGATAGGGTGGCCTGGTGTGCATACAGAGTCAGAAGATGAGAAGAAAAAAATAATCAGTTATCTTCAACCGTATAATTTTCACCCGGTATTCCTGTCTCAGGAACAAATACAAAATTTTTATGAGGGATATAGTAACAGCACGCTCTGGCCCCTTTGTCACTATTTCTTTGCTTATATAGAATATGAAAATAAATACTGGGAATCTTATAAACAGGTAAATGAGCTCTTTTGCCGGGTTGCCGTTCAGCTAGTGGAACCGGAAGATATCATTTGGGTACAGGACTATCACCTAATGCTTCTTCCTCAGTTACTTAGATCTTCTGCTAAAAATGTAAGTATCGGTTATTTTCATCACATACCTTTCCCGTCTTATGAATTGTTTCGGGTGCTTCCGGAGAGGGCTGATCTTCTGAATGGATTATTAGGAGCCGACCTGATAGGCTTTCATACGCACGATTATATGAGGCATTTTGTTAGTGCAGCCGAACGAGTTCTGAATTTACGATTTAAATTGGATCAGGTTTTGCTTGATAACCGTATTGCCTGTGTGGATGCCTTTCCCATGGGTATTAATTATTCCTTGTATCATGATGCCATTCTCAATCCGATTGTACAGCAGAAAGCTGTTGAACTTAAGAAAAACTACGGAAATCACAAGTTGATCCTTTCCGTAGACAGGCTCGATTACAGCAAAGGAATTCTTCATCGTCTGAGAGGCTTTGCTCTTTTTCTGGAAAGACACCCGGAATATAAAGAGAGGGTATCATTGGCTATGATAATTGTTCCTTCCCGTGGCAAGGTTGATAGATATGCCGGTTTGAAAACAAAAATAGACGAATCGATAGGAGCGATTAATGGTAAGTACTCTACGATTAATTGGACTCCGGTTTATTATTTCTATCATAGTTTTGATTTCGAAGAGTTAGTAGCCATGTATCATATCGCAGATATTGCTTTGGTTACTCCGCTCAGAGATGGAATGAATCTGGTGGCAAAGGAATATCTGGCTGCCAAAAGAAATAGTCCTGGTGTTTTAATACTTAGTGAAATGGCAGGAGCTGCAATAGAATTGAGAGAAGCAATCATCGTGAATCCCAATGATGTAGGAGAGATAGAACATTCAATTCTGCAGGCTCTTGAAATGCCTGTTGATGAACAATTAAGAAAACTGAGCTTAATGCAGGAAGATCTTTCCAGGCAGACGGTAGATAAATGGGCTACAGATTTTGTGCAGGAGATAAAAAAAATCAGATCGCTGAATGAAACGCTAAACAGGAAAAGAATAGAAGGTTCTATTTTTAAGCAAATACAGTTGAAATATCGGAGGGCAAAGAAAAGGTTATTGATACTGGACTATGATGGAACGCTTTGTGCTTTCAAAAGTAAACCAGAAGATGCATTTCCTACAGCTGAATTAATGGAAATGCTGAAACAACTTTGTGGGGATAAAAATAATAAGGTGGTAATTAGTAGTGGAAGGGATCATCAGACATTGGATAAGTGGTTTGGCAGTTTACCAATTGATCTTGCTGCCGAACATGGAGCTTTTTATAAAGAAGAGGGAATGTGGCATGAGAATGTTCAGACCGACCAGTGGAACGATGAGATACGTTCCATTCTTCAGTCGTTTATTGATAAGACTCCTCACTCAAAACTGGAAGAAAAAGAAACCGCACTGGTTTGGCACTATCGTAATGTAGACGCATGGCTAGGGGATTTGCGTGAACAACAATTAGTTAATGCATTGATTGGTCCCTGTGCCCGGCAGCATCTTCAGATTATGCGTGGAGATAAGATTGTGGAGATAAAATCACCTTATTATACAAAAGGTTCAGAAGCCCGCAGAATATTGCAGAATGATAAGTTTGGCTTTATTCTGGCTATGGGCGATGATATCACTGATGAAGATACATTCCGTGAACTACCTGGAGATGCTTTTACTATAAAAATAGGGAACATTTCTGAAGTGGCCCGCTTTAGTCTGCTTTCGCAATCAGAAGCACTTCCCTTTTTAAAACGACTGATCAGTTAATAAACTATGGCTTTATAAATCTCGACAGTTTAACTTCATCGGCAAAAAGAAGTGCGGTATTTATCAATGCCAGGTGTGAATATGCCTGAGGGAAGTTGCCTAATTGACTCTTGGTCTCAAAATCTAGATCTTCACTAAATAATCCCAGATGATTGGAACAATGAATCAGCTCGTTGAACATATCCAAAGCCTCTCTTTCCTTTCCTGTTACATATAAAGCCTGGATCATCCAGAATGTACAGATGGTGAAAGCCGAACTTGGCTTGCCAAAGTCGTCTTTATTGTTATATCGATACATTAAACCATTATAATGTAAAGTGCGGTAAATAGCTTCCACTGTTTTTTTGTATTTATTGTTTTCCGCACTAATAAATCCGTAAGTCTCCATTAATAACAGTGACGCATCTAAATCTGTGTTGCAATAGGTTTGAGAGAAACTCTGAATTTCTTCTTTCCATCCGTTTGTAAGTACATCATTCTTAATAGCATCTGCCTCTAATTTCCATCTCGTGGCATATATTTCGTCGTTAAGTAGCTTTGCTATCTTCTCAGCTCTATCCAAAGCTACCCAGCACATTACTTTTGAAAATACAAAATGCTTCTCTTCTCCCCGTATTTCCCAAATTCCTTTGTCGGGCTTTTTCCAATCTTCAATCACGCTTCTCGCAATATTCTTCACTACAACAAACATACTTTCAACTTCGTCAAGCGATCCGGGAAAATAACGGTAATACTGATAAATAACATCCATCAGATAACCGAACGAATCATTTTGTTTCTGATGGTAAGCATCGTTGCCTATTCTTACAGGACGTGAATTTTTATATCCGCTCAGATGGGGCAATTCTTCTTCAGTCAAAACACGCTCTCCCCGTATACCATACATTACCTGAAAAGTATCATACTTTGTTTTAATAATGTTGAGGATAAAAGTGATGAAACGTTGGGCTGTTCCCCTATGCCCGTTTTTTATCAGTGTTTCAATAGACATAGAAGCATCTCTGAGCCAACAAAAACGATAGTCCCAATTTCGAACTCCTCCCACTGATTCGGGAATGCTGGTTGTCAAGGCAGCTAGTACAGCTCCCGTGCGATGATAAGACATTAGTTTTAGTACCAGTATGCTACGTTCTATATACTCATTGAACTGAGTGTACTTTTTTGAACGATTAGTCCAGTTTAGCCAGTAGACTTTAGTTCGCTCATATTCCATTTCCACCCGGTCCAGATCAATCTTGATCAATTTCTGGTTATATGAAACCATGATATATTGATCTTGTTGAATTTCAAAAGCTTCCTGATTTATGATACGGTCAAAATTCAGACTGGAATATAAGTAGATAGTATCTTTTTCGTTAAGCTGTGAGTACGACTTTACATATACTGGCCCACCTTTGTGTAATACTTCTCCCCGGGCATAATCAAGAACAGGGGTATAGTTCACTTTGAAGTGTGGTTTTCCATGCTTATGCCGGATTAGCCGATAAATCTCGGGGGGCATGTAGTGTCCGTTGGATTCACCAGTTTTATAACGGGGCATAAAATCAATAACTTCAAACCCTCCTTCGTCTGATTCAAAAGTTGTGGATAAAATATTGGTGTGCTCAATATACTTCTGAGAAATCTCATATTGATCACTTACAATAAAACTAAGACATCCTCCTTTTTCTTTATCCAGAATTTTGGCAAATACAGAAGGAGAATCAAAGTCCGGAAAGCAAAGCCAGTCAATACTCCCTTCACTCGAAATTAATGCTGCTGTACGGCAATTGCCCACAGCTCCGTAATTGAGGTGTTCCATATTTATTTATAATTAATCAATTACGAATGAACTGGAAATAACCATTAAACAATATGCAAATCTTTTTGTTTGAAACTAAATTGAAATGGGAATAATATTGTTGGATATTTAAGTAAATCCGGTTTCTTAAAACGTGAAGATTGCTTATTGATAAATTCTTGTAATATTGTAGCTTAAGTAATTAAGTAGATCAAAACAAAAACTATTAGAACAATTATTTATTCATTTTTGTTTTTACTATGATTTACTCATTATTCCATAAGGTGGTGTATATAGATGTTTAATTTCAATTATAATACATTAATCAGTTAAAATCTATTTTTTTTAGTCATGAGAAACATTAAAACCAAGATGGAAGTAACAAAACTGGAAACGTCAGCTCCACCATCCGAAAAATTTACTGTACCTAAAGTGATAACTATTAAAGATGAATAAGATTTGGAAGAAATTACTAAAATATTAATCATTAATCTGAATTTACAATTATGAAAGGAAATGAAAAATTAATCGTAGCACTGAATTCGCTCCTGGCCGATGAACTTACTGCCATAAACCAGTATATGGTTCATACTGAACTTTGTGAAAGCTGGGGATACGGTAAGCTGCAGGTAGCGATCAGAAAACAGGCAATTGATGAAATGCGTCATGCCGAATGGCTTATTGAACGAATTATTTTTTTGGATGGTGCTCCTACGGTATCAAAACTCAATCCAATGAAGATTGGCAAGACGGCAGCAGAAATGATCAGTAATGATTATGGGTATGAACTTAATGCAATACGTGATTATAACAATGCAATTAGATTAGCCCGTGAAGTTGATGATCAAGGTTCTCTAGAGTTACTTACAAAGATACTCAAGATGGAAGAAGATCATGCTGATTGGGCAGAAGTGCAACTTGCTCAGATTGAACAAATGGGCTTGGAAAATTATCTGGTTAATCAAGTTGAAAGTTCAGCAAGCTGATTCATTATTTATCCATTTAGTATTTTCTCAGAGGCTTTTGCTTCCGGGCAAATACTTAATGGGTAAAAGTAAGATACTACCCCGTATAATTATTGTCTAATTCTTTGAAGTATGGGAGTGGAACATCAAAATCATGTGTTTTTTGAGTTGTATTTTGTAGCTATATATTAGGAAGGATAATTTCACGATTGTTTCTTCCTTTTATTTTATTTATTAATCAATTGTATACAATTATTCTTTTGCTTTATCCTAACTGATCTGTATCTTTTTAAACTAGTCTGATCTATTCATAAGACATTGTTGTAATATTTTTAATAGCTTAAAATGAATAAATAAAAAAGAGTTTTATCTTTGTTGTCAGATAAACAGCAAAAACTTTAAATATGATCGATTTACTAAGGTGCAATAGTGAAAATGCAGACTTTAAAACTCTCATCAGACTTTTAGATTCTGAGTTGGATAATAGATACGGTGCTTTGCAGAAGCAGTACGATGGATATAATAAAATAGAGTTGTTGGAAACCGTTGTTATTGCTTATGATAAAAGTATCCCTGTTGGATGTGGCTGCTTTAAAAAAGCAGATGATCAGTCTGTTGAAATGAAAAGAGTATTTGTACAGAGTGATTTTAGAGGTAAAGGAATTGCATCGTCCATACTCGAGGAGCTTGAAAGATGGGCAAAAGAAGAGGGATTCTGTTATTCAATTCTTGAAACTGGAGTAAAACAGCATGAAGCAATAAATTTATATAAGAAAAAGGGCTATGGCATAATTGAAAACTTCGGCCTATATATGGGTAATCTCAATAGTATCTGTTTGAAAAAACTGTTGTAGTTAAATGAATATATAGTTATGGGAAAAATAAAAAGAATTAAAGTAGGAAATAACGTTGTTCTTAAGCAACTGGAACTTGAAGATGCAATAGATATCTTTCATATAATTGACAGCCAAAGAGAATATCTTAGAAAATGGTTGCCTTTTGTTGATTCTACAAAAGAACTGGAAGATAGTCTGTCATTTGTTTCATCGGCAATAAATGTTCCAGATGAGGAAAAAGAATATATGTTTGTGATTCATTATAATGATAGATTTGCCGGATTAATTGGGTTTAAAGATACTGAAAAAGAAAATAAAAGAACTGAAATAGGTTATTGGCTCTCCGAAATATATCAGAAGAAAGGTATTATTACAGAATCGGTAAAAGCATTGCTTCATTTTGCTTATAATGAGCTCGATATAAACAGGGTTCAGATTAAGTGTGCCGTTGGAAACATTCCAAGCAAGAATATCCCAAAACGGCTGGGATTTAAATTTGAAGGGATTGAGCGCGATGGTGAGTTGTTGGTGGATAATCAATTTACAGATTTAGAGCTATATAGTTTTATTAAAAAAGATATAAATTGCTGATTGATGGATATAGTAATAAGGCAGGCAAAAGAGCAGGATTTTCCACCCATTTTTTCAATGATACAGGACTTTGCTGCATTTGAGAATTGTTCAGAGAAACTGACCAGCTCATTAGAGCAAATGATAAATGAGAAAGAATATATCAATTGTTTTATCGCTGAGACTGATTCAAAGGAGATAGTTGGGTATGTGGTCTACTTCTTCGCATATTATACCTGGGCAGGAAAGTCCTTATATATGGATGACTTATATGTAAAAGAGGGTTTTCGGGGTAAAGGAATTGGTAGTCGTTTAATAGGTGAAGTCGTTGATTTTGCCAAAAAAGGGAATTGCCATAAGCTGCGCTGGCAAGTTTCAAACTGGAACAAGTCTGCCATTGATTTTTATACAAGTCTGGGGGCTGAAATTGACAATGTAGAACAGAATTGTGATTTAATTTTTTAATTGAACATGCTTCAGTAATTCTCTTTATTTTCTATTTTATAATATATGATCCGTTCTTTACTGTTAAATTGTTTAACAATAAAGAACGGACTTTTTTATATTAATCAGTGCATATTCTCTCTGTTTTTAATAGTAAAATCAAGGTAAATAGCTTTATAATATTAAATATTAAAAAGTGTTTCAATAAGCTTTTTTTGGAAAAAAAAGTCAAGCGAATTTAAAATATATCTAATTTTGACCAATCAAACAAAAAAGTCAAATAGACTAAATATTATAATTGAAAGAAGAAAATGGCAGGTAGTACAAATAAGGGAGAGAGTCAGAGTAAAACAGAACAGATTATCAAAGTCGCCCAAAAGCGCTTCGGACAATATGGTTTTGAAAAAACGACAATGAATGAAATAGCTTCAGATCTCAATATGTGCAAAGGATCTTTATATTACTATTTTCCGGATAAAGAACACTTATATATTGCTGTGGCTAAGAAAGAACATGATTTCTTTGTTGAGTTGGTTCGTGAAAAAATGGCTACACTTACTGATGCCTCTGAAATGATCAGAGAATATGTGAATATCAGATTATCATATTGGGATAAATTACTTAACTTAAGCAGACTACGACATGATTATGCTCACGAATTACATTCTTTGATGCACGGCTTATGGGCAGAATTCAGAACTCAGGAAGAGGATATGATAACTAATATTCTGAATGTAGGTATAGCAAATGGGCAGTTTGAAGCTTGTAATGTAGATGAACATACAGAATTACTTCTTGATGCAATGAAAGGACTATCCATGTCAGCACTTAGGAATAAAGACATTTTCTATCTGGAGGCTCATGAATACGACAGGTTGCTTAGGATGATTAATTTGTTTGTAGAAATGTTTGTGAAATCATTAAGAAAATAAGAAATATAAAGGTATAATTAGTTTTTGTATTTATAAATCAATCTCTGAATAGCGTTAGTAACTAAGAGATTCATTTGATTAAAGAGGTATGAAGAAAGTAAAAAGTAAAAAGGGGATTAAAATGTATATCCCATTGATTGTAGTGACTGCAATTGTTTTAGCTGGTGGCTGGTATTGGTATAGTGAATATACCAAGTATGTTTCCACCGATGATGCGCATATTGATTCAGACAATTATGCGATTAGTTCTAAAATTCTGGGACGTATTAATCACATTTATTTTGAGGAAGGTGATACGGTTAGAAAAGGTGAGTTACTTGCTGAGCTTGACAGTACAGAGCTCCATGCACAGAAAATGCAGGCAATAGCCAATCTGGCTCAATCTGAAGCTGCACAGCTACAATCTGAGGCAAAACTAAACTATGATCAGGAAAATATTAAGGTATTTCAGGTTGGACTGTCAAAAGCTCAGGAAGATTATGCCCGCGCCAAGGAACAGTACAAAGGCGATGTAATTACGAAAGAGCAGTTTGATCATGCAAAGAAAGCCTGGGAAACAGCAAAAGCACAAATTGATGCGGCAAAGACACAACTATCTGTTTCTCGTGCGCAGGTTGGTTCTTCAAAGGCAGCTATTGAAACAACAAAGGCTCAGATTGGAGTTATCTCAACACAGTTGAATAACACACATTTGTATGCACCAATTGATGGAATCGTAGCTAAAAAATGGCTGCTCGACGGTGATGTCTCCCAAGCGGGACAGAATATTCTTACTGTAACAAATGCAAAGAAATTGTGGGTTACAGTTTATCTTGAAGAAACTAAAATGGCTGGTTTGCACCTGAATCAAAAAGCAAAATTAGAGATTGATGCTTATCCGGGAGTTAAATTTACCGGAAGAATTATTCAGTTAAGTTCTAATACAGCATCTCAGTTCTCACTTATTCCGCCCAACAATGCTTCGGGTAACTTTACTAAAGTTACTCAGAGAGTTCCTTTGAAAATTTCAATTGAAGGAACAGAAGATAATGCCTCTTTAAGTAAATACAAGCTTTTGGCAGGAATGTCTGTCGTAGTAAAAATTATCAAGGGTTAGTAATGAAAGATGTTACACTTGCTCACCGGTTTCGCAGAAAAGTAAGAAACCGGGACTCGGCATTTCATCCTCAACACAAGGAGTATAAGTGGTGGCTCTTGGGCAATATCATGATTGGAACATTCATGGCTGTGCTCGATTCAACCATTGTGAATGTGGCATTGCCTAAAATCATGACTTCTTTTGGAGTGGGGATTGATAAAATTCAATGGGTATCTACAGCTTATATGCTTGCTATGGCAGTGATGTTGCCAACTTCGGGTTGGATGGCCGATAAGTTTGGTTACAAGCGAATGTACTTTCTCGGATTAGTGCTGTTTACCTTAGGATCATTGTTTTGCGGAATGTCCGGTAATGAAGATATGTTGATCTTATCCCGGGTTATCCAGGGTTTTGGAGCCGGTGCTATTCAGCCTTTAGGTATGGCTATCATCTCGAGAGAGTTTCCTCCTAAACAAAGAGGATTAGCTCTGGGCTTCTGGGCTATTGCAGCCGCCGCTTCCGTATCGTTTGGTCCGCTTATAGGAGGATATCTGGTTGATAATTTTAACTGGCAATTGATCTTTGATGTGAATGTTCCTATTGGAATTATTGGGATGGCGGCAACGTTGATTATACAAAGTGAATATAAAAATAAGCGGGTACGTAAATTTGATATTGTAGGATTCTTTTCTGCAGTGATATTTCTGCCATTGCTTCTTTATGCTCTTTCTCAGGGAAATGCAGCAACTAACTCAGATGGCTGGAGTGCTCCATATATTTTGGTCTGTTTTGCGATTTCTTTGATTACAATGGTCATATTTATTACTACAGAACTAACTGTTGATGAACCTTTGCTGGATTTACGCCTGCTTAAAGACAGAAATTTCGGGATTTGTTCTCTTATTATGCTAATGTTTAGTATCGGGATGTTTGGCAGTACTTTCCTGCTGCCTCTTTATCTTCAGAATTCATTAGGATACACAGCCTTGCAGGCAGGTGCAGTATTTCTTCCTGTGGGTATTATTCAAGGGGCTATGTCACCAACTTCCGGATTTCTGGCAAATAAAATTAATCCTAAATGGATGATAATAGCCGGAGTTATTCTGCTCGCTTTCAGCTTTTATATTAACTCTTCGTTCTCGTATCTTACAGAACGGTCTTATATAATGCTGGGACTTTATATTCGTGGATTTGCTTTGGGGATTATTTTTACCCCTCTCAGCACTTTGTCTTTATCTCAGATACCTCGTGAGAAGATGGCTCAGGCATCCGGTGTATCTAATACTATTCGTCAGATTGGCGGTAGTCTTGGGGTAGCGATACTAACAACAGTACTCACCACCAGAGTAACCTATCACACCGAATTGTATAGTGAAGCATTGCAACCTGATTCTCCGGTATACAGGCAGGTTAAAAGCGGATTGCAGAACTTTGCAGAAAGCAGAGTGGGAAGTACACCGGCCGTAGCGGCTCAGCAAGGACAGGTATTATTAATCTCAAATATTGGTAAACAAGCTTATATCCAGGGAGTAGATGATGATTTCTTATTAGTAGCCGTTATCACACTGTTGGGTAGTGCCCCTGTACTTTTATTGCGTAGGAAAAAGAATAACGAATAAAATAATCAGATTATGATAAAACAAATATTAAAAATAGTAGTGGTACTATTTGTGTTGACCGGATGTTATGCCATACCTGTTAATGCTCAACAACCGGTAGATTCCTTGTCATTTCAACAGGTAATGACACAGGTAATTCAAAGCCATCCTTCTGTGAAAGAAGCAGAAGAAGCTCTTAACGGAGCTGCAGCTAAAATAGAATTAGCAAAATCAGCTTATCTGCCAACGGTCGATTTTAATGCTTCATATTCTCGGGTAGGTCCGGTAACCAAGGTTACTTTTCCTGAATTCGGTACTTTTCAGTTAAATCCATACGATAATTATAATGCCGGAATAAATGTAAACCAAACCATCTATGATTTTGGAAAGACTTCCAAATCGGTTAATGTAGAAGGCAAGAAGAGAGAGATAAATAAAATCTCAATTGACCAGATTAAACAGAATCTCTCAATGCTTGTAACCAATAACTATTACACATTGGTTTACATTCAGAATGCCATTGATATAAAGAATGAAGAGTTGCGTAATTTGCAGAATCATTTAAAAACGGTTCAAAAGAAAAGTGAAACAGGTTCTGCCACAAAATATGAAATACTCACTACTCAGGTTAAAATCTCATCTATTGAAAGTCAGAAATACGATCTTGAAGCTTCTTACCGTACTCAGCAAACCGTTCTTAACACCTTATTAGGACTTCCGGAAGAGACTCAGCATAGAGTAACTACTTCACTGTCTACAGAAACTCTTTCAGCAGAAGAGTCATCAGTAAATTATGCCATTGAGCACAGAGAAGAGATAAAACTGGCAAAAGAGAAAACAGAACTTGAACATCTTAACTACACTGTAATCAAATCAGCTAATAATCCAGTCATTAATGCATTTGGTACTGCCGGATTCAAAAACGGATATTCTCCAGACCTGAATCAGTTGAAAGGAAACTTTGTGGTTGGAGTAGGAGTGAAAGTTCCTCTTTTTGATGCAAAAAGAACAAAGAACAATCTTCAGATTTCAAAATCAAACCTTATAAGTTCTGAGTATGAAACAGAAATTGCCAAAAGGAAAATAACTAATGAAGTGGTTGAGGCTCAGTCTCAGATTATTGCTGCTAAAAAGAAGGTTGAACAGTTTGATATTCAGTTGGCTCATGCCATGCAAGCCTTTGATCTGGCAAAAGTAAGTTATAAGAATGGTGCAATAACTAACCTTGATTTGCTCGATTCGGAAACCGCTGTATCAGAAAGCCGTCTTCAACTACTTAAATCAAAGTTAGACCAACTGGTTTGTGTTCTGAAGCTGAAAGTAGCAGTAGGAAATCATATTTATTAAAAGTTTTTCTCTTTAACTGTAAGACTTAATACGGGTAATATCTACATTAAGTCTGCAGTTTTAATTTTATCTATAGATATGTATAATAAAATGATAAATAAATTAAGTAATGAATCCTCATTAATCGAGGGTTTCTCATCAAAGTTGCCTCTTATTGGAAAGCATATTAATGAATTTGCTCTTTATCATTTACAAGAAAATGCTTTCTTAGATGAATCCTATAAAATGGCTGATACTTTCGCCATTATAGTTTTATATAAAGGTACTCTGAACATAAAAATTGATGGTCGCCATTATTCATTGTCAAGAGGTGCAATAGCATGTATTCCTCCCGGCAAGACTTTAGCCTTGAATTTAAACAATTCAGAGCTTGATGGTTATATGATGGTCTTTTCTTCCATTTTCTTTGAATTGCTTCAGATACCAATTGCTATAAGTAAGGATAAATTGCTGGTTAAGGATAATGAATCAGATTCCACTGAAAATATTCTGAGAAAAATCAATCAGATATTTGTACTGATAAAAGATGAATTATCCAATGATGATGATCTGTTTAAAAAAGAGAAACTTTTAAACTTAGTCTCTGTTTTTTATATTGATGTATTGAACGCTTACGCAAAAAGTAGCCCAATTGCAAAAAAACTTTGTAATTCTGATGGGCTAAGCAGAAAAAATAAAATCTGCAAAGACTTTTTTATAATGGTGAAGCAACACGCACGAGAAGAAAGACAACTTAAATTTTATGCTGATAAGCTTTGTGTAACGACAAAGCATCTTTCTTTATTAGTTAAGAATGCAACTGGAATACCAGCAAATAAATGGATAACAGATGCAGTTATTCACGATGCAAAGCACCTTCTTCAAAGTTCGGGGAATAGTGTAAAAGAAATAGCTTATATACTAAATTTTTCCAACCAAAGCTTTTTTGGCAAATATTTTAAGAGGGAAGTTGGAATTTCTCCCAGTGATTATCTTAATAAGATGCTCTGTTAAATGCAGCTTCCAAAAACCAGTAGAAATCCTCTTTGTTTGATAGCATTCATCTGTTGACTTCTTCTATAATAAAGTCGTTTTTGGAAAGATTACTGTTACATATTTTTTTATCGTATCTGAGTTGGAAAACTTAGTTCAATATGTCTTGTGGTATTTCTACATACTCCAGGCTGCCGTCAATTTTATAACCCGTATCCACTTCTTCCATCTTCATTGCTAAAAATTGCTGATCGATGGGATAACTTCCGGCAGGAGTTTCCCAATTCAAGCTCAGGTTCTCATCTAAGCGGTGAAGAACATATTCACTGTTCTTTGTGATCTGGATTTTATGTGGAGCAGGAGCAATAGCGGCATTATTTGTCAGTTGTTTGTTGTTGTCTGTTGCATATATCAGTGTCAGATAGGTTTTACCATTTTCCACGGTAAATGTGTAGGTACCTTTCCCTTGTACCCTCAATCCGTTATCGGTAATTGTTTGTTGACCACTTTTATCAACAAAGTAAACGTCACGTGCCTTGTTGTTAATCAGAAAAAGGAAAGGAGTTTTACTTAAAACCGGATGGCTATTCTCAAACGTAGATACACGAAAAACCTCGTAATTGTGTGTTACTTTAATTTTAAGGTTGCGGGTTTCCTTTGTAACATTGTCGATAACTGTTAGCGTTCCCTCGCCGGTTAGCAAGCCACTAATCAAAATCATTCCTGCAGAGTTTGACCAGCCATACTCTTCTGAGGCAGAAAATATTCCGGTGTTTTTTACTTGTATGGAATAGTCGCCGCTTCCGCTTTTAATACCAATATAACGAGTGCCGTGTATAGGCACCTCATAAGAATCATTATAGAAATTAAGTGATTCGGTTTCATCATTCTTGCACGCCCCTACAAAAGTGATTATAAGTAAAAGAAGTAATAATCGGTATAAATTAATTGTTTTCATTTTTAATGATTTAGTTAAATAGTTATCATCTTACCACTACATCAACGCCAGAAGTTTGTCCGGTAACCACATCAGTAACAATTAGTTTTGTTTTACCACTTTTTAATGGCGTCACCCGAACTACAGCAGAATTACTTTCTTGATTAAAATACTCACTACCCCGAGTGATAGACTCGACTACTGCTATTGTTTCATCAATAACCTTGGCGGTATATATACCATTCCCTCTCCAAATCGAAATGCCATTAACTCCAACGGTAAAAGGGAGATCAAAAGTGAGTTGACTGTTTTCCGACTCTGGAATGAACAAGTCAAATTCATTTAAAACAAAAATACGAACAGAAAAAAGTTTTATTTTCCCTTTATATATTTCAAATTCAGTGATACCATCGGACTTAGCCTCTACCTTGAATGTCTTACCTAGTGAAGGATTTGCAGATACAGAAGCAATATAGTCGTTAGCACCAACTAAACTATCATTTTTATCAAAGTTAAAAGGAAGTTTAAATATACGGCATTCTCCTTTTTTCATGTAAACGTCCTGGTGCGAATAATCCCCATAATTAATGGATTCACGAACCTCAACATCTATTGTTTTAATAGCAAAATCATCACCAGTTTTGTTATCGTCAACATCCATAACCGTAATGGTTGCATTACCCTGACCGTGACCGATAATATAAAACACATCTTTGTTCTGTTCGTCATAACGAATTTCGGCAATGCCGGGATCAGACGAAGTTGCATTGAGAGAACCTGCTCCTTTAAGTTTTTTAATCTCAGCATAGCTGTGCTCATTATCCAATGTACAGGATTTAGTGCTTAATTGAAGATTGTTCTTTAATCCATCCTCATTCTTTTCACAAGCAGACAGTGTAAATACAACTGCCAATAACAATAAAATCTTTTTCATTATTGAATTTATAGTATTAGTTCATTTTAAGACTTATTTTGCAAAGATAAACAGATAGGATATAAACAGCCTTGATTCAAATCAATGATTTTTCTGGAATGATAGTTTTCTTCTTATTCTACTCAATGTTTCGGGCCTGATTTTTATCAAGGAAGCTATTTCTTTCAAACTAACCAGATTTAAAATATCAGGATAATGTTTTATCAGTTTCTGGTAGCGTTCTTCTGGAGAATCGCAATACAATGAAAGCAGTCTATTGTTGGAATCGTTCAATAAGATTTCTGCTACTTTGCTTCGTAAATTAGTGAAACCACAATTATCGTAAAAAGCTTTAATATCCTCATAAGTAAGGAGTAGTACAGTACTATTACTTACAGATTGAGCATCAATAATTGATGGCTGTTGAGTTTGAAATGAGCTATAGCTGGCAACAAAATCATTTTCAAAGCTATAGCCTACAATCTGTCCATTTCCGTCAGAGGTGTAACCCAAATATCTGAATCCGCCTTTCAAGATAAAACCTAAATGGTTATGCTTTTGTCCTCGTTGCATGAAGAACTCATTCTTCCCGTATTCCCTTGTGGTGCCCTTCGCTATAAAGAATTGTCTTAATTCGGCAATTCCTTCAAGCTCCATATATTTTTTTATAATAGACATAATAATGTATAGTAATTATCCGCAAATTATGTAGATGTAAGTTTTGGCTCTCTATAGAAAATGTGACTAAAATTAGATCTATATTTAATTTTTATGTAAAAATACAAAAAACATTTTAATTGCAAAGCTAAATACGGATAATCATATAATGTTACTATAAATCAGAGATAATATTGTATACAGATACATTGTGAACACTTATTTGAAACATTTTTGTACCCGTATTAGTTAGATTTGATATATATTTGCATCATAAAAAATATTAAACACACAAATCTTATGTTTCAATTATTTGTATCTTTCAAACAACGGAAAACTATCTTGAAGTATCTACTTCTAATAGTCTTTTTATCTGTCTTACAAAATTCTTATTCAGTGCTTCCTGTAAAAAAGAAACAGATAGCCAAGCCAAATCTCAGAGAACTCATAGTTGATTTTACGAAAGAAAAAGGCTCTTTCAACAGAATGCCACTGGAATGTATTGGAGCAGGTCGTGCCAATGAAGGTTTGCGTGCCGACTGGCAACAACAACTGGCTTATGTAAAGAAAGCATGTGATTTTAAATACATTCGCATGCATGGGTTGCTGACTGATGATATGGGAGTTTACAAAGAAGATAAAAACGGAAATCCTGAATATAATTTCCAGTATATTGATGCTTTATACGATTATTTATTGAGTATAGGCATAAAACCTTTTGTGGAACTGGGCTTTATGCCTTCTGCTCTGGCTAGTGGCAGCCAGACTATTTTCTGGTGGAGAGGAAATGTTACCCCACCTAAAGATTATAATAAGTGGGCAGAGCTTATCCGCAATCTAACACTCCATTTTACTCAGCGTTACGGAACAGACGAAGTTAAGAGTTGGTATTTTGAAGTGTGGAATGAACCTAATCTGAATGGATTTTGGGCTGGAACACAGGATGAATATTTCAAGTTATATACATATAGCGTAAATGCGATAAAGTCAGTAAATAAAGAATATCGTGTGGGTGGACCGGCTACTGCCGGTGCCGCATGGGTGCCGGAGATGATTAGTTTCTGTAATGAAAACGGTCTTCCGCTCGATTTTATCAGTACTCATGCCTATGGCGTAAAGCAAGGTTTTTTGGATGAATTTGGGAATTCCGGTACCGTTCTTAGTAAAGATCCTATGTCGGTCAGCGGTGATATTCTTAATTCCCGTAAGCAGATATCACAATCTGCCATGCCCGGACTGGAATTGCACTACACAGAATGGAGCTCTTCTTATACACCGGCCGATCCGATACACGACAGCTATCATCAGGCAGCCTATATACTTGATAGACTTAAGAAAGTAGGAACAGCAGCCAATTCAATGTCATACTGGGTATTTACTGATATCTTTGAAGAAGCTGGGCCACGCTTCACACCTTTTCATGGGGGATTTGGATTGTTGAATACCCAAGGCATCAATAAACCTGCTTTTTATTCTTTCAAATTTATCAATAAACTGGGTAATACAGAGTTAGTCAATAAAGATTCTTGTTCCTGGGTATGCAAAGACTCGAAAGGTAATATGCAAATACTTTTATGGGATTTTACCAATACACATCCCGGAGATTCTGTAAATAATCAGGTATATTATGTACGCGATCTGCCTGCAAAGTCAAAAGGAAAGATAAAAGTAGCTGTATCCAATGTTCCCGAAGGCGATTATGTACTCGAACTGTATAAAGTAGGATGCCGCACCAACGATACTTATACAACTTATCTTGATATGGGCAAACCGGCTCAGCTAACCAAACAACAGGTTGAGCAGATAAAGAAATACAATGATGGTTCGCCTGTTTCTAAAGAAATAGTAAAAGTAAAGGCTGGCGTTGCATTTACAAAAGAACTCGACCTTCGTGAAAACGATGTTTATTTGTTGAATATGGTTAAGCAGTAAAATCACCTTATATAAATGTAAATGTTTGCTATCTTTGTGGAAAGATTTGAAGTATCATGGAAAGAATAGCAAACTTTGAGGAAAGATTGTCGTCCAAACTCTCCCGGAATTTTGTAGATGCAATTGTTGTATCCGTGCAAAACTCTCCGGAAGATTTTGGACAACTATATAGTTTAATTAAAAGCGAGGAGATAAAGATTTCATGGAGGGCAGCATGGGCTTGCGAAAAGCTTAGCGAGTCTAATCCGGAGTGGCTTATTTCTAAATATGAGGAGATAACCCAACTTACTTTTTCCACGAAACATAGCGGAACTAAGCGCTTGTTTCTTTCCATTTTGCATAATCTTCCGGTACCTTCGGAATTTCCGGTTGAACTTTATAATTTCTGTCTGGAAAAAATGCTTTCGCCGGATGAAGCAATAGCCATTCAGGCGCTTAGTGTGAAGCTGGCTTATAAAATAGCCTTGAAAGAACCGGAATTACTTTCCGAAATTCGTTTGTATCTCGAAAATGCCGAAACGGAATATTTTTCTACCGGAGTAAAGAACTGTATTCAAAATGTGCTTAAGAAAATAAACTCTTTCCAACGGTAAAGGTACTATTAAAAAAGCAGTACCTTTGAAGTCGTTGTTATATCGAACTCACGTAACTTAATAACAGAATAATTATGGAAATAGATTTAACCACTCCGGCTTTACTATTCTCAGCTATATCGTTGATAATGCTGGCGTATACTAACCGATTTTTATCGTATGCCCAACTGGTGCGTACTTTAAAAGAGCAATATGTAGCAAATCCCTCCTCGGTAAAAGCTGCACAGATTGCTAACCTGAGGAAGAGACTTTACCTAACGCGTGCCATGCAGGTAACAGGCATCGGGAGTTTGCTGCTTTGCGTGATTAGTATGTTCTTTATATATATTGAATTGCAACTTGTGTCAGTCTACATCTTTGGTCTGGCACTGGTACTACTGATTATCTCGCTCACTATATCTATGTATGAGATTTACATCTCTGTCAAAGCATTGGAGTTACATTTGAAAGATATGGGAGAATAAATTCCATTATATCTAATAAATTACCAATGCATATAAAAAACTCTCTCTCATAAAAGTTAAAAATGCAAATTTGATCTAGCGATCTAGCGCTTACTACTTAATATGTTATAGATGAATAGTATAGAGCCGCTAGATCAATCAAATTTGATCTAGCAGTGATCTAGCGATCTAGCACCTGCTCTCATGGTTACTTATATAATCTTCTTTTATTACAAAATAAGTTCTTGTGAGCTCGTATATACCCTTCGAAATATTTGGATTTAACATTATTATTTGTTATATTTGTAGAAGTAAAAAGAACTCTCCACCCGGGTGTATATCGCCTGTACACCCAGGTGGAGTTTGTTTTTACACCCGGGTGTAAGAGGCGGATACACCCGGGTGTGCAGAAAATAACCTGATTATAAATTAATTAAACAAATAAGTATGTCTTTATATGTTGTTCGTCAAAAAGTAGATAAGAGTAAAGAAGAAGAGAAAGTGCGCTATCACGGCGTTCCGGTTAGTTCCGGGCAAATAGGGATAGATGAGTTGGCAAAGGATATCAGCGGGCGTTGTTCGCTTCATGAATCAGATGTGCATGCAGCTGTTATTGCATTGGGAGATGCGATGCAAACATACCTGATGAAAGGAAATACGGTTCATCTGAAAAACATCGGTCTGTTTTCCATATCAGCAGGCAGCGAAGGTTTTGAAACACCCGATGAGTGTACACCATCAAAAGTAACGGCGCAGCGTGTTTGCTTCAAAGCAGACAAAGAAATGCGCAGTATGCTGCCTCAGATAAAGTATCAGCGCACTTACAGAGAAACGACAAAAAAGTAATTAATAACCCTAACTAATTTTATGAAAATAACACAATACCGTAACGACGGTAAAACACAAACACAACGTATCCTTGAATTTGAAACTGCTGTAGACGCTATGAGAACTGAAGTGAGCAGCAGACCGGTATCTAACCTGAGACATGTACTTCAGTACGCAATGGCTGGCCAAAATTTTCCGGAGGTGAAGAAACTACCCCGACTGGTCTTTGGAGGAGTCTTCCGCAAGGATGGCAGTCAGCAGATTTTGTCTTCCTACAATGGTTGTGTAACCATAGAAGTAAATAACCTGGCTGATGCGAATGAGGCGGCACAAATTCGCGAAAGAGCATCCCAATTGCCGCAAACCTTACTCGCTTTTATTGGCTCTAGCGATAAGAGTGTCAAGATCGTAGTTCCTTTTACATTGCCGGACAGTACATTACCCCAGAATCGCAAACTGGCCGAGATGTTTCATGCACAGGCTTATCGCGAGGCGGTAAAATGGTATCAGCCTCAGCTGAAACGCGAAATAGAACTAAAAGAACCAGTACTGGAACATGGATGCTGCATGAGCTTTGATCCTTCGTTGTATCATAATCCGGATGCCGTGCCTATCCGTATAGAGCAGCCGGTAAGTATGCCAGCCGAACCAACGTTTGACGAGGAACGGCAGCAGATGAGTGATCCGTTGCAACGCCTGTTGCCAGGATACGAACGGAGTCACATTATCTCTACGCTGTTTAGTACCTCCATGTGGGATGCATTGAATTCCGTTGGCAAGGTAGAATGGGAGAGTGGTGAGGTGCTTCCGTTTCTTATTAAACTGGCGGAAAACTGCTACCGTTCAGGTATTCCGGAAGAAGATGCGATAAAGTGGACATTGATGTATTATAACCTGAATAAGTACGAACTGGAGGTGCGGACAAACTTCCGCAACATTTATACCATCTCAAATAAGTTTGGCGGTAAGCCTTGCATCTCTTCCTCCATGACCTTGGTGGCACAGATGGAGGAGTTTATGAAACGCCGATATCAGCTCAGACGAAATACGATAAAAGGCATGGTGGAATACAGGGAACTGAAATCTTTCTATTTTGATTTCCGTCCTGTCAATAAACAGGCGCTTAACACGATTTGTCTCGATGCATTGGCAGAAGGACTTCCGTCCTGGGATGTTGACATCAAGCGTTATGTGGAATCAAACCGTGTGCCCTCTTATGATCCTATTGAAGATTATCTTCTCAATGTGGGAAAATGGGATGGGAAAGATCGCATTCGTGAACTGGCCGACCGTGTGCCGTGCGACAATCCACAATGGAGAGACCTGTTCTACATTTGGTTTCTCTCAATGGTGGCTCACTGGCAACAACTTGATCGCAACCATGCAAACAGCACATTGCCGTTGCTAGTGGGCGATCAGGGTTCCGGAAAATCAACTTATTGCATGAACATTTTGCCACCCGAGCTGCGAGAGTATTACACTGATGGCATAGACTTCAGTAAGCGTGGAGATGTTCAGCTGGCATTAACCCGCTTTGCGCTGATAAATATGGACGAGTACGATTCCATCAGTCCCTCTTATCAGGGATTTGTGAAGCATATTCTGCAAAAGGCAGTCGTTCAGGCACGTTTGCCCCACGCCAGTGTCACCCAACAGATGCGCAGGTACGCCACATTTATAGCTACAAGCAACAGCTTTGACTTACTAAACGACCCAACTGGTAGCCGTCGTTACATCTGCATAGCTATATTGGGAGTGATTGATTATAAATCGCCCATTGACTACAAACAACTCTACGCCCAAGCTGTTGAGGCTCTTCGTAACGATGAACGCTACTGGTTTACTCACGAAGAAGAGGCTTACATCACCAAAAGCAACCGCCGCTTTCAGCAAGTGATGCCCGAAGAGGAAGTTACCGACATCTATTTCCGTTCTCCGGTAGGCGATGAACCAGCCGAGGAATTGACTTGCGGCGAGATACTGAAACGAATACAACAGCGAGATTCAGGATTTAAATACACTAACACCGCCGCTAAGGTTTTTGGACGAACATTGAAGAATAAATTCGAGAGTCGTATAGCACACCGTGGAATGGTGTACCAGGTAGTAGAGATTAAATAAGCGAACCAAAGCGCTAGATCGCTAGATCACCGCTAGATCAAATTTAATTGATCTAGCGGTGATATTTTGTTTATTTATAGATGATTATGTGGGTGGTGCTAGATTGCTAGATCAATTTTGGGATTTTTTGATTAGTTGAAGACTTTTTTTGTGTTGAAATGAGTCTGTTTATTGAATATTATAAGTGAATTATCATAAATATAAGAATTTTATTCTATACGTAATATGATTATAAGAGTGAAATAAAATAATAATTGCTTTTGTGTATTAATTTATTTTTGTAAGTTTGTGTATTATATTAAATAAGCCATAGTATTGATTACTTATTGTTTAAGTGTTATGGAATTAAAGACGATAAATTATTTTTCTCAAAGTATGAAGCCTATTATCTCTGAAATATCAGAAGTGCTTGATAATCCAAATCATCCTGAATATAATAATTTATTGAATGATATACAGTCAATTGATTTGGATGAACTGAATAAATTTATAAATGAAAAAGATATTGATTTTTATATTAGGAATGTAAAGAATATAGATTTGGAAAGAAAAGCTTTTTTTTTATCAGATTGCTTATATAATGATATTGCATGTAGAAGAATTGAAACATTAGTTAGCAATAAGGAAAGACCTATGCCTTATGACTCTGTTAATCTGAAGAATATTTTAATAAATAATGAAAAGCTTGTAGATATATCATGCTTTGAATATAATAATGGCCTTATTTTCAATAACTTTAGTTATCGTTTATGTCCTTCAATTGATCAAGACAATTCTAGCTATTGGCTTTTCCAAGAGATTATCAAGCTCATATTTACCCAACAAAAAAAGTTTTATATTAGGCTTGATCCATTTTTTGAAAAACCAATAAATGAATATCGACCTATGCTTTACAAAATGACGGTTTATGGTAAACCGTTAAATTGGGAAAGACTTAAGAATATGCAAAAAGATGATTTTGGGCAATTTATAAATGAAAAAGAATACGATAAATACAGCAAGACAGATTATATTTGGCATGTTGAAAAAAATGAAATACATTTTACGTGTGAAGAATTGCCTACAATTGAAAGCTATAAAATTAGAGGAAGTCGTTATTTTCATGCAATTTTTGATAAGCTTACAGGCAATATAATACATTGTGACGGAGCAATTAGAATATATAACAAGGCTGAACTAGATAATAGAATGCGAATTCATGTTAAAAGTGTAGATGCAAGGAAAGTTGGTAAAAGAGTTAAAATATTTAAGACAAATGATATTTTGAATAATCAGGACTTTTCAAAATTAGTAGTGAGTTTTTTTATTTGGAATGATGATCTTTTATCATATTTTAGCAAAAATATTTAGAACCTTAAATTCATTGTTTTATTTTATATTAGATCTCAGTTTTCATTTTTAACTTTAATTCTTGATCACATATTGACGCTGGAGTTTTATCAAGAATTAAAGGTCTTCCATAGACAAACCCTTATACTCAATCTCATAATCACGCAACTGCTTTGAGTCCAACGTCAATGTTTCGGCTTTGGCTATCAGCTTTTCCATACTGATATTGCCACGATTGCGTTTTACCTCAGCTATTACCGCTTTGTGGCTCAATTCATCTATTGCAATTATGTCAATTTCATTAAGTCCTTTTCTATCCCAATATCCGCCAATATCTGTAAATAACTTACTCTCTTTCATCTTTTCACGGAAATATCGTTCCAATATTAATCCGCTGTATGTTGGATAATCACGACGAATAATTTCATTCAACTTGTCATAATTTTCGGACTCAATAAAACGGATGTATTTATAGAAGAAACGGAACCAGAAACAAAGGAAGTTATCACCTATCACATATCGTACATTTTTGGTCTCCGGTTTAGCAAATATGGGACGTAGTTTGGTAATGATGCTAAAATCGTTTTCTAGTCGTGCCAGATAACCGCCAATTTCACGTTGCAGGTGACCTTCTATCTCACCTCTGGAATTTATGCCACTGGATATATATGCTAATATAGAGAAATAAGTAGCATAATCTTTGCCAAATTCCTCTATTAAGATATTTCGACCTTCCATCAGAAACGGAGAATTTTCTTTCGTCATCAGATTCACCATTTTGGAATATGTCAAAGCACGGTTATCTACAAAAAGTTCCACATATTTTGCCACACCTCCGGTAAAAGTGTAAAGAGCCAGCAAGTCCTCGGCAGTATATCCGGGATTGTTTTCCTGCATTATCTGTTTCAATACGGATACCTTAAAAGGTTGAAGGGTGATTTTGTTAGTAGCTCGTCCGAAAAGAGGTTCTTTATAACTTTCAAAGATTTTATGCATTAACGAATAGATAGAGCCGCTTAGATAGAGATTGATTTTACTCTTGTCTTTGTTTTGGTCCCAAATATTCTGCATATCGCTATAAACAGATGGGTTGATATTATAAAATTCCTGGAATTCATCAATAATCAGGTTGAAAGATCTTTGTTTTGATAACTCCATAAGAAAAGCAAATAGCTTTCTGAAAGAATCAGCCTCACCAAGCATAGGGATACCTAAAACAGATGCAATTTCTTCCTGAAAATCCTGACATAAAAGTTTCTCAGTTTTACGGGCTACAAAGAAGTAAAGCGTAGGTTGATCTTCTGTTGCTTTAAACAAAAGTTTGGTTTTCCCAATTCGTCTAGGTCCAATTAGCACTGTCATTTGTGCATTCTCTAATGAGTTTTTCTGAATTTCAAGGAGTGTAGTTAACTCTGTTTCACGATTATAGAACCTCATAACTCTTTTGTTTTATATGAAAGCATTATACTAGTTATCGTAATGGCTATTACCGTAATAGCCATTGCGATTACAAATATACAGGATTTATTTTATATAATTACATAAATAATATAGATAATAAATATATACTAGCAACACCGCTAAAGTTTTTGGGCGAACACTTAAGAATAAATTCGAGAATCGCCTTTCATACCGAGGACTAGTGTACCAAGTAATAGAGATTAAATAAGCGATACAAGCTAGATTACTAGATTATTTTTGGAATTTTTATTTTTATGAGAGATTGATTTTGTAATGATATAAATATATTAATATAACAGTAACGTAATTTACATTTTATTAAAAAGTATAATGTTCTTTTATTCTAACAATGTACCATGTTTTGAAACAAAATGCGATAGATTAATCCTATGTTTTGGAACGAAATGAGTTCCTATAAGCTTATGTTTTGGAACAAAAATGCTTCGAGTAAGCTTATGCTTTGGAACAAATTTGGCTTGAATAAGCTTATGTTTTGAAACAAAAATGCTTCGAGAAAGCTTATGTTTTAGAACAAAAAATGTAATATAATACTTGTATATTTAAACTTAATGTTTATATTTGTTGCTGAAAATCAAAAGAATAGATATGTTTAAAAGAAATGTATTAATAGAACTTCGAAGGTGGGCAGAAGGTGAGTATAGGAAGCCTTTAATATTACGAGGAGCAAGACAAGTTGGTAAAACTACAATTGTAAATGAATTTGGGAAAGAATTTGATAATTATTTGTACCTTAATTTAGAAAATTCTGAAGCTGTTAGACTTTTTGATTCTCCATTATCAATAAGAGATTTAATGCCAATGATCTTTCTTTTTTGTAATAAAATAAAAAAAGAAGGTAGGACATTGTTGTTTATTGATGAAATACAGAATTCTCCCAATGCTGTATCTAAAATGCGTTATTTTTATGAGGAGCTACCTGAAATTTATGTAATAGCAGCTGGATCGTTACTCGAAAGTCTTATTGATGTTCATATTTCTTTTCCTGTAGGTCGGGTTGAATATATGGCTATTCGTCCATGTTCTTTTATAGAATTCTTAGGAGCTATTGGTGAGGAGCAATTAATAGAGTGCCTTAAAAATGTAGATTATTCAATATCATTTCATGGTAAGTTAATAGAATTGTTTAAAATTTATATTTTAATAGGCGGTATGCCCGAAGTTATAAAAAGATATGCTGAAAAAAGAGATGTGTTAGCATTAGGTAATGTTTATGAGACACTTTTGACAGGATATAAAGATGATATAGAAAAATATGCGAAAGGAAAAACTCAATCAAATGTTATTCGATATATTTTAAATGAAGGATGGACTGAAGCTGGCAAGTCTATTACATTAGGCGGATTTGCTGGCTCTCCATATAAAGCGAGAGAGGTAGGTGATGCTTTTCGCACGCTCGAGAAGACCTTTATTCTGGAACTTGTTTATCCTGTTACAGAAATGGTTATTCCTGCTATATCAGATATGAAACGTTCTCCAAAACTTATTTGGCAGGATGTTGGTTTAGTGAATTATGCAGCTAATATACAGAAAGAGATACTTGGTACAAAAGATATAACGGATGCATGGAGGGGGATGGTTGCTGAACAAGTAGTTGCGCAGGAATTGTTAACTCTCACTAATAAGGTAAGTGCAAAACGTAATTTTTGGGTAAGAAATAAAAAGGGAAGTCCTGCTGAAATTGATTTTATTTGGATTTATGATTCTAAAATAATTCCAATAGAGGTAAAATCGGGAAATAATGCTCATTTAAAATCTATTCATTCTTTCATAGATAGATCTCCTAATAATTTGGCTATACGTGTATGGTCACAACCTTTTTCTGTTAATAGGGTAAAGACAGATATGGGAAAAGTATTTACTTTGATTAATTTACCATTTTATCTTGTTGGTTCTTTAACTTCAATATTTCCATTAACTATTCAACTTCATCCCGATGATCTTTTAGAGCAGATACTTTTAGATTATGGCTATAAAGATGATTCTAGTGATACAAATAAAAAAAATAATGCTGGTAAATATGAGAAGTGTAGATTTATGAAAGGAAAATGTGGAGTACTTTTTGATAGGGGAAATATACGCTTGATTTCTTCAGGAATAATTAAAGATATTGGTTTTAAGCAATGTTCTCCTAATAAGATATATCCATTTCTCTTTTTCTATTCCCTATCTGGAGAAATAAAAAATAACTTAACATATCTACTGAAAAACACGATTAGTTATTCATTGAATGATTTGGATAAAATACTTCAAATAGATGATTTCTTCAATTATTATGATGTTACAGTGATGAAGGGGAAGACACTTTCTTTATATTTAGAATATAAAGAAATCTATTTGACAGCTAAAAAAGAATTTTTAGAAAAATATCAATTGTTTTATTGATTGTAACTAAGGGTGAACAGAATGAGCTAAAGAATCGCTATATGGTAATTGATGCTCCCAAAGAATGGATTTCAGAAGAACACTCGACAAGTACCCGACAAGCTTCCGACAAGTTCACCTGCTATTTTAAGTCTGATTAAGATTTTAGGTGAACAGCAATTATCCATCAAAGAAATGCTGGCAGTTATGAGTATTTGTTGACAGCAGAGGGATTAGCCATTTATAATTTCAAGCCATAACGACTCTGAATTATATTTTTTAACTCTCTCTCTTCCAATGAAGCAACAGATTAACAGCATCCTGCGGTGAGCCGGCTTTTACTACAGTTCCCGAATTTACAAAGTAAATTTCGTCAGCGTTTGCAATTGTATTCAGACGGTGAGCTATGATCACTTTTGTAGTGTTTCTTGGCAGTCCAAAAATATCTTTATATCTTTGTTGTACTAACCCTACTGCATTGTAGAAAATTAAATCTGTATTATGAAGAAACAAATTGTATTATCAATACTTTCCCTTTTGTTTTTGCCGCTTATGGCGCAGCAAGCCAAGCAATGGAAGGAAAATCTGAAACCACGCCTTGTGGTTCTTACCGACATAGGAGATTGTAATGTAGAGCCTGATGATATGGAGTCCGCGGTAAGACTCTTGGCTTATGCTGATCGCTTCGAGATTGAGGCTATCATGACCACCATTGGCTGGAATTGTGACCCTTATCCGGAAGAGTGGGCGCAGTATCTCACACAGGTGGTTGATGCATACGCTAAGGATGTTCAGAATTTGAAGGCTCGTTCATCGCAAATATCATTCCTTTCTCTCAACAAGGAGAATGGCAAACAGCAGTTAGGTTATTGGCCAAGTGCTAAGTATATTCGCAGTCGCGTCATGTCAGGAAGTCATCGTGCTGGCATCAAGGTTATTGGTAAGGATAATGATTCTCCGGGAAGCGACTTTCTCATAAAACTTGCTGACGAAGATGATGACCGACCAATATGGATTGCCACTTGGGGAGGTGGTAACACTCTTGCACAAGCAATATGGCGAGTGCAGCAGACACGCACACCAGAACAACTTAAAGCATTCCTTCATAAGTTCCGTATTTACACAATTACTGATCAGGACATGAAATATGATATGCGCATGAACCGTGCCTACAGTTCACACATGTGGATGCGCCGTGAATTCAAGGATGATTTAAAGTTTATTTGGGATGAAGGAACATGGCAACTGCAATGCGACCTCGGAAAGAAGTATTGGGACAAGCATCAGCAGTACATCCAAGGGCATGGCGCTATGGGCAGCATTTATCCTCATTATAAGTGGGGAGTGGAAGGTGATACACCGTCGTTTCTATATGTCATGCCTAACGGACTTTCCGACCCAGAAGATCCAACTCAGGCAGGGTGGGGTGGTTGTCATGCTTATGGCATTAGTCCTGACTCTATCACTTATGCATGGAACAGTTGGCAAGAGCCACAAAAGACAATCACCGAGAACTATAAGCGTCGTTTCTATCCTGATGAACTGAACGATTTCGCAGCTCGTATGCAGTGGGCGCATGAAGGCAAAGGAAATACCAACCCGCAAGTCATTATTAATGGTAAGAACGGTATTACACCAATTCATATAAAGACGAAGGAGGGTAAGACTATCCACCTTGATGCTTCAAAGTCAACAGACTCAGAGGGCGATAATCTTTCATTCCTTTGGTGGCAGCAGCCGGAAGCAGACAGTTATAAATCTAATATAGTAATCAGCAATAATAGTTCCTCTTCTATCAATATTGCTGTTCCTCAGGATGCTACCGGAAAACCGATCCATTTTGTTTGCGAAGTGCATGATGATGGCGCCTTCAATCTTGTGTCTTATAGAAGAGTGATTGTTGATGTGAATTAATAGATTTCTGTTAGTAATCGTAATGGTTATTACCGTAATGGCCATTACGATTACAAAATATACAGCATTTATTTTTATATAATAACATAAATAATAGAGGTAATAAATAGATGCATTATAGGATTGAAACAGACTTGTCGGGCAAGCTTGGATAATCGGTATATCCTTTTTCACCCGGAGTGTAGAAGGTGGATGAATCCGGTTGATTGAGCGGAGCATCAACTTTAAAACGTTCCACCAAGTCCGGATTGGCTATATAAGGAGTACCAAAAGATACCAGATCTGCGTCACCATCATTCAGCACTTGATTAGCTGTTTCTTTGTTAAACCCACGGTTAATGATCAACGTGCCTTTATATATGGGGCGGAAATGTTTAGCAACCTTTTGAATGGCCAAAGGATTCCCGGAGATATCGGTGAAAGGCTCTGTCAAATGCAAATAAGCCAGGTCGTAGTCATTCAATTTTTCAACAATATAGTTATGCACAGCAATACTTTCTTCATCCAACATCATTCCTTGTATACCATGTAGTGACGGATTTAACCGTACTCCAACCTGCTTAATATCCATTATGGTTTGCAGTTCGTCTAGTATGTCGAATAATATACGGGCCCGGTTTTCTATTGAACCGCCGTACTGATCCTCACGTGTATTTGAATATAGGTTAAAAAACTGGTGCAACAGATAACCATTGGCTGCATGCAATTCGACTCCATCGAATCCGGCTTTCATTGCGTTTATGGCAGCGTTCTTAAAGTCGCTTATCGTCCTTTGAATATCTTCTAAAGTCATCTTCCGAGCTTTCACTGTATCTTTAAAACCTTCAAAGGTGAATACCTGAGCCATTGGGTTTAGAGCAGAAGGTGCCAATGGGAGTTCTCCGTTGAGTAAGTCGGGGTGAGACAATCTACCGACGTGCCATAACTGGGCGAAAATTTTTCCACCTTGCTGATGAACTGCATTGGTTACCAATTTCCAGCCTTCAACTTGTTCGTTCGTATAAATGGCTGGTACATTAATAGCTCCAACAGCATCACGGCTAACATAAGTTCCTTCTGTGATGATTAAACCTGCTGAACTCCGTTGCTTATAATATAGAGCTGTTAATTCGGTTGCTACATTACCAGAATTATCTGAACGACTACGGGTCATAGGGGCCATAACAATTCGATTTTTCAACTGTAATCCTTTTAAATCAAAGGATTCAAATAATATATCTTTATTCATTGTGTTTTAATTTTTTTATTAACAAAACAGGTACTGATTATTTATCTTATGCTGTTTTGGTAAGATTATTTTAGTTTGACGACTACCTTTCCCTTTGCTCGTCCTGTTTCCACATAAGCCAAAGCCTCATTAGTAGCTTCGAATGGAAATATTTTGTCAATAACCGGACGTATGATTCCGGAATCAATAAGTGAAGTGATCTGGCTTAACTGATTTCCGTTTGCTTTCATGAAAAGAAAAGAATAGCTTACGCGATGCTGCTTTGCCTTATTTCGAACTTTATAGCTCAAAAGAGACATAATCAATTTCATCATCCAACTTAATCCGATTTCTTTGGCAAAATCAGGATCGGGTGGTCCTGAAATGGATATAATTTTTCCTCCAGGTTTTAATATCTTTAGTGACTTTTCCAAGGTCTTTGTGTCCTGACTATTCAAAACAATATCGTAATTTTTAAGTATTGTTTCAAAATCATCTTTTTTATAATCAATAACAATATCAGCACCAAGGCTCTTGACCAAATCAAAATTGGCAGCACTGGTTGTGGTGGCCACGGTAGCACCCAAATATTTCGCTAGTTGAATGGCAAATGTACCAACACCACCTGAGCCTGCTTGAATAAAAACTTTCTGACCTTTCTGAATATTTGCTTTTTCGATTAATGCTTGCCAAGCAGTTAAGCCTACCAAAGGTATCGAAGCGGCTTCTTCCATTGAAAGTTTTTGAGGTTTAATTGCCACATCCTTTTCGTTTATTGAAATGAATTCGGCAAAAGTTCCAATTCTATAGTCAGATGGCCGTGCATAGACTTTATCGCCGACTTTAAAATTTTTTACTTGGGAGCCGACCTTAACTACAACTCCTGCCACATCGTGCCCAATTATAAATGGAGTCTTGTAAGGTAAAATAAGTTTAAACTCTCCTGCTTTTATTTTTGAATCCAACAGATTAACACCTGCGGCATATACCTGGACCAATACATCATTTTTTTCAACTACCGGTTCTGGCATCGTGGTTAATTTTAAACCACTTTGTTTGCTGTACTGATTAATTATAAATGCTTTCATGTGATATTAACTTATAGTTCTATTTTGATTTACTAAGCCAAAAGCAATTTTTGGGGAAAGTCGGTTGATGAAATAAAGTAATTTTGAATCGCCTACCCGAATGATATATTTATCTTTCTTTAGTCCCCAAATTAATTCTTTTACCAAATTTTCCGGACTCATTTTCTTGTTTTCTCTATCAGCAGTCATCTCGGTGGCAACTACAGGAGGTAGCAATTCAAATACTTTTACGTTACTTTTTAAAATCTGTAAATGTTTTCTGAGCGTTTCAGTATAAAAATGCAATGCTACTTTGGAGGCCGAATAGGTAGGCTCAATCACCGAAGGAACTAAACTCAAAATAGAGGTGGTATTAATTATTGCCCCTTCTTTTCTAGCCTTCAGCATCTCCATAAAAAGATTATTCAATCGGATAACACCGAGGTAATTGACGTTCATTTCGTACGTAGCACCTTCAACATGTTTATCATTTGCAATACCCAAATTTAGCGGAGGACTCACCACACCGGCATTATTATAGAGAATATCAATTCCTCCTAATTCTTTTATTTTGTTAAACAACGATTGTGCATCACTTTCATTTGCTGCATCACTCTTTATTGCGACAACAGCAGGATACATTTTTTTTGCAGTATCCAGTTTGTCCTGATTCCTTCCAGTAATTATAACTTTTGCATCGTTTGCTAGAAATTGTTTTGTTGCCTCCAGGCCGATACCAGCTGTGCCACCTGTAATTAGCACTGTTTTTCCTTTTAATTCCATTTTTTTCTATTTTAAATGAAGATTTTTAAAAATAATTATCCGGTAAGTGTTAAGACAGGCTTGCCGGAACTTTCCCATAATAACACCTGAGAGGTCCACTTTCTGAACCGATAATGCAGAAATTACATTGAATGCACTTTGCTTGTGTCTGCTTCCCGGCTTTGAACTTATTAACTAAATCCGATTCGAGTATAAATGGCCTTGACATGGAAACCATATCGCATTTATCATTATCAATAATATCTTCTATTTCCTCTAAGTTCGTAATACCGCCTACAACAATCACAGGAATATTCACAGCTTTCTTGATTGACATTGCTGCATCCAAATTATATAAGCTTTTAGGTTGAGGTTGTGGGAATGTCTTTTCTGCAACAGCACCGATAATTCCTTTTATAAATTTGGGCATTTTATTCAACTTATTATTTTGTGCCACCATAAGTTCCCATGGTACCTGTCCTCGCATTGTTGCCAGTCCGGCTTTTACAGTTCCATTAGAAACTTCAATTCCATCGCATCCTGCTTGTTCTAATAGTTTCGCTATCTTTACAGATTCTTCAATTGTCAGTCCATTTTTCAACGTCTCATAGCCATTCATTTTTACAATCATTGGATAATTACCCACTTCCTTTCTGGCTTTTTCAAATATCGTTTTAATAATTCTAAATCTGTTTTCTGTATTTCCTCCCCATTCATCTGTTCTTCTGTTCATTCTGGGCGATACAAATTCTGAAAGTAAATATCCATGTGCTACATGAATTTGCACACCATCAAAACCTGCTTCTTTTGCATTCTTTATTCCCTGAACAAACGCTTCTATTACTTCTAAGATATCAGCTTTAGTCATTTCTTTGGCCTTATAATCTGCTATTTTTGAAGGTGCAATAACCGGCATACCAGTAGCTTCTTCTTTTGTCTGGCCACCACAATGATTAAGTTGTGCAATAATAGGAGTTCCCAGCTCATGCATTTTTGTAGTTAAACACTTGTAAGCATCAATGTGTTCGGCTTCATTTATCATAGACATATAATAACCTGTACTCTTTCCTTGCTGATTTACTCCAATAAAGCCGGTTATAATTCCACCTACACCTCCTTTTGCTAATGCTTCGTACTTTTTAAGCAATTGTGGTGTTGGGTTACCTCTCTCATCACTCATTCCTTCATAGGTTGCCGATCTGATAATTCTGTTTGGAAATATTATTCCTGCCAACTTAATTGGCTCAAATACCTTATTCATTTTTTCATTCCTTTCTTGTGATTACAATATAATTTAGTACCTTTGCTTGCAAATTGCAAGTGCAAAGATAATGAAGAACTTGCAATTTGCAAGTTAATGAGAATGTTTTTATGAAAAAGATTAAAAAAAGATCAGATTGTCCAATTAGTTGTTCCCTTGATATTTGGGGAGATAAGTGGTCGCTGTTGATTATCAGAGATTTAATGTTTGCAAAAAAGTGCAGATATAGTGATTTTTTAAAATCATCGGAAGGAATAGCTACCAATATTTTAGCCACTAGATTGCAGACGTTGGAAGAAAACAAGATTATTGAAAAATCAGAAGATCCGGAAAGCAAAGCAAAAGGATTATATAAGTTAACCCAAAGGGGGATTGACCTACTTCCCATACTGATTGAAATAGATTTGTGGTCTGAAAAATATTTTCCTATACCGGAAGATATAAAAACAATGTTGATAGAGGTGAAAAAAGATAAGGTTGGATTTATAAAGAAAGCGATTGAGGAATTAGAAAATAATGATTAAAGTTTTTCACATCCACGAATAGACGTTTTTTGGACATTTTTTGTTCTACAAGTTTTTTTGTTCGTGCTTTAAACAATTACATAAAAGTCTTATCCTCTAAGCGAAAGCCTTTACGAAAAAGATATAGGGAGAGTAATTGTAATGGCTATTACCGTAATGGTCATTACGATTATAAATAATGTACGGAATTTATTTTATATAATTACAGGAATTAGATAGATAATAAATAGAGACACTTGTATCCTTTATCTGATTTACACAAATAATCCCCTTTTTACAATAAAAGTTAGATTAATCTGACAGGCACCCAAATTTCTTCTTCTGATTCAGGATCATTGTTCTTGTATTTATCGCCCATCAAATCAAAATGTTCTCTGTTATCAAGTTCATATTCTGATTTAGGTAACCATTCATTGAATATGAATTGAAACGTTTTGGGGAAAGAGCTTGCTGCACCTTTATGAATGAAAACTGCATATAGACCGCCTTTTAGGGTGTAAGTTTCCATATTATCCGGAATCTCTTTAAAGTCGGAAACTTCTATGGCTGCCCACTTTTCAAACTCTGTCAGTGGATTGAAATCCTTGAAATCAAGGTTTTTGTCATATACCTGTAAGCAAAATAAATCAGTGCTAACACTGTTTTTTATCTCTTTTCTATGTGGCATAAAACTGTGCCACAACTCAAATGTCCGGTCGTTTGATAAAGTCATATTAAGCCTTTTACCAACCAGCTTCTTCTCTGTTAAAAGTTCTATTCTTGGTTCCATCTATTCTTGTTTTAGCTTTCTATTTTTCCGTGAAGTAACAGATTGACAGCATCTTGCGGAGAACCGGCTTTGACTACAGTTCCTGAGTTTACAAAATAAATCTCATCGGCATTTGCTATTGTGTTCAGACGGTGAGCAATGATAACTTTCGTTGTGCTGCCAGGCAGTCTTTGCAGAATCTCTTCAAGCAATTGCTCGCTTACGGTGTCTATGTTTGCAGTTGCTTCATCCAATATCAGCAATTTTGGTTTTCTCAGGACTGCCCGCATAAAGGCGATAAGCTGCTTTTGTCCCAGACTTATATCCTCACTGTTCAGATTAATGGTGGTTTTTAGCCCATCATCAAACTTGTCGATTAATTCATGCAGTCCGGCATCTTCTATCTTTTGAATTGATTCCTTTTCTGATAGCTGGTTGAACTCTTCATTGCCATAGATAATATTATCAAGCACTGTTCCAGAGAAAAGGAATGGGTCTTGCAGAATAAATCCGATGTTTCTGGCTCTTTCTTCGGAATGATAGCAACGAATGTCTTTTCCTTCAAAGAATATAGTTCCTTTGGTTGGGTCGTAAAGCCTGGCTATCAGTGAAGCAGTAGTTGTTTTTCCTCCGCCGGTAGGGCCTACAAATGCGTATGTCTTATCCGCCTCCAGATTGAAACTGATGTGTTTCAGCACTTCATTTCCATTCGGATAGCTGAATGTTACGTCTTTGAAAGATAAAAGCGAAGTATCAGATTTACACTTTTTACATTCCATAATTGGCAGATTACTCTCCATGGAAAGTATATGTGAAATACGATCCCATGCAGCCAGTGCAATCTGAAAACTTGTCCATAGTGCGGCAATACGTCTCAATGGATCATAAAAGTAATTTATGTAAGTAAGGAAACTGATAAGGAAACCGACTGTAAATTGTCCTTGCATGATAAGATAAATACCAAAGGCAAGCACGATAAATTGTCCGATGTTGGAACAAAATCCGTAGATAGGCAGAAACAGAGTATTAGCTAGTCCGGCTTTTACTGAGGCCCGATAATTTTTTTCATTACTTTCATCGAATTTCTTCTTAAAGTAATCGCGTCTGTTGAATGCTGTAATCACTTTAAAATTCGTAAGGTTTTCCTGCACCTCAGCACTTAAATCGCCCATTGTTCTCATGCTTATTTCATTCTTCTTTTTTACCCATCTGGAAGAAGCTTTGGTAAATCCCCAAAGGACAATGGCAGGAGCCAGTGCTGTAGCTCCCAGTTTAAAGTTGATACATAGCAATGCTACCGCAGCGCCTGCAATGAAGAATACACTGTTCATAAATTGAATAAGTGATTGTGAGAAGAACAGATTTAGTTTGTCGGTATCATTGTTTATTCTGGAGATAAGGTCGCCCGATTTATTCTGGTAGAAGAAGTCGACAGGCAGCTCCTGTAACTTCCAAAAAAGCCGGTTACGGATTTTAAAGAGCATTCTTTGCCCCACGCCACCCATCACTTTACCCTGAATAGCTCCGGTGGCAAGTACTCCGAGATAGATTAGCAGCAAGTAACATGAAATGGTAAGAACCCCGTTAAACTGTTTGGTCTGCATGTATTGATTTACTGCAATACCTATCAGAAAAGGGGCAATCATATTAAGCACGGCGTTAATAAGAATATTAATGGTGCAGATGATAAGACTCCTTTTCTCATCTTTCAGCAACTCCCAGAATTTTCTGTAATTAAATTGGGTGATGCTTTTCTGCTCTTCTGTATTTGATAATTTATAGTTCATAATAGCTTGTACTTTTCTGAGAATTATATATCTGAATATACTCAGGACAGTTAGTTATAAGTTCCTGATGTGTTCCTATCGCAATCATCTCACTTTCCATAATAAGAATAATCTGGTTAAAGTCTTTAATGGACGAAATTTTTTGTGTAACAGATATAAGAGTAATTCCAGGATAATTGCGCTCGATATTTTTTAATATTTTCTTTTCAGTCTTATTATCTACTCTGGCAGTGAAATCATCCAGAAGCAGCACCTTGGGGTTAAGAGCCAATGCACGTGCCAGCATTATTCGTTGCTTTTGACCACCGGAAAGACTTGTCCCACGTTCACTTGCTATTGTATCAAGCTTGTTTGGGAGTGTATTGATGAAGTCTCTCAGTTCGGCTGTATCAATAGCCTTTTCCAGTGATTCTTCTGTAACCTGGTTACTGAAAGCAATGTTTTCACGAATGCTCATATTGAAAATAATACTGTCCTGAAAAACAAACCCTACCTGACTATGAAATGTCTCTGCATTGTACTGGCTGACAATATTCCCGTCAAAACAAATAGTTCCGTAATTCGGGTTAATCAATCCGGTTAATGCATAGAGTAACTGGCTTTTTCCTGCAGCAGTAGGACCAATAACTGCTGTGCGACTACCTGCCTCTACCGAAAAAGAAATATCCTTCAAAGCAGGCTTTCCGTTATATATCACCGAAATATCGTCTACTTCAATGTTTCCGATAATATTATCTGTTATCTTTCCTTCTTCAACTGTTTCAGGAGCTTCGAGCACTTCTTTTACTCTTTTGTATGACACAGATGTCTGTGCAATGATATTGCTCATAAATCCTATCACAATGATTGGAAAAAAGAGAATTGACAGATAACTGTTGAACGCAGCAAAATCACCCAAAGTCATGCTGCTGCTTATTACAAAATGTCCTCCCAACAGTACCGTTATAAGTATGGAAGCATCTGCAATAAATGAAATAATAGGAATAAGGGTAGAGAATAAAGCTACAATTGAGAGCCCTATATTTCTGGCTTCGCCGTTGGTACTGATAAACTTATTATATTCTTTTTGCTGTGCATTCATTATGCGTATAAGCATTGACCCCAGAATACTTTCATTGATAACCAGATTCAGTTTGTCAATGGCCTCTCTGCTCTTCTTAAACTTCGGTTTTGCCTTGCGCATAGTGAAATAGAATGAACCCGATATAGCAGGAATGATGACCAGAATAGCCAGAGTAAGCTGCCAGTTGATGGTGAATAACAGTACAATAACGCCGATAATAATAAATACGGAGGATACAATGGATACCACAGCCTGAGCAACAAACTGCTTGATGGAATCTATGTCCGAAGTCAGGTTGGTGAGTAACTTCGAAGGATTGGCCTGCTGTATGTATGCATAGCTCTGTCGCAGAATCTTGTCCGATAACTTCTGCCGGGTATCCTTGGCTACCTTTTCAGAAGTGTATGTCTGCACCACATTCTGCAGCAAGGTAAATATGCTGATAAGTAATGATGCTCCAAGAAATGCCGCTGCAATCAGTTTAAAATTTATGTTTCCTTTTGATAAACTATCAATTGTGTATGATATAATCTTGGGTAGTGCTAAATTGATAACATTGCTTAGCAAAGCGAATAAGAGCATCCAGCTATTCATCTTTGCATAGGGTTTTAATAGAGCAAACAAACCGGGATTATTATTTTTTCTTTCTTTCATCTTTCAAATTTTGCCCAAATTTAGAGTATTTGCGAGATATTCATGAGCTCAAAAGATATAAAAAATCTTTAACTACGGAATAAATGTGGTTAGAACTTGTGGCATCTTGTGATTTTTATCCTTTCCCTGTGACTAATTTTGTGTTGAAAAAGTAAATATGAATCTGGAAACTAAGCGATTGTGTATAATAGCCGAGACTGAAAAAGATAACTATGCTTCACAGATGGTTTTACAGAAGTGTGGAATGAAAAAATACAAAGAATCGGATACCGGGTTTTGGTGGGAAGTTACAAATAATATTTAATTGTTTATTAATGATAAAACAGATAAAATTCCTTAATAAGTTGCGACAATATTTTGTTGTTACCAATTAGTAACATACTTTTGTTACCGGTAAGTAACAACTAATATTTTTTATGGATAAAACTGATACACTGGTTAAAAACAGAGATCTGACGGAAAAGAAGATTCTGGATGCGGTAGGGGAGATAATCACTGAATGCGGATTTGAAAAGGTAGGCATAAATGCGGTTGCGCAACGGGCTAATATTTCAAAAATGTTGATATACCGCTACTTTGGTTCTATTGACGAGCTTATTATGCAGTACATACTTAAATATGATTACTGGATAAATATTCCTACTGATGCTATTCCTGAGATTAATAATCTGGGTGATTTTCTGAAAGAAATGTTTAGACAGCAGATTTACCAGCTGCGTAAAGATGTGGCACTAAGGAGATTGTGCAGATGGGAACTCTCAACTGATAATCCCGTTACTGCAGGTCTTCGCGAGCAGAGAGAGAAAAATGGATCCCGACTGGTGGAGGTGATGAGTAAACTGGCTGCCGTTCCACAGGATGAGGTGGCTGCTCTGGCAAGTGTATTATCGGCATCTATAAGTTATCTGGCAATGCTTGAAGAGTTGTGTCCGGTGTACAATGGTATATCCATACAAAGTGATGCTGGTTGGGAGCAGTTGGCAAAAGGGATCGATACAATTATAGATTTATGGATAAACAACTTAAAGCAATGAAAAGGATTTTTATAATAATAATTTTAGGAGTGATTGGTATGAACAATATGTATGCTCAAAATAAGGATTTTATATTTCTGGTAGAACAAGCAATCAAAGCACCTTCAGGACACAATACTCAACCCTGGAAATTTAAGATAGAAAGTAGCAGAATTATTATATACCCTAATTTTGACAGAGCTTTGCCGGTAGTGGACGGCAATCACCGGGAGCTGTTTATCAGTCTGGGTTGTGCAACGGAAAATCTTTGCGTAGCAGCCCGTCACATGAAGTATTTGCCTGCTGTTTCTGTAAGCAATGAAGGAACAATTACTGTTGAGCTGGTAAAAGAGCAGGCACTTGAGGATGAAGCACTATTTGAGGAAATAGCAAAAAGACAAACGAATCGTTCAAAATATAATGAAAAAGAGGTAGCTGATGCTACTTTAAAAAGCATTATTGAAAAGTGTGGCACAGGTGAAGCATCTATTTATTCATGGAAAAAGAATACCGCTCCTTTTGATTCTTTGAAAGAGTATGTAAAAGAGGGAAATATTCTGCAAATGGGCGATACACTTTTCACTACGGAACTGAAGTCATGGATTCGCTTTAACAAAAGACAATCAGAAAAAGCAAACGACGGACTGAGTTATGCTACTTTTGGTGCACCAAATATGCCATCGTTTATTTCCAAACCGATAATGAATTCATTCCTCAACAGCAAGAAACAGAATAATGCTGATATGGCAAAAATTAATTCGTCTTCACATCTTGTACTGATAACCGCTAAGGAAAATACCATTCAGGGATGGATTAATACTGGTCGTTGCATGGAGCATTTTCTGCTTGGAACAACAAAAGCCGGAATTGCGAATGCTTACATAAATCAGCCTTGTGAGATTCCTGAGCTGCAATCAGAAATGCGTTCTGAATTTTCTGTCAATCATGAATATCCTATGATACTTATGCGTATAGGATATGCAAAACCAGTGGCCTACTCAAAACGAAAAGATGTTAGTGAAGTGATTGAAAATTACAAGTTTATAAAAGAGCTGAATAAAGCAATGACTTCGGAATAATAGCATTTTTTTAGTGCTTTATTATCACTTTAAATTATCTATGTTTTTATACCTTTCGTTTTTTATCTGGCAGGTATTTTTATTGTCTTTGAATTTATTAGCCTTGCTCTTAAATTTATAGGCTAATTATATATTTATTGGTGAATGAATTTTAATTATTCACCAATAGTTTTTCGTTCTATTTCCATTATATTCCTTCAGTAATGTTATTCTTGTATTCCACGGGAGTAACTCCTGTATGCTTCTTAAAAAATTTACTGAACGATGATTGCTCTCCGAAATGAAGTTCTTCCGAGATTTGCTGAATATTAATATCTGGTTTACGGAGTAATATTTTTGCTTCTGAAATCAGGGCATCACTGATCCATTTCATTGCAGATTTACCGCTGAAAGCATTTAAGACTCTTGAAAGATGTCCGGGAGTAATGCACAATTCTTTTGCATAAAAAGACACTTCATGCTGTTCTTTGCAGTGCCCCATAATCAACATTATAAAATTCTGGATAATGCTATCCTGTGAATTCTCTTTGTATGTATTATTCTCATTCTTGTTTTCAAGTTTTGTTTTATAAGTGATATCTGCAATTTCCAGAATAAAATTGCTTACTTCATTTTTAATCAGCTCTTTCTGTAGAATATGGTCTGTTGCTTTTATTCCTCTTTTTATCCGTTCTATAATATCTGTGATGAGCTGCAACTTATCATTATCCAGCATTAGTAAAGGGCTTATACGGCTTGATGTTGTCAGTTTCTTTATGATTTGCATATCTTCAACAATAGACAGTACAAACTTATCTGAGATAATAAGGGCATATCCTTCAAAGTTTTTACCAATACGAATATCGCCCAAAATATGAAGTTTACTCAGTGAGAGTGTCATTCCTTTTGTAAGGCGATAATTCTTATAATCAACAGTAAACGATATATCCCCATATTGGCAAACAATGAAAAATACTGCATCTATTCTTATCGAAGGGGTATTGTTTAGTGGCTGTTTCTCTTCTATGTTTTTTATATGATAGACAATTACATCATTACCGAAACCCTCGGCTGATGTATCTTTTGCATTCAATATATTTTCAAAACTTACATTTAATGTATCCATACAAGAAATATTATATCATACAAATGTATCTCTTTTTTATAAACTGATGCATGAAATGAGCAAATATTTGTTTGAAATGGACTATACAAAAAGTGATAAACTGCAATTATGCATGTTTTGGACAAATAATAGCTGAAATGGACCAATAAAACTATTCCATATCTATATCACTTTTGTGCTCAGTTTAAAGAAGGATATAATAAAAACATTTATGAGGATGAAAATGAAATTTCTAACAGCAATATTTATGTTGCTTTGCATTACAAGTCTTTCTGCCCAGGAAGGTGGCACTACAGCTCTTTCGCTTAAGGAGTGTGTGCGAATAGCTGCAGAAAAGAATATTAATGTTTCTCAGGCAATTCAGGACAAAGAAAAAAGTCATCAGAAAATAGAGGAAGCCCGTTCTTCTCTGTTTCCACAGGTTGAAATTGGTGGAACATTTCAGGATAATACAAAGCTTGCCGTAACAGTTATACCGGGTGACTTTCTTGGCCAACCGGGAACTACAATTCCTTTCACAATGGGAGTACAGTATAATGCATCGGCAAATATATCTGCAAATCAGGTATTATACAACAAGACTGCGCTGACTGCACTCAAACTATCAAAGAAAGGTGAATATGTTTCAAAGCTGGGAGTGCAAAAGGCAAAAGAAGAAATTGTTAAGGAAGTGGCCAAACTTTACTTTCTGATACAAACTACCGCAAAACAAAAAAGACTGATAGAAGATAATATCACCCGTACACAGAGGATGACAGATATTACTAAAAAACAGGTGGATAATGGTCTTGGCAAAAAGGTAGATTACAATCGGATAATGGTTTCTGTACAAAACCTCCAAACGCAGCTTGACAATACAAAGGCATTATATGAACAGCAACTTAATATGATGAAGTATACGCTGGAGATTCCGCTCAATAAAGAGGTACTGCTGACCGATAGTGCTGATATGGTTTTGGTTTCTGCCTTGCCTGCTGATGACATTGACTTCTCAGATCATATTGATGTGCAAATGCTGGAGGCTCAAAAGGATGTTGCTTTGTTAAATCAAAAGCTGGCCAATGCAGGTTATATTCCCAGTGTAGCATTATTCGGGCAATTTGGTTATCAGGGAATGAGAAATGAGTTTAAGGACTATTTCAATAGCAGTGCAGCAAATAAATGGTATAATTCATCATACATCGGATTGAAACTAACTATTCCTGTTTTCGATGGCTTTCAGAAGCGTTCGAAATACAATCAGGCAAAAGCTGACTATATAAAGACAAGTCTCAGCCTTAATAACACTAAAAAGCATTTTTCTGCCAACTACAAAAGTGCAATGAATAACTATTATAACAATAAAACGACAGTAGAGCGTCAGCAAAATAATATTGATTTAGCGCAGCAGGTGTATAAGGAAACTTCTCTTAAATATAGGGAAGGCATGGCTACCATGAGTGACTTGTTGCAGGACGAAATGGGACTGAACAATGCGCAAGCCGGATATTTGGATGCGCTCTATAAATTCAAGGAAGCAGAGCTCGAAATCATGTCTTTGAACGGTGAAATTAGAAGTTGGGTTAAATAATAGAAATTAGAAATAGTCATGAAAAAGAAAGTTATAGCATCAATTGTATTTATTGTTTTTGCAGGCCTTATGGCTTGGAAACTCGCTGCTAACAAGCACGAAATCAATAGTAAAAAAGAAGCGAAGATTGAAACAAAAAGTATTGCTGTAAGTGTAGCTAGTGTGCAGAAGGAAACACCGGAAACAAATATAAGTATGACCGGAACGGTTGAAGCCAGCCAGGAAGTAATGGTTGCATCAAAGGCCAGCGGTGAGATTACTAATATCTATTTCAAACTAGGCGATTATGTAACTAAAGGCAAAGTGCTTGCTCGTGTAGATAATGCATATAATAAGTTGACTCTGGAAAATGCAAGAATCAATTATAATAAATATCAGGAGGATTTACAACGTTACAAAACATTGAGAACCGGAGATGCTGTTTCTGAAACTCAGCTTAGAGATATCAAAGTGGCTTATGAGAATGCAAAAGTGCAATTAAAACAAGCTCAGAAACAACTGGAAGATACTTATATCAGAGCACCTTTCAGCGGGTATATCACATCTCGCGAAATAGATTTGGGTAAATATGTCAATGCATCCACTCCAATAGCCGGGTTAGCTGATATCTCTAACCTGAAGGTAATTCTGTCAGTTCCGGAATTCAATGTATATAATCTGAAAAGTGGTCAGCCGGTTTCCGTAAATACACAAATTTATCCCGGAGTGGATTTCAGCGGGAAGGTAGCTCATATATGTCCTAAAGGTGATAATACTCATTCTTATGCTGTTGAAGTTTCGTTGCCGAACAGTAAACAACATCCGCTTAAAGCCGGAACTTATGTAAGTGCTTCAATTGATTTGGGAGAAAACCAGGCTGCATTATTCATTCCAAGAAACGCCATTGTAAGCAGTATAAAAGAACCAACAGTATATCTGGTAGAGGGTGGTATAGCAAAATTGGTTAAAATCAATATTGGTAAAGATTATGAGAGTCGTATTGAAGTGCTGCAAGGCTTGAAAGAAGGTGATCAAGTTGTGGTAAACGGACAAATCAACCTGATGGACGGGGCACGCGTTTCGGTCATTAAGAATTAGTGTGAGTATTAATAGATTCTTAATCTTTAAAATTAGAAATTATGCCTTCAATAGTAGAAACATCTCTAAAGAAACCGCTATTAATTGTAGTGATTTTCACGGTACTGGCTCTTGGCGGGTTGGTTAGTTATAATATGCTTAATTTGAATCTGTTGCCAAAGTTTCAGTTACCTATGCTTACCATACAAACCGTTTATCCGGGTGCTGGTGCATCGGAAGTAGAAACTTCTGTAACAAAGAAAATGGAAGATGCTCTTTCCACATTGGAAAATCTGAAAAAAATCAGTTCAACCTCTATGGAAGGTGTCTCTGTTATAGCCATTGAATTAAATGACGGTGCCGATCCTAATCAGGCTGTTCAGGATGCACAACGGAAAATTAATGTGATTAAGTCTGACTTGCCGACAGGAATTTTAGATCCTTCCATTGATAAGCTCTCTCTTGACGAAGCACCAATTATGAATATTGCAGCCTCGGCATCATTATCCTCAACAAAATTTTATAAATTGGTTGAAGACCGGATACAACCCCGATTGGCAAAACTTCACGGAGTAGGTTCGGTGAAAATGACAGGAGGAAATGAACGAGAGATTAAAGTGAATATGGATGCTAATAAGCTGAGAGCTTATAATATTTCTCCGTTACAGGTTTTGCAGGCTATTCAAATGGCTAACATGGAAATCCCGGCTGGAAATGTTGAAAATGTCAATTCAACTTATTCTGTCCGTTTGGCTGCGAAATATTCGAATCTCAACGAACTCCGCAATACGGTAATAAAGACAACTGCTATCGGTGAGAAAGTGAAAATAATGGATGTGGCTGAAGTGGAAGATGGTATTGCCACACAAAAGTTGATTAACAGAATTAATGGGCGTGATGCTATTGGTATTGCCATTAAAAAACAATCAGATGCAAATGCTGTAAAAGTGGCCGATTTGGTTAAAGCAGAACTGGCATCTATTGAAAAAGAGTATAAAAGCAGTCAGGTGAAATTTGAAATTGCTTCTGATGATTCTGTTTATACCCGTGCTTCGGCTAATGCAGTAGTCTTCGACTTATTCCTTGCGATTGTTATAGTGTCAATTGTCTGCTTCATATTCCTGCATAACCTGCGCAGTGCTATGATTGTGATGATTGCAGTTCCGCTCTCAATTATTCCTTCATTTATAGTGATGTATTTCATGGGATTCTCTCTGAATCTGATGTCATTGATGGCTCTGTCATTAGTTGTCGGCATTTTGGTGGACGACTCCATTGTTGTGATTGAGAATATGTTCCGCTATATGGAAGCGGGGAAATCAAAATGGCAGGCAGCACTTGAAGGCTGCAAACAGATTCTGTTTACCTGTATGGCCATAACTATTGTTATTGTGGTTGTATTCTTGCCACTGGCTATCAGCGGAGGATTAATTGGAAACATTTTAAGAGAGTTTGCCTTTCCTATCATTATTGCTACACTTTCCAGTTTATTTGTTTCGTTTACTGTAACGCCGTTACTAATGTCTCGTTTCGGAAAGTTATCTGATGATACAAAGCCTACTTTATCCGGCCGATTCTCTCGTTTGGCAGAGCGTACTTTCGACTCAGTAGTAAAGGTATACTCCCAGGTATTAGTAAAAGGGCTGAAACACAAAGTGACGGTTTTTATTGTTACACTTGTTTTGTTGATAGGCTCCTTTTCCTTGATTCCAGCAGGATTTATCGGTTTTTCATTTGTTCCTAATACCGATCAGGGTATGCTTACTGTAACTCTGGATATGGACCCTCAGGTAACAGTCTTTCAGAACAATCAGACTACTATGCAAGCTGAAAAAATAATAAGCCGGCTACCAGAAGTAGAGCGTATATATACCAATGTTGGTTTATCGGGTAGTAACACAAAAAATAATGTAAGTACCATTGATGTAAAACTGGTAGATAAAAAGGAAAGAAATGTAAGTATAGATGTTTTTGCTCAAAAATTGAAAGCTGAAATAATGCAAGTGCCGGGAGTCCGTGCACGGGTAAGTGTTAAAGGTGTTTCGGGAGATACTACAGAACCAATTCAATTTATTGTTCAGGGAACCGATTTTGAGAAGGTGCAGCAAACAGCAGCTTTGATATTGAATGCAGTTCGTCATACTCCCGGAACAAATGATGCTAAATTCTCCATTGATGATCCACGTCAGGAAGTAAAAGTAAAACTGGATCGTGATAAGATGGCAACTTTGGGATTGTCTTCATCAGACGTAGGTTCTACTCTTCGTGTTGCATTGAATGGAAACGATGATCTGAAATATACGGAAGGTGATTTTGAATATAAAATCCGTGTGGGCATTGATAAGTTTGATAAGACAAAGGCAGATGATGTATCTAAGCTGACATTTATGAATAAAGATGGAAAGCTTATTGAACTGAATCAATTTGCTGACATCACATTTGGATTAGGACCGTCTGCTTTGGAGCGTACAGACAGAATTCCTTCTATTATTGTAAAATCAAATGTAACAGGTCGTTCTTCCGGGACTGTGGGTGCTGAAATATCTGCAAAAATTCAGGGAAAAATACCCGATGGTGTTACTGTGAAAGAGGGTGGTATGCTGGAGCAGCAATCTAATGCTTTCGGAAGTCTGGGATATGCATTCCTGGCAGCAATCGTATTAATCTACCTCATTATGGTTGTTCTTTACGATTCTTTGCTTGATCCTATAATTGTGATGTTCTCTATCCCGTTGTCACTAATCGGGGCTTTTCTGGCTTTGGCTCTGACTATGAACGACCTGAATATTTTCAGTATCATCGGATTGATTGTATTAATTGGACTGGTAGCTAAGAACGCTATTCTGCTGGTAGACTTTACCAATCACATGCGCCGTGATAAAGGTATGGATACTTTCAATGCACTGATAGAAGCAGGTAAAGAACGTTTGCGCCCTATTCTGATGACCACTTTCGCCATGATATTTGGTATGTTACCAATTGCAATGGCTTCAGGTAACGGAGCTGAATTTAAAAATGGTATGGCATGGGTAATCATCGGAGGATTGGCTAGTTCTATGATATTGACTTTAGTTGTAGTGCCGGTTGTGTATTATATCTTTGATAAGTTAACGGCTCGTTTCCGCCATTATAGGAAAAATCGCGCTATAGAACATATTAAGGAAACTTTAATGGAAGAAGAGGAAGTGGTTGTGTCTCAATAAAAATGAATACAATTTAAATTCTTGAATATGCATTATATTATGGATAGTAAAATGATAAATAAATCAAATGAAAGGTCGTCAGTAATTGATGACTTTTCATTTCAGTTACCTGTTGCTGGAAAACACTGCAATGAATTTGCTCTTTATTATTTGCAAGAGAATGCATCTTATAGTAAATTCCATGAAATGACAGATACTTTTTGTATTATAGTTGTTTATAGCGGATCTTTAAATATAATGACTGACGCTCATCGTTATTCATTATCAAGAGGGGATATTGCATTTATCCCTCCGGGAAAGATGTTAAGTCTGGATTTAAATATTTCACCGGTTGAGGGTTATATGATGGTATTGTCTTCCGACTTTTTTGAATTGCTGCAAATACCAATTGTTATAAGTAAAGATAAGCTGTTGGTTAAAGATAACGAATTAAATTCTGAAGAAGCTGTTTTAAGAAAAATCAATCAGATTTTTGAATTGATAAAGGATGAATTATCTAATAATAATGATGATTTATTTACGAAGGAGAAGCTTTTAAATTTAGTCTCAGTATTTTATATTGAGATATTGAATGCTTATGCAAAAAGCAGCCCTGTCGCAAAGAATCTTTGTAAGTCGGGCTCTTTAAACCGGAAAAATAAAATCTGCAAAGACTTTTTTATATTGGTAAACCAACATTTACGTGAAGAAAGAAATCTGAAATTTTATGCTGATAAGCTTTGTATTTCTCCTAAACACCTCTCTCTATTAATAAAAGAAACTACGGGGCTATCAGCAAACAGACTGATAACAGATGCTGTGATTCATGAAGCCAAGCGCCTTCTTCAGAACTCGGGAAACAGTGTGAAGGAGATTTCTTATTTACTGAATTTCCCGAATCAAAGTTTCTTTGGGAAATATTTTAAAAGAGAAGTGGGACTTTCTCCCAGCAATTATCAAAACAAAATATTCTGTTAGGCAATGCTAGAATAATTTCTCTATGCATATTTGAATACGAAAGTAGTTTTTATCTTTGAATATTGCTAATAATTGCGAATTAAGTTGTGTGCAATTTAATTTGTTGCTATATTTGTCCTATTGTTAATTGTGAGAATTGAATAAATGCTGATTCAGACATTGAAAATATAAAATTTATTAGCAGTTTATTGCTGCTATTGAGGTGAACTACTATAATTTAAAGAAATAGTTCTTAAAATATTGAACAAATGAATGCATATTTAATTATATAGTATTTAAACAATAATTGTAATAAGTAAAGCCATAGAACTGTGATAACTTTAACTGCTCAAATATTGGTCGTATTAGTTGCTTTGGAACATTTGTTGATTCTTTGGATAGAAATGTTTGCTTGGGATACGGTTGGCAAAAGAGTGTTTAGAACAATACCTGAAGAGTTATTTCAGCCTACAAAAAAGTTAGCTTCAAATCAAGGCTTGTATAATGGCTTTTTATCAGCAGGGTTATTCTGGTCTTTCTTTATTTCAGATCGGAGTTGGTCGGTTAATGTGCAGTTGTTTTTCTTAGGTTGTGTACTGATTGCTGGTTTATATGGGGCAATAACCTCTTCCCGGAAAATATTTTTTATTCAGGCATTACCAGCAGTTTTTGCAATAATATTTGTCTTGTTATCATAAAATAAAAAAATAGAATATGTCATTATTAGAAAATTTACAATGGCGTTATGCCACAAAAAAGTACGATCCTACCAAAAAGGTAGCACAAGAAGATGTAGATAAAATAATAGAAGCAGCCCGCATGTCACCTACATCTTCAGGTTTACAGCAATTCAGAGTGATAGTAATAACCAATCAGGAACTGAAAAATAAAATAGTGCCAATTGCAATGGATCAGCAGATTGTTGCCGATTGCTCTCATTTGCTTGTGTTTGCTGCATGGGATCGTTATACTGAAGAACGTATAAATAATATTTATAATTATACAACTGATCAGAGAGGTTTGCCAAGAGGACGCTTCAAATCATATACAGATAAGCTCAGAGCGCTTTATTTGCCTCAAACAGCTGAAGAGAATTTTGTTCACACTGCAAGACAAGCTTATATTGGCTTAGGATTAGCTATTGCTCAGGCGGCTGAATTAAAAGTAGATAGTACACCAATGGAAGGTTTTGTTGGTGAGGAACTGGACGAATTGCTTGATCTTAAATCAAAAGGATTGAAGAGTGTTCTTCTATTACCACTTGGATACCGGGATACTGAGAATGATTGGCTTGTAAAAATGAAAAAAGTAAGAAACCCTAAAGATGAATTCGTTATCAATTATTAGTTTTTTAATGATATTCGTCAGATAGCAATTCTCCTTAATTAATTTAAATAGCTTTATTCCTATTTTTGCAAAAACTTTCAGACCTTTGCAAAAATAGAAATAAAGCTATTGTTGTAAATGACCTTTCACGAAATTTATTTCATAAAACGAAGTTATCAGCATGAAGAAATTAATAGTATATCAGATTGACTCTTTTACAAAAGAGAAGTTTAAAGGTAATCCGGCCGGAGTAGTAGTTAACGCCGATGGATTGAATGATTGCGAGATGCAGATGATTGCCAGAGAATTAAATAATTCAGAAACAGCCTTTCTTTTTCAGTCGGACAGTGCTGATTATGATGGTGTGATACGATATTTTACACCAAAGAGCGAAGTCCCAATTTGTGGGCACGCTACGATAGCTGCCATGTATGCTAAAGCCTTGGAAGGAAACCTAAACTCGTGCGTACTAAAAATGAAAACCAATGTAGGTGTTCTTCCCTTTGAAATAATCAAAAACAATAGCGATTATCAGGTGATAATGACACAAGGAGAGTTTACTCTTAGTAATACCTTTGATGAGGCTACATCTGAAAGAATGATTAAAGCGTTGGGACTTGAGGCAAATGACTTAAACAAGAATTGCCCTATTCAAATAGCATCGACTGGACACTCAAAGGTTATGATTGGGATAAATTGCCGAGAGAAACTGAATATGCTGACACCCAATTTAAATGATCTGGCAAACCTGAGTACAGATATTAAATGCAACGGATACTTTGTGTTTACCTTTGATTCAGATGATAAAGATGTATTAACCTATGGCCGAATGTTTGCCCCTGCAATTGGAATAAATGAAGATCCGGTAACCGGTAATGCAAATGGTCCGCTAGGAGGATATCTGATTCAAAACAAAATAATCGAAACAACTGATGATTGTTTTGAATTTAATGGTCGTCAGGGAGAGGCAATAAACAGACTTGGAGTTGTTAATGTCAGAGTTAAGATTGAAGATAATAAACCAAGTTTAATCCAGATAAAAGGTGATGCAGTGGTTGTTTTTAAAACAGAGATCACTGTATAATTTCTACCTCAAATGTCTACTTTTCTATATTGATGCTATTATGGGGTTTTTATCCTTTCTTTTTACTGCGGTATTCAGAGGGAGAAGATCCCATTGTTTTTGTGAATATACGGCTAAAATAAAATGGATCATCAAAACCGATCATTGAGCTAATCTGATTAATTTTCAGATCTGAAAAATCAAGATAATGACAAGCTTCCTGAATCTTGAGCTGTGAAAGATAGTTCAAAGGTGAATAGCCTGTTTTTTTTTGAAATAGCATAGAAAAATGAGATGAAGAGAATCCTACATAGTCCGAAATTTCTTTCAGTGTAAGGCGCTTGCGGATATTTTCTCGCATAAAGTGAATGGCTTCGTCGGCAACGTCACGAGGTTGCTGATTTGTAGACAGGCTTTCACGGTAAGCTCCCATAAACTTCAATGATCCCAGAAAATGGAATAAACTAGTAATGCTATAGTTGAGATTGTTTTTACTGTATCCGTTTCTCAATGTAGAAAATATCTCTTCAAATAAATGCAGACGCTCCTCGATTCTAGAGTCTTTTTCGGGCGAAATTAGTATAGGCTTGTCGAGCCCTTCGGCAAAGTATCTGGCTTTCTCTCCATCGAAATGAATCCAGTATATAGTCCATGGATTTACATTGTTGCTACCATAAGCGTGGGCTTTTCCTTTAGGAATAATAAAAAAGTGATGAGTCAATACTTTTTGGCGGATTCCATCTATTTCAAACCAGCCTTCACCTTCAACACAATACATTAGAATATATTGTTTAGTCTCTTCTTTCGTCCTTTTCCGAAAGTGAAAATCGGCTTTTGGATAAAATCCTATATCAGTAATATGAAGCAAACAGCCTAACTCATCGTTCTTTAGATCCTCGATAATTGGAGCAGGTAATACAATGGCTCTTTCACCCATGAATCCGCTTTTTATTTTAACCATATCTGCAAAATATTGATTTATAATTAAATATAAGCTAATGTTATGATACTTAATATATGATATTAAATACAACAAAGACAAGCTTTCAGTTGTTGTTCTTTTGATTTCCGTTCAAAAATAATGAGATTTTTTTATTAATTGCATAAATAATAGAATAATCCATTCTGATAGTTGTTTATTCTATTTGCATTTTTGCGGATTAGGTCTTTCTTTGCAGTGTAAACCTAAAAAATGAAAATATGCAAAAATTTAATGGTGCTTATATCTTTGGAATTTCGATGGTCTCTGCTATGGGAGGATTGCTCTTTGGCTATGACTGGGTGGTAATAGGTGGTGCAAAACCCTTTTACGAACGTTTTTTCGAGATTGCTTCTTCGGCTAATTTACAGGCATGGGCCATGAGTTCTGCACTTATAGGCTGTGTTTTTGGAGCTGTACTTTCCGGTATTGTGAGTGATAAATTCGGTCGAAAACGGCCTTTATTGCTGTCTGCATTTCTTTTCACTATAGCTTCTTTGGGTACAGGATCTTCTGCATGTTATGTCACTTTTATTATTTTTCGCATGGTAGGAGGCGTTGGCATAGGTTTGGCTTCCGCAATTTCTCCCATGTATATAGCAGAGATTGCTCCGGCTCATTTACGAGGACGATTCGTTTCCCTTAATCAGATGACTATCGTTATTGGAATTCTGGCAGCTCAGATAATTAATTTACTCATTGCCGACAAAGTGCCTAAAGGTGCTACCGATGCATTCATTCAGGCTTCATGGAATGGACAGGTTGGATGGCGTTGGATGTTTTACGCTTGTGCTGTACCTGCGGTTGCCTTTTTCTTACTAACTTTTCTGGTTCCTGAGAGTCCACGCTGGTTGGTAAAGGCTGGAAAGCCGGAAAAAGCATTGCCGACCTTAAAAAGAATAGGAGGCGAAAGTTATGCTCGCAATGAAATGGCCAACATACAAGCTACACTAGATGATATTAGTGAAAAAGTAGATTTTAAAACACTGTTTAAACCAGCTTATGGAGTTGTTTTATTGATAGGTATATTTTTAGCTGTATTTCAACAGTGGTGCGGAATAAATACAGTATTCAATTATGCTGAAGAAATTTTCACTGCGGCAGGCTATGGAGTGAGCGATACGCTTTTCAATATTGTAATTACCGGCAGTGTAAATATGATATTCACATTGGTCGCAATGTTTACGGTAGATAAATGGGGACGCAAAAAACTTATGCTATTTGGCTCTATTGGTTTGGCTATTGATTATATTTTGCTTGGAAGTGCTTTCTATCTTCAACTGAAAGGAATCGCCGTTTTGGCATTTGTAATAATAGCAATTGCTATTTATGCTATGTCGTTAGCTCCGATTGTTTGGGTTATTCTATCTGAAATTTTCCCGAATCGTATACGTGGTGCAGCCATGGCGTTAGCTACCTTCACATTATGGATCGCCTGTTTTATTCTTACCTACACTTTCCCTTTGTTAAATAAATCATTCGGTGCAGCCGGCACTTTCTGGGTTTATGCTGGCATTTGTCTCATTGGTTTTATATTTATTCTAATGAAATTACCTGAAACAAAAGGAAAATCTCTCGAAGAAATTGAAAAAGAATTGGTTAAAAAATAGCAATATCTAATTATTTGTGGAAGGATATTATTGATAAAAATGTTGTATAGCTAAAATTATATTTGAATGAAGAAAATTATTATTTTATTAAGCTTAGTGCTAATGTTTCCGTATACTGTTATGTCGGAGGTCTTTCAACCAAAGATAGACCTTAGTGGCGAGTGGAAATTTGCTATTGATGCTCAGGATAAGGGCATTGTAGAACAATGGTTTGGTAAATCGCTTCCTGAAACTGTAACGCTTCCGGGATCGATTGCTACAAATGGGAAAGGCTTTGATGTAACGCTTTCTACCAAATGGACGGGACAAATTGTGGATAGTAGTTATTATTACAAACCAGAATATGCCAAATACCGTGTGCCTGGAAATATAAAAGTTCCTTTTTGGTTACAGCCGTTAAAATACTATGTAGGGGCTGCGTGGTATCAAAAGGAGGTGAACATTCCTAAGGATTGGAAAGATAAGAATATCAGGTTATTTCTTGAAAGATGCCATTGGGAAAGTCGCTTATGGGTAGATAACAAAGAGGTGGGTATGCGTAATTCATTGGGTACACCACACTTATACGATTTATCTAAAGAGCTTACTCCGGGAAAACATATCCTTTCAATTTGCATTGATAACCGCACTAAAACAATTGATCCGGGAATAAACTCACACAGTATATCAGACCATACTCAAACCAACTGGAATGGTATGATTGGGCAGTTATATCTGGAAGCACGCCCGAAGGTTTCAATTCAAAATATTCAGATTTTTCCCGATATTCAACAAAATAAAGTTATTGCTAAAATTAGAATTGAGAACTCTACCAAGAAAAGACAAAAAGCAGCTATTACTTTATTGGCAACCGGTGCAACCACGCCTCAGAGCAAAGACTTCAATATAGATCTTGCAGCAGGTGTAGATACCTTGCTACTGGAATATCCGATGGGCAATGATGTTAAACTTTGGAGTGAATTTCACCCTAATGTTTACCAGTTTACGGCTACATTAAGCATACCAAAAATGAAAGTAGAAGAGAATTTTCAAACTCCTTTTGGTATGCGCGAAATTAAAGCAGATGGTACACAGTTAAAAATCAATGAAAAACCACTTTTTCTGCGTGGTACACTTGAATGTGCCATTTTTCCTAAAACAGGATTTCCTCCTACAGAAATCAATGAATGGTTGCGTATTTTCAACATCTGTCGTAGTCATGGTTTAAATCATGTGCGTTTCCACTCATGGTGTCCGCCTCAGGTAGCTTTCGATGCTGCTGACCAGCTGGGATTTTATCTTCAGGTGGAATGTTCATCCTGGGCCAATCAATCCACTACTATTGGTGATGGAAAGCCCTTTGATAAATATGTTTATGAAGAGAGTGAACGTATGGTAGAAACTTACGGTAATCACCCTTCATTCTGTCTGATGTTGTATGGTAACGAACCGGCTGGGAAGAATCATATTCAATTCCTCACTAATTTTGTTACTTACTGGAAAAATAAGGATCATAGAAGAATTTATACTTCAGGATCAGGTTGGCCCAATGTAGATGTCAATGATTATCAGAGTACTCCAAATCCTCGGATTCAAGCCTGGGGTGAAGAATTGAATAGTATAATCAATAAAGCTGCACCTGCTTCAGATTATGATTGGAATTCAAAAATTGCTTCTTTCAGGCAGCCTGTAGTTAGTCACGAAATTGGTCAATGGTGCGTTTATCCTAATTTTAAAGAAATAGCCAAATACAAAGGCGTTTTACGTGCCCGGAATTTTGAAATATTTAGTGAAACCTTAGCAGAAAATGGTATGGCTCAGTTGGCTGATAGCTTTTTGCTGGCCTCTGGTAAATTGCAGGCGTTGTGTTACAAAGCAGATATTGAAGCTGCTTTGCGTACCCGTAGCTTTGGTGGTTTTCAGTTGCTTGATTTGCACGATTTCCCAGGTCAGGGAACAGCTCTGGTAGGGGTTTTAGATGCTTTTTGGGATGAAAAAGGATATATTTCACCCAAAGAATATAGCCGTTTTTGCAATTCAACAGTACCACTAGCTCGTTTGAAAAAGCATATTTATACAAATAGTGATACTCTTTCTACAAGTGTTGAGGTTGCTCATTATGGCGATACTCCATTAGTAGCATGCACCCCTGCATGGAAGATTAGCGACATGTCCGGCAAAACAATCTTCTCGGGAAAATTACCTCAGACAGATATTGCTCTTGGTAATTGTATTCCTCTGGGACAAATCTCAGTGCCGCTTGTTTCAGTACAGAAAGCAGAAAAACTCATTCTGGAAGTTTCAGTAGGTTCTTTCTCAAACAGTTGGGACATTTGGGTTTATCCGGCTCAGAAAGAAAAAATAGCAGGCGTTGAGAAAATAAAGGTGGTATCTACATTAGATCCGGCTACTCGTAAATATCTGGAAAATGGTGGCTCAGTGCTCTTAACTCTTAAAAAAGGAACATTGAAACCAGAATTTGGAGGCAATGTAAAAATAGGTTTTTCCAGCATTTTCTGGAATACGGCGTGGACACATGGTCAGGCTCCTAATACATTAGGAATCTTGTGTAATCCGGAACATCCTGCATTGGCCGATTTTCCAACTGAATATCATAGTAACTGGCAGTGGTGGGATGCCATGAGCCATTCTAATGCGATAATGCTAAGTTCACTTTCTTCGGAGATTAAGCCTATTGTTCGCGTAATTGACGATTGGGTTACAAACAAACCACTGGCCTTGCTTTTTGAATTAAAAATAGGAAAAGGAAAGTTACTGATTTCTGGAATTGACTTAAATCAAGATATACAAAACAGACCTGAGGCTTTGCAGCTTAAACAAAGTTTACTACACTACATGGCTGGAAATCAGTTTAATCCAACGGTTTCATTGCCTGCCAGTACAATTCAAAATATGATAATTGAAAAAAAATAGAATAATATGCAAGTAAAAGTTTGGGAAGAAAATGTAGTTATTCCAACCTATGAAGTTGGCAAACCGGAAAAGAATCCTATTTTTTTGGAGAAACGTGTTTATCAGGGAAGTAGCGGAGCTGTGTATCCATATCCGGTGATTGAGAAAATTGCAGATGAAAAGGTTGACAGATCATATAAGGCTGTTTTTCTTGAAAATGAGTACATTAAAATAATGATTCTACCCGAGTTGGGTGGTCGTGTTCAGATGGCTTATGATAAAATCAAACAACGGCACTTTATTTATTATAATCATGTAATTAAGCCTGCTTTGGTTGGGTTGACTGGCCCATGGATTTCTGGTGGTATTGAGTTTAACTGGCCACAGCACCATCGTCCAAGCACATTTTTGCCGGTAGATTATACGGTAGAACACAATGCCGATGGAAGTGTAACTGTCTGGGTGAGTGAAATGGAAAGAATGTTCCATCAAAAAGGTATGGCTGGTTTTACTTTAAGTCCGGGTAGAGCTGTGTTGGAAATTAAAGCAAAGCTTTATAATCCTACGCCATTTCCGCAGACATTCTTATGGTGGGCTAATCCGGCAGTGGCTGTCAATGAACATTATCAATCGGTGTTTCCACCAGATGTAAATGCAGTATTTGACCATGGAAAACGTGATGTTTCAACCTTTCCAATAGCAACCGGAACGTATTACAAAATTGATTATTCCGCCGGAGTAGATATTTCTAACTATAAAAATATTCCGGTTCCCACTTCGTATATGGCAATCAATTCGGAGTATAATTTTGTGGGTGGATACGAAAATGATACGCAGGCCGGTGTACTTCACGTTGCTAATCACCATGTTTCGCCGGGTAAAAAACAATGGACCTGGGGAAATGGTGATTTTGGAAAAGCCTGGGATCGCAATCTGACAGACGAAGACGGACCATATATAGAGTTAATGGCTGGAGTCTTTACTGATAATCAGCCGGATTTCTCCTGGATGCAACCCTATGAAGAGAAAACATTCACTCAGTATTTTTTGCCTTATCGCGAACTAGGCGTGGTAAAGAATGCCTCAGTAGATGTGCTTATTAACCTTGAAAAAGAAGGAACAACAGCCATTATTAAAGTGTTTGCCACTTCTTTACAAAAAAATGCAAGAGTTATTTTAGAGGGATATTTAAATGAAGTTGTTGATCTTAGTCCTGAAAATGTTTATACCAGGAATGTAGAAGTTGGCGATACTCCTTTTTCTGAATTAAAACTTACCATCCTGAACAGTAATGATAAGCAATTAATCAGCTGGCATCCGGAGAAAGTAGATAGCAAGCCAACTCCAGATGCAGCAAAACCAGCTTTGTTGCCAGAGGAAATAACAACATGCGAACAATTATATCTTACAGGCCTGCATTTAGAGCAATATCGTCATGCTACGTACAATGCTACAGATTATTATCTTGAAGCGTTGAAACGTGATCCAAGTGACGTGCGAAACAACAATGCAATGGGGTTGTGGTTACTTCGTCGGGGCAAATTTGCAGAATCGGAAAAGTACTTCAAAGCAGCCATTGATACACAATTGCAACGCAACCCTAATCCATACGATGGCGAACCGCTTTATAATCTGGGATTATCGCTCAAGCTTCAGGGAAAGAACAAACAAGCTTATGATTCATTTTATAAGTCATGTTGGAATGCTGCTATGCAGGATGCCGGATATTTCTCGTGTGCACAGGTTTCGTGTATCCATGGTAATTTGACTGATGCCTTGTATGAAGTTGATAAATCTTTGGTCCGCAACTGGCACAATAATAAGGCACGAGCTTTGAAAGCTGCTATTTTAAGGAGTCTGGATAAAAGCAGTGAAGCTTTAGAATTAATCACTGATTCGTTAAAACTAGATTTATTCAATTTTGGATGCCGGTTTGAGAAATATCTAGTGACAAAAGATGCATCTGCTTTGGCAGAGATGCACCAACTGATGCGAGGTGAAATTCATAACTATGAGGTCATTGCACTCGACTATATCGGTGCGGGCTTTTATGCCGAGGCTGTGCAATTATTGGAAGAAGGTGCAAAAATATGTCCAACAACGCCAATGACCTATTATTATATGGGCTGGAGTTTATACCTGGATGGAAAGGAGTGCATACCGGCATTTGAAAAAGCGGCAGCTCATGCTCCGGAATTTTGTTTCCCTAACCGTTTGGAAGCCATTTTGGCTTTGGAATGTGCACAAAAAATAAATCCGAAAGATTCAAAAGCACCTTATTATCTGGGTAATTTATGGTATGACAAACGTCAGTATTCTGAGGCCATTGCATGTTGGGAGAAATCGGTTGCACTCGATGATTCATTCCCTACAGTCGTTAGAAATCTTTCACTGGCTTATTTCAATAAAGCAAATAAAGAGGAAAAGGCATTGGAATATTTAGAAAAGGCTTTTGCACTAGACAACACCGATTCACGTATTCTGATGGAACTTGACCAATTGTATAAACGTCTTTGCCGTCCGCATCAGGAGCGGTTGTCTTTTCTTGAAAAGCACCTTAGTCTGGTGGAGCAACGTGATGATATTTATCTGGAACGTGCAACTCTTTACAATCAGACTGGGAATTATGCCAAAGCAAAAGATCTGATAGATGCACACAAATTTCATCCATGGGAGGGTGGGGAAGGTAAAGTTCCTGCTCAATATCAGATTTGCAGGGTTGAGTTAGCCAAACAATATCTGTCAGAAAAAGAATATCTGCAGGCAATTGATTTATTAAACCAGTGCTTAGAATATCCTCACAATTTGGGAGAAGGAAAATTGCATGGAGCACAGGAAAATGATTTCCATTATTTCCTTGGATGTGCATTTGAAGGATTGGGAGATATGGCTCAGGCTCGCAAGTATTGGGAGCTGGCAACAATTGGGATAACTGAGCCGGCAGCTGCTATATTCTATAACGACCAAAAACCAGATAAGATATTCTATCAGGGATTGGCATTACTCAAACTGGGCCGGAATGATGAAGCGCAAAGTCGTTTTAATCGCCTTATCTCTTATGGTAATCAACATATGTCTGAAACCATTAAACTGGATTATTTTGCAGTATCATTGCCTGATTTACTTATTTGGGAAGATGATCTCACATTCCGGAACAAAGTTCATTGTACTTACATGCTGGGCTTAGGATATTTAGGCTTGGGAGAAATAGAAAAAGCAAAAGATCTGTTATCAGAAGCATCAGTTATGGATGTTAATCATCAGGGTGCACAGATTCATTTGGCTATGGCATTAGCGGAAAGCTAAAAAATCAAGAACTATTTCCGAATTTTGATTTTATAACAGAAAAGAGGCTATCTCAAAATAAGATTGAGATGGCCTCTTTGGTTTCTGTGATTCTTTATCGTTTTATTTGTTTAAGACATTTTCGTCAGGCACCCATTTTTTCTGCCAAACAGGATATTTATTTAGCACTTCTTGCGGGGCATAAGTATACCATCCATACCCACTTCGTCTTTCTCTGCTCACTTCAGACAATGAATAAAGAATTTTGCTATTCCTGTCACTAAACATCGGTCTGTCTGTTCCCATTTCATAGTAGCGGGTCCAGATGGGAGAAGCCAGAGTGTCAAGTACAACAACTCTGTCTGTTGTACTTGTTCTCCAATTAGATTTTTCAGGAGCAGCCTTTATTGTTTCTACCCGGGTATTCAGAATCCTGGATTCCTGGAACCATTTTACCGCAGATTGCACAGAATTGATAATTCTCTGATCCGGATTTTTTATATTCATCAGAAACAATACAATACCTGCACTTTCTCCATTGCAAATACATGGTGGCTCAAAAGCTCTGGCCCATGCTGGCTTCAATGTTATTTCATCATGTTGCTGACACCACACGGTAAGTCTTCCTCTGTCTACTATTTGTGTTTTCAGAATACAATCAATTCCTTTCTGATAAGCAGTCACAACTTTCTTACGTAACTTATTATCAATGAAAGAATAATTTGCATCGTTGCTGACTATCTTTCTCAATATTTCCATTACTCCGATATATGCTCCATCGTTGAAAGTGATGCGCCTGCTATATCCTTTTTCCAATGGATAGTATTGTGGCCACCCTCCATTGGGATATTGAGCAGAAAGAATAAATCTGATACCTTTTTCACAGGCTTTCTTATATTTCTCAATATGAGTGAGTGTATATACCTGAGCTAAATAGTCCACATGAGTATAGGTCGTTGAATTATCAAAAGTGGTATGAACCATGTTTTTGGTACTTACCAGACTATCGGCTTGCCTGGGAGTAAGTATGGCTTGTACATCATAGTTCTTAGGCCATCCACCATTATTCCGCTGATAAAGAAGAATATTATCTGCAATTTTTGTAATTTCCGTCTCTTTGTATTTAGGCTGGTTGAGTGACGGATTGATGATATTATGATCATCATGTATTCCGTACCAATGTCTGGAACTATCGGAGAAGGGATTTAAACTGATAGGGGGACACTTTTGATTCCGAGCTTGTGTTTGCGCAAATAAATTGCTGGCACAAAGTATTGTTATACTGACGATTAGTGCTCTTCTTAATGACATTTGGATGTATGACATGTTTATAATGTATTTCAGTTATATACAAATTGATGCAATGTTCTCTAAATTTTGCGATATATGCAAATGATTTGCCAGAAATATGATTAGTTTAAAGCGTATCTTCTTTATTATAAGAGATCTGTGATTGCATCAATTCAGATAAAGAGTATCTTTTTCTATTCGTAGAAAGCTTTTAAGAAATATCACGCCGGAGTATAGCAAAACTTTGGTTTACTTTTTCAAAAAATACTAGAAAGATTTGTGCATCCTTGTACAAAAGAATACATTCTTCTGTACAAAACAATTAATTCTTTTGTACAGAAGAAAACAATGTTTTGTACAACATTGCATCAACTTCCCGCCTGAGATATAAAAAGTCACTCGGGAGTTTGAACAACCTCCCGTCGGGTCTTTCCGGAAAGCCGGAATAGGATTTTATAACCTGCAGAATCACTACATAAATTTTAATTTTGCGAAATTGATCTAGCAATCTAGCAGTAAGCTTTTAAGTTGTTGTTTATAAGTGCGATATAGGTGCTAGATTAAAATAATTTGATCTAGCGCTGATCTAGCAGTCTAGCACCTTGTTTCGTCCTGATTTTGGTTGACTTTGCTTATTATTAATCCTTGTATAGGTTGTCTAAAGTGTTGTTTATCAGCTTTAATCCTGTAATAAGTTGTTTTGTCTGTGATATATTTGCCCGCTAAAGCGCTAGATCACTGCTAGATCAAATTTGTTTGATCTAGCAGAGGTAATGTGTTTATAGTCAGTTTGTTATTTGGCTATTGCTAGATTGCTAGATCAATTTGTGGATTTTTAATTAATGATGGGTATATAATGCTTCAGTTAAGAGTAAAATTAGCAGAGCCTATTTGTGATCAGTTTGATATTCTCTTAATGGAGTTATCAAGCTGATATTTAAATTTTAGATATTCAATTTTAGTATGATAAATTATTTAATCTGTTCATTTTCTATGAGTTTTTCGGAAGTCTCTAAGATATAAGATATTCTAAAACGATATTTTACTATTGACTTAATCTTGTAAAAAATAGTAAGGAATAATTTCTGATTTACAAAAGATTTATGGTACTTTTGTAAAAAGTATATTTACAGATATATAAAATGTAAAACAAATATGGAAATATTATCATCTGCAATTTACGATAAGAAGATTCAATCCTATAATGTTATTATGGAGATGTCGTTAATTGAATATTATGAATTCATTAAAAGTTCTATGCTTGATAATGAATTTCAAAGAAATAAGGTGAGATCTTCAAAAACAATTTATGCTCTTCTTAAACAAGATCTTATAGCTGGATGTGTTATACCTCCTATTGTCTTAGCAATGAATATTGGTATTGAAAAAGAAAAAAGAGAAGATTTACAATATGTAAAAAAAATTATAGAAGAAAATAAGGATAATATTTTTATATTGGATGGTTTGCAAAGAACATTTACTATACAGGATATATGTATAGATGCCGAAAAAGAATACATTGACAAATCTGCTTTAAACAATCCAATAAGAGTTGAAATTTATCTTGGTTTGAACAAAGAAGGAGTCCTGTATAGAATGTTAACATTGAATACTGGGCAAACACCTATGAATTTACGCCATCAAATAGAAATAATATATTCAGATTTGATTAATGCCCAGAATACATCAGATTTTAGTTTGGTGAAAGATACAGAAAGTGCAAATTTAAATAAAATAGGTTTCTATAAATTTAGTGATGCTATTGACTCTTTTACTTCATTTTTAGAGAATGATTATTTGCAAATTACAAGAGAAAAACTCCTGTCAACAATTAAATCTTTTGATAATTTGTCAAAACTAAGAAATGAAACAGATCTTTTTGGTGATTTAATATCTACTTATACTTTATTCTTGAGGCAAGTTGTCAATGCAATTGGTGTTAAGGATATAGTCTCAGATATTCCTTTAGGAACTAAAGATAATCTTTTTGGCAAGGATGCTTTTACGATTTTTAACAAATCTCAACCGTTAACTGGTTTCGGAGCAGCTATATCCAGACTAATAGAATTGGATGCTTTTATGAATGTTAAAGATCTAAAAAATAATATTTCATCACTTGATCTAGATGATTTGTATGAGGGTATTTTGAACTTATTAATTGAACTGAATGACATTAGAATAAGTTCTAAAAAAATAGGTAATGCTCAGAGATGCTTCTTTTATCACTTCTTTCGTATTTATTTTGATAAAAGAGGAGATTATTTCTTATCAGCCGTTACATCTGTAAAACAGGCAAAACAAGCGTATGATAGAGATAATTAATTATGATATATAGTTATAAAGATAATAAAATTTCTTTTGAGGATAATGGAGATATCTATAATTGTCGTTCATTCATACCTCAAAGTGATCTTATTGAAGATAATTATGGATTATTGTTTTTAGGTAGTCCATATTTTACAGCAGAAAGTGATTTCTATGAAGTCAATCTTAATCGTGGAAAAGATAAGAATAGATTGGGGTGGATTATTCCGATAAATTTTTTATGTAATACCGACGATGATTATTTGTCTAAATTAAATGAGTTTTTATTAGATTATGCTGACGTTGCATTTCGTAAGTTATTAACATTTTGCATTAAACAGAATCTATTAAATGAGCTTGATTTTGAAATAACTGATATATTGCAAGATTCTACAATTATATTTATATACAAGCAAGATCTTCTTTCTTTCTCGGAAGTTGACTATATAATCCCATCTTTATATAATAATGGATTCTATACATTTGACAATCCATTGTTTGTCAATTTTGATGATTTATATTGTTCTAAGTTAATGGAACGTGAATTTAAAGAAGCTAAAGAAAATGGTTCACTAATCAAGGTAAATTTAAAACTGATACATGAAAAATATTATCATATGGATTTTTTAAAACATTTGTATACTGATATACTAAGAAATAATAGAAATCCTTTTTTCAGATATATTTCTCTTTATCAAGTGATAGAAATATTAATGTCATTTGCATTTGATGACATTTATTTTTCAACTATATCTAATTATAACCAAGGAACATATTCTAAAAATGAGTTAAGAGAAAAATTGCAAGATTGCTCAAAAGAAAAAGAATTAATAAATCGAATTTATGATAATATAAAACAGACTAGTGCTTATTATAATGATTTTACTGAAGCAGTTAAATCATTGTTTATATTAATGGGTAAAGATATTAGTAGATTGAGAAATTTTCAAGATTATATGTATGCTTTAAGAAATGCAATTATCCATGATATGAGAAACTTACTAGAATATTCTACTCAAATGACTGATATAGCAGAATGTTATGAAAAAATAATATTTATGTTATTGCAAGAATGTGAATTAGATAGAAATGATCGAAAGGAACTTTTTGTTATTGATAAAGAATTCACAGCGAAAAATAATAAAAAAAGGATGGTAAGAGTATATAATAGTATTTAGATTATAGACGTGTTGTTAAGATATTTATGTTAATTATATTTTAGATAACTTTAATTTATGAGGAGCTATTCAAATAGCTCCCCATTTTATTCAACTTAATTTAGCTTACTAACACGAAGTTCGTCAAGCATAGCCTGATTTATAAGCAGATTCATGTTCTCATTATACTGCATATAGATTGGGGATATTTTATGCTTTCCGGCTGAAAGATGAATTTGAATAGGGTTGCTCCATTCTTAGTTACCACACTCATAATTACCTCTTTGAGAGAATATACTTATTAACTTTCCGTAGCTTAGGTTATCTCTGCTAGATACATTCAAGCAGATTAAAGATTTTGGTAGTGTAATCACTCATAAATAAAGGAATATTCAAAAGATTATCGTCTTTTGAAAGATTTAACCCAGAGTATCGGATTCTATATTTAGGCTGAAACTTGGTATTATAAATTTGCAGGCTTTTTCCACGTACATTTATACCAGACTTAACTTCTATGGGGAATATGTAATCTTTATCCTGCAAAATAAAATCCACTTCAGCAGAGCGGGCTGAGGGCCAGTAGCGTAGTGGAACTTCAAATTGCGTTTTCAAGCTTTGCAAAATATAGTTTTCTGCTAATGCTCCTTTAAATTCTGTAAAACCGGATGCTTGAGATTGTCTCGTCCTGATGTGGGTGGACAATTCATGTATGAAGGAGCTACCTATGAACTGTGATTTTGGATGATATTAGTCAAAAAATATGTTGTTAATATAAATATGATTTTTACCTTTGGGAACAAAAAATAAAACAATTGAAATTAATAAGCATATAATCATCAAAGGGCTTAATCAAATCAGAATCGTGGTTTGCAATAAATATAGTAGTTTGTATATGGTTCATATCCAGCAATCTAAAAACAAATATAGAAATAAACTTAAATAGAATATTTATGAAATTCAGTAACGTAAGATTATTAGTCAAAGACTACAAAAAATGCTTTAAATTTTACACAGAACAATTAGGATTTGAACCACTTTGGGGAGATGAAAACGGATGTTATGCTTCATTTAAAGTGGCAGACGGGATTGAAGGATTTGCCATTTTTGTTTCTGATTTTATGGCTCCTGCTGTTGGAAATGTTGAAAAAATACAACCGATTGGTTATAGGGAAAAATCAATGGTTGTTTTTGAAGTTGAGAATGTGGATGATACCTATCAAACATTTTTAAAAAAAGGCATTAACTTTATTAATGAACCGACTGATATGCCCGATTGGGGAATGAGAGTTGTTCACTTGCGAGACCCGGAAGAAAATTTAATTGAGTTTTTTACACCTTTAGCTGCACAGTAATATGAATTGGGAACCGTGGACAGGTTGTTATAAAATAAGCGATGGTTGCACTTACTGCTATTTCTATGGTCCTTTCTCAAAACGTTTCGGACAAAATAATGTATATAAAACGAACGAATTTGATAAACCTATAGCTAAAACGACAAAGGGTATATATAAAGTTCAAAGCGGAAAGATTGTTGCAACTTGTTTCGCAAGCGATTTTTTTATTGCAGAAGCTGATGAATGGCGTAAAGAAGCTTGGGCAATGATAAAGAAACGACCTGACCTTGACTTTTTGATTTTAACTAAACGCATCGACCGCTTTAATATTTCTCTACCAACCGATTGGGGAGATGGATATGATAATGTGAATATAGGGTGCACAATTGAAAATCAGGAATCAGCTGATTATCGACTGCCTTTGTTTTTATCCTATCCCATTAAAAGGAGATTTATAGCAGCTGCACCACTTTTGGGCGCTATTGATATATCGGCTTATCTTGACGGAATTGAGCATGTTACCGTAGGTGGTGAAACAGGACGAGAAGCTCGTATATGTAATTACGATTGGGTTTTATATATTCGGGAGCAATGTGTTAAAGCTGGAAAAACCTTTTGGTTTAAAAACACAGGTTCGTTTTTTAAATATGACGGCACAGTTCAAAAAATCAATCCATTCAAGCAGAGTTGTGTAGCAAAAGAACTTGGAATTAATATTTTAAACGGCAAAAAGCTTTTTTAATCATATCAAAAGCAGAAGGAGTTATAATATAAAATGCCAGCCAAATGTGTATAATAAATGGAGAGCATCCTCAAAACTCAGATAGCTCCCCATTTTATTCAACTTAATTAAGCTTAGTAACACGAAGCTCATCAAGCATTGCCTGGTTGATAACAAGATTCATATTCTCGTTATATGGCATATAGGTTAGGGAAATTTTGTGTTTTCCGGCTGAAAGGTGAACTTGAAGAGGATTGCTCCATCCCCAGTTGCTCCACTCATGCTTTCCTCTTTGAGGGAATATACTAACTCCTGCTTTTTGTCCATCGATAAAGAGGGTACGGATTGCACATTCATTTTCGGTATTGGTGGGGCCATTACCATTGGCATAACGCCAGTCGAATGCATAATCACCTTCTGTACTTATCGTTATATCGATTTCAATGTTAGTGTTTTCTTTCTTATTGATTTCAACAAATCCATCGCCTTTATATCCTTGAAAATTGGCTGAAGACTTCGGGGCGAACTGCTCTACCTCATAAATCTGTGCAGGGAATATTTGAATCGGCTCGCTGGCAAAAGAGGTGAATCCGCCTTTTTGAATTGCTGCAACCTGGAATTCTCCTTTTTCATCTCCTAATAAGATGGAAGAATCTGAAGTCTCTTTCCATAACTTTCCGTCTTTATAGACTTCATACTTCACTGCACTTTCAATGGGTTGCCATTGCAATCTGCCTTCATTCAATTGTACAACAGGCATTAATGGTGATGAAGCATTTTCTACAAGATTAATTTTCATGGGGTGAAATTCATTATCTGCCATTACAATTTTAACAGAATGATGTCCGGTGATGTTTGCATCGATCACGGGTTCACTCTCTTTTCCATCAATGAGAAATGACTTTATCCTATTTCCATACCCCTCTAAAGATATATCCAATATGGCTTTTCGATAAGGAAAGCCGGTTAATTGACGTTTTCCTTTCAAGGCTTTGGGTACGAACGGAGAGAAGCTCAACTGATTATCCCCGAACCGAATACCGAAAAGTAGACGATGAGTGATGCTGAGGTTGCCGGATAAGCTCCACAACATATTGCTGGAATTGATCTGCGTACCCAGAAAATCGCCGGACTCGGCTACGAAATTCTCTTTATTGGTGCAGAACAGAGCCGCAGCGCGATAAATACTGCCAATTGCCTGCATCACTCCGGCTTCATTTCCTCCTTTTGCAGATGCGTGCATCCAGTAGGAAGAAACAAAAGGCCACACGGCATTGTTGTGATAAGGCGGCATATCGGCAATGTGAGGATAAAATATGGGCGCACCAAAAGGTACAACCGGATTATTCTCGGTCACTTGCTTTGCTTGTTCGGGAGAGGTTACATCAAACAACACAGCTAATGCTTCACCCAACGATTCACTTTTGGGTGATTTGATGTAATTGTTTCTGCCATAAAGATATTGTGCATAATAACCTTTATCGACCATCCACAGATTTTTGTTGATAGCCTCTTTTAATGCTAAAGCTTTCTGTTCATATTGCCCGGATACTTCCGGCTGACCTAAAAGTTTGGCTATATGGCTAAATACATTCAATGCCTGATAATGAACTGCATTGGTACCAATACATTCCGATTGATAAATATCAGCCGGCTGCATCCATCTGGGGTAACTTTGCTCGCGCCAATCAATGAATGAAGATTCTCCCATCATCAAACCATTTCTTGGATTGTAGACTGTTTCAAAGTCGTCTTCCAGAGAATTCTTTATGATAGGGTAGATGGTTTTCAACCATTGTTGGTCACCCGTTACTTTATAAATTTCGTAAGCTGCAATAGCCCAGATCATCCGGTCGCTGGAACATGGCCATGCACCACCTGTTCCCGTGTCCTGAATAATCCGTCCGCGAGAATTGACTTTCCGCATCAGACTGTTCATTGATACTTTGGGTTGCATATATGCCATACTTAAGATAATGCTGTAACTTACATCACGAGTCCACACCCCGGGCCATTCTTTACCGGTTCGCAAAGTGCTATCCTTTTCTATGGCGTTTTGCATTTCATCCAGTGAGAGATTATAAATTGCATTCTCAAGCATTGTGGGAGCTTTCAACTGAGGACAAGCCGAAATATCATTCTTGAGCGACCATCGGAAAATGCCTCCACGCTGTTTGCTTGTATCATTCAATGTGAGTCTGGTTTCATAAATTCCATCTCCATCCTCATCGGTCAATTGCAGGATGGGGTGATTTACCAGATTATCAAAATCCCATATCAGAGGATCGGCATCACCTGCTACATACACTCCTTTAAAATCTTCCTTATAGATTTTCTGCCCTGTACGGGTTACGTAATATCCCTGATTATTAAAGGATTTCAGCACCTCGCGCATATCCAGGCGAATGGTTAATGCTGTGTTTTGCTGAAGAATTACTCCCTCTGCTTCCTGCTTATCTGCTTTGAGCAATTCACCAAATTTGATAACCGGAGTCTCTGACTTTCCACTGATGGCTTTGCAAATAAAACTATGATCTTGCCCCGAGGGCATTTCGTTGTCTTTACCGTTTATGGCAAATTTAAAATGAATCAGAGCCGGTTTGTACAAATTGACAGGACTTTGATAATTTGATTCCAGCGCTGTGCCTGAAAGTGCTTTTCCTGTATAATTGCCTTGAACAATCCGATCTGAATACCATTTATATTTTTGAGTGGTAAGGATGTTGTCCTGCTTGCTCAAGGATGAGCAAGAGGACAAACATACAGCACACAAAAACATAATACCTATCTGTAATTTATTCATAATATTTACTGATAATAGGAGGCTGATTATTGATATTCAACAACAATCATGTCCCAGTATTTCAATGATGGTAACTTAAAGGTTACACTGGCTGCACTCTGATGAAATTCAAGTTCCTGACTTACGCCACCATCAATATCCGGTGATGCAAACCATATTCTCTTAATGGTATTCGTCTCTTTTAATCTAAAAGAAGGAGTAGAAATCAAAGAGGGTTCGGGCATACTTCCGTCCAGATCTCGCCAACTGAAATAATTGGCATTGGACAGATTGATAAGATGAATCACTTCGCATTTGTTATTCACCTTTTTAGCCAGTACGGATACATTTCCTGTTGATGGAGGCCATGCAGATACATTCATCTTACCATTAGTGCAACTGAGGTCGACCGTAGAGAATGAACCACCATTACGCAACAGGTTCTCATAACCGGTAAGAAAATCATAATAGCTAACCATTGCTTTTTGAAGTGTGCCGTCCATCTGAAGATTACTGTTCGGGAAATATTCCTTGCCAAGCATGTGCTCACCCATCTCGAGGTGTGATCCGCCTAATGCAAACATAACTGCATCAGCTAAAATAACTCCCGGAGTATTGAAATAACCTTTGTTATTGGCCTTATCATAATTCATATAAGCAGCAAACACAGTTTTATAATTTCCATAAGAGGTGTTTTCGTCAATAATATCTTTCAACGAAGAATAATTTGCATCATTACTCCAAACCTCATTGTACAGGAAGTCCACATTACCACTTTCGGCAATTCTCTGCTGTCCATACCGGGCAACAGCATTCATAACCAATCGTTTGCCGGGGTGTTTTGCCTTCATAGCCTGAATAAACGTCTTAAAGCCGGCAGCCATATCAATAGCATTCCCATTGTAATCATAGTCTGCACCACGATCACCCAACTGATCAATATGGTATCCATCGAAATCAAAAACTGAATATACATCATCATTCTGTTTTGCCAGATAGTTTTGCCAACCTGTATTATTGGGATCGACCAGATAGATTGAACTCTTAAACATAGGAGCACTCAAAGAACAGACATCGCGGTTGCTGTGATTACGGTCTTTATACAGATTCCATGAAGTTTCTGCACCATCAGAAGCTGCATCGGAAAGTACTCCATAGCATAAGTTATAGAACATTGTTTTCATGCCCGCCTTATGAGCAGCTGAAATGTAGTTTTTTACTGTAATAAGCGATGTGTTGCGGTTTGCAATATCTGTCCAGTTATTGTCCGGTTTATCCGGAGTGCCAGCTAAGGGTTTGTGGTGCTTGCACTGCCAGTCGTAGAATTGCAATCCATTAATATGATAACGCTTCAAGCTAGTAATAACAGAGTTGATAGCTGAAGTTGACATATCATCGAAATTGGAAAGAAATCCATAACGAGGAAACTGTGTCCAGTCACTTGATACATCTACGGCAATAGAACCTAAAACTGTTTCTTTTCCGTCACTGGTTGTAGTATATACTTTAACCATATAACCACGATAATCAGTGGATGGGGCGGTCCAGCTCCATGTTGCAGAAGAGAGTGTCTGTTCGCTTAACTTATCACCCAAATAGTAGTATGCCGCTTTGGCTGAAGATGGCAGGGTGGTAGCAGTAAACGTAACTGTTTCTCCAGGTGAATAACACGCTTTGTCTGTTGACAATGTTACAAAAGTAATATTTTGTTCAGGCGTATCACCACCTGTTCCGGTGGAGCCTTCTCCACTGGAACAAGATCCATTTAAAGGAACCAGACATACAAATAATAAAGATATAATTGTTCTGTTAATTCTCATTGGTATAGTTCTTAATTCTTAGTAACTGTCATCTTCTCTGTTAACTGGTTCAGTGAAATAGTATATTTACCTGCTGTGCTTACTTTCCATTTCCGGTCAATATCTCCATTCCCTGCAATATGCTTATCAACAAAAGTAATATTTTCTGTACCTTCAGCCCAGGCTTTACCATCAGCAGTTGCCATAAACCATGCACCCATCCAGTCACCTTGTTTATCACATGTGAACTTAAGTTCGCCAGTTGTCAGGTTTCCTGTCCAGGTAAAGGCGTAAGCATCTACTGCCGTCATAGCTGTTGCATTATCTACACTCCAGCCATTAGGGGTAGCGTCGCCAACCATATAAATGCCTGCATAAGGAGTAAACTCGGTCATAATCATTGATTCATTGTTTGGAGTAATATCAAGAGCTATCTTGTATGCTTTTCCACATTGATCTTGTGTCATTGACCACTTATTATCACCTGTATCGTCAAGTTTTACACCAGTCCATGTATAAGGCGCATTTGCAGCAGTAGGATGATACATGTTATTCCAGCCTTGAGCTGTTGCAAACTTAAAATCACCGCCATCATTCCAGTTAAAGACAGCTCCGTAACGGAAAATAAACGGATTGACAGGATCTTGTGTCATTTCTGCAAAATTCCAGTTGGAGAATGATCCTACAAACCAGATCTTACTATACGGAGGAACTGCTGTTGCGCTCTTTACCACAGAAATAGAAAGATTTAATAGATTGACTTTAATTGTGTAATAACCCGCTTCATCAATAGAGAATTGTTCATCCGGGTTATCAAAGGAACTACGGTAAATCAGTTTCAAATCACTGGATGTGGCATCACGGTTATAGGAAGGAATAAAGCTGCCTAATGTTGTAATAAACTTAAAGGTTCCTTTATTCAGATTACCACTCCAGGTAAAAATACCATTTGTAGTTCGTTGCATTGCGGCTGCATTATCTGCATTAAATCCGTTGGGAGTTGCACTACCAATCAGGAATAGGGTAGAAGATACAGGTTTATAAGTAGTAGCAGCGAAACTTGCTTTTGCTGTTTGTACTTCAACATTGGCATCGGCAACAGTTACTGTGATACGTGCTTCCAGATCAACGGATTTATTGTAATCGACACCTAGCTCTTTGGTAATAATTTCATTCAGATCTTCAACGGTATATTTGAGAGAATTAACCTGCTGACCAAGATCTACGTAATAAGCTTTGGCAAAGTTGTTACCTGCTTTATCAATTTCAAGGGTATAGTTGATTGCTGCATTGGTTCCTTTATTGGTTCCGGTTGTCCAATTAAAAATAATACCATCGCCTGCAGCATTATTTTCATTAAGAGCGACGTTGGTTGCACTGACAGTCAGAGCAAGTTCTTCCTCACCTTTGTTGAGTTCCATCAAATTATCGCTGCATGCTGAAAAGGCTAAACACCCGGCAAGGACTAATAATATGCTATATATTTTTTTCATATTTTCTTATTTTGATAATATCTATGAGTGATTAATAACCTGGATTCTGCACCATTGCATTGTTGCTATCCATTTCTGTCTGAGGGATAGGTAGTAACAGGCGATCTTTAGTAACATTTGTTTTTCCTATTGATTTCAGGAAGTTGATAGCATATTCTCCATTTTTCCCGATACGGATCAGATCAAACCAATGCAGACCTTCAAAAGCAAACTCCATGCGGCGTTCGTGTATAATCACCTCTCGCATATCCGACTGAGACTTGCCACTAACATTAGCCAGACCGGCACGCTTGCGAACAATGTTCAACGGAGTTTCGGCAGCAGCTGTTTTGCCCATTTCATTTAATGCTTCACCTTTCATGAGAAGAATATCTGCATAGCGATAAACGACAAAGTTACTTGGATTAGTGTTTGTTTCAGGAGAATCTTTCTTGCTAACTAGGAACTTACGTACATTGTAACCTGTGTAAGACCAGGTAGGATCATAGGCAATGCCATCAAAATCAGGGCAACCGGAATAAAAGACTGTAACATCTTTACGCAAATCGCCCGTTTCATAAGAATCTACAAATTCCTTTGTTGGCTGATTCCAACCATAACCTCCGGCAACAATGCCAGAGTTACGAGGCCCCATAAAGGTACTTAACCAGGATGACTGACCATCTGAGGAAGTATCGCCTGTGTACTGGATTTCAAAAATAGATTCGGCACCATTATTGGCCTTAATACCAAAGTTATCTGCATATTTGTAACCGCTCAGATCATATCCCATGCTTGTAACCTGATCGCAAAGATCGGCAACCTTCTGATAATATTCTGTATGATTGGGAGCTAATACCAAATAAACCTTTGCCAGCTGAGCACATGCTGCATCTTTGCAGGCACGTCCTAAATCAGTAGAGCCGTAACTCTTTTTTTCAGGCAACAGATTGATTGCATTCTGACAGTCTGAAATAATCTGTGCATAAGTTTCATCCAATGTATTACGGGCAATATCTGTACTTTGACTTGCATCATGGGGAGTTGTCTCCACAGGAACACCTCCGAACAACTGAGCCAGAATAAAATAGTAATGTGCACGCAGGAAGTAAGCTTCGCCCAAACAGCGATTCTTGATATCTTCATTAATATCAGCATTTGCAACACTCTGCAATACGGTATTACACTGAGCAATTCCCACCCAGGGACTACGCCAGATATAAAGTGCAAAACCATTATCACTGGTTGCTGTGAAGTTTGCGGCCTGAACTGTTTCAATACCATCAGTACCTCCACCGGCACCTACATTGCTATTACTTCCAATAATATCAAGCGACCACATGCGCATATTATAAAGATTGGATGACTGGAGTGGCTTATAACAGGCATTTGTAAGGGCAATTGCAATATTTTCTGTGATTTTGGCATTGGTGCTGACTGCATCTGCAGGGTATTTGTCCAAATAATCACTGCAGGATGAAAGGCTCAATCCCATTAGAATCAGTGCTGAATATATAATCTTTTTCATATAAGTGTTCATTAGAAGTTAACATTAAGGCCTAAACTGAAGGTACGAGACAATGGATAACGGCTACTGTCTATTCCGTTGATAGCAACTTCCGGATCAAAACCAGAGTAATTTGTAAATGTAACCAGGTTCTCACAAGACATATTAATACGGGCAGAATTAATGCTCATCTTTTTAATCCATTGTTGAGGGAAAGTATAGCCTAAAGTTACATTTTTGATACGCAAATAAGAGCCGTTTTCAATGAAACGGTTGGAAGCACGACAGTTTTGGTTAGGATCAGCATAGACAGCACGTGGCATTGAATAGCTGGTACCTTCTCCTGTCCATCGGTTAAGAACAGCTGTTGTCTGGTTGTATGCAGCAGACATTCCTTCGGAGCTGATAGCATTCACATTATAAATATCATTACCTTCAACTCCCTGCAAAAAGATTGAAAGATCAAAACCTTTATAAGAGAAAGTATTATTCATGGAAAAGATCCAGTCTGGATTAGGATTACCAATGATTGTACGGTCATTTTCATTAATCACACCATCATTGTTCAGATCATTAAACTTGATATCACCGGCAGCTGTACCGCCTTTTACCTGAATGGCATGTTTGGCAACTTCATCACTTGTCTGGAATATACCTCCTGTAACATAACCATAGAAAGCATTGATCGGAGCTCCGACTTTCTGGATTGTCAGGAAAGAATTATTATACTGACTCTGATACAAAGGAGTATTACTGTTTAAGTCAACAATCTTGTTCTTGTTGTAAGTGGCAGTAACGGATGTTTCCCACTTGAATGCACCATTAAAGTTGACTGTGTTCAGTGTCATTTCCAGACCTTTGTTCTGAACCTTACCGGCATTGGTATAGGTTGTTGTTGTATCCTCGAATCCGGAAGTGATAGGAATAGCAGCTTTAACCAACATATCACAGGTGTTCTTTATATAAGCGTCGAAAGCAAAGTTGATACGCCTGTTTATCAATGAAAGATCAAAGCCCAGATTACTCTGACGAACTTCTTCCCAATGAATGTTTGGATTTGCCATTGTAACGGTTGACAAGGCATTTACCGTATTACCACCAAAGCTATAAACTCCTGTACTATAAGTTGATGCAAATTTGTAGTTGTCAAACTCCTGGTTACCAGTTATACCATATCCAAAACGGAATTTCAAATCATCAATAACATTTGTTTTAGGGAACCAGCTTTCTTGTGATACTCGCCAGGCTGTTGAGAAGGATGGGAAAATACCATATTTATGTCCGGAACCAAAACGAGATGATCCATCGCGACGAACTGTAGCGGTTAATAAATATTTGTCTGCATAATCATAATTGGCACGAGCCATCAAAGAGAATATTGCCCATTCGTTTTGATTACCATCAGCACTCTTGATTGTAGAACCATTGCCCAACTGACTTACAGAATCATACAAGAAACCACTTTTTTGGGCAGAAATAAAATCATATTTATTATTCTGAGCACTCGTACCAGCCATTACACTAACGTGATGTTTGCCAAAGGAGTTATCATAAGTGAAATAGTTATCCCACAAGTAAGTAAATGATTTCTTGCTTGATTGGAAACGACTTGATTCTGCTACGGCAATCGGTTTCCAGGCATAAGCCGGAGTGAAGTTATTTTCATACCAGAACTTAGCATCGTACCCAAAAGTACTTTTAAACTTCAAATATTTGGCAAAAGTTATTTCGGCGGAAATATTTGCCAGCAAGTTATATCCTTTTGTATTGTTATGGGTTGTTTCTGTTGTACCAATCGGATTGCGAATGTCACCATACCAATAAGCATTTCCTATTGGGCCTGACCATCCTCCATTCTCATCTTTTATACTTTGGGTTGGCAAAGCATACATTGCATTGGCAATACTATAATCGCCGGAATTTTTATTATCAGTACTGAATGTAATATTGTTAATAAGCTTCAACCAATTATTAAGTTTGAAGTCGGTATTGCTTTGAAAAGTATAACGACGATAATCTGTGTTACGCACAATACCATCTTGATCATAAAGTCCACCTGATATATAATAGTGCTTGGTATCGTCACCACCAGAGAAATTCAACGTATAATTTTGTGTTACACCTGTCTTTAGTAACTCATCAAGCCAGTTAGTTCCAATACCTAGAGTAGAAGGGTCACTCCAGGCTGGATTAGTTCCCAAACCTGCATTCCCTAACATATCATTGCTATATGCAGCATACTGTTTTGCGTTCAGCATGTCGGGTACATTTGTTGCATCTTGAATGTTCCAGTTGGCTGTAACTCCGATAATTCCTTTTCCGTTTTTACCTTTCTTTGTTGAAATCAGGACTACGCCATTAGCTCCACGCGAACCATAAATGGCTGTAGCAGATGCATCCTTAAGAACATCAACACGTTCCACATCTACCATGTTAATAGAGGATAGACCTAAATCAGTAGGCACACCATCGATAACAACCAGTGGATTACTGTTGTTGATAGTACCTAATCCACGAATCTTAATAGTTACATTATCACCCGGAGCACCAGCATCGTTTATCTGTACACCCGAAACTTTGCCTTGCAAAGCCTGACCAATATTGGCCACAGGAGCATCCTTCAGGTCTTTGACACCCACAGAACCAACAGCACCCGTTAAATCACTCTTTTTAGCTGTTCCATAACCTATAACAACTACCTCATTCAGCACCTTACTGTCTTCCTGCAAGACTATATTTAAAATACTCTTTGCAGCAACATGCTGTTCCTGGGGTAAATAACCGATAAAAGAGAACACCAAAGTTGATTTAGGATTTACATTAGAAAGTACATAATGGCCATCAACGTCTGTAATTGTTCCATTTGTTGTACCTTTTACAACGACATTTGCTCCAATGATTGGTTCGCCGGATTCAGCTTTAATTTGTCCTTGAACCTTAATTTGCTGTGCAAAAACATTCACTGAAAAAAATAGCCCCAGCAACCATAAGAATATGCAGCTGTAGCTTTTTGATTGAAATACTTTTTTCATAAATGAAATTTAAAGTTAATATTATTGTTACTTGCAACTTTTCATTGCATCACAAAAATATTTAATCTTAGACCTTCATTTATAATAGATAGAAAAAAAGTAGTGTTTTTTGATGTTTATATATTTGATAATAAACGTTTTATGTATTCTTTGAGTACCGTAAAAAGTAGTTGAATTTTATTTATTTTTTTGTAATCCGACTTATATTCATTACTTTTTCTTCAAGCTCATTCCTGTCGCCAATAGCTTTATTACGGACCTTTACACGATAATTGTAGATTGTAGTAACTGAATAACGAAGAAACTCGGCTATCTTGACGCTATCAGTAATTCCCAGGCGAATGAGTGCAAAGATGCGTAATACTGTGGTTAACTGATTTTCCGATTTCGGATATTCACGACCATCTTCTACTAATAGCTGATTAAATTCATCCACAAAGTTTGGGAATAAATGCAGAAATGTATCATCAAAGTTTTCATAAAACTCTTTCAATTCATCCTCAATAATCTGATTAGAGCGTAGTTTCTTAAACAGAGCTTCAACTTTTTCATTTTGAGCAATCTTGCACAATAAGTGACGATAATTCTCCATCTTGTCAATATGCAGAGAACAGAAGTTCATATAATGACCTATGTATTCCTCTTTGATGCGGTTAGATTCAATAAGAGCATTATTTGAATCTCTTAATTGTTTATTTGATTCGACGAGCTTTTCATTCAGAAGTTTTTGCTCAATATTCATCTCTTGTAAGCCTTTTGCCAGATTCTGGAGTTGCTCACGGGCAAGAACTAAGTTTTTGTATTGTTTATAAAGAAAGAATAGTGCAAACATTAATAAAATAGTCAGAAAGCTAACGATAGCCAGCGCGATAGTTCGTTGCATTTCTTTCTTATGCAATTTTTGCTGATAAGCCTTTTCTACTATCGGAAAAAATTTGGAAACTTCAATAGTTCGTAAACGTGCATTACAGAATGCAGCATCTTCCATTGAACATTTCAGATAATTATAAGAACGATCTAAATCACCTTCATCATAAAGTATTTGTGCCAATTCACGCAACGAAACATATTCCTTAGCTCCTCTTTCAATGTCAGAGAGTGACGATATAGCTAAATAGTACTTTCTCTTTTCATTTTCATGATTTTTTTGATAAGCGAGTGACATGGTATATGCTAATGTTCCGATACTAGGATCAGTTTTCTTCAGACTATTCATATAACCGGATAGTAACGAGATAGCTTCCTTCACTTTGTTATTATAGATCAATCCATCTGCTTTTACAATAACGTATGCATAAGTTTGTTTTTTATTGACTATCAATAAAGAATCCCGATAATGATCTGTTAATTCAGTATACTTTTTCTTGTCCGATTCAAGCATGGAATAGTCACTCATTAAACCGTAAATTGTTCTGTATAGGTAATAATAATATGGAACAAGATAGTCAGCAAGCTTACTTCTGTCGACAGTTTTCAGGATATCCATTGCTTCTTTATACATTCCTGTAATGCCATATACTTCAGCTAAATTCATATTAGAATCGTCTATATACGATCTTTTACCTATTTTTTTAGCCAACTGCATTTTCTTCTGAGCATAATAAGCGCAAGAATCGGTATTAAATGCCCGAAACTCATCGAATATTTTGCCTAAAATAGCATAATTCTGCTCATCATTCTGCAAAGGGAATATACTTTCAATTTGCCTGATACGACCCACCTTATCATTAAAATAATGTTCACGGTTTTTAATTGTATGATCAAGTTCATTCAATAAAGATTCAATATCCTGGCCTTTTACATAAGAGATATTGCAAATTATCAATATAAGAAGAGTTATAATCTTTTTCATGTATTAGAGATTCGTGTTTTCTATAATCCTGTAGTTTCAGACAGGCAAAGGTAGTAAAATATGATTTTTCTGGAAATTAATATCTAAAAGAATAAGATCAAATTTATCGTTAACATAAAGAGATTTAAATACATATATTTCCTAAATTCAAGTGTTAAATGCAACTGATGGAATTTTAGATTGAATATTTTTTCAGAGAAGGGGAAAATGTTTTTCTTCCCCCCTTTCTCTGATGGGATAAAATAATTATCTTGTTCCCTCAATCTCCTACAAAATCAGTTACAAGATGAAACATTTAACCCAAGAACAAAGATATGAAATTTCTGCATATCTTCACAGTGGAAAAAGTAAAAGTGAGATAGCCTCTCTTGTAAAGGTTCATAAAAGTACCATAGGCCGTGAAATCATTCGTAATTCTTATGGCTCCTGGCATCAGTACATGCCCCGTGAAGCTCAAAAGAAAGCTGACTTAAGAAAGAAATGTCGCCCTGGGAAAGTAGTCTTTACCCAAGAAATGAAGGCTCTTGCAAAGGATCTGCTAATAGAATTTAATTATAGTCCGGAACAGATATCAGGTCGGTGCAAATTACAGTCGATTCCCATGGTTTCTCATGAAATACTTTATCAATGGATCTGGAAAGATAAACGTCAGAAAGGACGCCTTTATAAATATTTGCGCCGAAGAGGGCGAAAAAACAAAAAACGCGGCTCTGAATATAATAGTAGAGGGATACTTAAAAATCGCAGAACTATTGATCAAAGACCTGCCATTGTAGAGGAACGCAAAAGGTTTGGTGATTTTGAAATAGATTCTATAATTGGAAAGAATAAAAAGAGTGCACTAATGACCATTAATGATAGGCTTACCGGACGCTTATGGATACGCAAACTTAAGGGGCGTGATCCAAAATCAATGGCAGATACGGCTATTAAATGTTTAACATCATTTAAAGGGAAAATCTTCACTATAACCTCGGATAATGGGTTTGAGTTTGCTTTTCATAAAAAAATAGAAACAAAATTGAGAATTAATTTCTATTTTGCCAAACCCTATCATTCTTGGGAAAGAGGAGCAAATGAAAATATAAATGGATTAGTCAGGCAATACTTTCCTAAGGGGACAGACTTTAGTGAAGTAACTGAAAAACAGGTAGAAATAGTAGAAAATTTAATTAATTCAAGACCGAGAAAAAGGTTGGGATATTATACCCCAATGGAGTTTATTAATACATTAAAAAAACATAGGAGAGAGTTGCGTTTATAACTTGAATTCGGCTTTATAACCCCACGATTTTTAACTGGCAGACACTGATTATTAAATAGTTACCCCTTGAAAATAAAATACCTGGACAAATGATTCAGTTATAAGTTGCCTCTTTTTTGGCAGTGTTTTTTGCATTTTGGTGCCTGTTGTCCATTGTATTTACGATTAAAATCACTCTAAAACTCTTTTTTATTAATAGTTTTAAACCAATTATTGTTGCAATTATTTTGTGGGTTTGCTTTTATAAACTGATCATTCATTGTCTTTGCAAATGAAGGTATAAATGGTCTGAAACTACTTGCTGGCAGGCTTTAAACGTCTTGACACTTTTAAAAAACATCAAGACTTATTCTTCAACATCACTTGAGAGTTTCAGAGAGATTATTCGGCATATATTCTTAATCGTCTTTTTTGAAAAATTGGTGTATCATTCAGATTTATTCTCCAATGATTTTTGTTTATTGGCGAATGGTTTTTATTTATTGGCGAATAAAATCAAATAATTCAGCAATTTCTATGGGAGTGAGATTATTTTTCTTCTTTTCCATGATGCAAGAATAATGATTATAACATTATCCCCCAGGAATATTGACTGAGTCTACAAATGCAGCTGCAGAATCATTTAATGCAAAGATCAAACAATTTAGGGCACAGCTTAGAGAAGTGATTGATATAAAGTTTTTCTTCTTTAGATTGAGTAAGCTTTATGCCTAGCCCCACTAAATATTGGGTGAGCCTTTTTGAAGTCCTATTTAATGGAATAGGAGGGAATTAAAAAGCCCCCTAAATCATTGGATTCAGGAGGCTTTGTCTTGTTTTGTCTGTGAATATTTGCTATTCTTTTGTGATCCGCTTGGGGCTCGAACCCAAGACCCCAACATTAAAAGTGTTGTGCTCTACCAGCTGAGCTAGCGAATCAAGTCTTTATTGTTGTAAGCGGGTGCAAAGGTAAAACTATTTTTTTTAAAAACAAACTATTCCAAGCTTTTTATTATCTTTGTAATCGAATATCAACTCTATACATTATATATATGGCTGACGATAAAAAGATAATTTTCTCAATGGTAGGGGTTAGCAAAGCTTTCCAACCTAACAAACAAGTTTTAAAAAACATCTACCTTTCTTTCTTTTATGGAGCAAAGATCGGTATTATTGGTCTTAACGGATCCGGAAAATCTACTTTACTTAAGATTATTGCAGGACTTGAAAAGTCTTATCAGGGAGAGGTGGTCTTTTCTCCGGGATATTCTGTAGGGTATCTGGCTCAGGAACCTCATTTGGATGATACTAAAACAGTAAAAGAAGTTGTGATGGAAGGTGTACAAAGCACTGTCGACGCTTTAGCTGAATATGAGGCTATCAATCTGAAATTTGGTGAACCGGAGTATTATGAAGATCAGGATAAGATGGATGCTCTTTTTGTCCGCCAGGCAGAATTGCAGGATATAATTGATGCAACTGATGCATGGAATCTGGATAGCAAACTGGAAAGAGCAATGGATGCACTTCGCTGTCCGCCTGAAGATCAGTCGGTTAAAAATCTATCGGGAGGTGAACGCAGACGAGTAGCATTATGCAGATTGTTACTTCAGCAACCGGATATCTTATTGCTTGATGAGCCTACCAATCACTTGGATGCGGAATCTATTGACTGGCTGGAGCAACATCTTCAACAATATGCAGGTACGGTTATTGCGGTTACTCACGACCGTTATTTCTTAGACCATGTTGCTGGATGGATTCTTGAACTAGACCGTGGCGAAGGAATTCCCTGGAAAGGAAATTACTCTTCCTGGCTGGAACAAAAAACCAAACGTATGGAAATGGAAGAGAAGACGGTCAGTAAGCGTAGAAAAACACTTGAACGAGAACTAGATTGGGTACGTATGGCACCGAAAGCCCGTCAGGCAAAAGGAAAGGCGCGTTTGAATTCTTACGATAAATTATTGAATGAAGATCAAAAGGAGAAAGAAGATAAGCTTGAAATATTTATTCCTAACGGACCTCGTCTGGGTAATAAAGTAATAGAAGTAAAAGGTGTAACTAAAGCATATGGAGATAAGCTGCTGTTTGACAATCTTGAATTTAATCTTCCACCTAACGGTATAGTAGGAGTGATTGGTCCGAATGGAGCTGGTAAAACAACTCTTTTCCGCCTGATTATGGGATTGGAACATGTTGATAAAGGTACTTTTGAAGTAGGAGAGACTGTAAAGATTGCCTATGTTGATCAGCAGCATAAAGATATTGATCCTAATAAGAGCGTTTATCAGGTAATTTCTGGTGGCAACGAACTTATGCGTTTGGGTGGCCGGGATATCAATGCGCGTGCATACCTTTCCCGTTTTAATTTTGCCGGAGGCGATCAGGAAAAGCTTTGCGGAGTACTTTCCGGTGGTGAACGTAATCGTCTTCATCTTGCTATGGCTTTGAAAGAAGAAGGAAACGTTCTGTTGCTCGATGAGCCTACCAATGATATTGATGTAAACACACTTCGTGCACTTGAAGAAGGTTTGGAGGAATTTGCCGGATGTGCAGTTGTTATTTCTCACGACCGCTGGTTCCTTGATAGAATTTGTACTCATATTCTTGCATTTGAAGGTGACTCAGAAGTGTTTTTCTTCGAGGGCTCATATTCCGAATATGAAGAAAATAAGATGAAACGCTTAGGAAATGAAGAACCAAAGCGGGTAAGATATAGAAAATTGATAGTTGATTGATTTTTTAATGATTATGAAAGCCCCGAAACTCAGTTTCGGGGCTTTTTTTTGATCTGTATTTCTTGAAAAAAAAGCTTCTAAAATATAAAAAAAGAGAACTTAATGTAATATTAATGTAATTTTTATTAATTACATTTGCGCCGTAAACCTTTCAAATCCAAATATATTTTATTTTTAATCAAATAATAAACAAGCAGATTATGAGAAAAAAAATTGTTCATTTTCTTTTGGTAGCTTTGCTTACAACCTTTTGTGCAGCGAGTGCTGTTGCTCAAACAGTTGTTAAGGGCAAGGTAGTAGATGCGGAAACTAATGAAGGACTTATTGGTGCTTCCGTAACAGTTGAAGGAACTTCTCAAGGTGTTATGACCGATGTGGATGGTACTTTTACCCTAAATATAAAGGCTGCCGGCAGTACATTAGTTTTTAAGTACATTGGGTACAAAGAATCAAAAATGAAGATTGCAAGGAAAGCGAAAGTTGATTTGGGAACTGTAACGATGCAACCTGATGCAGTAGCTTTAGGTGACATAACTATTACTTCTTCAATTGCTGTTCAGCGTAAGACTCCGGTAGCAGTTTCAACTGTTGATCCGGTATTTATTGAAGAAAAACTTGGAACACAGGAATTTCCTGAAATTTTAAAATCTACTCCGGGTGTTTATGCTACAAAACAGAGTGGAGGATATGGAGATTCACGTATTAACCTTCGTGGTTTTGAATCTGCCAATATCGCTGTAATGGTTAATGGAGTTCCAATGAATGATATGGAATGGGGTGGTGTATATTGGTCAAACTGGGCTGGTTTGTCAGATGTTACTCGTTCTATGCAGGTTCAACGTGGTTTGGGAGCTTCTAAAATATGCTCGCCTTCAGTAGGAGGATCTATTAATATTGTGACAAGAACAACTGATGCTAAAAAAGGTGGTTCTGTACTTTATGGCATCGGTAATGATGGATATAACAAAATCGGTTTCAATATGTCTACCGGTATGAATGAAAAAGGATGGGCATTCTCTTTATTAGGAACTAAAACATGGGGTGAAGGATATGTTCAAGGAACAGCATTTTGTGCTTATTCCTGGTTTGTTAATTTATCAAAGAAGATTAATGATAGTCAGACTTTGTCATTAACAGCATTTGGTGCTCCTCAATGGCATAACCAACGATATGACAAATTGACTATTCTTGAATGGGCAAAGCAAGCTCAGTTTGGTCGCAGATATAATGCTGTATATGGTTTTGATGCTACCGGTCAGCAACGCACTAGCTCTTACAACTTTTACCATAAACCTCAGATTTCATTGAATCACAACTGGCAGATTGATTATAAATCTAGTTTATCTACATCTCTTTATATGTCAATAGGACAAGGGGGCGGCTATTCTGGACAGGGAAATAATCGTTCTGATTTTTATGGTGCTACTAATGGTATTCCTAATACTACTTATAGGGCAATTGATGGAACTTTTGATTATGGTTCATTGATGAATGCAAATGCTACTTCAGAAAATGGAAGTTTGGCTGCTATGTCTGCCAGCAAGAATAATCACTTATGGTATGGCTTAATTTCTACTTATACTCGTGAATTGGCAGAATCTTTGTCTTTGCAGGCTGGTGTCGATCTTCGTTATTATAAAGGTATGCATACCAATAATTTGGTAGACTTATATGGAGGTTCATATTTTCTTGATCCTGCAAGATCTGCTTCTACAAACTGGAGAAAAGACGATCTTAGCTATGTAAACCAAAAGTTAAAGGTTGGTGATGTTGTTTATCGTGATTATGATGGTTATGTAACTCAATATGGCGGGTTTGCGCAATTAGAATATTCAAAAGACAAGTTATCTGCATTTGTTTCTGGTAACATTAACAATAATTCTTACTGGCGTAGAGATCGCTTTTACTATGACAATCAGAAATCTGAAGTAGTTAGTAAATTAGGATTTGGTGGTAAAGGCGGTGCAAATTATAATATCGATGCTCATAATAATGTATTTGTTAATATTGGCTACTTCTCTCGTACTCCATTTTTCTCTGGAGGTATATTTTTATCAAGTCAATTAAGTAATGCTGTAAATCCTAATCCAACTAATGAAAGAGTTTTTTCTTATGAAGCAGGTTATGGTTATAAATCAAGGATTCTTTCTGCAAATGTAAACTTGTATCGTACTGCCTGGATGGATAAAACAATGATGAAAGCTGTAGTAAGTGGTGATGCAGCAAGTAACTATATTAATATGAATGGTGTGAATGCATTACATCAGGGTGCTGAGTTTGATTTTGTATATAAACCAATTAGTGAACTTCAAATAACTGGTATGTTATCTTTAGGAAATTGGAAATGGGATAGCAATGCAACTGGATATTGGTATAATAGAAATGGTGAAGCATTAGGTCATAAAGGACAGGTTGTAGAAGCAGGTAGTGCTGATCATGCACAATCTACTTTGAATTTGAAAGGAATTCATGTTGGCAATTCTGCACAGACAACTGCTGCTTTAGGAATAAACTACGAATTAATGAAAGGACTTCGTTTTGGTCTTGATGGTAACTATTATGGTCGTAACTATTCTAATTTCGATATTTCTGTTGCAGATATTTCTTCAACTGTACCACAGAATTTTGCTCAGCCATGGCGTATTCCTGATGCTTTTGTTTTTGATTTTAATATGAACTATCGATTCAAAATTGGAAGTCTGGATGCAAGTCTGAATGCTAATGTTGAAAATCTGTTAAACGAGAAATATATAACGGATGCCCAGGATAACGGAGCAAAAACAGGAGGACATGGATGGGAAGATGCAACGGTCTTTTATGGATTTGGAAGAACATGGTCATCTTCATTAAAAATTAAGTTCTAATTAATTGATAAAATAGAAAATATGAAGAAAATATTATTTATATCAGCCCTTTTTACGTCAGCTTTATTTTTAAGCTCTTGTAATCATGAATATGACTACCCAGGATTGGATGAGGCAATACGTCCAACAGCTGTTAAGAAATTAACAACTGATTTTACTGGAGCATATCCAAACAAACTATCTGGAGGTAACTATTTTACAGAAACTGCACCGGCTTCTGATTATATACCAAGCTGGCTGTCTACTAAATATTATTCTTTAGATTCAGCATCAACAGCTACAGTTACATATAATTATATGGAGAGAAATAAGGTTGAATCTTTAAAGCAAGATTTTACCGATGCTGGCGATAATAAAGCTACGACTGAAGTTGATGGATGGTATGACATTACAACTGCAGGCACTAAGACATGGATAAGTAAGATTTATAGTGGAAATGAATATGCAGAATTTAGTGCTTACGGAGCAACGGGTGAATCTGTTGGATGGTTGATATCTCCGCGTACTTTTATTAGTGCCGGTATGAAACTAACTTTTGATGCTTGCATTGGTAATTATAATGCAGATTGTTTGCAAATTTTAATTTCTACTAATTTCAATGGAATTAATATTGCTACAGCGACTTGGAAAGATGTAACTTCGTCTTTTACTATACCTGTTCCTGCAACCGGTTATGGTACGCTTGCTACAGTTGGTACCTTGGATTTAAGTAGCTATGCAGGAAAAAATATTTCGGTTGCATTTAAATATTCAGGGGATGGTGCTAATAAAAAAACTACGACGTATCAAATAGACAACGTTAAGATCTACAAAGATGTTGAGACTGTAACAACAGCTTCTGATATGTTTAAGTATGATGGTAGTAAATGGAATTGGGTTGATCCTGCTCCAGTTTATGAAAACATTAATCAAACATTTGAAAGGACAGTTACTCCTGGAGCTGAAACAACTATTGATGATTGGTTGAATGCTACTTTGCAAGGAACTTTTACATGGTTAGATAAGACTTTTAGTGGGAATACTTATACGCAATTTACAGCTAATAAAGCCACCGGTGCTTGTGAGGGGTGGTTTATTGCTCCAAAAGTTAAGGTTGCTTCTAATATGAAATTATCTTTTGATGTTAATGTCGGTTATTATAATGCAGATTGTTTACAAGTCCTGATTTCCACAGATTTTAAGAGCAAGAAAGATAAAATTAAATCTGCAATCTGGGAAGATGTAACATCTAATTTTACTATACCTAAAACACCTGCAACAGCTTATGGAACCATTGCTCCTGCAGGCGAAATGTCTCTTGATAAATATGCAGGCAAGATTATTAATGTAGCCTTTAAGTATTTAGGTGATGGTACAGCTACAAAGACAACAACATATCAAATTGATAATGTTTTTGTAGGAACAAAATAGTATTTTAAATAGCCTTTATTAGCTAATGTAGTAAGGACTAATTATTAATCAGACAGTAGTAAGCTTAGACTTACTACTGTCTGATTTTTTTTTTAGTTAATAGTCAATAGCTTATATTAAATAACCGGATACTGTTTTTCAGATAATTCTTATCTTAAATGGAATAGTAAGTAAAACACTGACATAAATGACTCTGCTTTCTCTTGTTGGCTAAAATGGTAGAATAATCAAGCTTTTATATTTACCCATGATGGATCTCTTAATCCAGTTTTACTAGCATTGAATATGGGTGTCATATCAAAGTATAAAAGAAGAAATTCTGACTTCCCTGAGTTGTGGAACGAGTAATAGGATAGGAGATGTAATGGTCTGCCCGGATTGTGGATGGAAGTTTTGTAAAAAAAGGTAGAGCAGCAAAAGAAATCTCTTGCTGCTCTACTTAAATATTGAAAGAAGTATTTATATTACTATCATAATTTGTATAACTAAGACTCTGCCTTGATTAAGATATACTTGTTCCTTTACCTAATTAATTTTAGGGTTACATAAGTGTTTTTCATTTTAATAATTGATTGCATGATCCTTAGGAAAATCATCTCCATTCCAAGCCCGCTTTGAAGTCCAGTCCATTGCAGCGTCTGTCCAGAATGGATGTGCTGCAGGCAATCCTAAAGGCAGAAACGCTAATGAAGTAATATACATACTACCATTGTTTGTATACCAGTCAGCAATATTGGGTTGACTTTGAGTGAACCCAATACGAAGGAAACCTTTTTCATTAAAATTCTTTCCGGAATCGAACATACGATGCATTACTGCTGTAAGAGCAGCTCGAACTTGTCCGTTAGGAAGCTCTGAAGGTAATTGCTCATTCAATGCAAGTTGTGCTAAAGATTGAAATACTCCCATACGATAGGGGATAGAACGTCCAAAAACTGGATAGGTACCTTCCGGAGAGATAAATCGTTCCAATATCTGACTGTATTTCTGCATTCTTTTCAGTGCAACTTCATATTGCTGAGCTGTTGCTATGTTATTTTGTTTTAAATCGACCATCACCTTTAAACACTCCACATACATAGGTTGAATTACAAAACTATTGTAATAGTCGAATGCAAAACTTGTTCCGTCGCTGTACCAGCTATCTCCTACGTACCACTCTTCGACCTTTCGGAGCGCTGAATGGATACGATACATGTCAGCTTGTGCACCAGCCTTGGCTAAGAAGCATTCAATAGTAGAAGAAAATAGTAACCAATTTGTGTACGGTGGATCAACACGACGTAACTGTTGAAACTCTGCAATATAGCGTTGCTTGGTTGTTTCGTCCAAAGGCATCCATAGCTGATCATAAGCACGCAGAAAGCTTTGAGCTACATAAGCGGCATCTACCAATGGTTGTCCCTCTTTTCTCCACAACAGATAGTCGGGGCTTTGAGGGTCTACCGCTTGTTTATAACTTGCCAATGCCCATTCACGAAGTTGTTTTCGTTGTTCCCCTTCAGCGGTATTGTCATCAGGTAATGATAACCATGGTGCAACTCCTGCCATCAGGCGACCAAAGCACTCCATATAAGTTACGTGTTTATCTCGTCCATCCCAAGTAGGGCTGACTTCCACCTGCATTTCTTCGCTTAGCTTACCATTGCTCATACACTTTAAAACCGGAGACGCTATCTTATATAATGTATTAGCCCAATATGCACGATCATTGTTTACACCCAGATAACGGGCCATTTCACAAGAGGCTAATAAGAAAGCTCCAACTCCGAAATTAGATGTTGAATTTTTATCAACTACCTGACCAGGAATAGCTCTGTCTCCGATAGGTTGAACATATCCTATTTTCCCGTTAGGCTGTAAAGCCACTTTTGATAAATAATTCCAGGCCTTTTCACAGACTGGTGCATATGTTTGTTTATCCAGATAACCATTATTAATACCCCATAGCAGTCCGTAGGTCATTAATGCTGTTCCGCTGGTTTCCGGTCCCGGAGCAAAATTTGCATCATACATGCTACGTGTCCAGTAACCTTGAGGTTGCTGGCAAGCAGCTAATGAATGAGCCATTTTCTTGAATTTGTTTACAAAGAAATCGCGATGTATGAAATCTTTGGGCAAGTCTTTCAGGAGTTTGGCTAATCCGGCCATAACCCAACCGTCTCCGCGAGCCCAGAAATCCTTTTTATTGTTACCGCTTTTATGCTTTGGATACACATAACGGGCATCACGATAGTAAAGTCCCTCTTGTTTATCATACATTAAAGAATCACTGTAAAGGGCATATTCATATAATTTATCCAGATAAAGTTTGTTGCTGGTTATCTTATACAGCTTTGTCATCACTGGCATCACCATATATAAGCCGTCGGCCCACCACCAATAGTCGCTGCGATTGGTGCTCATCTCGTATTCCATAACCTGACGGGCCCTGGCTATTTTCTTTGGATCAGGATTGGCTGCATAAAGATCGCAGTATGTTTGAAAACAAACCTGGTAATCACCGAATAAAACATAGTTGTCAGTTTCACCATAATTTAATTTCCACTCAGCTTTATTATCGGATTTTGCTCCTCTCCATTCATTCTGTTGAGCCCATGCTTCAGAATATTCTTTGTAAGCAGCAGTTCCGGTAAGGAAATAAGCTTCCATGTTTCCGGTATGGTAAACGGCATTATCCCAAAAAGCTCGTCCTTGAACAGGATTTTGTTTTTGCCAATATCGATTTACTTTATGGATAATATTAATCACTTCTTCTTGTTCGGCAGCTTTATTGCTGAATGAGACCAACAGCCATACCGCTAGAGGTAAAGCTACTTTATATAACTTATTCATAGTATATTATTAAAAATTTATACATCGCAAAAATACCTTAATATTTTAAATTTAAGGTGGAAATAAAATTCATTTTTCTCCAAAATACCATCATACAGGCTTTTTATGCTTAAAAAATTGTATAATGATATAAAAGGATATTTAGTATTTACTTTGTCTACCAAAAATATTTTTAGAATATTGGTGCCTTTTATTTCGTTTAGCTTATGCTGTGGAGTGTAATGATCCTAAATTTTTTGCAGAGTGTTTCAAGAAAGAATTCGGAATGTAGCCTTCAGAATACATGGAAGAATATATTTCGCCTACAGCATAAAAATCATAAGTTGATTTTCTCGCCTTTTATTAAAACAAGAGTAGGAGGGGCGTGAAAGGATACCTGTGGTAAGACTGAGATCTATACAAAACAAAATGCAACGATTTAAAAAAAAAAAATTCGAGTCTGGCTACCAAACTGAGATCTATGCTAAACTAATTGCAACACACTAAAAAAGAAAATTCTCTAATTTGTTCCTGAGCGAGGCTTGTCTCGTGAAATTGTGTCAATACTATAAAAAAGAAAATCCCTCAAGAAATAAATTCCTGAGGGATTTTTAATGCTTTATTGAATAAATAAAGTTGCTGATTATTCAGCAGCAGGAGCAGCTTCTTCAGCGGCTGGTGCAGCAGCGGCAGCTTCAGCAGCAAGTTCAGCAGCTTTCTTTTCTGCTAATTCTTTAGCTTTTGCTTCATTAATTTTCTTTTCAGCATCAAAGCGTGCTTTAGCTTCAGCTTTAGCAGCTTCGTCGTTCTTTGCCTTTAATGCAGCAAGACCGCTTTCTTTGTTATTCTTCCAAGCTTCGAATTTAGTTTCAGCTTCAGCTTCGCCAAATGCGCCTTTAGTTACACCGCCAAGCAGGTGCTTTTTCATGTAAACTCCTTCACGAGAAAGAATGTTACGAACAGTGTCAGTAGGCTGAGCTCCTGTAAGAACCCAATATAATGCACGTTCGAAATTCAAATCTATTGTAGCAGGGTCGGTGTTAGGATTGTAAGAACCGATTTTTTCAATAAATTTACCATCACGTGGTGCTTTGCTGTCCGCAATAACAATCTGATAGAACGCGTAGCTCTTACGACCGCGTCTTTGCAATCTGATTTTAGTTGCCATCTTTTAATAATGTTATTTAATTAATGATTTGAATTAATGCTAATATCTCGTATTAGCGGCTGCAAAGTTAGTGCTTTTGTTTTGATTGACAAAGAGTTTCCTCTTTTTTGTATCTAACATTTTATTTATGTGTTCTTTGAACATCCTTAAGTTATAATTTGTTTTGATATAATATAAATCTAAAAGCGTATAATATTATGTTAAGTAAAAAATTACAAGATGCTATTAATGAGCAAATAAATGCTGAGATGTGGTCGGCAAATCTTTATTTATCAATGTCATTATACTTTGCAAAAGAAGGTTTCAATGGTTTTTCTGCCTGGATGAAGGTTCAGTCAAAAGAAGAGTTGGGTCACGCATATTCAATGATGGATTATGTGATAAAACGTGGAGGTACAGCTTGTGTAGGACAGATTGATATAGTTCCTACCAATTGGAAAAATCCGTTAGATGTTTTTGTAAGCGTATATAATCATGAAGTACATATTTCCGGATTAATAGATGAATTAGTAGATGTTGCCGCAGGTGAAAGGGATAAAGCTTCACAGGATTTTCTATGGGGATTTGTTCGCGAACAAGTGGAAGAAGAAGCTACTTCAAAAGAAATTGTAGATCGTGTTAAAATGGCTGGTGATAATGGAATATTCTATATCGATGCTCAGTTAGGGCAAAGAAAATAAAATTACATTATTTGCTTTAATATACTAAAAGCCATCGGGGTACTTCTTATCGATGTTTTTTTTATGTTAGATAAATTCTGGCTATGAAAAAATAATCACCAAAAAGGAGAGTCCCTTTCTGGTGATTACTATAAAATTATTCAGAACAGTAAAATTAATACTGCATAATCAGACTCTTAAAGTCGGTTCCTTTTTTAAAAGGTACAATACTAAACCCGTAAGTAATAGGCTCTTTGCCTGTAAAAATTAGGTAGTTATCGTGTGGTAAAGCCCCCCAGCTATTATCTCCACCAATACCCATCATTCTGTAATCTATAAATAGATCTATTAACTTCTGGGGTCTTGGGTCAGATAGGTGACGGTGGTCAGTCTTTTCTGTCAACGGATCACCATTGTAAATACTTTCTCCGCTATCCATACTCTCTAGTTTATAAGGAGAAGCGTTTAGTTCAAAGGTACGGTCGGCAACGAAAAGCAATCCTTTTCCAGACTTATCTGCAAAAGCACACCACCGGATATCGGTACGGTGATTATTTTCTTGCGGACGGATATAAGGTTCGTAATTGTCCTTCACATTGGTTTTATATTCACCATAGAATTGTGAAGTACGGCGGTCACGATAGTTTTCTTTTGGACCACGTCCGTAATAAGTCAGGTTTTCAAAAGCAATAGGCAGTTGCATGCGTAATCCTACACGTGGAATCATTGGAGTTTTCTCGTTGGCGGCAACAAATTTATTGTTCACTTTAATAATTCCGTTTTCGTAAACTATGTAAGTTACATCCCAATGAGAATCTGTGCCTGGGAATTCATATGTGCATGACACTGCACTTTTATTATCTTTGCTAACAGCAAAATTCTTTGCAACAATATTCTGATAACTTGCTTCTTTCCATACTTTCAGTTTTGTAGGAAGGTCAGCTCCATAATCGTTATCGGTTGGTCCACGCCAGAAGAAAGGATGCAATCCCTCTCCGTTGAGAATATATTCTGTTCCTTTATAGATATAAGAAACCAACATTCCGCTTTTCTTATCAAACGTAGCCTTGAAATCCTTGCCGGAAAGAATAGCCTGAGTTTCTGTTTCATTTACTGAAGCAGGTTTCATCTCAGGGCTCTTGGTTTTCATATAAAGATTAATATATCTTTGTTCGCGGGCAATTACATATCCTACAGGGAGAAATGGTTCTGTCGTTTTTATTTTTGCTTCAAATTCTATCTGGTCGTCGCCGGTTGTGGTGCGGGGAGCAGGTAGATTCTTTAAGTCAACAGATACAGAATCACCAGGTGCGCAATCTATATTAAAGTTCTCAGTAGTGACAGCTTTTCCATGATTTCTTATAGTATAGCTGAAATCATATTTATTTAGGTTGGTAAAGAAGAAGCCGTTATGGATTGTTACTTTGCTATTCTTTACATCCACTTTACCGAAATCAATATTCTGGTAAACCTTGCGCATTTCTTCTGTTGCTGGTTTAGTTGTACGATCAGGATATACCAGGCCGTTAATGCAGAAGTCACCATCAGAAGGTGTACCTATTTTGCCAAAGTCGCCACCGTAAGCCCAGTACTTACGTCCGTCTTTAGTTTTTTCAAGGAATCCCTGATCTACCCAGTCCCAGATACATCCACCTTGCAGGATTGGATATTTCTTGATGATATCCCAATATTCTTTGAAATTTCCAAGACTATTACCCATAGCATGAGCATATTCGCATTGAATTAGCGGACGGTCAGAATTTGGATTTTTGGCATATTTCTCAATATATGCCGGAGTTGCATACATCGGACAGAATATATCAGTATTCCATTCCAATCCTGCACGTTCATATTGAACCGGACGTGATGAATCCTGTGATTTCAGATATTTATAGGTATTATAGAAACAGATTCCGTTTCCTGCTTCATTTCCTAAAGACCATGTGATTACGGAAGGATGATTCTTATCACGAAGATACATATTCACTGTACGATACATGTGAGCAGCTTCGAATAGCGGATTATTTGCCAATGTACCACCTTTTCTAAGATCATATCCCATTCCATGAGTTTCTATATTTGCTTCGTCAATTACGTAAATACCGTATTGATCGCACAATTCATAGAAACGTTCCTGCTGTGGGTAATGACATGTACGAACTGTATTTACATTAAACTTCTTCCATAGCTCGAAGTCTTTCAGCATCAGATCTTCCGTTACATAATGACCGTTTACTTCGTTATGTTCATGTACATTTACACCTTTAATTAAAATAGGTTGTCCGTTTACCAGCAATTGTTTGTTTACAATAGCAACAGTACGGAACCCAACCTTTGTACTTGTTGCTTCCAATAGCTGACCGGTTGCATCTTTTAGTGAGATAACCAAAGTATATAGGTTTGGTGTTTCAGCATTCCAGGACTTTACGCTTTTAATCACGTTCTGTCCGAAAGAAATAGTAGCCGATTCACCTACTGTTTTTTGTTCTTTGCTTTGCAGAACAGATTTTCCATCAGCATCCATTACATTATATGAAACAGATACAACTTTATTCTCTCCTGATGCATTATTAATTAGTACATCCAGGCTGAATACACCATCTTTATAGGTGTTATCCAAAGGAGAATGCACGGTAAAGTCGGCAATGCGGGTTTTAGGTTGAGCATAAATATAAACCTCTCTTTCAAATCCACTAAGTCTCCACATGTCCTGACATTCCAGATATGTAGCATCCGAAAAACGATGAACCTGAACAGCCAATACATTTTTTCCAGGTTTTACATATTTTGTAATATTAAAACGAGTAGGAGTTTTAGATTCTTTATTCATTCCGATGAAAGTTCCATTCAGATAGTAAAATGAAACACCCTTTACAGCATCAGCACTTAGAAAGACTTCTTTTCCTTCCCAATTAGCCGGAAGATTAAAGTCACGACGATAAGTTCCTGTTGGATTCCATTCTTTAGGAACGAATGGAGGGTTAGGAGCATCCCAGTAAGGTTTATAGCCGGGAGAAAGGAACTCGTAAGAAGAATTCACATAAATAGCAGTACCAAATCCTTGGCGTTCCCAGTTTCCGGGAACTTTAATGTCGCTCCATTTGCTGACATTAAAATCAGGATTCATAAACTCTGCAGGGCGATTTTCGAAATCTTCAGTATAATTGAATTTCCAGATGCCATTCAATGAAAGACGATAGGTGTCTGTCTTTTTGTCATTTTTGATTGCTGCTTCTTCACTTGTGTAAGAAGAGAAGGTACTTCGCGGTGTTTCGCGATTAATACTTGTCAGATTAGGATTAGTTATTATCTCGTACCTGTCAGTTTGTGCAAAAGACAGAAGAGGGACGAAAGCTAACCAAGCCAGTGATAATTTGTTTTTCATAAATTTGAAATTAAATGATAAAAACTCTCTTATAGTACACAACTAGAATATGTATTTACTAATAGAGAGTTTTTTTTATTAAAATAGTGTTTACTTATATGCATCTATTGCTCACTGAGCCATTTTTCTAATTCTTCGGTCCATTGGCGTTTGTATACGAAGTTATCCCGAAAGCCCCATCCATGACCTCCTGTTGGATAAATATGTATTGTTGCAGAAACTTTATTCTTTAATAATGCAAGGTAGTAGTTTACTCCGTTTAGTGGAGGAACTGAATTGTCATCGCTTGAAAGCGCAATAAAAGCCTTTGGCGTTTCTGGTGTTACCATTAACTCATTGGAATATAAAGTTTCTAAAAATTTGCCTGGATTATTGCCGATTAGGTTTTGACGCGAACCGTTATGTGTATATGTTTTGTCCATGGTAATAACCGGATAAAGCAATATTTGGAAATCCGGACGAGTATCTGCAGTGAAGTGCGTTGCCAAAGTAGAAGCTAAATGTCCGCCTGCAGAAGCCCCCATGATGCCAACTTTATGTATATCGACTCCCCATTCAGCAGCATGTTGACGAACAAGGCTAATTGCTTTTTTAGCATCAGAAAGAGGTACGTCACTATGTCCGTTAGGCAGACGATATTTTAGTACCACATAGGTAATTCCCTGATTGTTGAACCACGAAGCCATGTCGTAACCTTCATGATCCATTGCCAGACGACTATAAGCACCTCCGGGGCACATAATGATAGCCTTACCATTACATTTTTTTGCAGGGTAGACGGTGATTGTAGGATAGGTTACATTACTAATCCTATTTTTCTCTTTTTCTTGTTCAGCACCTTTCAAACCGTTAGAGTTGGGTGCTCCATTTGGCCAAAGAGGTAATTCAATAGGCTTTTGAGCAAAAAGAGAGGTTGCTGCAACTAACATCACTGATAAAATAAACTTTTTCATTTTTATTTTTGATTAAGAGGTTTGTGCATAGTAGCTTTTATAAAGTAAACAATCAATGCAATATAGGCTATCAGAGAAGCAACTTCCGACCATGAGTTAGATAGCCATTCTTCGTTTACAAGGTTGATTCCTCCAAAGCGCATAACAGCACTGACAACTCCCATTAAAGCACCTCCTGCAATAAAGCCGGAAGCAAGAAGTGTTCCTTTCTCTCTTCTCTCAGAGTTGATAGCTTCATCGTTGGAACGAGTAGTTACGTACCAGTTGATAGCTCCACCTACTATCAACGGAATATTAAGTTCTAACGGAATAAACATACCTAAAGCGAAAGCCAATGCCGGAATTCCACAAAGTGTAAGCACAATGGAGATGATTGCTCCAATTCCATAAAGAATCCATGGAGCACCTACGCCGTTCATTAAAGGTTCAATTACTGCTGCCATTGCATTTGCCTGTGGAGCCGCTAACTGGCCGCTTGTAAATCCGTATGTTTTATTCAATATAATCATTACTCCACCTACAGTTGCAGCAGATACAAGTGTTCCAAGAAACTTCCATGTTTGCTGTTTTGCAGGAGTAGTCCCAATCCAGTAACCAATTTTTAAGTCAGTTATAAAACCGCCAGCCATAGATAATGCTGTACAAACAACACCGCCCATAACCAATGCTGCAACCATGCCCGAAGGACCTTTTAATCCTACAGATACCATTATCACAGATGCAAGAATAAGAGTCATCAATGTCATCCCGGATACAGGGTTTGTTCCTACAATAGCAATTGCATTTGCTGCAACAGTAGTGAAAAGGAATGTAATAATAGTAACAAGTGCAATAGCAACAATACTCTGCAAAAGATTTCCCTGCATCACATCAAAGAAGAAAAACAGAAAGACCAATACTAAAGTCAGGATAGATCCGATAGCGATAATCTTCATAGAAAGGTCACGTTGTGTGCGCAGAACGTCTTTCTCTGAATTATCTTTGCCGCTCATTTCTTTTGCTGCTAATCCAACAGCACTTTTAATAATTCCCCATGATTTGATGATACCGATGATTCCTGCCATAGCAATACCACCAATACCGATACTCTTGGCATAATATTTAAAAATTAATTCCGGACTCATTGTTCCTACCGCTGCATGAATATCCGGGTTCCACATGTTTAGCACAGAGTCTCCCCATATTAAAGAAATTCCTGGTATAATAACCCACCAAACGGCAAGTGAACCAAAACAAATAATGGCTGCATATTTTAATCCGATGATGTATCCTAAACCGAGCACTGCTGCGCCTGTATTTACTTTGAATACCAGTTTGGCTTTTTCAGCAATCATATCGCCTAATCCACATACACGGGTAGTGAAGTTTTCGTTCCACCATCCAAAGGTGGCAACTATAAAGTCATACAAACCTCCCACTATACTAGCTATTAATAATGGCTTTGCCTGATTACCGCTTCTTTCTCCTGAAACAATTACCTGAGTAGTAGCTGTTGCTTCCGGAAAAGGGTATTGACCATGCATTTCCTTCACAAAGTATTTACGGAAAGGAATCAAAAATAAGATACCAAGAACACCTCCTAATAATGAACTAATAAACACTTGAAAGAAGGTAACCGACATATCAGGATATTTAGCCTGAAGAATATATAGTGCAGGAAGAGTAAAGATAGCGCCAGCCACAATAACGCCGGAGCTTGCTCCAATTGACTGGATAATTACATTTTCACCTAAAGCATTTTTTCTTTTTGCTGCACCTGATACTCCTACGGCGATAATAGCGATTGGAATTGCTGCCTCAAATACCTGACCAACCTTTAATCCAAGATAAGCTGCAGCTGCAGAAAATAGAATAGCCATTGCAATTCCCCAGAGAACCGACCAAGGTGTTACTTCCTTGCATTGTTTATCGGGAGACAGTAGCGGGTTATATACTTCTCCAGGCTTAAGTGCTCTGAATGCATTTTCGGGTAATCCCGTAAATTTCTCGTCTTCTTCGTATTTCATATTTGATAAATTGATTTAAAAATTGAACTTCAAAGAAACAAAAAATATAAGTGATATGCAATTCTGGGTTTAACTAAAGTGCATTTTAATACAAAAAAAGAGAGGCTGCTATAATATTGTAGCAACCTCTCTCTGTTTACGAATTATTTGTTAATTAAAACAGCTTATTTAATTTCAATCAATCTCTCTGCTTTCTTTTCTTGTTGGGGACTCATTTTCGGAATATTGATTGTCAGTACACCGTTTTCCACACCAGCTTCAATCTGATCCTTCTCTGCATTATCCGGAAGAAGCATTGTTTGTTGGAATTTTGTATAAGAAAATTCGCGTCTTAGGTAGCGACCTTCCTTATTTTCTTCTTTGTGCTCTTGTCTCTTTTCCATGGTAACAACAAGCTGATTGTCTTCATCAATTTTGATATTGAAGTCCTCTTTTGTCATTCCCGGAGCAGCTACTTCCACTTTGTACTCTTTCTCTGTTTCAATTACATTGATGGCAGGGGCTGTAGCATTAGTTTTTACCATCCAGTTAGTGTCGAATAAATCATTAAATACGTCTGGTAACCAATTTTGAGATCTTCTAACAGGCATCATAATTTTAATCTCCTATCTTTAAAAGTTAAACATTAAATTTATTATGAACTGGGTTTTTTCGAACTCAAATTCACTAAATATAGAACAAAGTATGTGCCAAAGCAGTTTACCTGGTTTCTATTTATTAACACTGACAATTTTTCTATATTTATTGTCATTTATGTCAATTTGGCTTTTTTATTCTGCTGTTAGTAGATGAGGTTTACGAGATATACTATATTAGTCTTAATCAAAATCTCTTTTCCTTATAATTGTGGCTGATAATATTGAATGTACCGATCTCTGATATATTTCTACGTGCATCCTGATAGAATGACACTCATCAGAATTGCATTTATTTAAAAGATAAAAATTGTAAATATTTAATCTTAGAGAACAAATAGTTTAATAATAGAGGAACAACCAAGCCTGCAATGGAGTAATATATCCAAAATATGTTATTGCGCCATAATATTACAGGATGACATCCAATCATTAAAGGATCAAGACCATAATAAGCTATTTTAATAATACTAATAATTTTAAAACTTAGAAAGCTAAGTACAATAACAGGCATTGTATTATCTCCTATATACAAAATATATTTTTTTATATTTACATAAACAATGTTTTTGCTATTTATATTGTCGAACCAGAATGAAAATTTGTATGTCATGATCCATCCTATAATTGCAGGGAGAAAGATTCCTAAATACGATTTTAAGTTAGGATTTGATGCTAATGAAGTTGGGTTAATCTGAGAAATTATACAGATTATAATAAAAGAAAAGATTAATATAACATTATCATATTTCAGCTTTTCATTGATTCTGGAATTGCGGAATATATAGCCAATGCAAATATAAAATGTTCCATAAATTTCCCTCATTCCACCTTGGGGGATATAAGGCAGTCTAATTTGCCATAAAGACATTATAAATCCGGCAACAAATGACAGTATGCAAATTATTATTGCTGTGTTTATATGCTTTAAATGAAGGAGTTTATTAATAGCATAAAACAATAAACAAAAAATTATACTTCCAACAAATAAAGAACGTAAGAACCAGAATGTGCCTAAAAATGTAGGTTCATAACTTCCCATACTGGTTATTATGCCTACCCCTTTTTTAAAGATCTCATTAGAACTGTATAAAGCTGAATGACCAAAACGGGCATTCAGAATGTTTGCTTTGAATAGAAAGTTGTGTAAAAGAAGAAAAATTAGCCCCCATTTGATGAAAGGTATATATAAACCTTTAAATCTCTTTTTTATGAATAAACATTTATCGTTCAAATACTTTGTTGAAAAGAAATATCCCGAAGCTATAAAAAACAAAGGCATATGAAAACTATAAATAAAACGACCAAGAAAAGTAGGGCAAGCAGAATGACCTATAACCATTAATATTATACCAATACTTTTACAAATACAAATTGTATTGTTTCTCATTCTTTTTCTTTAAAAGGTAATGATATTATTTTCTATCAAGCTTAAATCTAATTCTAAATTTACCTTCTGTATAATCTGCGCTGATTATCTTAAATTTCCCAATTTCAGATGTGTTCTCAACGTGAAGACCAATACAAGCACAAATATCATAATCACCAACATATACTAATCTTAATGTTTCGCTTGCATCTTCGGGTAATTTGCTCAGGTCTACACATTCAGGAACTTCCTGACGAGAAACAAAAGCGCTTGTAATTGGCAGATTCTGATTTATGACTTCATTTACTCTGTTTTCTATTTCAGTAATTTTTTCTGTAGTAGGGGCTTCTTTTAAAAAATAATCGCACTTACTTTTTTTCTTTTCTATGTGGTTAGTTCTTGATCTGTCACAGCCAAACATCCTAATCATTGTTTGATTTAAAATGTGTTCAGCAGAATGCATTGGTGGAAATTCTGTCTTGTTATGCTCGTTTAATATTGGTTCTTGCATTTCTAATCTTGTTTTTGCAAAGATACTACTTATCTTGATTATGCTATAATTTCATTGTGGCTATGTTATCCGAATAAATGTTCTATAATTAAAAAGATCTTTTATTTTTTGACTTTCTTTTATCTTTTTGAATTAAAAGAATCCCAGCTATTATAAATGCCAATCCTCCATACAATGTAAGACTACTGTTGTATGCTCTAATAGAATTTTCGGCTTCCATATAAATTCCATTATGGTTTTCTATCCCAAATACAGTAGCGTTTTCTTTACTCCTTATTTTTTTATAGTCATTTTGGGAGACTAGAATGCGTAATGAATCACCTATTTTTACTGTTTGTTCAAAATATGTTTTATTAAACCAATCAACAAGGTCGGCACTTATTTGGAATCTAGTGCTATATTCATTTAAGCAAATATTATAGTCATATGTGTGACTCTTAATACCTCTATACTCTTCAAATGAATAATCATAAAGCCTGCCGTTTATTTCCATCAGATCTGATTTGGAATCCACTTTATCTTTAAAAAAATAATGGCTAATAGAAAATAAGCCCACAACTATTAAAGTGACATAAATAAATAGATTTTTACTTTTTATAGAACGTCCTATATGCATTAGTTTGAAATAATCTTTTTTGGCTGGTTTGATATTATATTTTTTCATTATTTTTCATTATGAATAGAAATGCAATGATGATTGATAAAAATGTATATCCCCAAAATATCTTTAATGTTACTATATTGCATTCTATCCAACTTTCTACCAGACCTCCGTCTGATTCGTATTTAAGACTGACATCTGTATTAATTATGGCATAACTTATTATTAGTAGTAGTATGATCGATAATGAAATAAATGTATACCCTATTATTCGGGAAAATTTGATTTTGGATTGGTTTATTGTTAGTCCTTTCATTATTGTTCCAATTTTTTGATAAAATTATTCTGAATATATATAGTCGATAATTTATATAATATGACGGTGATTATTTGGCATAAGATATAAAATATCAATAGCGTAAAAAGAGATTTAGGCCATCCTTTTGCTAAAGTTTCACTATATAAATTTGAAACAGGGCTAAGGAAAGAGTGATAAATAAGAACGGTTGCTTTTTCTTCATAATAATATGTCAAAATAATAAGTATAATGAAACCAATTAACCAAGAAATTTTTAGTAAAATGTTTGTTCTTTGTTTTTTCAATAATAAATAAGCCAAAAGTGCAATCAAATTAGCAGTAATATATTCTGTTGTAATAAAAGCAATATGCTCATTTATCCCACATTGTATTAATGATAGGCCTAATATTCTAACAACTCCACCAATGAATTCATCTGAAATAATATTTATGAAGAAGCATGTGAATCCTATTAAAAGACAAAGAAATGTTTTAGCTGGTTCGAATAGATTGTTTTTCATATTGTTATTGTCAATAATATATTTGCATCTAATATTTCTTTTTGTACTCATATATGTGCTATTATTAAGCTTTCTGCTAATTGTGTACTAGGCGAAGAGTTAGAGTCGTTTTAATTTAGACAATGTTATGGGATGTTTATTGTTTATTTATACTAAATTTCTCAATTAACTTACTAGGTGGGTAAGTGTGTAAAATTGAGAATGTTGTCAAAAACCACCCCGATATTATCATTGTTAGGTTAGGAACCATTCTTTTTATCTCTGATCCATCAGTAAAATCAACAATTTCTTTCGAAAAAAATGGTATAACAGACAAACTCATCAATACTATGCCGACTATAATAATAATCAATGGTAAATAGAAGTGATCAATCCACCAATGTTTTATTCGGGTTGATAATCTTATAGGTAGCCCAAGAAGAAAACAAAAAACGATACTGACAAAAGAGACGATAGCTGCAAAAACTGGTTGTATAAAAGTTATTCCTATAAAACCGTTAATTCCACCTGAATAATCTATTAATGCAAACAACATATAGGTCAACATCAATACTATAAATGTTGCACCAACTTGAATCAAGGTTATTATTATTTCTGATATGTAAGTCGACTTTTTAATTTTATACATATAAACTTTGTTTAATTCGTTAGGTTTATCTTTTTGCAGCTTTTATTTAAAAAGGACTATTTTATAATATAAGATGAAGAATTGCAGACCACTATTTCTCATAAGCAAAGTCCTTTAACTCTTCCAGCTCCTTTGCAATTTCAGTTTCCCACTCTTTTTGCTTAATTGGATTGCATCCTGAATTGGTATCTGATGTATACTCTCTTTTTCGGTTAACTAATTTAGTCATAAGTTGGTGGTCTAACTCTTTTACTATTTCTGTTCCGGAAATTAGTTTCTTTCGGTTATCCCGAAGTGCTTTCCTGAATTCACGAGCGTAGATTTCGAATAAATCGAAGAGAGTTTGTTGAAATCTCAAAGAGGCTTTGACGTTTGCTGTTGTATCAATCTGAGAAGCTGATTTTATCATGTAGTTAAGAACTCTTTTATTGAAGTTCTTAGTAAGGAAATTGAATCCGTTTATGTGATATTCTGTTGAAAATTGCGCCGAAGTAGCCTCTCTTCCCGTAATTTTTATGTTGAAATCATTCACTGTGAGTTTTTTTGTAGCACTCCAGTATACTAAATTATCGTCTGTTGGGGCTTGGGCGAATGTTATACTTGAATACGAGAATAATAAAATTAGTGTAAACAGTTTATTTATATTTATGTGTTTCATTTTCATTCAGATATATTTATTTAAAAGTAGTTTCTATTTCTGAAGAACAAAATTAGTAAAATAATTTTTCTCTTTCTTCTTTTTCAGCTTTAAAAGTCTATAATGTTACTGTTTTTTGTTAGAGTACATAGTTACAACAAAAAATATTAGAAAAAATACATTTCTATCTGCTACCTGCTACTAATTCTTTTGAAATTTCGATGAACAGGACTTTTAAACTAGTGGGAGATGTTTTTTTTAAGCACTTTTATCTGCTACTACCGCCTGCTATCTGCTACCATTTTTTTGTTAATTTTGATTTTAGTGGTTCAGCCAATATTCCTGGGGGATAAATGATCAAATCATTATTCTTGCATTTTGAAAAAGAAGAAAGATAATCCTACTCCCACATAAATTGCTGAATTATTTTATTTTATTCACCAATAAATAAAAACCATTCTCCAATAAATAAAAATCATTGGAGAATAAATCAGAATGATACACCAATTATTTTTCAAAAAAAACGATTAAGAATAGTTGCCTAATAATCTCTCTGAAAGTCTCAAGTGATGTTGATGAATAAGTCTTGATGTTTTCAAAAAGTGTCAGGACGTTTAAAACCTGTCAGCAAGGAGTTTCAGCCCATTTAGACCTTAGTTTGTAAAAACAATGAATTATCAGTTTATAAAAGCAAACCCACAAAATAATTGCAACAAGCATTGGTGTAAAACGATTAATAAAAAGAGTTTAAGAGTGATTATAATCGTAAATACAATGGACAACAGGTACCAAAATGCAAAAAACACTGCCAAAAAAAGGGCAACTTATAACTGAATCATTTGTCCAGGTATTTTATTTGCAAGGGGTAACTATTTAATAATCAGTGTCTGCCAGTACAAAATCGTGGGGTTATAAATATAAGTATAAAATATACATCCAGCGTCCTTAATTATTTAAAAAGAATCAGCTTTATTCAGGCCGGTTTTGCAATTTCCTTGTTAGCTGCTTACAACAGCAAGAGACGGATATGATATTTTTCTTATTTGGAATTACAAAAATAGATGCATAAAAAAGGAAAGAGGAGATTAGCAATGGTTACCCCCAAGAATTAGGACTGATCTATTTTAGTGGTTGTGGTGTATGACTTTGGAAGCTTTGGGGTATATGCAAAAAAAAAGGAGTCACGCCTGACTCCAACCTTTGTTAACCTTAAATCTAATACTATGAAAAACACAGTTGCAAAGGTACGGAGTTTTGGGACATCTCCAAATGTTTTGGTCGTAAAATTATGTTGTATAACATGATTTAATACATCTATTTTAAAATGTTAATAGGAAATTACCCGGATGTATAAGATTACATGCGTTTTGAACGGAATAAAGAGGGAATATTCGTAATAAATATTTTTCTTTGTAGCTATAAAATGTCTATTTCATAATCAGACATATTATTTAAAAGTAAAACAACTGTTAACCGATGAGAATAAAACTACTTATCACTTTGTGCTTATGCACCTCTTTTATGTCATTTGTAACTCTTCATGGCGAAAATAGATATAAAGCTATTTATAGCGGTATACCTTTGTTTGACCAAAATAATAAAGAAGTAAATGCTCATGGAGCGTGTATTGTAAAAGAAGGAAACAAGTATTACTTATTTGGAGAATATCATACCGACACCAGTAATGCGTTTACCGGTTTTAGCTGTTACTCATCTTCCAATTTAACGGACTGGAAATTCGAAAAGATAGTTTTGCCATTGCAGGCAGATGGTTTGCTGGGACCTGATAGGATAGGAGAGCGTGTTAAAGTAATGAAATGTCTTGCTACGGGAGAATATGTAATGTTCATGCATACGGATAATTTAAAATATAGTGATCCTCATGTGGAATATGCCACTTGTAAAACAATCAATGGTAATTATGAATTTAAAGGAGAATTATTACATAATGGCAAATATCTGAAGAAATGGGATTTAGGAACTTTTCAGGATAATGATGGAAAAGGATATCTGCTTACTCACGAAGGATTTATTTATGAATTAGCTTCTGATTATAAATCAGATAGTTGTATCTGAAGCTGTGCATGGAGGAGAAGCTCCGGCTATGTTTAAAAAGAATGGAACCTATTTCTGGCTTTTTTCAGATAAAACCAGTTGGGAACGGAATGATAATTACTATTTAACAGCCCAATCAATTAAAGGTCCCTGGATTAAAAGGGGACTCTTTGCACCGAAAGGTTCATTAACGTGGAATTCTCAGTCTACTTTTGTGTTACCTATCGTTAATGGAAATGATACTTTGCACTTATATATGGGCGATCGCTGGTCGTTCCCCAAACAAGGTTCTGCGGCTACTTATGTTTGGCAACCCATCTCTATATGTGGCGACGAAATTTCCATACCTGTATTTCATGAAAGCTGGCAAATAGATAAGTCTGTACCCGGCTGGTCTGCGGTTGACATTAAAAAAAAGTCGATAAAAGAAAAATGTATTGTGGAACAAGGCACCTGGAAATCAGTCAATGGCTATCAAAAATCAAAAGAGAAAGGTGCAATAATTAGCTATTCCTTTAAAGGAAAGCAGATTGGCATAAAGGCACTATCTGGCAGAACAAGTGGTTACGCAAGAATTTCAATTAAAAACGAGAAAAACAAAGAAATTATAAATACCATTATTGATTTTTATAGCAAGTACGAATATTCGTCGTTAAAATTCTTAAGTCAGATATTAAAGTCTGGAAATTATACGCTCAGCATTGAAGTTTTGGGAGAACATCCGGCATGGAGCGATAAAAGAAAGGCTGATTACGGAAGTACAGATAACTATGTTATGATTGAAGATGTTTATACGGTAGAATAAAATTGGTATATGTGCAAAAAAAAAGGAGTCACGCCTGACTCCAACCTTTGTTAACCTTAAATCTAATACTATGAAAAACACAGTTGCAAAGGTACGGAGTTTTGGGACATCTCCAAATATTTTCCTGGGAAAAAGATGTTTAATAACATGATTTAATATTTTAAGGTTTTAAATGTTTATTATTGTAAAATTATAAATACTTCCCGGAAGATTAGAAATGTTCTGTACAAAACAATCTTTTGTACAAGAATCAAATAAGTACCCGCCAATGAATAAAAAAAGAAATAGAGTAATATGCGGATTAATACCTATCTTTGCAAAAAAGCGAACGCTTTGATCAGTAGGTATTAATCATTATAACAAATTAAGAAATGTCATTTGAAGCAACCAAAAGAGAGTGGAGCGAACTCTATACCTTTTTTCGTCTCCTGAGTGACGGAGAGGTTTATGCCGGAACGCCACAGGCGAAGAAAAACGAGGATGAATGCCTTCCGATAGCTTTGATTCAGCGTGAGGAACACGATGGGACCCGTAAATATCTTATTGAGAGTGAAGATATTCACATTGTTGGAGAAAAAATAGATAAGGTGGTTTCCCGTAACACATTTGGTGATGTGGCCAATGCCGTGTTAGCGGCAATGAAAGGATCTTCTGAGGATCTTGTTCAATCTCCCGATGGTGTGGAGGAATTTCTGGATGAGGTAGCTATTTTCGATTTGGAAGCCCGCACAGATGACCGGACAGATTTTTATATTGCCTTTTATCATGTGGATGCTCCCCTTATAGGTTTTAATGTGCGTTCACGAATGAGTGCGATGAATCCTTTACTGGATGGAGGACGGACGGCCAATCTGAAGTTCGAACAAACCGGAATTAAGTTTGCTAATCCGATGATCAACAATGTAAATGCGTTGGAATCTCCTGAGGTAGTGGCGGATAGAATGCTGTTAATAGAACGTTTGGGCGGAATATTAAAGTATTCGGATGTGGCTGATAAAGTGTTTCGCTGCAATCTTTCTATGATTGATTTGCATTTTCCACGAATGATTGCAGAAATGCTTCGTATTATGCAGATAGAGGGTATTATCAAAGTGCCCGAGCTTATTGAGCGTATCAAGGAAATCAACCCTTTGAAAATTAAGGAAGATCTTATTGTAAAGCATGGTTTCTATGAATATAAAATGAAACAGTTCCTTTTATCTTTAGCATTGGGCATGCGTCCGGCAAAGATTTATACAGGAGAGGATTCTGCTGTATCCGGTATTTTGTTTGTTACTGGGGGCGGAGAGGTGCTTTGCTACCAGAAGTCTGACAGGAAGGTGTTTGAAGACTTCCTATATCTCAACTCCCGACTGGAGAAGGGATCTACAGAAAAGGATAAATATGGCTTTATGGAAAAGGAAAACGGGTTGGTTTATTTCAAACTAAACCTCAAAATAGGGCTGACGAAACGATAATTTTAATAAGATATGAAAGGTTATCCGGGGAAGTACCAAAGGTTCATGCCCGCAAAGAAGAGACCGTATCCATTGTAAAATAGATTACTTAAACATCAATCAGTAATATTATTCAATAAGAAAGATTCTGTTTTGATAACCCAATAAATCTCCAACTATTTTGTATCTGATAACAAAATAGTTGGATACTAATTATAAAGTGAACTTTAATATTTTTCCACTCATTCCTTCCACGGACGTTTCAGTGGGCTGGTAGGGAAGAAGACTGAGGGTTTCCTCTCTCTCGGTAAACAGATCCTTTGCCGTATACGATTCATTTTGAGAAATCTGTAAGAAATCAAATGCATGACTTGGAATATTGATGGATATTCTGGCTGCTTGTGTATCGAAATTTGCAATAATCAGCAAAAGTTCATCTCTGTCTTTTCTAAAGAAAACATAATGCTTGTGTACATTAAAATGCTCTTGCCCAAAGTTAACATACATCAGATCAAAGAATTGTCCCTGATAAATGGCTCGCTCCTGATTGCATAGATTTAATAATTTACGATAGAATGTCTGAAGTTGCTTTTGTTTACTTGTTAGAAGCATTCCGTCAAACTTATCTTCATTTCTCCAGTTTCTTATTGTTTCTACGCTCCAGTAATCAAAGATAGTGGTTCTTCCATCTTTTCCGCTAAATCCTTCTTCATCCATTCCTCGTTCCCCGAACTCTTGCCCGAAATAGATCATCACCGGGTTTGCATTCATGCATGCGGCAACAATCATGGCAGGAATTCCTTTAAGTCCATCTCCAGCCAGAAAAGTAGAAGATAATCTTTGTTCATCATGGTTTTCGATAAAATTGAGCATTTGTTTCTCAATACCTCCCAAGCTTTGCCAGCAACCGGTGATATCAGATGCCGATCTGTAACCGCAGGTTATGTCGCGGAGAGTCTCATAAAGTCCCACTTTATCATATAGGTAGCTGAACCCTCCATTGAAAAGGTAATTATGATATTCTTCCGGATTGTAGACTTCTGCAATAAAGATAACATTGGGATACTGGTATTTTACCTGAGCGATGGCCCATTTCCAGAATTCTACAGGTACCATTTCGGCCATGTCACAGCGAAAGCCGTCAACACCTTTGGATGCCCAGAACCGAAGTATGTCGAGCATTTTTAACCAAGTATCGGGCACAGGATAAAAATGACGGGTTCCTCCATTGGCAAAATCAATGCCGTAGTTTAGTTTTATTGTTTCGTACCAGTCATTCACACCAGGACATGCATCAAATTTATCATTGCCGGTTGCCTTTGCCGGAGATTCATAATATATTTTACTCGCATCCCCTTTCATGTCGAATTGTCCATTAAGCACGGTTTGCGGAATATAGTAGAAATTATTATATGGGCTGAATGCATTCTCCGGATTATCTTTTTCACCTAAATCAATGACATTTTTAGGTTTTGAATCCGAATGATACTGTCTGGCCACATGATTGGGAACAAAATCAATAATAATTTTCAGATCAGCCTGATGAGTGCGTTTTACCAAAGCTTCAAACTCTTTCATCCGGTTAGGTACATCATCAGCTAAATCAGGATCTACATCGTAATAATCCTTTATGGCATAAGGAGAACCGGCTTTTCCTTTTACAATAGCGGGATGATCCTGGCGGATATTGTATTTGCTGTAATTGGTCTGTGTTGCATGTTCAATAATTCCCGTGTACCAGACATGTGTTGTGCCCAGTTTTCTGATTTCATTTAATGCTTTGAGTGTAAAATCCGAAAATTTGCCGCAACCATTATCTTCAATAGATCCATTACGGAAACAGTGGTTATTACTATTCCCAAATAATCGGCATATAATCTGGTATATAATTATCTTATTATCTTTTTTTATTTCCATACAGTTTCTTTTTCTTGGATAAGTTTGTTTAGCACCCTGTTCGCTGAAACATATCCATGATTGAAAATTTCTTCAGCCTTCCCTAATTCCCGATTGCCATATCCTTTCAATCCATATGGCTCTATTAATAAGTCACTGTTTTCTCTATCTGGAAAGGTATTGGCCCGAAACATAAAATGATAGGAGCGGAGAGCTATATCCAAGACATTCATTTTGTATTTTCCTGTATTGAGAGGGCTTACATTGATGGCAACCACTTTTTCGCATTCCTTACGAATGATGGAAACCGGTAAGTTCTTAAATATTCCTCCGTCTACATAATTCACTCCGTCAATGTTTACAGGAGTAAACATTACCGGCATACAGCAAGAGGCGGCTATTCGTTCTGCTACATCTCCTTTACGGAATTGCACGCATCTTCCATGATCCAGATCCGTTGCTGTAACTATAAGGGGAATAGGCATATCTTCAATTTTACTATGCTTTAGATTGGTGTTCAGAAAGCTTTTGAAATCGTCCAGCTTAAAGAATCCTGTTTTAGTTAGTGCCCAGCTGGTTAGGTCCATAAACTTATATCCGTTAAAGATTTCCAAAGCGTGGTAAGGCTCGTATCCGTCAGCATAAAAAACGCCAGCCAAGGCTCCGGCACTTACACCCGAAATAATATCAGGCTTTATATCGTGTTCCAGCAAAGCCTGCATAACTCCTAAATGAGCAAAGCCTTTTATAAAACCACCGCTGAGGGCGTATCCTATCCGGTGTGGTTTGCTGGTCTGAAATTTATTATATTCTCCCATCTTTCTCCCTTGCAAATGTTAGTCGCTACGAATTTACAAAATTAATTGAGAGTATAAGAAAAGAGGCCGGACTTTTTCAAGTCCGGCCTCTTTAAAATCTATTAGTTGTATCTTTATGCTAACCATGAGCATTTACCGATGCATCAATCTTTTTGATCAATCCCTGAAGAACAGCACCCGGTCCGCATTCTGTAAAATCAGTAGCACCATCTGCAATCATATTCTTTACTGTTTGTGACCAGCGTACAGGAGCAGTAAGTTGTGCAATCAGGTTTTCTTTAATTTGAGCTGGAACAGTTTGTGGCAGTGCATTTACATTCTGATATACAGGGCATATCGGAGAGTGGAATTCAGTGCTGTTAATTGCTGCTGCAAGTTCAACTTTAGCAGGATTCATTAATGGAGAGTGGAACGCACCACCTACTTTTAAAGGAAGGGCACGTTTAGCTCCTGCTGCTTTCATTAATTCGCAAGCTTTTTCAATACCAGCTATTGAACCGGAAATAACAATCTGTCCCGGGCAATTGAAATTGGCAGCTACACAAACTTCACCTTCTATTGAAGCACAGATTTCTTCTACTTTTTCATCTGCTAACGCAATGATTGCAGCCATTGTTGAAGGTTCTGCTTCACAAGCTTTTTGCATAGCCATGGCACGTGCATAAACAAGTTTCAGTCCGTCTTCAAAGGAAAGAGCGCCTGCAACAACTAATGCAGAAAATTCTCCAAGTGAGTGTCCTGCCGTCATTTCTGGTTTTACATCGTCATTCTTGCAAAGTGCAGAAATAACAGAGTGAAGGAATACTGCAGGCTGAGTAACTTTTGTCTGACGAAGATCTTCATCGGTTCCTTCAAACATAATATCCGTAATGCGATATCCTAAAATATCATTTGCTTTTTCAAAAAGTTCTTTGGCTAATGCCGAGTTTTCATATAGGTCTTTACCCATGCCCACAAACTGTGCGCCTTGACCTGGGAATACAAATGCTTTCATACTATTCTTAATTTTATGTTTTTATGAATAACGGCCGCAAAGGTAATGATTATTTGGTTATTGTTGAAACTATTTTCTGATTTTCATCTTGAGGATGAGCGAAAATAGTTCTTAATTAGTTGATATTCATGGATATATTTATGAATGCCATTTTCTTTGTTTTGAATTTGGTGGTTCTTTCCAAAATGGAAATGTAATGCAAGTAAATAAAAAAAGGTAGATAAAACTTACGTTTTACCTACCTTCTATGTATTTTTTATAGTTGTTATGCTTTTGGAAGAGCTTCTTTTACAACCATCTGACGACCTTCAAATTCGGCACCGTTTAATTCTTTAATAACGTTTTCAGCTTCAGTTTGATCAGGCATTTCTGCAAAAGCAAAACCTTTAGATCTGCGTGTTTCGCGGTCAATGATCAATTTTACTGAATTAACTTTTCCGTACTCTTCTAAAACTTGAATTAGATCTGATTCTTTAACCTTATAATCAAGGTTACCAATGTAAATATTCATGCGAATAAAATTAAAAATAAATAAATTAAATTTGAAACAATGTAATTTTTATAGATCTGATCAATCATTAAAATGCCCCTGTTAAATAGGACGTTTATCTGGAAGATTTTAGAACAATATAAACTACCTCTTGTTTATGCGTACAAAGGAACGCATTTATTTTAAATATCAAACTATTAATGTAGATTATTTTTCATAGAATCTTATTTTTATATTATGTTAACTAAATTCAGTTATCTAATAGTCCCTTTATCTCAAGAATATTTGATGTATATAGTTTTTGTAATAAACATACAACCTCACAATACAATAACCATCCTTATAAGAATCTCTTCATAATGGGTTTAAACGTTTTATTAAAAGGATGATAATAGTAATTGTATTATTTACAATTACTATTGCTAAAATACATATTGTGATTACTACAATATAAACATCTTGCATATTGTATTATATACGATATTTATAATGCTGAAAAATAAATAGTTATAATGAACTATATTTTTGTACTTTTGTTTGCAATAATAAAAAATAGCTTTATATTTGCACTGCTTAAACAAATATTATGGAACTTGATATAAATGAAAATAAGTTAGTGAATCCACATGTCTCTGTTGACTGTGTAGTGATAGGATTTGATGGTGAACAACTAAAAGTCTTGCTGGTGCAACAGGTGCAACAGATTGGAAAAGATTCGGCAGATACTTATACAGATATGAAGCTCCCTGGCAGTCTGATTTATGAAGATGAGGACTTGGACGAAGCTGCTCAGCGGGTTCTTTATGAATTAACCGGAATAAAGAATGTCAATTTACTTCAGTTTAGAGCTTTTGGCTCAAAAAACAGAACACATAATCCAAAGGATGTAAGATGGCTGGAACGCTTTCATCAATTAAAAAGCAAAATTGAACGAATTGTTACAATAGCCTATCTTTCTATGGTAAAGATTGATAATAAGCTGGAAAACTTGTCTGATAAATATCAGGCATGCTGGATGGAAGTGAAGGATCTTAAAGTGCTGGCTTTTGACCACAATCAAATTATTTCTGAGGCCATTACGTATATTCGTCAGTTCGTGGAAATGAATCCTTCTGTATTGTTTGATTTATTGCCTCGTAAATTTACTGCATCCGAACTCCGTGTTTTGTATGAACTGGTATATGATAAGGAATTTGACGTTCGCAATTTTCATAAAAAGATTGCTATGATGGAGTATGTTGTTCCGCTTCTGGAACGTCAGACTGGTGTTCCTCATCGGGCGGCTCGTTATTATAAGTTTGACCGGAAGATTTTTAATAAGCTTCATGGCACTTCAAAGTCATTTAGTAAGTAATTACCTTAATATATTAAATACCTTATAATTATGTTTCTATTAGGATATGACATAGGAAGTTCGTCAGTAAAGGCGAGCCTTGTAAATGCTGAGACTGGGAAATGCGTTGCGACTGCATTTTACCCAAAGACTGAAATGAATATTACCGCTGTTAAAGCTGGCTGGGCAGAACAAGATCCTCAAGCATGGTGGGAAAATTTAAAACTATCCACTAAAACTATTCTTGATGAATCAGGAGTGAGTGCTGCCGAAATTAAAGCTATTGGTATCTCTTACCAGATGCACGGATTGGTTTGTGTGGATAAAAATCAGAACGTACTGCGTCCGGCTATTATTTGGTGCGACTCACGCGCCGTTCCTTATGGGCAAAAGGCTTTCGAACTGTTAGGCGAAGATAAATGTCTTTCTCATTTATTGAATTCTCCTGGTAATTTCACTGCTTCAAAACTGGCTTGGATAAAAGAGAATGAGCCTCAGATTTATGAGCAGATTTATAAAATAATGCTTCCAGGCGATTATATTGCTATGAAACTGAGCGGTGAAATCTGCACAACTGTTTCAGGTCTTTCGGAAGGTATGTTCTGGGATTTCAAGCAAAACAGTTTAGCCGGCTTCCTGATGAATTATTACGGATTTGATTCTTCTTTAATTGCAGATATTAAGCCTACATTCTCTAATCAGGGAGAAGTAAATGCAGCTGCTGCTAAAGAGCTAGGCCTAAAAGAAGGTACCCCAATCACTTATCGTGCAGGTGATCAGCCTAATAATGCACTTTCTCTAAATGTATTTAACCCGGGAGAAATTGCTTCTACAGCCGGTACTTCAGGTGTTGTATATGGTGTGAATGGAGAAGTAAACTATGATCCTCAGTCACGGGTAAATACATTTGCTCACGTAAATCATACTGACGAGCAAACTCGTTTGGGTGTATTGCTTTGTATTAACGGAACCGGAATCCTGAATTCATGGGTAAAAAAGAATATTGCTCCTGAAGGTATCTCATATAATGAGATGAATGTTCTGGCATCAAAAGCTCCTATAGGTAGTGGTGGGATTAGTATTTTGCCTTTTGGTAACGGTGCCGAACGTATGTTGGGTAACAGAGAAATAGGTTGTTCTATCCGTGGACTTAACTTTAATACACACGGCAAACATCACATTGCCCGTGCTGCTCAGGAAGGAATTGTCTTTTCATTTAAATACGGAATTGAGATCATGGAACAAATGGGTATTCCGGTGAAGAAGATTCATGCCGGTCATGCAAATATGTTCTTAAGTTCTATCTTCCGCGATACACTTGCCGGAGTAACCGGAGCTGTAATTGAACTATATGATACTGATGGCTCGGTAGGTGCTGCAAAGGGTGCCGGTATTGGTGCCGGTATATATAAAGATAATAATGAGGCTTTTGCCACTCTTAATAAGCTGGATGTAATTGAGCCTAATGCGGCTAAGTGTCAGGAGTATGCGGATGCATATAATCAATGGAAATACAGACTAGAAAAATCTATGTCTAAATAAACATATCAAATAACAATAAACAATTTTAAATCAAAAAGTATTATGGCAACTAAAGAGTATTTTCCTGGTATAGGAAAGATTAAATTTGAAGGTAAAGATAGTAAGAATTCAATGGCATTCCGTTATTATGATGCTGAAAAGGTAGTTAACGGAAAGAAGATGAAAGATTGGCTGAAGTTTGCTATGGCTTGGTGGCACACACTTTGCGCTGAAGGTGGTGACCAGTTTGGTGGTGGAACAAAACAATTCCCATGGAATGGTGCTTCTTCTGCTGTTGAAGCTGCAAAAAACAAACTAGATGCTGGTTTTGAATTTATGCAGAAATGTGGTATTGAATACTATTGTTTCCACGATGCTGACTTAGTTGATCCTAGCGATGATATTGCTGAATATGAAGCAAACATGAAAGCTATTGTTGCTTATGCTAAGCAAAGGCAAGCAGAAACTGGTATCAAATTGTTGTGGGGTACTGCAAATGTATTCTCTCATGCACGTTATATGAATGGTGCTGCAACAAATCCTAACTTTGATGTTGTGGCTCGTGCTGCCGTTCAAATTAAGAATGCTATTGATGCAACTATCGAATTAGGTGGAACTAACTATGTATTCTGGGGCGGACGTGAAGGTTACATGTCTTTGTTGAATACTGATCAGAAACGTGAAAAAGAACATTTGGCAATGATGCTTACCAAAGCTCGTGACTATGCTCGCGCTAAAGGTTTCAAAGGAACATTCCTTATTGAACCAAAACCAATGGAACCAATGAAACATCAATATGATGTGGATACAGAAACTGTTGTTGGATTCCTGAAAGCACACGGATTGGAAAATGATTTCAAGGTAAATATTGAAGTTAACCACGCTACATTGGCTGGCCATACTTTTGAACACGAATTGGCTTGTGCTGTAGATGCAGGTATGTTAGGTTCAATTGATGCTAACCGCGGTGATGCTCAGAATGGTTGGGATACAGACCAATTCCCTATCGATAACTATGAACTGATCCAGGCAATGATGCAGATTATCCGTAATGGCGGTCTTGGCAATGGTGGAACAAACTTCGATGCTAAAACTCGTCGTAACTCTACTGATCTGGAAGATATCTTTATTGCTCACATTAGTGGTATGGATGTTTTTGCACGTGCATTGGAAAATGCTTCAGCTTTATTGAATGAATCTCCAATCAATAAGATGGTAAAAGAACGCTATGCTTCTTTTGATGGTGGCAAAGGTAAAGACTTCGAAGCTGGTAAACTTTCTTTGGAAGATCTTCATGCTTATGCTGTTGCTAAAGGCGAACCAACTCAGGTTAGCGGCAAACAGGAATTGTATGAAGCAATTGTAAACATGTACTGTTAATCGTTCTTTTAAGCTAACGAACAAATATCCCGATATGCCGGCAATAGTATTCCGGCATATCGGTGCTTTTTTATCGATAGCTCAATTATTTCTAATTCTATAATACAAAAACATATGTCGTCAAAAACAAAACAAACAGGGTTATACCTGGCGTTACTGACTTTAGTTGCAACACTCGGAGGATTGTTGTTTGGTTATGATACCGCAGTTGTGAATGGAGCAGAGAAATCCTTAGTCGACTTCTTCATCAGTAACATTACAGCTGATCATGCATACGCCGTGAGTATGATAACCCAGTATAAATTATTAGTAAGTACAGTTGTTATTCTTGTACTGGCAATTCTATCATCACAAATATTTAAATTAGTCGGCAAAACCAAAGGTGGAATTACTGTGGGTATTTTGTTTGCAGTAGCTATTATCTGGATGATAAGCTATATCTCTGAAGCTATACCAACAGATCCTACTCTTGTTCAGGGAATGGCAGATTCTATCAAAGGATTTGTAATCTCCAGCGCATTGATTGGTTGTATTATTGGTGGATCAATTTCTGGTTTTATATCTAATTCATTGGGACGTAAGAAGGGACTATTTATTTGTGCCCTTGCTTTCTGTGTTTCAGCTATTGGTGCATGGAATCCTGATGGCTTTAATGTTTTTTGCATGAATGATGCTTATTCATTCGTGATTTATCGTATAATCGGTGGTTTAGGTGTAGGTCTGGCTTCAGCTCTTTCTCCTATGTATATTGCCGAGATTGCTCCGGCTGAGACTCGTGGTAAGCTGGTTTCTTTCAACCAGTTCGCTATCATCTTTGGTATGCTGGTTATTTATTTCGTGAATTACTTCATTGCTAAGTCGGGCGATGCTCAATGGCTTACAGATACAGGCTGGCGCTGGATGTTCTTCTCAGGTATTATTCCTGCAGGTATATTTTTTATCCTGTTATTTTTTGTCCCGGAAACACCACGTTTCCTTGTAATGAAGGGTAAAGATGAAAAGGCTCTCAGTGTATTGACAAATATTGTGGGTGAAGAAAAGGCTATAACTGAAATAGCTGAGATTAAGGCAACACTTCACGAAAAAAGTTCTCCATGGTTATCTTATGGTTGGGCTCTGATTATAATTGGTGTTTTGCTTTCTGTGTTCCAGCAGTTTGTAGGTATCAATGTGGTACTTTATTATGCCGGAAACATTTTCCGTAACATGGGAGCGGATACAGATTCTTCTTTATTACAGACTATTGTTGTAGGTGTTGTAAACTTAACATTCACTTGTGTAGCAATTGTTAAAGTAGATAAGTTTGGGCGTAAACCTTTGATGATAATAGGTGCATTGGGAATGGCTGTAAGTATGATTCTTCTCGGATTTACTTTCTATTTCCAGGCAGTAGGCATGGGCTCACTGATTCTTATGTTACTCTACACTGCTTCTTTTGCTATGAGTTGGGGACCGGTAACCTGGGTGTTGTTATCTGAAATATTCCCAAATTCAATTCGTGGTGCAATGTCTATAGCCGTTGCTGCTCAATGGCTTGCCAATCTTATTGTTTCATGGACATTTCCTATGATGAATGATAATAAATGGCTTTCAAGTTTATTCCACCAAGGATTTGCTTATTGGATTTACGGTGTAATGGGACTTCTTGCTGCATTCTTTGTTTGGAAGTTCTTACCCGAAACAAAAGGTAAGACTCTGGAAGAAATTGAGAAATTCTGGAAAAAATAGGTTTCTTTTTGTAAATTAGGTAAGGGGCGGAGTTATTAAATTAGCTTCGCCTTTTTATATAGTATTAATTTAATAGGAGATTTTTTCTAAAATAGTCTTACCTTTGCGAAACGATTAAAAGACATCACATAATATTATGACAAAGAAGATTGTATTGCTCGGTTCCGGAGAATTAGGAAAAGAGTTTGTTATTGCAGCTCAGCGTAAAGGACAATATATTGTGGCTTGTGACTCGTATGCCGGAGCACCCGCCATGCAAGTAGCTGATGAGTGTGAAGTATTTGATATGCTTGATGGAAAAGCGCTGGAACGTGTTATTAAAAAACATAAGCCAGACATCATAGTTCCTGAAATTGAAGCTATCCGTACCGAACGTCTTTATGAATTTGAGGAGCAGGGAATACAGGTTGTTCCTAGTGCCCGTGCCGTGAACTTTACAATGAACCGTAAAGCCATCCGGGATTTGGCGGCTAAAGAGTTAGGCTTGAAAACTGCAAAGTATTTCTATGCAACTTCATTGGAAGAGCTGAAAGCTGCTGCTGCTAAGGTTGGTTTTCCTTGCGTGGTAAAACCATTAATGTCTTCTTCCGGTAAAGGCCAGTCGTTGGTCCGCTCTGCAGAAGAACTTGATCATGCGTGGGAATATGGCTGTAATGGCAGTCGTGGTGATATAAAAGAATTGATTATTGAAGAGTTTATTCAGTTTGACAGCGAGATTACTCTGTTAACTGTTACTCAGAAGAATGGTCCTACATTGTTTTGTCCACCAATAGGACACGTACAAAAGGGAGGTGATTACCGTGAAAGCTTTCAGCCTGCACATATAGATCCAGCTCATTTGAAAGAGGCTGAATATATGGCCGAGAAAGTTACTAAGGCATTGACCGGTGCCGGACTTTGGGGTGTGGAGTTTTTCTTAAGTCATGAGAACGGAGTTTATTTCTCTGAACTATCTCCTCGTCCTCACGATACGGGAATGGTTACCTTGGCAGGCACACAAAATCTGAATGAATTTGAACTCCATCTTCGTGCAGTCCTTGGACTTCCAATTCCCGGAATTAAGCAGGAAAGGGCAGGGGTAAGCGCTGTTATTCTTTCTCCTATTGCCAGCAAAGAAGCGCCTCGTTACAAGGGTATGGAAGACGCTCTCAAGGAAGAGGATACATACCTCCGCATTTTTGGTAAACCTTTTACTAAAGTTAATCGCCGTATGGGTGTAGTGCTTTGTTACGCTCCTATCGGATCGGATATGGATCAACTTAGAAACAAAGCGAAAGAGATTGCTTCAAGAGTCGAAGTGTATTAATAATTATTCCTTTTAAATTTATAATCCCTTGTACAAAAGAATGTATTCTTTTGTACAAGGGATTTCTTTCTTCTGTACAGAAGAATTAATTGTTTTGTACAAGATGTTTTTAATCTTTCCTCAAATATTTAATCTCTTTATTCTTCTATTTTTATTTTATAATTGAACATCTCAACCTTGCAACTTGTTTAATAAACAAATGCAGAAGATTTGTTTATTAAAAAAGGTTATAAAATGAAAGAATCTGATATAGGACTGATTGGTCTTGCAGTGATGGGCGAAAATCTTGCACTGAATTTGGAGAGTAAAGGATGGCAGGTTTCTGTATATAACCGTACGACAAAAGGAACTCTATTTAGTGTGGTAGAAAGATTAATAACGGGACGAGCCAAGGGAAAAAATATAGTTGGTTTTGAAAATATAGAAGAATTTGTTAATTCCCTATCAACTCCTCGTAAGATTATGATGATGGTGAGAGCTGGCAGTCCGGTAGACGAAATTATTGAACAGCTTTTGCCGTTTCTTTCTTCCGGAGATATTTTAATAGACGGAGGAAATTCTAATTATGAAGATACAACACGAAGAGTAAAAGAAGTTGAAGAAAAAGGCTTCTATTTTATAGGAGCAGGAGTCTCAGGAGGAGAAGAAGGTGCTCTGCACGGAGCATCAATTATGCCGGGAGGTTCTGCTGGTGCATGGCTGGAAGTAAGACCTTTGCTGCAGAGCATTGCTGCCAAAGCTGAGGATGGTTCTCCTTGTTGTGAATGGATAGGTGGCGGTGGTTCCGGTCATTTCGTGAAAATGATTCACAATGGCATTGAATATGGTGATATGCAGCTTATCTCGGAAGCCTATTTTGTAATGAAACGATTGCTGGAAGCATCCAACGAAGAGATGGCTGATTGTTTTGCTGTCTGGAATGAAGGGAAATTAAAGAGCTATTTGATCGAGATTACCTCTAATATATTAAATTATAAGGATGCAAAGGGAAAATATCTGATCGATAAAATATTAGATACTGCAGGTCAGAAGGGAACCGGTAAGTGGTCAGTAATTAATGCATTGGATTTGGGAATGCCACTTAATCTGATTGCAACGGCAGTGTTTGAGCGAAGTCTTTCTTTCCAAAAAGAACTTCGTGTTGAGGCTTCTCGTATTTATAACCGCGAGACTTCGACAAAAACTTATGTAGCTGATCAGTTAACTGAAGATATATATTATTCACTTTATGCTTCAAAACTAATCTCGTATGCACAGGGGTTCAATGTCTTGAGAGAAGCATCTGAGCAATTTGGTTGGGAACTGAATTTAGCTACTATTGCTCGTCTTTGGAGAGGTGGATGCATCATTCGATCTGCTTTTCTGAATGATATAGCCAAAGCGTTTGAAGAAGACAGATATTTGGCAAACTTATTACTTGCTCCTTATTTCAAGGGCGAAATTCTGACTTCTTTGCCACACTGGAAACAATTGATTGTTGTTGCAGCCAAAGAAGAACTGCCCTTGCCTGCATTCTCATCGGCTCTTAATTATTTTTATTCCCTAACGACAGAAAATTTGCCTGCCAACTTAGTTCAGGCACAGCGTGATTATTTTGGTGCACATACTTTTGAAAGAATAGATCTGCCGCGTGGAGTCTTTTCCCATGAGAACTGGACCGGAGAGGGAGGTGATACACAATCAGGAACTTATAATGTATAAATCTGGTAAGTTATGGATAAACCAAAAAGTATGGTAATGGTTATCATCGGTGCTTCAGGAGATTTAACTCGTCGTAAACTGATGCCGGCCCTTTACCTTTTACATAAATATAAACGATTGCCCGAACATTTTGCCATTCTTGGCTTATCGCGTACGGAGTTTACAGATGAAGGTTATCGTGAGCGCATTCGTGCGCAGCTTCTTCGCTATGTTAAACCAGAAGAGGTAGATGAAGAACAGATTCATTCTTTTATACATTTACTATATTATTTTTCAATGGATCCGGCTGATTCGGATGCTTATCTGCTTCTTCAACCCAAGCTTCTGGAACTGGATAAAATAATTGGTAATTGTGAACATTACCTTTATTATCTGGCCACTCCGCCCTCTCTATATGGATTGATTCCTCAACATCTTAAGAAAGTAGGATTAAATCTGGATAAAGGGATAAAGGGGAAAAAACGGATTATTGTGGAAAAACCTTTTGGCTATGATCTGGATACAGCTCTTGAACTTTCTAATATTTATTATAAGGATGCGTTTCGGGAAGATCAGATTTTCCGTATCGATCATTATCTAGGTAAGGAAACAGTGCAGAATATTCTGGCCCTCCGGTTTGCAAATAGTATTTTTGAGCCTGTCTGGAATAGGAATTATATTGATTATATAGAAATTACTGCTGTTGAGAACATGGGAATAGAACAACGAGGCAGTTATTTTGATGAGGCTGGAACTTTGCGGGATATGGTTCAGAATCATCTTATCCAACTGGTTGCAATTACAGCTATGGAACCTCCTATGGCTTTCAATGCAAATAATTTTCGGGATGAAGTGTTCAGAGTGTACCAGTCTCTCACTCCGCTTACCGAAAAGGATTTAGCAGAAAATATTGTTCGCGGACAATATACCGCGTCTGAAACGAAGAATGGATATCGTGAAGAGAAAGATGTGAATCCGTTGTCGCGTACAGAAACCTTTGTGGCAATGAAACTAGGTATTAATAACTGGCGATGGGGTGGTGTACCTTTTTACATACGTACAGGAAAACAGATGCCTACGAAAGTCAGTGAAATTATTGTTCATTTCAAGCCCACTCCTTATCCACTATTTAATTGTGCAGGACAAACGTGTCCCATGGCCAATAAGTTGGTTATACGTATCCAGCCAAATGAAGGTATTGTGCTTAAATTTGGAATGAAAGTACCTGGAAAAGGATTCGAAGTGGAGCAGGTTTCCATGGACTTTAGTTATAGCAGTCTAGGCAAACTTTTCATCGAGGACGCTTATGCCCGTTTGATTGAGGATTGTATATTAGGAGATCCCACGCTCTTTACTCGCAGTGATGCAGTAGAAGCAAGCTGGAGATTTTTTACTCCGGTATTAAATTTCTGGAAAGAACATCCTGAAATACCTGTTTATGGATATCCGGCAGGGACATGGGGTCCAAGGGAATCGGATGAAATGATAAGCAAACAGGGCGCTTGCTGGACTAACCCTTGTAAAAACCTGACAAATACCAATCTATACTGTGAACTTTAATTTAAGAGATGATAAAGATTAATAATTATTCTTCTTCTTTGGAAGCAGCTTACGGACTTACAAAAGTTCTTTTGGAGCAGATTAATCAGTCTGCAGAAAAAAACTTTCATCTGGCACTTTCAGGTGGAAAGACTCCGAATGTACTTTTCCGTTTATGGGCTGATGAATACAAAGAAATCATTCCGTGGAAAAGGTTACAGTTATATTGGGTAGACGAACGATGTGTACCTCCAGAGCATCCTGAAAGTAATTATGGAATGATTAAACGCATATTTCTGGATAAAGTTCATTTATCTGATTTGCAGGTTCATCGTATTCACGGAGAAGATTTCCCTGAGTTAGAAGCAAAGAGATACACTGCCTTAATTGATAATCTATTGATAAAGCAAGGTACATATCCTATGTTTGATTGTGTTCTCCTTGGAATTGGTATTGATGGACACACATCTTCTTTATTTTCAGGGCAGGATTCATTATTGACTGCTCCAGATACGTATGCTGTGAGTGTTAATCCCCAGACAGGTCAGAAACGTATCACCTTGACTGGGTTGCCTATTCTTCATGCAAAAAATGTGATCTTTTTTGTTACAGACAAAGATAAAGCCGACATTCTAAAAGAGGTTATTAAAGGAGAAGATAAATATCCGGCAGGTTATATTGTTTCGCGGCTGGAAAAAGCTGAACTGTTTACAGACTCGTTATAAAATAAGTATTCCCCAAGCTTGACCTCTGTCAAATTGGGGAATACAACAAAAACTAAACTAGACTTAACTAAACTAAACTATTCTATATTGAGTTCTCGCAACTCCTTAATTGAAACGGATAAATCCGTATTACTTTTGACGCCTTGCAGAACTAATTCTCCAACTTTTTTGCGTCCGGCATTTAAAACACTTTTCCTTTAAAATTGCCGCAATAAAAGGCGATCAGTTAAAATTTGGCCCCCTTTTATTAAGTAATCATTTTACTTTTTATAGTTTATGTATTACTTTTACACTGCAAATATAATAATTAATAAATTATATTTGCAATAATTAATTATAAAATTTTATATAAAAGTAAATATTACTCTTCAGTATTTTCGTAAGGTGACAATTCCCATAAGTCGTCAAAGTATACGCTGCTACTACTTCCAGTTACCACATATCCTTTTGAACCTACAGAGAAACCAATAGCACTTTGTCTGGCAGATCCTTTAAACGGAGTATAATCATCATCACTACATCCTGTCCAAAGATCGGTTGTTGGGTTGTATATCCAATAATCTGTTTTGAGAGTACCATTTGAACCAGTTGTCAAATAAGCTTTTCCATCAATAATGAAGGTTACAGCTTTTGAACGGACAATGCCAGCATAATCATCATCATAAGAATCATCGCTATTGTTTGCAATATCTCTAAGTTGTGTCCACAATCCTGTACTAGGGTCAAATTTATAAAAATCATCTATATAGCCATTTGCTTCTCCACAACAAACATAAGCGATATTATTAATCACGAAAGTATTACCACCCTGACGTTTTTTACCGCTAAATCCATTACCCGCTGTATTGCTGGTTTCACCCATTTTCTCCCATTTATCAGAAGTAGAATCATAGCGATAGAAATCTTTCAGACAGTTAAGTCCGTCATATCCGGTTCCAACGTAACCATATTCTGTATTGTCTTTTGTCAATGTAAAAGCTAAAGCATTAGTTCTTGCTACACCAGGATAATCTGCTTTTTTGGTCCATGTACCTTTATCACCAGTAGTAGGGTCAAATTCCCATGTATCATTCATGTAAATAGTGCCATTATATCCAGTTGTTATATAGCCTTTCCCATTAGCAGAAAAACCTATAGCACCACTTCTGGCAGCTTCATCCGGTAAACTTTCCATGGAAACCCAGCTATCATGTTCTGCATCATATTTCCACAGGTCACATAGACGCTTCGTACCATTATACCCACAGCAGATATATTCATCATTACCGATCTTAAATGAGGCAGCTCCACTTCTGGTTGATCCGTCAAGATCTGAACGGTTATTCCATTTACCGATTGTATAAGAGCTGCTTGATGTACAAGACGAAAAAGCTAAAGCGATGAAACTCACTATTAATAATAGTTTGCTTATCTTTTTTAAATGCAATACATTCATAATGTTTTTATTCGATTTAATTTCTTTGCCCAAAAGTAGGTTTGCTATAAATACTCTGCAAAAGTAATCGACGAATAACTTCTTTTTATCGTCGAAATACGAGACTTTAAGTATAAATATTGCGGAATTTTATTTTTTGTATAAAGTAGAGCAAATAGGTGAATCTGTAGATAAATAATAATGTTTGGTCTATTCTATTTTATTAGTATTAGTATAGCTGTTTCTTTTGCATTCAAACTACTTCGAATAGATTATGAAACAAATATTTTTTTTTATATCGCTAGTTTCTTTGTTATTATGCTCTTCATGTAAAGATGAAACATCTACTTTGGGAGATAACTGGCTTGAATCGGACCTGAAAAACGTACAGGTTGATACCTGTACAGTCAAAATGAGTACTGTTTTACTGGATTCTATTAATACTTCTGATAAAGACATTGCTCAGATTGGCTACTATGAGGATAGTATGTGGGGAAAAATATCATCCTCATCTTATATTGAATATAGACCTGCTACCATAAGCCGGAATGAAAATAATACTTATTCTTTTGATTCGTTGACCATTTCTTTGAAATGCAATGGTGAGTATGTTGGAGATACACTTGCTCCTTTAAAAATACAATTGCATGAGCTTACAGATAATATAACTTTGAATCAAAGTGGGTATTTATTCAATAATTCGAATGTTGGATATAATCCGGTTCCTTTTTCTACTATTACTGTACGGCCAAAACCTAAATGGAAAAATTTGCTTGAATATAGAATTTCTGATGACCTTGGTAAGAAATGGTTCAACAAAATGCTTGAAGGTTCCACAGACTTTAGTTCTGCAGATAATTTTAGAAATTATTTTAAGGGAATAGCTTTTATTCCTGATGAAAGTAGTAGTAAATCTATTATAGGATTTGGCGTTAGTGATTCAAGCATGTGTATTACTCTTTATTATCATCAGATAGGCGAGTCTTTGACTAGCTCAACCGTTAAAATAACTCCAACTACTCCTCAATTTAATAAAGTAAAGCATAACCGCGAAAATACTCCTTTACAATTATTTGATAAACAAACAACATTGTTGGAATCTGAAAAAACAAATAATATTTCATTTGTTCAGGGACTTACAGGCATTTATACTAAATTAGAATTTCCTTATTTAAATAATTTGCTGCTTGAAGGGCAGATGGTTAGTATTGAGTCTGCAAAACTTTACTTGTATCCTGTGACGGGAACTTATAGCTATTTAAATCCTTTGCCACCTAGTTTGTCTCTTTATCAGGCTGATGAAAATAATGTAACTGAAAGTCAGGTTAAAGATATTTTAGGCACATCAGTACAAACTGGTAGCCTTATAGAAGATGGGGAATTCCATGTAAATACTTACTATTCTTTTGATCTTACTAGCTTTATGCAAACCAATCTAGGTAAATTAGGTATTAACAGAAAGAATCTTCAATTAGTATTACCTGAAGATAAGATAAATACGACCTTTCAGAATGTGGTTTTTGGAGACATGAAACATCCTCAAAGCAAGGTTAAGCTATCTATTCTTTATAAGGTATACAAAACAAATTAGTGAATATATTACATTATGAATACGTCAAGATTACTGTCATTTATTCTTTTTCTCTCTGTTTTTTTTAATCTTTCGGCACAGAATAGTACAAATTCTCCTACTTCAATGTTTGGAATAGGAGATATCTCTACGGGGGAAGCCGGAAAATATGTTGGTATGGGCGGAGTGGGAATAGCTCTTCGTTCCGGTGATTTTCTGAACGGGTTAAATCCTTCTGCCCTAACAGCTTTGGATAGTATGAAGTTTGTTTATGAAGCAGGAGCGAATCTGTCGTTGGAAAAATATTATTCAAGTGGAAAATCAACCTCTTCTGTAACAGGTAATGTTCGCAATCTTGGAATGGGTTGTCGAATTCTTCCTTCCTGGTATGCAGCAGTTGGGATAATTCCGTTAAGCAGTATGGGGTATGCGGTTACAATTGATCAGCAGGTAGAAGGAACCGATGGCAGTACTATTTCTTCTTTGTTCGAGGGGAGTGGTGGATTGTCTAAGATATATCTTTCCAATGCATTTAAGATTAACAAGAACTTTTCTTTAGGAGCAAATCTTTCTTATGTATTGGGAAATACAACGCAGTCTGAAGTTCAGGGAAATACTACCATAAAGGAAATATCTTATAAAAAGGCTTTTTATGCCGACTTTGGAATGCAATACAATATGGCTTTGAGTAAAAAGTGGAATATGACATTGGGAGGAGTGTATGGCTTTAAGCAACAGTTGAATCTGAATAATGCGCTTACAGTAATTAATTCTTCAAACAGTGAAACACTTACAGAAAGCCTGCATCCAAAGTCTCAGTATCTCCCTCAGTTTTTCGGTGGCGGTGTTGCTTTGAATAATAAACGGTTAACATTTACTGCTGATTATAAGTGTACGCAATGGTCTGTGATGAAATCATCAAATTCTTCTGTGAAATTCAATGATCAACAGCAGTTGAACCTTGGAGCAGAGTTTCTCGCAGGTAACTTATTTGAAAATCCATGGCATTATATGATTGGAACTGGTTTTTCTAACTCTTATGTCGTTATTAAGGACAAAAAACCTTTAAATAGTTATATCAGCGCAGGCTTGGGTATCCCTGTGATGACTGGAAATCTCCTTTCTTTTGGTGTAAAATACAATACCCAAAGCGGATCAAATACCGGAACGCAAAGAGTGCAGAGCCTGTCTTTCTTTTTAAATCTGACGTTTAATGAACGTACTCCACGATCTAAAATATATTAAGAATGGTTTCTAGAGATCTTTTAGTAGAATCTCGCTGTTTCTCTTTTGATATAAATCACGTGATTCAAGCAACGTGTGCCAGTGGTTCCTGAATTCTTCTTCTTTATCGATTTTAAAGTCTTCTGAACCATTGGTGTCAATCCGTTCCAACAATAGCGCAACATTAATTTTATTAATATCTATCGATGGCAGATACATAATGTTTTCACTTTTAGTATCTGCTATAGTTTCATGAACCAGATTGATTTCCTGTAGCAGGCCGAGGATACGGTTTGTCAACCTAATTGGAATTCTGTATTCTAAAGATATTTCTTCAGCGGAATACGGCATTTCACCTTTCTCAAAGCGTTTGCAGATAATTGACATAATAAGTATAGAAAGAAAATCTCTATATCGCCGGCTTATATTCTTTGCATCTTTTTCGAAATTGAAGTTCCTGATATTCTGTCCTGCATAGGTTAACTCTGCTCCAAACAGACAGATAGTCCATGAAATTTGAAGCCATAACAAAAAGAGAGGTATGGCGGCGAAGCTTCCGTATATAGCATTGTATTTTGTTACAGATATCTGTCCATTGATATATAGAAACTGGAAAGCTTGATAGGTAGTCCCGACAATTATTCCTGAAATAAATGCATGCTTGAACTTAACTTTGGTATTTGGCATGAAAATATAAAGTGCTGTGAACATAAACCAAGTAAGTATAAATGGAATCATTCGCACCAAAACCTTCATTACTGGCGCAAGCACAACAAAACCTTCCATACTTTTAATCATTGTGCTCATAAAAATAGTGAGCCCTCCTGAAACTACAATCAAAATGGGTAAGAGCAGGAACATTGAAAAGTAATCTGTTATTTTTCTATATAGAGTACGTTGCTTTTTTACCTGCCATATATTATTAAAAGTAAGCTCAATGTTTGCTGTCAGATTGACAACTGTCCAGAGTAAAAGCACTAGACCAACTCCGACGAATATTCCGCTTTTAGTCTGTTTTAGATACGATTCAACAAAATTAAGAATAGTTTCCGTAGCAACTTCCTGACTTCCTAATCCGCTTCTTACTTGTTCTTCCATCATATGATCAAAACCAAATCCTCTGGCAATGGCGAATAGAATTGCCAAAAGAGGGACGATGGATAGAAGTGTGCTATAGGTCAATGCAGATGCCTTGTCTGTTATGCGGTCTGTCGTAAAACGTCGTACAGCAAGGATGATTGTTTTAATGATATTATAAAAGGAAAATTTTGCATGAGTTACTTCCGCTTCTGAAACCCGCCAGATGTCGTAAGTAATAAAGTTTAAGAATATCTTTATTTTCTTATTCATAGCTTTAATCAGGTATTATCAAAGTTTATAAAAAAGAAAAAAGCAGTCAACCTATAAGCCGAGTTCTGTACTTCATAAGTTAAACAAATTAAGTGTCTGTCATTTATCTGGGCTTAATGTTGCCATTAAGCTCTAGCGGTCTACCCTCCGACATGGGGCGAGCAACCCTCATAGCGTCGGTTTACATGACCTTACAACTCCTAAGACGTACGGCTCTCGTGTCACCACGAGACCGGTAGGCTCTTACCCCACCTTCTCACCCTTACCCCTCCGAAGAGAGGCGGTTATTTTCTTCTACGTTACTCTACCCTTGCGGACAGCTTTCTGTTAGGAAGTAGGATGCTCTGCGTTGCCCGGACTTTCCTCCCGCACAAAATGTGCGTGCGACAAACCGGTCGGCTGCTTTTATTTGTGCAAAAATAATTAAAATAATTGGAAAATGAGTAATAAATGTACTGAAACTGCTTCATTGTTTCAGCATATTCTTCCATAATTATTCGATCATGTAAATATTCTCCTCATTTTTAGTCATTGTAAAGTTCAAAATCAAAAGAAATCAGAATTATCTGTCACCTTTCACTTTTTGTTCAAAAAGTGAACTGTTTGTAGATGTTCGTGAGGTGCAGACTTAAAATTAGCTATCTCTTTATCGCTCATTTTGAAACATTTGGAAAATTTAAAATTAAGTCTTAAAAAAACTAATAAAATGTATCTGTCAATAAAATAAATAATATCTTTGTGAATCAAGATAATCTTTATAATACCCATCGAAATGAAAAAGCGTTTCTTTTTGTTTCTTATATTAATAACTGGAGTTATATTATATAGTTTTACTTCTGCGGGAAATCTTCCAAAACGTATTAAAAAGGTGGTTGAAGGTATTGAACAAAAGTATGTCCCTGATAAGCGGAATGCGGTGTTTGATCTTGAAATCAAAAAGAAAAGAAAAAAACTTATATTAAATGGTTTTACTTCAGTACCGGAAGCAAAAACTGAACTGATATCTACTTTTCTAAGTATAAATAGAAAGTACAAGATTGTTGATAACTTTCGTGTCTTGCCAGATAGTTCATTAGGTGAAAACGTGTATGGTGTTGTGAATCTGTCTGTGGCCAATCTTCGCAGAAAAGTAAGTTTTGCAAGTGAAATGATGACGCAAGCTTTGCTGGGAACGCCAGTGAAGATTTTGCAGGAAGAAGAATGGTATAGAGTTCAAACCCCAGACAGTTACGTATCTTGGGTAAATTCTTCCAGTATTTATCCTATGACGAAGAATGAGTTTAATGCCTGGAATGCGGCTGATAAGATTGTTGTTACTTCTCATTACGGGTTTACTTATGAAAACCCCGATGTGAATTCCCAGACGGTGTCCGATGTGGTGAGCGGCAATATGCTGAAATTGGAAGGGACTGAAGGTGAGTTTTATAAGGTTTCATATCCGGACGGGAGAATGGCTTATCTGCTTAAGAGTGCAGGAATGCCTGAAAGTAAATGGATAAACAGAGATACTTTAAGCGCTTCAAGTATTATTACTACAGGGAAAACGTTAATGGGTGTTCCGTATCTGTGGGGAGGAATGTCAGCTAAAGGCTTGGACTGTAGTGGATTTGTAAGAACTGTGATGTTTCTTAACGGGATAATTTTACCTCGTGATGCTTCTCAGATGGTTAATGTAGGAGAAAAAATCGATATGAGTAATGGATTTGGGAATCTGAAGCCCGGGGATTTATTATTTTTTGGAAAAAAAGCAACTCCAGAACAAAAAGAACGGATTATTCATGTGGCTATTTATCTGGGAAATCAGAAATTTATTCATTCTCAGGGATATGTACATATTAGTAGTTTTAATCCTGAGGACAAGGAGTTCGACAAATATAATCTTAATCGGTTGGTTAGTGCAGTCCGTATTCTTGGACATCTCGAATCTGCAGGTATAAGTACCATTAAAACAAATCCATTCTATCAACCTCAATTATAAAACAGAAGACTTATGGGTCAGGACAGAAGACAATTTCTCAAAAATGCCGCATTCGCAGCAATTGGCTCCGGATTGGCAATGCAAGATGTATTAGCCGGCGAATCATCAAACTCTCTTTTTTCAATTAATAAACATACTCATTCAGGTAAAATGAAACTAACTTTTCGTCCGTATGATTTAAAACTGAAACATGTTTTTACAGTTGCAACTTATTCCCGAACTACAACTCCGGATGTACAAGTGGAAATTGAATATGATGGTATAACAGGTTATGGCGAAGCTTCTATGCCTCCTTATCTTGGAGAATCGGTAGAGTCTGTTATGACTTTCCTCAAGAAAGTAAATCTGGAACAATTTAGCGATCCTTTTCAATTAGAAGATATATTAGCATATGTTGATGGAATTATGCCTGGGAATACTGCGGCAAAAGCATCCGTTGATATTGCGCTTCACGATTTAGTTGGTAAATTGCTGAATGCTCCGTGGTACAAAATATGGGGACTCGATAAAACAAAGGCTCCTTCCACAACTTATACTATTGGTATTGATACGGCCGATGTTGTGAAAGAGAAAACATTGGAAGTTGCCGACAAGTTCAATATTCTGAAAGTAAAATTAGGGCGGGAGAATGATAAAGAAATAATTAGTGCTATCCGTTCAGTAAGTCAGTTACCTATTTCTGTGGATGCCAATCAGGGATGGAAAGACAAGCATCAGGCTCTGGATATGATTTTTTGGCTAAAAGAGCAGGGTATTGTGATGGTTGAACAACCTATGCCAAAAGCGCAACTTGATGATATTGCCTGGGTAACCCAACAAAGTCCGCTCCCTATTTTTGCTGATGAATCTCTTCAGAGATTGAGTGATGTGCCTAAATTAAAAGGAGCTTTCACCGGAATTAATATTAAGCTAATGAAGTGTACTGGCATGCGCGAAGCATGGAAGATGGTTACACTGGGAAAAGCTCTCGGCATGAAGATAATGGTGGGATGTATGACCGAAACTTCCTGTGCAGTCTCAGCTGCCGCTCAATTCTCTCCGGCTGTAGACTTTGCAGACCTGGATGGTAACCTGCTTATCTCAAACGATCTCTTTAAAGGAATGGAAGTAATAAAAGGTAAGATTACATTGAACGATCTTCCAGGTATAGGTATAAAGAAACTATAAGATTTATGAAAAAAACGTGTTGGCTAGGTCTGTGCGGGATGTTATTGCTTACGGGCTGTGCTTCCCGTTTAACAAAGAATGAAGATTCTCAACAGGAAAAGATGAATCGTACACAGATAGATTTCTCCAAGACAAAAGAACAGGTTACTGAATATATCCGCAGGTATATACCTGATGTGACAGAGGGCCAGTTATTGCAATGGGAAAATGAAAAGTCTCTGGAATGCATGATTATCAATGGGAAGAAAATGTATTTCAATAATGCCACACCCAATCTTTTTCGTATCAATAAAGAAGCGATTGCTATAAAGCGTGCAAAGGATGGGTTAGAGCTGGATGGTAAAGACAAAGTAAACTCAACTCATGTTCCTCAGGTAGTAAGTGAAGCAAAAGCGAATCGTGCAACTATAGTTCATCCGGTAAGAATGCGGGTAAAGTACACTTTGACTGTAAAACCCAATGTTGTACCTGAAGGAGAAATTATCCGTTGCTGGTTGCCTTTCCCCCGTACTGACCAACCTCGGCAGACTGATGTAAAGTTGCTTAGTACCAGTGATAAAAAATATACCCTTGCTCCGGTTAATTGTAAGCATTCCACTTTATATATGGAAAAGAAGCAGGAAAAAGATAGACCTACCATCTTTTCTGCGGAATATGAATATACTTCCAGTGCAGAATGGCATTCACTGAAACCGGAAGATATCCTGCCATATAATAAAAACACCTCTTTATATAAGGTATATACCAGCGAAAGAGAATCGCATATTCGTTTTACACCGCGAATAAAAGAACTAGCTCAACAGTTAGTAGGGGATGAGAAGAATCCGCTCCTGAAAGTGAAGCGTATTTACGAATGGATAAACAATATACCTTGGGCATCGGCACGCGAATACTCCACATTGGATAACATTCCAGAATATGTACTTGATAATAAACATGGTGATTGCGGGCAAGTGAGTTTACTCTTTATTACCTTAGCAAGGTATTGTGGTATTCCTGCAAAGTTTCAAAGTGGATTTATGATGCATCCGGGAGGGAAAAATATGCATGACTGGGCTCAGGTTTATTTTGAAGGCATTGGGTGGATACCAGTGGATCAGTCTTTCGGACTCTTTCCATCAGTAAATGAAGATGAAAAATATTTCTTTATGACAGGTATCGATTCTTATCGCATGATTGTTAATGACGACTATTCCTGTTCTCTTTATCCTCGCAAAAAATATTCTCGAAGTGAAAATGTAGATTTTCAGCGGGGAGAGGTGGAATGGAGAAATGGCAATCTCTATTTTAATCAATGGAATTGGAATTTGGATATAGAATATCTGAAATAACTTTTGTTAAATGCTTTCTTGTCATGCACTATTCTAATGAATGTAAATTTGTCAGTCTTTGCCGTTAAGTGCTGTTAAGTGCTTTATTTCACTGTTAAAATATAGTAAAGATGACTGACAATATGAATAATTGATTGATTTTTGTTATTAATTTAACGTCGTAAATGTTAAACAAAAACAAGATATTAACAATTTAAATCAAAGAAAAATAGTATGAAACAGAAAACGAAAAACTTTTTAGGCTTAGGACTTGTGATTGCTATCAGTTCTGGAGTTGCCGGAATAACAACCTACTCAATAGTTACTCCCAAAAAAGCAAACATGACGTATGAAGAGATGTTTCAGCAAAATCCAAACGTTCAGCGAGCCAGCTTTAATAAGGCAGATGCAGCTCCTGTAGATTTTACCTTGGCGGCAGAAAATTCAGTTCATGCTGTAGTTCACATAAAATCAACTATTAATGCAAAGACTACGACGGTAGAAGAACAGGATCCTTTCTCTGATTTCTTTGGAGATTTCTTTGGAAATGGTAATGGTGGCCGTCAGCACAGACAAGTGCAGCAACCTAAACAAGAGGGCATCGGTTCCGGTGTTATCATTTCAAAGGACGGATATATTGTTACTAATAATCATGTAATTGACAATAGTGATGAAATAACAGTCACTCTTAATGATAAAAGAGAATTTAAGGCTCGTCTTATTGGTGCGGATGCTGCGACAGACTTGGCCTTGATTAAGATAGAAGGGGACGATTTCCCTACTCTTCCGGTAGGAAGCTCAGATGATTTAAAAATAGGAGAATGGGTGTTGGCTGTAGGTAATCCATTAAATTTGTCTTCAACTGTAACTGCTGGTATTGTAAGTGCAAAGGCGCGTAATCTTGGTATGGGAGGCGGAGGAATTGAGTCTTTCATTCAAACCGATGCAGCTATTAATCCAGGAAACAGTGGTGGAGCTCTGGTAAACACCCGTGGCGAATTAGTGGGTATTAACTCTGCTATTTATTCTCCAACCGGGTCGTATGCAGGCTATGGATTTGCCATTCCGACTACTATTATGAAAAAAGTTGTTGCCGATTTGAAAGAATATGGAACAGTGCAACGAGCTTTGCTAGGCGTTAAAGGAGGTGATAATAGTGCTGAGCTCTCCAAAGAAAAGGATTTGGGTGTAATTGACGGTGTATATATTGATGAAGTTACTGATGGCGGTTCTGCTGCTGATGCCGGTTTGAAGCCAAAAGATGTGATTGTGGATATTAATGGCAAGAAAATAAAATCAATGGCCGAATTGCAGGAAACAATTACACGTTTGACTCCGGGAACAAAGATTAATGTAAAAGTGGTCCGTGATAAAAAGGAGAAGACTATTGATGTTACATTAAAAAATTCACAAGGAAATACTAAGGTAGTAAAAAATGCTGGAATGGAAATTCTGGGTGCTGCTTTCAAAGAACTTCCAAAAGATCTCAAAGAACAGCTTAAACTTACTAATGGCTTAGAGGTTACCGGCGTTTCTGATGGGAAAATGAAAGATGCTGGGATAACCAAAGGTTTTATTATTCTGAAAGTCAATGGACAAATAGTAAAGTCCACCTCTGATTTGGAAAATATATTGAAGGCTGCAACTCAATCACCAGAACAAGTTCTTTTCATGACTGGTATGTTCCCATCCGGTAAGCGAGCAAATTATGCTGTAGATCTGTCTGCTAAAGAATAAAATATTAATATATGTAAACAAGATTCCACGGCTTTGAATGAATTTTATGTATTCTAAATAAAGTTGTGGAATCTTGCTTCTTTAATAACATAAAAAAATTAAAATCGCGTTTTATATTCGTTAAAATGGATATTTTGTTGTAACTTTGCTCCTTCAAATTTGTTTTATAAGCATGAGACAATTAAAGATTACCAAAAGTATTACTAACAGGGAGAGCGCTTCTCTTGATAAGTATCTTCAGGAAATAGGTCGTGAGGACCTTATTACTGTAGAAGAAGAAGTGGAGCTAGCCCAACGCATTCGTAAGGGAGACCGTGTAGCATTAGAAAAACTGACACGAGCTAATCTCCGTTTCGTTGTGTCTGTAGCAAAACAGTACCAGAACCAGGGTTTGAGTCTGCCTGACTTAATTAATGAAGGCAATTTAGGACTGATTAAAGCTGCAGAAAAGTTTGACGAAACGCGTGGATTTAAGTTCATCAGCTATGCTGTATGGTGGATTCGTCAATCAATTCTTCAAGCTTTGGCAGAGCAATCACGTATTGTTCGTCTTCCGCTTAACCAGGTAGGGTCGTTAAACAAAATAAGTAAGGCCTTCTCTAAGTTTGAGCAAGAAAACGAACGTAAGCCGTCGCCCGAAGAACTGGCAGATGAACTTGAGATTCCAGTCGACAAAATCTCGGATACACTGAAAGTGTCAGGAAGGCATATTTCTGTGGATGCCCCTTTTGTTGAAGGAGAAGACAACAGCTTACTTGATGTGTTGATCAATGATGATTCACCTATGGCGGATCGCGCTCTGGTTAATGAATCTCTTGCAAAGGAAATTGATAGAGCACTTTCTACGTTAACCGATAGAGAAAAGGAGATAATCCAAATGTTCTTCGGTATTGAAACGCAGGAAATGACGTTAGAAGAAATCGGCGATAAATTCGGCCTCACACGTGAGCGAGTTCGCCAGATTAAAGAAAAAGCTATTAGACGATTAAGACAAAATTCGCGTAGTAAATTGCTCAAATCTTACTTGGGATAAGTAAGAGATTTAATTTCTGAAAAAAAAGTATATAAAGCCGGTTAGCCAAATGGTAAGCCGGCTTTATTTTTATCCCATTTTACTTTGGTGTTCTCTGCTTTTAGTTATCTTTGTGTCGAAATATTTAAAATATACTTGTATATGAAATTTGTAAAAATCGTATTACCAGCGATAGTGATGCTCTGCGTGCTCTCATCGTTTACCTTCTCAAAAAAAGGGGATAAAACCGTTTATGCTTTTGGCGTTTCTGCTTCATTCGTAGATTCTGTGGTTTATTGTACGGATATTCAGGCACTTGACAGTGTAAAGCTTACTAAGGAAGGTTTCCTCCCTAAAAGAGAGGCATACAGTGCTCAACTTAAAAATTATCTCGAAAATAAAGGAGAATTGAATCGTACTTGCATGATTTACTTTTCAGACAGCAAGAAAAACTTACTTCGAGAATTTGAAAAGATATCAGATAAATACAAGAAAAACAAATCTGTCTTATTCAAGAAGATAGAGAAAAATGATTTTCAGTTTACGAAACCTGAATAATAAGAATTAATCGTACGGATTATCTATGAAGAAGCTCTTTTTACTATTATCAATCATAATAATATTCAGTGCTTGTAATAATAATGATGAGCCTGAAAAAGTAAGTCGTACGGTTTTGGTTTATATGGTTGCGGATAACACTCTTACAGACGTTGTTGAAGCAAATGTGGGTAGTATGATGGCTGGACTTAAAGCTACCTCAAATGCAGATAATCTGATTATATATTTGGATGATTTCAATAAGACTCCGGTTTTATATAAATTGAAAAAAAGTAATGATGGCTCAGTTACAAAAGAGGTCATTAAAAATTATTCAGAGCAGAACTCTTTGGATGTTTCTGTGATGAAAGGAATTCTTTCTGAAGTTTACAGTTCCTATCCTGCAGATAGTTATGGGTTAATTCTTTGGTCTCATGGCTACAGTTGGGTTCCATCTCCTTCTACCAAGACCGTCTCAACTCGTTGGTTTGGGCAGGATAATAGTACAAAAACTCAAGGAGATACGGATGATTACATGGATATTCCTGATCTTGCCAATGCTCTTACTGTAGCTCCTCATCTTGACTTTATAATGTTTGATGCCTGTTTGATGAGCAGTGTTGAAGTTGCTTATCAATTAAAGGATCGTGCTGATTACTTGATAGCTACTCCCACGGAAGTAATTGATTCAGGCTTTCCCTATAAACAGATTATTGAGCCCATGTTTAGTTCGCAAAAGAATTATACTGAAATGGCATCGCGGTTTTATAATTATTATAATGCAATGAGTGGACAATATAAGTCTGCTACAATTGCAGTGACTAAGTGTAGTGAAATGGATAATCTGGCTACTGCCACAAAGAAAATCATTGCTGCTCACCCATTGGAATTCTATACGATTGTTCCTGGCGGCATTCAATTATATGATCGTGTAGGCTCTTCTGACCATTTTGCTTATGATTTTGGTAATTTGATTGAAGATATTGCAACAACTGAAGAGTGGACTAATTTTCAGAAACAATTGAATGCTACGGTTGTATATAAAGCAACGACTGATTATTTTATCAATTTAAAGATTGACCCGAATCATTTTAGTGGTTTGGGCGCATATATACCTCAGCAAAGTCAAACAGTTTATAATGCTTTTTTCAAAACACTTTCCTGGTATGACGCAGCCGGATGGGATCAGACTGCCTGGGGCTCTAATTAAAATGTATATTAATATTTAGTATATCATGCAAAAACTACTATCGCTTCCTCCTAATCTGGTAGATTGCTTTCACGAGATAGAAGGAACAGATCATAAAGACTGGTTTTGTACTTCAGATCCTGTTGGTGCAAAACTAGGTTCGGGTGGAGGAACCACCTGGTTATTGGCTGAATGCCAGAAAAATGCTGCTCCTGAAGCTGATTTCAATCAATGGATATCTCAGGAAAAACGCATATTACTTCATGCGGGAGGGCAGAGCCGCCGCTTGCCGGGTTATGCTCCTTCCGGTAAAATACTAACTCCAATACCTGTTTTCCGATGGGAGAGAGGGCAACGACTAAAGCAAAACTTGCTTTCACTTCAGCTACCTCTTTATGAGCAAATAATGAAAAAGGCTCCGGATTCTCTTCACACTCTAATTGCAAGCGGAGATGTGTATATTCGTTCGGAGAAATCTTTGCAGCCTATTCCCGAAGCGGATGTGGTATGCTATGGATTATGGGTGGATCCTTCATTGGCAACTCATCACGGAGTGTTTGTCTCTAACAGAAAGAGTGCAGATCAGCTGGATTTTATGCTTCAGAAACCATCTCTGGAAGAACTTGGCTCATTGGCTAAAACCCACATGTTTCTGATGGATATAGGTATCTGGATATTGAGTGACCGGGCGGTTGAATTATTGATGAAACGTTCTCATAAGCCAGAGAGCAAGGAACTTAAATATTACGATCTTTACTCTGATTTCGGAATGGCTTTAGGAAATAACCCATGCATAAAGGATGAAGATCTCAATGCTCTTTCAGTGGCTATTCTTCCTCTTCCGGGTGGAGAATTTTATCATTACGGAACCAGTAAGGAGTTAATCTCTTCTACATTGGCTGTACAAAATCTGGTAAGAGATCAGCGTGAGATAATGCAGCGAAAGGTAAAACCTCATCCTGCAATGTTTGTACAAAATGCTGAGATTGGTGTAACACTTACTGCTGATAATTCCGAATTATGGATTGAAAACAGTTTTGTAGGTAAGCAATGGTCGCTAACTCATCAGCATATTATTACAGGAGTTCCCGAGAATGATTGGGCAATAAACCTTCCTGTTGGCGTTTGTGTAGATGTTGTTCCTATTGGTGAGCAAGATTATGCTGCTCGTCCTTATGGATTGAATGATGCATTTAAAGGCGCTCTTGCAAAGAATGATACATTCTTTATGGGAAAACCATTTATAGAATGGCTCTCTACCAGAGGTGTGAATCTTTCAGATGAACTTTTTGGACGAACAGACGATCTTCAGGCTGCTAAGTTATTTCCGATATGCCAAAATACGGAAGAGCTTGGGAAGGTACTTCGCTGGATGATTTCCGAACCTGAATCAGAAGAAGGAAAGGGGATCTGGGAAAAAGCCGTTCGGCTTTCAGCTGATGAGCTTTCTGCTAAGGCCAATCTAAAAAGACTTTATGCCCAACGAGAAGAATTCAGAAATAAGAACTGGCCTGCATTGGCAGCAAATTATGATAAAAGTGTATTCTATCAGTTGAATCTGGCAGATGCAGCTGTAGAATTTGCTAAAAATAACATAGCATTGCCGGAGCTTCTTACTGAAGATGCTCCTCAGATGACACGTATCCATAATCAAATGTTTCGTGCCCGTGCATTGCAATTGCAACAAAAAGATTATAAAGCTGAAGAACAAAAAGCATTTTCCCTGCTTCGGGAGGGATTGATAGGTTCTTTACATGAGAAAAAACAACAACCTTTCCTGAATGTTTATCCCGATCAGATTGTATGGGGACGTAGTCCGGTTCGCATCGACCTGGCTGGCGGATGGACAGATACTCCTCCTTATTGCCTTTATTCGGGCGGGAATGTGGTTAATATTGCGATAGAACTGAATGGACAGCCTCCTTTGCAGGTATATGTAAAACCGTGCAAAGAGTATAAGGTTGTACTTCGCTCCATTGATTTGGGTGCAAGGGAAGAGGTGTCTACTTACGAGGAATTGAATGATTTTGCCAGGGTTGGTTCTCCTTTCTCTATTCCTAAGGCTGCATTAACCTTAGCCGGATTTGCTCCTGCTTTTGCTTCAAAAGTATACAAGTCACTGGAAGACCAGTTAAGGGATTTCGGGTCGGGTATTGAAGTTACCTTGCTGGCTGCAATTCCTGCAGGTTCTGGTCTGGGAACAAGTTCAATCCTTGCTTCTACGGTATTGGGAGCTGTCTCTGATTTCTGCGGACTGGCTTGGGATAAGAATGAAATCTGCCAGCGCACACTCGTTCTGGAACAACTGCTCACTACTGGTGGCGGATGGCAGGACCAATATGGAGGGGTGCTGCATGGAGTAAAACTATTACAAACAAATAAAGGGTTCGATCAATTGCCTTTGGTGCGCTGGTTACCCGATTATACTTTTAATAATCCAGAATATAAACCTTGCCATTTGCTCTATTACACTGGAATAACCCGTACGGCAAAAGGAATTCTTTCGGAAATTGTCTGCAACATGTTCCTTAATTCTACTGAGCATTTAACTTTGCTAGGGGAGATGAAAGCACATGCACTCGATCTTTATGAGGCTATTCAGCGAGGTAACTTTGAAGAGATGGCAGCCCTGGTGGGCAAAACATGGACTCAAAACAAAGCATTGGATTTTGGAACGAACCCACCTGCTGTTGAAGCAATCATAGATCTGATTAAAGACTATACTCTTGGGTATAAACTTCCCGGTGCCGGAGGTGGTGGCTATTTATACATTATTGCCAAAGATCCGAAAGCTGCTTTGCTTATCCGTGACATTCTGACTGAACATCAGCCTAATCCTAATGCTAGGTTTGTGGAGATGAGCCTTTCGAATAAAGGGTTACAGGTTAGCCGTTCTTAATCAGAATAGTTCACATTAAAAATAGGAAGATTCTTTTGTCTGTTTATATCAGCAGATAAAAGAATCTTTTTCTATAAAATCAATAAAAGCAAAAGTATCTTCCACCTACCACTAACTTATTGTAAAAGTCTGATAATTAAAGATGTATATTAATTATTTTTAAATTTATCTACCACTAATCTCTGACTATGATCTTCCACCTGCCACTGTTTATAGGATATTCTTATGGATTTATAATCGATCTCGCATGAATGCTCTTCATTCTAATGAACTATATAAATGAATTAATCTCTGAGTATAAAAAATATTCTTCCCTTTTCTGTTTTAATTCTTTGGTTATATATTAGTAAATCCTTGTACAAAAGAATGTAATCTTCTGTACAGAAGAATGTTTTCTTTTGTACAAAACAATTCATTCTTTTGTACAGGAGAAATAAAATGTTTCGCCTACTTTTTTATTTTTGATTAGAGAGCTTCTTAAAAGCTCGCGTGAGTTGATGAAAAAGACAGAGTGATCTCTGAAATTTAATGCTGTTGGTACTTTTGGAGATGAATTGCATTTCGTCAACGATAGAGTGCAGGTGGTCAAAAGAATTTTATTACTAGCAAAAACTATTCTAGATTTGTACATAATTAAATGAAAAACAATTATGTGCAAACTAATTAACCTGTTTATCTTACTAAATATTTTTCTGTCATTCAGCGTTTCGGGTGCTGAAACAAACGGTGTGGTGACTGGTAAAATTCTGACCGACAACAAACTACCGCTGGAAGGTGCTCAGGTTGTTTTGTTAGCTCAGAAAGATTCCTCTTTTGTAAAGGCAACAGCCAGTGATAAAAATGGAACTTTTATATTCAAACAAGTAAATGCTGGGCATTATCTTGTTCAGGTTTCCATGCTTGGGTATAAGAAAGAAACGAGGAATGCACTTGTGCAAGGAGATAAATCTGTATTCCTTACTCCGGTTCTTATGGAAGTGGAAGCAAAAAGTCTGGGCGCTATTGTAATAACTGCCCAAAAGCCGCCGGTGGAGATTATGGCCGACAAGACAGTTATCAATCTGGAATCGTTTGTTCTGAATTCCGGTGGAAATGCATTTACTGTGATGCAGAATCTTCCGGGAGTGGTTATCAGCAATAATGGTACAGTTTCATTAAATGGAAAAAGTGGTGCAAAGGTATTGATTGACGGAAAGGTCTCTTATCTGGAAGGAACCGAGCTTGTAAATTATTTAAAGTCCACTCCGGTTTCCTCACTCGAAAAGGTAGAACTCGTGGCCAATCCTTCTGCAAAATATGATGCAAGCGGAAACTCCGGCATAATTAATATAAGAACCAGAAGGGCAAAGTTAATGGGTTTCAATATGACGTTGAATTCCAGCTATGAGCAAGGCAAGTATGGCAGGGCAAACAATAATATTTCGTTTAATCACCGCAATGGAAAGTTCAACGTGTTTGGCATGTACGGTTACTATACGGGACATGATTTTGTAGATTTAAAGATTTCCAGAGAGTTCGACCGTTCATCTGCCGGATTAAGCACCATGTTCGGTCAGGATTCTTACCGTAAACGAGCTGACGATAATCAATATTTTAATGGAGGTATTCATTATTTTGCATCTCCAAAGACAACCTTTGAATTGTCTGCCAGCGGTTATGCTGCCAGTAGGGCGGAAGATGGCGGCATAAATTCCCGGTTCTATACAGATATAAGCAAGAGTGATTCAACTCTTCGCTCGTCAACAAACAATCGGGATAAGAGATATAATTTCAGATCCGGCTTAAGTATGACACATAAAATAGACAGTATTGGAAAAGAACTCAGTGTCTCAGCCGATTATCTTCATTATTCTGTAGAGGAAGATCAGTTGCACAACGATTTGTTTGCCAAAGCAGCCGAGGGTTTCTTGTCTCAAAGCCTGTCGAAAGGTTTTAAGGACGGAACTATCGGGGTATTTTCTGCTCAGACAGATCTTTCTTATCCGGTATCAGATAAGTTATCTTTTGAAAGCGGACTGAAAACTACGTTTGTCGATGTTGATAATTCGTCTGAATATAACAATAAAGTTGGCCAGGAATGGCTGCCCGACTATGGGTTAAACTGCAAATTTCTTTATAAAGAGAACGTAAATGCTGCGTATGTCAGTAGTAAGATTTCAAGAAATCGGTTTCATCTGGAGGCCGGATTGCGCATAGAAAATACAAATATTAAGGGGCACCAGCTTGGCAATCAAGAAAGAAAAGATTCTTTGTTCAGAGTGTCATACACAGATCTGTTTCCAACGGCATCTTTAATCTATAGCCTTAAAAATTCAGACATAATAGCCTTGACTTATGGGCGAAGAATAAATCGTCCCAACTACCGCGATCTGAATCCGTTTATCTATATTTTTGATGCCTATACTTACGAACAGGGAAACACAGCCCTGAAACCTCAGTTTTCTAATAATATAGATCTTTCATATATAATAAGGAAGAATTATTCAGTCAGCATGTTCTACAGTAACATTGAGCAGGCCATTATAAAATCTTATATGGTAAAGGAAAACAGTAAGCGGGTTTATGTGATGCCAACCAATATGGCCAGCTATAATTCTTATGGTTTGCGGGTGAGCGTTGGGCAATTTACTTTGAGCAAATCCTGGAATTCGAATGTTTATATGGCTCTGACCAGAAATAACTATAAATGGGTTGAAGATAATGCTCCATTGAAGAATGGTTATACCACTTTCCTGATTAATATGAGCAACAGAATCACCTTGCCAAAGGAGTGGTCGGCTGAGCTATCGGGCTTTTATAATGGGAGAATGGCTATGGGACAAATTAATGTAGCCCCTATGTGGAAAGTTTCGGCGGCCATTCAAAAGAAATTATTCAAGGGAAATGCCACGCTCAGTATTTATTCGAATGACATATTTAACTCATACGTTACTAAGATAAACGGACTATTTAATGGAAATCTGGCAAAAGTAAATGAAAGAAACGACCGTTGTGCTGTTGGAATCTCCTTTACCTACAGATTCAGAAAAGGATCTGAGGCGAAAGAAATTAAGAAAAAAAGCGACTCTATTGATTCAAAAAGAATAAATTTGTAGTATGAACAGTGGCTTTAATCAATAAAGATGAAAAGAAATAGTTTTTGGTTCTGGATTTTCCCCACAATTTTTGCATTAGTGGTGATGACTGGCATTAGGCTGGTGAGCGATACTCCAACAGGATATAAATTCTGGGAAAGACCTATTGCGTTTAATCTGATAGAGTTTGCTTCTGCCATTATTATTGCGTATATTTTCCAGCTAATAATTTATATTTTCCTTAAAAGAAGTAGCTGTAAAACCGGCAAACTCAGCTTTAACAAACTCTTATTGGAGTATTTGTATATATGGCTCATCGGGGTTGTGATAGTGAATCCCAGTCTGGTAGTAATTCATTATTTTACCAATGATCCTCCGGGACTCGACGATTTTGTTATTGCTACAGTCATTTTTTCTCTTTTCCTGATAATTGTTTATTCCGTTTTTCGGGGAAAGTTGATTCTGGATGCTTATGTGGCCGAAAAGTTACAGACTCAGCAGGTTAAAAACATGCAGATAGAAACGGAACTGAAATTCCTGAAAGCTCAGTTTCATCCTCATTTCTTGTTTAACGCGCTCAATACAATTTATTTTCAGATAGATGAAACCAATGAAACACCTCGTAAAACAATAGAAAAATTGTCGGAACTGCTTCGCTATCAGCTCTATGATGTGAATCATCCGGTCTATATTGAGCAGGAATTCAATTTTATAAATACATATATTGATTTTCAGAAAACAAGGATGAAAGATTATCTTCAGCATGATGTCGCCTTTGATCAGCAGCTCAGGAATCAGAAAATACATCCATTGCTTTTGTTTCCGTTAATTGAAAATGCATTTAAATACGTTGGCGGTGAATACTGGATAAAGATAAGCGCACGGTTGGAAATCAATTGTCTGATTTTTGAAGTTAGTAACGCAATTCCTCATGCCATTGAGCAAAAATCTAAAAAAGGAGGCGTTGGGCTCGACAATCTGAAAAAGAGACTTGATATTTTGTATCCCGATAAATACAATCTGTCTACTTCAAAAGCGAATGATGTATACGTTGCAAAACTAATAATTGAACTGTAGAATGAAACTGAAATGTATTATTACAGATGATGAACCAATGGCAAGGAAAGGACTTCAGGGTTACGTTGAAAAGCTGGACTTTCTGGAGCTGGTAGGAGTGTGCGAAGATGCAATACAGTTGAATAATATCCTGAAAACTCAGTCGGTCGATTTGCTGTTTCTTGATATAGAGATGCCATATATGTCGGGAATAGATTTACTTGCCTCTCTTGTTAATCCTCCGAAAGTAATCATTACCAGTGCATATGAACAGTATGCCATTAAAGGATACGATCTGGAAGTGGTAGATTATCTGCTTAAACCAATATCTTTCGAGCGATTTCTCAAAGCTGTAAATAAGGTGTATGATTTAGTAAAGAGTCAGCAATCAAATTCTATGCCTTCCGATTACTTCTTTGTAAAGGTAAATCAGAAATTTGAGAAGATATTCTTCAAAGATATACTGTATATTGAAGGGGTTGAGAATTATGTTTCTATACAAACTGAGGTAGGAAAGATAATTACTCACTCAACTCTGAAGCTTATTCTTGAAAACCTTCCGGAAAATCTGTTTATCCAGATTCATAAATCGTTTATAGTCAATATAGAAAAAGTTTCTATTGTAGAAGGGAATATGCTTGGGATTGGGAAATATAAGGTTCCCGTATCGAGAACATACAAAGAGGGGGTTATGGAAACTATTCTAAGGAATAAATTGCAGGCAAATTACTGATAAACAGCGTACAAAAAGTAATAGGACATATCACATGCCCTATTACCTGTATTTATTAATCATTGTGATACTGATACTACTATATAAGTATCATCAGTCTATTTTCTTATTTTATTTGTCTTTACTTGTTTTTATACCAGTCATAGATCATTGAAACTCCTTCTTCAAGTTCTACTTTGTGAGTCCATCCCAGACTGTGAAGTTTGGAAGGATCAGTCAGCTTACGCATTGTTCCGTCCGGTTTGTCGACATTGAAAACAATGTTACCGGCAAAACCAACTTTCTCAGCAACCAGGTAAGCAAGCTGTTTAATAGAGAGTTCTTTTCCTGTACCTATATTAATATGACAGTTGCGCACTTCCTTGCTGTTACCTTTAAGGTCGGAAAAATCAACATTCTCCATAACGAATACACAGGCATCAGCCATATCTTCGCTCCAAAGGAATTCGCGTAGGGGAGCACCCGTTCCCCAAATCTCAACATTCACTTTTCCGTCTTCAGACAGAGTAATGCCGTATTTGTTTAGTTTTGCAAGAATTTCTTCCTGACTGGCATTTCCATCAATACCTTCCACCGGAGCAGTATTGAAGTCTTTGCGGATCTCGTCCCAGTTACCGGCCATAAGCTGCTTGCCAAGGTGAGCTTTTCTGATTAATGCAGGCAAAACGTGACTGCGTTCCAGATTGAAATTATCATTCGGACCGTAAAGGTTCGTTGGCATAACTGCAATATAGTTTGTATTGTACTGCAAGTTAAAGCTTTCACACATCTTCAGTCCGGCAATTTTAGACAATGCGTACGGTTCGTTCGTATATTCCAGCTCAGAAGTAAGCAGACAATCTTCCTTCATTGGTTGAGGAGCATTACCTGGATAAATACAAGTACTGCCAAGAAACAACAGTTTCTTAACTCCTGTGCGGTATGCATTGTAAATTACATTATTCTGAATCTCGAGGTTGCGGTAAATGAAATCAGCTCTGTAAAGGCTGTTTGCCACAATGCCGCCCACGTGTGCCGCAGCCAGAAATACATATTCCGGTTTTTCCTGATCAAAGAACTCCGTAACAGCAGCCTGGTTACATAAATCAAGCTCCTTATGTGTGCGAAGAACGAAATTGGTATATCCTTTTTTCTTCAGATTATTTAAAATAGCCGACCCTACGAGTCCGCGGTGTCCGGCTACAAAAATCTTAGCATCTTTTTCCATCATTATTTATTTGCAATCATCTTTCTAACTTTTTCCATATCATGTTGTACCATGATCTTTACCAATTCCGGGAATGGAGTTTGGGTAGGGTTCCATCCGAGCAATGTCCTTGCTTTTGTTGGGTCACCTAATAACTGTTCAACTTCTGCAGGACGGAAATACTTAGGATCCACTTCTACCAAAACACGGCCGGTAACAGCATCAAAACCTTTTTCGTCAACTCCCTGACCTTCCCAGCGAATGTCAATTCCAGCTTCCTTAAATGCAAGTGTACAGAATTCACGTACAGTATGCATTTCCCCGGTGGCAATGACAAAATCTTCAGGAGTGTCATGCTGAAGAATCATCCACATACATTGCACATAATCCTTTGCATATCCCCAGTCACGCTGTGAATCCAGATTTCCCATATAAAGCTTGTCCTGCACACCTTGTTTAATACGTGCCACAGCCAATGAAATTTTTCTGGTCACGAATGTTTCTCCACGACGTTCACTTTCGTGATTAAACAAGATGCCGTTTACAGCAAACATGCCATAGGATTCACGATAGTTCTTTGTGATCCAGAAACCATATTGCTTAGCTACTCCGTACGGACTACGTGGGTAGAATGGTGTTGTTTCTTTTTGAGGTACTTCCTGCACCAAACCGAAAAGCTCGGAGGTAGAAGCCTGATATATTTTTGTTTTCTTTTCCAATCCGAGAATACGTACTGCTTCAAGCATTCTAAGAGTACCCACAGCATCAGTGTCGGCTGTATATTCAGGGACATCAAAGCTCACCTTGACATGACTTTGAGCTGCTAAATTATATATTTCATCTGGTTTAACCTGCTGAATAATTCGAATTAGCGAACTGGAGTCCGTCATATCTCCATAATGAAGATTGATGGTTCGTTGCTGTTTCATATCCCGCACCCATTCTTCAAAATAAAGATGTTCGATGCGTCCTGTATTGAAAGAAGAAGAACGGCGAAGAATGCCATGTACTTCATATCCCTTCTGCAATAAAAATTCTGCCAGGAATGAACCGTCCTGACCTGTAATACCTGAAATTAATGCTATTTTCATGTTTTTTATTATTGGTTCGTTAATGATATTGTGATAAAATGTGTCAATATTATTATTAACTAATGCAAAGATAATCTGTTTTCTATTAAAAGAAAGAAAATAACTTAAAAAAATGGCTGAACTATTTTACTTAAAGTTCATTTATTGCGTTTCTATCTTGAATATTAATAGATTATAGCCCCATTATTTATATAAAATCAGATGCTTATATGAATTGCTTTTTTAATTAAAAATACTGAATTTATAGAATGCTATGATTCATATTTAAGAAAATAGTTGTATGTATTTGTCTTGTGTATTAATGAATTAGTATAACTTGCTATTTCAGAAGCTGTACTTAACTATGCTGAAAAATCATATTTTTAACTTATACGTTGTATATGCGTCAGTGACACTTTCTTATGTCAATTATATCTGTTTTCTTGTAACTTACCTATCTAAGGATTCGTTGTTGATTATGTTTTAGTAACAAACTTACATATAAATATTGGAATTATAAGCGCGTCAAATAAAAATATGATATTTATTTATAGAGGAAATATATTAAAAAAAGGTTTATTTGCTTTGATACTTATAACTTTATATAGTGATTGTAGAAATGTGTGGTTGTCTATTCACTTTGTTTGAGACAAGATATATGTATGTCTTACAATAGCACAGTTCTGGTCATTTAATAAAATAAAAAAAGTCTTTATAATTTGCTTTACGTTATAAAACAGTTATGCTTAAATAAGAGAAACATTATAACGAATAAATATGTATTATTGATTTAAATAATTATTTTATAACGAGTTATACAAATTAAATTTGGTTTGGTCTAATAATATTTTATTAATTAAATTTTGTTATATATAAATATTATTTATAATTTTGCATGTTTTATCAAAGTGATGCAAAAAAGGGCATAGTATAATATGTTATTCTGGTGTTTGATGAATGATTCTTTTATAACATAGAATCTACAGTTGACTTATTCTTTTTTAAGTCGAAGTATATGTCTTTGATTGAACTTATTTTGTTGCAATTTGTTTTAAAATAACTATTGGTATATAATTATTTATCAGGTAGTAAATCAACAATACTTATGAAAGGCTCACACATTTTTTTATTATCTGTTTTTATAGCAGTTGTCTCTTTTGTGGCTGGAAGTTATTGGGAAGGTCTTTTTTATAAGAAGGTCCCATTTCTAGTTACAGATACGATTACTGTTACTCAAACAGATTCAGTAAAAAAAATAATAAACGGCAAATCAATACAAGCAAGCACTGGGGATATTTTCAAAGAGATGAATGAATTATCTTCCAAAAAGAAAGAGTAAAAAATAACTCTTTATGACTATTCACTATTATATTCTGCTTTTCATTGCTTATATTAAGGGTTATAATAAAAAAGAACAGTGCTGATTTGTATTAAATCAGCACTGTTCTTTTTTATTTCTGTAACTCTGTTAAAGTTGTTCTTCTACATTTTCATCTATACCTTCCTGTTCTACAGCAATACTATCTGAAGCAGAATGTGTAGAGTCTCTTTCGGCTTTAGGATAAGCTGACTGGCATTGATAAGATCTGGTTATTGGCTGTTTGGGCTTAGGGAATTTGCCTTTGTATTTTGACAATTGATTATCAGCAAGTACCTTTTCCATAAAATATCCAAATATAGGTAATGCCGTTTTACTACCTTCTCCTAGTTTTCCTGTTCTGAAATGGATACTACGATGTTCACCTCCAACCCAGGCACCTCCAACTAAGTTCGGAGTTACGCCAACAAACCAGGCATCGGAGTGATTGGAGGATGTTCCTGTTTTTCCTCCAAAATCAGTATTAGAGTGAAACAAGTTAAATGACCATAAGGCTTGCGTGGTTCCCATCGGTTCTGTTAGTCCTCCTTGAAGCATTTGTTGCATTAGGAAAGCGGTTTCATAGGGGATAGCTTGTTTTTGCTCTGGAACATAATTATATAATACGTTGCCATTACGGTCTTCAATGCGTGTTACTAATACAGGATCATGTGTCATACCATCATTAACAACTGTGCAATAGGAGTTGACCAATTCAAGTAGTGATACATCTGAAGCGCCAAGACTTGTAGCCGGAATATTGTTCAATGGAGTCTTGATACCCATTGCATGAGCTGTTTTAATAATTTCTCCAATACCCACTTCTTTGGCTATCTGTACTGCAATACTGTTAATGGATCTTGCAAATGCTGCTTTCAGAGTCATAGACTGACCGGAATAGTATCCGTTAGCATTGCGTGGTGTCCACTTCTTTAGTTCTCCTTTCTCCATCACTTCCCATTCCAGGTATTTATCCACACGTTCATCGCAAGGAGACATTCCCTTATTGAAGGCTGTTGCATAATCAAAAAGTTTAAAGGTAGATCCTGGCTGACGTCTGGAAAGAACTTTATCGTATTTCCATGAATTGAAGTTTATATCGCCAACCCATGCTTTGACAAATCCAGTCTGAGGCTCCATAGCAACAAATCCAGTGTGCATAAATTTCTCCATGTAACGGATAGAGTCCATAGTACTGATATTCATCTCTTTCAAACCTGCGTCATAATCAAAGACTTTAAGACGGTGAGGCTTATTCATATAATAGTTAATTGAATCCGGTCGATCTGGATATTTTTGTTCCAGAATCTTATAGGAATCAGTCTTTTTTGCTATATCCTCTATAAAACCTGCTATTTCTTTATGATTCTGATCTTGCCATGGATTTTCTTTTCCCCAATGACCATTAAAATTCCGTTGAACGATTCGCATTTGCTTGTCAACAGCTTCTTCTGCATACTTTTGCATTCTGGTATCCAGAGTAGTATATATTTTCAGACCATCAGAATAGAGATCAATGTCATTCTCTTTACACCAGTTTTTAAGAGATTCAGCTACAGCTTCTCTGAAATAAAGAGCTTGTCCGGCATAATTCGTTTCAATGCTATAATTGAGCTTAATTGGAATTCTCTTTAGAGAATCACATTCGGCAGAATTAATAAGGTGATGACTTAATAAGTTATCCAGTACTACATTTCGTCTTCTTAAACTGTTTTTCGGTTTAAGTCGGGGATTGTAAGTTGTTGTGGCTTTCAGTAAACCGACTAAAGTTGCAGCTTGTTCAACTGTTATATTTTGTGGCGTTGCATTGAAGTACGTTTTACATGCAGTCTTTATACCGTAAGCATTGCTACCAAAGTCTACGGTGTTGAGATACATGGTAAGGATGTCTTTTTTGGAATAAAATATTTCAATTTTTACTGCAGTAATCCATTCCTTTGATTTCATTATAAGCAGCTTGAGACCCGGAATATTTCCTAAAAGGCCTCTGGAGTATTGTGATCGAACCTTGAACATGTTCTTTACAAGTTGTTGGGTAATAGTACTTGCACCACGGGCATTACCTTTCGCCATATCCTTCATTGCTGCGAACACACCTTTTAAATCTACTCCAAAATGTTCATAAAATCGTTCGTCCTCAGTGCTGATTAATGTTTTAATTAATATAGGTGATATCTCTTCATATTTCACCGGAGTTCTGTTTTCTCTAAAATATTTGCTGATTAGCTTTCCATCCGCACTATAAATTTCGGAGGCAACACTTTGGTTTGGATTGTTTATGCTAGACATACTCGGCGATTTTCCGAATAACCAGAGAAAGTTAATATCAACCATAAACAGGTAGACAGAGAATAAAATAATCAGGGAACAGAATATTAATAGTATCTTTTTGTACCAAGGAGAATTTTTGTACAACGATTTGCCTTTAGCTCCCCACGTTTTGCATTTCGATGTTAAAAAATTAAAGGCGGATTTCCCGCGTAACGTCAATTTTCTGATATCAATGTTTATCATTTAAGTATGGTTCAAATGTGAATGTTTATCTACTTATGCAATTGTTTGCAGTCGTCTTTTATTTAAAAAAAAAGACGGGGACAAAAGTACTAATTTGTTTCGGAAAAAGAGATTTAGAACAATAAAAATAATATCGATTTAATAAATCTTATTAAAGTAATCATTTGATCAGGAAATAACAGCCTGATTATTATTGATTAGCGTTGTTCTGTCTGGCCTTATTAGATGTAATTAGACTAAATCTATATTAGTTTGACTGTATCTTTTTTTTTGATAATTAATAGATTAGTCTCAACTTATTTTTATATTTTTGTACTTTATGGTATCTCATTTTGTTGTTTATAAAGGATAATGATGAAAAATGAAAAGAAAAAAGTTGCACTACTTTCTGTGTTTGCAGCTATATTTTTAACTGGTTTCAAGATGATTATCGGAATTCTTACCGGTAGTTTAGGTATCCTTTCCGAAGCATTACATTCTACATTAGATCTTGTTGCTGCTGTTATAACCTTTTTCTCTGTCAGCATATCTGATAAACCGGCAGATAAAGAGCATAACTATGGGCATGGTAAAATAGAAAATTTCTCGGCATTAATTGAAACGTTGTTGCTTCTTATTACATGTATTTGGATAGTCTATGAGGCAGTAAGCCGTTTGGCTAGCGGGAATACTCATATAGAAGTAAATGCATGGAGCTATATCGTGGTTATCAGTGCAATAGTTATTGATGTAACACGGTCCAGAGCATTATATAAAGTGGCAAAGAAGCACAACAGTCAGGCATTGGAAGCTGATGCCCTGCATTTTTCAACAGATATCTGGAGTTCTGCAGTAGTATTATTGGGGTTAATATGTGCAAACTTTGGCCTCTACTTAGCCGATTCAGTAGCTGCTTTGCTTGTTGCAGCTCTTGTAGTTTTTGTTTCATTAAAGTTAGGAAAAAAGGCGATAGATGTGTTACTGGATACAGCACCACAAAATACAATTCATCTGGTAGAAGAAAAGTTATTATCAATGCCCGAAGTGAAGTCTTATCATGATCTGAAGATTCGTTCTGCCGGTGCAAATACTTTTATCAAGGTAAATGTTCATTTAGAACCAGATCTTTCTCTGATGCAAGTTCATGAAATCTGCGACAAGATAGAACGGGAACTGAACAATTTAATTAGCAGAAGTGAAGTGTCTATTCATGCAGAACCGGAAGAGGAGAATCATATTAAGACTGAAAACATGGGAGTCTGTAAATGACAAATAAATAAAAATAACTGTGATTGATTGAATTTATTTTAGCGGAAATTTAAGATGTTTCTACAAACTATCTGTCTTTTGTGTTTCGTATTTCAATTTGATTAATTTTCCAGATATTATTTTCGTTGATTAATGCAACATAAAGAAATTTATTCCAGTAACTCTTATCCTTTGTCAGTTCGCTGCCTCTAAAGAAACGTCCTTTGATTACAATTCTGTTGTTATCAATGTTGATTTTTTCAATAACATCTACTCCGTTCATTGGCTCAACATCCATTATCCATCGATAAATATTAAAAAAGTCACAACCTATATTCCTGTAATCATCCAGGTTAGGTAGTTTATCGTTTAATTCATCGAATCTTGTTTTATTAATCTCTTTAATACAATTCTGATACGAGGCAATTTCACGATTAACCAGGCTGTCAGTAAAATTGTGCAACCTGAGATTCTCAATGTATTTATCCATTTTCAGTGCGGTCATTCCGGCGGAATCAGCAACGAACTCTGGTTGATACTCTTCAATTTGTCCACTTTCTATCACGCTAAAATACCATTCATAAAAATGAATCACAACAGAGTCCGGACTTGTTTGTGCAGTGGCCTTTGTTGAGAGTAAAAATAGAATGAGTGTTATAAATAAGTATTTCATGAATATTTCTCGTAAATAGGTTAGAAATCTAATTTGTTATCATAAGTCTTATAATTATAATTCTTAGAGATTAGAATGTTAAGGCGATAGAGCCAGTCCCACCGTGCATCAATAATTTGAGTTCTTTTCCTGCTTTCTTATCATATTTGATTGATACTACCGTACAAACAATGGCTGAAGTGAAAAATAAAGTGGCAGCAAGAGCACTGAAAGCACTTGTTGAGAGATTGCCATTATCCCAAAAGTCGATATTATTAAATGCTATCAGAAAAAGAACAGTGCTTGCAGTTAATGAACCAATAGCCCCATATTCATAATATGCGGATTTTCGCAGATATTTTCCGGAATTATATAAAATGTTTCCAAATTTTACAGTTGAAAGCACCTTTACGCTATCCTTTTCTTCTTTAGGAGTGTCTTTTATTGCATTAACCCCATTCTCTTGATGCTCTGCCTGTTGGGAGAATACATTCACTGAGATTAAAATTAGAAATACTAATAAAACGTTTTTCATAATCTTATGTCTTTAGTCAAAATGTATAGGCAATGCTGGTAGTTCCACCACTAGCAGATAATTTGAGTTGTTTCCCAGCCTTCATTTTATAATTGATGGATATAATTGTACAAACCAATGATGAAACAAGAAATATGCCGCTGACTGCATAATAGGCGTCTCCTTTATTGCTAGTGCTCGTAGAATTATTGTCAGCATTGGAGCCCATCGAGGATATGATAGCGCATGCAGCTAAAGAACCGAGAGCAGCGTATCGATAATAAGCTGATTTTAGAAGGTATTCTCCCGATTTATAGAGATAATCTTTACTCGTTTCCGGAGAAGAGCCTGTAATGTTATCCTTATTTTCTACTTTTGAATATCCATTAAAGACATTTGCTCCATTCTCCCTGTTATCTATTTTCTGAGATAATACATTTATTGAAAATAGAAGCATTGATATCAATAATAAAGTTCTCATAGTCTATATTCTTTTTAGTGAAATGTGCTATTTTCATTTTCAATTTCAACTGAATAGATGATCAGATCCTTTTTATTAATAACATAAATTCAAATGTAAAAGTTCTCTGATTAAGGAGATATTGTACTATTGGGCGGTAATGTCTTTGAAAGGCACATCTTATTAGATAGAGCTTCTCGCGAGAGTCTGGTTACACATATCTATCCATTTTTATAATATAAATATGGATGCTACAGTTTTTGTACTTAATAAGTTTAATTATATTTATAGCGAAACTTATTAATGTGCATCTTTGTTATATATTAAACCTGTCGGAACAAAACTGTTCTATTATTAGAAGTATTATGATACTACAACTGATTTTCGTATTAGTTGCTATCCTTATCGGAGCAAGATTAGGTGGCATTGGACTTGGAGTGATGGGTGGAGTAGGACTGGCTATCCTGACATTTGTGTTTGGGTTGCAACCTACAGCGCCTCCAATTGATGTAATGCTGATGATTGCAGCTGTTATTTCTGCAGCTTCATGTATGCAAGCTGCTGGTGGACTTGATTATATGGTAAAAGCGGCAGAGCGCTTGCTCCGTAAAAATCCATCGAAAGTTGTCTGGCTTAGCCCTATTGTAACATACATATTTACAATTGTAGCTGGAACCGGTCATGTTGCCTATTCGGTTCTTCCTGTAATAGCAGAAGTTGCCACAGAAACAAAAATAAGGCCGGAACGTCCTTTGGGTATAGCAGTGATCGCATCCCAGCAAGCTATAACCGCAAGCCCGATTTCTGCCGCCACAGTTGCACTTCTTGGGTTATTATCTGGTTATAATATATCCTTGTTTGATATTCTGAAAATAAGTATACCTTCTACTTTGATTGGTGTATTGGCAGGAGCTTTTTATTCTTTATACGTAGGAAAAGAGCTTGTTGATGATCCAGAATATAAGAAAAGAATAGCCGAAGGTGAATTTGATACGAAGAAAGTTGAGACAAAAGAGATAGTGAATGGTCGAGGCGCTTTGCTTTCGGTCCTTATTTTTGTGTTTGCAACATTGTTTATTGTGTTGTTCGGCTCATTCGAGAGTCTTAGACCGTCATTCCTTGTTGATGGCGAGATGGTAAAACTTAGCATGTCTTCCATCATTGAGATTTTAATGTTGGCTGCTGCAGCATTGATTCTTCTGATTACCAGAACAGACGGAATAAAAGCAACTCAGGGGTCCGTTTTCCCCGCTGGAATGCAGGCTGTAATAGCAATCTTTGGTATTGCGTGGATGGGAGACACATTCCTGAAAGGAAATCTTCCTGAACTTACAGCCTCTATTAAAGATATTGTGACTGCGACTCCATGGCTATTCGGATTTGCGCTTTTTGTGATGTCCATTCTGCTCTACAGTCAGGCCGCAACAGTAAGAGCACTTATGCCATTAGGCATTGCACTGGCTATTTCTCCTTATATGCTCATTGCACTATTCCCTGCAGTGAATGGCTATTTTTTCATTCCAAATTATCCCACTGTTGTTGCTGCTATGAACTTTGACCGTACGGGAACTACTCGTATAGGCAAATACGTATTGAATCATTCATTTATGATGCCTGGCCTTATTTCAACAATGGTGTCTGTTGGCGTAGGGTTGCTGATGATTCAATTTTTATAAAGAACTAAACTTTAAAGAACTAGATTTATTAACTATTTAAATGTATTGTTATGAAAGCAGTTAAGAGATTTCAATTTTTTGTTCTGTATTTGTTGCTGTCATCATTAACGATAATGGCTCAAAAGCCCAATATTCATATATTGGCGACAGGAGGAACTATAGCTGGAACAGGAGCGTCGAGCACAAAAACAGCATATACTGCGGGTCAGGTTGCTATTGGTGCGTTGCTGGATGCCGTTCCTGATATAAAGAATGTGGCAAATGTAACTGGCGAACAGATTGTCAGAATCGGATCACAAGATATGTCTGACGATGTGTGGCTCACTCTTGCAAAGCGGATTAATATTTTACTTGCAGATAGTAAAGTTGATGGTATTGTGATTACTCACGGAACCGATACTATGGAAGAAACCGCTTATTTTCTGAATCTGGTAGTTAACAGTGATAAACCGGTAGTACTGGTTGGTGCTATGCGTCCTTCAACAGCAATAAGTGCTGACGGACCATTAAACTTATATAATGCAGTGATTACTGCTTCTGCAAAAGAGTCGGTAGGCAAAGGGGTTTTAGTTGCAATGAACGGACTAATCCTGGGGGCGGGTGATGTGCTGAAAACAAATACAGTCAGCGTTGAGACTTTTCAATCTCCGAATTCCGGCGCTTTGGGATATGTTTTTAATAGCAAAGTATTCTTTAATAGAATTCCCGCGAAGTTGCACACCACTTCATCTGAATTCTCAGTAGACAAATTAGATAAGCTTCCTAAAGTTGGTATAGTATATAGCTATTCTAATGTAGAACCCGAAGCTGTCAATGCATTGATTGCTGCAGGATACAAAGGCATTGTCCATGCAGGAGTAGGTAACGGTAATATTCATAAAAACATATTCCCAGAACTTATCAGAGCAAGAAAGGCAGATATTCAGGTGGTTCGCTCATCAAGAGTACCAACTGGTCCAACTACATTAGATGCAGAGGTTAACGATGCAGAATACGGTTTTATAGCTTCTCAGGAACTTAATCCTCAGAAAGCGAGAGTTCTGCTTATGCTGGCACTGACCAAGACAAGTGACTGGAAGCAGATCCAGACTTACTTTAATGAATACTGATATGAAAAAGTACATACTATTGTTCGGGTTGCTGTTGAGCATGACTGGTGTTAGGGCACAGCAGAATGATGATATGCGTTCCTCTAAAAGTCTTTTTGAAGAGGTGACAGATATTAAAAAGAAGACAGATAAGTTCAACTTTTTTTTGAATATGAACGGTAGTTTTGATAATCAATTTTCTAATGGAGACCACCAGATAAGTAATTTTTATATGCGGCAATTCCGCATCGAAGCAAAAGGTAAAATCAATGACTGGTTGTCATACCGTTGGAGACAACGATTAAACCGTCCTAATACAGGTAGTGGAAATATTGATAATCTGCCAACTTCCATTGATGTTGCCGGAATAGGTGTGAAGGTTACCAATGATTTCTCAATGTTTATTGGAAAACAATGTGCTGCTTATGGAGGTATAGAATTCGATCTTAATCCAATTGAAATTTACGAATATAGTGACATGATTGATAATATGAGTAACTTTCTCACTGGAGTGAACTTTGCTTATAATCTAAATCCAAATCATCAGTTACAGTTCCAGATTCTGAACAGTATGAATAACAGTTTTGAAAACACCTATAATGTTGGATCAACCGGCGTTAAACAAAGCCAGGTTCCTTTAGTTTATACTCTGAACTGGAATGGAAATTTCTTTGATAACGCTTTCAAGACCCGATGGTCAGCTTCATTAATGAGTGAGGCTAAGGGGAGGTATGTTCATTATTATGCTTTAGGGAATGAATTTACTCAAGGTAAATTTAATATGTTCTTTGATTTTATGTATTCCAATGAAGAACTTGATCGTAATGGGATAATGAGAGATATTGTAAATTCAACCTATTATAAAGATAATGTGAATGCAAGTTACCTGTCATTGGTCACTAAAATGAATTATAGGTTCGCACCTAAATGGAATGCTTTTGTACAGGGAATGTATGAAACTGCTTCCTTAAAGAAGAATTTAAAAGATATGTTTGGTCCTATAGATTTTGTTAAAGGTAAATATCAGACGTCATATGGCTATTTTGCCGGACTTGAATATTATCCTATGGAATCTAACTTGCATTTCTTCCTTACTTACGTAGGGCGTGCATACCAGTTTACAGATAGAGCTAAAGCATTGGGAGCTGACAAAGCAAATACAAACAGAATATCTTTAGGGTTTATTTACCAGCTACAGATGTTCTAGAAAAAAACAATCAATTGATTTTAATGATTTGGCAATAAAAGAAGAAGAGGCAGCATGGTTAAGCAGCTGCCTCTTCTTCTTTTATTCTTTCAATATATCCGATATGGATTTTATGTTTTTAATGGATTTAATAAAATCATCCTGTTCTTTAAGCGAAGCCACCTTAACCACATAAGTCTGTAATATGCTATTGCCGTCTTCTTCATTCATATGCTTAATAATGAAAGGATACTTTATACATTGGCAATGCTGAAGCTTAACCACAAAACTACCATCGCTTATCTTGCCTTCATTAGGATTGGATATGCTTACCCCTGTGTTTGGATCATATTTCTCAGGATATGAATAACTCTTCTCAAACGAGCACACTAAGGAATCAGTCTTTCTTTCAAAAGTTCCAATATTATACTGAGTACTGTCGGAACCTACACATTCTAATTTGAAGATGCTTTTCCCGTTGGTTGCCAGGAAAATATATCCCCAGTTGCAATCTCCCGGAAGAATATTCTCCTCATTGCAATATCCTTCATTTTCAGTCTCCACAAATTGCAGGAAAGTTCCGGATAATTCCCTTTGTTGCTTGTAATAATAAAAAGCATTATTTACAGGGAATTGCTCTGAATAACGGAATAACAAGGTATCTACCAGTAAATTTACAATGTTCTTATCTGTGTAAACAATGTATTTTTTCAGACTATCCTTCATTATCAGTACTGTGCTTTTTCTTATTATTGCATACTGTTTAAGAGATATTTTGTTGTTGCCAACCGATGATAACTCAAACTGAAAAATAGCTGAAGGAATAGCTTTAAAGAATTTCTTTTTGAGCAAAGTTTTTAATGAACCGGACAGAGTTATGCCTTTTTTCAATCCGCTATCCACATATATTGTATTATGCATCTCCTCGAGCGAAGAATTTATCGATGCAACTTGCTGATTCATATATAGATGATAATTATCTGTCATTCTTTCTTGCACATCTTTTACATGACTCGTACATCCATATAAAAGTGCTATTAAAGCAATAGCTAATAACTTAAAGAAATGAATTGCTTTCATAGTTGTATCATTTTGTTCTATAAATATGAACAAAGTGCTGCATAAAAAGTTCTGTTCATTAATTCGTTTCATTGAAAGAGGTTCTAATTCTTGGGATTAACCATTGTAAATCTCCTCTTTCTTTTTTTTATGCATCTATTTTTGCAACCTTAAATTAAGAAAAATGTCATATCCGTTTCTTGCTGTAAGCGCTTGATAAGGAAATTGCAAAACCGGTCTGAATAAGGCTGATTCTTTTTAAAGAATTAAGGACGTTAGATGTGTATTATATACATATATTTATAACCCCACGATTTTGTACTGGCAGACATTGATTATTAAATAGCTATCCCTATAAAATAAAATACCTGGACAAATGATTCAGTTATAAGTTGCCTCTTTTTTGGCAGTGTTTTTTGCATTTTGGTGCCTGTTGTCCATAGTATTTATGATTAGAATTACTCTTAAGATCTTCTTATAAGTCTTTTTAAATAAATACTTGTTATGATTATTTTGTGGGTTTGCTTTTATAAACTGATCATTCATTGTCTTTGCAAACTAAGGTCTAAATGGTCTGAAACTCCTTGCTGGCAGGCTTTAAACGTCCAGAAACTTTTTGAAAACATCAAGACACATTCTTCAATATCACTTGAGACTTTCAGAGAGATTATTCGGCATATATTTTTAATAGCTTTTTTTTAAAATAATTGGTGTATCATTCAGATTTATTCTCCAATGATTCTTATTTATTGGAGACTGATTTTTATTTATTGGCGAATAAAATCAAATAATTCAGCATTTCTATGGGATTGGGATTGGTATGATCCCATACTTTTGCAGGTGAGCCGATTGTTCGTTGTGTAAATGTTATACAGATATTATAAAAAAAAGATCGCAAACGGCTAATAATAAGCTATTTGCGATCTTATGTTGTGATCCCGATGCGATTCGAACGCATGACCCACGCCTTAGAAGGGCGTTGCTCTATCCAGCTGAGCTACGGAACCATCTTTAAATGCGCTGCAAAGGTATGATTAATTGTGAAAACTCAAAAGGTTTTGCTAACTTTTTTCTTGTTTAGAGTATTATATTTTTTAGGTTTGACCGATATTGCAGCAATAAATGAGAACTGAATTGACTTAAAATTGCTGCTAATAAATCAGTTAGCTTAATTGTAAGTTATTAATTGGACAGCTCAAAAAAATATGAATATTCCGATGCTATTTCTGTATTTTTTGTTCTTCTGAGTCATCTTGGGCATAACTAGATGTTTTAATGTGATAGAATTCTTATGCTGTTATCTGAATGAATTAATTATCGCCCGTTAGTATTTACTCCTTCTTCCGGATTTTCTTCAGTCTTTACATCATCATTTGAGATTCCCTTTTTAGCCTTCTTAGTAGCTGATGTTTTTAGTGTTCCGAAACGATAGGAGATACTTATCCTCAGTTCTCTTGTATTTATGTAATTAGTACTCTTCATGGAGAATGTTTTATCGTTTGTTTTGCTTGTATATTCTTTGTTTTTCCAGAATGGATCAGTGCAAGTAAGAGAGATGGATAGCTTTTTCTTGAAAAGATCTTTGCTTACTGAAAAGCTTGTGTAATAGAATGCGGAGGTTTTTCCCTGAAGATTAACCCTCGGAGCGAAATAACCTCCGTTAAGGTTTATTCTCAAGTCATTAGGCAGTGTGTATTGAATACCTGTATATCCATTGTAGAAGAAACCGCTGGTACTTAGTACTTCGGTTGATTGGGTTGCATCACTCCTCATGTTGACATAAAAAGCTCCTCCGTTCAGTATAACATTCAAGCTCTTTAAGGCATTCCAGTTTCCATATAATGAAAAGCTGGTACGCTGGCTGTGACCAATGTTGTCGTATGTTGTCCTGCTTATATTAGGTGTTAATGGATCAATGAAAGTGTAACTTTCAATGCCATTATTGACAAAATTATAGCTCAGACTAAGATTGATATTCAGCTTCTGAGCAAATTTACTGTAGTTAAGGCTCAGGTTATTGCTTTTTTCAGGATTGAGTTTCGGATTACCGTAACTTATATTCTGCGGGTCTGTATTATTAACATAAGGGTTTAAGTTTCTTATTCCCGGGCGACGGATACGCATTGTGTAACCAAATTTTAATTGTTCAGTAGCTGAGAGTGAGTAAGATATGGATGCTGATGGAACAAGATTGGAATAATGAGTATCGAAATTCATTTCAGGAGCAAGACGATATTTTACATCCTGGGAGGTGGCTTCTTCACGAACTCCTGCTTTGACTCCGAATTTCCTTATTTTCATGTCATAGCTTACGTATGCGGAATAGATATTCTGTGTATGCTTAAAGTCGTTAGATGAATTAATAACTAATGTGTCATTCTGCCACTGATCTGTTTCGCTGTTGCTTTTGCGTAGGATATATTTTATGCCGGCCTCTATTTTTTGCCCTTTTCTAGTAGGATAGGTGTAATCAATCTGAGCAGTATGTTCGTTTGTTGAGGCTTTGTTCATGTTCTTTTGTGATTGCGATAATATGCCGGGAACTGCCCCGGTAAGATTTTCCAATAAAGTATTACTTTCACTGTTATTGGGATTGTGATCAAATTTATAAGAGATAGTGAGCAATTCATCTTTTCTGTGAGTGGAATGTTGATAGTCTACATTCAGATCCGTAGAACCGAATGTTCTTGTTGATTTGCTGTTTCTGTTGTAACTGTAATACGGATCATGATTTGCATCTTTCATATCGACAAGGTAGTTCGACAGGTTTGTCATCTCTCCGTTGAACCGTTCCACGGAAAGGCTTACCATATTCAGTGAATCAATTTCATAGCTGGCTTCCAGCGTACCGAACTGGAAAGGACCTTTATATTTTGAGCGTCCGGTTTGAGTCATGTATTTTTCGTTATTACTTATATTATTGGTACGCTCCATGTATGAATCGCTGTACGGAGAACTAACCCTGTTATAATTGTAGTTTCCCGTAATTCCAAATTTACCGGATTTCAAAGACAGATAAGCACCACCTCCCCAGCGTCCCAGCGTCCCCGCATTACTGCGAATTGTGCCAGTATATCCTTGAATACCGCTCTTAACGGTTACAATATTAATAATCCCACCTACACCTTCAGCATCATATTTTGCTCCGGGATCGGTTATTACTTCTACACTCTTAATAGTATTGGCAGGCATACTTTTCAAAACATCACTCGGATTACTGGTCAAAATGTTCGAAGGCTTCCCATTAAGGTATATTTTGAAATCAGAAGATCCCTTTAACTGAATGTTATCTTCGCTGTCGACAGTAACCATAGGTATCTTACGAAGCATGTCTAAAGTGTTGCTGGTCTTTGATTCCGGGTCATTTTCTATACTATAAGTCAGTTTATCAATTTCGACCTTGACTAAAGGTTTTTGCGCAACAATAACTACTTCCTGCAGTTGTGCAGAAGTTTCGGTCATATATATTTTCCCTAATGAAACCAGTTTCTGATTTGAAGTAAGACTAAACTGTTTCACAGTTGGTTTCATACCAACAAACTGTATGGCAACTGAATAATTCCCGGGGGAAGCATTAAAAGAAGCAGCGAAATTCCCGTTATTATCACTTACAACTACTTTAATGGGATTCTGAGGAGAACGCTTTGCTACTATACTAAGTGTTGCATATTGAACAGCCTGATTGGAAATTGAGTCAATGACCATCCCTTTAACTGTATAAGTTTGTAAGGACTCAACTAGTTTTTGATTAGTCTGGGCAAAGCTGTTTAGTATTGAAACAAATAAGAAAAGTAATAAGCTAATGGTTCTCATATATTCTTATCATTACATATAGATATATAACACCTCCTACATTTATTTGTTTTGTCTCCACCATCAGCTTTATCTCTTTTTAGCTGAATGGGGGCTAAGTGTTTAGCTTGTTTAATAAATCAGCTTTTGCATAGCATTAATATTAAAGGAATATCATTGTCATGAAATAGTTATATTGCTGATATTGAATTGATGCATTGAATATTAATAATGATTGAAACGCTTAAAGTGATGCAAAGTAAATTGGCCTCTTGAATCTAAATAATACCTGATGCAACATCTTTTTCAGCAGGCAAGTGTTTTTATTTATATGATATTTTCTAAATAGATGTATAATCTGATTAATTATTTAATTATGAGTAATCTAATAAATGAATTATTAAAAGCGGCTCATCATTATACCGTAGTGGATTTTGGCATATTTAAAATTTGTCTTTTCACTTTTGGAATACTTTTTGGTACCTATTTTTATACTTTTTTCGAAAAGCATATTCTAGTGTTTTGGGTTATAGCTATCCTCGCATGGATGTTTATAATGATTCAAACAATCCGGTATATAAGAAAGCCTTGAGTTATATATGTTTTTTATAGCTTTGTTTTGCTATTAAAGGCTTAGGCTTTAATCTGGAACGTTTTGTTGCGCAATGAAACGAATAGATTATAAAGTCTGACTATCTTAGACTTCAATCTGGAACGTTCTGTTGTTTTCTTACAAGAGAAGATAAACGTTCAAAACAAGCGTGATTAGGCTTTTTTAGGGAAGGTGTTGTTGCTCTTCTCAGAAATATGAATGGCGGCTTTTGTTAAATGATTATAATTATTAGCTCTAATATATATGTTTAATCGTTTAAACATATATATTTGGTGCGTTAAATCATTGCCAAAGTTAAATATTAAAGTTCAGTTACTATGAAAGCCAAAGTATCCATAAAAACTATTGCAGAGCAAGTTGGGGTTTCTACAACTTTGGTGTCGTATGTACTTAACAATAAGAACGAGAACAGAATAAGTAAAGAGGTTGCTGCCAAAATAAGACAAGTGGCTAAGGAGCTTAATTACCAGCCTAACCAGATTGCACGGAGTCTTAAATCACAAAAAACATTTACCATTGGTTTAATTGTAGCCGATATTGCAAATCCTTTTTCTTCTCAGATGGCACGTATAATTGAAGATGAAGCTAAAAAAAATGGATATTCGGTAATCTTTGGCAGTTCGGACGAGAGTGAAAAGAAAACCCGAGACTTGATTACGTTGCTAATCAATCGTCAAGTGGACGGATTAATCGTTGCATTGCCCGAACATTGTGAAGATCAGGTTCTTTACCTGAAAGAGTCGGGCATACCGTTTGTGCTGATTGACCGTTACTATCCCTCAATTCCTTCTAATTTTGTGGCTATTGACAATTATGATGCTGCCAGAAAGGCAATTATCCATTTACAGTCATACGGACATAAGCGGATTGGGGTTATATCTTATCAAACATCTTTGTTCCACCTTAACGAACGAGTTAGAGGCGCAGTTGATTTATTGAAAGAGCAAGCCATGGTTGGAGAGGTTCGTATTGACCATACTGATGAAGATGTAGCCAATGCAATCAAGGGATTCCTTGCTGATGAGAACCCTGTTGATGCTATCTTTGCCACAACGAACTTACTTACTATCTGCGGGCTGAAGTACATTAATGGTTTAGGCCTTAAAATTCCTGACCAACTGGCAGTTGTAGGTTTTGATGAAACGGATGCTTTTGATCTTTTCTATGCTCCGGTAACTTACGTTAAGCAACCTATGGCCGAACTTGGCTTAAAGTCTGTGAGGATTCTGCTTGATGCCATAGAAAAGAAAGGTTCTTCTATTGAATCGGCTATTTTTGAGACAGAACTTGTAGTCCGTAAATCTTCAGTTGTTACCTTATAATTTTTTTTCTCTTAATGTTTAAACGTTTAAACAAAATCTAAAACCACATAGCAATCAAATAATTGAATCATTAAATATTTATATCATGAAAACAAAAGACCTTGAAAAACAAAGAATTGTGTGTTATGGCGAAGTACTTTGGGATATTTTCCCTACTAAGACCAAGCCGGGCGGAGCACCTATGAACGTGGCTTACCATTTGCAGAAATTTGGTGTAGACAGCCAAATGATCAGCCGAGTAGGAGCCGACGATGCTGGCCAAAAATTATTGAATCTGCTCAATGAATGGAACATTCCAACTACCTATTGCCAGATTGACGAAGCTCATGAGACAGGAAAAGTGGAAGCTATTGCCGGCGAAAATGATGAGATGACTTACGTTATTCATCAACCTGTTGCATGGGATTATATTAGTTCCGATCCAGCATATGATGAATTGGTAGCCGGTGCCGATGCTTTTGTATTTGGTAGCCTGGTAACTCGTAATGAAACTTCACGCGATACTTTATATAGATTGTTGGAAAAAGCTAATTACAAGGTGTTTGATATAAACATACGTCCTCCTTTTTATTCAGTTGAGACGATTAAATATTTGCTGGCAAAGAGTAATCTATTGAAACTTAATCATTCAGAATTAGAGCTTATTATCACCTGGTTCTGGGATCAGTCTGGCACAGAGGAAGAATCAGTTCGGTTTCTTCAGAAAGAATTTAATATTTATGAAGTGATAGTAACCAAGGGAAGTAAAGGAGCTAACTATTACACATTAACAGAATCTTATTCATATCCTGCATTTCCAGTAACAGTAAAAGACACTGTTGGAAGTGGCGATTCTTTCCTTGCAGCTTTCTTAGCAAAGAAAGTTCAGAACGAAACACCTGAGATTGGTATGATTTATGCCACAGCACTTGGCGCTTTTGTTGCCTCTCACGAAGGAGCTTGCCCTTCTTACAATTTAGCTCAGTTAATGGACTTCCAGCTGCAGCGTCTATCTATTCTATAAACAATACCTTAAACTTTTATTTTATGCAACTACCAAATTTAAAACCAGCGAAAACATTAACCGTTGCAGCCGATCTGTCAATGGAGAAAAAAAACAGTTACGTGTTACCACTTGTTCTTATTATCAGTATGTTCTTTATGTGGGGCATGGCCGGTAACCTGAACGATATCTTAATCAAACAGTTCAAGAAATCATTTGAGCTGACCGATTTGCAATCAGGTTTTGTACAATCAGCTTTTTACATGGGATATTTCCTTCTTGCTATTCCGGCATCGATCGTGATGCGCAAATACAATTACATTACCGGTATCATCATTGGTCTGATATTGTATGCAGCCGGAGCATTCTTGTTCTTCCCTGCAGCAGAGAACAACTCATATGCATTTTTCCTGTTTGCCCTGTTTGTAATTGCTTCCGGACTTGCATTTCTGGAAACAGCAGCCGGTCCTTATGTTCTTGCATTAGGAAAGCCCGAAACGGCTACTTTCCGTCTGAATCTGGCACAATCATTTAATCCAATCGGATGTGTAACAGGCGTGTTGGTAGGTCAGCACTTTATCCTTACCGGAGTTGAGTATACCAAAGAAGAGCTGGCTAAAATGTCGCCCGAAGCCTTAAAAGCTTACTATCTTACAGAGGCTCATTCCGTGCAGACTCCTTATTTAATCATCGGTGCCATAATTTTATTGTTTGCTATAATCATTGCATTCACTAAATTCCCTACTATCAAAGATGAAGAGACAGCTAATACTTCTTCTACAAGAAATACACTGAAACTCTTGCTGAGCAAGAAATCTTTCAAGCAATCAGTTATTGCACAGTTCTTCTATGTGGGAGCTCAGGTATGCATATGGAGTTATCTGATCCGTTACATTCAGTCAACAATTCCGGGAACACCAGAGAAAGGTGCTGCTAACTTCCTGACTATCTCTCTTGTAGTCTTTACCCTTGGCCGCTTTATAGGAACAGGATTGCTCAAGAAGATAAAAGACAATAAATTACTTTCGATCTATGCTCTTATCAATGTGGTTCTTACAGCAGTTGGAATCCTTTTCCCTGGAACAATAGGTCTTTGGGCATTAGTGGGCACCAGTTTCTTCATGTCAATCATGTATCCTACTATCTTTTCATTGGGTATGAAGGATCTTGGCGAACACACAAAGTTGGGAGCATCCATACTTGTAATGGCAATTATCGGTGGAGCCGTACTTACCCTTGCAATGGGCCGTTTGTCTGATATGGCGGGAATCGCTAATTCACTGCTTATTCCACTTCTTTGCTTCGTGTTCGTAGCCTATTACGGCATCAAAGGATACAAGGATAAAGCTTAATAACCAGCTATTATATTATACCATTTAATATCCCCGGTTATGTATACTGCAAATCTCCGAAACAGATCTTGTAGCAGAGCGTCTTACGCCAGATTATTGTCTGTTGTGCCGACTAATGCGAATGAACTTCTTATTAACGATAAGACTATTCTGTGCCTTTCCATTTTATTTTTATCCAAATGTTTAAACGTTTAAACATTACTCATTATGAAAAAATTGCTTCAACTATTTATAATAATAGCAATGCCATTGTGCGCTAAAGCTCAGGTGGTAATTACAAATACAAATTTTTCAATGGGAACCACAGGACGAATCGGAGTTGGTGCATCACCAACGGGCGAAGGCAACATGTGGAAGCCGTTAAACCTTTCCGGTCAGGGTTCACTGGCCGGACGCATGGAGCAGTCAGATTACTTTGATCTGTTGCCTGCGCTGCACTTCACTCCGAAACTTATAGGGAGGGACAGTACAAACGTAACCTTTCAGGCCCGATTGGGGATGTATTCTGCCAATGGACAATTTATGGGCAACGTAAGCACTCGCTCGGCAGACGGACTAACCTTTATTCTTCCCGAGGCTTTCGTTGAGGCCCGGAACATTATGGGTAGCCGTTGGTCTGCCTGGGCAGGCGCACGCTTTCGCCGCTACGACGACATACACATTTGCGACTATTTCTACTTTGACGATCATTCAGCCCAGGGATTTGGAGCAAGCTATAAAACAACAGAGCTAACCATGCTGATGCCGGCTTCCACAGATTCTGCAGGTGTTTATCCTTATAACTATAAAGTCACTGTTGCCGGAGCTACCAATCCTGCAATCAGACAACGTATGGTTTGGATTGGAGAGCATACCTTCGAGATGAACAACGGGAACAAACTAAAGCTGTTGGGCGAGTATCATTATGTGTCAGCCACTTCGGATAATGCTTCCATAAAGTATCCTTCCGATAATGGTTGGGTGGCCGGAGCTAAATTCACCACCCCTTTAAAGACTGCGATGCCTGGTTCGTTCAACGATATTTCAGTGCGCTACGGAACAGGTATAGCCAATGGTGGGGATAATGGGAATACCTTTACATGGGCCACTTATGGTGCACCCAATGATGAAGGACGTTACACCGGTGCATACTCCTTAACCATGGTAGAGCATTTTCTGATCAACCCCTCAAAGAAGTTCAGTATAAACGGATACGGAGTCTTCACCCAGAGTAAGGGAGGTTCATCCAGTACAAATAAAGATACTTATTTCAACGGATCGCAGATTTATAACCGGAAGAGAGATATTGTTGCAGGATTCAGAACTCTATATTATGCAACAGACTGGCTGCACCTCATTGGAGAAGTACATTATGCAGTGCGTAAAGATGGCGATAACCCCGATGCAGCAATGTGGAAATTCTCCTTTGCACCCACTATTGCTCCGGTAGGACAACGTAGCGCATGGTGCCGGCCTCACATTCGTTTTGTGTGCTCGCTGGCTCGTTACAATGACTATGCCCGTGACCATAATTACTCTCCGTTTCTGCAGGTTAACCAGAAACGTTGGGGAACATATATCGGCGTGAAAGCAGAATGGTGGATATTCTAACTTTAAAACAATAAAACAATGAAAGTAAAATTCGGGGCCTCAATCCTGTCATGGATTCCCCCCAATTGGACAGCAGAAGGTGGCTCTTATGCCATACAGAAAACCGCTGCAGCAGGGTTCGATCTTTTAGAGATCCTTCTGCCTCCATCAATGGATATTGATACACAAACAGTAAAGAAGCAGTTAAAGGATCACAATCTCGGAGCAGTGTGCACCTTTAATCTTCCGGCCAGTTGTCACATACCGTTTTATCCCAAAGAAGCCACTTTGATGATGAAAGCGATGCTTAACAAAACAGCCGATCTTGATCTGAATTTTATGGGTGGAGTGCTTCATAGCGGGATAGGAGTGTTCAGTGGTGAGCCAAAGACCGAAAAAGAAGAAGATACCGTTTGCGAGGTGTGGGCCGATGTGGCCGACTATGCTCAGAAACTAGGTATTACTATTGGTATAGAACCCATCAACCGCTACGAAAGTTACGTTTGTACCTGTGCGGAAGAAACATTGCACATGATAGAGCGTACCAAAGCTCCCAATCTGGCTTTGCATCTGGATACATTTCACATGAACATTGAAGAAGATAACTTCTACAATCCGGTGATTGCCGCAGGCGAAAGGCTGAAACATATTCACATGACAGAGAGCAACCGTGGCATGCTGGGCGAAGGAAATGTAGATTGGGACAGCCTGTTCCGTGGATTGGCAACCATAGACTTTACCGGAAATCTGGTTCTGGAAAACTTCACTTCGCAGGTAGAAGGCATGGCAAGTGCTGTTTCTTTGTGGAGACCTTCTAAGTACAATGCTTCTGAACTGGCAGCAGGAAGTTTGCAGTTTATGAAAGCTAAGGCATCAGAATTCGGCTTGCTGTAAACATTAGTAAGGATATATGCTCCCACCAGATTTATTAATAACCTGGTGGGAGCATATTTTTTATTATAATTCTATACATTGTTATTTTGATTAATTATTGTTGAAACTATTTTTTGAATGTTCAATAATAATTATACATTTGTGCCCTGTTACAAACTTAATAACGAATTAATTTAATTGTATAGGAGATATGAAATTACGAATGCTTTTTTTACCGCTTATGTTTATTATCATAGCAACACAAAGTTTCTCACAGAATTTTTCCAAACTAGATAAGATACCACTTAATGGAAACGCCGACTATAAGAAAGCTGAAAAAGTAGTCTTAGAATGTGATAAATTTCTCACAACAAAACCTTTGGACAAAGACGAGACTAAAAGAAAAGCAGCAGAGAGCTTTATCAATAAGTGGATGTCGGGTACCCCTGATTATACTTTCAATATTGATGCTTCCATAGCAGAAATAGTAGGTAATAATGCTCATCTCCTTGGCATTTATCTGGCTTATTATTCCAAATATGCCATTGAAAACAAAGGCAATGACAGTGATGAAGATTTAATGAAACGCGCAATCACTTCCTTGTTTGATTACTGCAAGAAACCTGATAATAAAGTGGAGATGACCGATATATTGAAGAAGTTGATAAAGCAGGATCGATACAGCAGATTTCAGTCTTTGTAGAATGGTGTATATTTGCAAATGATAAAACAAATAAGATGGGAGATTCTTCCTTTGTAACAACATTCCATACTTCTCCGATAATATTGACAGAGGGAGCTATTGTAGAACGATTACGCCGTGAATATCAAATACCTTTGGATGATAATATCGTTCATGCCGGATTGATTTACAATGATACATACAGGCAAATGCTGGCCGATATTTATAAGCAATATCTGGATGTTGCTGAGGCTTTTCAGTTGCCGATAATGTTGATGACACCTACCCGAAGAGTCAACAATGAACGGGTAGCCCGCTCGGTATACAAAGACAAAAACATAATAGCCGATAATGTAGCATTTCTTTCTCAGCTGAAATCAGATTACACTGTTCCTGTTTATATCGGTGGTTTGGTTGGTTGCAGAGGAGATGCTTACGAACCATCGGAATCTTTGTCCTCCGATGAGGCTATGGATTTTCATCTTCCTCATCTGGAAGCATTCAGGAAAGCTGGTGCCGACTATCTGTTTGCCGGAATAATGCCTGCATTGCCCGAAGCAACTGGCATGGCAAAAGCTATGGAAACTACAGGACTTCCATACATTATAAGCTTTATGATCTGCAAGAACGGAACTTTACTCGATGGAACATCAATTCACAATGCAATAGCATCAATTGATGCCAATACAAAAGTCAATCCTTTATGTTATACAGTAAACTGTGTGCATCCTGATATCTTACATCAGGCTTTGTCTGTTCCCGATAATAACACACCGTTAGTGCGTGCTCGTTTTATGGGAATACAAGCTAATGCATCTAACTTGAGTCCGGAAGAACTGAATGAGTGTACTTGTTTGAAGTCTTCGTCTGCCACAGAACTGGCAGATAGTATGATGGCTTTGCACCGGGATTTTCCTCTGAAGATTATTGGGGGCTGTTGTGGTACGGATAATACGCATCTGCGTAGATTTGCGGAATTGTTTTCGTGTAATATTATCCGTTAACGTATTACAGAAGAATAGTAATTGTGCTTTTTTAGTGTAGTTTCAATTTCTTCTTATCAATCCTATAAAAAACAAAATGTGTAGAAAGGGATATGCCTCTTCTACACATTTTTATTTATATTAAAAGGATTTTATTTCTTGTCAGTAATATCTTTCTTTACTTCCTTCTTTACCTCTTTTTTTGCTTTTGAAGCTTCATTTTTAGCTTTGCCTTTCATCTCTTTGCACTCTTTCTTGCATTCACCTTTCATGTCTTTGCATTCTTTTTTGCATTCACCCTTTGCATCTTTACACTCTTTTTTGCATGCCTTAGCTTCTTTACAACATGCTTTAGCATCTTTACATTCAGCTTTAGCATCTTTACAACATGCTTTAGCTTTGTCTTTTTGTATTGTAGCAGTCTTCTCAGCTTTTTCTACTTTTTTTGATACTGTTTGTGCGTTTGCAGTGAAACTAACTGCTGCAACGAATGCAACGAATAAAACTAATTTTCTCATGTTTTTACTTTTTTTAAAAAATCAATAATCTTAATAAGTTTGTTTTAGATATCATACTTGTATAAAATACAAGGTTCTATTCGTAAATATACACATAAAAATTATATGGCAAACAAATTCATTAGAAAATATATACTTTTTTGTTTTTTTTATTCGGTGAAAACAACTCTTATACGAAAATAGACGGATTTATTGATGAGCCCCAATAAAACATAACAATAATTACAATATGTTTTTATTCTATGTCGTGTTTGTCTTTTTCAAACTTTACAAACTGAAGATTCTTTTTTAGTTTGTTATCAGCCCGGAAGCAAATTTTCTGTGCCCTCACTTTTGAGGGTGTGCATTCTTCGGGAGAATCAAAACCATCGCTGGTAGCAGAGAGCGTAAAAATACCCAGATTATCCAGACATACACTATCACCGTTATGAAGATGTTCTTCCATTAAATCAACTAATCCCACCAGTGTGGATAAGATATCACCTTTTGTAAGTGAACATCTTTTGGTAAGCTCTTCGGCCAGTTTATAAATTTGTACTTTCTCATTGCGGATAGGAACTGCGTAGTATTTTACTTCTTTGTCTTTCAGTGCCGGGCGTTTTGTTTTTACTCTGTATCTGAATGCCATTTTATTGCTGTTTAATTATTATTTTATTCTAGAGACTTTTTTCTTTTGATATATATTAAAGATAGTGTTTGATATATATCAAAAGCATACTCAGATATATATCAAAATAGTACTTAGATATATATCATAATATATGTTTGATATATGTTATATTGAATACAATATTACTAAAAATAAATGATTAATGCAATAAATTATAAAAATAGATGTGGGTACATCAGATAATAATCTTTGTGTAAAAAAAAAGAAGAATGCATTTGTTTAAGGCTTAATTAATAGTTGTATATTTGTGGAACAAGATAAATGTAAAATGTCACAATTACTTTCTTTATATTTAATATTAAAATGCTTATTATGAGTAAATAAAATAATACTATGAAAAGAAATATTTTCTTAATAACATTCTCTTTTATTACGTTGTTTACTCAGGCCCAGAATTTTGCTCCAATAGGAGCCAATTGGTATTACAACGGATCAGATCAAGGTGCAGCACCGACTAATTCTGTGTATATTCATTTTGAATCAGTAAAAGACACAATTGTAAAAGGACAATTGACGAGAAAAATTGAAAGAACATATTATCATTTTCGAGGATCAGTTTCAAGATTAGAGCCTCTTTACGTTTATAACTCAACGGATACGGTATTCTTGTATAATCCTCAGAAAGAGTCTTTCGGCAAATTCTATATTTTTAATAGAAACAAAGGTGATACTTTGACTCTGGATGCACCTTATGGCGATGAGGACTATTCATTATTGGAAAAGACGACCTACCGGGTGGTTATCGATTCTGTTGCATCCGCGACTTATAACGGCAAACAAGTAAAGAAGTATTGGGCAAGAGGACTGGATGGATTTCAGTATTGGGGCAACAGTTCGTTTATGGATTATATCGGTGGTTTAGATTGGTTTTTTCCAAGACGTGTAATGATGCCTGAAGCGGATGGTCCGTTAAGATGTTATAATGATAATAATTTTGGCGTTAGCTTTACCTCACTTCCTTGTGATTACATGCTAACAAACGGTATCCCTGAAGTTTCAAGTGAAGAAGTATCTGTTTATCCCAATCCAACCAGTGATAAATTTAAAGTCAATGCACTATCGGGCATTCTGAAGGTAGAATTGTTTGATCTGAATGGAGTTCTAAGATTCCAAGGGAACAATCTTGAAAATGATATCTCAAAATTAGAAACAGGAAACTATCTTTTGAAAATTGAACTGAAGGACAAAACCATTGTTTTTAGAAAAATAATAAAGAAGTAATGCTTCTGCTTAATGTTTCTTTATTTGAATCTGTTTTAAATATTCCCTATCTTTTGGCTACATATATGAAGATGTTTCTCTATTAAATCTACTATTAATACTATCAATGTAGAGGAGATTCTTCTTTTATGAGCAAGCATGGTAATATTTGATATATAATATCATAATGAATACATTATTGTGGATATATATATATGAAATACGCAAATATAATTGATTATATATTTAGCAAGAAAGGACAAGATGTATAGACTAACATACCCTATCTTTGTCACATCAAATAAAAGATATAAGTATGGAAATTAAATCGTCAACACGGGAAGAATATTTGAAAAGAGTGAATGTTGTAGTAGATTACATCAATAATCACCTCGACGAGGAACTCGATTTGCAAAAGCTGGCTGAGATGTCAAACCTTTCAACTTATCATTTTCATCGAATCATGAAAGCTTTTCTGGGCGAAACACTTGGAGCTTACATAATAAGAGTAAGGTTGGAAACCGCCGTCCGTCTGCTTCGGTATACCGACCTTCCCGTGGAGCAAATAGCCTATAGCGTGGGGTATGAGATGCCTTCTTCTTTATCGAAATCGTTCAAACAATTTTATGATATAACTCCTTTAGAATACCGTAACAATAAAAACTTTGTAATCATGAAGCCAGTACAATTGAATCCTGAATTAAAGTTGAAATCGCCCAAGGTGATTGAATTGGAAACTAAGAAAGCAATTTATATCCGTTTAACCGGAGCATATTCCGAACTCGACTTTTGTGGAGCATGGGGTAAACTTTGGGCTTATGTGAAAGAGAATAAACTTTTCTCGGCAGGCATTGAACATATCAGCATTTATCATGATGATCCTAAGGTCACCACCTCTGAGAAACTTCGCACAGACGTGTGCCTTGTTCTTCCAAACCCTGCAGAACCGAAAGGAGAAATAGGAGTGAAGGAGATTGCCGGAGGTAGGTATGCTGTTTTCTTGTATCAAGGTCCTTATACAAACCTGGGAATTGTGTATGACACCATCTTTGCCAAGTGGCTGCCCGATAGTGGATACGAACTTCGTAACGCTCCGTTGTATGAAAAGTATATCAATGATCCTTCACGCACGGAAGAAGCCAAACTGAAGACGGAGATTTATATTCCGTTGCAGTAAAGAACTGCAATTGAAATAAACTGAATAACCCGAACAAAACAGTTTTATATTGTTTTGTCTGGGTTTTTGATTTTCGATAATTCTCTGGATTTTTGTATTTTTTTCATTGAAATGGTGAGGGATGACTGTATTTGGTTATGGATAATCAGCCTTTGGTGATGGTTGATTATCCATCCCTCACCCCTGAGAAGGCTTATCTATAAATGGTTTTAGTGAAAATGGTGATGGTAGTGAGGGATAATATTGATTTATTATTAGATAAAGATTAAAATAGCTAGTATAACTATCTGATCTTTTATTACATTTGTTATACTAATTTTAAAACAAGATTATCATGAATAGCGTAGAAGAATTAAAAGAATTGCTTATTATTAAAAGTGATAAAGATGTAGAAGCTAAGTTTAAACAGATTGCTAATGTATTATTCCAGAACTATCATATTGAAAAAGGAACGGAAATATATGATTTTTTAGAAATAGAGTTTTATTATTTTAATGAACAGCATCCTGATATTGTTACTTATCCTCGTACTATTGACGGTGGCAAGTGGTTCTTGCATCCTAGCGGCATAGATATTGCATTTCAAAGTAAAGTAGAAAAAGACGAAAAAGGTAAAATAGATTATGATAATAGCTTTTTTGGAGGAATTCTTATTCGTAGTTTATCTAAAAGAACAACAAACCATTCAGCACGTGTAATAGGTGGCCCTCGTAGGTGTCTTTATGAATTATTCAATGGTATTGATGTTTTCAATCCACAAACAGAATCTTTTCCTAAGTTAGTGTATAATCAAAAGGTTGATATAAGTCTTGAATTACCAGTTCAAAGACAAATTCCAAATATGGATACAAAAAGAAAAACTTATCATATGGATGATAAAGGACATGAACTGGAATATGAATGTCTTACAAAAAATTATTGTTATTTTGTTAGAAGGAATGATTGTAATTCAAGTTGGTATGATGAGTTAGAAAAGAAATCTTATGCAGGTGTATTACCTTGGAATAGAAAGAGAATCTAGTCTATATGAGATATCGTAGAATATCTGATTCCAATAAGCTCCTTCGAAAAAACGTGCTGAACATGTAAAAACTCCTTCAACTTTTTGTAAGCGCATAATATAGGAAGGGGTAATAAAGCCTGCGTTAATGCTAAAGCGTGTGAGGATTTTGGAGTATTTAAGTTGCCCAAACAAAACCATATTTTGTATGTTTTGCTTGGGCAATTGAATCTATTTCTGTATTCTACCTTATTGCAGGTTCTTAATTACTCTTGCTATATATAGTAACAGGCCCTAACAGACCGGACGGAAGCAACTGATCATCTGCATTCCATTGTCTGCGAGCCGAAAAGGTTTTGCGTTGTGATGGGCGTTTCTTGCCATTCAATAGCCATTCAGGCCATTCTTTCATTGTTCCCCATTGGTCATAACCCACGTCATCAGGCTGTTTCTCATCACCAATGAGACGGTTAGGCCACAAATTCACTACTTCTATTTCCAGTTTGTTTTCACCCACTTTCACTACATCCGTAATGTCAAAGAGGTAGGGGGCATGCCAAGCTATGCCCAGGTCTTTCCCATTTAATTTTACACGTGCCATTATTTCCACCTTGCCTAAATCCAGTACCAATGGAAGCCTGTCGGTCAGCATCTTTTCGTCAACAATAAAGTTCTTTTCATACCGGGCTGTTCCACTGAAATATTTAATACCTTCATCGATATGTTCGCTCCATGAGATAAGCTGGGGGAATTCAGTCTTTACTGGAGCTCCCCAGCCTTTTGGAAAATATACCCTCCAGCTACCGTCAACCGACATCAGCTTTTTCTGTGTCTGTTTCATAGAATACTCTGGCAGACTTTCATCTGCAGAAGGCCTGAATACTACGAACCAGCTTTTCGTTGCATTGAAAGGGATGAGTAGGGTTGTTGTGCCTCCTACATTCGCACTAATAGCCACACTATATTTCTTGCCAGTTTCCGCATCCCATAATTCCGCATTTTTTCCGTCCACACGGAATGTGCAGGAAGCCGTAAATTCCTTATCCGTAGTATTGGCTACAAAATAGCAGTTATCGCAATCTATTGTACGGTGTGTGTATTTTAGCCAGTGATCGGCAGCGAAATCACGTGCAATCCCCATACGTAGTAAAGATTCCTCAACAGTTATGCTATTGTATACGATTCCCTTTCCGCAATGATGCTCTTTGGAATCAACGTCGCTTGTGCCCCATAGTTCGTCAACCAAAGCTTTCAATTGTTTTTCTTTCTCTTTATAATCCAATAGACCGGGCACTGATTTAGGACGCTCACCCAATATGACTGCTCCATTGCGAACCAGGTCACGAATATGGGTAAGCATCTCTACCGTCATGGTTTCTGTATTGGGTAATAACAGAAGTTTATAAGCGGGTCGACCAGGGAAATGCACTCCCTTTTCATCCGCTGTTACTTTCTTGAATGCCTCTTGTCCTACTACATCGTAATCATATCCATCCAGCTCTAGTCCTCCAAAACGCTTCCAGGCTTCTTCCGATTGGAGTGCCAATACATCTGCACAAAAAGTGCCTTGTTGTAACAGATATTGGCAACGTGAAACGTAGCTGTGCCAGGCGGTAGAGAATTCCCACCATGTGTTAGTACGTTCATATTTGGAACCCCACATATTCATTTGGTAACCCGGACCATTTACATCCTTAAATTGAGAAGAGTAACGATGAAAAATCAGACGGTTCACTCCGCCACAAAAAGCTGCATCAACCAGAGGTTTCATAGTTGCCGGATGCCATTGCCAACGTTCACTACCTGATGAGGTTAATGCCTCGGCTGCTACCACCTTTGTTCCATTCAGATGAGCGGCGGAAGACATTAATTTGATGGTTGGGTCAAAATTAGGATGCCAGCCTACTGGTATCCAGAATTCAGCCATTGGCACATCGACATACTGCATTACATCCATATCGTTAGCCGGAGTAGTATAACTTTCGTAAGAGAACTTCAAACCCTCTTTGTGTGCCAGTTGCTGGAATTCTTTCGCATAATTCTCCACGAAAAGTTCGCTGATGGTTTGTCGCAGATCGAACATAAAGCGCTCCGTTTCCTGCAAGGAATTGATGACACGTCCTGTTAGCACGGGTAGCCAAGGTAGGATGTCGTAGCCACGACGCTCCTTGAATATTTTCTCAAAACCAGGTGTCCAGTTCTGACTGCCACCTTCCCAACTGTCAATATGAATGGTTGTAAATGCATCGGTGCCTGCATAGCGTTTCAGGCTTTTTACCATCTCATTGAAATGAAAACGGGTGGCTTCCTTGCTTAATTTATCTGTTTCGGGCCCGATTACCTTATCCGTTACCGGACCAATGCAACTTCCTGTCCACTGATGACCGAAACGGATAATAGTCCATTCTCCAGCCGGCACCTCCCAAGTCAATGTTCCGTCGGCCTGCATCTTGCCAGTCAGGTTTACAATCTTACTTTGCGGAATGACAGCCTCAGCTGGAACGTTTGCATTCAAAGACGCACTTTGTGTTCCCCTGTACATCAGATATCGGGGAAAACCGGGCCACTGCAACTCTTTATAAGTGAATGGGGCACACGAGTAACGTACAGGTCCCGCATTGCCGGGGTTCTGACAGCTTTTTAATGGAAAATCGGGAATGAGATAGCGCTTTTCTGGCACAGTATCTATGACACCCACAGCTATCACGGCTATGTCCCGATAATCCTCTCCAAGTCCTGGATTTTTCAGCTTCCCTGTCCATTGTCTACCCCCTTTGATATAGGTTTCGCTGCTAACCACCCACTGCATAGCCATTTCTGGTTTTACCCATGGACCGCCTGTGCCCCAATATCCAGCACCGTTGTTTGCACCGATTTCCATATTCAGGCGTTGCGCAGTTACAGCAGTGTGATGAAAAATTTCCTGCCATTTTTTATCATTGTAAACCACCGGACCGTTCGGACTATCTTGATCCACATCTAGTGCAATTGCTCCGTCTATTCCCACACGGTGCATGGCTTCAAGATCTTTCTGCACACCCTCTTTGCTGACATTGCCATTCACCCACATCCAGTATACCCATGGATGAGATTCTTTTGGCGGGTTGTTGAATGACTGGTAGTTTGTTTGAGCCAAGCTACCAACTGTAGAGAAGCAACATATAAGGAATGTTGAGATACTCAATCCTTTCTTTTTCATATCATTTTTTTGCTTAAATAGATTTATATTATTTCCCGCCGATACTATGTTCGCCGGGATTTAAATTAACTTCTTTACCACCAGGAAAATGCACAACAGCAGTACTACCTTCAGGAACATTTATTTTAAGTACCAATCTAGTGCCTTTTCTGGAAATATTCACGTTTATCTTACCGTATTTGGTGGGTATCACAGTAGAACATTGTGTTAATGTACCCATTTGTGGGGCTATTCTAAACTTTTTGAATCCTGGCTCTAAAGGTTCCACGCCACATACTTTTTGGCTGAGTAGCGTGAGTGGTCCGCCACTCCACGCATGATTGGTTGTTCCACCGCCAAAGCCTTCGGCGCCAATACCCCAACCTTCAAATAATGTAGTGTATTGTTTGTAGCTTAACATTTTCTCGTAACGTTGTTTCATACGTTTCAATGCAAATTCAGCATCGTTCATCTGGAAGAGAGACTCTAACACATATTTTTCCATGTACGGACTTGCATGGAATTCTTTATGAAGTACATTACGCAAAGCTTCATATTTATCTTTTGAAGCTAATCCGCTGACAACTGCCATTGCTTGTGCTCTGTCATCTGTCTCACCTTTATAATCGGTTGATCTGAAAGCATTGCCTGTCCAGTATCTTTGGTCGAAGCCTTTTTCAATTTGTTTCATCATGTTTTCAATCATCTGAGTATCTTCACTCTTGCCCAGTTGCAGTGCAAATGCTTTTTCATCTTTTAAGGCAAGATAATACCAGCAAGTGGTAAGCACATTCATATCAATATTGTCTCCCCAATCACCCCAGCTCCATTCACCGGAACGTGGTATTGGAAAACCATTATTATCTACATTCCATACTTTATGCAGATATGTTTTCATTGCATCGTATACGGCTGGCACGAATGAATTATCACCACTGTAGAAGGCTTGTGTCTGGAATCCGTACCAACCAATAGATGCCAGTGTTTGTAAAGGCAATTCTTGTTGACGGTTTCCGGCAGGCATAGGTGAATACATCACACCGTCAGCGCGTTGCCAGTTAACCAGTTCGTAAATACCTTTAACAGCCAACTGTTGTCCGGAAAGTCCCATAGCATAAAAAGCTTCTCCTAGCTCATTTACTTCGTCACCCCACCATTGAGAACGCTCGCGGTCGGGGCAGTCCATATAATTATCCCGCATTGTTACATAAAGTGTTCTTGCACTACGTTTCCACAGTTCGTTGTAGAATGGATCGTTACATGTAAATGATCCTTCTATATCTGCACCATAACCTGTTTCGCGATATTTCAGTTCCATTACTTTTACTCCGGCAGGAATTACATAAAGAATTTCGTGCCCGTTCATCCATCCATAGCTTTCATATTCTTGCACTCCTTTACAGGTAATATATTCTGCGCGAACATTTTTTTCTCCACCTCCATTATAATTATCAGTCAGCATGTGAATGGTCATTCCTTCGGGCGCATCCACTTTCAGGTAAGGAGTAACCTGGCAGTTATAGGGCAGTTTACAATGAATGGTATCACTTTTCTCAGATCGGCGTATCTCTTTATAGTCAATAAGTCCGCTATTCTTCCACATTGGTATGGGGCGAAGAACTAATTTTCCGAATGGTGCTTTGTCTGGGCTTCCCACAATTTCTGATGCTCCGAAATTCTCTCTGAAACCAGGCATATTCCATCCATCTGTCTTTTTACGTGCATCGAAACGGATATTGCTTTCAGGCAGTCTGAAATTTGGGAAAGGTGAATCTGTATTTGTATAAGCATCATATACTTTGCTTTGCCAGTTACGGTCACTTACAATAGAAATTTCGGGTGACTGGGCACTGAATAGCAATCCGCATGTGCCACTGTTCTGATGGGTGAAACCGTTTTTACCGAAATGCCACACCAATATGGCGATTGTATTTTCGTCTTTATTCAGATATGGAGCGATATCGATTTTGTCATAGTAGGAGTCACCCGGAGCAGGTCCCCTTTTTAGTCCGCCTTCAAAGACTACTTGCTGACCGTTTATCCAAAGCCAGTATTTTGTATCGGCAGCAATTGATGCCATAAGTTGTTTGGGAACTTCTTTTAAATTGAATGTTTTTCGAAAACATAACCATGTATTAGGTGTACTTTGTGTTAGTCCTGTACTTATCCAATATGCGCGGGAAGAAAAATCTGAAGCAGATATTATAGATGAATTCATCAGGAAAAGAAGCAGAATAAGTAAAAAGTGTTTTTTCATAATAGCGTGTTTTATATCATGAATATGATTCGTAGATACTTAAATTATACATAAAGAGTTAAAATGCAAAGATATGTATTTTTGTTACTCAAAACTCAAAAACTCTTTTAATGTGTTATACATTCTCAAAAAAAGCACTAACTTTGCACCATATTCTCATAATAAGGGGTGCCTCAATATAACGGGCTGAGATTATACCCATAACCTGATCCGGGTAATGCCGGCGGAGGGAACGAAAGATAGAAAAGACCCCTTTTCTGTTTTATTTAACTAAAAATAGGTATGAAAAAGAAAGTACAGATGCTTGTCGGCTTAACACTGATTGGCTCATCGTCTTTTGCGCAGGTAAAGGATAGCCTGCGTTTGGTAAGACTGCAGGAAGTGCAGGTAGTAGGAACACGCGCAACGGCTAAGACTCCGGTTGCATTCTCAAATGTAAGTAAGGATCAAATCAGGAAACAGAACTTTGGGCAGGATATTCCATTCTTGCTTACAATGACTCCTTCAGTTGTAGTAACATCGGATGCGGGTGCAGGAGTAGGGTACACTGGCATAAGAGTTCGTGGAACGGATGCTTCGCGCATTAATGTCACAGCAAATGGTGTACCGATGAATGATGCTGAGTCTCACAATTTGTATTGGGTAGATATGCCCGACTTTGCTTCGTCTATTGAAGATCTTCAGATTCAGCGTGGAGCCGGAACTTCTACTAATGGAGCTGGTGCATTTGGAGGTAGTATTAATATGAAAACGGAATCAATCTCTGCTTTGCCTTATGCTGAAGTTGACGGTTCGTATGGTTCGTTCAATACGCACAAGGAAACTTTCAAGGTGGGAACCGGATTGCTGAAGAGCCACTGGGCTTTTGATGCGCGTATCTCCAACATCGGATCGGACGGATACATTGAACGGGCTTCTACAAATATGAAATCGTTCTTTGCTCAGGCTGGTTATTACGGAGATAATGATATCTTAAAATTCATAGTTTTTGGTGGTAAGGAGAAAACTTATCATGCATGGAACGGAATCAGCAAGTCTCAGCTGGAGAAAGATCGCCGCTACAATACTTGTGGTGAAATAACAGACGCTGATGGTAATGTGACCGGCTTTTATAAGGATCAGACTGATAATTATATCCAGACTAATTATCAGATGCTTTACACTCATATCTTCTCGCCAGCCTGGAACATGAATGTAACTTTGCATTATACTGATGGTGAAGGTTACTATCAGGAGTATAAGAACGGACGTACTTTGAAGGAGTATGGACTTCAGCCTTGGGTGTATTATGGAAAACTGATAGAGGAGAGTGACTTAGTTCGTCAGAAAAAAATGGATAATGGTTTTGGCGGAGGTGTATTCTCATTGAACTATTCAGCCGGAAAGTTACAAGCTTCTTTTGGTGGAGCTGCCAATGAATACAAAGGTAATAACTATGGAAAGGTGATCTGGATAAAAAACTATTTTAATACTCAGCTTGATCCTGATCATGAATATTATCGCAACAATTCTGATAAGACGGATGCCAATGTTTATTTGAAGGCAAACTATGAATTGTTTAAGGGATTGAATGCTTATGGTGATTTGCAGTATCGTCATATTCATTATACCATTGATGGATTGAATGATAAATGGGATAAAACAAAAAATCCTGGAGGCATGCAGACTTTGGCTGTAGATAACAATTATAACTTCTTTAATCCGAAGGCTGGTTTGTTCTGGCAGATGAATAAAAATAATTCTGCTTATGCATCATTCTCTGTGGCTCAGAAAGAACCTACACGTAACAACTTTACGGATGCTAAGTTTGGTAAGACTCCTTCTTCAGAAAGATTGTTAGACTATGAATCCGGATATACATACCATGATTCTCGCTTCCTGGCTGGCGTGAACTTCTACTACATGAAGTATAAAGATCAGCTTATTCTTACCGGACAGACAAATGATATAGGTGAACCATTGGCCGATAATGTTCCTGATAGTTACCGTGCCGGAATGGAATTTATTCTTGGAGCTAAGATTACTTCGTGGTTGAGATGGGATGGTAATGCTACTTTTAGTCAGAACAAGATTAAGAACTATACAGAATATCTGGATAATTATGATGCAAACTGGAAATCTTTATATACTCAGACGGCTCATTATGTAGGAAAAGCTACCATTGCATATTCACCGGATGTAATAGCTAATAGTATGATTACACTGACTTTTAAAAACTGGGATGCAGCTTTACAATCAAGTTATGTAAGTAAGCAATATTTAACTAACTCTCAACAGGAAGATTGTAAACTTGATGCTTACTTTGTGAATAACCTTCGTTTGGGCTATACATTTAGCTTGCCAGCTGTGAAATCAATTCATGTAGGTCTTTCTATAAACAATCTGTTTAATGAAAAGTATGAAAGCAATGGTTGGGGAGGTAGTTCTTATGTGATTGATGCAGACGGAAGCAAGACTCGCTATAACGATGCTGGTTATTTTGCTCAGGCCGGAACAAACATTTTGGCTGGTATTACGTTAAAATTCTGATGAAAGAAAATAACTATAATGGATTATCTTGAAATTATAGGCACACTAGTAGGCTTGCTTTATCTCTATCTGGAGTATAAAGCAAGCATCTATTTGTGGTTTGCCGGAGTAGTGATGCCTTTTATTTATATTTATGTGTTCTATGCGGCCGGACTCTACGCCGACATGGGAATTAATATCTATTATCTGCTGGCTGGTCTTTATGGATTGCTTATATGGATGAAGAAACCCGAACAAAAAGGAGAGGAGAGACCTATTTCCAGCACCCCTATAAAGTACTATTTCCCAATAATTGTTACCTTTGCCGTGCTTTATGCCGGAATATCTTTTCTGTTGATTCGGTTTACAGACAGCACAGTTCCTTATGCTGATGGATTTGTAACCGCACTTAGTATCATTGGAATGTGGATGCTGGCATATAAGTATATAGAACAATGGCTGGTTTGGGTTGTTGTGGATGTTGCTTGCACTGTTTTGTATGTTTACAAAGGTCTTTATCCCACATCCATACTTTACGGACTATATTCTGTAATAGCTGTGTTTGGCTATTTCAAGTGGAAAAAGATGATGCTTTATAATTTACTGAATGATGAAAAAATATCCGTTACTGACAATCGCTGATACTCCTTCTGCCATTATATTGGCTAACGGAGACTATCCCGTACATCCGTTACCATTGGCTCTTCTGGCAAAAACTCAATATGTGGTTTGCTGTGATGGAGCTACTGATGAGTTTGTTCGCTCGGGAAGAATTCCGGTAGCCATAGTCGGAGATGGAGATTCTCTTTCTGAACTAAATAAAAAACAATTTGCCAACATCCTTCATTCTGTACCCGATCAAGATACAAATGATCTGACCAAAGCATTCAATTATTGTTTGCAGCAAGGCAAAAAGAATATGCTAATCCTGGGAGCAACAGGTAAACGGGAAGACCACACTTTAGGAAATATCAGTCTGCTTATAGAATACATAGCTGATGCCGATGTGGAAATGGTAACTGATTACGGAGTCTTTACTCCAATCTCTGAAAACTCGGAATTTGAAAGTTATCCGGGACAGCAGGTTTCTATTTTCAATCTTTCAAATTCTGTAATGTCACAGGAAAACTTACAATATACTCTCCCTTATTTACAGAACTGGTGGCAAGGCACCCTGAATGCATCATTGGCCCACCGTTTCATAATTCATACCACCGGAAAAGCGATAGTTTTCAGAGCGTACTAAATCTTCGTTTCTTCATAATCCTGTTTTACTGATAAAAAGGGATCATTCGTTGATTGCTTTTTGATAGCTTGTCTTATTGTAATACATTCGTAACAGTATCCCTATTGGTGAGCAATATAAAGATGTGTTTAACCAATATATGGGGAAGAGTTTTCTCGGAAAGTAATAAAACAAAGAAAAGGAAAAGCTATCACAGCTTTCCCTTTCCATACTTAAAACAACCAACAAAAGAAATAGATAATTTTCTCAAATTACCTAATAAATAGCAATTCTCTATATTTAGGCAATGTCCACATCTGGTCATCGACTACGAGTTCTAGTTTATCAATATGATAGCGAATTTCTTCAAGCATAGGAACGATATTATCGTGGTATGCAAGAGCTTTTTCACGTTCTGATTCTATGATATTAGCCACTTTACGTGCTTCAATCATTTCATCCACTTTTTCTTTAATAAAGATTGTTCTTTTAGCAATGTCTTCAATGATTTCCAGGTTTTTAGCAGAAAGAGTACTTGCTTTATCTGCTGTAAACAAATCCTTCATTTTATATACATTGTCAACTAAGTGAGACTGATACTTAGTGGCCATAGGAATAATGTGATTCATTGCCAAATCGCCCAGTACACGCGCTTCAATCTGAATTTTCTTAGTGTATGTTTCCCATTTTACTTCATTACGTGCTTCTAGCTCTAATTTGGTCATAACACCTGTAGATTCAAACATCTTGATGCTGCTTTCTTTTAGGTAATTATCAAAGATTACTGGTACACTTGTTTCACAGTCTAAACCACGTTTTAAAGCTTCTGCTTTCCATTCATCGCTGTAACCATTGCCATCAAAATGAATAGCTCTGCACTCTTTAATATCTTTCCGGATAATTTCCAGGATAGCAGACATCTTTGGTTCTCCTTTTTCAATCAAGGCATCTACTTCTTTCTTGAAATTAGTTAGCTGTTCAGCCAATGCAGCATTAAGTGCAATCATTGCAGATGCGCAGTTTGCTTCAGAACCAACAGCACGGAATTCGAAACGGTTACCTGTAAACGCAAATGGAGATGTACGGTTACGGTCAGTATTGTCAATCAGCAATTCTGGAATTTGTGGAATATCCAGCTTCATGCCTTGTTTGCCACTGAGACTGATCAGATCGTCCTTAGTACTTTCTGATAAATGATCAAGAACCTGAGTTAACTGTTTTCCTAAGAATGAAGAAATAATAGCAGGAGGAGCTTCATTCGCACCTAAACGGTGAGCGTTTGTAGCAGAAGAGATACTAGCTTTTAACAATCCGTTGTGACGGTATACAGCCATCAGTGCATTCACAATAAATGTAACAAAACGGAGGTTATCTTCTGCAGTCTTACCTGGTCCCATTAAGATAATACCATTATCGGTACTAAGTGACCAGTTGTTGTGCTTACCTGAACCGTTAACACCTTTAAATGGCTTTTCGTGCAGTAAAACACGGAATCCGTGCTGACGTGCGATTTTGCGCATCAAAGACATAACTAAAAGGTTATGGTCGTTTGCTAAATTACATTCTTCAAAAATAGGAGCAAGTTCAAATTGGTTAGGAGCTACCTCATTGTGACGAGTCTTCAAAGGAATACCTAATTTTAAACCCTCAATTTCCAGATCTTTCATGAAAGCATTCACACGAGTAGGAATTGCACCAAAATAGTGGTCTTCTAACTGTTGATTCTTAGAACTTTCATGTCCCATCAGAGTACGACCTGTCAAAAGTAAGTCTGGACGTGCAGCATACAAACCTTCGTCAACAAGGAAATATTCTTGTTCCCAACCTAAATTGGTTGTGATCTTCTTTACTTCTGGGTTGAAATAGTGAACAACATCTAAAGCTGATTTATTTACTGCACGCAATGCTTTTAGAAGAGGAGCTTTATAGTCCAATGCTTCACCTGTGTAGGCAATGAAGATAGTTGGAATAAATAATGTGTCATCTACAATAAATGCAGGAGATGAAGGATCCCATGCAGAATATCCGCGAGCTTCGAAAGTATTACGAATTCCACCACTTGGGAAGCTAGATGCATCCGGCTCTTGTTGAATCAATAGCTTTCCGCTGAATTCTTCAATCATACCACCTTTACCATCATGTTCAACGAAAGCATCATGCTTTTCGGCTGTACCTTCTGTCAATGGGTGGAACCAGTGGGTATAGTGTGTAGCTCCCATTTCTTGCGCCCATTTTTGCATTCCAGCTGCTACAGTATCAGCAATTTCACGTTTAAGTGGAGTACCATTATCCATGGCGTCCATAAGCTGCTGATATACCTTTTCAGGAAGGTATTTGAACATTTTAGCTCTGTTGAATACGTACTTACCAAAATAATCAGAAGGTCTTTCCGCTGGGGTAGGAACTTCTACAGCTTTCTTTTTAAAAGCCGACTCTACTACTCTGAATCTTAGATCTGACATACTACCAAATTTGTTTGTTTTTATTTTATTACATTATAGCAAATTCCTGTTATTCAAAAAATAATAATCTGAAATGCATTTTGTTTTATTAAAGAGGTCAGAAATAACTGCTTTGCTTATTTATACCATATAACAACCAGTAAAATCAGCAATTACGGAAGCTTATCTCAATATGCTCTTTATATCCTATATTTATCTTTTTACCTGACTTTAATCAGGTATCTATATTTTATTTAATCCAGTTTCTTAGTCTTTTCATTGCTTCTATACAATCTTCACGGGCACCAAAAGCTGTTAGACGAAGATAACCTTCTCCACTTGGTCCAAATCCTACACCCGGAGTACCTACGATATTTGCTTCATAGAGTAATTGTTCGAAGAATTTCCAGGATGATATTCCGTTTGGTGTCTTAACCCAAAGATAAGGGGCATTTACACCACCATATACTTTCAGTCCGGTTGACTCAATTCCTTCTTTCATAATTTTGGCATTATTCATATAATAGCCAATAATTTCCTTAACTTGTTCTTTCCCTTCAGGAGAATAGATCGCTTCAGCTGCTCTTTGTGTTATATAGGACGTCCCGTTAAATTTAGTGCATTGACGTCTGTTCCATAATTTATTCAAAGAAACGCTCTCTCCATCCAAGGTTACTGCATTTAATTCTTTGGGAACAACAGTATATCCGCATCTTACTCCGGTGAAACCTGCTGTTTTAGAAAAACTTCTGAATTCAATGGCGACTTTCTTAGCACCCTTAATCTCATAGATTGAATGTGGTACATCCGGCTCTTGAATATAAGCTTCGTATGCAGCATCATATAAGATTAATGTGTCATTTTCCAAGGCATAATTAACCCATTTTTTTAATTCTTCTTTTGTAAGTGTTGTACCTGTTGGATTATTAGGATAGCATAGGTACAACATATCTATTCTTCTATCAGGAATCTGTGGTATAAAGTTATTCTCACTCAGGCAGGGAATATAAACTAAATTGTTCCATTTTCCATCAACTAAATCTCCTGCGCGGCCAGCCATCACATTTGAATCGATGTAAACAGGATAAACGGGGTCTGTTACTCCCACACTGTTATCGTAGCGAAGAATATCTCCAATATTTCCTGTATCACTTTTTGCTCCGTCATTAATGAAAACTTCGCTTGGATCAAGGCTGATTCCTCTGCTTGCATAATCATTCTTGATAATCGTTTCGATTAAAAAGTTATATCCTTGTTCTGGTCCGTATCCACGGAAAGTTTCTTTTGCAGCCATTTCGTTTACAGCATCATGCATTGCTTTTATGACTGCTGGAGGTAATGGTTGAGTAACATCACCAATACCTAAACGGATTACATTCTGTTTGGGGTGTGTAACTTTAAATGTGTTTACTTTCTTTGCAATATCCGAAAAAAGATAACTTCCGGGTAGTTTTAAAAAATTTTCGTTTACTAAAGCCATATCTATTTGTTGTTTTAAGTTTGTTGCTTTTATAGGGCTATTTCTCCTTCGAATACGGTGACAGCATCACCGGTCATATATATTTTGTCTGATTCTTCGTCCCATTTTATATTAAGGCTTCCTCCATCCATAATAATTTCCACGTCACGCCCCGTCTCTCCAATGATGGAACCTGCAACTGCAGTTGCACAAGCACCTGTCCCGCAGGCCATTGTGATACCAGACCCACGTTCCCAGACTCTCATTCTAACCTTGTTGTTACTAAGTTTTTGTGCAAATTCAACATTGATTCTGCCAGGGAAAAGCGGATGACGTTCTAAAAGCGGACCTATTGTAGGAAGATCAATCTGTTCTATGTCATTTATATAAATAACTAAATGAGGATTCCCCATTGAAACGGCAGTTGCTTTATATGTTTGGTTATTGATTGTTATTTCTTTAGCAACCATATGCTCAGGCTTTCCTTCAATTGTTACATCTTCTAATTTAGGAGAGCCCATATCTACAGTAACCTTTGAAACTTTACCTTCTGAAACTGTTAGCTGTAAGTGCTTGATTCCGGATAGAGTATCCAGGGAAATATCTTTTTTATCTGTTATTTTATTGTCATATAGGTATTTGCCAATGCAACGAGATGCATTTCCACACATCATAGCTTCGGAACCATCAGCATTAAAGATGCGCATGCTAAAATCTGCTACTGGAGACTTTCCTATTAAAACCAAACCGTCTGATCCTATTCCTGTATGAAAAGCACTCCATTTAATGGCTAATTCTTCAGGATGTTCAATTGGATATTTAATAGTGTTGACGTAAATGTAGTCATTACCAGCACCATGCATCTTTGTAAACCTAATCGTATTTGTCATTTTGTATTATTGATATACTTTATTAGTACCCTTTTGTTGTTTATGCTTGCAAATATACGACAAATTGTAATATTTATATTATTGTAGACTTTCTTTTATCTATTAATTTTCTATAAAATAACAATTGATATATTAAACGGTATAAAAATAATGAATTTATAATTATTGTAAGTTTTATAGTGTAATATTGATAGCAATATTTATTTGTAATAACTATTTTTTCTTAAAATATGCATATATTATACCTTTTTGAAGATAAAATATAGCCAAATAAAGCTTCTTGAAAGAATCATTTTGTTGCTATTTTATATATTTATATGTCGTTTTGTTATTGCGCTGTTTATGATTGCAATTTTATGCTATTTCGAATGTGTCAGTTTTAAACCTAATTTAGGCTCGTTAGTTGTGATAAAATCTGTTCCTTTTTCAATAAGATATTGCATATCATTTTCTTTGTTGACTGTCCATACATTGATTTTTAATCCGTACTCTTTTGCTTCTGAAAACCAGTTTTCGTTTTTCTTCATAGTTCCTAAATTATAGTCAAGACCAAAACATCCAATTTCTTTTAGTTCCTTAGGGGAAAGATCACCGTTTAGATAATAGACCTTTGCATTTGGTTTTAGCCGAATCAGCTCTTTGACAGTATTTAGGCTAAAAGAAATATACTCTACCTTATTCTCTAAATTCAGATCTTTGACCATAGCCAGAACTTTTGCTGTGAGTGAGTCTTCTCTTTCTTTGTTGTTATGTGGCTTTAATTCCAGAATTAACTTGATATTTTGGCATTCTTTTCCTTTTATCAGATATTCTTCGAGCGTAGGAAGATACTCTCCGTTTGCCAGTTTTTCTTTTTTAAGCAGAGTAGAGGACGTTTTTTCCAGATCCAATTGATGATCTGCTGTTTTTGGATCATGATTAATCATAGGTACACCATCTGATGATAACCACACATCAAATTCCGATCCGTAAACTTGAATTTCGTTGGCTTTCGTTAATGAGGCAATTGAGTTTTGAACAGTGGTTTCTGTATTCCAGAATCCACGGTGAGCAATAATTTTCGTTTTTGTCTTAGCATTTATTTCACCAAGTGTAAGAAGTAATGTTCCAATAAAAATAAGTCTTTTAATCTTCATAATTCTATATTTAGATCTTGGCGTTAAAGGTAAAATATATGTTGATTAAAAACAAAAGAAAGATGCTTTTGTTGGTTTAAAAAGCATCTTTCTTTTAACTTGTACTATTATTTATTAATTAATAGCTCTCGTCGTGTACTCCTTTAACAGCACGTCCGCTAGGGTCGTTCATATTCTTAAATGATTCATCCCAGGCTAGTGCTTCAGGTGTGCTACATGCTACTGATGGAACTGAAGGAACACATCTTGCAGCGCTTTCACTTGGGAAATGTTCTTCGAATATACTGCGATAGTAATATTCTTCTTTATTCATTGGAGGATTAATAGGGAAGCGTTCAGCTGCGTGAGCCATATCTTCATCGCTAACTCGTTCTGAAGTTAAAGCTTTTAGTGAATCAATCCAGTTATATCCTACGCCATCGCTAAACTGTTCTTTCTGTCTCCATGCAACACTTTCGGGCAACATGTCAGCAAATGCTTCACGCAGGATCTTTTTTTCAATAGTCTTTTCAGGAGCCATTTTGGCTTCAGGGTTAAGTCTCATTGATACATCCAAAAACTCTTTATCGAGGAAAGGGACGCGTCCTTCAACTCCCCAGGCTGAAAGAGATTTATTAGCACGAAGACAGTCATATAAATGCAGTTTACCTATTTTACGTACTGTTTCTTCGTGGAATGCTTTTGCATTTGGTGCCTTGTGAAAGTAAAGATAACCACCGAATATCTCGTCGGCTCCTTCGCCGGACAGAACCATTTTTATTCCCATGGATTTTATTACACGGGCAAGCAGGTACATCGGAGTAGAAGCTCTGACGGTAGTTACATCATAAGTTTCAATGAAATAAATCACATCTCTAATAGCATCCAGACCTTCTTGTACTGTATAGTTTATTTCGTGATGAATAGTTCCAATATGATCTGCCACTTCTCTTGCTTTGCTCAAGTCCGGAGCATCTTTCAAACCTACGGCAAATGAGTGGAGCTGTGGCCACCATGCCTCGGATTTACCACCTGTCTCAACACGTTTTGCTGCATATTTCTTAGCTACGGCAGATATAACAGAAGAATCCAATCCTCCGGATAACAATACACCGTAAGGTACATCACTCATAAGCTGGCGTTGAACAGCATCTTCAAGAGCGTCATGCACATCGCTGCAGTGAGCTTCGTTGTCCTTCACGGCATCATATTCCATCCAGTCACGGGTATACCAGCGTTTCATTTCGCCTTCCTTGCTGTAAAAGTAATGTCCTGGTAAGAATGGCTCATAACTGTCGCAGAATCCTTCGAGGGCTTTTAGTTCACTGGCAAAGTAAAGCTTGCCATCTTTATCATGACCGATATACAAAGGAATTACTCCGATAGGGTCGCGGGCAATAAGATATTCATCTTTCTCTGAATCATATAAGGCAAAAGCAAATATGCCGCTAAGATCTTCAAGGAAATTAATACCCTTCTTGCGATATAGTGCCAGAATTACTTCGCAATCTGAACCTGTTTGAAATTGATATTCTCCTTCAAACTGTTTGCGGATATCAAGATGATTGTATATTTCTCCATTTACGGCAAGGACAACCTTACCGTCGGATGAATATAATGGCTGACCTCCTGATTGAGGGTCAACGATTGAGAGACGCTCATGAGCTAAAATAGCAGAGCCTCCACAGTAAATGCCACTCCAGTCCGGACCGCGGTGACGGATTTTCTGCGCCATTTTAAGAGCTTTAGCACGTAATGCCTGGCTTTGAGCTTGTATATTGAATATTCCTACAATTCCACACATAGTTCTTTTTGTTTATTTGTTACTTAAAAAAGCATCAATTTCTGCTGCAGCTTTACGACCTCCGGCCATTGCTCTTACAACCAGGCTTGCACCTGTAGCAGCATCTCCAGCAGCGAATACTTTGGCTACAGATGAAGTTGCACAAGAATCAATTGCAATATTTTTGCGGTTATCTACAGCTAATCCAAGTTGTTCAATAAGCCCTTCCTGGGTAGGATGTACAAACCCCATTGCAAGGAATGCAAGATCGGCTTCAACAACTTCCTTCTTTCCGGATGGTATCATTGACATACGTCCGTTTTCTCCTTTTTCCCAAGATACTTCTTCTATCTCAACAGCTTTCAATTGACCGTTTTCTCCAATGAAACGACAAGAATTTATATTCCAGCGGCGTTCGCAACCTTCTTCGTGTGAGCTGGTTGTCTTCAACACCTGAGGATACATTGGCCATGGAGTAGCAGGATTATCATGTACCGGCGGTTTTGGTAAAATTTCGATTTGTGTAACACTGATAGCTCCCTGACGTACAGATGTACCAATACAGTCAGAACCAGTATCTCCACCACCAATAATCAAGACCTTTTTCCCTTTGGCATTGATTAATTCATCTTTACCAAATGTCTTTCCTTCTAATATCTGGTTTTGCTGGCTCAGCAATTCCAGTGCAAAGTGAACACCTTTAAGCTCGCGTCCTTCGATAGAAAGATTACGTGGAACTTCAGCGCCAATACATACGCAAACAGCATCGTTTGATTTTACTATTTCATCAGCAGAAATGTCTTTACCAATTTCTGTAGAAGTAACAAATGTTATACCTTCTTTTTTAAGCAGATTGATGCGTCTGTCAATAATATTTTTATTTAATTTGAAGTTAGGAATACCGTAGCGAAGTAAACCACCAACTTCTTCGTGTTTCTCGTAGACAGTAACTTCATATCCCTTACGATTTAGTTGATTTGCAACAACCAATCCTGCAGGTCCGGCTCCGATAACAGCTACTTTTTTCCCGTTTCTTATTGGGTAATGACGAGTGATGTATCCTTCGCGGAAAGCAATTTCAACAATTGAAGCTTCATTTTCGCGGATAGTAATAGGCTCGTCTGCTGAGAGTTTCAACACACAGCTTTTTTCACATAAGGCTGGACATACCCGACCTGTGAATTCCGGAAAGTCACAAGTTGACTCCAGTACTTCATAAGCTTCTTTCCATTTACCTTTATAAAGAAGATCTTGCCATTCAGGCTGTAAATTTCCAATAGGACATGCCCAGTGACAAAATGGTACACCACAGTCCATGCAACGTGATGCCTGTAATTTGCGATCATGACTATTGAGAGTCTGTTCAACTTCTCCGAAGTCGGTGATTCTTTCGCTAAGAGGTCTATATCCTGCCTCTTGTCTATGTATTGTTAAGAATGCTTTTGGATTTCCCATTTCTATTTGTTGTTTAAGTAAGAATATCCAGAATAGTCTTTGATTACTCTAGAGTTATTATTAGAAGGTGTACAATTTAGCTTTATCTGGTTTGCTCTATTTACAAGATAAATGTACACCTTTTATAACCTATTCCTGATATATCTCTTTAGGATTCTATAATATAATTAATAATCTCTCTGCACGTTAGCAATCTTCTGCTGAAGTTTTTCCATTTGTTCTTCCTGAAGTACCTTTTTGTATTCGATAGGAACAACCTGAATAAACTGATCAGCATACTTATCCCATGAGTCTAACATTGTTTTTGCAAGTTTACTGCCTGTGTAGAAGTAATGATTACGAATTAATTCGTGCAGCTCTTTACGGTAGCTTGATTCCTCTATAAGTGACAATTCTACCATTTCCATATTACAGAAATAATCAAAATTACCATCCTTATTCCATACATAAGCAACACCTCCACTCATACCTGCAGCAAAGTTACGTCCTGTACTTCCTAAAACAACTACACGTCCGCCAGTCATATATTCGCAACAGTGATCTCCTACGCCTTCAACAACAGCTGTGGCACCGGAATTACGTACGGCAAAGCGTTCACCTACACGTCCGTTGATATATACTTCTCCGCTAGTAGCTCCGTAAAGAAGGGTGTTACCTGCGATTGTATTATCTTCTGCAACAAATGTAGAGCGCAGTGGAGGAAGTACGCTGATGCGACCACCTGAAAGACCTTTTCCTAAATAGTCGTTAGCTTCACCTTCAAGTTTAAAGTCTACGCCATTTGTTAGGAATGCACCAAAACTTTGTCCTGCAGATCCTTTAAACTTGATATTTAAAGTATGTTCGGGAAGTCCGGCTGCGCCATGTTTTTTAGCAATCACACCACTAAGCATTGCACCAACACTTCGGTCTGTATTTTCTATTGAATATTCCAAAGAAACTTCTTTTTCATGTTCAATAGCTTCTGTTGCCTGAGCTATAATTATATTATCTTTCACTTCATCAATCTGATGATTTTGCTTGCCTACACGACGAATTGCTGCTTCATTAGCATTTGCAGGCATATAAGTAAGCTTAGAAAGATCTAGTAATTCATACTTTTCATTCGTTGTGATATGTTTACGTTCAATTAAGTCTGTACGTCCTACAATATCGTCTAACTTAGTGAATCCCATCTCAGCCAGATGCTCACGAACCTCTTCTGCAAGGAATGTAAAGAAGTTTACTAAATACTCGTGGCGACCGTGGAATCTTTTGCGAAGCTCAGGATCCTGAGTCGCAACACCTACCGGACAAGTATTCATGTGGCATTTACGCATCATCACACAACCTAATACTATTAAGGCAGAAGTGGCAAAGCCATATTCTTCAGCTCCTAACATAGCCATGAGAACTATATCCCGTCCAGTCTTAAGCTGACCGTCTACCTGTAGAACAACCTGCCCGCGTAGCCCGTTTATTACTAAAGTCTGTTGAGTTTCAGATAAGCCAAGTTCCGGAGAAATACCTGCATATCTGATAGAACTTGATGGACTAGCCCCAGTACCGCCTTCTGCACCCGAAATAACAATATGATCAGCTTTAGCTTTTGCCACACCAGCTGCAATTGTTCCTACACCACTTTCGGCAACAAGCTTAACGCTGATACGTGCCTTAGGATTGATATTCTTCAAGTCGAAAATAAGTTGAGCTAAATCTTCAATAGAATAAATATCGTGATGAGGTGGGGGAGAGATCAGCGATATACCTTTTATTGAGTGACGTGTTTTGGCAATAACCTCATCTACTTTGTATCCTGGCAACTGGCCACCTTCTCCTGGTTTTGCTCCCTGAGCAATCTTAATTTGTAGCTCATCTGCATTTACCAGATATTCAGCTGTTACACCAAAACGTCCGGAAGCAACCTGCTTGATGGCTGAACGCATAGATAATCCGTTTTCTAAAGTTTTGAAACGGGCTGCGTCTTCTCCACCTTCACCTGTATTGCTCTTTCCGCCAATTTTATTCATGGCAAGTGCCATTGTTTCATGTGCTTCACGGCTAATAGAACCAAATGACATTGCTCCGGTTACGAAACGTTTCATGATTTCTGAAGCAGGCTCAACCTTATCGATAGAAATAGGATTCTTTTTGAAACCTAAGAAATCGCGTAAGAATATTGGAGCCTCTTTCTCATCTATCATATGAGAGAATTCTTTGAACTTCTTGTAACTGCCTAGTCGGGTAGCAAGCTGAAGTGTGGAAATTGTCTCTGGATTCCAAGCATGCTGTTCACCATCTTTACGGAAGCTGTATATTCCTTTATTTTTAAGTATATCTAATTCGTTAGTTGCAAAACCTTCAGCATGTAGCTTAATAACATCGGCTGCAATTTCATCCAGATGTATTCCTCCTACCGTTGAATTAAGTCCTCCAAAGTATGCATCGCTCAATTCCTGACTTAAGCCAACAGCTTCGAATATTTTAGCACCGCGGTAACTACGAATGGTACTGATCCCCATCTTGGACATAATTTTGAAAAGTCCCTTGCAGATAGATTTAATATAGTTTTTTTCCGCAGTTGCATAATCAAGCTGAATCTCTTGTTTTGCAACCAACTCATCCAAAATGGCGAATGCCATGTATGGATTGATGGCACTTGCTCCAAAACCTAATAATAATGCAGCATGCATTACCTCACGTATTTCACCGCTTTCCACAATTAATGCAGTCTGTACACGTTTCTGAACAGAAATCAGGTGATGGTGAACTGCGCTAACTGCAAGTAGAGCTGGGATAGCTGCATGAGTGGCATCTACACCCTTGTCAGAAAGAACAATATAGTTTACGCCATCAATTACCGACTGTTCTGCTTGTTTGCAAAGTTTAGCTAATGCTTCTTTTAATCCGGCTTTTCCTTTGCTTACTTCAAATAAGATTGGAAGTTTTACAGTATTAAATCCTTTATATCTAATATTACACAGAATATCCAATTGTGCATTGTTCAAAATTGGATAGTTCAGTTTTACCATTTTACAGTGCTCTTCATTTGGAGTAAGTATATTCATACCTACTGCACCGATATACTCTGTCAGCGACATAACTAACTCCTCACGCAAAGGGTCAATCGGAGGATTGGTAACCTGAGCAAATTGCTGACGGAAGTAGTTATACAAAAGCTGAGGTTTTGTAGAAAGAACAGCTAATGGAGTGTCATTACCCATAGATGCTAATGGCTCAGCTCCAGTAGTACTCATAGGAATGATCAACTTTTCTATATCTTCCTTTGAATAACCAAAATTGTGGAGCATGCGCTCATAATTATCAACCTTATGAGAAACCTTTCGTCCGGTCTTTAATTCATTCAGCTCAATACGATTGTTTGCAAGCCATGTACGATAAGGCTTTGCTTCTGCAAGTTGTTTTTTTAACTCACCATCGTAATATATTTCACCTTTTTCTGTATCGACCAATAAAATCTTTCCTGGTTGTAAACGTCCTTTTTCCTTTATTTCATTTGGATTGAATTCCATTACACCAACTTCGGAAGCAACTACCATCATGTCGTTCTTTGTGATCAGATAACGAGCTGGTCGCAGACCGTTTCTGTCTAGCATACCTCCGGCATATCTTCCATCAGAGAACAATAAAGCTGCAGGACCATCCCATGGCTCCATTAAAATAGAATGGTATTCATAGAACGCTTTCAGATCTTCTGAAATAGGGTTCTTTTCATTGAAGCTTTCAGGTACTAACATAGCCATTGCGTGAGGCAAGCTTAGTCCTGACATTACTAAAAACTCGAGTACATTATCCAAAGATGCACTATCACTCATACCTTTCTGGACAATAGGACGAATGTCTTTCAAATCACCGAGAGCAGGAGAACTAAGTACGCCTTCTCTTGCTTCCATCCATCCACGGTTACCACGAATAGTGTTAATCTCACCATTGTGTGCTAATAAGCGGAATGGTTGAGCTAATGACCAGGTAGGGAAGGTGTTTGTACTAAAGCGAGAGTGTACTAATGCTATACCACTCGTGAAATAGTTATTTGTTAAGTCCGGGAAATAGTGTCTCAATTGTGATGATGACAACATTCCCTTGTAGATAATGCTTTTACTTGATAAAGAAACAATATAGAAATCTTTTTTAGATTCTATAGAAGAAGAGTTTACTTTGTTTTCTATTCTCTTCCTTATTATATACAGTTTCTGTTCTGCATTTACAGAGTCTGCGAATCCGGTAACAAAAATTTGTTTTACATCAGGTTCAGTAGCGAGAGCATCTTTGCCTAAAATGTCATGATTGGTAGGAACATTGCGAAGATGCATCAATGTAAGTCCTTCTTTCTCAACTTCTTCTATAATAATCTTTAAAATAGAATCCTGATCCTTAGTATCTTTTGGAAGAAATAAAAGTCCTGTTCCGTATTTCCCTTTTTCAGGTACAGGTATACCTTGTAGCAATATGAACTCGTGAGGAATTTGCAGCATAATTCCAGCTCCATCACCTGTTTTACTGTCTGCGCCTTCTGCGCCGCGGTGCTGCATGTTTTCTAATACTTTCAGAGCGGATTCTACGATTTCGTGAGATTTCCCTCCTTTAATGTTGACTAACATTCCAACTCCACATGCGTCATGCTCATTTGCTACATCATATAAACCTAGCTGATCTGGGCATTGCTGGAAAGGATTTTCTGTCTTTTGGTTGTTAAAAAGTTCTTGTTTCATCATTCTCTTTGACTTTATTGTATCTTAATACCTACTGTCTCTATCAAATTGGATTGCAAAAATAGAAATTTAATTTCATTTTGATACTTATATTTGCTTTTATGTATATCATAAAATAAATTATTATCTATCTTAATTTATAAATTGAAACCAAAAAAAGCGTAATTGCTTTCAATTTAAATATTATATGGCTGAATAATTTATAATATGTAATCACTGAATAATTGTAGTATAAATAATTCAAGGAACGGTTGCATGATTAATATGAAAGTTTTTTGGACTATTGTGCCCATTAATTGCTATTAATGTGCTCAAATTATAATAAAAATATCTATCTTTGCCGTGAAATTTAAATACATACATAAAATGTGCGGAATAGTAGGCTATATTGGTAAAAGAGACGCTTACCCCATTCTTATCAAAGGATTAAAACGGCTAGAATACAGAGGTTATGATAGCGCTGGGGTTGCACTGATTAGTAATGACCAACAATTAAACGTTTATAAAGCGAAAGGCAAAGTTTCTGAATTAGAAGAATTTGTCGCGCAGAAAGATATTTCCGGTAACATAGGAATTGCTCATACTCGCTGGGCTACTCATGGCGAACCTTGCCAGGCAAATGCCCATCCTCATTATTCTTCTTCAGAAAATCTAGCCCTAATACATAATGGTATCATTGAAAATTATGCTGTTCTAAAGGAAAAACTTCAGGCAAAAGGATATATTTTCAAAAGTAGTACAGATACAGAAGTTTTAGTTCAACTGATAGAATATATTAAGGTAACTAATCACCTTGATTTGCTTACTGCAGTTCAATTAGCTTTGCATGAAGTAATTGGGGCTTACGCAATTGCTGTATTAGAAAAGAATCATCCGGATGAAATCATTGCAGCTCGTAAAAGTAGTCCTCTGGTTGTAGGTATCGGAGAAAATGAATTTTTCCTGGCATCTGATGCTACCCCGATTGTTGAATATACAGATAAGGTGGTATATCTTGAAGATGAAGAGATTGCGGTAATTAGACGTGGCGAGGATCTTAAGGTTGTTAACCTCAACAATGTGGTTATGAATCCTGAAGTATCAACAGTAGTACTGAATCTTGGTCAGCTTGAAAAAGGAGGATATCCTCATTTTATGTTGAAGGAGATTTTTGAGCAACCGGATTGTATTCACGATTGTATGCGTGGCCGTATAAATGTAGAAGGAACAAATGTTGTGCTTTCTGCTGTTATTGACTATAAAGAAAGGTTGCTTAAGGCAAATAGATTTATAATTGTAGCTTGTGGAACTTCCTGGCATGCTGCTTTGATTGGAAAGCATTTAATTGAAAGCTTTTGTCGCATTCCGGTAGAGGTGGAATATGCATCTGAATTCCGTTATCGTGATCCTGTAATTTCTCCGAATGATGTAGTAATAGCTATTTCGCAATCAGGAGAGACTGCAGATACATTGGCTGCTGTAGAACTTGCCAAAAGTAAAGGAGCATGTATCTATGGTATTTGTAATGCAATTGGTTCTTCAATTCCTAGAGCAACACATACAGGTTCGTATATTCACGTAGGACCGGAAATTGGTGTAGCTTCAACTAAAGCTTTCACTGGACAGGTTACTGTGTTGACTATGTTAGCTTTAACATTGGCCAAGGAAAAGCACTCAATTAGTGAAGAAGAGTTTCTGAATGTGGTTCGTGAACTGAACCAGATTCCGGATAAGATGAAGAAAATTTTAGAAAGTAATGATAAAATAGCTCAGTTATCTAAGATTTTCACTTACGCCCATAATTTTATATATTTAGGTCGTGGATATAGTTATCCTGTAGCTTTGGAAGGCGCATTAAAGTTAAAAGAAATATCATACATACATGCAGAAGGGTATCCGGCAGCAGAAATGAAGCATGGACCTATTGCGTTAATTGATGCAGAAATGCCTGTTGTAGTTGTCGCTACAAAAAATGGTATGTATGAGAAGCTGATTAGTAATATTCAGGAAATAAAAGCAAGAAAAGGAAAAGTAATTGCAATTGTTACTGAAGGTGATGAGATAATTAAGAATATTGCTGATTATTGTATAGAATTACCGGAAACAATTGAATGTCTTGATCCACTAATAGCAACAGTGCCGCTCCAGTTGTTGGCTTATCATGTTGCTGTATGTAAAGGCATGGATGTTGATCAACCTCGTAACCTTGCAAAATCTGTAACAGTAGAATAGATATTATATAAATGGAACCATTAAAACATGAATGTGGCGTAGCAATGATCCGCTTACTGAAGCCCTTAGAGTATTATGAGCAGAAGTATGGAACATGGATGTATGGACTGAATAAACTCTATCTTTTGATGGAGAAACAGCATAACCGTGGGCAGGAAGGGGCAGGATTAGCTTGTGTAAAACTGGAAGCAAATCCCGGTGAAGAGTATATGTTTCGTGAAAGAGCATTAGGAACCGGGGCTATAACTGAAATATTTGGTGCAGTGCAATCTAATTTCAAGGATTTAACTCCGGAGAAACTTCATGATGCCGATTACGCCAAACGTTGTCTTCCTTTTGCAGGAGAACTCTATATGGGTCACCTTCGCTACAGTACCACTGGGAAAAGTGGTATTTCTTATGTTCATCCGTTCCTTCGCCGGAATAACTGGAGGGCTAAGAATCTGGCTCTTTGCGGTAACTTCAACATGACGAATGTTGATGAAATATTTCAGCGTATAACTGAAACCGGACAACATCCCCGGAAATATTCCGATACGTATATTATGCTCGAACAAGTAGGGCATCGTCTTGATCGCGAAGTTGAGCGTCTTTTTCAGGATGCAGAAGCTAATGGATTAAAAGGGATGGATATCACGCACGCCATTGAAGACCATGTTGACCTGGTAAATGTGTTGAAATCATCCAGTGATGCCTGGGATGGGGGATATGTGATTTGTGGAGTAACTGGAAGTGGAGAATCTTTTTCTTTCAGAGATCCATGGGGAATCCGTCCTGCTTTTTATTATTATGATGATGAAATTGTAGTCCTTGCTTCTGAAAGACCGGTTATTCAAACAGCTATGAATGTAGCTGGAGAAGACGTGAAAGAACTTAATCCGGGTGAGGCCATTTTAGTTGATAAGAATGGAAATATCCGTTTTGCTCAGATCAACGAACCAAAGAAGCTTAGTGCTTGTTCTTTTGAGAGAATTTATTTCTCACGAGGAAGTGATAAAGATATTTATAATGAGCGTAAAGCTCTTGGGATAAATCTGGTACAGCCAATTCTTAAAGCCATTGATAATGACTTAAAGAACACTGTGTTCTCATTTATTCCGAATACAGCCGAGGTCGCTTTTTATGGAATGCTTGAAGGTTTTGACAACTATCTGAATCGTTTAAAGATGAAAAAGATAGTATCGGCCGATCATCCATTAAAAGATGAAGAACTGGAAAAGATCCTTTCTATGCGTATTCGTTCAGAAAAAGTGGCTATAAAAGATATTAAGTTACGCACATTTATTGCTGAAGGTAACACAAGGAACGATTTAGCAGCTCATGTGTATGACATCACTTATGGTAGTCTTGTTCCTTATGTAGATAATCTTGTGGTTATTGACGATAGTATTGTTAGAGGAACAACATTACAGCAAAGTATTATTGGTATTCTTGATCGTTTGAACCCAAAGAAGATTGTAATAGTCTCATCTTCTCCTCAGGTTCGCTATCCTGATTATTATGGAATAGATATGGCTCGTATGAATGAGTTTATTGCATTCCGTGCTACAATTGCTTTATTGAAAGAACGCAATATATGTGATATCATAACGCAAGCATATAAAAAATCGAAAGATCAGCAAAACCTTCCTAAGGAGCAAATCGTTAATTATGTAAAGGAACTCTATGCTCCTTTTACTGACGAAGAGATTGCTGCAAAAATGGTTGAGCTTCTTACGCCGGCTGGCACGAAAGCTAAGGTCGAGATTGTTTATCAGCATTTGGAGGGACTCCATACTGCTTGTCCGAAGAATCCGGGTGACTGGTATTTTACGGGTGACTATCCGACGCCTGGTGGTAATAAGCTGGTAAATGAAGCTTTCATTACATATATGGAAAAAGTTTATAAAGATTAAACTTTACGTAAATTGCATTGCTCTATGTTGAACAATGCAATTTGTACAAATATACCTGCACTACTTTGATTAATAAGTTGAGCAGATTTAAGATAGAAACGAAGCAAAAAAATGTTTTGTTTAATTGTAGAAGAACATTATATTTAAGAACAAGAGATATAACAGAAGAATGCAAAAAGAAAAGAATGTTTTATTGATTCTCGATGATGGAAGTGTTTTCAAAGGAAAATCCTTCGGTTACGAGAAAGCTATTGCGGGAGAGGTAGTGTTTAATACTGCCATGATGGGATATCCCGAGAGTTTGACCGATCCATCTTATTCCGGTCAGATAATGACGCTAACTTTTCCTTTAGTAGGTAACTATGGTGTTCCTCCAAGAAGTGAAAAAGACGGACTTTCCACTTTTATGGAATCAGAGAAAATCCACGCTGAAGGTATGATTGTATGTGATTATTCATGGGAATATAGTCACTGGAATGCAGTTGAAAGCCTTGAAAACTGGTTAAAGAGCGAAAAAGTTGTAGGAATCTACGGTGTTGATACTCGTGAACTTACAAAGCTACTTCGCGAAAAAGGTTCTATGAAAGGAAAAATTGTGTTCCCAGAAGAGAACGGGGAATTGAAACCAGAAAACGATATTCCTTTTGTTGATCCAAATCTGATTAATCAGGTAGAACGTGTAAGTTGCAAAGAAGTTATTACTTACGGAACAGGAAAGAAGAAAGTCGTTTTAGTAGATTGCGGAGTAAAGCATAACATTATTCGTTGTTTACTAAAGAGAGATGTAACCGTGATTCGAGTGCCTTGGGATTATGATTTCAGTGCAATTGAATATGATGGACTCTTTATTTCAAACGGACCTGGTGACCCTAATATGTGTGATGTGACAGTTCAGAACATCCGCAAAGCATTGACTGGTGATAAACCAATTTTTGGAATATGTATGGGTAATCAGTTGCTTTCAAAAGCTGGTGGTGCTAACATTTATAAATTGAAGTACGGACATCGTAGCCATAATCAACCAGTACGCATGGTAGGAACTGATAAGTGTTTTATTACAAGCCAGAATCATGGTTTTGCAGTAGATAATTCTACTTTAGGCAGTGATTGGGAACCATTCTTTATCAATATGAATGATAATACGAATGAAGGTATAAAACATAAAACAAAGCCATTCTTTTCAGTACAATTCCACCCTGAAGCAGCAAGTGGTCCAACGGACACAGAATTCTTGTTCGACAAATTTGTAGAGATGCTGTAATATTAAAACGAAGAATCAATGAAAGATAAAATAAAGAAAGTATTAATACTTGGTTCCGGTGCTCTGAAGATTGGAGAGGCTGGAGAGTTCGATTATTCCGGTTCGCAGGCGTTGAAAGCTTTACGTGAAGAAGGAATACAAACGGTGTTGATTAATCCGAATATTGCTACTGTTCAAACTTCAGAGGGGGTTGCCGATACTATTTATTTTTTGCCGGTCACTCCCTTTTTTGTAGAAAAAGTAATTCAAAAAGAAAAACCTGAAGGTGTTTTATTAGCTTTTGGTGGACAAACTGCACTGAACTGTGGTGTTGAATTATATAGAGCAGGTCTTCTTGAAAAATATAATGTAGAGGTTTTAGGAACTCCGGTACAAGCTATCATTGACACTGAAGATCGTGAGTTGTTCGTAAAGAAACTCGATGAGATCAATGTTAAGACTATCAAGAGCGAAGCTGTTGAGGATATTGTCAATGCAAGACGTGCTGCTAAAGAACTTGGATATCCAGTTATTATCCGTGCAGCATACGCCCTTGGTGGACTAGGATCTGGTTTCTGTGACAATGAGCAAGAACTAAATAAATTAGCAGAAAAAGCTTTCTCTTTCTCTCCTCAGGTTTTGGTTGAGAAATCATTGAAAGGATGGAAAGAAATAGAATATGAAGTGGTACGTGACCGCTTTGATAATTGTATTACTGTTTGTAATATGGAGAATTTTGACCCGCTGGGAATCCATACGGGCGAAAGTATTGTAATTGCTCCTTCACAGACACTTACTAACAGTGAATATCACAAACTGCGTGAACTTGCTATCCGTATTATTCGCCATATTGGTATTGTCGGAGAATGTAACGTTCAGTATGCTTTTGATCCTGAAAGTGAAGATTACCGTGTTATTGAAGTAAATGCCCGTTTGAGCCGTTCTTCAGCATTGGCTTCTAAAGCAACTGGTTATCCGTTAGCTTTCGTAGCTGCTAAGTTGGGATTGGGATATGGTTTGTTCGACTTAAAGAACTCTGTAACAAAAACAACATCAGCCTTCTTTGAACCAGCACTTGACTATGTGGTTTGTAAGATTCCTCGCTGGGACTTAGGTAAGTTCCACGGAGTAGATCGTGAGCTGGGCAGTAGTATGAAGTCAGTAGGAGAGGTTATGGCTATCGGTCGTACCTTCGAAGAAGCCATTCAAAAAGGACTTCGTATGATAGGTCAGGGAATGCACGGTTTCGTGGAAAACAAAGAACTGGTTATTGAAGATATAGATAAATCTCTGCATGAACCAACTGATAAGCGTATTTTCGTTATCAGCGAAGCTTTCAAAGCAGGATATACCATTGATCAGATACACGACCTGACTAAGATTGATAAATGGTTCCTTCAGAAGTTGATGAATATTGTTCGTACAGCTAATGAACTAGAATCAAAAAATTCACTACAATCAGTATCTGCTGAGTTACTTAAAAAGGCAAAAGTACAAGGCTTCTCAGATTTTCAGATTGCCCGCGCTATCTGGAATGATGGAGGCGATATGGAACAGGCAATGAATAAGGTTCGCGATTACCGTAAATCTTTGAACATTGTTCCGGTAGTGAAGCAGATTGATACTCTGGCTGCAGAATATCCTGCTCAGACTAATTATCTGTACCTTACTTATAGCGGAATTGCTAATGATGTTACTTATCTAGGTGACCATCGCTCAATTGTGGTTCTGGGTTCTGGTGCTTATCGTATTGGTAGTTCTGTAGAGTTCGACTGGTGTGGTGTAAATGCGCTGAATACAATCCGCAAGGAAGGCTGGCGTAGTGTGATGATCAATTACAATCCGGAAACAGTCTCCACAGACTATGATATGTGTGATCGTCTTTATTTTGACGAGCTTACATTTGAACGTGTAATGGATATCCTGGAACTGGAAAATCCTCATGGTGTAATTGTATCTACAGGAGGCCAGATTCCTAATAACCTTGCAATGAGACTGGACGAACAGAATATTAATATTCTCGGAACTTCAGCAAAAAGTATTGATAATGCCGAAGACAGAAATAAGTTCTCTGCAATGCTCGACCGTATTGGTGTAGATCAACCTCGCTGGAGAGAATTAACCAGCATGGAAGATATTAATGACTTCGTTGCTGAAGTAGGATTCCCGGTTTTGGTCAGACCTTCGTATGTACTTAGTGGTGCAGCAATGAATGTTTGCTCTAATCAGGAAGAACTGGAACGTTTCTTACAGTTAGCAGCAAATGTTTCAAAGAAACATCCGGTAGTAGTTAGTCAGTTTATTGAATTTGCCAAGGAAGTGGAAATGGATGCTGTGGCAGATAAAGGTGAAATTATTGCCTATGCAATTAGTGAACACATTGAGTTTGCCGGTGTGCATTCAGGTGATGCAACTATTCAGTTCCCTCCACAGAAACTGTATGTTGAAACAGTACGCCGCATCAAACGTATCTCTAAGCAAATTGCAAAAGAATTAAATATTTCCGGTCCATTTAATATACAGTATCTTGCAAGAGAAAATGATATTAAGGTAATTGAATGTAACCTTCGTGCTTCTCGTAGCTTCCCATTTGTGAGCAAAGTCTTAAAGATAAACTTTATTGAACTGGCTACAAAGATCATGTTGGGATTACCTGTAGAAAAGCCAGAGAAGAGCTTGTTCGAATTGGATTACGTAGGTATTAAAGCATCTCAGTTCTCTTTCTCACGCTTACAAAAAGCGGATCCTGTGTTAGGTGTTGATATGGCTAGTACGGGTGAGGTAGGTTGTATTGGTGATGATAGTTCTTGTGCAATCTTAAAGGCTATGCTTTCTGTAGGCTATAAAATCCCTAAGAAGAATATACTTTTATCAACCGGAACAGCTAAAGAGAAAACTGATATGCTGGCAGCAGCGCGTCTTCTTATCGAAAAAGAATACAACATATTTGCTACTGGTGGAACACATAAGGTTTTAGTAGAAAATGGAATTCCAAGCACATTAGTATATTGGCCTAGTGAAGAGGGCACACCTCAGGCTTTAGATTTGCTTCGTAACAAGGAAATTGATATGGTAGTAAATATTCCAAAGAACCTTACCGAAGGAGAGTTGGACAACGGATATAAGATTCGTCGTGCAGCTATTGACTTAAATATCCCGTTAATAACCAATCCTCGCTTGGCTAGCGCATTCATCACTGCATTCTGCACGCTGACTGTGGATGATCTTTTGATAAAGAGCTGGGAAGAATATAAGTAAGCATTATAGCTTTATATTCATAAAAAGTTAAAAGCCTAATATAATAGCTGCGTTAGCAAAGAATTAATTCTGCTAACGCAGCTTTTTTTTTGGTTCTTCGTCACTTTAGGTGCAAGCTATTGCATTAAGCTACTTATTTATGATTGTTTTGCAGACTTTTCATCAGATTCAAAAAATGGCTTATTAAAAAGCATGTAGAGTCTTTATTGAATAAGCATTTGAGACCGTTTGCTTGCACCAAAAGTGACGAAGAACCTTTTTTTGTGCAGTTTATCTGCTTATCTGCTACTAAATCGTATTAATAATCTGATAACTAATACTATAAGTTAGTGGAAGATAAACTTTATGTACAATTCATCTGCTACTAAAATCAGTTATCTGCCACTAACCGGCTATTTCAATTACACAATAATGTTGTAAACAACAGCTTGTTTTGCTTCCTCGGATATAGCATTTTATTTAATGAGTTACCTGCTTCTTCCATTCTAGCTAAGTAAGCCTTCAGATGGGAACTCATGGGTTCTCAACTGAGAGCCCATCGGTTTTCATTCGAGAACCCATAAGCCCTCAACTGAGGGCTCACTTATATTTCTTTGCAAATTTGGTTAACTTATCAAAGAAAAGTGGTAAACAAGCCCACCACCACAGACTATATTAACCTTGATCTTACTCTTAAAAACAGAACATTCCTCACTCAAGTATTAGCGGAAACACCTACTATAATGCTGTAGAGCTTTCAATTTAGTTGCAGATAAAGCTGTTTTGTAGCAGATAAACGGTTAAACTTTTTTATCTGCTACTAACTGAAAGCCTTTTTGCAAGGGCTTTTTGTGAGTTTTAGTGGAAGATAGGGTAGATGAATTTGGTTTTTTTCGCTTATAATCAAAAAAACTATGGATGATTATTAGCTGTATCTTTATAGTTTATGCCCATTTCATCTTTTTATTGTATTTACATTCCCTGATAGATCTGCAATTTTCTGTTTTTGACGAGATAAGAAAGCCGAAGAGTAATTGAATTGATGTCAAATCAAAGAGGTTACTCAGGATGTGGCTTGTAGTATGCAGACTTTTGTTTTTGTACGCACGCGCTTATTTAAAATGAGGATAATTTTAGTCCTGTGATTTTTTATTTAGCAAAGATGTTTTAAATATGTTTGTTAATCAGCAACTTACACTTTTATTTTATTTTTATTCATTAAAAGTGTCCGATAAGTTTGGATTATAAGGTATAAAGGACTACTTTTGCACTCGCTTTGTAAGAGAAACAAGGCTTAGCATTGACATAATGACAAAGAGGTTCGCAGGAATAAAGTTTTAAAAAAAACTTCGAAAACATTTGGAGTATATAACTTAAAGTTCTTATCTTTGCATCCGCTTTCGCTTCGAGAGAAGCCCATTATGAGAGCTAAAAATCGTTCTTTGAATAAGATTTAGATATAAACAATACAAGTAGTACAAGAGCTCTTGTTGGTGTGCTTTGGCATACTTACAGAGTAATAAATTTCGAACCGTCAACAACGACTTAAGTGATTAAGTAGTTGAAGAAACAAGAAAAATAAGAACGGAATCCTGAACAGAATTAAAATGAAACTTTTACAATGAAGAGTTTGATCCTGGCTCAGGATGAACGCTAGCTACAGGCTTAACACATGCAAGTCGAGGGGTAGCAGGGTAGCAATACCGCTGACGACCGGCGCACGGGTGAGTAACACGTATCCAACCTTCCCATAACTCGGGGATAGCCTTTCGAAAGAAAGATTAATACCCGATAGTACTTATATAAGGCATCTTAAATAAGTTAAAGATTAATCGGTTATGGATGGGGATGCGTTCCATTAGATAGTTGGTGAGGTAACGGCTCACCAAGTCTTCGATGGATAGGGGTTCTGAGAGGAAGGTCCCCCACATTGGTACTGAGACACGGACCAAACTCCTACGGGAGGCAGCAGTGAGGAATATTGGTCAATGGGCGAGAGCCTGAACCAGCCAAGTAGCGTGAAGGATGAAGGTCCTATGGATTGTAAACTTCTTTTATAGTAGAATAAAGTGAGCCACGTGTGGTTTTTTGTATGTATACTATGAATAAGGATCGGCTAACTCCGTGCCAGCAGCCGCGGTAATACGGAGGATCCGAGCGTTATCCGGATTTATTGGGTTTAAAGGGTGCGTAGGCGGAATAATAAGTCAGTTGTGAAAGTTTGCGGCTCAACCGTAAAATTGCAGTTGAAACTGTTATTCTTGAGTGTACATAAGGTAGGCGGAATTCGTGGTGTAGCGGTGAAATGCTTAGATATCACGAAGAACTCCAATTGCGAAGGCAGCTTACCGGGGTACAACTGACGCTGAGGCACGAAAGTGTGGGTATCAAACAGGATTAGATACCCTGGTAGTCCACACAGTAAACGATGAATACTCGCTGTTTGCGATATACAGTAAGCGGCCAAGCGAAAGCATTAAGTATTCCACCTGGGGAGTACGCCGGCAACGGTGAAACTCAAAGGAATTGACGGGGGCCCGCACAAGCGGAGGAACATGTGGTTTAATTCGATGATACGCGAGGAACCTTACCCGGGCTTAAATTGCAAATGAATATAGTAGAAATATTATAGCCAGCAATGGCATTTGTGAAGGTGCTGCATGGTTGTCGTCAGCTCGTGCCGTGAGGTGTCGGCTTAAGTGCCATAACGAGCGCAACCCTTATTGATAGTTACTAACAGGTTAAGCTGAGGACTCTATCAAGACTGCCGTCGTAAGATGTGAGGAAGGTGGGGATGACGTCAAATCAGCACGGCCCTTACGTCCGGGGCTACACACGTGTTACAATGGGGGGTACAGAAGGTCGCTACCTGGCAACAGGATGCTAATCCCAAAAGCCTCTCACAGTTCGGATTGGAGTCTGCAACTCGACTCCATGAAGCTGGATTCGCTAGTAATCGCGCATCAGCCACGGCGCGGTGAATACGTTCCCGGGCCTTGTACACACCGCCCGTCAAGCCATGGAAGCTGGGGGTACCTGAAGTACGTAACCGTAAGGAGCGTCCTAGGGTAAAACTGGTAACTGGGGCTAAGTCGTAACAAGGTAGCCGTACCGGAAGGTGCGGCTGGAACACCTCCTTTCTGGAGTGATTTCGTTCTTAGGTTCGGATTTTACTTTGTGCTACTGTTTATTGTTTATTCAAAATATAAAAAAAAAGAGATTAGAAAGAAGCCGAGCCGAAAGGTAAGAGGTTTTGAACGACAGTCCTATAGCTCAGTTGGTTAGAGCGCTACACTGATAATGTAGAGGTCGGCAGTTCAACTCTGCCTGGGACTACGCGAAAAAAAGGAGCTTAATGGATTAACCAATTCCAAAGAAAAACGCTTCATAATAATTTCACGGGGGATTAGCTCAGCTGGCTAGAGCACCTGCCTTGCACGCAGGGGGTCAACGGTTCGAATCCGTTATTCTCCACGATCAAGCTAAGGCTTGAAAACGATCTTTGACATAATGTACAAAAGCAAATAAAGAAGTAATTTTCAGTGATGAAAAGAGCTTTAAAATATATATCGAACCATATTGCAATTGAAAACGTGTAAACGAATAAGATTGTATAGTATGGAAGAAAGTAAGCAAGGGCGCATGGCGGATGCCTTGGCTCTCGGAGGCGATGAAGGACGTGATAAGCTGCGATAAGCTTCGGGTAGGTGCAAATAGCCTTTAATCCGAAGATTTCCGAATGGGACAACCCAATATCCTGAAGGGATATTATCCATCTTATGATGGAGGCGAACGCAGGGAACTGAAACATCTTAGTACCTGTAGGAGAAGAAAATAAAAAATGATTCCGTAAGTAGTGGCGAGCGAACACGGATTAGCCCAAACCATGTATGTTACGGCATATATGGGGTTGTAGGACCACGATATCGGACTTATATTGGAGAATGGAAGACTCTGGAAAGTGTCACCATAGAGCATGATAGTTGCGTACATGAATCCAATATATACTGTAGTGGTATCCTGAGTAGCGCGGAGCACGAGGAATTCTGCGTGAAACTGCCGGGACCATCCGGTAAGGCTAAATACTCCCGAGAGACCGATAGTGAACCAGTACTGTGAAGGAAAGGTGAAAAGAACTTCGAATAGAAGAGTGAAATAGTCCCTGAAACCATGCGCTTACAAGCGGTCGGAGCAGCTTCGTGCTGTGACGGCGTGCCTTTTGCATAATGAACCTACGAGTTACTGTCACTGGCAAGGTTAAGAAATTAAGTTTTGCAGCCGAAGCGAAAGCGAGTCTGAATAGGGCGATTTAGTCAGTGGTAGTAGACGCGAAACCAAGTGATCTACCCATGGTCAGGTTGAAGGTTAGGTAACACTAACTGGAGGACCGAACCGATAAGCGTTGAAAAGCTTCCGGATGAACTGTGGGTGGGGGTGAAAGGCTAATCAAACTTGGAGATAGCTCGTACTCCCCGAAATGCATTTAGGTGCAGCCTTGATAATTACTAATGTGAGGTAGAGCGACTGATAAGATGCGAGGGCTTCACCGCCTATCAAGTCTTGATAAACTCCGAATGCGCATTAGTTCAATATCAGGAGTGAGGGCATGGGTGCTAAGGTCCGTGCCCGAGAGGAGAAGAATCCAGACCATCAGCTAAGGTCCCGAAATAATTGCTAAGTTGAACTAACGAAGTCAGATTGCTAAGACAGCTAGGATGTTGGCTTGGAAGCAGCCATTCATTTAAAGAGTGCGTAACAGCTCACTAGTCGAGGAGTTTGGCGTGGATAATAATCGGGCATAAGCAATTTACCGAAGCTATGGAACCAGTAATGGTTGGTAGGGGAGCATTCCACTCAGCGTTGAATGTGAAGCGTGAGCTTTGCTGGAGCGTGTGGAAAAGCAAATGTAGGTATAAGTAACGATAAAGGGGGTGAGAAACCCCCTCGCCGAAAGACTAAGGTTTCCTGATCAACGCTAATCGGATCAGGGTTAGTCGGGTCCTAAGGCTCAGCCGAACGGCGAGGCCGATGGCAGAAAGGGTTAATATTCCCTTACTACCTTAAAGAGTGACGTGGAGACGGAGTAGTGAAAGTGTCGCCAGCTGACGGAATAGCTGGTTGAAGGGTGTAGATATTAAAACTCCAGGCAAATCCGGAGATTTAGTCGAACCTGATAGTACCGAGAGCCCTTGTGGTGATTGGATAGTACACGTAAGCAGACTTCCAAGAAAATCCGCTAAACTTAATCTTTAAGGTACCCGTACCGTAAACGGACACACGTGGTCGGGTAGAATATACTAAGGCGCTTGAGTGAATCACGGTTAAGGAACTAGGCAAATTGACCCTGTAACTTCGGGAAAAAGGGTCCCTCAGCGATGAGGGCGCAGAGAATAGGTCCAGGCAACTGTTTAACAAAAACACAGGGCTATGCAAAATTGAAAGATCAAGTATATAGCCTGACACCTGCCCGGTGCTGGAAGGTTAAGAGGAGATGTCATCGCAAGAGAAGCATTGAATTGAAGCCCCAGTAAACGGCGGCCGTAACTATAACGGTCCTAAGGTAGCGAAATTCCTTGTCGGGTAAGTTCCGACCTGCACGAATGGTGTAATGATCTGGACACTGTCTCAACCGTGAGCTCAGTGAAATTGTAGTATCGGTGAAGATGCCGATTACCCGCGATGGGACGAAAAGACCCCGTGAACCTTTACTATAGCTTAACATTGAATTTGGGTAATTGATGTGTAGGATAGGCCGGAGGCTTTGAAGCAGGCACGCCAGTGTTTGTGGAGCCGCTGTTGAAATACGGCCCTTTGATTATTTGAGTTCTAACTCGTATTAACGAGGACACTGTTTGGTGGGTAGTTTGACTGGGGTGGTCGCCTCCAAAAGTGTAACGGAGGCTTCTAAAGGTACCCTCAGGACGATTGGTAACCGTCCGCAGAGTGTAATGGCATAAGGGTGCTTGACTGGGAGACCGACAAGTCGATCAGGTAGGAAACTAGAGCATAGTGATCCGGTGTTTCCGTATGGAAGGGACATCGCTCAAAGGATAAAAGGTACTCCGGGGATAACAGGCTGATCGCTCCCAAGAGCTCATATCGACGGAGCGGTTTGGCACCTCGATGTCGGCTCGTCACATCCTGGGGCTGGAGAAGGTCCCAAGGGTTGGGCTGTTCGCCCATTAAAGTGGCACGCGAGCTGGGTTCAGAACGTCGTGAGACAGTTCGGTCTCTATCTATCGTGGGCGTATGAAATTTGCGTGGCTCTGACACTAGTACGAGAGGACCGTGTTGGACTGACCGCTGGTTTACCGGTTGTGCCGCCAGGTGCATTGCCGGGTATCTAAGTCGGGATTGGATAAGTGCTGAAAGCATCTAAGTACGAAGCCAGCCACAAGATTAGATTTCTTAGGGTCGTTGAAGACGACAACGTTGATAGGCTGCAGGTGTAAAGACAGTAATGTCAAAGCCGAGCAGTACTAATTGCCCGTACACTTTCTTCCTGCCATATATGGTTGGCTAGATAATTTAGCTCCAAAAATCAAAGAGAGTTTTTCTTTATTGCTTTTGCATTGTGTTTATCTTAATATCCTCTGATATAAAAATCGAACAGATAAAAGTCGAATAAATAAAATCAGGAAAAAGAGAAATAAAAATATTAAGGTAGCTATAGCATCAGGGTTCCACCTCTTCCCATTCCGAACAGAGAAGTTAAGCCTGATCACGCCGATGGTACTGCGTAACAGTGGGAGAGTAGGTAGCTGCCGTTTTAGAAGAGTCCCGGAGATGGAAACATCTTACGGGACTTTCTTTGTTCGGTAATTATCTGTACTTACTCAGAATACAGCATACAGGCTCTGTCGATATTCCTGGAAGTAATAACGTTTATTCTCTTCATTCCTATCTGGTATTAAAATGAGCTGTTAATTAGATAATTATGATAATTTACTTATTTAATCTATTTAAAACAAACGTTTGCTATTTCTTTCTTATATAATTAATGCTTATTGCTAAAATATTCAATAATTAATTCGTATTTTTGCTCACGTTCAAAGAACGTTTAATTTTTATTTATGGTAAGTTCGCTTTTAAGCCCTGATTATATTTTTGAAACTAGCTGGGAAGTCTGCAATAAAGTAGGAGGTATATATACTGTATTATCTACGAGAGCTAAGACTCTTCAAGATAGTCATAAAGACAGGGTAATCTTTATAGGTCCTGATCTTTGGATTGGTAAAGATAACCCATTATTTATTGAATTGGATTATCTTTATAAACCATGGAAATTGCATGCTCAAGCTAATGACAAGCTTGTAATTCGTATTGGAAGATGGAATATTATTGGTGAACCAATTGTCATTTTAGTTGATTTTGCTTCATTTTTCTCAATGAAAAATGAAATATATGCAGAGGCCTGGAATAAATTTCAGGTTGATTCATTACATGCTTACGGAGATTATGACGAAGCGTCCATGTTTGCATATGCATCAGGAAAAGTAGCAGAGAGTTTTTATAACTACAATCTGAATAAAAAGGACAGGGTTATTTATCAGGCACACGAATGGATGACCGGACTTGGTGCTTTATATCTTCAGTCTGCAGTTCCTGAGATTGCTACTATATTCACCACTCATGCAACTTCTATAGGACGTTCCATTGCAGGAAATCTGAAACCTTTATATGATTATTTATCTGCTTATAATGGCGATCAGATGGCTCGGGAACTTAACATGGAATCGAAACATTCTATAGAGAAACAGACAGCTCATCATGTAGACTGCTTTACTACTGTAAGTGATATAACGAATAGAGAATGTAAAGAACTGCTGGAAAAAGAAGCTGATGTTATTTTAAAAAATGGATTTGAAGATGATTTTGTTCCTAAGGGAAAGAAATATTTAACGAAACGACAAAAAGCACGTTCTAAGATGCTTAATGTTGCGAATAAATTGTTTGGAACTGATTTAGGTGATGACACATTGCTTATATGTACTAGTGGCAGATATGAATTTAAAAATAAGGGTATTGATGTTTTTATAGAATCATTAAACCGTTTGAATTATGATGCGAATTTTAAAAAAAATGTTGTTGCCTTTATTAATGTTCCTGCAGGGATACCTATACCTCGTAAGGATTTAGTTGATAGATTAAATAATGGCGGTTGTACAGATCCTTTAGAATATCCATATATTACTCACTGGTTAGATTATATGTCTAATGATAAAGTACTCAATATGATAAAGTCTTTGGGTATGAAGAATAGTAAGGAAGATAAGGTGAAAATTATCTTTGTTCCTTGCTATCTTGATGAGAATGATGGTGTATTTGATCTGAACTATTATGATTTGCTTTTGGGATATGACATAAGCGTTTACCCTTCATATTATGAACCTTGGGGATATACACCTTTGGAAAGTATTGCTTTTCATGTTCCAACAATTACCACTGATTTAACTGGCTTTGGTCTCTGGATTCAGAGTATCAGAACTCAGCATGGAATTAATGATGGGGTAAAGGTTATTCACCGCTCAGATAACAACTATTTTGAAGTGGCGGATGCTATTAAAGAATCAATTATTTCTTTTTCTGCTAAATCAGAAGAAGAAATAGAACGTATACGTAATCGTGCTGCTACAACGGCAGAGCATGCATTATGGAAACATTTTATTAAAAATTATTATAATGCGTATGACATTGCGTTTCGCAATGCTAAAGCGCGTATTTTAAAATAAGAAATCATCAGATAAGTAATTTGTAATATTATGAAGGTTAAAGTTAGTAATGTGAATACTCCTGTTTGGAATGAGATAACAGTGAAATCAAGTATTCCAAAGGAATTACAGAAATTATCAGAAATAGCTCATAACATTTGGTGGTCATGGGATTCTGAAGCAGTAATCCTGTTCCGGGATTTGGATCCTTTGCTCTGGAAAGAAGTTGGATTAAATCCTGTTGCTCTTTTAGAGCGCATGAGCTTTGAAAAGATGGAAGCTTTGTCAAACGATAAAGTTATCATTAAAAGAATGAATGATATATATGCCAGGTTTAGAGAATATGTGGATGTTAAATCAGATATCAACCGTCCTTCCGTGGCATACTTCAGTATGGAATATGGCTTGTCAAGCGTTCTTAAGATATATTCGGGAGGTTTAGGCGTTTTGGCTGGCGATTACCTGAAAGAGGCTTCTGATAGCAACGTAGATCTTTGTGCTGTTGGGTTTTTATATCGTTATGGGTATTTTACTCAGACACTTTCCATGGATGGACAGCAGATAGCAAATTATGAAGCTCAGAATTTTGGCAGCCTTCCGTTGGAACGCGTCATTGATTCTGATGGCAAACCGCTAATTGTATCTGTTCCTTATCTTGATAATTTTGTTCATGCATACATCTGGAGGGTCAATGTGGGAAGAGTTTCACTTTACCTAATGGATACTGACAATGAGATGAACAGTGAGTTTGATCGTTCTATTACTCACCAGCTTTATGGTGGCGACTGGGAAAACCGATTGAAACAGGAAATAATGTTAGGTATTGGTGGTATGATGACTTTGAAAGCTTTGGATATTAAAAAAGATATTTACCACTGCAATGAGGGACATGCCGCTTTAATCAACATAGAGCGTATCTGTGATTATGTTGCTTCCGGACTTACTTTTAATGAGGCTATTGAAGTGGTTCGTGCATCTTCACTCTATACTGTACATACACCAGTTCCTGCCGGACACGATTATTTTGATGAAGGCTTGTTTGGTAAGTACATGGGAGGTTATCCCAAGAAAATGGGTGTTTCATGGGCAGATTTGATGGATATGGGACGTAACAATCCTGGTGATGCCGGTGAACGTTTCTGTATGTCTGTATTTGCATGCAATACTTCTCAGGAAGTAAACGGAGTAAGTTGGTTGCATGGAAAAGTTTCCCAGGAAATGTTTTCTTCCATCTGGAAGGGATATTTCCCTGAAGAGAGTCATGTAGGATATGTTACAAACGGTGTTCACTTCTCCACTTGGGCGGCAACAGAATGGAAAAAATTATATGCCAAATATTTTGATGCAAACTTTATGCATGATCTTTCAAATCAGAGTATTTGGGAAGCTGTTTATAATGTGCCGGATAAGGAAATCTGGGAAACACGTATGGCTTTAAAAAATAAGTTAGTTGACCATATACGTAAACAGTTCCGTGATACATGGTTGAATAATCAGGGAGATCCTTCACGCATTGTTTCCTTGTTAAACAAAATTAATCCAAATGCTTTATTGATTGGATTTGGCCGTCGTTTTGCTACTTATAAGCGTGCGCATCTGTTGTTTACAGACTTAGATCGCCTTTCTAAGGTTGTAAATAACCCCAATTGTCCCGTTCAGTTTATTTTTACCGGAAAAGCCCATCCATATGATGGAGCCGGACAAGGTCTAATCAAACGAATTATTGAAATTTCTCGTCGTCCGGAATTCTTAGGTAAGATAATCTTCCTGGAAAATTATGATATGACATTAGCCCGTCGTCTGGTTTCAGGTGTTGATATCTGGCTGAATACTCCGACTCGTCCGTTGGAAGCTTCGGGAACATCTGGTGAAAAGGCATTAATGAATGGAGTTCTTAATTTCTCTGTTCTTGACGGATGGTGGCTTGAAGGCTATCGCGAAAATGCTGGATGGGCAATAACCGAGAAGGTTACTTACCAGAACCAGGAACATCAGGATCAATTAGATGCTGCAACTATTTACGCCATGCTCGAAAATGAAATCATTCCTTTGTATTATGATAAGAATGAAGAGGGTTATTCTACAGAATGGGTTAAATTTGTGAAGAATTCTATTGCTCAGATTGCTCCTCATTACACAATGAAGAGACAGCTGGATGATTATTACAGCAAGTTCTATAATAAATTAGCGAAACGTTACCATGCTTTATCTGCTGATCATTGTGCCAAGGCAAAAGAACTGGCTGCATGGAAAGAAACGGTAGTTGAGAAATGGGATGCGATTGAAATGAAATCAATCTCTGTTAATGGAGACACTAGTAAGTTGATTCTCGATAGTGGAAAGGATTACGATGTTGAAGTTGTGATTGACGAGAAAGGATTAGATAATGCGATTGGTCTTGAACTTGTAACGATTGTTAGTGATAAAGATGGTAAACAGCGAATTTATTCTACAGAAGAATTTGAACTGGTGAAGAAAGAAAAGGATATTTATACTTTCAAAACTAAGTATAGTCTGTCTAATGCCGGAATTTTTAAGGTTGCTTTGCGTATGTTCCCAAAGAACGTTGATCTTCCTCATCGCCAGGATTTCTGCTATGTTCGCTGGCTTAGTATGTAATTCTATCTTTGTTTGAGATAACTTGATATAAATAAACAGAGAGGGTGACTAAGATTTCTTAGTCACCCTCTCTGTTTATATATTTATGGTGGTATCCCGATTCTATGAATGTGGTTACTATTTTAATAATTCAGCCAGCTTTGCTTGTAACTCTTCGCCATGAAGTCCTCGTGCAATAATTTTTCCGTTTTTATCAATTAAAACAGTGTGAGGAATGCTACGAATAGCATAAAGTTTGGCACCTTCACAATTCCAGTATTTTAGATCAGACATCTGCGTCCAGGTGATATTTAATTTTGTAATCCCGCTTTTCCATGATTTTCCGTCTTTATCCAGTGAAACGCCAACAATCTCAAATCCTTTATCTTTATACAGGCTATAGGCTTTTACAAGGTTAGGCATTTCCTGACGGCAAGGACCACACCAGCTAGCCCAGAAATCAATCAGTACATATTTTCCTTTTCCAGCATAATCTGATAGTTTAATAGATTTTCCTTCGGGAGTAAGCATTGCGAAGTCAATAAATTTCTGACCAACGGAAGTCGTTTTTGCCGTTTTAACCAAATCTTTCAGACGAAGAATATCTTCATTCATTTTGTATTTTGCAGGAACTTTAGCCAGGATTGTTTCCAGTTTATCAAATTCTAAATAATAATTGTAGGCTTTTAGCAGATGAATCCCCACAGGAGTTGAAATGTTTTCATCAATTGATTGAGTGATGGTTTCGGTCATACTCTTCTCTAAAGCATTTATTTCATTATTTTTTGCTATTCTTTGTTCTGCTGACAGAGCTGCTGACTGCATTGAAGAATAGATAGCTTCCTCTTTACTATTCAATGCGTTCATTTTAGATTTAAAAGCGTGGTAAATATCGTTGGAAGGAGTACCTATTATACTATCTGTTTCTCCCAGGTATGAGCTTATATTTCCGTTTTCCAGAAAGAAATCCTCATAATATTTCGCATCTCCTTTTGTATAAGTTAGATATCGGTTAACAGCAGAATCTTGTTTTCCTTCGAAGACAAACTGACCATTCTTAATAACGGCAGAAGCAACCTTTATAAATTCACGGTTAACCCTGTTTTGAATAAACACCGAGTCACCGTCTGCAGCGCCATTAACTGTTCCTGTTATTTTGTAGGTGTTTCCACCTGTACACGACAATGCTGATAGAGAAGCAATTGCAAATAAATAACTGATTCTTTTCATAAATTGATGTATTTGTTTTATAATTGATAAAGTACAAATATAGCAGTTTTTTTGTTAATTCAACTTTGCCAGATCATATTAAAAAAGTGCTTTTCTATAGCTGCTATTTTTAATGAATTCTCTTTTAGTTTACAGTTAATTATCCTTGTTTTTGAAATTCTACAGGAAGAATTAAAATACTCTTGTACAAAAGAATGCATTCTTCTGTACAGAATAATTCATTGTTTTGTACAAAACAAATTATTCTTTTGTACAGAACAACAAAAATGAATCCTTTATAATTAATAATATTAGAAGGCGAAATAGTAATTTTAGTTCTGTTTTTTATCTTTTTCGGAGTTACTTTCTTGGAAAATACTATTTATAAATCGCATTATTTAGTTACATTTGCACTGTAAATAAAAGATAGAATCAGAATGACTACGACTTTAGTGGTACTAGCCGCAAAAATGGGGAATAAATATGGTGGCCTTAAACAATTAGAAGGAATAGGTCCCAATGGAGAAACCATTCTCGACTATTCAATTTATGACGCTGTAAAAGCTGGATTTAATAAGGTTATTTTTGTTATTAGCAAGTATTTTGAGCAGGAATTTAAAGAAAAAGTTTCTTCAAAATATGATGGAATAATAGACATCAGGTATGCTTTTCAGGAAATTGAATCAGTTCCGGAAGAATTTCGAAATAGCAAAAGAACCGTGTTGTGGGGATCGGCACATGCAGTGCTTGTGGCTAAAGATGTTGTTAACGAACCTTTTGGTGTTATCAATGCCACGAATTTTTATCAACGAGAAAGCTTTGAATTGCTTTATAATCAGTTACAAAATATCCGTAATACCCGGGGAAACTATTTTATGATTAGTTTCCGTCTGGCTAATACTCTAGCCGAAACTGGGGGGGTAACTCGTGGAATATGTGAAGTGAATGAAGCCGGCGAACTGAATTCTATTGTAGACCGTGTTGGTGTAGAGCGGGTAGGAGGAGATCCAATGTATTTGAATGAATACAATAAATGGGAAAAACTGGATGAAAATTCATTTATTTCAATGAATATGTGGGGATTTACTCCCGATGTATTTACCTCACTAAGTCAATCATTCGATGCTTTTATTGCCAAAAGCGGCACAGATATGAAAGCGCATCTCTCATTACCTCAGTTTATCAATGAGATGATTCAGAAAGGATTAAAAATTAAAGCAATTAATACACCTGCAAAATGGATGGGATTAGTTTCTCCAGATGATAGGATTCAGGTGATTCTTCGTATTAATGACCTGATTCGTAAAGGTATATATCCTAATAAAATATTTGGAATAACTAATCTGCTAAATAATTAATTATAATGAAAGAAAGAATCTTAGTTACCGGAGGTACGGGCTATATTGGCTCTCACACGGTTGTAGAATTACAAAATAGTGGTTATGAAGTTATTATTATTGATAACTTGTCTAATTCAAGTGCTGATGTAATAGATAATATTGAAAAAGTATCCGGTATTCGTCCTGCTTTTGAAAAATTGGATTGTCTTGACTTTGCAGGTCTTGACACGTTGTTTACTAAATATAAAGGTATTAAGGCAATTATTCATTTTGCAGCCAGCAAAGCTGTAGGTGAATCTGTTCAAAAACCCTTGCTTTACTATCGCAATAACATTGTTTCTTTGGTTAATTTACTGGAACTAATGCCTAAACATGGTGTTGAGGGTATCGTTTTCTCTTCATCATGTACCGTTTATGGAGAACCGGATCAACTTCCTGTAACTGAACAGGCTCCTATTAAACCGGCAACTTCTCCTTATGGAAATACCAAACAGATAAATGAAGAAATTGTAAGAGACACTATAACCTCAGGAGCTCCGATTAATGCAATCCTTCTTCGTTATTTCAACCCGATTGGTGCTCACCCTACAGCTTTACTTGGCGAACTTCCTAATGGTGTTCCTCAGAATCTGGTTCCTTATATTACTCAAACTGCCATGGGCATCCGCGAACAGCTTAGTGTCTTTGGTCATGATTATAACACTCCCGACGGAACTTGTATCCGTGATTTTATCAATGTTGTTGATTTGGCTAAAGCACACGTGATTGCAATTGACCGTATTTTGAACGGAAAACAGAAAGCTAAGGTTGAAACCTTTAATATTGGTACAGGAAATGGACTCTCTGTGTTAGATTTGATTAATGCATTTGAAAAATCAACAGGAGTGAAACTAAATTATAAGCTTGTTGGTCGCCGTGTAGGTGATATCGAAAAGGTTTGGGCTAATCCTGATTATGCAAATAATGAATTGGGTTGGAAAGCTGAAACAACTACAGAAGATACACTTCTTTCTGCCTGGAAATGGCAATTAAAGCTAAGAGAAAGAGGTATTCAATAATATACGTATGTGTGTTTAGTTTTTATTAACGATAAAAAACTGAACTTTTGTAAAGCACATATGTTACTATATTGCAAGTGATCTGATATCCTGGTATAAATGTGAATTTAAGCATGTGTGATTAATGTATGCCTCCCCGGCATAGACAGTCACTTGTATAGTAGTTTTGTCGTGTTTTATTTTGTGTTTGTGTTGTGGCGGTGCATCGACGTGAGTCGTCGCACCGTCTTTTTTTTTAAAAAAGTGTGTTTTTCTTTAGGGCATTTTATCTCTGAATAGTCATATATATAGAGAACGGTAATTGATTAATAATCATCTTAAAAAAAGCCATTATGAAAACACTATTTAAAAGTATGGGTTATCTGTTACTTATAATGTTTTTTGCAAACATTCAAAGTATAGCAGTAGCTTCTGTTACAGAGAACTATTTTACAATTAACGGAATTGTGAAAGACTCGGAGACCAAAAAAATACTCCAGTATGTTACTGTTTCTATCCCTGGAAGTTCTACAACTACAATATCCAATGTTGAGGGAGAATTTTCGCTAAAGGTTAAAACATCATTAAATGCCAAAGAGATTGAAATCTCACATGTAGGGTATTTAAGTTCTCGTATTCCTATCTCTAACGACCAACAATCTAAGACTTATTTTCTCCGTCCCAATGCTTATGTATTGAAAGAAGTGGTTGTTATTCCCGGATTTGCCCGTTCGTTAGTTGAACAAGCAGTAGCCAAAATTGAGAACAATTATAGTCCTGCTTCTAATATGTTTAACAGCTTCTATCGGGAAACAGTTCAGAAAGGCAAAAGATACATTCAAGTATCCGAAGCAGTATTGAATCTCTATAAAGAACCTTACTCCAAGGGAATAGACAGAGACCGTGTACGTATCTTTAAGGGGCGTAAGCTGGTAAGTCAAAAATCCAAGGATACATTGGCAGTTAAATTAATGGGTGGTCCTTATATGGCTGTACTTCTTGATGTAGTTAAAAACCGGGATATTTTATTGGATAAAGAAATGATATCCTCTTACGATTATACAATGGAAGAACCTGTAAATCTGGATAATCGTCTGCAATACGTTATCGGTTTCCGTCCGGCTGTTGTTTTGCCTTATGCGCTTTATTTCGGTAAGTACTATATCGATCAGGAGACAATGGCATTTACCCGGATTGAGTTTAGCTTAGATTTGCGTGATCGTGACAAGGCAATTAGTCAGATACTTATCAAGAAGCCGGCAGGACTCCGTTTCAAACCATTGGATGTTAATTTCTTAGTTACCTATAAAGTACAAAATGGAATAAGCTACATGAATTATATGCGTACCGAATCTCAGTTTACGTGTGACTGGAAAAGAAGATTATTCAAAAGTAAGTATGATATAGTTGCTGAGATGGTATCAACAGAGCGTGATGATACTCCGAAAGAATCTATTCCATACAAAGAATCATTTAAGTATGAGCAGATGTTCTCAGACAAGGTGGAAAACTTCACAGATGAAGATTTTTGGGGTGAATATAATATTATAGCACCTACCGAGTCTTTGCTGGATGGTTTAACCAAACTGAAAAAACAATATAAATAAGTAGCAATAAAGAAAAAAGAATTGTATATTTGAGTTCTCATTATTATACAAATGATTAATTCAATATGAATTAGATATGCTAGATGATTTGCTCCTCCTTAACAGGATAAAGAATGGCGATGTTCAGGCTTTCGAAAAACTATTCCGGTCATATTATAAGCCTCTTTGCTATTATGCAGATTCTTTCTTGAATGACATGGATAGTGCTGAAGAAATCGTTCAGAACCTGTTCTATCAATTCTGGAAGGAGAGGGCGGATTTACAAATAAGGCTTTCAGTGAAATCTTACTTGTTTCAATCAGTTCAGAATAATGCTTTCAGTTACCTTAAACATCTTCAGGTGATGGATGTTTACCGTGAAAAGATAACGCAGGAAGAACTGGAAATAAGTAATATTTCTCCGGCTGATGATCTGGAATACAAAGAGTTGGAAAGCCAATTTGCATATTTACTTCAACGATTGCCTGAACGGCAGCGAAGAATATTCTGTATGAACCGTTTTGGCGGAAAGAAGTATTCTGAGATTGCCAAAGAACTCTCAGTTTCAGTTAAAACAGTGGAAGCGGATATCAGTAAAGTACTTGTTGTCCTGCGAAAGGAATTGAAACATTATAATCAATAAAATTATGTTCAGAAAAGAGCCCAATACAGACATTGCGTGGAGCGCACTTTATTCAAGGCTGGAAAAAGATAACCTGTTGAATGAAGAAGGCTACAGCTATAAACAGAGAAGAAAGATACTTCCTGCTTATTATTGGGCTGCAGCATGCGTGATAGCACTTTTAAGCGCATCAGTCTTTTTATATACTCATTCAGGAAAAGAAAGCAAAGAACTGCTTACACTGCAGAATACTGACAGTGGAAATATTCTGGTAAAGACACTGGATGATGGTTCTACCATTTATTTGACAACTAATGCTTCCTTGAGTTATCCGAAATCATTTTCTCCAAATCAAAGGGAGGTGTCACTCCAGGGAGAAGCACTTTTTGATATTGCTAAGAATCCCGAAAAACCGTTTCTTATTCAAACGGACAGAGTAACAGTGAAGGTGCTGGGAACAGCGTTTAATGTAAAATCATCTGTTGATGGACATTTTGAGCTTGCTGTGAAACGCGGAAGAGTAAGAGTTACCGAAAAGGAGGGAGGAAATTTTATTGATGTAACCGCAGGACAGTCGGTTTCTTTTGTAGGCAAGCATCTGGTTAAATACACAAATATGGATAAAAGGTTTTTTGATCATTATACTGCTAAGATGCGATTTAAGGACGAAACTCTTGAAAATATAGTGCATGTTATCAATCAAAATAATGATTCTTTTGTTGTTCTAAAGGGTAATCAGCTCAAGACATCCAGATTAAACGTACAATTCTATAAGAATAGTGTAGATGAAATGACACAAATAATTAGCCTGGCCCTTAATCTGAAGCGCGAGATCCGTCAGGATACTATTTATATTTCGCAACATTAATACTAATCAATGAAACATTTGTGCTTATTTCTGCTGTTTATTTGTATCGTTCATTCTCCTTTATGGTCGGAGAATGGAGACGATCCGTTAAGTAAGCACATTCAGATTGAAAAGCAAAAAAACACTGTTTATGAGTTATTGAATTACATTGGAGATACATCGGGTTTCTATTTTATTTATGATAGCAAAATTATTGATAATGAAAAGAAATCCAAATTAAAGGCCGGAACGTATTCCGTTCGTGAGGCTATCTTCCAGGTGCTTCAGAGTGAAAATTATACCTTAAGAACCCTTGATCGCTATATTCTGATTAATGAAAAGAATTCTTCCACACTACCTTTGCATCAAACGGCTGCTTCAAAGGTCAAAGATAGTCTGTCTTACAAGCATGTCTCTGGAACTGTACTGGAAAAATTGACGCAAGCTCCTATTCCTTACTGTTCTGTCAGTCTTGAAGGGACAGGAATTGGAACAATAACCAATAACAATGGTAAGTTCTTATTAAGAATACCTAATTCTTTAAGCCTTGTAAAGTTGCATATTTCTCACATAGGGTATGAATCTCACTCAATACCTGTTGATTTCATAAAAAACAGTCCTATTAATATTTATCTGACTCAGCGAATGGTTCCTCTTCAGGAAGTGATCTTCCGACTCGTAAATCCCAGGAAGATTGTGAGAGAAGCTCTGGAAGCACGAGATCGCCTTTACCTTGATAAACCATCCTATTTTACGACCTTTTACAGAGAAGGAATAGAACGTAAAAAAGAGTTGCTAAGACTCACCGAGGCTGTGTTTAAAGTGTATAAGCAAAGCTATACTAAATCTTTCTCTTTTGATCAGGTGAAACTTCTGAAGATGCGAAAGATTACCAATGATGCGGTGAAAGATTCTGTTGTTCTAAGGATGAAAGCAGGGGTAGAGGCCTCTTTGTTATTGGATTTAATGAAGAATGTTCCCGAATTTATGGAAATAAACGATAAGAATATATACGACTATACCAAAATTGATATGACTGAGATAGATTCCCGCAGGGCGCATGTAATTTCTTTCGAACAGAGAAAGGGGATTACAGATCCTTGTTTAAAGGGAAAATTGTATATCGATGCTGAAAATTCAGCTTTGCTTTGTGCTGAGCTTGAGATTAATCCTTCGTATATTGATAAAGCGGAAGATCAGTTTGTTGTTAAGCGAGGTCGCAATATAAAAGTCCACCCTCAGCAAATTGTATATACAGTGTCATACAAAGAGTTGAATGGCAAATATTACATGAATCATGTCAGAGGCGATTTATCTTTCAAAATGAAGGGGAAAGGACAATTCTTTTATAGTCCGATGCACATATTCTTTGAAATGGTTACTTGTAAAGTGGATACAGTCAATGTACAGCCTTTTCCTCGTGAAGAAAGGCTTCCTGTCAGAAAGATTTTCTCAGAAGAAAACTTTAGTTATGATAATCATTTCTGGGGAGATTTTAATGTAATCCTTCCGGAAGAGAATATAAACAAGAATCTTTCCCGCATTGCTTCTAAGATAGAAGAATCTGGTGAGTAATAGTTCTTATAGTTTCCCCTGCCAGATAAAGTAATCAGGAAAAATCAGTTCCGGTTTATCAAATGGAGTATTGAAAATACCATATAATGAAGAACCGGAACCGGACATGGATGCATATATAGCTCCTGCTTCGTATAGCTTATTTTTGGCTTCTCCAATTTCAGAATGCAGTGCAAATACACTCTTTTCAAAGTCATTTACTAAGTCATTTTTCCACTCTGTCACAGGTTGCTGTATAATTTCCGTGATTCTTTTTTGAGGATAAGCGGGGGTAATAAGTGAAAAGGCATCGCGTGTAGAAACAAAAATTTCAGGTTTAACAATTAATATGTATAATCCTTTTAATGAAATATTTATCGGAGAGAAAATATTACCTGTGCCAGTTGCAAATGTGGGTTGATTCTTGATAAAGAATGGACAGTCGGCTCCTAAACGGGTAGCTAATGCTTCTAATTCTTTCTCAGATAATCCTAAAGAGAATTTAGTGTTTAGCAGTTTCAGCATAAAAGCTCCGTCGGCCGAACCTCCACCCATACCTGCACCCGAAGGGATTTGTTTCTGAAGATAAATGGATATTGCCGGAAGATTGAACCTTTCTTTTAATAATTTGTAGGCTTTCACTACCAGATTATCCTCAGGATTTCCAGCTATTGAAGCTCCAAATACCTGCAATTCAAAATCTTTGTCCGAATCCTTAAGAAGCACAACTTCTAACGCGTCTTCGATGTGTACCGGATAAAAAACAGTTTCTAAATTATGATAACCGTCGGGACGCTTTTCTGTGATATTAAGACCCAGGTTTATTTTGGCATTAGGGAATACAATCATTTTAATTCTATTTTTATATGCAAATGTACATGAAAAAAATAATAATATTCCCTCCTGGAGTGCTTAAAATATATACCTGTTTCTTAGTCTTTGTATATTCAGTTAAAGCATTGCTTACGATTCTATTATAAGATATAAAAATACATTATAAAAACTCTCTGATTATTTCAGCTAAACATTAAAAAGCTTTATCTTTGCCTGCCCAAATATGTTAGAATAGATATGGAACAAAAAAGAAATGCACGAAGCACGAAACCAAAAGTACAACCGATAGCGGATTACGGCCGTTTGCAACCGCAGGCGCGTGAGTTTGAAGAGGCTGTATTGGGAGCATTAATGCTTGAAAAAGACGCTTACCCTCAGGTTAGTGAAATCCTTCGTCCCGAATCGTTTTATGATCGTCATCATCAAATGATTTATGCAGCAATTACAGATTTAGCTGTTCGTCAGGAGCCAATAGACATTCTAACCGTTACCGAACAACTTAAAAAACGCGGGGAACTTGAAGAAGTGGGAGGGCCGTTCTATATTACCAAATTGAGCAGTCAGGTTGCCTCTTCAGCACATATTGAATATCATGCGCGAATTATTGCCCAGAAGTATCTGGCGCGTGAATTGATTTCTTTCACCAGTGAGATTCAGGGCAAGTCTTTTGATGAAACACTCGATGTGGATGATTTGATGCAGGAAGCGGAAGGACGATTGTTCGAAATCTCTCAACGAAATCTAAAAAAAGACTATACGCAGATTAATCCCATTATCTCAGAGGCATATGAATTGTTGCAAAAAGCTGCAGCCAGAACCGATGGTTTGAGTGGATTGGAAAGTGGTTTCCATGGATTGGACAAGATGACTTCCGGTTGGCAGAATTCCGACCTGGTTATTATCGCTGCCCGTCCGGCAATGGGTAAAACGGCATTCGTTTTGTCTATGGCAAGAAATATAGCTGTTAACTTTAGAAATCCGGTAGCTGTGTTTTCTCTTGAAATGAGTAACGTTCAGCTGGTAAACCGTCTTATAGTTAATGTCTGTGAGATTCCGGGTGAAAAAATAAAAAGTGGTCAGCTTGCTCCTTATGAATGGCAGCAGCTTGATTACAAACTAAAAGATTTGATTGATGCACCTTTATATGTGGACGATACTCCTTCACTTTCTGTCTTTGAATTAAGAACAAAAGCAAGACGATTGGTACGCGAGCACGGTGTTAAAATACTTATTATTGACTACCTTCAGTTGATGAATGCCAGCGGAATGTCATTCGGTAGCCGCCAGGAAGAGGTAAGTACCATTTCCCGGTCCTTGAAAGGATTGGCTAAGGAATTAAATATCCCGATTATCGCTCTGTCACAGTTAAATCGTGGAGTTGAAAATCGTGAGGGAATTGACGGAAAGCGTCCACAGTTGGCCGACCTTCGTGAATCTGGAGCCATTGAGCAGGATGCCGATATGGTTTGTTTTATTCACCGTCCCGAATATTATAAGATTTATTCGGACGAAAAAGGAAACGATTTGCGCGGAATGGCTGAGATTATTATCGCAAAACACCGTAATGGTGCCACAGGTGATGTGCTTCTTCGATTCAAAGGAGAGTTTGCTAAATTCCAGAATCCGGATGATGATACGATTATTCCTTTACCCGGTGAGAGCGGTGTTGTGGGTTCGAAAATAAATAAACAACCTCAGGGTTCGGTACCTCCACCTCAGGAGGAATATCCTTCCCAGATATCCAGTCCTTTCGGAAATTTTGGTAATGACGGCCCATTGCCGTTCTAACTCTTTTTCCCGATATATAACGTACAAAATAAAAAAACTTATTACCTTTGCGAGTCAATTCTGCAAATATAAAAAAATAATGATATGAATATCTCTTATAATTGGCTGAAAGAGTATGTCAATTTCGATTTAACTCCTGATGAAGTTGCTGCAGCACTTACCTCAATTGGTTTGGAAACCGGCGGGGTAGAAGAAGTTCAAACTATTAAAGGTGGTTTGGAAGGATTAGTAATTGGTGAAGTGCTGACATGTGTTGAACATCCAAATTCAGATCATCTACACATTACTACTGTAAATTTAGGGAATAGCGAGCCTACTCAGATTGTTTGTGGCGCGCCGAATGTGGCTACCGGACAAAAAGTGGTTGTTGCTACCTTAGGTGCAAAGCTTTATGACGGAGATGAATGTTTTACGATAAAGAAATCAAAGATCCGCGGCGTTGAATCCATCGGAATGATTTGTGCGGAAGATGAAATAGGTATTGGCACAGACCATGCCGGAATCATTGTTCTTCCTTCAGATGCAGTTCCCGGTACACTTGCAAAAGACTACTATAATGTTAAGAGCGACTATGTGCTCGAGGTAGATATTACTCCAAACCGTGCAGACGCTTGTTCTCACTTCGGAGTTGCCCGCGATTTATATGCTTATCTTATTCAGAATGGATATAAAGCTCAACTGACTAAACCATCTGTGGATGCATTTAAAATTGATAACCATGACTTGGATATCGATGTGGTTGTAGAGAATAGCGAAGCATGTCCTCGTTATGCCGGAGTTACTATTAAAGGAATTACGGTAAAAGAAAGTCCGGAATGGATGCAAAACAGGTTAAGAGCTATCGGCGTTCGCCCAATCAATAATATTGTAGATATAACAAACTATATTGTTCACGAACTTGGTCAACCTCTCCACTGCTTCGATGCCGATGTAGTAGGAAAGAAAGTAATCGTTAAGACTTTGCCTGAAGGGACTCCTTTTACTACACTTGATGGATTGGAAAGAAAACTGAGCGATCGCGACCTGATGATCTGTAATGAGAATGGTCCGATGTGTATTGCCGGAGTCTTTGGTGGTTTGGATTCGGGAGTAACAGAGAAAACTGTTAATGTGTTTCTTGAAAGTGCTTATTTTCATCCTACCTGGGTACGTAAAACTGCACGTCGTTATGCTTTAAACACAGATGCTTCTTTCCGTTTTGAAAGAGGAATTGACCCTCTGTATACTGATTATGTATTGAAACATGCTGCACTTCTAGTTCAGGAACTTGGTGGGGGTACTGTTTCTTCTGAAATAAAAGATGTATATCCTGTACCGTTCAGTAAATTCAATGTAGATATTACTTATAATAAAATAAATACACTCATTGGTAAAGAAATTCCTGTTGAGACTGTTAAGAGTATTGTTACCAGCCTTGAAATGGAAATCACAAATGAAACAGCTGAGGGCTTGTCTCTTGCCGTTCCTCCTTACCGTGTGGATGTAATGCGTGATGTAGATGTGATTGAGGATATCCTTCGTGTTTACGGATATAACAACGTGGAAATCCCAACAACTCTGAAATCAAGCCTGACAACTAAAGGCATTGCCGATAAGTCATACAAACTTCAGAGCCTTATTTCTGAGCAATTGGTTGGCTGTGGTTTCAATGAAATACTAAATAACTCTTTAACAAGAGCTGCTTATTATGAAGGTTCAGAAACTTATCCGGCTAATAATCTGGTGATGTTATTGAATCCATTGAGTAACGACCTTAACTGTATGCGTCAGACATTGTTGTTTGGTGGTTTGGAAAGTATTACTCACAATGCCAACCGCAAGAATGCTGATCTGAAGTTCTTCGAATTTGGTAACTGTTATTATTTCAATGAAGATAAGAAAAATCCGGAGAAAGTACTTGCTGCTTATAGCGAAGATTACCATTTAGGTTTGTGGGTATCGGGTAAGAAAGTTGCCAACTCATGGGCTCATGCCGATGAACAAAGTTCTGTATACGAGCTGAAAGCTTATGTAGAGAATATCCTTCTTCGTTTAGGATTAGATCTTCGTAACTTAGTTGTTGGCAATCTGACAGACGATCTTTTCTCTGCAGCGTTGTCGGTCAATACCAAGGGAGGAAAACGTTTGGCAACATTTGGTGTAATTACTAAGAAACAGCTGAAGGCATTCGATATTGATAACGAAGTTTACTATGCTGATTTGAACTGGAACGAATTAATGAAAGCCATTAAGTCTGTTAAGGTTTCATACGAAGAAATATGCAAATTCCCAGCTGTTAAGAGAGACCTTGCACTGCTGCTTGATAAACAGATACAGTTTGCCGAAATAGAAAAGATTGCGTATGATACAGAACGCAAACTTCTAAAATCAGTTTCGTTGTTTGATGTCTATGAAGGTAAGAACCTTGAAGCCGGAAAGAAATCATATGCTGTTAGCTTCTTGCTTCAGGATGAAACTCAAACACTGAATGAGAAACAGATTGATAAGATAATGAGTAAACTGGTTGCCAATCTTGAGAACAAGTTGGGAGCAAAACTCAGATAATTATATAAACTTAATAAAAGCATAAATAAAAATGGGAAGAGCGTTCGAATACAGAAAAGCCACCAAAATGAAGAGATGGGGGAACATGGCTCGTACATTTACGAGAATTGGCAAACAAATCGCTATTGCAGTAAAAGCTGGCGGTCCTGATGCTGAAAATAACCCACATTTACGTTCGGTAATTAACAACGCAAAGGCAGCCAATATGCCGAAAGACAATGTTGACAGAGCCATTAAGAGAGCTATCTCCAAAGATACCGAAGACTACAAGGAAATGGTATACGAGGGATATGGACCATTTGGTATTGCAGTTTTAGTTGAAACAGCAACAGACAACACTACACGTACAGTAGCTAATGTTCGTAGCATATTCAATAAGAATGGTGGATCTTTAGGTACGTCAGGTAGCTTGGATTTCATGTTTACCCGTAAGTCAATGTTTACAGTTGCTCCTAAAGAAGGCGTTTCTATAGAAGACCTGGAACTTGAGTTAATTGATTATGGGGTAGACGAACTTGATGCCGATGAAGAAGGCATTACATTATACGGAGAATTTCAGTCATTCAATGCTATTCAGAAGTATCTTGAAGAGAATGGTTTTGAAATTGTCAGCTCAGAGTTTACACGTATTCCAACAGATTTGAAAGACGTTACAGACGAGCAACGTGCTGCCATTGATAAACTTATTGAGAAAATGGAAGATGATGAAGATGTGCAGAGTGTTTATACAAACATGAAGCCATCAGAATCTGAAGAATAGCGTTGTCTATCTGTTAATTATAAACTTGGAATGCAGCAAATGAATTGTTTTATTTGCTGCATTCCAAGTTTATAAGCTTCTATAAAGCTATCTTGAAAGTTTTACCTGTTGTTTTAACAAGATAAATCTTATTGATTGGAATATTTATTCTAATCTCATCATCTATAGCTTTGATCCTTTGTAGTAACGATCCAGATTCTGTATAGACAGAAATTATCTCTCCAAATTTTGCACCAGTTACTACTATTGCATCTTGTTCTCTATATATCTTTATATTACTTGCTTTAGTTTGGATTATAGAAGTTGATTCTTCTTCAATAATATTTATGAAGTCTTTCCAGAAATTTGCGTTCTCATAGGCTGCAATAGTTCCAATTGGTACATAAAGTATGCACGTTGTCGTGTTTATGTCAAATGAATAAGAATCTACTTTTGAAGGTGTTAGGCTTTTACAGTGCATTTCTTTTAATCCAGTGCAATCACCAAAAGCATTACTTTCAATTGAAGACACAGAATTACCTAATGTGATTGAAGTTAATCTTGTGCAGCCCGCAAACATACCACTGCTGATAATGCTCACATTGTTTAGAATTGTAACAGATGATAATCCCGTGCAACTAGAAAAAGCATCTTCATTTATTGAAGAAACACTGTTCGGGATAATGATTGAAGCTAAACTTGAATATGCGAAGGCTGATCTTTCAATAGAAACTATGCTGTTAGGAATAATTATTGAGGTTAATTTTGTACAATGATAAAAAGCAAACTGGTTAATAGAAGTGACACTATTAGGAATGGTCACAGATTCTAATCTTGTGCAATTAGAGAAACAACTACCTTCAATAGAATCCACACTGTTTGGAATAATGATTGATGTTAAACCTGAATTCCTGAAAGCTGAATTTCCAATAAAATCGACACTGTTCGGAATTGTAACCGTCGTTAATCCTGTGCAACCATAAAAAGCTTTATCTTCAATCCTGGTAATACTGTTTGGAATTGTTACAGAGCTTATTCCTTTACAATCAGCAAAAGCACTCACGCCAATAGAAGTGACGTTGTTGGGAATGGAATAGGTGCTAGACTTTGCATTTGGGTATGCCACTATCTGGGCTTTATCTTTACTAAATAAAACACCTTCTAAATCCGTATAATTTGGATTTTCTTTTGATGCCAGGATTTCTTTTAATCCAGAGCAACCTGAAAAAGCAAATGCCCCAATAGAAGAAATTTTGTCTGGTATTGTTATTGATGTTAATCCTGTACACTCTTGAAAAGCATATTCTTTAATAGATGTAATACTTTTCGGTAGAATTATTGAGGTTAGATTGCTTAATTTATAAAACATAAACATAGGAATTACATTATCTTCATTACTGTAGCATAAGTCATAATGCGCAGAAAAGTTTCCACCTTTCACAATGTTTGCATCTGACAGATCAAGTTTTGAAAGTTCACCAAATGTGCCGTTTTCATATCCAGCCATTGCCCGAATACAGCTAATATCACTTCCGTTTAAATTCCCTGTCAAGGTCAAGTCAGTAATCATATATTTTTTAGATTCAGCAATAAGATAAGGCAAAGTACCTGCAGTAGTTACATTTATGGTTGTTGGCGGAATTTTTCCAGTAATAGGAGTTGTAGCCTCATCGATAATATTCATAAAATCTCCCCAGCCAAAAGCAATCCAATAGGCTGAGTATGAACTGTTAGGTACATATAGTTTGCATGTTGTCATATTTACACCATTGAATGTAACATCCACTGTTTTAGGAGGTAATCTGTTATTACTATAAATCTTAGTTAATCCTTTACAGTCCCCAAAAGTATTCCAGCCAATAGAAACAACATTTTCTGGAATTGTAACTGTTGTTAAGCTTTTACAATCCCTAAAAGCTTCATTACCAATGGAGGTAACACTCTTTGGAATAATGTAAGTTGTTGATTTAGCATTTGGATATGCTACTAATTGGGTGTAGTCTTTATTAAATAGAACACCTTCAATGTCTGAATAAATGAGATTTTCTTTTGAAACAACAATTTCTTTTAAACTTGAGCAAGAGATAAATGCAGCACCACTAATAGATGTAACGCTGCTTGATATCGTAACTGAAGTTATTCCTTTACAGTAGCCAAAAGCAGCATTACCAATAAATGTTACGCCTTTTGGAATAGTAATTGAATTTAATTTTGTACAGTTCCAAAAAGCACCACTACCAATAAAAGTAACACTATTTGGAATAGTTACAGATGTTAATTCAGAGCAACCAGAAAAAGCATATTCATCAATAGATGTCACATTGTTTGAAATAGTAATCGAATTTAGTCCTAAGCATTCCGAAAAAGCTGATTTTCCTATAGACTTAACATTTTTTGGAATAGTAATAGATACTAATCCAGAGCAACCTTTAAAAGCACATTCATCAATAGATGTTACACTATTGGGAAGAATTATTGAGGTTAAGTTAGTTAAAAACGTAAACATGTAATGCGATATAGCATTATCGATAGTCTGATAAGTATTATAACCACTACCTTTCACTATGTTTGCATCTGCCATATTAAGTTTGGTTAGTTTTCCTTCTGTTATGTCTCCAGAACCACTGCTCCCGGCCATCTCTTGAATATAACTAATATCAGCTCCATTTAGATTTCCGGATAGAGTCAGATCATTAATCGAGTATTTATCTGTGGGAGAAATTAGGGTAGCTAAAGTTCCGGCTTTCTCTACGTGAATAGTGTCAGCAGTAGCATCTTGAGCTTGTAAGTTAAAACTGAATAATAAGCACATTATTGCCAGTAATGGCTTAAGGATTGGATGTTGTCTCATAATATAGAATAATTTAAGGTTGATTTTTAAATAAGATATGCTTTGTATTAACTAATCTGTTATTGCTGTTTTTAATTTCTTACAAATTTATAAAAATATTTTTCATTCAAAGAATATAAGGAGTTTTTATTTGTTTATTAATTTGTTCTTTCTTATAAGAGGTTAGTTTCATCATTTTCACTATCTACGAAAGCATCTAATTTGACTTCTGAAAATGTTTTTGAAGATTTACTATAGGTTTTTTATCTTTCTTCCTAATATCATATTTATCTGTTATTATTTTCCAAATATTAACTCATTTGGCACATAATAGTCAAAACATTCAGTGCAAGGCTTTAAGTCTAAATATTGTCTTTTGTAGTCTTGCGAATCAGTACTATGTCTTCATAATAAAGCAGCCTTTTATATTGTTTTGTATGCATTTATATTTATCTTTGCAACAAAGACAAGAAAAAAGATAGGCTAAACGTTAATATTCTAGGCTTGTTGAAGCCATCAGAATCTGAAGAATAATGAAATCAGTATATAAAACATCAGGGACTTGTAGTACTTATATTGTTGTGGATGTGGAAGATGGCATTCTTAAGGATGTTAGTTTTCAAGGTGGATGTAATGGAAATCTGAAAGGCATCTGCGAGTTGATAAAGGGGATGCCTGTGGATGAAGTTATTTCTAAACTGGAAGGAATCTCTTGCGGTGGGCGACCCACTTCTTGTCCTGATCAGCTGTGCCAGGCTTTGCGACAAGTAAAAACTACCTGATTAATTTCTGAATTGATTCGTGTGATTAAAATATAAAAGGCTGTCTATTATAGGCAGCCTTTTATATTTTATATATAACTATAGACGACTTTCGCTTTTTCTGATTTATAGCCCATAATTCCTTTTGATATTTATATATAACTATGGATTGGGTATCTTTAGTGTATTTTGCTGGTAAGGAGATAAACTCAATTCCCTATACTATTGCAAGTGAGTCCTCAACTTACTCTACTTATAAAGCCTGGGGGCGATAGCAATCCGAAAAAGTTCTTTTTTGCTTTTATCAGAGAAATAAACGTATTCAATGGTGGTATTAAAATCCTTGTATTCTTTCAGATCAATGGAATTTCTTACTGCGGCAATCATTGAACTTTCCATGTACTGCCTGTTCTTCTGAATGGAATCGGGGCTGTCTATTGCTCCGTATAAGGTATAATAGTTACTGTTGGTATTTGTCTTTGAATCATATTTCATACTATCGACTCTGATTCCTGATCCAAGTATTACAGGACATTTGGCGGTATATTCTTTGGCCAGTCTTTCAAAGGATTTTTTCCTGGATTCCTGACATGAACTGAAAATAAGCAATATTCCTGCTGTAAATAATACGATCTTCTTCATCTTTTCCTTATTTTTGTTCTACGAAGATAGCCGATAATAATGAACATAACAAGAACGCGGCATGTTTTTTATAATTATCTTTGTACAAACATATTAAGTAAGATGCGATGATTAATTTCTTTGAAGACTTAAAACGAAAAGACCATAAGCGTTATTTAGGGGGATTAGATGTTCTTAAATATATTGGTCCGGGATTGTTGGTTACCGTGGGATTTATTGATCCGGGAAACTGGGCTTCGAATTTTGCTGCCGGTTCGGAATTTGGATATACTTTGCTTTGGGTCGTTACCCTTTCAACCATCATGCTGATTGTTCTTCAGCATAATGTGGCTCACCTTGGCATTGTAACCGGGTTGTGCCTTTCGGAAGCAGCAACAAAATATACCCCCAGATGGGTATCACGTCCCATTCTTGGAACAGCCGTTCTGGCTTCTGTGTCTACTTCTTTAGCAGAAATACTGGGTGGAGCCATTGCACTTCAAATGCTGTTCAATATTCCTATAATATGGGGGGCAGTACTGGTTACTGCTTTTGTATTTATTATGCTGCTGACTAATTCATACAAGAAGATAGAGCGTTCCATTATCGCATTTGTCTCGGTGATTGGCCTTTCCTTTATTTATGAGCTTTTATTGGTCAATATTGACTGGCCTTTAGCTGCAAAGGGATGGGTAACTCCAAGCTTTCCTCAGGGAAGTATGTTGATTATAATGAGTGTGCTGGGAGCGGTGGTAATGCCTCATAACCTTTACCTTCATTCAGAGGTGATCCAGAGTCACGAGTACAATAAACAAGATGATACATCTATCAGAAAAGTCCTTAAATATGAGTTGTATGATACTCTCTTTTCTATGGTTGCAGGATGGGCCATAAACAGTGCAATGATACTTCTGGCAGCAGCTACCTTTTTTAAATCCGGCGTTCAGGTAACGGAACTTCAGCAGGCAAATGCATTACTGCAACCTCTTCTGGGAAATAATGCGGTGGTTGTTTTTGCAATGGCGTTACTTATGGCAGGTGTTTCATCAACTATCACAAGCGGTATGGCTGCCGGTTCTATTTTTGCAGGTATTTTTGGAGAGTCTTATCATATTAAAGACAGTCACTCACGCCTGGGGGTAATTATTTCTTTGGGACTGGCCTTACTATTGATCTGTTTTATCAGTAATCCTTTTAAGGGACTGCTTATTTCACAAATGGTACTAAGCATTCAGCTGCCTTTTACTGTCTTTTTGCAGGTAAGCCTTACATCATCCCGAAAGGTAATGGGTAAATATGCAAACGGCAAATGGAACACGTTTGTGCTTTATACTATTGCTGCAATAGTCTCTGTTTTAAATATTATGCTATTAGTTTCTGCAATAATAAACGAATAATAAAATGTTTTCTGTACAAAAGAATGTAATCTTCTGTACAGAACAATTAATTCTTTTGTACAGAAGATTGCATTCTTTTGTACAAGGAAAAAATAAAACATAACGAAGAATTTTAAAAATATGATGGAAGAAAGAGTAAATAGAGCTGTAGAACTCTTTAAAAGCGGTTATAATTGTTCTCAGTCAGTAGTAGCAGCTTTTGCCGATTTGTATGGATTTACGGAAGAGCAAGCCCTGAAAATGGCTGCTTCTTTTGGAGGAGGAATAGGACGAATGAGGGAAACCTGTGGGGCTGCCTGTGGCATGTTTCTATTGGCTGGACTAGAAACAGGAACCACTGACCCGAAAGACAAAGAAGAAAAAGCAGCTAATTATCAGTTGGTACAGGATTTAGCGGCAATCTTCAGGGAAAGAAATGGTTCATTGAATTGTGGAGAATTATTAGGACTGAAGAAATGCAATCCGGTAGAAGCCACTCCTGAGGAACGGACTCCTCAATATTATGCCAAACGTCCGTGTGTTAAAATAGTGGAAGAGACGGCAAGAATCTGGGCAGAATATCTTGAAAATCAAAAAAAATAAAGAAAACGAAACAAAAGCATTGCATTTTGATTAAATATTTTCCATAAAAAGTGCTATTTAATATAAAAAAGTATATATTTGTATCCAAATAAATCCAAAAAAAAGTGGATTCGTTTAAGATTTTCAGATGTTTAACTAAAAGTATTTTAAAATGTTAAGAGAAAAAGCAGGAACAGTAGCTGGTTTGATTTGGACTGCATTGAACGGCACTGAAGGTTTAACGGTGAAACAAATTAAGAAGGCAACAAAGTTGGTAGACAAAGATCTTTATTTAGGCTTTGGATGGCTGCTAAGAGAAGATAAAGTTTCTATTAAAGAAATTGAAAATGATCTTTTCATAGCGTTGAAGTAAGAGAGCGAACAACTGAATTATAAAAAATGCGCTGGCACATTTTAATATGTTGCCAGCGCATTTTTTTATTTTGTCTTCTTTATGTATCTTTGCGCATTATTATAACGATAAAACAAACTGATGAAGAATATACGTAACTTTTGCATTATTGCACATATTGACCACGGTAAATCCACTTTGGCCGACCGATTACTTGAATTTACCAAAACGATTCAGGTAACAGGCGGACAGATGCTTGATGATATGGATCTGGAGAAGGAGAGAGGAATCACCATTAAGAGTCATGCCATTCAAATGGAATATGTGTATAAAGGTGAGAACTATATTCTTAACCTGATTGATACTCCGGGACACGTGGATTTCTCCTATGAAGTTTCCCGTTCTATTGCTGCCTGCGAAGGCGCTTTGCTTATTGTTGATGCTTCTCAGGGAGTGCAGGCGCAGACTATATCCAATCTTTATATGGCTATTGATCATAATCTGGAGATTATTCCGGTGATTAATAAATGTGATATGGCAAGTGCCATGCCGGAGGAAGTAGAAGATGAAATCGTTGAATTACTAGGAGTGGACAGATCTACCATTATTCGTGCGTCAGGAAAGACTGGCATGGGGGTGGAAGAAATTCTGGAAGCTATTATAGAACGTGTTCCTTGTCCGGTAGGTGATGAAGAAGCACCGTTGCAAGCGTTGATTTTCGACTCAGTATTTAATTCATTCCGTGGAATCATTGCTTACTTTAAGATAACAAACGGTGTAATCCGTACCGGCGATAAGGTGAAATTCTTTAATACCGGCAAAGAATATGCGGCAGATGAAATTGGTGTGCTGAAGATGAGTCTGATTCCACGCAATGAACTTCGTACGGGAGATGTGGGATATATTATTTCAGGTATCAAAACGTCAAAAGAAGTAAAGGTGGGGGATACAATTACCCACATTGCCCGTCCTTGCAGTAAGGCTATCTCGGGTTTCGAGGAGGTTAAACCGATGGTCTTTGCCGGGGTTTATCCTATTGAAGCGGAAGATTTTGAAGATCTTCGCTCTTCGCTGGAGAAATTACAGCTGAATGATGCTTCTCTTACATTCCAGCCTGAAAGCTCATTGGCACTGGGTTTTGGATTCCGCTGTGGATTTCTGGGACTGCTTCACATGGAGATTGTACAGGAACGTCTGGATCGTGAGTTCGATATGAATGTAATTACTACAGTTCCGAATGTGTCTTACCGTATTTACGATAAGCAAGGGGTTATGACTGAGGTGCACAACCCTGGAGGTATGCCCGATCCTACGCTGATTGACCGTATTGAAGAACCATATATCAAGGCTTCCGTTATTACAAAGACCGATTATATTGGACCTATCATGACTCTTTGCCTTGGCAAACGTGGTGAATTGGTGAAGCAGGAATATATTTCCGGTAATCGTATGGAGATTCATTATGATATGCCGTTGGGTGAAATTGTGATTGACTTCTACGATAGACTGAAAAGTATATCAAAAGGTTATGCATCGTTCGATTATCATCAGTCCGGCTTTCGCCCTTCAAAATTAGCGAAACTGGATATTCTGTTAAACGGTGAACCGGTAGATGCTCTTTCCACTCTTACACATGTGGACAATGCTTATGATTTAGGCAAACGGATGTGTGAGAAACTTAAAGAGCTGATACCAAGACAGCAGTTCGATATTGCTATTCAGGCTGCTATCGGAGCAAAGATAATCTCTCGTGAAACCATCAAGGCGGTTCGTAAAGATGTAACCGCCAAGTGTTACGGAGGTGATATTAGTCGTAAGCGGAAGTTACTTGAGAAACAAAAAAAGGGAAAGAAGCGAATGAAGCAGATTGGTAATGTCGAAGTTCCTCAGAAAGCTTTCCTTGCTGTATTGAAGCTCGATTAAAAGATTCCATTTCTATATAAGGTAACCTTTAGTGATGGATCATTAAAAAAGCACCTTATGAATAAGCATAAAAAAGACTCAGATAAGTAACTTTTATCTGAGTCTTTTTGTATCATGAGGGGAATTTGTTATTCCTCGTCGTCCATTTCTGCAAGAGGAAGAATCTTTTGAGATTCCTCAGTTGGTAATGCTTCTACTTGTTTTAATCTTCTTTCAATGGCGCGGGTGCGTTTGCCCATTACTTCTTCAAGTTGGTCTCCTGCATTCTGAATATTCTTCTGAACCTTTTCCAGTAATCCGCCAAACTTACTGAATTCAGTTTTTACCGCGCCAAGCACTGTCCACACTTCGCCTGTTCTCTTTTGAATAGCCAGCGTACGAAATCCCATCTGTAAGCTATTAAGTATGGCTCCAAGCGTTGTTGGTCCGGTAACTACAATTTTGAATTCCTTTTGCAGCGTCTCCACTAGTGATGTTCTTCGGATAACTTCTGCATAGATGCTTTCAAAAGGAAGAAACATAATGGCAAAATCTGTTGTGAATGGCGGATCAATATACTTGTCATGAATATCTTTTGCCATTTTCTTAATGGTAATTTCAAGTTGTTTAGATGATGAATCAATTAAAGCTGCGTCGCCGGCTTCGAAAGCATCATAGTATTGTTCATACACATCTTTAGGGAATTTGGCGTCAATAGGCAGATAAACGGTGCTATTGGCATCATCTTTTCCGGGGAGTTTAATGGCAAATTCCACAAATTCTGTGCTGTTCTTTTTTGTCTTCACATTGGCGTCATACTGTTCCGGACTCATCATTTGTTCCAGTAAGGCTCCTAATTGTACTTCACCAAATGTTCCGCGCATCTTTACGTTGGTCAGCACTTTCTTTAATCCGCCCACATCCTGAGCCAGGGATTTCATCTCGCCTAATCCTTTTTGAACATTCTCTAGTTGGGTACGTACAATCTCAAATGACTGTCCAATCCGTTCGTTTAGTGTTTTCTGAAGCTTTTCTTCCACCATCACACGCATCTCGTCCAGTCGCTTTTCAGTGGATTGAATCAGTACTTCCTGTGTTTTACCCATTGCCTCGAACTTTTCTTTTTGAAGTTCGTTTCCGGTAATCATATTCTTATAAAGCGCGTCCTGCATCTGTTGAATAGAGGCATTCAGGGTAGTAGTCAGTTCGGTACGAAACTCGCGGATAGTTTTGCCTAATTCATCGCGGTTCTCATAAGATTGCTCCCTGAAAACCTTTTCCAGACGAATGTTTTGTTCCCTGATAATACTTTCCAAGCGGCTATTCTGCTCCTTGAGAGAAGTCTCTATCCGATTGCTTTCTTCCCCGTTTTTTCCTTTGGCTAAAAGAATAATGAGAATCAGAAGCAATAAGACTGCACAAACAATTACTAAAATCAATTCCATAAGTTGTAAATTAATATATAATGCAAAGATACACTTTTTTAATCTTTCACCTTTTAAGAACACTTTAAAAGATGTACCTTTGCACTATTGATTCAAAATAGGGATTTCCCTATATAGGAATGGGGATTATCTTTGGTAAAAAGAATTTTCTATACCCATTTTTGTTTCGTGATATTGCAATTAACAATTATATAAAAATATTAATGACCACTAAATTTAAAAATGTATGAAAAGAAAGACTTATTTTGAATTATTACTTCTGATGGTGATAACTTTTAGCTTGACAGCTTGTAATATCCAGAATGATGATGAGCCGTATCATAATACCACAGATAGATTGTGCTCTAAAAACTGGGTGGAGACATATACAACTACAGATAATTATTATTGTACTCACAAACTGTCTTTTGATTATAATGGGTCAGGGCAGGAGCTTTTTATCTATAACAAATTAGACCTTAACGGAAATCCATTGAGTACGGTTGCTAAATCGGAGTCTTATAGTTTCGTTTGGAAGTGGTATAATGATAATAATGAATGTCTGGAACTGAATTATGGAAATAACAATGTTCTTTACTTCGATAATGTTTGGGTTAGAAATGATTATTTATTTGGTAAATTTGAAGGAAAAGATGTTACTTTTATGAATAATGACCTTTGAAAATTACTATGTAATTGATTAATTACCTATATCAAATAGAACTAAAATATCTGCAGAATTTATGTGCAAATGCATTGTAAATCCTGCAGATATGATACATTTAAACTTGTAGCTTTACCTGGTGTTTTATAATACTTTTGTGAAATATTTCTTAATACAGACCGGCGCTTTCCAAGCTCTTACTCAATTATTATCATCCAGTCCTTTTAAGTGATTAAATATCTTGTCGATAATTTCTGTATTCTTTTCATCGAACTTTCGGGCAAATAGATAATTTGAAGAAATCAGTTCATTAAAATCATCGTTTTCCCATGTATATACACATCCTCTTTTCCTGTCTATTTTCCTAAGACAACTTTTATATTCATCATTTATGTCATATATGTTTTCCCTAAAAGGAGAATTCCATAATGTAGATTGAATAAAAAATTCATCTGCGCACTCCGTATATCTATATCTGGATAGAATGTCTTTTTCCCAAGGAAGGAGATATTTTACAAAATTATTTGTAACGCTCAGCCAATTAGCTCCTTTCATATAAGTGTATTCTTTATTTCTGGAGATGTGGAATATCTCTTCAAACTTTAAAATCAGGTTTCTTAAAATGCGTAGAATTAAACGTAGATATCTATTATTACCTCTGTAGTAACGCATAAAAAAATGATAATATCTGACTTTGTAAAGTTGAGTTTCTAAACTCTTATCATTTACAAAACCTACAAATTCCTTATCCTTATTTAAGTTGAAAAAATCATGAATGTACTTGTTACTTTTTAATGGTAAATCAACTCCGGAAATAATATGATAATATTGGTAAGGACCATTGTTGTAAGCTTCCTTTAAGAGCTCCAATTCACATTTTATCAGACTAATGTCGCCCCATCTTACATCAATTCTATTATTAATGAAATAAACTTTTGATTTATGGGTATCACATATTTTATAATCTCTTACCTTTTTGTCTATATGTAAATAGATATCATTCTTGTTATCATCTAATAACTGAATCAGTTTATTGAGAATATAAAAATTATTATGAACGATAATTAAAAATGCGTGTTTTTCTTCCATTCTCTTTCTTTTTGTGTCATGCAAAAATACAAAAATATTTAGGACTTGTTTAGAAATTCTGGTTAAAGTTCAGATGGTAGTTTCTTGCTCCGGTAGTTACTCACCTGCTATCAATCCCCATTTATTATTTTGATTCAAATGTTAGCTTATGCTTATTGTTAATTTTTTTTTTGCCAATAATGCTTGAGTAGACGGATCTTTAGAGGGTAAAATAACTAATCTACCCGGTCTTTACCAAATTATCATCATATAATGGTCTGTTATCGTAGGAGTACCCCACCAACCTAATTGCTCGTTGCCCAAGTCGAAATATGAGGTGCATCATCTTTGGACCGTAGAAAAGTCTTTTTAGTAGCTCTATAATTTAGCTCTCAGATCTTTTTACTTATGCTTTTATCTGATAAAAGATTGTCCCAAAATGGAATATTAAGATTATTTGCGCTTGGTAGTAATTGATAAGAGGAACTTTTTTTATAACTTTCCGCCGTTTTTCAATAGATATGCTAAATACTGTTGTTTTTGTAGTTTGGTTTTACTATAAACTATAAATAATTGAATTTTAGCGATTAAAGGAAAATCTCTTTATTCTCAATGTATTTTAAATAGGCACTTATAAATAATAATTATTAATGGGAATGTATAAGCTTTTAGTTCTTGATCTTGATGGAACTCTAACAAATTCACAAAAGAAAATAACACGAAAAACAAAAGATGCATTATTTAAAGCGCAGGAAAATGGTATCAAGGTAGTGCTTGCTTCGGGAAGGCCTACTTATGGAATTGTTCCTTTGGCAGATGAATTGAATCTGGAAGCATCGGGCGGATATATTCTTTCCTATAACGGCGGAGAAATTATTGACTGGAAAACCAAAGAACTTCTTCATGCCAAACTGCTTGATCCTCAAGTATTGCCATATCTGTATGAGTGTGCAAAGAAGAACGATCTGGCAATTATCACTTATCAGGATGAATTTATAATAACGGAGTCACCAGATGATATCTATGTGCATAAGGAGGCTTTTCTGAATAAGATGAAGATTAAGGAAGTAGATAATTTTCTTTCTTACGTTAATTACCCAATTGCAAAATGTATTATTACGGGAGATGGTAATCAGTTGATAGCATTGGAGAAAGAGATGAATGATCATTTGAAGGGCTCAATGGGTGTTTACCGTTCTGAACCATTCTTCCTGGAACTGGTTCCTAACGGAATTGATAAAGCGCAGTCACTAAACATCCTTTTAAATAAACTGGGAATGTGCAGAAATGAAATGATTGCATGCGGAGATGGTTTTAATGATTTGTCTATGATTCAGTTTGCCGGTCTGGGAGTAGCCATGGCTAATGCCCAGTTGGCGGTAAAGGAACAGGCCGATTTTATTACTCTTTCTAACGAAGAAGATGGAGTTGCTCATGTGGTTGAGCGGTTTTTGCTATAAGAAGCTTGAGGAATATAAATATATAAGCAGGGGCTTCCTTAAAAAAGGAAGCCCCGTTAGTTAACTAGTTAAGCATTTAGAAAATGAATAGGTTAGGTTTGAAAATGTTATCATGAAATTAATATAAAAAATGCACTGTTTAATTAATAAACAATGCATTATATAAAAAGTTCAATTTAATGAGTTGAATTTTCAGACTGATAATCTATTCTTTTTCGTTCTCTTCTTTTTTGGTAGCTGTCTGCTTAATGAGAAGTTTCTTAAAAGAACTTGGGTAAGGTGTTTCAAACTCTAATAAATCACCCGTAACCGGATGGTAAAAACAAAGTTTAAAGGCATGAAGGCCCAATCTGCCAAGCGGATTGTTGCCATCTCCATACTTTATATCACCGATAACCGGATGTTTTAAATCCTGCATGTGAACACGAATCTGGTTCTTGCGTCCGGTCTCTAATTCCAACTCTACAAGAGAATAACCATTGGCACGTTTAATTGTCTTATAATGTGTAATGGCTTTATCACCCCCATTATTACTCATGCTTGAATAGGTTACAAAAACCTTATTGTCTTTCAGCCATGAAGTGATTGTTCCGAAATCTTGTTCAATATCTCCTGATACAACAGCCACATATCGTCTGTCTTTTACTATTTCATCCCAGTAATCCTGCAAAGTAAACTTCGTTTTTTCGTCTTTGGCAAATACCATTAGTCCGGAAGTGTCTTTATCGAGCCGATGAACAATATACACGCGATGCTGTTTGCCTGAGCGTTGCACGTATTCATTCAGAATGGAATGAGCCGTACGTTCTTTCTGCTTGTCTGTTCCGATGGATAATAACCCTTCTCTTTTATCAATAACAATGAGGAAGGCGTCTTCGTATACCAGTTTAAGTAAACTGCTGGTAAATTCCTTTCGGCCTTTTTCTTTGCTAACTGTTACCTTCATTCCCGGACGAAGTTCACAGTTATATTGAGTGGTAATCTTATTTTCTACCATTACTTGACGCTTTGATAGCAAAGACTTTGCAGTTGTGCGGCTTATACCACTTATTTTATTCATCAGAAACGTCATCAACTCACAAGGTTCAGTCACATTATAAACTGTTAACTTAGCCTTTGCGCGTTCTGCCGGCGTACTTTTTTTCTCTTTTTTCATTTCGGGATTTATTTATCTCTTTTCCAGTAAAACAACATTCTCAACATGGTGTGTATGTGGAAACATATCAACAGGTTGAACGGCTGTAAGTTTATATTTTGCATCTAACAATGAAAGGTCACGTGCCTGAGTTGCAGGATTACAGCTCACATAAACAATGCGTTGAGGCTCGGCAAAGAGAATTACATCAATCACATCCTGATGCATTCCTGCGCGGGGAGGGTCAGTAATAATCACATCTGGTCTGCCATACTGATTAATGAAATCTTGCGTAAGCATATCCTTCATGTCACCGGCAAAGAATAATGTATTTTTTATTTCGTTAATCTCAGAGTTTACTTTTGCATCCTCAATTGCTTCAGGCACGTATTCAATACCGATAACCTGTTTAGCCTGTTTAGAGACAAAGTTTGCAATTGTACCGGTTCCGGTATATAAATCGTATACCAGCTCACTGCCTGTAAGTCTCGCAAAGTTACGGGTTATTTTATATAGATTATATGCTTGTTCAGAGTTTGTCTGATAGAAAGATTTGGGTCCGATCTTGAATTTCAGTCCTTCCATTTCCTCAAAGATATGGTCGTTACCTTTGAATACAAGAACTTCCTGATCGGTAATGGTGTCATTGCATTTGTTATTCACAACATACATAAGAGACGTTATTTCTGGAAACTGATCAGCAATGTATGCCAGTAATTCCTTAAATAAGTCCATCTCATGCTCCTCGACAATCTTGCAAACAAGAATAACCATTAATTCTCCGGTAGAAGAAGTGCGTATTATTAAGTTACGCAACATTCCATCCTGACTTCTTAGATTGAAGAAAGTATAATCATGTTCGTAAGCATAATCACGTACAGCGTTTCTTATTTTATTAGAAATATCGTCCTGTAACCAACATTTTTCAATAGCCAGCACTTTATCGAAAGCTCCCGGAATGTGGAATCCCACTGCATCCATATGTTCGTAAGTAACTTCCTGTTCAACCTCTTCTCTTGTAAGCCAGCGTTTATTTGAAAAGGTATACTCTAGTTTATTTCTATAAAACTTTGTTCTTTCGGAACCTAGAATAGGAGATACTTCCGGCATTTCAATCTTTCCAATGCGTGTTAGATTATCTACTATTTGCTTTTGTTTATATTTAATTTGTTCTTCGTAGGGCAAGCATTGCCATTTGCAGCCACCGCATATGCCATAGTGTTCGCAGAAAGGAGTTGCCCGTACAGGGGAATATTCATGGAAATGCACAGCTTCCGCTTCTGCATAATGATGTTTTCTTTTTCTGATTTTCAGATCTACTACATCACCCGGTACCACATATGGTACAAATACGACCCAGTCGTTTACTTTTGCAATGGCCTTGCCCTCGGCAGCCACATCTGTTATTGTTACCTTTTCTAGGATAGGAAGGTCTTTAGTTTTACGCGACACTTTATATGAGTTTAAAATAATGACGCAAAAGTACGCTTTTTGAGTGAGTTTTTTGTTATATATTCCTTTAAAAGGTGTGATTACAAAGAATTTTCACTTTTAGAATGTATATTTTTCATAAAAAGTTTTCATTTGTCTAAAATATAGTTAGTTTTGTATGCAAATAAAAAAACACAATTGAACTTAATTTAATACTTTTATGGATAAGAAAAGAGTTTATACCTTTGGTAACGGTCAAGCAGAAGGGAAGGCCGAGATGAAAAATTTGTTGGGTGGCAAAGGTGCCAACCTGGCTGAGATGAACCTGATTGGCGTACCCGTTCCTCCTGGTTTTACTATCACTACAGAAGTTTGTTCCGAATATTTTGAGTTAGGCCGAGATAAGGTGGTTGAATTATTAAAAGACAACGTTGAAAAATCAGTAGCAAAAGTAGAAGTGCTGATGAAATCCAAGTTTGGAGATGTTGAAAATCCATTGCTGGTTTCAGTTCGTTCCGGAGCAAGAGCTTCTATGCCCGGTATGATGGATACTATTCTGAATTTAGGTTTGAATGATGAGGTTGTTGAAGGCCTTATCCGTAAAACTGGTAATGCACGTTTTGCTTGGGATTCATACCGCCGTTTTGTTCAGATGTACGGAGATGTGGTACTTGGAATGAAGCCTACAAATAAAGAAGATATTGATCCTTTTGAAGCAATAATAGAAGAGGTCAAAGAAGTTAAGGGTGTTAAGCTTGACAATGAACTGGAAGTAGACGATTTAAAAGTGCTGGTTAAGAAATTTAAAGAAGCAGTAAAGAAACAGACAGGACATGACTTTCCTACTTGTGCATACGAACAACTTTGGGGCGCTATTTGTGCAGTGTTTGATTCCTGGATGAACGAACGGGCCATTTTATATAGAAAAATGGAAGGTATTCCTGCTGAATGGGGCACTGCCGTAAGTGTACAGGCAATGGTATTTGGTAATATGGGAGATACTTCAGCAACAGGCGTTTGCTTCTCCAGAGATGCCGGAAACGGTGAAGATCTTTTCAATGGAGAATATTTAATCAATGCACAAGGTGAGGATGTGGTTGCCGGAATCCGTACCCCTCAACAGATTACCAGGATCGGCTCACAACGTTGGGCTCAATTGGCAGGAGTATCAGAAGAAGTACGTGCTGCAAAATATCCTTCCATGGAGGAAGCAATGCCTGAAATCTATAAAGAACTTGATGCTCTTCAGACAAAACTCGAGAATCATTACCGCGATATGCAGGATATGGAGTTCACCGTTCAGGAAGGCAAACTATGGTTCCTTCAGACTCGTAACGGTAAACGTACAGGTGCTGCAATGGTGAAGATTGCGATGGATATGCTTCATCAGGGAATTATTGATGAGAAAACAGCCTTGAATCGTGTAGAACCCAATAAACTGGACGAGCTTCTTCACCCGGTATTTGATAAGGATGCCCTGAAGAAAGCTAAAGTTATAGCTAAAGGTTTGCCAGCTTCACCGGGAGCTGCTACCGGACAAATAGTATTCTTTGCTGATGATGCGGCTAAATGGCATGCAGATAAGCATAAAGTAATAATGGTTCGTATCGAAACATCTCCTGAAGACTTAGCCGGTATGGCAGTTGCAGAAGGTATTCTGACAGCTCGCGGAGGAATGACATCTCATGCAGCCGTAGTTGCCCGTGGAATGGGTAAGTGCTGTGTTTCGGGCGCTGGATCATTAAAGATTGATTATAAGGAAAGAACCCTGGAGGTTGATGGAGTTCTGTTAAAAGAAGGTGATTATATCTCCTTAAACGGCTCAACCGGAGAAGTGTATGAAGGTAAAGTAGCAACAAAAGCTGCTGAATTGTCTGGAGACTTTGCAGAACTGATGACGTTGGCTGATAAATATACCCGAATGAAGGTAAGAACAAATGCCGATACTCCCCATGATGCAGAAGTAGCCCGTAAATTTGGTGCCGTTGGTATCGGACTTTGCCGTACTGAGCATATGTTCTTTGAAGGTGAAAAGATAAAAGCAATGCGTGAAATGATTCTTTCTGAGAATGAAGAAGGCAGAAAGAAAGCTCTGGCTAAAATCCTTCCATATCAGAAAGCCGACTTTATAGGAATATTCAAGGCAATGGCCGGTTGTCCGGTTACTGTTCGTCTGCTCGATCCTCCTTTGCACGAATTTGTTCCTCATGATGAGAAGGGCCAGCAGGATATGGCTGATGTTATGGGTGTATCCTTTAAACATATTCAACAACGTGTCGAGGCTCTGAAAGAACAAAATCCGATGCTTGGGCACCGTGGTTGCCGCCTGGGAAATACATATCCTGAAATTACACAGATGCAAACCCGTGCCATCCTTGGTGCTGCACTTGAGTTAAAGAAAGAAGGAGTGGAAGTATTCCCTGAAATCATGGTTCCGCTTACCGGATTATTGCTTGAATTCAGGGAACAGGAGAATGTTATCCGAAAAGAAGCTGATGCTTTATTTGATGAAGTAGGAGATAGCATAGACTTTAAAGTAGGTACTATGATTGAAGTACCTCGTGCTGCTATAACAGCTGAACGTATTGCTATTGGCGCTGAATTCTTCTCATTCGGAACTAACGACCTTACTCAGATGACCTTTGGTTATTCTCGTGATGATGTAGCTTCGTTCCTTCCTGTCTATCTGGAAAAGAAGATTCTACTTGTGGATCCTTTCCAGGTGCTTGATCAGAATGGAGTAGGGCAGTTAGTTCGAATGGCAGTAGAAAAAGGCCGCTCGGTACGTCCGGATTTAAAGTGTGGTATTTGCGGAGAGCATGGAGGCGAACCATCTTCTGTTAAGTTCTGTCATAAAGTAGGTCTCAACTATGTAAGCTGTTCACCATTCCGTGTGCCTATTGCTCGGTTAGCCGCGGCACAGGCAGCTATAGAAGAATAAAATTAAGTTAGTATATTTTAGGTTAGTATTTATAGAACAGTTAGTTAGTTGTTTTGCATTTTGATTTTTACAGTTTATTGAAAAGGATTCCCGGAATGAGGGAATCCTTTTTTCTTGGTCTAAAAGTTAAGAAACGTTTTGCTTGATTAAATAAATATGTTTTATAGCATATTTTAGGTTACTATTTTTGTGTTATAAAACATGTTATTATCTTTGCATCATCAAAGGATAACAAACTTTAAACAGAGAATACCATGAACACTTTAGTTGTGGTATTCTCTGTTTTTTTATTTAGGTATTATTGTTTAATTAAAATTTTTAAGGTATGAAACGTTTATTGGTATTAGCATTAGTAGTATTTGGTTTTGGAGCAGCAACATTTGCAGGTAATAACAGTAGCACTGGTAGTTTTATCAGCAAGATGAACAACGAAAGAACATTTGATGGAATTGCTTCTTATTTAGGTGTAAATTTTGATCAGAAAGATGCTTTGCACTATATATTCACTGAAGCAGAAAGAAGAATGGAGTTGTCAACCAGAAAAGGCATTTCAGCAGAAGATGCAGCCCAAAAAGCAATTTACTTTAATCTGGGAAATGCAAAAAGAGTGTTGTCAAACGATCAGTATGTTAAACTTGTATGTATCGTGAATCTTACTATTAACAATGAAAGAGACTATGAACTGTTCGCAGAAAAGTAAGATGAACGGATTTATATCCGACTGTAAAATTGAAAAGAAGGAGTCTAGAAACTAGTACCCCTTTTTTTTTATTTAAGATTAAGACGGATCGTCTTAACCTGCTATTTCTTTTAGCTGCCTGAAGTGTTTGATTACAGATAAATAATTCTGATCATTCTGGCAATCGAATTTACCCCACAGATCACCAAGAATTGCGGCTCCTCCAAATCCAATATCTTTTATTTCCAGAATATTGTCTGCTGTAATACCTCCCAGTGCCATTACATTTTTATCGATAATGCCTTCTTTGGCAGCTGCTCTCAATTCTTCTGGCGTATATTGTGACTGATAACCCTCTTTTGAGATGCTGTCAAAAACAGGACTCATGAATACATAATCATAAAAATCCTTTTTTTGTTTCACTTCCTCTACGGAATGGCAAGAACAGCTAATGTGTCCGTCGTAATCGTGGGGCTCTTTTGTATTCCTGGCATTTAGATGAATTCCCATCAGACAGAACTCTTCCTTCATATAGAAATGTTCGTGAGTAACAATTCTTCTGTGATATTGCTGCGGAATAAGCGTTAGCAAACGTTCCGAGTACATAGCGCAGGTTTCGGGCTTTCTAAGATGAAGTATATCCAATCCTTCCTCAAATAAAGCAGTAATAATTTTATCTTCTTCAATAAAAAAATATGGAGTAGTAACAGCAATAAGTTTCATATTCTTAAAAAATGTGCGCAAATGTAGTAATAACTACTTTACAATCGGGTACATTTAGAGTGAAATTATGTTAGTTTGCATATTGCGTAGGTCGATAGTCCATAGTTTTCCGTCGAGTAAATCGCCAAATCTGCAGATAAGTTTTATCACTTCCGTAGCTTCCACGCTTCCCGTTACAGCGGGTGTTACTCCCATTACCCCTTTTGACAGTGGCGGCATGCCCAGCATCTCTTTTTCGTCGGGAAAAAGATCACGATAGGTCTTTCCACTTTTATAATTAAAAACTGACACTTGTCCCTGCAAACCGAATATTGCCCCATAAACATACGGCTTACCAAGTTTTACACAAGTGTCGTTGATCAGATAACGGGTAGCAAAGTTATCGCATCCGTCTACTACCAAATCATATTTGCCGATAATCTCTTCTGCATTTTCGCTGGTAAGATTAAAGGGATAGGTTTGAATATTCACCTCACTGTTTATAGCATTTAAACGCTTACGGGCACACTCCACTTTTACTAAGTCAAGTTCCTCTTCCGTGTAGAGCACCTGACGTTGCAGATTGGTGAGACTTACCGTATCACTGTCCATTATTCCTAACGTTCCAAGACCAGCAGCTGTTAGATAGAGGGCAATGGGAGAGCCTAATCCTCCAACACCCACTAGTAAAACCGATGCTTTTCTCAGTTTCTCCTGACCTTCTTCGCCCATTTCGTGAAGCATTGTTTGTCTGTCGTATCTCATTTTTATATTATTGGTTATTTATACAGCAACAAATCTCTATCTTCTCCAATATTTCGTGAAGCATTGTTTGTCTGTCGTATCTCATAATTTATATTATTGGTTATTTATACAGCAACAAATCTCTATCTTCCTCAATATTTCGGGAAGCACGTTTAGTCTGTTGTATCTTCTTCTTGTATATTGGGCTCTTTGTAAAGCAGCAGATAATCACTCTTTCCTGGCATTCCAGGAAGCATTGCCTATCTGTCGCATCTTATTCTGATATACTTGATTATCTATCAAATCACAGTTCTTTGATGTTCCGGAATGCCCCGGGAAACATAGTTTTTTTGTTAGAACTCATTCCTTGAACACTTGTTTGCCAATATAACAACTGCCCCCAATCTTTCCCTGAAATAGGGAAGGAAGGGCTTAGTTTATTATATTCAGTTATTAGAAACCAAAACTTCGACAACTCAGTCGTACCAAAAACATCGTTCAGTTTATTACATTTAGTTATCAGCACTAGCATGTTCGGTCATTGAAGCAATCCTGAATATGGCTTAGTTTATTATATCCAACTATCAGGACCTGAATTATCTGTCAAATGCCTGATCCCAGTCTTTCCAGACCGGTTCTCGTCCAATTTGCTTCAGATCCTTTTCTACCTGTACGGCTGTGCGGTTATCGTTAATGGCAAACTGTTCCAAAGCTTGCGGATAACTGTAGTAACCTCCCGGTTCAGTCTTACTTTCGGCACTCATTGTAGTTACACCAAGGGTTGCCATATTATTGCGCATTTCTGCACTCTCGCGAGTCGAGTAGGAGATGTCTACATCATGATCGAAGATACGGAAAGCAAAAGTAAGCTGAGCCAGTTCCCGGTCGCTCATTACTACATTGGGCTGAAAATGCCCCTCGGACGGACGCATACGTGGGAAGTTTACACTGTACTTTGTCTTCCAGTAATTTTTTTGCAGATACCGTAAGTGATGCGCCATCATAGTAACGTCTGTGCGCCATTCCTCAAGACCAATCAATGCGCCCATACCAATTTTGTGTACACCGGCTTGCCCCATTCGGTCAAAGGCCTCTACCCGCCATTCGAATTTCGATTTCATCCCTTTCGGATGGTAGATGTTGTAATTCGCTTTGTTGTAAGTCTCCTGAAAGCAGATAACACCGTTGAGGCCCGAATGCGTTAAGCGTTCATACTCTTCCGCTTTGAGTGGCATCACTTCTATCTGCAGATTTGAGAAATAAGGTTTGGCAAGCTGAAGAGCCCTTTCTATATACGGAACTCCTGCGGCTGCCGGATTTTCTCCCGTTACCAGCAGAAGATTCTCAAACGGTGCCAGTTTCTTGATAGCTTTATACTCGTTTACAATTTCCTCTTCCGTGAGAATGACACGAGCAATGGGATTATTGTGCTGGAATCCGCAGTAGATGCAGTGGTTGGTGCATGAGTTGGTTATGTAGAGTGGCACAAACATGGATATGGTTTTGCCAAAACGCTGTAAGGTATACTGGCGGCTCAACTGGGCCATCACCTCTAAGTAAGGCTCGGCGGCAGGAGAGATCAGTGCCATGAAATCATTTACATCCAAGTGTTCTTTGCTAAGCGCACGTTCTACATCGGCGGATGTCTTGGAATAAATGGCTCTTGTAGAGTCTTCCCATGAAATCTTTGCTAATTCATTTGAAAACATTTTCTTTTATATTTTTTGTAGCCTGTACAAAAGAATGCAATCTTTTGTACAGAAGAATTAATTGTTTTGTACAGAAGAAAACAATCTTTTGTACAAGATATTTTTAATCATTCCTGAATGAATTATTTTGCACAATCATTCAGGTCGTGAGACAGGCGCATGGCGCAGAAGTTTGGACCGCACATGGTGCAATATTCACCATCTTCGTGGGCACCCACCTTGAAATATTCCAATGCACGCTCCGGATCTAGCGAAAGATTGAACTGATCTTTCCAGCGGAAGTCGTATCGGGCTTTACTCAATGCATTATCACGAACCTCTGCTCCGGGATGACCTTTGGCCAGATCGGCGGCATGTGCAGCAATCTTGTAGGTAATCACCCCAACGCGTACGTCTTCCTTGTTGGGCAATCCAAGATGCTCCTTGGGCGTAACGTAACAAAGCATTGCTGTACCTAGCCAGGCAATCTGTGCTCCGCCAATGGCACTGGTTATATGGTCGTACCCGGGAGCAATATCCGTTGTTAACGGGCCAAGCGTGTAGAATGGTGCGTCGTGACAAGCAGAAATCTGTCTGTCCATATTCTCTTTGATTTTGTGCATAGGTACGTGTCCCGGACCTTCAATAAAGGCTTGTACGTTGTACTTCCAGGCACGCTGTACCAGTTCTCCCAATGTATCCAACTCGGCAAACTGAGCCTCATCGTTGGCATCGTGAATGCTTCCCGGACGGAGTCCGTCGCCCAGAGAAACTGCCACGTCATACTGTGCAAGAAGCTCGCAGATATCATCGAAATGATCGTAAAGAAAGCTCTCCTGATTGTGAACGAGGCACCATTTAGACATGATGGAACCACCGCGGGATACGATTCCCGTGAGACGTTTCTGAGCCAGATGCACATTGTGAAGCCGGATACCTGCATGGATAGTAAAGTAATCTACCCCTTGCTCGCATTGCTCAATCAGCGTGTCCTTGTAAATCTCCCAAGTAAGGTTTTCCACCTTGCCATCTACCTTCTCCAATGCCTGATAAATAGGCACAGTACCCACAGGAACCGGACAGTTGCGGATAATCCATTCGCGGGTTTCGTGAATGTTTGCTCCGGTAGATAGATCCATCAACGTATCTCCGCCCCAGCGACAAGACCATACAGCCTTTTCCACTTCCTCTTCAATGCCCGAAGATGTGGCAGAGTTTCCAATATTTGTGTTGATCTTTACCATAAAATTGCGCCCTATAATCATAGGCTCAGCCTCAGGATGGTTAATGTTTGCAGGGAGAACGGCACGTCCTTCGGCTATTTCCTGACGAACAAACTCAGGCGTGATGTGCGATTCTATACCCGATTCTGCATTATTCTGATTCTCACGGATAGCTACGTACTCCATTTCGGGAGTAATGATGCCTTGTTTGGCATAATACATCTGAGAAACCTGCTTTCCGGCCTTTGCCCTGTAAGGCAATGCAATATGCTCGAACCGCAAAGCATCCAGACTCTTGTCCGCACGGCGCATACGTCCGTATTCTGAACTGATATCTGACAATAATTCAGCATCATCGCGCTCTTTAATCCACGCTTCCCGCAAACGAGGCAAGCCTTTTCTCAAATCTATAGGCACGGAAAGATCGGTAAACGGGCCACTGGTGTCGTAAATCACCACGTCGTCATTCTTATGAAACACCCGCTCGCCGTTAACCACCTTCACAGTATCGGTCAGTTTTACTTTGCGCATGGCAACTTTGATAGGATGAATTACACCATCTACGTATATTTTTTCGGAATTAGGGAAAGGAGTTCTTGTTATTTCACTTTTCATAATTGGGAATCTTGCGTTATTATACATTTAAAAAGCTGGTTAGCGGACTACTTGCTTGGGCTATGATGCCCGTTGCAGCCAGTTGCGCTTCAAAAGCCATTCGTCCGGCTTCTACTGCAAGCTTGAATGCCTTGGCCATCTCCACCGGATTTCCGGCCACGGCTATAGCTGTATTTACAAGCACTGCCGAAGCACCCATTTCCATAGCCTCAGCCGCATGACTAGGAGCGCCAATACCTGCATCAACTACTATAGGAATTCCAGCTTGTTCTATAATAATGCGGATAAAGTCCTTTGTCTGCAACCCTTTATTGGTACCTATCGGAGCCCCCAATGGCATAACCGTAGCAGCGCCCGCCTCTTCAAGTTGCTTGCAAAGCACTGGGTCTGCCTGACAATAAGGTAACACCACAAAGCCTAGCTTTACAAGCTCTTCGGTAGCCTTAAGTGTTTCCACAGAATCGGGCAATAAATAACGTGGATCAGGATGAATTTCCAGCTTCAGCCAGTTTGTACCGAATGCCTCACGTGCCATCTGAGCGGCGAATACTGCTTCCTCTGCATTTCTAACGCCCGATGTATTTGGCAATAGCTGAATATTAGGGTGCTTTATGTGCTTCAACATATCGTCTTCCTGATTATCCAGATCAATGCGTTTCATGGCAACTGTTACCATTTCACTGCCCGAAGCCAGGATAGCCTCTTCCATTATCTGGTTAGAATTGAATTTTCCTGTACCCAGAAACAGGCGGGAACTGAATTCTCTTCCTGCAATTATTAATTTTTCCATTTTCTTCTCTTTTAATTGTTCTTGTTTTGTTTGAAGTATATAGATAGCTTATTGGGCTTTATCCATAAACTATTTTATGTGGTGGTTTATAATTGATCGATTATCAATAGATTGGGTGTACCTATTTAGTTGAAATATACTTTAATTCGTTGTTGATTTTATTAATAATCCAACGAGTCTCGTCCACGGGACTGCTTGCTTTAAGAATAGAACCCGAAAGAGCAATGCCGGATACACCTGTTCGCATCACATCTTTAATATCATCAAGCGTAATTCCGCCGATGGCCACCACGGGAACACTAATTTCTTTTGCTTTCATTTGGGTAAGTATCTCCTTGTACCCTTGTAGTCCCAGCACCGGACTCAGGTTCTTTTTTGTAGTAGTGTACCTGAACGGTCCCATGCCAATATAATTCACACCAGAGCGTACGTGCATACATACATCATCAAACGTATTGGCTGTTCCGCCAATAATGAAGTCTTTTCCAAGGAAGCATCTGGCTTCAGCCACCGGCATATCATTCTTTCCCAGATGTACCCCGTCGGCTCCGAGTTTCTTTACCAGTTCCACATGATCGTCAATAATGAAAGTAGCCCCGTATTCCCTGCACAATTGCTGAACACGGACAGCTTCTGCCTCTACAACCTCTTTGGGTGCATCTTTCATCCGTAACTGAATCCATCGGCAACCGCCTTCAAGAGCTAACCGTGCAGAATCAAAATAAGAATATTGCTTGGTAAAATGAGTGATAAATTGAAGATTCATAGTGTTCATCCTCCGCAGGCAGCTTTAATAATCACTATCTGATCATTTTCCTGCAGAATAAACCGATCCCACTCAGTGCGGGGAACCATCTTGTTGTTCACGGCAATTGCCACACCCGCTGCGGGGAGCTCCATTGATAAAGCTAATTGTTGGATTGAAGACTGCGGTTGAAGCTCTGTCTCCTTGTTGTTTACTTGAACTTTCATATTTACATTTTTAAGTAGGAATAAGTAAATGTGTAAATACAAAAGTGTGCGACCGAAGCCTAAAAGAAGTACGAATAACAATCCCTCCGGCAGTACTAACTGCGTCAGGTTCATAGGGTATAATCTCAGCCCTCTATGGGGCACCCCTTTGTCTTTACGGCTGCAAAGTAACTAAAAAAAGAATGAATAATCCAACTGTTTTGACTAATTTTTATTTTAAGATTGCGCTGAATTTGTGATAATCTAAAAATAAATAGATTACTTTTGCGGGAAATTGATAACGGATCTTATTAATTATTATCAGTCTATAATCAATCAAATATTATCGGTTTTATGGTAATCAGAAACATAAAGGAAGAAGACGATGAGGCTTTGGCTTCAATCATTCGCAGAACATTGGAAGAATTTGGAGCCAATCATCCGGGAACAGTCTATTTTGATGAGGCTATCAACCATTTGAGCAAAATGTTTCAAATAGAAAGAAGCACTTACTTTGTAGTCTTCGATGAGGAAAATAATAAAATACTTGGTGGTGGAGGTATTTATCCTACCGAAGGATTGCCTTCTGATACAGCAGAACTGGTAAAACTATATCTGCTTCCTGAAACAAGAGGGAAAGGGATTGGTAAATCACTAATTAATAAATGTTTAAGTTTTGCAAAGCAAGCCGGTTACTCTAAAGTCTATCTGGAAAGTATGGATGAACTAAGCGGGGCAGTTGGCTTGTATGAAAGATTGGGATTTTCATACCTCGATGCTCCCATGGGAAACACCGGCCATTGTTATTGTGGAATATGGATGATGAAAGAAATTTAAACCTCAAAGGCGGTGTCGAAACATTATAAACGTGTATTAACCATTGCTGGAAGTGATCCAAGTGGAGGTGCAGGTATTCAGGCAGATATAAAAACAATATCAGCGTGTAGATGTTATGCTATGTCGGCCATAACTGCTATAGTAGATGAGAATACTTTTGAGGTGAAGGGAGTGCATCCGGTGCCAGCCTCTTTTGTCAAAGGACAAATAGAATCCGTCCTCAATGATATAGGTGCCGATGCTGTGAAGATAGGAATGCTTCATTCTTCGGAGCTAATTCTTGCAGTGAAAGAAACGTTGTCCAAATATAAAATTCGCAACATTGTTCTTGATCCGGTGATGGTGGCAACAGCAGGAAACGATTTGTTAAAACAGGAAGCTGTAAGAATCTTGCAAGATGAATTAATTCCGCTAACAAGGGTTATCACACCCAACATACCGGAAGCAGAGGTTTTATCAGGACAGAAAATAAGTAGCAAAGAAGATATGTTTCGGGTTATTAAGGGCCTTTCATGTAACGGTAAGGTTTCAGTTCTTTTAAAAGCGGGGCATCTTTCTGATAATGAGCTGACAGATATTTTTTATAATGCCGAAGTTGATGAGATTATAGAGCTTAGTGCCCAAAGAATAACATCCAGGAATACTCACGGTACAGGTTGTACTTTGTCTTCTGCTTTGTCTTCTTATCTGGCTCATGGATTATCGTTAAATGATGCAGTGCGGAAGGCTAAGGATTATATTAATCAGGCAATATTGCATGGTGCCCATTATGAGGTAGGAAAGGGGCATGGTCCAGTTCATCATTTCTTTGATTTCTGGGAATAAGAACCTGTTTAAATTTTATTTTGAAGAGGAACCGAAATGTATATTACCGCTAATAAGAAACGCCAAACGACATAGAACTTAATATCGTTTGGCGCAGAAACAAGTTTAGTTAAGTCTGTTAATTAGTGAGTTGCCAGTAAAACCAGAGCTGCAGTTCCAAGAATTGCACCGGCTACTTTAGCGTCGTTGTTGTGACGATGATGGTGTCTGTATTCATATCTGTCTTCTCTGCATCTGTCATCTCTGTCTCTCATTTCGCAATATCTCTCATCCCGGCAGTCTCTGTAATTGTCATACCTTCTGTTGTCATTGCAAATGTAATAATTTTCGTTTCTGTGATTTCTGCCTCTGTGATATCCATTGTCGTGACCCCTGCCGTTTTCATATCTGACAATCACTTCTGTATGGTTTCCCTTGTGATGATTTCCACCTTTGTTTGAAGCCATGCTAACTGAACTCATTGATACCATCATGATGGCAGCTAATGATAAAACTATCTTCTTCATAACATTTTGTTTTTTAATGATTAATACCCTTGTTTCTTTGTTATGTGACAAAAGTAGCGTGAGAAAAATCTCTTCACCAGAGATAATCCCCATTCTTTGATAGGATTTTCCCTAAAGAAGAGAGTCGATTTTTAATCTTTTTCATTGAATTCTCGTTAATATAAAGAAATATAGTATTTTTATGCTGTTATAAATAGATAGAACTATGAAGAAAACTTTGTTTTTATTATTATTTGCATGGAGTTCCCTGAATATTTGTGCTCAAATAGCAGGAGACTGGCATGGCGTATTAGATGTAAAGGGAACCAAACTGACCATTGTGTTTCATTTTAATAGTGAAAACGGAGTGTATAAGGGAACAATGGATAGTCCGGACCAGTCAGCAAATGGAATACCGCTAACGAGTATTGCATTCAAAGATTCTACGGTCAACATACAAATAGCCTCTGTTATGGGCGAATATGAAGGAAAATGGGATGGAAAGCTGATAAAAGGAAACTTTAAACAGATTGGAATGTCTTTCCCCTTGAATCTGGAAGGAGGAGCATTGAAAAGAAATCGTCCCCAGGAACCGTCGGCTCCCTATCCTTATGAGGTGGAAGAAGTAACATTCCAGAATAAAAAGGACAGCATTTCACTAGCTGGAACGTTAACGCTACCTAAAGGAAAGGGACAATTTCCTTCAGTGATAATGATTACAGGCAGCGGGCCGGAGAATCGGGATGAAGAGATCTATGATCATAAGCCCTTCTGGATCATAGCCGATTGCCTTACCCGTAAAGGTATAGCCGTGTTGCGCTATGACGATCGGGGATTTGGAAAATCAGGCGGTGCATTTAAGGGAGCTACAACATCCGATTTTGCAGTCGACGTTGAGGCTGCAGTTTCTTATCTCAAGAGTCGTAAAGATATAAATAAGAACAAGATAGGCTTAATTGGACATAGCGAGGGCGGAATCATCGCTTCAATGGTGGCTTCGGCCAATAAAAAAATTGCATTTATTGTGTTGCTTGCCGGTCCGGGTGTCACGGGAGAGAAGATTATGGTTCAGCAGGTTGCTGATTTATGTGCAGATTCTGCTGCCAGGGAAAAGGTGAAACCTATATTGAATATCTATACACAAAGTGCCGATATATTGCGTCAATATCTGGGGGACAGCGCTCGTCAGCAACTGCAAAAACTATATAATGATAACCAGACCGAGATATGTAATAATTTAAATCTAACGAAGGAACAAGGGAATATGTATGTCAACAGTATGACTGAGCAGTTTATGAGTCCTTGGTTTCGTAATTTCCTGTTTCTCGATCCGGCAGATTATTTAGTAAAAGTACGTTGTCCTGTATTGGCATTGAATGGTGTTTTGGATAAGCAGGTACGGGCAGAAGAGAATCTGAACGGAATAAAGGAAGCATTGCAAAAAGGTGGAAATAAATCAATTGAGACAATTGCTATCCCGGGAATGAACCATCTTTTTCAGGAGTGCAAAACCGGACAGTTAACCGAATATGCTGCCATTGAACAGACATTCTCTCCGAAAGCACTTGAACTTATAGGAGAGTTTATCTTCAACGTAACAAAATAAGTTCTCAATTAGTTTATATACTTATACAAATTTGAAAAGGCTCTCTAAAAGGAGCCTTTTTTGTGCTTAAAACTTATGTAGATAGCACTATTGGACAAACTGCTAAAACCAATCGGCCTTTCTGTTTGTTGAAATGAAGAGAGTTTACTATTGAAACAATTATATGCGAATGTTTTCTTTATTATGGATAAACCTTAATAATTTGTGAGGCAATGAAAACAAAACTTCTTTTTTGGACGTTATTTGTAACTACTTTATTTTCCTGCACTAGCAAGAATAAACCTGTGTCCGAGGCCGAAAAAGGTATAATAAAGAAAGAAGTGAAGGATATTGTAACTATTTTCTTTGTTGGTTGCGAGCAAGCCGATTTTCGTTTGGTAATGAAATCACTAAATTATTCTCCCGAATTCAGATACATTTATAACGGCGATGTTTTAAACTATGATGATTATAAAGCTGTTTTTAAACCTCTATTTAAAACTCAGAAAGGGCAGAAATATAATATCCTGGACGAGAAATATGAGATTTTCGATAATTCAACGGTGCTGTACACGGCAAAGATAAAGAACCGGACAGATTATAAGGACGGACATTTTGTTTTAGTAGATCATGGAGTTATGCTTTTTGTTTTTAAACGAATTGATGAAAAATGGCAGATTGTGTATGGTGTGGAGTCTACTGTGGAGAAGATTATAAATGATAAGAAAGAGAGAAAGCTTAATCAGTTAGAATTATTAAAGCAGTTTGCCGGAACCTGGAAAGGAAAGATAAGCAAAGACAGTACTTTTGTCTGGGATGGGAAATATTCCGGAAGTAAAATAGAAGGCAATATCAAGGTACTTGTAAAGAGAAAAACAGTATTGGAGGTCAAAGTCGTGAATGTATATGATAGAAGTACCGATAAGTTTATAGAGACCGAAATCTATAAAGGTTCAGAGCCAATGGTTTTCGTTTCATGGTTTACATCAAACAAAGTGTGCGAAGCAGTTCCTTTTAAAGATTTCTCTGCGCCGGAGCAAGCTAAGATAAAGGCCCGATTTGAGTTTAAAAGACCAGATATGTTTATCCAGATAATCACTCTGAATAATACTCCGGTTGATACTCTTATCTGCTACAGGATAAAGAAATAATCATCAATATGTTCAGAGTTATTCCTCAATGATATTTTTAAAGGCTTTCCATCCATCTGCAATCTTATAGAGATCGGCAGTACCTTTGGGTACATAAAGTTTGCATGTGCTGAAATTAATGCCATAGAAAGTAAAAGTAGTGATCTTTACCGGAATCAATGCTTTACAGTGAACTTCCTTTAATCCTGAGCATTCCTGAAAAGCTCCATAATCAATAGTTGTGACCTTGGCAGGAATGGTGACAGATAACAGTTTTGAGCAACCATAAAATGCATTGGTTCCAAAAGAAATTACTCCATCGGGTATTGAAACAGAAGCCAGCTTTGGGCAATCAGAAAAGGCTTTCAAGCCAATAGCAGTTACATTTTCAGGAAGAATTATCACTGTCAGATTATCTTTGGCATAGAACATCTCTTCCGGTACTTCATTGTTTGTAATATCTATCTTGTCGTTATAAAGAGAACTGTTAAAAACTCCTCCCTTAACAATATCCACGTCCAGCAAATTGATTACCGATAGTTTTGCCATGCTACGAATGGTGGTAATGTCAGTTCCGTTTATTTTCCCTTTGAGAATTAAATGGGTAATCAGGTCTTTCTTATCTCCTAGCAGAGCACTCAGATTTCCCGCAGATACTTTCAGAGTATCTGCTTTAATGCCTTGCGCTTGTGATCCCAAACTCATTAACAGGCAGATTATTACAAGCAGACATTTAGAAATAGTATTCGTTTTCATCCTATCTTGAATTAACTAAAGAAATTTCTTTTAGCTAATAATCTCTACCATCTCTTTTCTTAGAACAAGGCAGGATGAAAATAGTTTGTTCTTTCTGCTTAAATCACTTCCATTTATGCAAAGATACCCCTGGAAGTAAAATCCATTATATGTAGTGGTTTGTTATCTGTGAAATGTCATAAAAATAGCAAATGAATAGCTTAACCTAACGAGTCTATTCTTCAATGATCGTGGTAAACCCCTTCCATTCTTTTGCACTTTTATAGTTTGCAGAACAACCTTTGGGTACATACAGCTTGCATTGCGCTTTATTTGTGTTACTGAATATGTATGATTCTGCTTTGGGCGGTATATTACTTTTACAGTGAATCTGCTTTAATCCTTCGCATGTTCCAAAAGCAAAACTGCCAATCGAATTAACACTGCTTGGAATTTTCACGGAGATTAATCCTTTGCATCTTTCAAAGGCAGCTGTTCCAATAGAAACAATGCTTTGGGGCAGAATAATTGATTTTAGATTACTCAGATTCTGGAATGCAAAATTTGGAATTCCATTCGCTTTTGTATAACAATATTCCTGTCTTTTTGTATATGGAGAAAAGAAATAACAGCCACTTTCTATTATGTTTGCATCTTTCAGATCTAATCTGGTAAGCTTCCCGGCCGTTATGCTTTCCCGATAATTGCGTCCGGACATTTCGCGGATAAACTTAAAATCAACTCCATTTAAATTTCCTTTCAAAGTAAGGTCTGTAATCAGGTATTTCTCTGTAGGTAAAATCAATGCAGACAATGTTCCTTCTCTTTTTACATTAACAACCCTTTTCTCATTCTTTAAGACACCTTGCTTCTGACAATTCTTGCTGCATCCTAACGTTATGAGTGAAAGGGTTAATGCAAATAGTACTGTTCTTTTCATTGTGCTTTATAATGTATTAAAGGCTTTAATCTGAATAAGGTATTCTTCCATATTCTTTGAATACATGCAAACTTACATATAAATCTTGTAATTATAAGCACGTCAAATAAAAATAAGCACGTGGCATTTATTTATTGAGGAAATATAATAAAAATAGTTTGTCAGAAGTAATAATTAATCCATATCCAGAATTTAACTTTCATTCTTAAAAGCGTATTGATTTATATTCTTTTTTAAAAAAGGGCAGGGGAGTTATCTCCTTTGCCTTTTATGTTTTTATTCTCTGACTTTTAAAGAGAATGGATAAACAGTTTGTAAAAGGTGCAACTGCCAGCATTATCTATACCTTTTGATAAAAAATGGACAGAAGAATTTATTCCTCTGCCCATTTTTTATTTTTTATCCCCAAACTTCCTCTAAAACATTATAACAGGGACATTCTTTCACCCTCTCAAATGGGTCAACAATCCCGTTGTAGTTATTGTCCGGACTCAGGTCTCTGTGACCAACTACTTTTGAGCCCGGGAACTGTTTCAGTAACTTGCTTACCAATGTATGCAGGGCTATTTGCTGAGATAGCGTTCTTGTATCCGCTGGTTTGCCGTTGGTGTCCAATCCGCCTTCGTAGCAGATGCCTATTGATTTTGCGTTGTATCCCCGGGCGTGTGCACCTGGCTCGTCGAGGTTGCGCATGGGCTCCACTTTTCCGTTCTTGCGGATGTAGTAGTGATAGCCCCAGGAGGTGAATCCTCTTACTTTGTGAGCTGCATTTATGTCCTGTGCGGATACGTCTCTATCTGCTCTGGTGGCGGAACAGTGGATTACTATCAGGTTTATTTCTCTCATTGCTACTGCCGGTCTTTGCAACTCGTTACCAAACATTGCCCTTTTAGGGCCTGGCTGAGCTGTGCGTTGAGGGTAATCATCTCCTGATACATCTGCCGCACCTTTTCGGAGAGCTCAAAATAATCGGTTTCAAATCTGGTGACCTGCTCCATCAGGTAGTTGAACTGGCTCTTTACCAGGTCAGTGAAATCCTGCACCTCCTTGGCATCCTTCTTTTTCAGGAAGGGGAGCACCACCTGCAATACACTTATTATGCCATCGATAATTTTCATGGTTCTTGTTTATTTATAGATTATGCTTACACGTTGGTGGTAACCTTCACCACCTTCTTGGGAACCATGGAGTAGCCCAGGTTGTTTTGCATCTCAATCAGCAACGGACCGGGACGGAAGGCAATTCGGGTACCTTTAATCAGGGTGGAGTTAAACTCCTTCTCGGTTGCAGCACCTTTGCCGTTCACTCCAAGCTGGAAACTGCCGAAATTGCCCAGACGCACAATCTTTCCTCCTTCCAATCCCATGATCATGGAGTCGAGCACTCCTTCAACTACGCCGGCAATGTCTGCACGAGTCACTGTACATCGGGCTTTTACATCCTTGCAAAGGGCATTGAAATCCATTGTACCACTTGATTGCGCCAATGCGTAAAACTTTCCCGCTTCTGCCGGTTTGGCAGGATTCTTTCTCATAACTACTGAATACGTTACACTCATTTTTTTACTTTTTTAATTGATTAATACTACTGTGAAGAGCTCTTATCTCATCTGTTAACCTTACAAATATAGGTTATTACCGATGGGGCTAAACAGTAGAATGCATTTGGATGAATTAGAGTGAATTAGTTACAATTAAACTGCATTTTAAGGGCAATAATCCTTTGAAAAAAGAGTAAAAATCAGTAACTTTATGGGAATAAGAACTAGAAAACCGACGATAGAAATGGAAGAAGAATTTAAGATCCGTACGTACACCAAGGTAGAACTGGCCTGCCTTTACAATCCCTGCATGACCATTCCCTGTGCCCTGCGCACCCTTGCGCGGTGGATTTCCTGCAACACCCGTCTCACTGCCGAACTTTCCCTGCTTGAATACAACCATCGCGACCGCATCTATACGCCGCGCCAGGTAAGAGCCATTGTTGAATACCTGGGAGAGCCGTGATAAATTCTGCAAACAGTGCCTCCTTTCCTCTTTTCAAAAACAATAATATAAATCACTAAAAAACAGAATTAGGGCTATAGCAAGAGTTTGGATTGAGGAAGGTTGCATTGCATGTGGTCTGTGTGAGGCTACATGTTATTTACTGTGTTTCATCAGCCATTCCATTGGTGGCACATAATCACAAATCTTCGTCATACTCTTGTTATGTGAGAAATGAATATTGCCCGTTTCCCCGTTTCGGTGTTTGGCAATATTCAGTATGCCCAGACCTTCGGCGGGGTAGCCGGTTTCCGTGTCTGTGGCTTGCCCCATCATTGCCGGTCTATGGAGCAACAGTACAATGTCTGCATCCTGTTCTATGGCACCACTCTCACGCAAATCTGCCAACTGCGGACGATTTCCGAAACGACTCTCTACCTCTCTGTTTAGCTGGCTGAGCAATATAACCGGACAGTTCATCTCCTTTGCCAGCATCTTCGACTTTCTGGCAGCGATAGCCACCTCCTGTTCCCGGTTGCGGTTATTTCTGCTGTGATCTTTCATATCACTGAGCTGCAGGTAGTCAATGAAAATAATGTCACATTTCCCCTTGTTCTTCAATAAACGTGCCTCGGCACGGATGTAATCAATGCTCATAGATGGATTGTCGTCAATCTTTATGGGTAAAGTGCTTAGCTCACGGGCAGCCTCATGCGCTTCCTTCCATTCCTGATCACCGGTGAGACCGGTGCGCCATGCATGGGGATTCACTGTACTTTCCATCAGAATCAACCGGTCGCCCAGCCGTTCACCCTGCATCTCTATACTGCAGAATAGCACATTTACTCCTGTCTTTGCCGCCGCCTTTGCCAGGAAAAGCGCCACCATTGTTTTACCAACGGCCGGACGGGCAGCCAGCACCACCAGTTCACTGTTTTGCCAGCCACCGGTCATCTTGTTCAGATCCGTAAGTCCGGTGTCAACGCCCGTAACCCCGTTTACCGAATTCTCCATGCGTTGCTTTGCCAGCTGCAACGTGTCCTCCATCAGCGTTTCCATATCGCGGAGGTTATCCATCTTCACTGCATCCTTTTCCACCTGCGAGGCCAGTTCCTGCATATCGCACACCACATCCATTACATCCACCATCATATCCTGAGCGGAGGAGAGTAGTTTGCTTATCCCCTTAATCACCTCCCTGCGAATAAACAGATCTTTCACAATCAAGCAATGAGATTGCAAGTGAGCCGAGCTGACCACCTGGCTGCTAAGTTTAGTGATGTAGAAGGGGCCGCCCACCTTGTCGAGCTCATTTCTGCGTCGCAGTTCGTCGGCCACGGTGATAATGTCTATATCGCGCCTTTCGTTGTACATACGTACCAGTGTGGCGAAAATTGTCTGGTGATTGTCATAGTAAAACATCTCCGTCCGTAAATACTGCATAGCCATGGTTATTGCGTTCTTTTCCAGTATGATTACGCCCAGCACCACTTCTTCGGTATCACAGTCAAAAGGCAGACTTATATTTTTTTCCATTTTGTCTCTTTTTGTATTCGTTTTTAAATGCCTTCGTTATAGAAGCTTTTTGCTTTGAGATAATTGCAGGCATTTTTAAAGTATTCGCGATTATTTACAAAAACGCAATAACTGTAAATTTTCTCAATAGCTATATCCCGATCCTTTTGCGTAAGTCTTCTCCATGCTATGCGTGCCAGTTCAATATCTACTTTCGTTAGTCCTGTAATCTGGTGATATTTTTCCCAGAATATTTCGAACTGATTTTCGCTTTTGTTCAGTGCCCTGCTGTTCTTTTCCTTCTGCATGGGGCTTTTCTCTTTGTGCTTTCCAGTCAAAAAATCGTAGTTTATTACTTGTATAAGCTTCACACCGTATTTCACATTGTGGATGCTGATTAATTTCTCTTTGACCATTTTTGAGAAGAACACTCTGGCTTTACCTATTGTCCATTTAAACAGTTTGGCCCAGCTGGCAAACGACAGAGCCGATTCACCTCTTTTGCATACCAGTGCGCATCCTTTTATTTTTATTTCCGTGTCTTCGAAGTTAACTTTTGCGAGTACCATCAGAAAAGCTTCCAAATAAGAAAAGCTGCTGTCTTTTTGATTGAAGTTGTGAGTTAGTATTTTCTTTGGAATAAGTATATATCCGCAAGAAAAAGGTTCGAAAGGTAGATTTATGTTTTCCATTTGCAAGGTTTGTGTACTATTAAGTTTATGATTAACAAATCATTTTTTTTGTTTCCTGGTGCAAATGTATACGTTGATATAATACCTTCCAAATGTGTAGAATGAGTTTGGGGCAGAAAAGCATTTTTAGGACAAAAAAGCATCTTTTGGCAGATTTGTGTAAGTAATAAAGGAATAATATGTAGTTCTGAGATTAATTTTTTGTACAATAAAACCTGCCGATAAACCTGCCGATGATTCTAGAGTGTAAATTACTGATATGTAAGCTGTTGTGGATGGAAAATATTTATTCAGCACTCATTAAGCAGCGCTGAATAAATATATTAGAATAGATTTTTTATTTCATAAAAAACCATAGGTCTATTTCTTTTTTGAGAGGGGAAAAGATGTTTCAGAAATTCTGATTATTTACATTGCGGGTGTTTGGGCTATTGCTGTCCTGTAATTTTTTAAAGTCGTCCGGATAGCCCCAGTTTTGAATAATCACGGTAATTTGTTTTGGAGTAATAAATCGGTTTTTAGGAGAATATCCTATACTTATTAACTCGGCATGCATATCGCTGTCTTCTTTAATTTTAGCTATAAACAGCTTTTTAGCTGCGTTTGTTTTTGCATAATTTCTGAAGTAAAGAGCGGCCACCTTTGTAAGACGGAGACATCCTGAAAGAGCATGAGCGTATTTGCTGATAAAAATAGTCATTTAGAATTAAATTTAAATGGTTAATACTTAATTTGTTTATATATTATAACGTTATATTATGCTACAAATGTAAGAATAAAGATTTGATAATTATGTATAAATCAGAAAATATTTAAAATAAAATATTCCCAATAATTACTTGTTTTTAAATTTACTTTAAATATAGTTTAAAGTAAATTTAAAAACAAATTTTCATATTAAATAATTACTATTTAAATTATTGGTTAATGGTTATATATTTCAAGGTGAATTATTTTTGTTTTAAGGTGAATAAATTGAAATTATTGGTGAATTATTTTTTTTTGAATGGACGTAATTTTGTGACTTTTCCTACATCTTACTTTCTTTATTTGTGAATTGTGTGTTTTTATAAAATTCAGATCTATCTTAATTTAAAAGTCTTTTATCATACATCTAGTTTATGATTATTGACTCTACAGGTGAGAATAGTATCTGCTTAAAAGGGCATAACTGATCTGTGATATAAATTATTTATTTTGTCCTTTTTTTGTTTGCATTTCAAATATTGTTTCTTAACTTTATGGAAAATTATTTAACCTATGCAATTTAAAATTATACTGAACACAGAAAAACATGCATTTGGAAATGCACTTCCGTTGAACTACCAATACGAATTATCAGCAGTTATATATAAAATTCTGTCAAGTGCAAGTGAGGAATATGCATCCTGGTTGCACGATAACGGTTTCACGCTCGATGGAAAACGATTTAAGCTGTTTACTTATTCAAGACTTTTTATTCCAAGCTATGCCATAGATAAGAAACGCGCGCGTATTATAATTAATAGTGATGCCGTTGAGTGGTATGTTTCTTTTTTACCCGAAGAGTCTACCGAGAAATTTGTTCAGGGTGTATTTATGAACCAAACATTTCAGCTAGGAAATCAAAGCGATTTAGTGCAGTTTCACGTGCAAAGCATAGAAGTTCTTCCTGCCCCTCAGTTTGAAGACGAGATGATATTTGAAACACTTTCGCCTATCTGCATTTCGCAGCATGAAGATAGCGGTAAAACAAGCTATCTTTCTCCATCTGATGAATGGGCAGAAGAATCAATTTTGTCCAGTTTATTAAATCGTTATCAGGCATTTTATGGAATACCTTATGCCGGAGCGCAGGACTTTCGTTTTAACGTGCTAAATACTCCAAAATCAGTTCTGATTACTTTCAAAGCAAATACTCCGGAAGAAACAAAGGTGAGGGGATATATGTGCCGGTTTAAGATTAAGGCAGATAAAGAGCTGATGAAAATAATGTATGAAAGCGGAGTAGGCATGAAAGGCTCTCAGGGGTGGGGAATGGTAAAAACTATACAGGCTATTAATAGCTAATATAATGGATCAACCCAAACTTGAACGGCTGTTGCGTCTTATGAAAATGCTTACAGGAAATGTGTCCTATACAGTGAAAGATTTGTCGGATACTTTGCAAATGTCCGTACGAACAGTTTATCGATATATCAGTAAATAATAATATTTGGTTTCTCTATTTACAAAATAGTTAAAAATGTAAGTTTTATGAGAATATATTTAAGTACAACACCAAACAACGGAGTCGTTCCGTTTGACTATCAGCAGAAATTAATTGGAGTACTTCACAAGTGGTTGGGGAAAAACAATCTTCATGATTCTATATCCTTGTATTCTTTTTCGTGGCTAATGAATGGTAAGTTGTTAAAAGGTGGCTTTTCTTTTGAAAAAGGTGCAGAATGGTTTATTAGCTTTTATGATGATAGTCATGTAAAAGAAATAGTCAGAACAATTATAGATGATCCTGAGATGTTTTCTGGTTTAACGATTACAGATGTGGATATTCAAGAAACTCCGAACTTGGATGAACAAGATCATTTTCGTGTGGCAAGTCCGGTTTTTATCAAAAGAAAGATTGATAATAATATTAAGTTCTACACTTATGAAGATGCTGAAGCCAATAGTTTTATGGTTGAGACAGTAAAGCACAAAATGAAATTAGCAGGTTTACCAAATGATGAAACATTAAAGATATCTTTTGATCATAACTATTTAAATAGGAAAGTAAAGAATGTTAGAATTCATGGGATAGAAAATAAATGTAGTATGTGTCCAGTGATAATAGTAGGGAAGTCGTCAACAAAAGATTTTATATGGAGTGTTGGAGTCGGTAATTCTACAGGATCTGGTTTTGGAGCAATATATTAAAAAAGACAATTATGTATTATGTAGTAAGATATTCAGGACCATTTGGTTTTATTAAACCATGGACTGCTGTAAGAGATAGTAAAACGTTCAGCCAACAATTCCTGACTCCTTCTATAATTGAAGGTATAAAACAGAAGTTGGAAGTTAACTCAATACTCAGGCATCGACTTAAATATTCTTCTATAAGTATCCAGCAAGAGCAAACCCAGACTAGAGGGTGGGAGAAGAAAACCAAAACAAAGGAAATGGTACGTAACCTTTCTATTCTGGAAAGAGGAGTGATGGTAGCTCCGGAACTTTATTTGGCATTTGAAAATAAAGAAGATGCAGAAAAAGCCAGTAAACAGCACATTTGTTTATGCCGGAATGAAGATGTATTACTGCCAGATGTGGATATTCAAAAGATGGAGGAATCAGAGTTTAATACTCTTATAGGATTTGAACTTCATTTTGAAGAGAATGAAAAATCCTTCTTAGTTGGATTCAACAGATTTGATAATTCAAAGCCAATGTATGGGTGGCTTGAGATAACAGGAAAACCTGTATTAGGATTATGATAGCAGACTATAATAAAATATTAGCCAAAAGTGGGGGAACGCCTCTCGTGCAGCATTTATCTGAAGTAGCACAACTAGCTGAGATCGTTGCCGATAATTTAGGACTAGATGCGAATATAGCTCGTAAAGGAGCGATACTGCATGATATTGGAAAAGTTAGTCCTTTTTTTCAGCAGACTTTAAAAGAAGGGTATCAACGCCCCCCTGGTTTTATATTCAGGCATGAAATCGCATCTTTGTTTTTTATATCATTATTAAATGAAAACGAGAAGCAACCAATAATAGAAATGATTGTTGCTCATCATAAATCTGTTTATAATGATGTTGGAGGAAAAGGTATTTTGGATTTATTAGATAACGACCCTGAATGTCTTTCTCAGCATATAAAAGATTTTGAATCATGGAGTGTTGACGCCTTGGCTATCTTAGAAAAAATGGGATTTCACACAGAACCCATAACACGCAAGCAGGCTGAGGATAATTTCTTTGAAGTTGTTGATTTTTGTAGATTGAAGACATACGGATACTCTCAATGGAAAGGAGTTCTGATAGCTGCTGATCATTTAGCATCAGCATTGGAGGGAAGGTTAGATTCATTCTCAAAAAGGTTATTTATTAAGCCAGACTTGAATTATTATCATTCACGGAAAAGTAAATTGTATCCTCTATCTTTAATTTCAACTGACGATGAAAGGTTACATACTTTGGTTACAGCACCTACTGGAGCTGGTAAAACAGATTTTTTAATTCGCCGTTGCAGAGGTAGAGTATTTTATACCTTACCGTTTCAAGCTTCTATAAATGCAATGTATGAACGGATAAAAGAGGACTTGAAGAATACGAATGCTGATGTTAGATTGCTTCATGCATCATCAAGCATTAAGATTGATAATAATAAAATAGAAGAAAAAATTCTGCAACATCATATCGGCGCTTCTGTCAAAGTATTGACTCCTCACCAAATAGCTTCAATTGTCTTTGGAACTAAAGGATATGAAGCAATGATTGTAGATATGAAAGATTGCGATGTTATTCTTGATGAGATACATACTTATTCGGGAACGATACAGGCTATAGTTCTTAAGATGGTTGAAATACTATGTAATCTGGGATGTCGGATTCATATTGGAACAGCAACAATGCCAACTGTTCTCTATAACCGTATTGTTGAAGCTTTAGGTGGAAAAGAAAAGATATATGAGGTTCAATTACCCGATGAAATACTGGATACTTTTGATCGGCATACAGTCTATAAAGCAGATTCATTTGAGTCTTTAACAGGTATAATAGATGAATCTTTGAAAAATAAACAAAAGATATTACTGGTTTGCAACCAGGTAAAGAGATCTCAGGAGTTGTTTGAACGTCTGTCAGAAGATTATCCGCAAGTAAAAAAAATGCTTTTACACAGTCGGTTTAAGAGAGGAAAACGTAGCCAGCTTGAAGAAGAGCTACGAAATGTATATAATGTAAATTCAGAAGCTTGTATTGTTGTTTCTACTCAGGTAGTGGAAGTTAGCTTAGATATCAGCTTTGATCTGATGATTACAGAATGTGCTCCGATTGATGCACTAATTCAAAGATTTGGTAGAATAAACAGAAAGAGAACAACAGAAACAATAGGTCATTATAAACCTGTCCATGTTATTCAACCACCTCAAAAAGAGGGCGATGCGAAACCATATAATCTTGAAGTTCTACAGCGGACTTTTGATATCTTACCTAACGGTGAAGTTATACGAGAAAGAAATCTGCAGAGAATGATTGATGTTGTTTATCCTACGTCTGAATTTATAGATATTGATTGGAATACGACTTTTTATAATGGAGAATGGAATATAAGAAAACTTTGGCATAAAGCTAAATCAGCACTTTTAGAAGTTTTAGAGATCGATTCTGTTACTTGTATTGAACAGTCAGATTTGGTTTATTATGAGACAGCATCATTTGAAGAAAAAACAAAATTAGAGATTCCGGCTTCCTTTCGCTCAGTGGGATATAGGAAACTGGATAAATCTAAAGTAGGTTCAAGACCTTTTATTATACCATCTAAAGCGTATGATAGCAATATGGGATTTTTAACTGATTATGCAAAGCCTGAATTTTATGATACTACATTACAGTTTTTATAAAACTAATATAATATGATAGCAGCGAATATTGGAAAAGTATTCTTATGTGCTTATAATGAAAAGCATAAAAGTAATTACTCGGCGAAGGAATTCTTTGTAGAGAAATATTTTCGTTTGTTTTTTGATGACGAAAAATATATGCAATGGATAACAAACTCTCCTTTTGTACAAGGAATAAAGAAGGGGGTTGCACCCACTTCGGATGAACGTAAATTAAAACTGGATACATTAATAGAAAAGATAACAACCAATGATGCTGATGCAAGTATAGCAATAGGTTTTCCTTCTCTTGATGTTACAGCAACAACTTCAGGTCAAATCACAAATATGAAACTACCTTTAAAAGAAGAGGACGTTTACTTATCATGGATTGGCAGTGGCTTTGGTATAGGTGTTCAGAGTGGTTTATCTATGTTTTTTGATAACAAACAAATATTACTAGATACATATGAAGGGTGGGAGCATTATAGAGGATACTTGAATAAGTTACCCCAATTACGAGGAAACCAGATAAATACATGGAATGGGCAGTGGATTGCTCACAGATATAATGGAGATTCTTATGATGAATTGAGACCTTTAGCGTCATTTGATCCATATGGCACTAAGAATGGAGATATGGAAGTTACAACGCAATCATGGCTCAAAGTTCTGATTGGCATTGCACGTAACTATCCGGATTCAACGATTACAGCTTATGTGTATAGTTTAGGTCAGACAAACATAACAGTTGGATTTATACCTTTTGAATTGCCCAAGATAAGATCTCCTTTTGAATTATATGCTAAGTACTTTGGACAGTCTAATAAAAATTTGTCTGAGAATTTATTTGGTACTGCAATTGGTTTTACTAAAGCTTGCCAAATGGGAGCAATAGGAGTAAATGCATTGGAACCTAAAGGATTCCGGGACTGTTTGGATAAGGGAGTTATGCCTAAATATAATGATGACGAAGAAAAACGAATTAATTTTAATACATATCAAATTTGGTTATTATCTATGTTAAACAATGAAGAATTATGGGATAAGTCAATTCAAATAGCGACAGCCCTCAATAAGTACTCAGCAAGTGATAAAAATGCTAAAAAGACAAAAAGTCAAGAAGTTGTAAATCTATTAAAGTCTGTAAATAGAAAGCAATTTATAGAAGGTATGGCTTTAATTGTATCAGGAAATCAAGATATTATTCTATCAGTTGTGCTTATAGATGCTGTAAAGTTGGTACATGATATGCCAGTTGATAATGTTCCTTATTTCCTTACTTTAGTTAGATTTCAATATGTAGTGGTAAATCAAAAATCTTAAAAACAAAAAAAATATGAGTCCTTACATTTATTTAAGAGTATTAAAACATGCAGAACACACAGTGTTCTGTGTTCAAGATGGTCAAAAAACTTATTATGATCAATTATTTGGTAAATCAGTTGCATATTCAAGTGGACAACAAGTAAAGCGCTCAATTCTTGATGCTTTAACTTCAAATTTGAATGTACAAATGGCACCAATTACATTCAATTATAACATTACGTCAAAAGATGCATTAGAGAATAAGGAACCATGGTCTCCATGCGATCCAGTTTATATAGATCAACTTCTTGGTGGATGGATGCGCGCTGGGGATGGAATTACTGTAAAGAGAAGAAGTCCATTGTCTATTTCTGCAATGCGTCCATTACATCCTTTGCTTGCAGGCACATATAAAGAAAATATTACTTTTGATCGTAGCGATAAACCAGACTCTAATCCCGTGAATGTTAGATTGGGAGATAAATTATTATCGGAAGAAGAAATTGAAGCTTTTTTATCAGAGAATAATAGAACACTTCCTCGCAGAAACTGGATCCCGGATAATGCAAGAACTAGTGGTCTCTTTATTTATGACATAGCTATTGATCTTCGAACATTATTTTCTGTATCAACTAACCAACATGAACCCGAATTATCGAAAGATAAAATAGAGGATTTAAAATCTAAAGGTTGGATTGAAAGCGAAAATGTATTTGGTAAATGCATTGTTTTACCTAAAAAGGAACAAGAAAAAATAATTCCTGCGTTAGCAAATGCTTTATTGAATTGGCGAATAACTTCAAACCAAGCACGTACATTTAGTTTAATGGAAACATTGGCTATATCGATAAGTGATAATGCAAATAAACTCGCCGGATCAATACGAGCTAAATTAATTGAAGATGGAGAAAAACCTAAAGCAAAACCTATTATAGATGAAACGGCTGGTGCAGATGTTTTTGTAACTCTTCCTTGCTCAAATTATATTGTTACAGTAAACGAATGTGCCGATGCAGTAGAACAAGCTGAGAATAAACTCATTGATTTAATGAATTCTTTTGATTATGTAAATCAACGATCTTAAAATAGAATATTGAAAAGCACTTCAAATAAGTGCTTTTCAATCTAATAGCTTTTTAATACTCATGCAAATAACAGGAACCCATTTCAACTATTATCAGGTATGCAAACGAAAGCTTTGGCTGTTTGCAAGTGGAATAAATATGGAACATACCTCCGATCTTGTTTTTGAAGGTAAGCTTATCCATGAAGAATCTTATCCGCAACGTTCTTCCAAGTATGAAGAGGTGGAGATGGATGGGATAAAGGTTGACTTTTATGATCCTAAGAACAAGGTGATTCATGAGATAAAGAAATCGGATAAGGTGGATAGGGCACACGAGTGGCAGCTGAAATATTATCTGTATGTATTTGAACGAAATGGAATTGTTGGGGTAACCGGTGTCCTGGAATATCCGGTACTAAGGAAGACGGATACTGTTTTGCTAACCGATATTGACAGGGAAACAATTCTTTCTATGGAGAAGGAGATAAAAGCGATTATTGACAGTGAGGAATGTCCCCCTTTGGAGAAAAAACGTATCTGTAAAAGTTGTAGTTATTATGATTTCTGTTACAGCAGGGAGGAAGAAGAATGAAAAAGACATATTATTTATTCAATCCGGGTTTACTAGAAAGACGAGACAATACTTTAAAGTTTACTCCTGTATCTGATTCGGAAGCGGATTCTCCTGTTCATGGAGGTCCACGTTATCTTCCGGTTGAGGATATTAATGAGTTTTACGCTTTTGGTTCGTTAACAGCCAACAGTGCTTTGTTCAACTTCCTTGGTCAGAAAGATATTGCGGTACATTTCTTTGATTATTATGAGAACTATACCGGCTCATTCATGCCTCGCGATTCTCTTTTGTCGGGAAGAATGCTGCTGGCTCAGACGTCTGCTTATCAGGATAAGAAGAGACGGCTTGTTATTGCTCAGAAATTTATTGAAGGAGCAGCCTTTAATATGCTGAAAAATCTTCAGTATTATAATAGGAGAGGCAAGGACATGGAAGATATCATGGATTTGATTAAAACCTATTCAGAGAAAATTACTCAATCGAATACAGTGGAGGAGCTGATGGGAATAGAAGGAATGATTCGTCAGACTTACTATGATGCATTCAACTTGATTCTGAACGATTTTGAGATGGGGAATCGTACTAAACAACCTCCCCGCAATGAAGTAAATGCGCTGATCTCGTTTGGTAATATGATTTGCTATACGCTTTGTTTGCGTGCCATTCATCAAACGCAACTGAACCCTACAATCAGTTACCTTCATACTCCGGGTGAAAGAAGATATTCGCTGGCTCTTGATGTAGCGGAAATATTTAAACCTATAATCGTTGACCGTGTTATATTTAAAGTGCTCAACAAAAAAGAGATACAGGAGAAGCATTTTGATAAGAAACTGAATAAATGTTTGCTGAACTCGTCAGGAAAAAAGATCTTTGTGAAAGCTCTGGAAGACAGACTTCAGGAAACCATTCAGCATCGCAGCTTGAAACGCAATGTCAGTTACCGGCATCTGATAAAACTTGAATGTTATAAGCTGACTAAACATTTGCTCAAGATAGAAGAGTACAAACCTTTTAAAATGTATTGGTAGTTATGTATGTGATTCTTGTGTATGATTTTGGAGAGAAACGGGTGGCCAAGATGTTAAAGCTCTGTCGTAAATACCTTAACTGGATTCAGAATTCCGTTTTTGAGGGTGAGATCTCAGAAGTTAGACTTCATGAGTTATTAATCTTCGCCAAGAAGTTCATGAAAGAGGAAGATGACAGCATTATCATTTTCAAAGGAAGAGACATTACGTGGACGGAGAAGCAAATCGTTGGGAAAGAGCGTAGTAGCATAGATATTTTCTTATAGATGGTTGTCAGTCTGTCTTTAAAAGACTCATTCAGCTCTCTGCAGAACATATATTCGTTCTTTGACTTGTTGAAAATCAACCATTTATCATATATGTCGATCACCAGTGATTTTTATATTATTGGTGATCGACACATTTTCGAAAGAAAATTACTATTTTTGCAATAGCTATTCGATTGATATACAACACTAAGTTTTGTGTCGATCGAAGGGCTTTAATCGTACCTTATGGAATTGAAATAATATAATGCTTTTATTTTAAATAGCAAAATAATTTGCTTTAATCGTACCTTATGGAATTGAAATACTGTGCGGCCTGTGTAGCTGCATTATTCGGCTCTTGCTTTAATCGTACCTTATGGAATTGAAATGATCCAGAAGTGTATACTGGTCGAATTAAGTTATTGCTTTAATCGTACCTTATGGAATTGAAATTTGGTTAAGCCACAGGCTTCAAGGGCGTCTATTCTTTGCTTTAATCGTACCTTATGGAATTGAAATAAGTCGTCTCTAACGCGTCCAGTTATGTATCGAAGCTTTAATCGTACCTTATGGAATTGAAATATATTTAATGACAGTTCATTTGAAAGCAAACAAAAGCTTTAATCGTACCTTATGGAATTGAAATAATTAATAGGATGTTACCATTGCAAGAAAAGAAAGGCTTTAATCGTACCTTATGGAATTGAAATTGTGTGAATCAGATTCTAATTTATCGGCATGCCAACGCTTTAATCGTACCTTATGGAATTGAAATATGATTAACATCAATAAAAACATGGAAATATGCATTGCTTTAATCGTACCTTATGGAATTGAAATAGGAAGTTAATCCTGATAATGAAAACTTTTAAAAGCTTTAATCGTACCTTATGGAATTGAAATAAATATCCGCATTGGCTTTCTAATAGTTCAATGCAGCTTTAATCGTACCTTATGGAATTGAAATCACTATCACGGGCTCTTGTTTCTCAAATCAGAGCGCCGCTTTAATCGTACCTTATGGAATTGAAATAAGTAAAAATGCTTTGGCTGCTTGGTGCACTCCTCGGCTTTAATCGTACCTTATGGAATTGAAATTTGATGCTAATAGTACTGTGCCTCCTTCTGTTCCTTATTGCTTTAATCGTACCTTATGGAATTGAAATTGTAGCAATCTTGATCTTTTTTAACATTACACATGGCTTTAATCGTACCTTATGGAATTGAAATACTGAAATAGAATTTTTATATACGGTACCATCTAGCTTTAATCGTACCTTATGGAATTGAAATAATTTTGCTGGTGAAGTATTGAGATTGAAAGGAATTGCTTTAATCGTACCTTATGGAATTGAAATATCGACACATGCCAGTACTTCAGTTTCGCTCACTTGTGCTTTAATCGTACCTTATGGAATTGAAATACTGAAATAGAATTTTTATATACGGTACCATCTAAGGCTTTAATCGTACCTTATGGAATTGAAATATCAATGCTCCTGTTATGGTATATAATTCTACTAAAGAATGCTTTAATCGTACCTTATGGAATTGAAATTTTGTTGAAAATAAATTAACTGATGATGAATTGATGCTTTAATCGTACCTTATGGAATTGAAATCACTATCACGGGCTCCTGTTTCTCAAATCAGAGCGGCTTTAATCGTACCTTATGGAATTGAAATATTCTTTTTTCTTTGATTCACATTCTTCGACTGTCCGCTTTAATCGTACCTTATGGAATTGAAATATCGATGCTCCTGTTATGGTATATAATTCTACTAAGCTTTAATCGTACCTTATGGAATTGAAATAGCATCTTGCATAGCCTGTCAATAGTCACTAGCTTTGCTTTAATCGTACCTTATGGAATTGAAATAGCTTATAGCCTTTTAGAAAGCCATCATGCTTGTCTGCTTTAATCGTACCTTATGGAATTGAAATATTGATACTCCTGTTATGGTATATAATTCTACTAAGCTTTAATCGTACCTTATGGAATTGAAATGAAGGATGCACGATTAAGCTTGATTACTCACATATGCTTTAATCGTACCTTATGGAATTGAAATGGAGTATCAAATGTTTTAGTATATTTTTCAAATATAAGCTTTAATCGTACCTTATGGAATTGAAATAAATAAGAAGCGTTTCTTAATAGGCATTGTCTAGGGCTTTAATCGTACCTTATGGAATTGAAATGCTGATATTGTAACTTCTCTTACCTTAGCCGTCATTGCTTTAATCGTACCTTATGGAATTGAAATTATAGGATAACTATATCATCATACCCTAAATCATTTAAGGCTTTAATCGTACCTTATGGAATTGAAATGTAGGAGATCAAGTACAAAACATCTCAACTGGAGTATTGCTTTAATCGTACCTTATGGAATTGAAATATCAATCTCAGATGTTAATTCATTGCCTTCTTCTTGCTTTAATCGTACCTTATGGAATTGAAATTCACCCTAGTCCTGAACTGGACGGTAAGGATATTATTGCTTTAATCGTACCTTATGGAATTGAAATAATGGAGGTAAAAGAAGCGTAATAACTGCAAGTATGCTTTAATCGTACCTTATGGAATTGAAATATGGTACTATCGTAAATGGATGGTTGGCTTCTCAGCTTTAATCGTACCTTATGGAATTGAAATAACGATAGGCTCATTGATATGTATTCTTCTTTTTTCAGCTTTAATCGTACCTTATGGAATTGAAATGATTATTTAGCTTACAAATTAAAACGAGAAAAAAGAGCTTTAATCGTACCTTATGGAATTGAAATCAGTTCCCATCATTCACATGGCAGGAAATTTATGAAGCTTTAATCGTACCTTATGGAATTGAAATTCATCTTATTAGCAGGTTTGTAGTCGATTCGAAGAAGCTTTAATCGTACCTTATGGAATTGAAATTAGAAGACGATAAGGAACAAAATAGAAGTCAGTAAGCTTTAATCGTACCTTATGGAATTGAAATTGAAACCATCTGAGCAACAGACTTTGCACCTATTTTGCTTTAATCGTACCTTATGGAATTGAAATTACCTTCAAGCTGATTCATCTGAACTGCCATACTAGCTTTAATCGTACCTTATGGAATTGAAATATTGTCATTCCTCTGTCATCTCCTGCTAAAGCTATAGCTTTAATCGTACCTTATGGAATTGAAATATACTAACTTTCGCAATATTAAATATCCTACTAATAGCTTTAATCGTACCTTATGGAATTGAAATTATAGGGTCAAGAAGAGAAGAATCCCTTACGGGATGCTTTAATCGTACCTTATGGAATTGAAATTACTGTTAAATGCATACGGTAAAGTAGCAAAGAACGGCTTTAATCGTACCTTATGGAATTGAAATATGGAACATACGGAAACTATGACAGACAAACAATAGCTTTAATCGTACCTTATGGAATTGAAATAACTATGAATGCGGGATGAAGGGGTAGCGCATGGCGCTTTAATCGTACCTTATGGAATTGAAATATCTGTATATAATATGAATAGTATGTAAAATAACTGCTTTAATCGTACCTTATGGAATTGAAATGGCTGAACATCCTGAACAAATGTAGGGAGTAGCATACGCTTTAATCGTACCTTATGGAATTGAAATGAATATGAACACAAAGTACATACATTGTTAACCAGTGCTTTAATCGTACCTTATGGAATTGAAATCAAAAACAGACCTTTCCGATTTACAGGACATCATCATAGCTTTAATCGTACCTTATGGAATTGAAATTCTGATTATATTGATATAGAATCATTTGGTAGAGGAGCTTTAATCGTACCTTATGGAATTGAAATCGTAAAGATCAGAGCACATTTAGCAACCAAGACAGGCTTTAATCGTACCTTATGGAATTGAAATGATTTTATTAAAGTTGCAAACGAATTAAGTATATTAAGCTTTAATCGTACCTTATGGAATTGAAATCAGATTGATAGAAACTGGGCCCTTCTAAGATGTGGCTTTAATCGTACCTTATGGAATTGAAATGTCCATAATCGGAGCGAACGGAATAGTATTAGCTACGCTTTAATCGTACCTTATGGAATTGAAATAATGATAACAGCCTTTCAGAGGTACAGCTTTATTTCGCTTTAATCGTACCTTATGGAATTGAAATAATCAAGCCCGCATATGTTATAAGCTTTAAAGGTGCTTTAATCGTACCTTATGGAATTGAAATACATCTGGTTCTTATACTGCAACAATGGACGTTTACGCTTTAATCGTACCTTATGGAATTGAAATGGTATGACTCGTTGGAATGTACTTTGCGAAAACATGGCTTTAATCGTACCTTATGGAATTGAAATATCATTATTCTTGATGAAGCAGGAGATATGAACTATGCTTTAATCGTACCTTATGGAATTGAAATTAGTGCCTTTCATACCTTCATCCAGATTTTTTTTAGCAGGCTTTAATCGTACCTTATGGAATTGAAATGAACCTGGTAACTATTTTACCATCTGGTCTGAAGGAGCTTTAATCGTACCTTATGGAATTGAAATAAGGCTTCAAGGGCGTCTACTTTTTATTTATTAACGCTTTAATCGTACCTTATGGAATTGAAATGCGGCTTAACTACTCCATCCAACGCAGCATGTTCCGGCTTTAATCGTACCTTATGGAATTGAAATGCGGTATCAAATACAAATACTTTCAATATACCTGTACCGGCTTTAATCGTACCTTATGGAATTGAAATGAACAACTGTTTGTACGGCAGCAAAAAAAATACAAGGCTTTAATCGTACCTTATGGAATTGAAATTTAAAGTAGTGTCTTGCTCTCTTACATTGTACCCCATAGCTTTAATCGTACCTTATGGAATTGAAATTAATCATAACTACGAGCGCTATAGTTTTTTGGGAAGAGCTTTAATCGTACCTTATGGAATTGAAATTGTAACGGGTCTGATAACCAAGCACAGAATTAAGCTGGCTTTAATCGTACCTTATGGAATTGAAATCTGCTATGGCTAGAGGAATGTTTGGAGGCCACATAGCTTTAATCGTACCTTATGGAATTGAAATAGTGCTTCGGGTAACATAGATACATCTACCATTTTGCTTTAATCGTACCTTATGGAATTGAAATAACCGATTGTTTTCTTATCCATACTTTTCTTTTTAGCTTTAATCGTACCTTATGGAATTGAAATATATGAATACAGCGTTAAGTTTTATGGTGCAGAATGCTTTAATCGTACCTTATGGAATTGAAATGTAGCAGGTGGAATTAAACAGGTTGCTGTGTCTGCTGCTTTAATCGTACCTTATGGAATTGAAATTACCTATTCACGTATTTATAATCCTTTGTTGTTGAAGCTTTAATCGTACCTTATGGAATTGAAATTCAGGTGTTTATTAAGTTTGGAAAAGACGGATTAGCTTTAATCGTACCTTATGGAATTGAAATTTATCAGAGCACATTACTTTTGTGCCTTCCGGTAAATGCTTTAATCGTACCTTATGGAATTGAAATAAGGTAATAATAATAAACAGATAACTAACTTTTTCAGCTTTAATCGTACCTTATGGAATTGAAATAAAGGAAGCATTAGTAATAGTATGATCATTAGTTACGCTTTAATCGTACCTTATGGAATTGAAATTATAACGAGTTTGATAACCAAGCACAGAATTAAGCGCTTTAATCGTACCTTATGGAATTGAAATGAAGGCTGTGACTACACTTATAAATGCATTGAATGAGCTTTAATCGTACCTTATGGAATTGAAATCCAAAATAGACACCCTATCGTGAGCCACCTTTTTTCAGCTTTAATCGTACCTTATGGAATTGAAATAACTTTGCTATATTCCCGGTTCTTATTGATGGAAATGCTTTAATCGTACCTCATGGAATTGAAATCAAGCATATGGAGGTTCAGAGTCTACCTATTATAATGCTTTAATCGTACCTCATGGAATTGAAATTTAAATCCACCTACGAAGATGTAACCTTTGTCAGTAACCTTTAATCGTACCTCATGGAATTGAAATTTTTGACTTGTTACCTCAATGCGTGTGCCTGCAAAGCTTTAATCGTACCTTATGGAATTGTGATTATGAAAAAGCAATAAATCAAATGTGGAAAAACTTTAAGGAGATGTTTATAAATTCTCTATGACCGCAAATGGTTAACAAGAAGGCGTTTAGAAATCTTTATACTCTCTTAATAACAAAGGTAACAATACCCCAAATTAGGAAATCGTTATCTTTTGTTGCTTCCAGTACAGGATAATCGGCATTGGAGGGTATGAGCAGGCATCTGTCTTTCTCGATCATTGTTGATGCTGCAAAGTCTACAGAATAATTAGTAATTCAAAACGGGATATTCCAAAAGTTCGTGAAAATGAAAAATAACATTAGAGAAAAACAAATTAGTACAGACTTTTGTTTTAACGACATATTACGAGTTAAATAAATTTATAATAGGCCAAATGGAAACATTTCACAGCGACTTATCCAACAAAGAATTTCCGGTTTCTGAAAGAATTTCCGGTAAATTTGTAAGAAAGGCTATCTTAGATCTTATTCAAAAGGACTACCCACAATTTACACCCGATAAATTTTTATCTCTTAGTGAGCTAAATATTTATAGAGAAAAACACATAGAGGGTTCCTTGGCTAAGCAAGTTGGCAAGCTAACAGAGCTGGATAAGACTGTGATAGAATCTTTGAAAGACAGAACTACCTTGACAGACAAATTAAAAGTAGAAGAGAAGCAAAGGCTAACCTTTGGGCAACGGGTAGCTGATCATGTAGCTTCATTCGGAGGTAGCTGGACATTCATTATTTCGTTTGGAGTATTTCTCTTTCTTTGGATCTCTTTAAATGTTTTTTGGCTTGTAAACAAAGGCTTTGATCCATATCCATTTATACTTCTGAACTTAATATTGTCAACTATTGCAGCCTTACAAGCACCTGTTATAATGATGAGCCAAAACAGGCAAGAAGAGAAAGACAGGGAAAGATCCAAAAAGGACTATATGGTAAACCTTAAATCGGAACTTGAAATTAGAATGCTGCACGAGAAAATTGATCATCTCATCATTAATGAGCAACAGGAAGTCCTGGAGATTCATAAAGTGCAGATAGAGATGTTGAATGACATACTTAAACGGATTGAAAAAGTGCAATAACAGATCTCGTGCATGATATTACTAATTTTGCCGGATTAACATTAGTATAAGGTAAATAAATAACCGTTTTAAATGCTTGATAAATAGTTTAAAGGCGTATATTTATTACATGAATAATCTCTTGATAGTATCCAGAACTTTGTTTAAATGAAAAATAGCAGAACCGAATTCTGCTATTTCCCATTTAAACAATAATATGAACTATCTCTTTAACGAAATAAATGTCTTGAAGGCTCGTATTTCAGTACCCTGGTTAATCCTTTTGCTTCGGCTATCCGTTTCTCAACCTCTTTTAATGATGGAACTCTTACGGCTAATTTCTTGATCCATTAACTTTTTCCATCTTAGCGGTTAAGTTTTCTGTTTTTTTATGTTTTAACTCTGGAACTCTATCTACTCCTGAAACTTTAAATGGTTCGGAGTAATTCCGGCCTTTGCCGCCAACGCTAACGGTATGCTATATTTGCAAACTTAAGAATCAGAGTTTCTGAAATTTCTGTAGCTTCAGATAAATCCTTTCTTTGTTTTTTAGTTTTAATATTTTTAAGTAATTTGTTGTGGCGTTTACACCAGCGATCCGAAATTTTTACCCATTACCGGACCAATACTTTCAATTTCTTCTTTTCTGTACTTCGCCATTGGTTATAGATTAAATTTCCCTACTCATGTGGCTTTTCGACTTGCCTCGTTTTTTATAGTGGTTTCTGATCTCCACTTCCACAATTCATATTTAAATCCTATTGAATTTTTCTTTGTTTAACCCGTAAATGGAAAATGCTTCTTGTGAATTCAATATTAAAACAATGCATACAGGAAATTAGTTTTTCTATATATGTACTTTCTATATACTTTAACATTTGCTTTAATAGCCTGAGAGAATCTTAAAAATATCTTTTATTTGTTTTGGGATTCATTGCTTAAACATTAATTTTACGCTTGTAATAGATAATAGAAATAATTCGATAAAGCTAAATTAAAGCAATATGGAAAAGGTTACATGCGGAAATAATAGTAATACAAATATGACAATGCAATTCAGAAAAGCAACAGAAAGCGATGCCGCACGTATCTGGGAAATCATTCAGCAAGCTCAGGCTCAGATGGGCCGGCTGAATAGTGAACAATGGCAAAACGGATATCCGGCTCCTGCAAATATTGCGAGCGATATTGAGCATGGGTATGGGTATGTGCTGTGTAGTGAGAACTGTGTAATTGCTTATGGTGCGGTTATATTCGATGGTGAACCTGCCTATGAGGCTATTGACGGGAAATGGTTAAGCAATGGGCTATATGTGGTGGTTCATCGGCTGGCTGTAGCCGATGAAGCTAAACAACGAGGTGTGGCTACTGAGTTTATGCACAGGGTAGAGGCTTTGAGTCTGGAGAAAGGAGTGTACAGTTTCAGGGTTGATACCAACTTTGATAATCATTATATGATCAGGATGTTATCTAATCTGAGATTCTTGTATTGTGGGGAGGTTAAGTATGATCAGGGTTTGCGGCTAGCCTATGAAAAGGTTTTGTTTAAGGAGTAGGGAATATTAAACCTGAAATGCATTCTGATTTACTGGTTTAAGATATAATTAGCGGAACAAAAAAAGTCTGGACTTTCACAAGCTCAGACTTTTAGCCATTTATATTAATTATATATCAAACTTCTTATTTAGAAGTCATGATTGTTACTCTGTTCCATGCATTCTTTTCGGAGAAAGGCTGTTTCTTGTCACCATTGTTCTCAAAAATGAATCTGCTTTCGTTAATGCCATATTTTTCTTTCAATACTTTAGCTACGGCAGCAGAACGTTTTTCGCTTAACTTCTGGTTGAACTTAGCTGTACCTGTTTTCTTATCGCAATAGCTTGCGATAACAATCTTAGCATCTGGGTTCTGTTTCAGATACTGAGCAGCCTGGTATATGCTTACTTCCTGAGTAGCATCAATTTTAGCCTTACCAATTCGGAAACAAACCATTGAGTTTAAAGCTGCTTTTTCTGCAGGAACTTCTTTGATAATAGTTTTAGGCTCTGCAGGCACTTCTTTCTTATCGCAGCATGCTTTTAATTCATCAATCTGGCCTCTTTGTGCGTTGATCTGGTCGTTCAAAGATTGAATCAGTGTAGGATCGGCAGCATCTACTGTTTTAAAGCCTCTATTTTTAAAGCGGTAAGTAATACCGGCCAATACATTTATAGGCGCATCATACTTTGTTCCGCCAACGATTCCGTTGAAGCTATCGTGATAGAAGTTTGCGTTTGCTTCCAGGTTCAGGCTAACAGCATCGTTCAGTTTGAAGTCGGTTTGCAAACCAATACGAGGTGCAAAGAATTTTGAAGAGCCATTAATATTCTCAGATGTTTTCTTGAACCGGTTAACATAACCCAATCCCATGATACCAATCAGATTAAAAGTTCTGTCTTCTTTATAAGGCAAAAAGATGTTTGTCAGGTTAAACAATGCATCTGCATTAACGTTCAAATAATCTACATTGAATGAATGGTTGGTTGTATAGTTACCTGATGTCCATCCACCCAGTTGAATACGTGCACCCATTTCCGGAGAGAAGAATTTTCCCACACTTAAAGCTGCATTAGGACTCAGTTTATCACCGAATGAAGATTGTTTGTGGTGTTCGCTCAAGGTGCATTGTCCGCCAACTTGACCCTGAATAAACCAGTTATCCCAAAATCCATACTGCTTTAAAGCCTTTTCCTGTCCCTGTGTATAATTTGCATTTGCAAGTAGTGCCACAGCTAATAGTAAAAATACTTTTTTCATCATATTCGTTTTAATTGATTAATTAGAAATTCTGTCATATTCTATTTTATTTCAGATACTTTCTTGTTCGTGCTTTTAAAAGCGTACTTAATTAACTTAATTTGGTTGCAAATATAGTATATGTTGTTAATTTATAGCTAATTGTTTAACTATTTTTTATAATATTATGTTCTGTAAACCTAAAAATACATGTTGCTTAACACTATTCTTTAACTAATAATCTGTTCTGAGAAAGAAAATACATCAGATAAATTATTGATCTTATCATTCAAAAAATTTATTCATTTATAGAATATCTGAAGACAAGATTTTTAGTCTGCCATATATCAACTGGAGAAAGGCTTTAAAATATCACTTGGCTTTGAAACATATTATAGTTTAATCTGTTCTATATTTAGTATTTAGGTAAATTTATTAACGACTAAAGCTTAATATCATGATAAACTTACTTTTAGACAATATCTGGCTGATTCTTTTCGTAGCATTAGGATTGCCATTGCTTACTTATCGGAGTAAGTTCAGGAAGATTGTATATAGTACCAGTAGTTGGATAATTAATATCAAACCAGTGTTTGCCGGTGAGCTAAAAGGAGTTATCGGGAATCTTTGCGTTGATCATCCCAGATACAAAAAAGTGCGTAATTACTATCGGAGCTACCTGATAATCTATTCAGTGTTGCTTATATTCTATTTCGATTTTAGCGGATTTACGCAAACCAAAGAATCTGGTGTGGTAAAAACAAAAATTGGGGTGGGGAGTGTGGTTCCTTCGTTCTCACTGAAAGATCAGAATGGAAATACTTTTATTCTTGATTCCGTGATTGGAAAACGAAATCTGGTGATTTATTTCTATGGTAAGGATAGCGGGCCTAGTAGCCTGCGTGAGACATGGGCTTTCAGGGATAACCTGGATGCATTCAATGAGGCTGATGCGATGATTATTGGCATTGGTAGCCAGTCTGTGGAGAACCATAAGGAATTTGCTGATAATAACAGAATTTCCTATCCGCTGTTGAGCGATGAAGGCAACAAAGTGCGTACCTTGTTTAAGGTGCCAACTAACTTAATGGGGCTGATGCCCGGTTGTGTTACTTACATTGTAGATAAGAGTGGCAAGGTGGTATATGTGCATAGTTCGCAGGTTAGGGTCTATAAGCATGCAACAAAAGCATTAAAGTTTGTGGAAGATATGCAATGAGGCAGATATCTCACACTCTGCAAGTAGAATAGTAGAATAATAGTTCAATATGGTCTTGAAAATATTCAAATTGCTTTTATAATTGTCTATAGTGATGACACTCTGAGAAAATAAACTATTTTTGCAGGAAATAGTTTAGGTAACATGATAAGATTACTTCATACAGCCGATTGGCATATCGGACAAACCTTTTTTGACTATAACCGTAAAGCGGAGCATTTACAGTTTCTGGAGTGGTTGAGAGACCAGATCCGTGAACAGAGTGTGGATGTGCTGCTTATTGCGGGCGATGTATTTGATACGCCGAATCCTTCTGCCGAGTCGCAAAAGATGTTCTACCGGTTTCTCAGAGAAATTACTTCTGACAATGCAGCTTTGCAAGTGGTGGTGATTGCCGGCAATCATGATTCGGCGGCACGACTCGAGGCTCCCAATCCTCTTTTGGAGGAAATGAATATCACAATCAGAGGTCTTGTAAGACGTACGGCTGATGGACTAATTGACTATCAGCGTCTCCTTGTTCCACTCACCAAAGAGGGTGAAGTGGTGGCCTGGTGTATGGCTGTTCCTTATCTGCGGCAGGGAGATTATCCTGAAGCAGAGAGTTATCCGCTGGGGGTCAAGGCGATGTACGAGGCTTTGCTGCTGGAGGTACTGAAGGTGAAACAACCTAATCAGGCCATTGTGGCTATGGGGCATCTGCATATTTCCGGAGGAATTGTTTCGGAAAACGATCGCTCTGAACGTACTATCGTAGGTGGCGTGGAGTGTGTGTCGCCTGATGCTTTCTCAAAAGAAATTGTTTATACGGCTTTGGGCCATTTACATCGTGGACAACAGGTGTGTGGCCGTGAAGAGGTGCGCTATGCCGGTGCACCTTTACCTATGTCGTTTGCGGAGAAGAATAACAAGCAAAGCGTGGTGCTGGTGGAGATTGACGATACCTCCGTTACAAAGATAGAGAAACTGCTTTTTGATGCGCCCGTAAAGGTACTAAGCATTCCGGATGAAGCAAAGCCAATGGAGGAAGTTCTTGAGGAAATAGCCTTGCTGCCTGAAGGAGAGATCACGGAAAGTTCGCCTTATTTGGAGGTAAAGGTATTGATTACAGAACCTGAACCATCACTTCGGCATAGAATAGAAGAAGCTCTGAAAGACAGATCTGTACGATTGGCAAGATTGTGCGCTGTTCAGCAGGGAGGAAGTGCAGAGTCAAGGGCTTTTACCTATGAAGAACTGCAAACCATTACGCCGATGGAGATTGCACGAATGGAGTTTGAGAAACAATATGGGGGCGAAGAAATGCCTGATACGATGAAGAATTTGCTGCAAAGCGTTATCCTTGAAATAGAACATGAAGATATTAGCAATTAGAGGAAGAAACCTGGCCTCTCTGGAAGGAGATTTTGAAATAGACTTTACAAAGGAACCGCTGCGGTCGGCAGGTATTTTTGCCATTACCGGAAGCACGGGGTCGGGAAAATCGACCTTGCTGGATGCATTGTGTCTGGCTCTTTTTGATACGACTCCACGTTTGAGTGGTGTGAGCAGCAACAGCAATATTCAGGATAATAAGAACGATACCATCACGCTGAAGGATAGCAGGAATATTCTTCGCAGGGGTGCTGTGGAGGGGATGGCCGAGGTTGACTTTGTATCGCTCAGCGGAGATCATTACCGTTCCACCTGGTCGGTGGGCAGAGCAGGAAGTAAGTTCAGCGGACGGCTGAGGAATGTGGCAATTACGTTGCTGAATCTGACCACAAATGTGCAGGAACAGGGAACAAAGACTGAGCTGATGAAACAGATTGTGTCACTTATCGGACTGACATTCGATCAGTTTACCCGTTCAGTGTTACTGGCGCAGGGAGATTTTGCCACTTTTCTTAAAGCTAAGCAAGGCGAGAAGGCTGAATTGCTGGAGAAGCTTACGGGTACCGATATTTATTCCCGTATCTCACAGTCAATCTATTTGAAGAATAAGCTGGCTGAGGGAGAACTGAATACACTAAAGGATCAGATTAAAGGAATCGAACTGCTTACCGATGAACAGTTAGAGGCTTTGGAACTTGAACGTAAACAAATCACTGATGGCTCTGTGTCAGTGAAAAAAGATTCTGAAGAACTGAACCTGAAGATTGGCTGGATAAAGCAGGAACAGGAACTGAAACGGGAGGTGGCATTAGCGGAAACTCAGCTTACTGAGGCTAAGACTGCCATTGATGGAGCGAAGCCTCGCTATGAATATGTAGCCAGGGTAGATGAGGTACAGGAAATTCGGGATGTGTATAATGAACAGCAAACCTCATTAAAACAGTGCACTGCGTACAAGAACGGTTTACAGGCGAAGCAGCTGGAGGAAAAGAAGAATGCAGAGTTGCTTGCTGCGGCAGTAGAAAAATTGAAAGCCTGTCAGGTAAACCAGCAACAGGTGAATGAGGCTTTTGAGAAAGTGGAACCTGAGATTCTCAGGGCACGAAATCTGGACGCAACACTGGAGGTGGTAAAGCGTAACGGTGTTCAGGCGAAGAAGGAGTTCGATGCTTCAGAGGCTTTCAGGATGAAGGTGGATGCGAATATTACGAATACAACTAAACAGATTGAACAAGAGTGTGTTAAACTGAATGAATTAAATAAATGGTTTGAGGTTCAAAGTATCTATAAAGAGCTGGTTCCCCGAACTGAACTGATTGTAAATTTACTGAATATTGCTCAGATAGCCTTCAAGCAATCGGCCAACAGTGAAAGGATCTTGAAAAGCCGGAAGGAAGTATTGGAGGGCGATAAGCTGAAACAAGAAGCTGTTAAGAAGGAGGCTGAAAGACTGGATAAACTGCTACCGGCTGAGATCCTTGCTTTGCGTGCCAAACTATCGGATGGGGTACCCTGTCCGGTGTGTGGAAGTCTGCATCATCCGTTTTATGCTAAGGGAGTGAGCAGTGAAAAGAACCTGGAAGAAGAGGAGCTGAACCGTGCCAAAGAGGCAGTGAAAAAGCAATTGGAGAGCTTGAATGCGAGTATTGAAGAATCTAACAAGGAAATTACCCGCCTCACTACGATGGTAGAGAGCTATACTCTGCAATATAAAGATGCCTTTGCCGATGCAGAGTCTTATCTTGCTGTGCTGCCTTCATGGAAAGCGGAGTTTGAGCAGGGTGTACTTCAGGCTAAACTTCAGAAGGTGGCTACTGAGTGGAACAATAATCTTGAAACTCTTACGTTGGTAAGAGAAAAGAGTATCAATCAGCAAACGACACTTGTTGCAGAGAAAAAGAATCTGGAAGAAGCAGCAAAGAGTTTGGCAGAAAAGGAGATGAAGCTGAAAGAGTATCGTGGGGAATATAATGATTTGTTGAGCGAAAGAAAGAAACTACTCGGTGGTAAACCAGCCGATGAGGTTGCAGGTATTTTTCAGAAAGAGAAGAAGGTTGTGGAAGAGGAACTTCGGAAGCTGACTGAGGAACAGAATAAACTGATTGCTAATAGCGAGAGCTTAAAGGGAGCAATCAAGGAAACAAGTGCTACCATTGCCCGCTTAGATGAACGCAGCCGGCAACTGGAAAAGAGTATAGAGGAGTGGATTGCCGCAAAGAATGGGACGATTGCCCAGGAGGTACTGTCGGAACTTCTGCAGAAAGACAGTGCATGGCTCATTGCCGAGAAGAAGGAGCTCGATGTATTGAAGAAGAATGAAATAACCATCCGTGCTACGCTGGACGAACGTCATAAGAGACTAGCATTGCATCAGTCTGCTGAGGTACGTACGCGAGGTGAGGAGGAAACTATAGAGAAGCTGCAGATTCAGTTGCAAGAGGTTACCGGGCAACTGGAGTCGATGATGAAGCGGAATGGTGAGATTGATGCGATCTTTGCCGCCTATAAAGCAGGAAAGGAGAAAGTGAAGAAGTTCGAGAAGGAACTTCCCGTGAAGGAATCATTGTCCCAGAACTGGAATAAACTTAATAGTCTGTTCGGCTCGGCTACCGGATCAAAGTTTAAGGAGATTGCTCAGGGCTACACGCTCGATGTACTGCTTACTTATGCAAATAAGCAATTGCAGGAGCTATCCAAACGCTATGAGCTGAAACGAATTCCTGATACATTGGGACTGGAGGTGATCGATCTGGATATGTTGGGCGAAACAAGAAGTGTGCATACGCTCTCTGGAGGGGAATCATTCCTCGTCTCTCTGGCATTGGCGTTAGGATTATCCTCCTTGTCCTCAAATCGCATGAAGGTGGAATCCCTTTTCATCGATGAAGGTTTTGGCTCACTCGATGCTGATACGCTGCGTGTGGCCATGGATGCTCTTGAACGACTTCAGACGCAGGGGCGTAAGATTGGTGTCATCTCTCATGTGAGTGAAATGAACGAGCACATAGCCACACAAGTACGGGTAGAGAAAACTGTGAATGGCAGAAGCCGGATTGAAGTAGTGGGATAAATGCCCAATCTATTATAAAAAGAAAATTATCAATTTAATTTTATGAAATATTTATTTAGATCACTATTAGTTATGTTTGCTCTCAGTATGGCTGTTTGCACGAATGCGCAGACTCAGCCTTCGGGAGGAGCTTTTAAGGCGGGGAAAAATACTTTCCTCTTAAATGATAAGCCTTTTGTTATAAAAGCAGCAGAGATACACTATCCGCGTGTGCCCGATGCCTATTGGGAACATCGCATTGAGATGTGTAAATCGCTCGGTATGAACACGCTTTGTCTCTATGTGTTCTGGAACTTGCATGAGCAGAAGCCTGATGAGTATGACTTTACCGGGAACAAGGATATTGCCCGTTTTTGTAGGTTGGCTCAGAAACATGGTATGTATGTCATTGTGCGTCCGGGACCTTATGTTTGTGCCGAGTGGGAGATGGGCGGACTGCCCTGGTGGTTGCTGAAGAAGGATGTAAAACTGCGTACGCTGGATACCTATTATATGGAGCGTGTGCGGAAGTTTATGAAGGAGGTAGGCAAGCAACTGGCCGATCTGCAGATTACCCGCGGTGGTAACATCATCATGGTGCAGGTGGAAAACGAATACGGCTCATATGGAACAAATAAACCTTATGTAACTGCTATCCGTGATATTGTACGTGAATCGGGCTTTACAGAGGTTCCTTTGTTCCAGTGCGACTGGAGTTCCAACTTCACCAATAATGCATTGGATGACCTGTTGTGGACAGTAAACTTTGGTACAGGTGCCAATATTGATAGTCAGTTTAAGAAGTTAAAAGAACTCCGTCCGGAGACACCGCTTATGTGCAGTGAGTTCTGGTCAGGGTGGTTCGACCACTGGGGACGCAAGCATGAAACCCGGGATGGTGCCATAATGGTTGCCGGACTCAAGGATATGCTTGATCAGAATATCTCTTTCAGTCTTTATATGACTCACGGAGGAACCACCTTCGGACACTGGGGAGGTGCCAATAATCCGGCTTATTCCGCAATGTGTAGCTCTTATGATTATGATGCCCCGATTAATGAATCAGGAAATGTAACACCCAAGTTCTGGCAATTGCGCGAACTTCTTTCCAAATATGTGGCGCCGGGAGAGAAACTAGCCGATGTTCCTGCAGCATATCCGGTAATTGAGATACCAGAGATTAAATTTGAGAAGGCAGCTCCTTTGTTTGCGAACCTTCCCGCACCGAAAAAAAATGTAGATATCAAACCGATGGAACAGTTTGATCAGGGATGGGGAAGCATTCTCTACCGCACTACTTTGCCTGCAGTAAAAGCCGGAACTACATTAGCTATTACGGAAATGCACGACTGGGCACAGATTTATGTTAATGGCAAACTGATTGCCCGTCTCGACCGCCGTCATGGAGAAGACCGTGTGGATCTTCCTGCACTGAAAGCCGGAGCCAGACTGGATATTCTGATTGAAGCTATGGGACGTGTAAACTTTGATAAGTCTATCCACGACCGCAAGGGTATCACTCAAAAGGTGGAATTGATTTCCAGTGGCAATGCTGTTAATCTGAAGAACTGGACCGTATACAATCTTCCGGATGATTACAAGTCTGCCCAAGACAAGAAATATACCGCGAAAGGCAAGCAAAGCATGCCTGCTTATTATAGGGCTACCTTTAACCTTCAGAAAACAGGCGATACTTTCCTTGATATGGAAACCTGGGGTAAAGGACAGGTTTGGGTAAACGGACATGCCATGGGACGTTTCTGGGAAATTGGTCCGCAGCAAACCCTTTACATGCCAGGCTGCTGGCTCAAGAAAGGGGAGAACGAGATCATTGTGCTCGACCTCAAAGGACCTAAGCAGGCAACTATTAAAGGACTAAATAAACCAATTCTGGATATGCTTCGTGAAAAAGCTCTTGAAACACATCGTAAAGATGGTCAGAAGCTCGATATTCAGAATGAAACAGCTGTTGCACAAGGCACTTTCACCCTTCGTAATGGTTGGCAGGAAGTGAAGTTCGGCAAAGAGGTAAAGGGCCGTTACTTCTGTCTGGAAGGATTATCCGCTTTCGATGGCAGCAATGTGGCATCTGTTGCCGAGCTACATGTACTGGGAGCCGATGGTCAGCCACTTTCCCGTGAGAACTGGAAGATTCTGTATGCCGACAGTGAAGAGACCCGTAGTGGCAACCGCACTGCCGATAAGATATTCGACCTGCAGGAATCTACCTTCTGGAGTGCAGTAGACAATGCATCTTATCCGCATCAGGTGGTAATCGATCTGGGTAAAGAAGCCGTAATAACAGGTTTCCGTTATCTTCCTCGTGCCGAGAAAGAGTGTCCGGGCATGATCAAGGATTACAAGGTATATGTAAAATCAACGGCTTTTAAGTATTGATAAAATAAACGTTGACTAATGATGATTCTGAATTATCGTTTCAAGAGGAGCAATTAAAGCTTCAATTATGTAAGCGGTAAAACATATAAAAACTAAAAAGAGCGTCTGAATCCAGACGCTCTTTTTAGTTTTAAGAAGATAAAATGATTTTATTTATTCCAGGAGTTACTTATTTAAGTACTTCCTGTTCTTTTTAGTTACTTCTTCTTTTGGAACTGCATTTACATATCCACTGTTTCCGGATAAGATATGACAGTGAGGCTCATATTTCCACAATTCTGCACATGAAGGCCTGTAAGTCCATAAGGCTTAACCTATTCTAAATCATATAGCAGTGAAAGCGTACAATCGCTTATAGAGGTTACATTAATCTTTTTTGTTTATACGGATCTCTATGCTCAAACTTTCATTAAAACTCTAAAGTCTGTATCCTTACCTGTTTCCAAAGATTTACGATCCAGATCTGATTCTTGTTTTATACGTGTTTAATGTTTATTAATTGATTGTAAATAAGGAAACTATTTGTGTCATCTGTTGTTTACATCAAACGATGGGGAAATTTATTATTAGTTCAAATTACCTCTTTATTTATCTTTTGAAAGTAACTTGTCCCATCAACTCTCATGGATTGTCGTTTGTGCAGGAATGATAATTGACAATTCTGCACATTCTGTACAAGAATAGAATTTGCTACTTAATAATCAGACTAAAAAAACGAACAATATTAGTTGCCGGTTCGTTAGTTTCAAATTATTACCCCCTTCAAAAAGGACAGATAAACGAAAAATTACGGATGAAAATAGTTCTGTTATTACTTTATGTTCACGTATCAATGATTGTTTTCTTACTGTAAACAGAGACCCGAAGAAGGGGGTATTTTGTTTTAAATACATATAAAAATGGCTTTTAAATCATTTTTATTTTTTAATAAAAGAAACATGCAACGTCTGTGGTTGCTGGTTCCTATGTTTCTCAGCTACATATGCTAACCGGAAGGAACAGGAAAGCAAAAATATAAATTGTATATTATGAAAAAACTATTTTTACTATTTGCTGCTTTATTACTAAGTAATATGTTGGTAATGGGGCAAAACTCTAAAGTTTCCTGTAATGTGACAGCTGGTATTAATATGAGCAATTGGACAGGAAGCAATAGTAGTGGCTTAGATGCAAAGCTTGGCTTTAAAGTGGGTGCTGGCATGGAATATGCGTTTAATAATACCTGGGCTATACAACATGCCTTGTTTTTGACAACTAAAGGAACAAAATATTCAGAAACAATAGAAGGTGCAAGTGCAGATGTGACTGTTAATGAGATATATCTTGAATTGCCTGTTAATTTGCAGGCACGAATGCCCATTGCTGATAAAATGAATTTTCTTATTGCTGCAGGTCCATACATTGCTTATGGCATTGGAGGTAAAACCAAAACTAAAGTTACTGTAGAAAATTTAGGAGGAAGTTTTGATACAAATACATTTGGTAATGGTGGTCTTAAAAGATTTGATGCCGGAGTAGGATTGGGTGTGTCATTAGAAATCAATAAAATTATTCTTGGCATTGATGGACAGTTGGGATTGCTAAAACTAGATGATGGTGATGCCCCAAAGAATATTAACTTTAGTGCTACTATTGGGTATAAGTTCTGATTTTAAATAATTGGACAAATTACTACCTGATTTATGATGAATTTATAATCAGAAAAATATAATCCCCTGCATGGCTTATTTGAATATAAGGATGCAGGGGGATTTTTATGTGATTAATCGATAAATAGCCACTTCTTTGATTGAATATTGAAAAGCCTATAATGTAGAAAGATGAGCATTTTGCAATCAGATCTTCTGGTGCCAACGAGTTGAAAATACAACCTTAACAGGAAGATTGCACTTATTTTCTTCATTCAGACTTCTGGCACTAACATGGCGAAGATAAGGCGTAAGATTTTTATTTTCAGTCCAATAAATAAAAATATAAGATGAATTATATGGAATTATTGGTTAATAAATTTTTTGTTTGTAGAGGTGAAATATATTCAGATTATTAATATTTTATGTTAAATATATTTAGTGTATTTGCATGTAATTTTTAAAAATTATGAATTGTTTGATAACCATAATCTAAAGTTCAGAATAATGAAAAAGGCTCTTTTCACAATTATGCTCTGCTCAATCAGTAGTTAACATTATGCCTAAGTGGATTCCGGATAAACAAAATGGAGTGAATGTCCCTGTATATATATTATTCCAATTAGCTTTAGAAACGTTCAGGTAGAATAGTGCTTTTTGCATTTTATCAATTTTATGATGCATAAAAATAAAATAATTAGCCATATTCTACAAAGAAGGTGATCTGTGGATTATGAAAAGCAAAATGCATACAATGGGTATTATAGCTTTAAATGCTATCTTATTTGTTAAATTTATTACAATATAGTTTAATTTTATAAAAACACCGTTAATTAAAAATTGTTTTAAGTTAATTAGCTTATATATTTGTCTTGACCTAAAACGAGATAAGGTTTCTAATAATTATGGAAGAAAAAATGGACAATTTTTCAGAACGAAACGGATATGTGATCCCTAAGAAAATATATATTAGGGAAAAAGTAACTCCGGAATTAATCACTGCAATATGCAATAGCATAGATCTTTTACAAGGTAGGGACTACATACTTTTCTATAGTTTAGAGAAATATATGTGGTACAGAGTTTTTAATAAAAGATTAAAAGATTTTGGTAATACAACAAAAGGATTCAAAACTGTCTCTGTAGAGTATATTGAGAATCCTGCTGTTTTGTGGTACGAAAAATTTGATTACATTGAAAAAATTATAACATTTCTTAAAGGGCAGAATGAAAAAGAATACACATGCTTTGTTGACCAATTGAATTCTTATCTCAAAGCTCATAACTTTGTCTACCGTATTGTCAACGAACAAATCGTAGAAATAGATCCTCTGGAAGAGAATAAGCCAAAAAATCCGACTATTTACCCCAATCAACAAAAAACTCTAAGCCAAAACCTCAGAGCATCATTAAACACTTTTTTTCAGGCTCTTCCGTCCATACATCTTTAAGATCCGGGCTTCATGTATTTTGCGGTATCAGAGAGTGCAAGGCGCAAAACACATGAAGCCTTTGTTTTATGCGTTTTACCGATCTGATCTAAAGAAAAAAGGAATCTTCATTAAGCTTCAATGTCATATAAAACTTAATGGGGTGTGGGAGATCTGCTATGATCTCATTTATCTTTCTCTTTTCGTTTTGGGCTTTGGAGCTGTTTTGGTCTGAGGCTCATTAGAAATGGAATCAGCTGGTTGAACAGTTTGTTTTTTCTTCTTACGGTTCCAGGGCAGCAGGTCGTTCCAGGTGTCGAAATCCTTCTTATACATGATACCGAGGCCTTGTGTGTTCAATGTTGTACGGGTATAATAACGGTCGTTGGACTGATTATAGGCTTTCATTCGTATCGTACCTGATCTGGTGAGCAAGTACTCTAAATCGAAATTCCCTACGAAGTTACTTGTAACAGTAGGATTTTCCCTATATCCAAAGTTTCCGTTAATCAGTAGACGGTTGTTCAGCAGTTGTCCGGAAAGCATTCCTTCAAATTCCATATCGGTCCACCCATTGGTACCGGTATTACCGTTGAGCCCAATATTCCAGTTGCTGCTGTTGATTACCTGTGACAACATATTGTTTAGCTGTCCGGAAATGGTTGAGGATAGTACTGAAGTCATGGCATTGGAGTTCTGAGACGCAGTTGCATAGTTCGGAGTGTAGAACTTACCGACACCTAATAAATAGAGTGTCTGCATGTTTATCTGATCTTCCGTACTGATTACATTTTGTACAATACGTTGTTTCTCTTCGCTCTCATTGGGTAATGCAATGCCCAGCTTTATGGCAGGATGCAAAAGGTTACCGGTGATATCCATTGTACAGTTCACTTTTACGTTTGATTTCTTGAGATCGTCCGGAACTTCCGAGCCCAGATCGCTTAGTGAAGCAGCATTGACTGTGTAAGCAGCTTTGATATCAAGGTTGGCATTCAACGGATCGCCGTTAAAGTTGATAGAACTGCCTGAATTGATGCTGAAATCCTTACGTATCAGTTCCTTAAGACTGAATTTGTATGTACCGTGGTCTACCGTGTAACTACCGAACATCTTAACGCCTCCTTTATTGTAGTATTCCAGGCGGATACTTCCTGTTCCTTTTCCAATCATGTAGTCGTTTGAAATAGGGTCGACTATAATTTTCATGGTTCCTTCGGGGGTGGCATCCACTAACATATTGAGGTGAATATCCATTTGCGAGGCTTCTGCTTCTTTTTCGATGTTTTGCAGGAAGTAATCTTTAACAGCAGTGGTGTCTTCCTCTATTCTGCGCTTCGGAGTTTTGTCAACAAAGGTAACAAACTGATTGCTGACAGCTGAAGTGGTGTTGGCCATCATATACACGAAACTAGTATTCCGGTTGGTACTTATGGCCGCATCTATGTTCAATCCGGTATTGTTTCCAGTGAGCAAAACATTTCCTGTGCCATATACTTTGCCATAGAAAGGCATGTCCGGACTCTCTTTAGTGTCGTATACCAGCATGTTTTTTGCATCCATTTGCAGGTGGTAGTTCATATCTTTGAAATGCTCGTGTCGCACGTAACCGCTGACCATTCCGGTATGCCCCTCCATATCATGGAGCTTGACATTGTTCAGGGTGAACTCGTTGGGAGTGATCCGAACTGAGTCTTTTATGGCGAACTTGGTGTTCAGAACGTTGATCTTGAATGAAGCATCGGCAAGGGCAGACCCTTCCAGTGTAAGTGCTTTAAACAGTCCGAACAGTCTCACATTTCCGGAAGCCCGGCCTTTTATATCAGTAGCAATGCTCTGCAGATAGGGTTGCAGGAATGCTATATTGGTGTTGTGAGCATCAAAATGAAGATCCAACCCTTTCTTTTTTGGAGAAATATAACCTTTCACGTTGGTCTCGGAAATATTAGACTCGTTGATTTTTCCTTCCAGGTAAACTCCTTCCTCATCTTTATCCCATTCTCCGTGGACATTCATATCGCCAACCACCCCCTTATTAAATGAAAAGTCCTTAACGAAAAGATTGGCATTCATAACAGGGCTTTTCATTATCTGGCTTGCATATGCCATACCTGTAGCTTTCCCGTTTAAGTCAACTGATTTAAGATTTACAATATCAAAGATATATCCTATACCGATATCTTTTAGTTCCACCTTTAAGGTATCGTTGGCATTCGCTGTAGCCTTACCATTGATGCGCAGGAACTGACCTTTATGCTTAAACAGGAAATTATCTACATACACACGGCCTGAATCTACTTCGATGTGTGAAGGATGAATGTTCCATACCGTATCATTCAGAATAACTTCGGTAGGCTCCACATCTATTTTAGCCTGAAGAAGAGGGCTCTCTCCAGCTGTTTTAAAGAAGCTGGTGATAGTAGAGAATTTACCGCTATAGGTTTGAACGGCATTATTTCCCCAGTTAATGGATGTATGAACTTTATCGTTTTGTGCAAACGCTTCCAATGAAAGATTGACTGTGGAGTTTTTCATCCTTTTATTGCCCCTGAAGTTACATTTAAACAGGTTATCGGTAGTTTCACAAAGAATGATTCCCGATTCAAAAAACAGATCGTTATATTGTATGCCTGGAAAATAGCCATCAATCTTCAGTTTCCGTTCATTGTCGTTGATATACCCTTTTATAGAGCTGTGCTTGTATATGTTCAACGGAATATTGAACACATTAGAGAGGATATCCGTGTTGTAAATTTGCACATCGAAATTAAAGTCGTTGTGTGGTTCCTTATATTTTTTGTTTACGGTTAGCAGAGAAGGAATGTATCTTTCCACGGTTTTCATGATGCTCACCGGAATGGTTTGGTATGAATAGTTGCCTTTTACTGTAGCAGTGAGGAATTTGGAATTAATCTCCAGACTTTTTACACCGCCTGTACGTTTGGCTGCAATATTCAGGTTGTCCATAAAGTAATTCTTCTCCGGACTTACAAACGTAAAGCTGTCTACATTAATTTCTCCTATCATATCATCTATAGAGTGTCCGGTGAAATTGGCATCCACCGTTAAAGAGAATTTTGCATCTTTGTATTTATTTGTCAGATGCAGGTTGTTTGGACGGATATCCCGGATATCTGCGTGAAAGTTGAACGTAGGCAGCTTCTGGGAAAGATTTATTTTTCCGTTCAGGGAGACATTCCCATTCTCGTCATTCAATGCTACTTGTCCGTCGAAGCCTCCGTTTTTGTATAACCCATCGAGCTTGATATTCTTGTAGTCATAACCGTTATATTCCAATAAAGATACTAAACCTTTAATAGAAATATCTGGTTTTAATCCCTTGAGATGTACTCCTTTCACTTCCAGATTCAGGGAGGTTTTCCCAAACGTTTTTTCGTTATTGAGCAATTTGCCCAAGTTAAATTCATTTGTTTTTATGGCACCGGAGTAATTGTAGCTGCCTTTTGCTTTATTGGAGCTGAATTTAACATCAGTCTTCACCGTTCCCAACCCTGTGTTAAAGGTTCCGTAAGTAACTAAATCATTAAAGTATCCCGAAACTTCGCCTTTGAATGCAATGTTTCCCAATCTTTTTAAGATATCAGGAGTGCCGGAGAAGTTCTTAACCAGATTTCGTACCAGAAAATCCATTCCGGCACGGCTTAATTTCAACTGTTGAATATCACCCACCAGATAAGTGTCCTTGATATGTGTGAGGTCCTGAAAAGCAACTCCTCCACTGAACAGGAAATTGTTGTTGGCATTGATTCTCAGATCGGATATGGCTAATTGATTGATTGTGCCGTTTATTCTCATTCCCAGATCTAGTTTGTCCCGGAAATTAGCAAGTGCCGGTATAAAAGGTGAAAGATCACTTAGTGTAATGGAGGAAGGAAGTATCCGTGTTGAGAAAAAAACTCCATTGACAAAGTCCTTAATTGCCTTGGGGCTTTCATACGAGATCTTGACCGGAGTCAGCTGTATGTTTGTATTAGGTAATCCGATATGGATGTTCTCAATTTTGGTTCCTTTGGCATTGCCTGCAAATTTAAGTGATAATTTTTTCAGTTCAAATCCCGACTGCTCGTTCAGGCTCAACCGTTTTATTGAAAGATTTATAGTATCCTTGCGCAGTGCTTTCAGAGAAATATTCGCTATAATATTGGATAGCTGTATGTGTTTGGCATTAAATTTACCAGGACTTCCAGGTTCTGATAAAATGTCATAATTAAACGTACCGCGGCGAATAAGCACGGAATTAATGCGCAAATCAAGTTTACTTTCTTTTTTTACAGTGTCTTTACTGGCAAATGCATCAATAACAAATTTGCAGTTGATGGGATCCTTTGGAGTTTTCTTGTTCAGGTGAATATTAAATCCAAAGAGTTGTACGCTTCGAATGGTAATTTTTCCTTTGAATAAAGGCAGAATCTCAAATTTTGCAGAAAGGCGTGACACCTTTAGCATTTCTCTCTTCGATTGGTCCTTCAGCAATACATCGTCTATAATAATTCTGTTCATCAGTCCGATATCAACCCGACCGATAGAAAGTTCAGTATGGAGAATCTTTTCTAATTCATCAGTGGCAATGATTGCCATTTTATGTTGAATATAGGGTATATTCAACATGATAATAATTCCCAGGTAAAGGCCAATTACTACTGAAAGGAATATTAATACTATTTTTCTTATTGTTCTGATAACCCAAATCTTTATTTAATGAACAAAAATAAGGAATATTGTTCATACCAAAACTATAGTATACCTATATTTTGTAATATTTAGTCTCTTTTTGAACAAAAAGCATGATATATTGACCAATTGGAATTCTTTTAAGGTGCTTACCTTTGCAGAAATGAATTTAAAGTTCAAACATTTGATTTATGAACACGAATGCTGCTATACTTATTTATGGTCCTGACTGCCATTCAACTCAGTCGTTGCTTGAGTCTCTTCAAGAGAAAAATGTTGAAGTGAAACTTTTCTCTGAAGTGGAGAGCGCATATCATTATTATTGTAATACGCGACCTCAGGTTTGTATTCTCCATGAATTTTCTTCACTTGAAAGTTGTTTCCCTTTAGCCAAACGAATACTGGAGTTTAGCAGAGATACTTATCTTATTTTTATTTTCAAACAAGATAAGATGATTAATCTAAGAATAGGATTTCAATTAGGAGCAGATGATTGCTTAATGATTCCATATGATATAGATGAGCTGAAACTAAGAATAAAAGCGATGATCAGGAGAGGACTTGAAGCAAAGACTAAACCATCTGAATATGTATTAGGAAAATATCTTTTTGATGCTCAGAAAGATATTTTATTTTTTGATAAATTGAAAATACATCTTACAACCAGGGAAACTGATTTGTTGTCACTACTCTGTAAAAAAATAAATGAGGTTGTGTCATGGGAAGATGCCTTGAATGCAATCTGGAGTGTAGACGACTTTGTTAATTCCCGTGTTCTTTCAATCTATATTTATAAACTAAGGCAAATACTGAAGAAAGATCCTTCCGTGCAAATCGTCACACTGCATGGAATAGGATATAAATTGACTGTGAACTCAGCGAATAAAATTACTGAAACAATGCCTTACCTGTATAGTAGAATCTAAACTGATAGTTTATTAATTTTATTGAATCTTGATTTTACAGCCGGTATATATTACTTTTTTTTATTAATTTTGCAGATTGATAAAATAGAAAGGATATAATATGTCATTAAAAAGGATAAAAAATAATTGGCATCCTGTTAAAGGAGAGCCTCTCACTGAACTGGACAAGAAAGTTCTTTATCATCAAAATAAGGGTTATCTGGTACCTAAACGTAAATTAATTAAAACTCCTGAACAGATTGAAGGAATACGCAAAAGTGGTTTGATTAACACCGGAGTTCTCGATCTGGTATCTGAAAAAATTCATTTGGGCATGTCTACTGCCGAAATTGATAAGCTGGTATACGATTATACTGTGGCCCACGGTGCTATTCCTGCACCTCTTAATTATGAAGGGTTCCCTAAGAGTGTATGTGTGTCTGTTAATGATGTAGTGTGTCACGGCATTCCGGACGAACATCAGATTCTAAAGGAAGGAGATATCGTGAATGTGGATGTTTCGACTATTTTAGACGGCTATTTTTCAGATGCATCACGAATGTTTATGATAGGAGAGGTAAAGCCCGAATTAAAGAAACTGGTAGAGGTTACCAAAGAATGCCTGGAGATAGGGGTGAATAAAGCTAAACCTTGGGGATTTCTCGGAGACATTGGTGCTGCCATTCAGCAACATGCTGAAAAGAACGGTTTTTCAGTTGTCAGAGATTTGTGCGGACACGGTGTAGGACTGAAATTTCATGAAGAACCTGATGTGGAACATTTCGGCAAAAAGAAGAATGGAATGTTATTGGTGCCGGGAATGGTATTCACCATTGAACCGATGATCAATATGGGTAAGTATGATGTGTATGTGGACGATGAGGACGGATGGACTATTTATACGGACGACGGACTACCTTCTGCACAGTGGGAATATACGCTTGTCATTACCGAAACCGGAGCTGAAATACTGACTCATTAATATTTAATTTACTGAACAAATAAAGTTTCTCAATATTCGGAATATAATTAATAATTTATCAAATATAAATTGCCCCAACCAACTACTATTTAAGAATAAAACAATGAATAAATCTGCAAATTATAAATTTACCATTATTGTGCCTGTGTATAACGAGGAAGACAATATCTATGCTTTGGAGAAGAAATTAGGAGAATTTCTTCCAGAATCCATTTATCCTGCCTGTGTGCTCTTCGTAAACGACGGCTCAAAAGACGATAGTAAGAAACGCCTGATGGAGATTTGTGACAGGAATGAGCATTTTTATTATATGGATTTAAGTCATAACTCCGGACTTAGCGCAGCTATGAAAGCTGGAATTGATGCTGCTTATTCTGAATATGTGGGATATATGGATGCTGATTTGCAGACTACTCCCGACGACTTTAACTTATTACTGGAACATATAAAGGAGTATGAAATGGTAATGGGGATAAGAGCTAACCGTAAGGACTCTTTTTTCAAGAATCTTCAGTCTAAAATAGCAAATGGCTTTCGCAATATGATGACTCACGACGGAGTATCTGATACAGGATGCCCGCTTAAGGTGATTCGTACAGAATATGCAAAGAGAGTGCCTTTCTTTACAGGGATGCATAGGTTTCTACCTGCATTGATTCAGTTACAGAATGGAAAGGTAATGCAAATTCCAGTCCGGCATTTTCCAAGGGTGGCCGGTGTTTCTAAATATAATTTGTGGAACAGACTGATTTCCCCTTTCCTTGATTGCTTTGCATATCGTTGGATGAAAAAAAGATATATTAATTACAGCATCGGGGAAAATAATTTATGATGATGTATGTTGTCGGGTTTCTGGCCCAGGCGTTCTTTTCAGCGCGTATCTTGTTTCAATGGATACTGTCTGAAAAGGCTAAGAAGGTTGTGTCGCCTTCTATTTTCTGGATTCTGAGTATTCTAGGATCTTATTTATTGGTTATTTATGGCTGGATGAGAGATGATTTTTCCATTCTGTTGGGACAGTTTATTTCTTATTATATCTATATATGGAACCTTCATGAGAAAGGTGACTGGAAGCGGGTGCATGTCTTGCTTCGGACAGTATTGCTGCTAACTCCGATTGTTGCAGTTGTTTTTGTTTGTAACAATGCGGATGAATTTATAGCCTCCTTCCTGAAGAATGACAAAGTGCCGTTATGGTTGCTTATCTTTGGCTCAATGGGCCAGATTATATTCACTCTTCGGTTTGTTTACCAAATGGTTTATTCGGCAAGACGAAAGGAATCTATCTTACCTATTGGCTTTTGGGTTATCAGCCTGATTGGTTCATCAGTGATTATCTCTTATGGAGCATTTCGTCTGGATCCTGTTTTGATATTAGGCCAGGCAGTAGGTTTTGTGGCTTACTTCCGGAATATAATGATTGCACGAAAAGACTATAAATACCGATTAAATGAAAGCAAATAAATATTTCCTGCTACTGTTGGCGTTTCTGCCTCTGCTGTTTTTGCGTGATTTCACACCGGATAATGAGTTGAAATATCTTAGTATTGCTGATGAAGCGATACGCAATGGTAACTTTTTCACTTTCACCAATCATGGATTGGTTTATGCTGACAAGCCACCGCTCTATTTATGGATTGTCATGTTAGGGAAACTTCTTTTCGGAACCCACAGCATGTTATTCTTAGGATTATTCTCTGTGATCCCTGCCTTGGTGATTCTTTATGTGATGGATAAGTGGATTGCCGGTGAAGCAGATCAAAAGAATCGTCTTTCCGGACAATTGATGTTGATTACCAGCGGTTACTTTATAGGAGCAGGAGTCGTTTTGCGGATGGATATGCTGATGTGCATGTTTATTGTGCTTTCGCTTTATACTTTTTATCAGATGTATGCAGGAAAAGGTACAAAGTGGAGCCGTTTCTTATTTCCGTTTTATGTTTTTATGGCATTGTTCACCAAAGGTCCTATCGGGATACTGGTTCCGCTTTTGTCTGTTGTTGCTTTTCTGGCGGTAAAGGGTGAACTGAAAACTCTGGGACGATATCTGGGTGCTAAAACATGGATTATCTTGTTTGCCGGCTCGGCTATCTGGTTTGCAGGTGTTTTTATAGAGGGAGGATATGATTATTTACATAATCTGCTGTTTAATCAGACTGTAAACAGAGCAGTTGATTCCTTCCATCATAAGAAACCTTTTTATTTCTACTTTGAGGTAATATGGTATTGTCTTGCTCCGTGGTCATTGCTTTATATTGGTGTTTTGTTTGCCGGAATCAAAGCTAAGTTAATCAATACAGATCTGGAGAAGCTCTTTTTAACGATAATTACTGTAACCTTTGTAATGCTCTCATTGATTAGCTCTAAGGTAGAAGTTTATATGCTTCCGGCTTTTCCTTTTTTTGCCTATCTGGCAGTGCTACTGTTGCAAAAGGGCAAACAAAATAAGTTTGTTTCTGCATTGATTGCTATTCCGGTGACTATCATTGGACTAACATTCCCTGCAGCTCTTGTGTTAGGCCGGTTTCACTCAATGGCTTTCTTGAACAATCCGGTGGTTTATCTGTTGACAGGATTATTGTTAGTTATAGCTGTCTTTTCTCTTTATTATCTATACAAACAAAAGAATCTGAATAAGTCTGTCAACGCGCTTGCTATAGGATTGCTTCTGGTGATCTTTATCGGGTCGTTCTTTATTCCTTCTTATAATCAATATATAGGATACGGAGAGCTTTGTAAGGAAGGAAAGGAGATTGCACGGCAGAGAGGTATAGATACTTTCTACTTCTACAATGCTGGTAGAATGGAAAATATAGATTCTTATTTAAATCATGAGTTGAAAGAATTAAAGGAGTCTGATCTGAACAATATGCAATGCAGGAAAGCAATTTTGTTTGTTCGGACAAAAGATATAGAGAGAAATCCTTCACTGAAAAAGATGGTGGAAAGGAAAGACAAAATAATTAAAGGTAATTGTTCTATCGTAATTCTTTAAGTTGTTGTTATGAAGAAGATTTTAGTGACGGGTGCAGCCGGATTTATAGGCTATTATTTAGTGAAGAAATTGCTGGAACGTGGTGATGAGGTGGTTGGCATTGATAATATTAATGATTACTATGACGTTCAGCTGAAATATAGCCGTTTGGAGGATACGGGCATCGTGCAGAAAGAGATTACTGACAGGAAGCCTGTTCAGAGTACATTATATTCCAAATATCGTTTTATCAAACTGGACCTGACAGAAAGGGAAGAGATCAACAGATTATTTGAAAATGAAAAATTTGAGGTGGTTTGCAATCTGGCAGCCCAGGCCGGAGTACGTTACTCTATTGATCATCCTTTTACTTATGTTGATTCAAATATTGTAGGTTTTGCCAATATACTTGAAGCATGTAGGCAGAACAAAGTAAAGCACTTTGTATACGCCAGTTCCAGCAGTATCTATGGATTAAATGAGAAAATACCTTATTCGGAAGATGATCAGGTGGACAAACCTGTAAGTTTGTATGCTGCTACGAAAAAGGCGAATGAGCTGATGGCACATGCCTATAGCCATTTATACCATTTACCTACAACCGGAGTGCGTTTCTTTACGGTTTATGGTCCTTGGGGAAGACCAGATATGGCTCCGTTTCTTTTTATGAAATCGATCATGAACGGAACTTCTATAAAAGTATTCAATCATGGAAATCTGGAACGCGATTTTACTTATATAGATGATATTATTCAAGGGCTGGAGAAGATTGTTGATGCCCCGCCTGCTGATCAGATTCCTTATAAGATATATAATATCGGCAATTCCAGTCCGGTGAAACTGATGGACTTTATTTATGCAATTGAAAAGGCTACTGGTAAAGATGCTGTGAAAGAATATGTGGGTATGCAACCCGGAGATGTTTATCGTACTTATGCGGATACTAGTCATCTGGAAAGAGATTTTGGATACAAGCCACAAACGACTATTCAGAAAGGAATTGATAAATTTTATAAATGGTACGTGGAATATAGCAATTAAACTGTACTTTTGCAGAGTAATAGAGATAAGAAATTATGGATACAATTATATTAGGAATAGAATCTTCCTGCGATGATACTTCTGCTGCTGTTATCAGAAACGGAGTGTTGCTGTCTAATGTGGTTGCCAGTCAGGCAGTGCATGAGGCATATGGTGGTGTGGTGCCCGAACTTGCTTCAAGGGCACATCAACAAAATATTGTTCCTGTAGTCAATGAAGCCTTGAAAAGGGCCAATGTGGCGAAAGAGGAATTAAGTGCTGTGGCTTTTACCCGTGGTCCTGGATTAATGGGATCTTTATTGGTTGGAGTCTCCTTTGCAAAAGGGTTTGCTCGCTCCTTAAATATTCCTATGATTGATGTTAATCACTTGAACGGACATGTGTTAGCTCATTTTATTAAAGAAAAAGATGAAGATGCTGATCAGCCAAAATATCCATTTCTTTGTTTGCTGGTCTCGGGAGGAAACTCTCAGATTATACTGGTAAAGGCATATAATGATATGGAAGTACTGGGGCAGACGATTGACGATGCAGCTGGTGAAGCTATTGACAAATGCTCTAAAGTAATGGGACTTGGTTATCCGGGTGGTCCGATTATTGATAAAATGGCGCGTCAGGGTAATCCTAAGGCGTTTACATTCAGTAAACCGCATATTCCGGGTTATAATTACAGTTTCAGTGGATTGAAAACCTCTTTCCTTTATTCACTGCGTGATTATCTAAAAGAGGATCCTGATTTTATAGAACATCATAAAAATGATCTGGCAGCCTCTTTGGAAGCAACTATCGTGGATATTCTGATGAGCAAACTCAGAAAAGTTGCAAAGGATTATAAGATAAAAGAAGTAGCGGTAGCGGGTGGCGTTTCTGCAAACAATGGTCTTAGGAATGCTTTCCGTGAACATGCTGATAAGTATGGATGGAAAATTTATATCCCTAAGTTCAGCTATACTACAGATAATGCGGCAATGATTGCTATTACAGGATATTTTAAATATCTGAATAAAGAGTTTTGTCCAATGGAATTGCCTGCCTTCTCAAGGGTGACAATGTAGAAAATTTGAAATATGTTTGTAGAAATAATAACAATTGGCGATGAGTTACTCATTGGTCAGGTAATTGATACCAACTCTGCCTGGATGGGAAAACAGCTGAATAACGTTGGATTCGAAGTTATTCGCGTTACTTCAGTCAGAGACAGGGAGGATGAAATCCTGGAAGCAGTAGATGCTGCGATGAAAAGGGTAGATGTTGTTCTTATGACCGGTGGATTGGGCCCAACCAAAGATGATATTACCAAATATACTCTTTGTAAATACTTTGGTACGGAACTAGTCTTCAGTGAAGAAGTCTTTGAAAACATAAAAAGGATTCTGGCAAACAGAATCACGATGAATCCGTTGAATAAAGCCCAGGCACTGGTACCTAAGGATTGTACGGTTATAAATAACAAAGTGGGAACAGCTTCTGTCAGTTGGTTTGAAAAGAATGGCAAAGTATTGGTCTCTATGCCCGGTGTTCCTCAGGAAATGAAATATAATATGAGCGAGGAGGTCATTCCCAGACTTTGTTCCCGTTTTAAAATGCAGGCTATTGTTCACAAGACCTATACGGTTAAAAACTATCCTGAATCAGCATTGGCTATAGCCCTTACAGATTGGGAAAATCAGTTGCCTGAATGCATTAAACTGGCTTATTTGCCCAAATCGGGTATTGTCAGGTTACGACTTACCGGTAGGGGTAATAATGAAGACGATATAAGAAATATAGTTCTTAGAGAAGGAATAAAGCTTTATGATATTTTAGGCGAGAACGTGCTGGATGAGAATGATATTCCATTAGAGGAAATTATTGGAAAGCTATTGAAAGAGCAGAAGCTTACTCTTTCTACAGCAGAAAGCTGTACTGGTGGGAATATTGCAGCAAGGATTACGTCTGTTCCCGGCTGTTCTGCCTATTTTAAGGGGAGCGTAGTTGCATACTCCAATGAAGTGAAGAACGAATTACTGCAAGTATCAGAGGATGCACTTAATAGGTATGGTGCAGTGAGTGAGGAAGTTGTAAAAGAAATGGTTAAAGGTGCGATGAATTCGCTTAAAACTGATTGTGCTGTAGCGGTATCCGGAATAGCCGGACCGGATGGTGGTACGGCAGAAAAGCCCGTAGGTACTGTTTGGATAGCGGCAGCGTACGGCAAAACAATTCAGACTTTAAAACAGAGTGTAGATTTTGGTAGAGAGTTGAATATAGAGCGGGCAACGAATAATGCTCTTTTATTGCTTCAGGAAATACTGAAATGAAGATTTTTTGATGTATTGTTGTGAATTAATTTGCGAAATATTTGTTTTATAACGATATATTCACTTACTTTGTGCCCTGTTTGGAAAGTACTAGTAAGAAAACTATAAAAATAAGATAGAAATGTCGAAGATTTGTCAAATTACCGGAAAGAAAGCCATGATTGGCAACAATGTTTCACACTCAAAAAGAAGAACAAAAAGAACCTTTGATGTGAACTTGTTTACAAAGAAGTTCTACTATGTAGAGCAGGATTGTTGGATCAGTATAAGTCTTAGCGCTGCTGGTTTACGCACTATTAATAAAAAAGGGTTAGATGCAGCATTGAATGATGCGGTAACTAAAGGGTATTGTGATTGGAAAAGCATTAAAATAATTGCTTAATTTTAAGGAAAGATTGACTTATGGCAAAGAAAGCAAAAGGTAATAGAGTACAAGTTATCCTAGAGTGCACAGAACACAAAGATAGCGGTATGCCGGGAACTTCCCGTTATATTACAACGAAGAACAGAAAGAATACTACAGAAAGAATTGAGTTGAAGAAATACAATCCAATCCTGAAAAGAGTAACAGTACACAAAGAAATTAAATAAGATAAACCATGGCAAAGAAAACAGTAGCAAGTTTGCAAGACGGAAACAAAGAAGGTCGTTCTTATACAAAGGTTATCAAAATGGTAAAATCTCCAAAAACTGGAGCTTACGCTTTTGACGAAAAAATGGTCCCTAACGAAAAAGTTCAAGACTTTTTTAAGAAATAATTGTCGTTGTCTTAATGACAACTGTCAAAAACTTCCTCTCATTCATAAAAATGAGAGGAAGTTTTTTTTTGCTACCAACTGTATTTGTTATATCTTTGTAGCATAATATATTACTAAATAGAATCAATATGGGATTTTTTAGTTTTTTCTCCAAAGAAAAGAAAGAGACTTTAGACAAAGGATTGTCTAAAACCAAAGAAAACGTCTTTAGTAAGCTTACCAGAGCCGTGGCTGGAAAATCAAAAGTAGACGATGAAGTTCTGGATAATTTGGAAGAAGTTTTAATTACCTCTGACGTTGGGGTGGAAACTACATTGAACATTATCAAACGGATAGAAGCAAAAGTCGCTTCCGATAAATATGTAAATGCACAAGAATTAAATAATATCCTCAAGGATGAGATTGCCGGGTTATTAATGGAAAATAATTCGGAAGACTTAGAGGACTTTAGTATTCCTTCCGAAAAGAAACCGTATGTAATCATGGTGGTTGGAGTAAATGGAGTGGGCAAGACCACTACCATTGGTAAAATGGCCTATCAGTTCAAAAAAGCCGGAAAATCTGTTTATTTAGGAGCTGCGGATACTTTCCGTGCAGCCGCTGTAGAACAATTGGTTATTTGGGGAGATAGAGTAGGAGTACCGGTCATTAAACAGAAGATGGGAGCAGATCCGGCCTCGGTTGCTTACGACACTTTGAGCTCTGCTGTTGCCAATAATGCTGATGTGGTTATTATTGATACAGCCGGTCGCTTGCATAATAAGGTGAACTTAATGAATGAATTGACCAAGATCAAGAGTGTAATGAAAAAAGTTATTCCGGATGCTCCTCACGAAGTTTTGTTGGTTTTAGACGGATCTACCGGACAAAATGCATTTGAGCAGGCAAAGCAATTTACATTAGCCACTGAGGTTACTTCACTGGCGATTACTAAGTTGGATGGAACTGCCAAAGGAGGTGTTGTGATTGGTATTTCTGATCAGTTCAAGATTCCGGTAAAATATATCGGATTGGGTGAGGGAATAGAAGATTTGCAGGTATTCCGCAAAAAAGAGTTTGTTGATTCGTTATTTGGATAATTTAATGGTAAAAAATAGAATTGATTTAGTTACCCTAGGGTGTTCTAAAAATTTAGTGGATTCAGAACAGCTGATTCGCCAGCTGGAAAAAAATGGTTATAGCGTATCACATGATTCCGAGTCTCCGGAAGGAGAAATTGCCGTAATTAATACTTGTGGCTTTATCGGCGATGCAAAAGAGGAATCCATAAACATGATATTGGAGTTTGCTCAGGCAAAAGAAGAAGGACGGTTGAAAAAGTTGTATGTGATGGGATGTCTTTCTGAACGCTATTTAAAGGAACTTTCTATGGAAATTCCTATGGTAGATAAATTCTATGGTAAGTTCGACTGGAAAAATCTACTGGAAGATCTTGGAAAGGTATATGATGAGCGTATTCATATTGAGCGTTCGCTTACCACTCCCGAACATTATGCATATTTAAAGATATCGGAAGGTTGTGACAGGAAATGCTCTTATTGTGCAATTCCCATTATCACAGGAGAACATGTTTCAAGAAGCATGGAAGATATACTGGATGAGGTTAGGTATCTTGTAGCAAACGGAGTGAAAGAATTCCAGGTAATTGCTCAGGAACTGACATATTACGGCGTTGATCTATATAAGAAACAGATGCTTCCGGAATTAATAGAGAAAATTTCTGAGGTTCCGGGGGTAGAATGGATCCGTTTGCATTATGCTTATCCGGCTCATTTCCCAACAGATTTATTCCGTGTAATGCGTGAACGCAATAATGTATGTAAATACATGGATATTGCTTTGCAGCATATTAGTGACAATGTGTTGTCAATGATGAAAAGACATGTGACAAAAGAGCAAACATACGCTTTGATGGAGCAATTTCGCAAGGAAGTTCCAGGCATACATTTGCGTACCACTTTGATGGTTGGACATCCTGGTGAAACGGAGGCAGACTTTGAGGAACTTAAGGAGTTTGTTAAACGTGTCCGGTTCGATAGAATGGGGGCCTTTACTTATTCTGAAGAAGAAGGAACTTACTCTGCAAAAAAATATGAAGATAATATACCTCAGGAAGTTAAGCAGCAAAGACTGGATGAACTGATGGCTATTCAGCAAGGCATTTCAGCTGAATTAAGCGCTGCCAAGATTGGAAAATGTTTCAAAGTAATCATTGACCGGAAAGAGGGTGATTATTACATCGGACGTACGGAATTTGATTCTCCGGAAGTAGATCCGGAAGTGCTGATACAGGCAGCTGATGTGACGCTTGAAAAGGGACATTTCTATCAGGTAAGAATAACTGATGCTGACGATTTTGATCTTTATGCACAAGTAATTGGAGAATAATTAATTATTTATTTGATTTTAATTGCTTAATTAATAGATATTTACTAATATAGCAGTCGCTTAAAAACTGTAAACATTGAATAATAAAGAATTTATCACAGAATTATCCAACAGATTGGGCTATTCAACGAAAGAAACTTCCGATCTTGTTTCTTCTGCTGTCTCCGTTGTATCGGAACAATTGCAGGAAGGAAATACTGTTATTGTTCAAGGCTTTGGAACGTTCGACGTGAAAAAGAAATTAGAACGCATATCAGTCAATCCGGCTACTAAACAACGGATGCTTGTGCCCCCCAAACTGGTGATAAACTTCAAACCAAGTAACGTTATTAAAGATAAGTTTAAATGAATCTGAGGCTATGGGTGAAAGAAAAAACATACAGAATCTTGTAGACTTATTTTCTGAGAAGAAGGGATTGAGCAAAAAGGATGCTGAAACCTTTCTGAAGGAAATGTTTGTTCTTATAGAACAGGCACTTGAAACGGATAAATATGTGAAGATAAAAGGTTTTGGAACCTTTAAATTAATTGAGGTTGACAGCCGCGAAAGTGTAAATGTAAACACAGGGGAAAGAATAGAAATACAAGGACATACAAAGATATCTTTTGCTCCTGAAAACGGTATTCGTGACCAGATAAACAAACCTTTCTCTCATTTTGAAACGGTTATTTTAAATGAAGGTACCGTATTTGATGATATGAGTGCTGTTGAGGATGGCTCTGAAACGGAAAATGACTCTGCGACTTCTTCAGAGACGGAAGAGGCTGCATATTCCAGTGAAGAGACAGCTGAAAAAACAGAAGCTGCTCAAATTGCTGATGAATCAGTTGAAGTTCCGGTTATTGAACTAAAGAAGGAGGATAGCTCGGCTGAAAATGATGAAGTTATTGATGATAAACCTCAAACAGTTTTTGAAACTCAAGTCATATTTGAACCTCAGACTACTGCGTCAGAATCTCAAGTTGCCTCAGAGTCTCAGGTCACATCAAAACCTCAAGTTATTTCAGAACCTCAAGCTGTTTCTGAATCCCATGAAGCTAGTGTTCAGAGCACTAATGAGAATACTAATCCAGAAAACGAAGAGGTTGTACCTGCCGGAAACGATGAAAAGAGAGTTGCTGACGAAACTCCGGTAGTTGCAAAGACAATAGAATCATCCGGACACGAGGAAAACAAAGTTAAAGATGAAAAGGCTGCGTCTTCTAAAGCTCAGGAAACGAGAACTCAAGAAACAAGAACAATACCTCAGGAGACAGAAACTGATCGTAAAAATCTGATTCAGGAATCAGCAGAGTCGTTAGCTGTGGTTCAGACTATAAAATCAGAAAAAGAGACTGAAAATAAGACTACCTCCAAAGAAAAAGAAGCTCTTATTGAAGAACTTATATTGGCTGCCAAGACTGGAAAGATTAATTCCAAGACGTCATCTTCTGCTAATAGAAGTATAGTATTTTATTTTGTCGGAATGGTTGTTCTTCTGGCTGTTTTTGCAGTAGCAGTGTTTACATACATAAATAATCCGGATTTTATTATGAGTATGTTGCCGGCTTCTACAGAAGAGAATAAAGCAGATTCGACTATGGTTGATTCTATTCCGGCAGTAAATGATGCAATTTCAATGGCTGATACCATTCCTCTAACTAACCGGAGAAAGATTGAAAAAGATACATTGGCTGCTGAAACTAAAGAAATCAAGGCTAAAATAGATAAGGCTACATCGGATAAGATTAAATCAGATAAGACTAAATCAGAGACTAAAGCTGATAAAGCTAAAGCCGATAAGAGTAAAACGGATAAAAAAGTGGAAAAATCTGCCATTTCTAAAGAACAGACTTCTGAAAAGAAAAAGCAGGATAGCAGTAATTCTAAAGAGCAGAAGCTGGAAAAACTTAATCCGGGTGACTATAAAATTGTAGGAACGAAAACTACTTACACTGTTCAAAAGGGGGAATCGCTGGTGAAAATTTCAAAACGATACTATAATTCCAAGGATTTATGGACACTGATTGTGAAGCATAATCCTAAGGCTATAGAAAATCCCGATTATGTTCCGGCAGGTACGGTTATTAAAATCCCCGAATTACGAAGTAAACTCTAAATTATATTCGTATAGTTTTTGCATGCTTGTACAAAAAAATGCAATGTTCTGTACAAAATAATTAATTCCGTTGTACAAAAGAATGTTTTCTTTTGTACAACGGAATATTTTTATATCACCAATCATTCTCTTTTTACTCCTTAGTTATCTAAAATCTAAACATTATGCATTGTTTTTTAATAAAATTTAGTTGCTGTAGTTAATTATAAAGAGTAATTTTGGAACTCGAAAAGAAAGTTCAATTTCAAAGATGAATTTTCTTCTTTTCAAAGAAATTAAAACATAAAAGTATTATAAAAACTATGGCTGAATCGATTGATATCCGTGAACTGAACGAGCGGATTGAAAAACAGAGCGCATTTGTGACCAACCTCATGATGGGGATGGATCAGGTAATTGTGGGACAAAAACATTTAGTAGAGTCTTTGTTGATTGGGTTACTGTCTGACGGACACGTTCTTCTTGAAGGTGTACCGGGACTAGCAAAGACACTGGCAATAAAAACGCTGGCTTCGCTGATTGATGCAAAATACAGTCGTATCCAGTTCACTCCCGACTTGTTGCCGGCCGATGTTATTGGTACCATGATTTATAATCAGAAGGAAGAAGCATTTGTGGTTAGAAAAGGACCAATCTTTGCCAATTTCGTATTAGCGGATGAAATTAACCGTGCACCGGCAAAGGTGCAGAGTGCACTGCTTGAGGCTATGCAGGAAAGACAGGTAACTTTAAGCAAAGAAACTTTCAAATTGCCTGAACCGTTCCTGGTACTTGCTACACAGAATCCAATAGAGCAGGAGGGCACATATTCGCTTCCTGAAGCACAGGTAGACCGTTTTATGCTGAAGGTGGTTATTGATTATCCAAAACAGGAAGAAGAAAAACTGATTATTCGTCAGAACATCAATGGTTCTAAATTTGACGTTAAACCAATACTGAAAGCTGATGAAATTTTAGAGGCTCGTAAAGTGGTTAGAGACGTTTATCTTGACGAAAAGATAGAGCGATATATCGTTGATATTGTGTTTGCTACACGTTACCCTGAGAAGTATGGCTTGAACGAGCTAAAGGACTTAATCAGCTTTGGTGGATCTCCTCGTGCTTCTATTAATCTGGCACTTGCAGCCCGTACATATGCATTTATAAAGAGACGTGGTTATGTAATTCCGGAAGATGTGCGCGCCATTGCACATGATGTTCTTCGTCACCGTATTGGCCTGACTTATGAAGCTGAAGCTAGTAACATTACATCAGACGAAATAGTAAGCAAGATTCTTAATAAGGTAGAGGTGCCTTAGTGGTATGGAAGCGAGTGAACTTATAAAAAAAGTTCGTCAGATTGAAATAAAGACTCGGGGACTATCGAATAACATCTTCGCCGGAGAGTATCATACTGCCTTTAAGGGGCGTGGTATGGCCTTTTCTGAAGTTCGTGAGTATCAATATGGCGACGATATACGAGATATTGATTGGAACGTGACGGCACGTTTCCACAAACCTTATGTAAAAGTGTTTGAGGAAGAACGTGAGTTAACCGTCATGCTGTTGATTGATGTGTCGGGAAGTCTTGAATTTGGAACGGTGAAACAGATGAAGAAAGATATGGTGACAGAAATTGCCGCCACGCTTGCTTTCTCTGCTATCCAGAACAATGATAAAATTGGAGTAATATTTTTCTCGGATAGAATAGAGAAGTTTATACCGCCAAAAAAGGGTAGAAAGCACATTCTTTTCATCATTCGTGAACTGATCGATTTTAAGGCTACCAGCCGGAGAACAAATATCAGAATGGGGCTTGAATATCTTACGAATGTGATTAGGAAAAGATGTACGGCTTTTGTTATATCCGATTTTATTGATAGTTCTGATTTCAAGAATGCACTGACCATTGCCAATCGTAAGCATGATTTAGTAGCGATTCAGGTTTATGACAGAAGGGTTGAGGAACTACCGTCGGTAGGTCTGATGAAAGTGAAGGATGCCGAAACCGGTCATGAACAATGGATTGATACTTCATCCCTTGCCTTGCGCAGAGCTCATCATGATTGGTGGCTTAAGAAACAGACTATTCTTAATGATACATTTACGAAGAGTAATGTAGATTCGGTCTCCGTTCGTACTGACCAGGATTATGTGAAAGCCTTGTTGAATTTGTTTGCTAAAAGAAAGTAATACGAAATGAGTAGATACACATTATTGAGAAGCAGAAAATTCTTTATTGCGCTGAGCTGTTCAATGCTGTTCTTTTTTGCACCGCAAAAGATAACAGCTCAATCTGTAACTGTAGATGCATCAATTGATTCCTTGCAGATTATGATTGGAGAACAAGCAAGAATTAAGCTGCAGATAAGCATTGATGCCAAACAGAAAGCTATTTTTCCCCATTTTACCGATAGCATTATTAAAGGAATAGAAATTGTAGGAATTGCAAAGCCCGATACTCAGTATCTGAATAACAGGCAGCGTTTGCTGATTACGCAGAGATATACGATAACTTCGTTTGATTCTGCGCTTTATTATATTCCGCCTTTTAGCGTGAAAGTGGTAAATACGGTATATAAATCAAAGTCTCTGGCTCTGAAAGTAATCTCTCCACGTGTTGATGTGAGCCATCCCGATCATTTCTATCCTCAGAAAGGGGTGATGAATCCTCCGTTTATGTGGAGTGACTGGGCTGGAACGCTATTCCTTTCCATACTGGCTATTCCGTTGATGTTCCTGATTGTCTACTTAATTATCCGGTTTAGGGATAATAAGCCAATTATCAGACACATAAGGATAGAACCCAAGCTACCGCCTCACCAGCTGGCTATGAAGGAAATAGAACGCATTAAGACAGAAAAGATATGGCAGAAAGGTCGTTCTAAGGAATATTATACAGAATTGACCGATGCGTTGCGTACCTATATTCAGGATCGCTTCGGCTTTAGTGCAATGGAAATGACATCTTCCGAGATTATTGAAAAACTAAAGGAAGTTGAAGCTAAGGATATCAATGACTTGAAATTCTTGTTTCAAACGGCAGACCTTGTTAAGTTTGCCAAGCATGACCCGATGATGAATGAGAATGATTCTAACTTGTTGAATGCAATTGCCTTTATTAATGAAACAAAAACGGAAGAGCCAGTTGATAAAAAGCCTGTGCCAACAGAAATAACCGTAGAAGAGAAACGTTCACGCAGAGCGAAAGTACTTTTGGCCGTTGGAATCGTTGTATTGTCTGCTTCAGTGCTGGCAATCTTTGCATTTGTGGCTATGAAGTTAGTCGATTCGTTCTTATAAATGTGATAAAAACAATAAAAAGATGATATTTGCAAATATTTATTATTTCTTCCTGCTAATACTTCTTATACCCTATATAATGTGGTATATCCTAAAACAACGGAAAAATGAGGCTTCTCTTCAGATTTCCGATACGAGGGTATATGCTCACACTCCCAAAAGCTATAAGATATATTTGCTTCATGCACCATTCATTTTAAGAGTAATTTCTTTTGTAATGATTGTATTGATTCTTGCACGTCCGCAAACTACCAATAACTGGAAGAATACCGAGACTGAAGGAATCGATATTATGATGGCTCTTGATATTTCTTCCACTATGCTGGCTGAAGATCTTAAGCCTAATCGTCTGGAAGCGGCTAAGAATGTGGCTACTGAATTTATTAACGGACGTCCGAATGATAATATCGGGATAACACTTTTTGCAGCTGAAAGTTTTACACAATGTCCGTTGACTGTAGATCATGCGGTTTTGCTGAATCTTTTTCAGAATATAAAATGTGGAATAATTGAAGATGGTACTGCTATAGGTATGGGTATTGCAAATGCGGTAACCAGACTGAAAGACAGCAAGGCAAAATCGAAGGTTATAATTTTATTGTCGGATGGATCTAATAATAAAGGGGATATTTCTCCGCTGACTGCTGCCGAAATCGCCAAAAGCTTTGGAATTAGGGTTTATACTATTGGTGTAGGAACAAATGGTTTGGCACCTTATCCTTATCCAACCGCTGCTGGAGTACAGTATATCAATATGCCGGTTGAAATCGATGAATCTACATTATCTAAGATTGCAGAGACTACAGATGGAAACTATTTTCGTGCAACGAGTACTTCTAAGTTAAAAGAGGTATACCATGAAATCGATAAACTAGAGAAAACTAAGTTAAACGTAAAAGCATATAGTAAGAGACAGGAAAATTATCAGCCATTCGCATTGATCTTGTTCTTATGTATTCTTAGTGAGGCTCTTTTGCGTAACTCTATATTAAAGAAAATACCATAATTAATAAAACAAGATAAATTATGTTTCGATTTGCAGACCCGACATATTTATATCTACTTATAATATTGCCGTTCATTATAGTTCTTTATTTGTATTCCAACATAAAAAGGAGGAAGGCGATTAAAAAGTTCGGTGATCCGGAACTGATGGGTCAATTGATGCCTGATGTTTCGAAATATCGTCCTGATATTAAATTCTGGCTTGTGTTTTCCGCACTGGCATTGACTATAGTGTTGATAGCCCGTCCTCAGTTCGGCACAAAAACGAATAAAGTTAAAAGGAACGGAGTGGAGGTGATTATTGCATTGGATATATCTAATTCCATGATGGCCGGAGATGTTGTTCCAAGCCGTTTAGAGAAAGCTAAGATGGTGGTATCTAAACTGATCGATGAACTAGACCAGGACAAAGTGGGAATGATTGTATTTGCAGGAGATGCTTATACACAATTACCAATCACAAGTGATTATATCTCAGCTAAAATGTTTCTGGAAACAATTACTCCTGAATTGATCTCAAGACAGGGAACCGCTATCGGTTCAGCCGTTGATTTGGCAACCCATAGTTTTACTCCCCAGAAAGGAGTGGGAAGAGCAATTGTTCTTATCACCGATGGTGAAAATCACGAAGATGGTGCTGTAGAAGCAGTAAAAGCAGCTAAGAAGAATGATATTACTGTGCATGTACTGGGAGTTGGTTCTCCTGACGGGGCGCCCATTCCTATTCCGGGATCAAACAATTTCCGTAAAGATAAACAGGGAAATGTTATCGTAACGCGTTTGAATGAATCCATGTGTAAGGAACTGGCTATCGCTGGAAAAGGTATTTATGCGCATGTTGATAATTCAAATTCTGCTCAGAAGGCTCTGATCAGTGAAATTGATAAAATGGCAAAATCAAATTTAGAAAGTAGTGTCTATTCTGATTTCGATGAACAATTTCAGGGAGTGGCATGGATTATCCTGCTTTTGTTGATAGCTGAATTATTGCTGTTGGAACGAAAGAATCCATTATTCAAGAATATAAAACTGTTTAAGATATAAATAGAGAAATGTCACAGGTTAAATATATTATTATTATAGCTGTCCTTTTTTTAGCCAATTGCGCAACATTTGCACAAAAGACTGAGAGAGACTATATCCGCAAAGGAAACAAACTGTATACTGACAGTTCCTATGTGCAGGCCGAAGTAAATTATCGGAAAGCATTGGAACTGAATCCGAATTCTACAGAAGCTTTATATAATTTAGGTAATACGCTTTCTCATCAAGGAAAGTTGAAGGATGCTATGGAAAAGTATACTGCAGCTACTAAAGCTGCAGGTAAAAATAATACTAAACTGGCAAAAATATACCATAATGCCGGGGTACTTTATCAGTCTGCAAAGCATTATCAGGAAGCGGTTCAGTCTTATAAACAATCTCTGAGGTACAATCCAAGTGATGATGAAACAAGGTATAACCTGGCTTTGGCTATGAAAATGCTGAAGGATCAGCAAAAAAAACAGCAAAACAAAGACAAGAATAAGGATAAAAATAAGAATAAGGATAAAGACAAACAGAAAAAGGACGACCAAAAGAAAAAGCAGGATCAAAAGAATAAAGATGATAAACAAAAACAGCAACCTAAGCCGCAGCCTGATAAGAATAAAATGTCTAAGCAGAATGCGGAACAATTGCTGAATGCAGCAATGCAAGATGAAAAACAACTTCAGGAAAAAGCCAAGAAACAATTGAGAAATCAAGGCAGAAACCTGGATAAAGACTGGTAATAGAATAATAATAAGGACACAAATTTATATAAGCAATGAGGAAACTGATTTTCTTATTCATCATTTTACTGATTCCGGGGATAAACAGTTATGCTGACAACGTAAGATTAGTGGCAGATGCTCCGGATGCAGTCGCTGTAGGCGATCAATTTAGAATTACGTACACAGTAAATACACAGAATGTAAAAAGTTTTAGAGCCTCTTCTATGAAAGGGCTGGATGTTTTAGCCGGACCTTATGAATCGAGAATGACGAGCTCACAGTATATTAACGGAAAGGGCTCTACCGTTAGCTCCATTACTTATACCTATACAGTAATGGCTTCTGCAAAAGGAACCTTTAGTATTTCTCCTGCAAGTATTGTTGCAGATGGAAGGTCTGTTACTTCAAATGCTTTAAAGATTAGAGTACTTCCGGCAGATCAGGCAAATCGTGGATCATCATCATCTTCACCTTCTAAAAGTTCTCGTTCAAAATCATCTGGGACAAAGGTTTCTGCAGAAGATCTGATAATTGTAGGATCTGTAAACAAAACAAATGTATATGAACAGGAAGCGCTGGTGTTAACTTATAAAGTTTATACGTTGGTAGATCTAAGAGGATTTGATAACGTAAAATTGCCTGATTTTAAAGGATTCCAGTCACAGGAAGTTGAGTTGCCCCAAACAAAGCAGTTTACCTTGGAACGTTATAAAGGAAAGAATTACCATTCTGTAGTTTATAGACAGTTTGTTCTTTTCCCGCAACAATCAGGAAAGTTAGTCATCAATCCTGCCAGATTTGATGCTTCAATAGCCAAAGCAGTACAGACGGCTGATCCGTTTGATGCTTTCTTCAATGGCGGATCAAATGTTGTTGAAGTTAAGAAAACAATCGTAACGCCTCAGATCACTGTAAATGTAAATTCATTGCCCGCAGGAAAACCAGCTAACTTCTGTGGTGGAGTGGGAGGATTCACTCTTTCTTCAACTATTAACTCTAAAGAAGTTAAAACAAACGATGCTGTAACCATCAAGGTAACTATCTCCGGTGTGGGTAATCTGAAACTGATTAATACTCCTAAAATCCAATTCCCTAAAGATTTTGAGGTTTACGATCCTAAGGTTACCAATAAATTTACCCTTACCAAAGGTGGCTTATCCGGAAGCAAGGTGATTGAATATCTGGTAATTCCTCGTTATGCCGGGGCATATAAAATTCCATCTGCAAGCCTTACTTACTTCGATAGCAATAGCCGGTCTTATAAGACTCTTAAAACTCAGGAGTATGACTTGAAAGTTGCCAAGGGAGCAGGTAATGCTGATCAGGTTGTTGCCAACTTTACTAATAAAGAAGATCTTAAAGTGTTAGGCTCTGATATCCGGTATATAAAGACAAATGATGTAACACTGCATGAAAAAGGTGATTTCTTGTTTGGATCACTGCTTTATTATTTGCTTTATATTATTCCTGCATGCTTGTTTATTGCTTTTATAATCATTTATAGAAATCAGGCTGTTGAAAATGCCAATGTTGCCAAAGTGCGTACCAAGAAAGCTAATAAAGTGGCAACAAAGAGAATGAAGATTGCTGGTAAACTTCTGAACGAAAACAAGAAAGAAGAATTCTACGATGAAGTATTAAAGGCTTTATGGGGATATATTAGCGATAAACTGAATATTCAGGTTTCTAAGCTCACAAAGGATAATGTTGAATCTGAATTGACTAATTATGGAGTGAATGCAGAGTTGACTAAAGAGTTCTTATCTGTACTCGATCAGTGCGAATTTGCACGTTATGCGCCGGGTGACCCTAACGAAGCAATGGATAAGGTTTATTCTTCTGCCATTGAGGTAGTGAGTAAAATGGAAAACATAATTAAACACTAACAGATTAAGAAATAGCAATATGAAAAAAATAATATTTTTAGTATTAAGTATTCTGTGTTCCTTTAATCTTTCTGCTCAGAATTCTTTGGCTGCTGACTCTGTAAAGACTACAAAACATGCCCGTAATGAGTTCTCTGCTGCTAAGATGGAGAATGCAACCAAATCGCAGGGCGATAAAGCTTATATTCGTAACGATTTTGCCTCTGCAATACAAATCTATGAATCGTTGCTTAACACGAAGGGAGAAGCTACGGAAATTTATTATAATTTAGGCAATAGCTATTATAAGAAAGGAGATATGGCTAGAGCAATCTTAAACTACGAACGAGCTCTTTTGCTTAATCCCGGAGATGGCGATATCCGTTCTAATCTGGAAATAGCCCGTAGTAAAACAGTTGATAAAGTAGAAGCTGCTCCACAACTGTTCTTTATCAGTTGGACCAATTCTCTTATTAATTGTATGGGAGCTGATTCCTGGGCAAAATGTGGGGTTGTTACTTTTATATTCTTAATTGTTGCACTTTATTTCTTTATCTTTTCCAAGAAGGTAATCCTTAAGAAAATGGGATTTATAGTCTCAATAGTCTTGCTTGTGGTCGTTATCTTATCAAATGTATTTGCTTCTCATCAAAAAAGTCTTCTCGCAAATCGGAATAGTGCAATTATTATGACACCTACTGTAACAATAAAGAGCACACCAAATGAAAGCGGTACAGATTTGTTTATTATTCATGAGGGACGCAAGGTAACCATCAAAGATAATTCTATGAAAGAGTGGAAGGAAATCATTCTTGAAGATGGTAATGTTGGCTGGATTAAAACAGCTGATCTTGAAATAATCTAAACGCATCTGAACGCAATGAGTGAAATACAACAGCTAATACAATTCGATAAAGAGGCCTTTTTAGCTTTAAATGGGAGTAATTCAGCTTTCTGGGATGGATTCATGTGGGTATATACAAGTACTGTCGTTTGGATTCCGCTTGCACTTATATTGCTGTATGTTATCATTAAGAATAATAAACTAAAAGATGCTTTATTTGTTATTGTTATGATAGCAGTCACCATTGTTATATGTGACCGTATTTCATCAGGCGTTTTTAAACCTGTATTTAAGCGTTTCCGTCCTACTCAGGACCCTGAATTTATGTATTTGGTCGATATTGTCAATGGATATAGAGGAGGAAAATTTGGATTTATTTCCAGTCATGCTGCAAATACTTTTGGTCTTCTTACTTTTACATCTCTGATATTTCGTAAAAGAGAATATACTTTGGCTTTTTTGTTATGGGCTGTTCTTTCATGTTATTCTCGCATATATCTGGGAGTTCATTATTTGGGTGATGTAATTTGTGGAGCAACTTTGGGCATAATCTCTGGTTTTTTAGTATACTATATATATAGTTCAATTCAAAAAAAGTTTACCGAAGGAAACAGAATGAGGTATTCAAGAGAGTTTACTTCTAGTGGCTATTTGATCTCTGATATAAACATTTTATTAATTGCTTTGTTTACTAGTATATTTAGTATAATGATTATAGGAATGATTATATATGAATTCAATAATTTGTAAGACCTTATGATTTAGCTGTTTGCATAATGAATGTTTTATGAAAATTTAATTCATAAATAGTTTGATTAGTCTTTTTTTTTATTTAAGTTTATAGCGTTAATTAGTTGATATAGTATTAACCCAAATTTCTATATTATGAACAGAACAATAACTTTCAATGAACTTAGAAAAATAAAAGATTCATTACCAAGCGGAAGTATGCACAGAATCGCTGATGAGCTTAATTTAGAAGTGGATACAGTTCGTAACTTCTTTGGCGGCAGTAATTTTAAGGAAGGTAAAAGTGTTGGCATTCATACAGAACCCGGGCCCGATGGAGGGTTGGTTATGCTTGATGATACCACAGTTCTAGATTTAGCTTTAAAAATATTAGAAGAACATAATATTGATCATCGGGAAGAAGTTACTGAAGAACTGATGCAAGCCTAGTTTATAAAAATAAATCCTGATTGATCTTTCTTCAATTGGGATTTTTTTCTACGCATGGATTTATTTTTAACAACTAATCTAAGATCATATGGAAGAGAAATTAGTCACATTAGCAATACTAACGTATGCTAAAGCTCAGATTTTGAAGAGCGTTTTAGAAAAAGAAGGTATAAAATCTTACATACAAAATGTAGATCTTATTAAGCCAGTCGTATCTTCTGGAGTTCGTTTAAGAATAAAAGAAAGCGATTTGCCACATGCATTAAAAATCACAGAGAGTAACATTTGGCTTTCAGAAGATATAATAGGGGAGAAGCCGCAGGAAAAGGAAAAAAGCAATAAGATATTAATACCTGTAGATTTCTCTGATTATTCAATGCGCGCTTGTGAATTTGGTTTCGGCTTCGCAAAAACATTTGATACAGAGGTTGTTCTGCTTCATGTTTATTTTACTCCCAGATATATGCCGTCAATTCCTTACAATGACGTTTTCAGTTATCAGGGTCCTGATGAAGAATCAATCAAGAATATAATTAAGAAGGTAAATGAAGATTTGAATAATTTATCTGTTAAGATTAAGAGTAAGATTGATTCTGGTGAATTCCCAAATGTTAAATTTACCTGCGTCTTGAAAGAAGGAATACCTGAGGAAGAAATTTTAAAATATGCTAAGAATAGTTCGCCCAGTATTATAGTAATGGGTACTCGTGGAAAAAACAAAAAAGATGCTGATATTATTGGAAGCGTTACTGCAGAGGTTATTGACAGAAGCAGAGCAATCGTTTTTGTTGTTCCTGAAAAGACACCGTTTAAAATCTTCAATGGGGTTAAAAAACTTGCTTTTATAACTAATTTTGATCAGCGTGATTTAATTGCTTTTGATTCTTTAATGAAAAAGATGACAGCATTTAACTTCTCTGTCACACTCATTCATTTGACTACGCTTAAGGATACATGGAATGAGATTAAACTGGCTGGTTTTAAAGAGTACTTTCATAAACAATATCCTGATATACAAATTCATTATGAAGTTGTAATGGATGATAATCTTGGTCAGAACCTAGATTCATTTATTCAGCAAAACAGTATTGATGTAATAGCCATTACTTCTTATAAGAGAAATATGTTTGCTCGTTTATTTAATCCAAGCATTGCTATGAAGATGATTTTCCATACTGATACACCATTATTAGTTGTAAGCGATAAAATATAATCGATTCTCAATAATAAAATAATTATGATTATGTTTAATAGAATGCGCGATAATTAAAAATAGTATTACTCTTTCATTATGAATTGTATTGGATATATTCATAAAAAAAATCACTTAAGAATTTCTTAAGTGATTTTTTTTTATGATAAAATATTATTGCTGTCCGGTAAAACTTTTTAGATCAACAAAATAAAGGGCTGAGTTCTTAGATGAATTCAGCCCCAATTGTCTATATTCGTTTCGACCAAAAAATCCTTATAGACATGGGCAAAAGTATAAATTTTACCGGACAGCCGGTTCTATCACAGCTATTAAAATTCATCGATAAGCAAAAAATCTTAGATTTAAGCCAGAAAATGGGTTGTGAACGTTATGTCAAGAGCTTGGATGGCTATACTCATCTTGTGGTTATGCTTTTTGGTGTGCTCAAACACTTTGATTCCTTACGCGAACTGGAGATTGGGATGTTTGCGGAAGCAAATAAGCTGCAACACCTTGGAATCGATTACATGGTTAGGCGTAGTACTCTGGCAGAAGCAAATAAAAGACGGTCTCAGGAGTTTTTTGCCAACGTCTATTCTATGCTGTTGGAACAATATGGGCCTTTTTTAGCGGACAGCCGCTCACGGAAAGAACAGAAAGATTGGGAACGACTGCTTTTTATGATGGATTCTACGACAATCAGCCTGTTTGACAATATTCTTAAGGGCGTTGGTCGTCATCCAAAAAGCGGAAAGAAGAAAGGCGGTCTGAAAGTCCACACGGTAATGCGCTATGTAGTAGGTGTCCCTATGGTTGTTCAACTGACATCCGCAGCCAAACACGACCATTATCTACTCAAAGAGGTTCATTTGCCTCAAAATGCCACTCTTGCTATGGATCGTGCCTATATTGACTATGCACAATTCCAACGATTGACAGAAGAGGGTGTCTGCTATGTTACAAAAATGAAGAAGAGCCTGATATACAAAGTGTTGAAATCCACCACTTATGTCAATTCTAAAGGTTTGGTAACGCATACCGACCAGCATATCATCTTTGAAAAAGGAGACTTGCGACATACTTCCAGGCGAGTAGAGTTATGGAGCAAGAATAAAAAGAAATCCGCGGTATTGCTAACCAATAATTTCGAACTATCTGTTGAGGATATTGAAGAAATTTACAAGCGGAGATGGGCTATTGAAACGTTATACAAACAGCTCAAACAGAACTTTCCGCTACATTTCTTCTATGGTGAGAGTGTCAATGCCATAGAAGTGCAAACATGGGTAGTTCTCATTGCTAATTTACTGTGTACAATCATGCAACATAAACTTAAAAGACACTGTTCTTTCTCTAATTTAGTTACCATGGCTAGACTTATGCTAATGTATTATGTCGATTTTATAGCTTTTCTTGAAAAACCCGAAAAGGATTGGGAATATATTCTTCAGAAAGCCAATTATGAGCCTCCAAATGTTGACCCCGCATTAGAATTTGTTTTTGATTAGGGGCTTACTTAAAAAAAAACATTCCGAACCACCATTTTATAGGCGATTCGGATGGTTCTTTATGCATTTTAGAGTTTTACCGGACAGCAATAATAAAATATAAATTGTTATTTGCCTAATGCTTCAACTTCTTTTGCTAATTCGTCAAATTCGGCTCCACCAATTCCTAGTTTGTAGTAAACTGTATAAAGTCCGTTAAGCCATAATTCTTTGTTATCAGGTTTAAGTTCTCTGGCTTTCTCATAACAAGGTTTAGCACTTTCATAGAACTTATTAATTTTAGCTTGTTCTGCTTTAAATTTCGGGCTATTAAAATCTACCTTTGATGCATAGTCTAATGCCTGTGTCCAATATACAAGACCCATATTTGAGTATGCTTCAGCATACTTAGGATCTACTTCAATTGTCTTTTTATAGAATTCTATAGCCTGATCATAGTTCTTCATGCTTTGACATAAATAGCCCTTAACGTAAAGGTAGAATGAATTTTTAGGATCTTTAGCTAACATTTGATCAGCAAAAGCCATTGCGTCATTAAGTTTATTGGCGTTACTGTAGTAATCTACAAGATGTCCGAAGAAATAATTATCATTAGGATAAGCCAGAATTCCGTCTTTTAAAGTTTGAACCCAATTGGCTGTATCTTTCTGTGCTTTATATGCATCAGCGATCAATTGCATTGCATCTTTGCCGCTTTGCTTGTCTTTTTTAGCAATTAAACCATACTTAATAGCATTTGGATAATCATTCATTCTTGAAGCTGCCAAACATGCATAGAAAGCTACTGTTGATAAAAGAGTGTCTTTAGATGCAATTTGTTCTTTTTCAAGCATTGGAGCACTGGCCAAATCTACATACATTCCAAAATAGTCAAGTGCTTCTTTATTTTTGCCTAGATTATAGTATTGACTACCTCCATTGATCAAGTTTACTCTTTCTGTTAGAATAGTAGCAGCATTGTCCTTTCTATATTTGAACTTTACTTTTCCTTTTTCATTAGGTGTTTTTTCTAGTTCATCACATTTAAGAAAATAACCAAACATCTTATAAAGGCTGTTATATGATTTTAATGTATCATATGGTTGTCTTAAATAAGCTTTTTCTATCTCTTTCTCATTGATTCTTTTCTGAATGAGACCGGCAACGTTCCATGTGTTTGCCTGATTTTTTGTTTCTGCATTTTCTAAAGCTCCATTGATAAGCTTTTCAGCCTCAGTGAAATTGGGCTTTACATCTTCTGCCAAACTTTTAGCTTGCTTAACGTCCTTTTCTTGAGCAAAGGAGAAACCTGCAGCCAGCAGCATGACAATTGAAAATAATACTCTTTTCATACATTTTGTGGATTAAATATTAAACTTTTATTCTTCATCATTCGTCTGTTCTACTGAACTGACATTTTCTGGATTTTCTATTTCTATATCTTCATCTAATAGTTCTGGTTCTTCCAGACTTTCGGACTCGACCTTACAAACTGAACCTATCTGATCGTTACGTTTTTCCAGGTTGATAAGCCTTACTCCTTGTGTTGCACGTCCCATAATTCTGACATTTTCTACTTTCAGACGAATAGTGATTCCTGATTTATTAATAATCATCAAATCGTTGTCATCAGTTACAGACTTTATGGCTACTAATTTACCTGTTTTGTCCGTGATATTCAATGTTTTAACACCCTTTCCACCACGGTTTGTAATGCGGTAATCATCAATATCAGAACGTTTTCCGTAACCTTGTTCAGAAACAACCATAACTGATTCTGTTTCTTTGTCTTTGATGCAAATCATTCCGATTACTTCATCGTCGTCACCATCAAGTGTCATACCACGAACACCGGTTGCAGTTCTACCCATTTCGCGGACAGCAGTTTCATTGAAGCGTATTGCACGGCCATTACGGTTTGCAATGAGAATCTCATTATCGCCCTTAGTCATACGTACTTCTATTACCTTGTCGTCTTCACGAATATTAATGGCATTTACGCCATTTTGGCGTGGACGAGAATATTGTTCAAGTCTGGTTTTCTTTATTACGCCATGCTTTGTACAGAAAAGAAGATAATGGTTATTAATGAATTCCTCATCAGTAAGACTTTGTACGCGAACGAATGCGTTAACTTTATCGTCTGCATCAATGTTTAGCAAGTTCTGGATGGCCCTTCCTTTTGAATTCTTTGTACCTTCAGGAATTTCATATACTTTTAACCAATAGCACTTTCCTTTTTGAGTAAAGAACATCATGGTATTGTGCATTGTTGCTGGATAAATATTTTCTACGAAATCTTCATCGCGGGTTTCAGTACCCTTAGATCCTACCCCTCCTCTGTTCTGTGAATGGAATTCGGCTAGTGGAGTACGTTTAATGTATCCTAAATGTGATATTGTGATAACCATTTGATCATCAGCGTAGAAGTCTTCAGGGTTAAATTCTTCTGAAGAATAAACAATTTCTGAATGACGTTCATCACCAAATTTAGCTTTAACTTCAAGAAGCTCATCTTTGATTACCTGACGGCAGATTTCATCATTTGCCAGAATTTCTTCGTAATGTGCAATCATCTTCATAACCTCTTCATATTCAGCATGAAGTTGATCCTGCATCAGTCCGGTTAATTGACGGAGACGCATTTCAACGATGGCACGAGATTGTATCTCAGAGAGGTTAAATCGGGTGATTAAGCCTGAAATGGCTTCGTTAGGCGTTTTAGCCGCACGAATGATTTTAATTACTTCGTCAATGTTATCGGATGCAATAATCAAGCCTTCTAAGATATGAGCACGCTCTTTAGCTTTTCTCAGATCATATTGTGTACGGCGAACTACAACATCATGTCTATGCTCTACAAAACTTACGACTAAGTCGCGAAGATTAAACATTTTAGGACGTCCGTGTTCAAGTGCAATGTTATTTACACTAAAGGATGTCTGCATAGCAGTCATTTTAAACAATTTGTTCAAAACAACACCGGAGTTGGCATCTCTCTTTACGTCTACAACGATACGCATACCTTCGCGGTCGGATTCGTCATTTACATTAGAAATACCTTCAATTCTTTTTTCTGATACTAAGTCTGCAATAGCCTTGATGAGCTCTGCTTTGTTTACGTTGTACGGAATTTCCGTAACGATAATTTTATCGTGAGTACTTTCTGCTTCGATATTAGCTTTAGCACGCATTATTACTCTGCCCCTACCTGTAAGAAAAGCTTCGCGAACGCCGCTCATGCCGTAAATATATCCCCCTGTAGGGAAATCGGGTGCTTTTACGTACTGCATTAGCTCTTCGATAGTAATATCTTTATTATCAAGATATGCATCACAAGCGTCAATTACTTCAGAAAGATTATGAGGTGGCATGTTAGTTGCCATACCTACGGCAATACCTGAAGCGCCGTTTACTAAAAGGTTTGGAATACGTGTTGGTAAAACTCTAGGCTCCTGGAGTGTATCGTCAAAGTTATTTTGGAAATCAACTGTTTCTTTTTCGATATCTCTCATCATCTCCTCGCCAACTTTATTAAGACGAGCTTCTGTATAACGCATTGCAGCAGGACTGTCGCCGTCTACAGAACCAAAGTTTCCCTGACCATCTACCAATGTATAGCGCATTGCCCATTCCTGAGCCATTCTTACCATTGCACCATAAACGGATGAATCTCCGTGTGGGTGATATTTACCCAAAACTTCACCGACGATTCTGGCTGATTTCTTATAAGGTTTATCGGAAGTATTACCAAGTTCGTTCATCGCAAAGAGAATTCTACGGTGAACGGGTTTGAATCCGTCTCTAACATCGGGAAGAGCTCGAGATACAATAACCGACATTGAATAATCAATGTACGATGATTTCATCTCATCTTCGATGTTAATTTTTATAATTCTGTCTTGTTCAAGCATTTAAAAAGATTATTAATTATACATTCGTGGCTTTAAAAAACCACGCTAAAGTAATGCTTTTCCCCGACATATAAAAGGATTCAGGTAAAAACTTTCTTCATTGCTTTGTTATACGTGTTCTTTAAATAAATCTATCAAAGAGTTTTAGTATTTTATTCATTGTATCTTTGTAAAAAGAAGTAGACCTTTTTGTTATTAAGTCTAGAACTAAATAGAATAACATCTAGTCTTAAACTTATTAAGCTGTACTTCTATTTGGAAATAAGTGCTTTATTATTCCTTTAAGTATCACCATAGATGGAATTAAATGTCGTAATGTATAGAATAAGGTGTGCTGAATGCAACTAAAACATGCCTTTTTTCGTTATATTATTATAATGGCACGCCTTTTGTTATTTATAATTAAGGAAAAAGAAGGTATGCTGAATTTAGTAAATGTGTATCTTTGCATCGTATAATTGTACATTTAGAATAAAGAGAAATATATGGATAATCAATTCTCACAAAAAGTTTCAGAAGTCATAATCTATAGCAAGGAAGAAGCTAACCGATTGAATAATGGCTTTATAGGTCCCGAACACTTGTTTTTGGGGTTACTCCGAAATGGCGAAGGAAAAGCTATTGAGATACTCTCCAAACTCAATATAAATTTCTCGGAAATTAAGACTTTAATTGAAAATAAACTCCGCGAAATGCCAGAACCTTCCGATTTCATGGTTGATGATATTGTATTGAGCACGGAAGCTTCTAAAATATTGAAAATGTGTATACTTGAAGCTCGTCTGCTAAAGAGCCCGATAGCCGATACAGAACATATGCTTTTAGCAATATTAAAGGAGAATAATAATATGGTAGCTCAGATTCTTGGTGAAAACCACGTATTGTATAAGAATGTATTCGAGCAGCTTTCATTGCAACCGGATATCAATGCTGGATTAGGTTTCAGTGAAGATGATGAAGAGGAAGAAGATGATATGCAACGTCCTGATGACAATGCTTCTAATAAGAAACAGCAAACCCAGGCTCCTCCCCGTAAAACGGCAAATGATACTCCTGTGCTTGACAATTTTGGCACAGACATGACACGTGCAGCCGAGGAGGGAAAATTAGATCCTATTGTTGGACGTGAAAAGGAAATAGAACGCGTGGCTCAGATACTTAGCCGTAGAAAGAAGAATAATCCTATTTTAATCGGTGAGCCAGGTGTAGGAAAATCTGCCATTGTAGAGGGATTGGCATTAAGGATCACACAGAAAAAGGTTTCCCGTATTTTGTTCGACAAACGTGTGATTTCGCTCGATATGACTTCTGTTGTGGCCGGAACCAAATATCGTGGTCAGTTTGAAGAACGTATTCGCTCCATTCTCAATGAGTTACAGAAGAATCCGAATATTATCCTTTTCATCGACGAGATTCATACCATTGTTGGGGCTGGCTCTGCTACCGGATCGATGGATGCGGCAAATATGTTGAAGCCGGCACTTGCCCGCGGTGAGATACAATGTATTGGAGCGACGACAACCGATGAATACAGAAAAAATATAGAAAAAGATGGTGCGTTAGAACGTCGTTTTCAGAAGGTTATGGTTGAACCAACCACTCCGGAGGAAACGTTGCAGATTCTTAGAAATATAAAGGAGAAATATGAAGACCATCATAATGTAGCTTATACAGACGAGGCATTATTGGCCTGCGTGAAGCTTACGGAACGTTATGTAACCGATCGTAATTTCCCTGATAAGGCTATTGATGCGCTCGATGAAGCCGGTTCACGTGTACACCTTGCTAATATAAATGTTCCAAAGGAAATTGAAGAGCAAGAAAAACTTATTGATGAAACTAAAAGCAAAAAGAATGAAGCGGTAAAATCGCAGAATTATGAACTCGCGGCTAGTTTCAGAGATAAAGAAAAAGAGTATACCAATCAGCTGGAAGATCTGAAGCGTGATTGGGAAGCCAATATTAAACAAAATAGGCAAACTGTTGATGAAGAGGAAATTGCGGAAGTAGTTTCCATGATTTCAGGCATTCCTGTACAACGGATGGCGCAGGCTGAGGGAATGAAACTAGCCAGAATGAAGGAAGATCTTCTTTCTAAGGTTGTTGCGCAGGATTCGGCTGTTGATAAGCTCGTTAAGGCTATTCGCAGAAGTCGTGTAGGACTTAAAGATCCTAATAAACCAATTGGAACATTTATGTTCTTAGGACCAACAGGCGTAGGTAAAACCCTTCTAGCCAAAGAATTGGCGAAATATATGTTTGGTTCTTCGGATGCTTTGATTCGAATAGATATGAGTGAATACATGGAAAAATTCACGGTTTCTCGTTTGGTTGGAGCTCCTCCGGGATACGTTGGTTATGAAGAAGGCGGTCAACTGACAGAAAAAGTAAGAAGAAAACCTTATTCCATCGTTCTTTTAGATGAAATAGAAAAAGCACATCCTGATGTGTTCAATATATTGCTGCAAATTATGGATGAAGGACGTCTAACTGACAGTTATGGCAAAACAGTAGACTTTAAGAATACGGTTCTGATCATGACTTCCAATATTGGAACTCGTCAGTTGAAGGAATTCGGACACGGTGTGGGCTTTGCTACTCAAAGCCGTTTAGACGATAAAGAGTTTGCCCGTAATGTGATTCAAAAAGCCTTGAATAAGTCTTTCGCACCTGAGTTTATTAATCGTGTGGATGAGATTATCACCTTTGATCAACTCTCTTTAGAAGCCATTACTAAGATTGTGGATATAGAACTTTCCGGACTTTATTCACGCATAGAAACTATTGGTTATAAGCTGATTGTTAGTGATGAAGCCAAGAAGTTCCTGGCTTCGAAAGGCTATGATGTGCAATTTGGTGCCCGACCTTTGAAACGTGCAATACAAAACTATCTGGAAGATGGATTATCTGAAATCATTATTATTTCCGGAATAGAAGAAGGAGATACAATTTCAGTTGATTTCACCGAAGGAAATACCGAATTAAGTATGTCAGTAGTTAAGTCAGCTGAGAAATAAGCTGAATATTAAAAATAAAAAATCAGTCAAAATGTCAGATTGCTCCAAATCTGGCATTTTTTTTGTCTTCTACTGACAAAGAATAAACTTATTAAATAACAACTTAAAAATATATTTGAAATTATGCAAAAAGGAAACATTGGGGTAACAACCGAAAATATTTTCCCCGTTATTAAAAAGTTCTTGTATAGTGACCATGAGATCTTTCTTCGTGAAATAGTTTCTAATGCTGTAGATGCTACACAGAAACTTAAGACTTTAGCTTCTGTAGGTGAATTTAAAGGAGAATTAGGCGATCTTACAGTTAAAGTCTCATTAGGAAAAGATACAATCACAATATCTGACCGAGGAACCGGACTTACAGCTGATGAAATTGATAAATATATCAATCAGATAGCTTTCTCCGGTGCAAATGATTTTCTGGAAAAATATCAGAATGATGCAAATGCCATCATCGGACATTTTGGCTTGGGATTCTACTCTTCTTTCATGGTTTCCAAGAAAGTGGAAATTGTTACAAAATCTTTTAAAGAAGATGCCAAAGCTGTAAAATGGAGTTGCGACGGAAGTCCTGAGTTTACCTTGGAAGAAACAGAAAAAACTGATCGCGGAACAGATATCATTCTTTATATTGACGATGATTGCAAAGAATTCCTGGAAGAAGCCCGCATTTCTTCTTTGCTGAAAAAATATTGTAGTTTTTTGCCTGTACAGGTTGCTTTCGGAAAGAAAAAAGATTGGAAAGATGGAAAACAAGTAGAAACTGATGAGGATAATGTAATTAACGATACAAATCCTTTGTGGACTCGCAAACCATCCGAATTAAAAGAAGAAGATTACAAGAAATTCTACAAAGATCTTTATCCAATGTCTGATGAACCATTGTTTTGGATTCATTTAAATGTAGATTATCCGTTCCATTTGACCGGTATCTTGTATTTCCCTAAAGTAAAAAGTAACATGGATCTGAATAAGAACAAGATTCAGTTATATTGCAACCAGGTTTATGTAACAGATTCTGTTGAAGGAATTGTTCCTGACTTTCTGACATTACTTCATGGCGTAATTGATTCTCCGGATATTCCGTTAAATGTATCTCGTTCTTATCTGCAGAGCGATTCAAATGTGAAGAAGATCTCTTCTCATATTTCCAAGAAAGTATCTGATCGCCTGCAATCTATCTTTAAAAATGATCGTAAGGAATTCGAAGATAAATGGGATGATCTAAAGATCTTTATCAATTACGGAATGCTTACTCAAGAGGATTTTTATGATAAAGCTGCCAAATTTGCTTTGTTAAAGGATACAGATTCTAAGTTCTATACGTTCGAAGAATATAAGACCTTGATTAAGGATAATCAGACAGACAAGGATGGTAACCTTATTTATTTGTATGCCAACAATAAAGACGAGCAGTTTAGCTATATTGAGGCTGCAACAAACAAAGGATATAATGTCTTGTTATTGGATGGCCAGTTAGATACAGCAGTAGTCAACCTTTTGGAACAAAAATTCGAAAAATGCCGTTTTACTCGTGTGGATAGTGATATTGTTGATCATCTGATTGTAAAAGAAGATAAGAAAGATATTTCACTGGAAGAAGGAAAGAGTGAAATTCTTTCAACTCTGTTCAAGAGTCAGCTTCCTGTAATGGAAAAGGTTGAATTTAATATAGTTTCTCAGTCTTTAGGCGAAAATGGTACTCCTATAATGATTACTCAAAGTGAGTATATGCGCCGTATGAAAGAAATGGCCAATTTACAACCAGGTATGAGTTTCTACGGTGAAATGCCTGACATGTTTAATTTAGTTGTTAATGCTGATCACAAATTAGTAAAACATGTAATGGAAGGTGAAGATAAAGAGTGTTCTGCAGCTGTTCAGCCGGTTCAGAATGAGATAGATTCACTAAATGCACGTCATGCTGAACTGGAAAAGCAACACAAAGACAAAAAAGAGGAAGAAATTCCTGTTGCAGAGAAAGATGAGTTGACAGATATAGATAAGAAAACTGCTGATTTAAAGGCTAAAAAGGACTCGATATTAAGTGGTTATGCCGGAAATAATAAGATAATCCGCCAATTGATCGACTTAGCTCTTCTTCAAAACAATATGTTGAGGGGCGAAGCATTGAATAATTTTGTAAAGAGAAGCATTGAATTAATCTGATAAAAGTCTGTTAATAGGATTATTAAAAATTTGAAGAGCATTATAGTCTTTTACGGCTGTAATGCTCTTTTCTGTTAAGAAAAAGCATAATTGGTAAATGGTATGTGCAAACTATTCTTTATATTTGAATGTTTATAACGAAGTTGGTTATTTAAGGTACTTTTTATTTTATGAGAAAAATTCTTTTAATATTAATCTCAGCAATCTTAATCATTCCATATTCCCGTGCCCAGAAAGTTGGACTTGTTCTTAGCGGTGGCGGGGCAAAGGGACTTACTCACATAGGTATTATCCGGGCGTTAGAAGAAAATAATATCCCGATAGATTATATTGCAGGTACATCCATGGGAGCTATTATTGGATCATTGTATGCTATGGGATTTTCTCCCGATGAAATGGAGCAGTTAATTTCTTCGGAAGAGTTTAAGCGTTGGTATTCAGGAGAAGTAGAAAAGGAATATATGTATTATTTCAAAAAGGATGCACCCACGCCTGAATTTTTTAATATCAGGATGTCTCTTAAAGACTCTCTTTTGAAGAATACGCAGATTTTACCTTCCAGTATGGTAGATCCCATTCAAATGAATCTTGTTTTTATTGATCTGTTTGCACGTGCAACAGCTCTTTGTGGCGGTAATTTTAGTAATCTTTTCATCCCTTTCCGATGTGTTGCGTCTGATGTCTATAATAAAAGACAAATCGTTATGAGGAATGGTGATTTAGGTGATGCTGTCCGGGCATCCATGAGCTTCCCTTTTGTGTTTAAGCCTATTGAGATTAACGGAACGCTAGCTTATGATGGCGGTATATATAACAATTTCCCAACTGATGTGATGCGCGATGATTTTCATCCTGATATTATTATTGGTAGTGTAGTGGCATCTAATCCCACAAAGCCCGATGAAAATGATCTTATGAGCCAGATGGAAAACATGGTTATGCAAAAAACAGACTATTCTCTTCCTGATTCGATGGGTATTATTATGAATTTTAAGTTTGACAATGTAGGTCTTCTGGATTTTGATCGCTTAAAGGAGTTTCATGATCTAGGATACAATCGTACTATGAGTATGATGGATTCTATTAAAAGCCGAATTCCTCGGCGGGTAAATGCTGATAATATTCGTTTGCGAAGATTGGTATTTAAAAGTAATTTGCCTGAATTGCGTTTCAAGAATATAAATATTGATGGAGCTAACGCTCAGCAAAGAATCTACATAAAGAAGGAGTTGCGTCAATCAGAGAATAAAACATTTACCTACGAAGATTTGAAACGGGGCTATTTCCGTTTATTGTCTGACAATGTTATTTCAGAAATTATTCCTCATGCAATATACAACCCTAATAATGATACCTACGATTTAAATCTGAAGGTGAAAATGAAGGATAACTTCTCAATACGAGCAGGTGGAAATATATCTTCAACCAATTCAAATCAGGTTTATTTCGGTCTTTCATATAAAGACTTAAACTACTATTCAAAAGAAGTAATTTTTGATGGCCAACTGGGTAAAGTATATAATAATTTGCAATTTACTGCTAAAGTAGATTTCTCAACTACAATTCCTACATCGTACAGGTTTGTTGCTTCCATATCTACATTCGATTATTTTAAAAACGACCAGATATTCTCTGGAAATGATAAACCGGCTTTTAATAAGAAGGATGAACGTTTTCTGAAATTGAAAGCAGCTCTTCCTTTCTTATCCAACAAGAAAGCTGAATTTGGCATTGGTGTTGCAGAAATTGCAGATCAGTACTTTCAAACAAGCATCATAGACTTTGATTCATCCAATCATGATAAAAGTACTTATAACTTGCTTGGAGGGTCAATAGGCTTTGGCGGCAGCACGTTGAATGCGAGACAGTATGCAACAGAAGGCAGCAAAGATTTACTTCTCGCACAGGTCTTCTTTGGAGATGAAAATTATAGCCCTGGTACCACCACTACAGAAAGCAGCGATTATAGTAAAAAGCATTCCTGGATGCAGATTTCTTATAAAAATGAAACATATTATAAACTAACCTCCTCATTTACACTGGGATCTTATTTAGAAACACTTTATTCTTCCAAAAATTTTTCTGAAAATTATACGGCAACATTACTTGAAGCCGGAGAGTTTACTCCAACTCCTCATAGCATGATTACCTATAATGAGGCTTTTAGAGCTAATCAGTATCTGGCATTAGGAATTAAACCAATTTATAACATTAGTTCTGTTTTTCATTTGCGGGGTGAGGTCTATGGATTTTTACCAATACTTCCCATTAAAGAAAACTCAATAAATAAGGCTATATATGGAAAAGCATTCTCGAAATTCCAGCATATTGCAGAATTATCTCTGGTTTGCCGTTTGCCGTTTGGAGCGATAAGTGCATATGTAAATCATTATAGTTCACCATCTAAGAACTGGAATTTTGGTTTAAGTCTGGGATGGCTATTGTTTAATTCCCGTTTTATCGAATAATTTTTATAAAAAAAGTGTAGAAAACCCTTGCATTTTCGGAAAAAGGGAGTACCTTTGCAGCCGTTAAACGATTGGCCCCGTGGCTCAACTGAATAGAGCATTTGACTACGGATCAGAAGGTTACAGGTTTGAATCCTGTCGGGGTCACAAAAGTTTAAACTTGGTATTTGTTTATTGTCGGCCCCGTGGCTCAACTGAATAGAGCATTTGACTACGGATCAGAAGGTTACAGGTTTGAATCCTGTCGGGGTCACAAAAGTTTAAACCTGGTATTTGTTTATTGTCGGCCCCGTGGCTCAACTGAATAGAGCATTTGACTACGGATCAGAAGGTTACAGGTTTGAATCCTGTCGGGGTCACGAAAAAGTAATTCCCTGCAAATCAAATATTTGCAGGGAATTACTTTTTTTATTCGATGAAATGGGATAAAAATATTATATTTTATCTTTTAGGAATAAAAAGGGATCACCAGTAAAATCATGTGTTATGCGTAAATTTTTGTTAGCCTAAACATAAAGAATGGTATATCTGTAACACCTCTTAGTGATGCTCTGAATGCTTTGATTTTAGCATTAAGTGATTCTGCAGAAGCATTTGTCGCTCTATTATTGAAGAAGTTCAAAACTTCTTGATAGTGCTCATATAACGTAGCTGCAATGACATTGAACGAATCCAGTTTAGCTTCTTCCACTTTATTATACCATTTAGCTAAAGCTACTCTTGCCACATCTTTGACTGTATTCTTTGCGAATATCATTCTTAATGAGTGTGATAAGCCATAAGCATTCTTTAGTTTTGGATATAATTCAAATAATATAGCTGCTCTTTCTTTTTGACTTTGAGTCCATTTGTCTGCTGATTTAAATAATAGATATCGACTTCTGACCAATAACTGCTTTCTGGTATCTCCATTGGCTAATATCTCCGTTTTATAGGTTTCTGCCTTACCTTTAGCTTCCTCCATGGCATCCGTTTCGTCTTGTATAGCTTCCCATCGATAATTTATCCTAATTTCCTGTACGGCATCACAGGCTAACTTTTGAATATGAAAACGATCTATAACCTGTGTTGCTTTTGGAAAACTATGACGTATAATTTTGCGCATTGTATTTGCCATATCCATCGTTACCTCTTCTACCTTTTGGCGTATATCAGGAGCTATTCTGTCAAGAACCGCTTCTACATCTTCGGATTTAGTTCCCAGCACAACTGCAGCGATACAGCCTTTGCCTCCTTTGGCGTCTTTGTTTGAAAGAATAGTATATAGTTCTCCGTTGGAAACACATGTTTCATCAATGCTCATGTGCGGACCGATGTTTTCGGAGAAAAGAACATAATTAGCTGCATGCTCCTTTTGGTGCCATTGCTGATAATCACTCAGATGTTCCTTATATTGACGCTCTAGCTGAACGCCATCTACATGGAAGAATAGCTCAAGAGAGCGGGCCGTAATCGGGTATGAATCCAAGCATACCTTTTAAAAAAGAAGCGAACTCTTCTGTGTATCGAGTCCCCTCTGCGGTCAAAGTCAAGCATCTTGTAGTACTTTCATTAGTCGATAAAACAAGCCAACGCCGACGGCGAACATGAAGGAATACCTTGCGGTCTCTGATGGGAAAATCACGAATAAGAACTTCGGGAAAGAAACCATTGCCCTTAACTTCCCAAGATTCATATTGGGATGGAACTTGTGCTTGTTCATCTAAGTAAATATGAAGATTATTATTTGAGCATTGGACATCTACTATATCAAAATAATTATTTATTTCCAATGGCAAAATAAAGGAGGCCAGAGTGCGTAAGGAATCAATTGAGCTCATAATATTTTTTTTCTTGCAAAGAAAACGGTTTTAGAACTTTATACAATGGACTAACACATGATTTTACTGGTGATCCATAAAAAGAGAGGTGAGAATTTATATTTCAATTAAATTCTCACCTCTCTTTTTTTGTGATATAAAGTATTCATTATAAGTAAAATGCCGAGGTAGATCTATTTTATCTGCCACTTCATATTTTACTTTTAGAGATATTCTAACACTTAATATTAAGCTCAATCAACACCGCACGAATCTTTTCAAATGTAGTGATACGTGTGGGAACAAGCGGCAGGCGAAGTTTATTTTCAATCATTCCCATAGCGTTCAGCATTGATTTTACTCCAGCAGGATTACCATCCACAAAGAGCAGGTCGAATAACTCGGTAAATTTATGGTGGATGGAAAGAGCATTTGCATAATCTCCAGCCAATGCTAGACGGGTCATTCTGCTGAATTCACGCGGAAAGGCGTTACCGATAACTGAGATTACGCCAACAGCGCCAAGAGTAATCAGAGGAAAAGTAATGCCATCATCACCTGAAAGCACATTGAAGTCTTCGGGCTTGTTTTTAATAATATCGTCCATCTGAGTGATATTTCCTGAAGCTTCCTTGATTGCTACGATGTTTTTAAAGTCACGTGCTAAACGAAGGGTTGTTTCTGCAGTCATATTTACGCCTGTACGCCCTGGAACATTATATAAAATGACAGGTAGGTTTGTTGCGTTTGAGATTGCTTTGAAATGCTGATAAATTCCTTCCTGAGATGGTTTGTTATAATAAGGCACGACGGACAAGATGGCGTCTATTCCTGTAAAATCGTCATGTTTAAGAGTTTCGACAACAGCTCTTGTATTATTTCCTCCAACGCCTAAGACAATTGGAATCTGACCATTGACACGCTCTATGATTAGTTTCTGAATTTTAATCTTTTCTTCGGCTGAAAGAGTTACAGCTTCAGCTGTAGTTGCCAGAATAACCAGAAAGTCTGTTCCGTTTTGAAGTTGATAGTCTACCAATCTGATGATTGCTTCATAATCAACACTTTCGTCTTCTTTGAATGGGGTAATAAAAGCTACGCCCATACCTCTTAATTTTGACTGTATCATAAGTGTTATTGTAATCTAAAGGTATTTATGCCGCAAAAGTACGAATATTTTCTATTTTTACTATACGTAAGTGATGAAAATAATTTATTTCGTGTTAAATGGTTACAATATTTGCTCTAAGAACTCCTCTTCGCTAACAATTCGTATACCTAATTTCCCGGCTTTTTCCAGTTTGCTGGGACCCATATTTTCGCCAGCGAGTATAAAGTTTGTCTTTGATGAAATAGAGCCTACGTTCTTTCCCCCATGTTGCTCAATCATTGATTTGTACTCGTCTCTTGAATGATGAGTGAATACACCACTTATAACAATTGAGAGCCCTTTTAGTTTATCGCTTACCTTTTCGTGTTCCTCTGAGCGGGTAAAATTAAGTCCGGCTTCTTTTAATCTGTTAACCAGTATAATATTCTTTTCGTCAGAGAAATAATTCACAATGCTTTGTGCTATTTTTTCTCCTATTTCGTCAACCTGTACAAGGGTTTCTAAAGTTGCATGCTCCAGTTCTTCAATAGAGGCAAAGGATTTTGCAATTTTTTTAGCCACCGTTTCTCCAACGAATCTGATACCCAATGCAAAAATAACTCGTTCAAATGGCACATTCTTAGAGGATTGGATTCCATTTACTATGTTTTCTGCAGACTTTTCTCCCATTCTGTCCAGACCTCTTATTTGATCAGTTGTCAGAGTATATAGGTCGGCCGGAGTGCTAACTAATCCCAGCCGGTAGAATAAATCGACTGTTTCGGGACCTAATCCGTCAATATTCATGGCTTTCCTACTAATAAAGTGCTCTATCTTCCCTTTTATTTGAGGTGGACAAGCGGTTTCGTTAGGACAATAGTGTGCAGCTTCTCCTTCATAACGTACTAGTTTTGAGCCACATTCGGGGCAATTAGTGATAAATTTCACCTTTTCACCGATCATGAAGCGGGATTTTGTATCCACTCCGGTAATTTTAGGAATAATTTCACCGCCTTTTTCAACGTAAACCATATCGCCAATGTGAAGGTCAAGGCCTTCAATAATATCGGCATTGTGGAGCGAAGCACGTTTTACAATGGTTCCTGAAAGTTGAACGGGGTCCAGATTAGCTACAGGAGTCACTGCGCCTGTTCTGCCCACCTGGTAAGTAACTTCATTGAGACGGGTCAGGGCCTGCTCAGCCTGAAATTTATAAGCAATAGCCCATCGAGGTGATTTAGCTGTGTATCCTAATGTTCTTTGTTGACGCAAGGAATTGACCTTCAAAACAATACCATCAGATGCTACCGGTAGATTTTTGCGTTCAGTATCCCAATAATTGATAAAATTAAAGACTTCCTGGAGTGTTTTACATTTTCGGATATCTTCCGAAATCTTAAATCCCCACTGATGTGCGGTTTGAAGATTCTCAAAATGGCCATCGCATGGCAATTCTTCACCCAAAATATAATAAAGATATGCGTCTAATTTTCGGGAAGCTACAATAGATGAATTTTGTAGTTTAAGAGTTCCAGAAGCAGCATTTCTGGGGTTGGCAAAGAGTGGTTCTTCACGTGCCTCTTTTTCCTGATTCAATTCTTCAAAGACTGACCATGGCATCAGAATTTCTCCCCTGATTTCAAACTCTTGGGGATAGTTATTCCCATGAAGAACTAAGGGGATGGTTTTGATAGTCTTTACATTATCCGTTACATCGTCTCCTTTTTCGCCATCTCCCCGGGTTACGGCCTTTACTAGCTTCCCGTCCACATAAGTTAGTGAAATAGAAGTTCCATCGAACTTAATTTCGCAGCAAATCTCAAAATCCTCATTTAATGATTTGCGTACACGCTCATAAAAATCGGTAACTTCCGATTCTGAATAAGTATTTCCCAATGAAAGCATTGGATATTTGTGAGCAACTTGTTCGAAGTTCTTGCTAATATCACTTCCCACCCGCATTGTTGGTGAATTTTCATCATAATATTCAGGGTATTTTTCTTCGAGTTCCTGAAGTTCTTTCAGGAGTTCATCAAATTCCAGATCGGATATTTTAGGAGAGTTCAACACATAATAGTTATGGTTATGGTGATGTAGCTCAGCACGTAATTGCTCTATTTTTTCCTTTGCAGTCATATTTTCGGATTGTTTTAGGCAAAAATAGCTATTTTCTTCATGAATATCTGTCATGAACATGCATAATTATTTGTACTTTTGCAAAAAAATAGAGCTATGCGTATTGATATAATTACAGTCTTACCCGAGATGATTGAAGGATTCTTCAATTGTTCCATTCTCAAAAGAGCTCAGAATAAAGGACTTGCTGAGATTCATATTCATAATCTTCGTGATTATACAACAGACAAGCATCGCAAGGTAGACGATTATCCGTTTGGCGGTTGTGCCGGAATGGTCATGAAAATTGAGCCTATTGAAAGATGTATAAATTCCTTAAAGGCTGAAAGAGAGTACGATGAGGTGATTTTTACCACTCCTGACGGGGAACAGTTTGATCAAAAGATGGCAAATACACTGTCTTTGACTAATAACCTGATTATTCTTTGCGGACATTTTAAAGGAATTGATTATAGAATCCGGGAACACCTGATAACAAAGGAAATCAGCATAGGAGATTATGTCTTGACTGGTGGCGAATTAGCTGCAGCAGTAATGGCTGATGCTATTATTCGCATTATCCCCGGCGTTATTTCCGATGAGCAATCGGCTCTTTCAGATTCTTTCCAAGATAACCTTCTGGCAGCTCCAGTTTATACAAGACCAGCTGATTATAAAGGATGGAAGGTTCCTGATATTTTACTATCAGGTCATGAAGCCAAAATAGCAGAATGGGAATTTTCGCAATCGCTCGAACGAACCAAACGTTTAAGACCAGACTTGTTAAAGTGATCGTTAATCAAAATATTTCTTAATCTTAGAGAATTCTTCTTGAATGCTAAAAGATTTATTAACCAATAATTCAGGTTATAACCTAGAGATATACATAAAAAGGTATACACTTTCAACTGACTTAGTGTACACCTTTCTGCATTTATCTTTAGACCTTTTTTAAAAGGTAAGCTGAATAATTATCTAAACTATCAGCTATAAATTGTTTAATTATCAGATTAAATTTCTAAAGCACCAATGATATCTTTTACAGAAGAATAACCGTGCCTTTCTAAGTAATTATTTATACCATCTATTACTTTTACAGTAACAGTAGGATCAATAAAGTTGGCTGTACCAATTTGCACGGCCGATGCACCGGCAAGCATAAATTCTACAGCATCTTTCCAATCCATGATACCTCCAAGACCAATAACAGGAATTTTTACAGCATTAGCTACTTGCCATACCATGCGCAAAGCGATAGGTTTCACTGCCGGTCCGCTCAATCCACCTGTAACAGTTGACAATAGTGGACAACGCTTCTCGGCATCAATAGCCATTCCTAATATAGTATTAATTAAAGAAACGCTATCAGCTCCAGAAGCTTCTGCAGCACGTGCAATCTCGGTAATATCTGTAACATTAGGCGACAATTTTACGATAAGTGTCTTTTTGTAAACAGAACGAACGGCGCTGATCACGTTACAAGCACCTTCAGACGAAACTCCAAAAGCCATTCCTCCCTGCTTTACATTGGGGCAGGATATATTAAGTTCTATAGCAGGAATATTTACAAGTTCATTGATGATTTCAGCTGTTTTTACATAATCATCTATGGTAGATCCTGAAACATTGACTATAATGTTAGTATCTGTATCCTTAATCTTTGGATATATGTTCTCAACAAAGTAATTTACACCCTTATTTTGCAGTCCCACAGCGTTTAACATGCCAGAAGGAGTCTCTGCCATACGTGGATATGGGTTGCCTTCACGTTTGTGAAGAGTGGTACCTTTTACAATTATACCACCTATTCGCGAAATATCTATAAAGTCTTCGAACTCTTCTCCGTATCCAAATGTACCCGATGCTGTCATCACCGGATTCTTCATTTTTAGTTCACCAATATTTACACTTAAATCTGCCATAACAACTTCTTTATATTTAAAACAGGTCCTTCTGTACATACACAAATATGTCCTTCGTCTACGGTATTTTCCACACAGCATAAGCAAGCGCCTACACCACATGCCATTTTGTTTTCCAAAGAGACTTCACATTCAATATTATTTGCTTTGGCATACTTGGCCACAGCCATCATCATAGGCTTAGGCCCACAGGTGTAAATACAGTCAAATTGTTGCTTATTCAATACAGAATGTTGAGTAACAAATCCTTTCTCTCCCGCGCTACCATCTTCAGTGGTAGTATATACTTCTCCAAACTTTGCAAAGTCATCTAATTGCAGCAGATCGTTTGCAGAGCGTGCGCCTAATAAGAAGGTTGGTTTACAGTTATTTGCCTGCAATTTCTCTCCTAAATACAGCAGAGGAGCGGTTCCTACGCCTCCACCTATGAGTAGAAGTTTATCAGAAGGGGTTTCAGGGATAGTAAAGCCATTCCCAAGAGGTAAAACCACATTTACAATGTCTCCTTTAGTAACTTTGGCTAAAGTGCGTGTACCATCTCCAACCAATTGTATAAGAAACCAAACCTCGTTGTTTACTCTGTCTACGTAATTAATTGAAATCGGGCGACGAAGAAAGGTGGTAGGTGATCCGTCCACTTTTATTTCTGCAAATTGCCCAGGAATCATTTCAGGCAATATTTCCTGAGAGGTCATCTTGATCAACACATAGTTAGCATTTAACTGAATGTTGGCAGTAACCGTTAAATCTAAAACAAATTTTTTCATGAATAGGACTAATTCTCGTTCAGCTGACAAAGATACGCCATTTTGTCCAATTTATGCTTTACCTGTCTTCATTAAATTTATTGAAAGGCAATTTTTCACCTTTAAAGATTTCAAATGTATTATCATCAAAGAAAATTCTTATTTCAGTGATTTTTCTTGGAGGTCTTTCTATGTATCTAACTTCCTCTTTTATAACCTCTTTAGGGGCTATTTCAGGTGTTTTTAATGCGATTTCCTTGCGATATTCTGTTTCAACCGTAGGAATGGACGTGTTTATTTGATTCTCGTCAAATAGAGAACCTTGCAAATCATCAGTTTTCTTTTCCTGATTTATCATATCGCCATTTCCATAAAGTAGCCAGTCTAAATTTACGTATTTATATCGCTGATGAATTTTCATAACTACATCAAGGCTCGGATTATTTCTGCCGCGCAAAATATGAGTTAATGTAGAACGCTGAATTTCGATGCTTTCAGCAAATGAAGAAGGAGTCATACGTTCTCTTCTCATTATAGCTTCAATTCTATCTTTCATCTTCTAGTCTTTTAAATATATAATTGTGAAATTCTACTTGTAAACAATACTTCGACAAATGTAAACATAATAATTCACATATGCAAATAACAAATGTTTCTTTCACCTATTTACAAATATACACAGTCAAATACAATTGTATAAATCTAAACAGTTTACATTTATATCTTAGCCAAACGAACATAAAAGTAAAACTTTATAATTTATATGTAAAACGTTAATTATTAATAGTTTATAAATGTTGCTTTTGTCACAATTATATGAAATTACAAATGTTTATCTATAATTTTTCTTGCTTTTGGACTTATAGTTTATAAATAGAACGTATTTAATTGATATATTAGCTTTTAATACTAAAAATAGTAACTATAATAAGTATTTATAATATGTAAATAGGTAACAGCTTATATTTGTAAAAACAAGATGTTACAAATGTATAATTAGTGCTATTAGGTATATTTGTAACCTATAATTCACAATTACACTCACTGATACATTTGTACGATCAAGATGTTTCTATAAATTTATTCACTTTTGTAAATTACTCTTTTCTGTCCTAAATGTATCTCATCTATAAATTGAGATTGATATACAATTGTCCCTATAAAATGCAGAATGATTGATAGATTTTCGCCTCTTGTATGCAAAGAGATAAATAAAAGATTCTCAGAAGCTGTTATTTGGTATAATTGATTGTTTTATAGAGTATTATATATGTTTTTTTAGTTTAAATTTTGAGTAAATCTAGAAAATAATCCAATATATTTCTATTTTAATCAGGAATACAGCGAAATGTGCAAACATACAAAGGTAAGTTAAATGTTAAAGGGGTAGTTTTTATAATGTGTAGTAGTAGCACTGAGTTTCATATATAAGAGGTATACATAAAAAAAGCCTTCATGATTGAAGGCTTAAATAGGAAGTGTGTGGTTTCGACTATTTCGACTAATGCAGAATTTTATACACTAATTCACGAAGAAGCTCTTCATTATTAACATTATTACTACCTACTCCCTTTGATTTAGCGTCACAATTTCTTATTTCACCTATAATTTGCATAACCTTTAATCCACTATATTTATGCATCGCCTTTATATAGTCTTTAGATTGCCAGGGAGTTTTTAATCCTAATTGTAGAGCTATTCCTTGTTCTGATTTTTCAGTAGCATAATAAGCAAGCATCAGATTAGAGAAAAAATTAAATAGTAAAGACAGTGTAGCTTGAATCGGATTTGTTTTTGGATTCTCTGCAAAATATTTTATTATCTGATTTGCTTTGAATACATTTTTTTCTATTAAGGCGTTTTTCAATTCGAAGTTGTTATAGTCTTTGCTTATCCCTATATTTCTTTCTATTTGTTCAGGAGTTATGCGCTTTTGTCCTTGAGGTAACGTGATGATTAATTTCTCAAGTTCACCGGTCAGACGACTCAAATCAGTGCCCACAAAATCAGCGATCATTTCGGATGATTTTTGCTCTATATCTACTCCTTTTCGTTTCAGATAGGAAGTAATAAAACCAGGAAGCATTGTGTCCTTTAATTTTTTGGATTCAAACAAAACTCCGCTTTTTTCAATTTCTGCTGCCAGCTTTTTTCGTCTGTCCAGAACTCCGTGCTTATGACAAATAACCAGTATAGTAGAGTTTAACGGTTTTTGAAGATAAAACGAAAGTTCTTCTATATTTTTAATATTTTGTGCTTCTTTTACAACAACGACCTGATATTCTGACATCATTGGATATCTTTTTGCCGCGTTTATTATCGTTGTTACATCCACATCTGCACCATATACTACAGTAAGATTAAATTCTTTCTCTATTTCAGTAAGAATATTTTTAGTGATATAATCAGAGATCAGATCTATATAATATGATTCTTCTCCCATTAAATAATAAATGGGTTTGTATTGCTTTGCTTTAATATCTTTAATGATATCTTCGTATGTAAGTTCTTTTTTTGCCATTTATTAGATGAATTACCTTACCTGTCAAACTTTAGATGTTTTACTGTTTTCTTTTGTTCTATAATCATTTTCAGTGATGCAATCCCTATTTCTACATGTTCATGAACAAAGCTTTGTGTAACCATATTATCACTTTTATCTGTTTTTATTCCTTCAGGAGTCATTGGCTGATCAGAGACCAAGAGCAGAGCACCTGTTGGAATGTGATTAGCAAATCCGGTAGTAAAAAGGGTTGCAGTTTCCATATCAACTGCCATTGCACGGGTTTTAATGAGGTATTCTTTAAATTCCTCGTCATGTTCCCAGATTCTTCTGTTTGTTGTATAAACAGTTCCGGTCCAGTAGTCCCGTGCATAATCACGGATGGAAGAAGATACTGCACGTTGCAGCATAAATGCAGGCAAAGCAGGTACCTCCGGTGGGAAATAATCATTCGAAGTACCTTCTCCTCTAATTGCGGCAATTGGAAGGATTAAATCTCCCAGTTGATTTTTCTTTCCTATTCCTCCGCATTTTCCTAGAAAAAGACATGCTTTGGGATGTATGGCACCAAGCAAATCCATTATAATAGCTGCATTTGGACTTCCCATTCCAAAGTTTATAATGGTAATTCCATCTGCACTGGCAGAACTCATATTTGCATCTCTACCTAAAACCGGTACATTACATTGTTCTGCAAATATCTCTACATATTTATTGAAGTTAGTCAACAGAATGTACTCTCCGAAATCTTCCAATGGTCGTTTTGTATAACGAGGAAGCCAATTTTCTACTATTTCTTGTTTCGTTTTCATATTTATCTGCTAAATTTGTGATTCTGATGAATTGAATCCATCCTTTAAACTACAAATTTAATAAATGTTATTATTAAACCTACCAAAATACGAAACTAAAATAGCTACTCGGAACGGTAAAAAAATTATTTTTGATGTAATAAGGCGACGATATGTTGCTCTTACCCCTGAGGAATGGGTGCGTCAGCATTTTGTTCACTTTCTGATTTCGCACAAAGGGTATCCGGTTGCATTAATGGCTAATGAAGTTCTTTTGAACTTAAATGGAACAAAAAAACGTTGTGATACAGTACTTTATAAACGCGATCTTTCTGCCAGGATGATTATTGAGTATAAAGCCCCACATATAGAAATAACGCAAGCTGTTTTTAATCAGATTACGAATTATAACTTTGTGCTAAAAGTGGACTATCTGATAGTGAGCAATGGGATAAAACATTACTGTTGTAAGATGGATTATATCAATCAAACATATGTTTTTTTAGAAGATATTCCTGATTATAATCTTCTTTGAAACAAAAAGAGAGAGTCTGTTACACACACTCTCTCTCATTATAATTATTTAGTTGAAGGATGTTCCACTTCAATTCCAGCTAATTCAGGGTCGATCATTACTCTACCGCAGTATTCACATACAATAATTTTTTTGCGCATGCGGATATCCAATTGTCTCTGAGGTGGAATCTTATTAAAGCAACCACCGCAAGCATCGCGTTGTACATAAACAATTCCCAAACCATTGCGGGAATTTTTACGGATACGTTTAAATGCTTGTAACAAACGTGGTTCGATAGTTGTTTCAAGAACTTTAGCTTTTTCTCTCAGTTTTTCTTCTTCTTGCTTTGTTTCAGAAATAATTTCATCGAGTTCGCTCTTTTTAACAGCTAAGTCTTTTTGCCTTTCTTCCAAAACTTCAGTACTGCTAATAGCTTCTTCACTTTTTACTTTCTCCTCAGCAGAAAATTCCTTGATTCGTTTATCGCAAAGTTCAATTTCGAGAGTCTGAAATTCAATCTCTTTAGATAGAAAATCGAACTCACGGTTATTTCGAACGTTTTCTTGTTGAGCTTTGTATTTCTCAACAGATGCTCTAGCTGATTCAATTTCAATTTTCTTTGCAGCAATAGAGGATTTCAGCTCACTGATTTCAGTTTTAATTTTTTCAATGCGAGTATTCAAACCGGCAACTTCATCTTCTAGATCTTGCACTTCCAGTGGAAGTTCACCTCTCAGTGTTTTAATCTTATCAATCTCTGAAAGCATTGTTTGCAGTTGATACAATGCTTTTAGCTTTTGTTCTACCGTCAACTCTTTCGGTTCGTTTTTTGCTTCTTTAGCCATATTATTATAAATATTTTATGGGATTGGTATTTATTTTACTAAGTTGGATTGCAAAATTAGGAAATAAACCCCTTAATAATGAATAGAAAATCTCTTTTGTATATTGTTCGCTTTCGTAATGACCAATTTCAGCCATTAGAATATCGTTTTCGTGACCAAAATAATCGTGATATCGAATTTCTCCAGTAATGAAAATATCTGCATTACAGTAAATTGCGTCTTGGAGAAGGAAAGCCCCTGCCCCTCCGCATAATGCAACTTTTCTGATTAGTTTGCCTGTTAGTCTATTATGTTTAATACATCCTACTTCAAAGGTTTGCTTTATTCGTTTCAGAAAATCGAGTTCTGTTTCAGGACTTTCTAAATCACCTATAACTCCTGCCCCGGCTTGTGCCCAGGAATTCTTTAACTGATAAAAATCAAATGCAGGTTCCTCGTAAGGATGTGCAGCTAGCAATGCCTGTATCGCAGCGTTCTTTTTGTAGGAAGGAAGAATCGTTTCAATGCGAATTTCCTTTTCGTTATGCACTTCACCTATTTTCCCACAAAAAGGATGTGCACCTTCCTGAGCACGGAAAGTCCCCTCTCCTTCCAGATTGTAACTACATGAATCATAGTTTCCTATGTTTCCACAGCCTGCATTAAATAAAGCACTACGAACTTCCTCGGCATGTTCAACAGGAACAAAAGTGACTAGTTTGAGTAAGGAATCTTCCTTGCAGGAAAGAATGCGTACATTTTTTAAACCGACTTTTTCTGCAATTTTAAAATTCACCCCTCCGGATGCGTTATCCAGATTTGTGTGTGCAGAATAAATTACGATATCATTTTTTATAGCTTTCAGGATACAGCGCTCTACATAATCTTTTCCTGTAATAGACTTATATTCTTTAAAGATGAGTGGGTGATGAGATATGACAAGATTGTATCCCAACGTAATAGCTTCATCAATAACAGATTCAGTAACGTCAAGACACAACAAAGCCCCTGTTGCTTCCGCTTCTGTCAGCCCAATTTGTAATCCGGCATTATCAAATCCGTCTTGCAATGGCAGAGGCGCGAACCTTTCAAGGGCGCTTACTATTTCCTTTATTTTCATTAAGTGTGAGAAAATCAGGCTGCAAATATACGGTTAAATTGCGATAATACAACCATATTTCTTGTTTTTTTATCAATTCTTATTCTCTCTAATAACTGTAGATTCAATGATAATGTGTAATTGATTAGGATTATGAGGAAGTTGCCAATTTGAACTTATTAAATCTATTCGCTTGTGCAGGTTTATGTTGATCCTAATATAATTAATATATGTATATTTATGGTGTATGACAAACTTTGTAGAAAAGAGCTTTCATATGTCTTGGATAAAAAATTGGCACTCCCATTGCCAAAGGGTTTCAGAACTACTGCCCATGTTACTCCCTCAAAAACATCTCGGGACTTTTCTATTTTTTGAAGGGAATTATTTCAATCGTATATTTACTTTATAAATTATTGATAAACAACTATATAAATCATTATATTATAGATATATTCATTAAATGTCTAACGCAATATGCTTTCTATAAGTATGAATAATTTATTTGTAAATGCACAGATATGTAATAGCTTATAAATAAAAAGGCGGCTTACAACTGCAAAATGCAGAGTAAGCCGCCTTGACTTATAATAAGATTTAATTAGATAATGCCTTTTACAGTTTTAAGCATACCCTTTTCTTGAATTGAATTTAAGTATCCAATTACTTTCTCTGTTAATCCTGGGATAGCATTCAAATCTTCACCCCAAATCATTACAGAAGCTAAAACTCCTTCGGCAATTGTTTTAGTGCAACCTGTTGCCCAAAGCTTAGCAAGTAAGTCAATGATTGCCTGATCATCGTTAGGAACGATAGTGTCTTCACCACGTTTTCCACCTTTGTAGTAAGTGATAATACCGGCTAAACCAAGAACGATACCTGCAGGAAGTTCACCTTTACGATCCAAATATGTCTTTAAACCTGGAAGGTCACGAGTTTTAAATTTTGGGAATGAATTCAACATGATTGAAGTTACGAAATGCTTAACGAATGGGTTGCAAAAGCGTTCCATTACGTCTTTACCGAATTTTTCAAGTTCAGCTTTTGGTAAGTTTAATGTTTCAAGTAATTCTTCGAACATTACTTTGTGAACGAATTTACCGATAACCGCATCTTCGCAGCATTCTCTTACGGTATTTAAACCTGAAAGATAACCTACAGGAGAAAGTACAGTGTGAGGGCCATTCAATAAAGTTACCTTTCTTTCGTGGTAAGGAGCTTCAGAAGGAACAAATAATACATTCAAACCAGCTTTGTCTGCAGGGAATTCTTTAGCAATAGATTGAGGAGCTTCGATTACCCACAAGTGGAAGATCTCAGCTTGAACAACCATTTTGTCTTCAATCTGAATTCTATCAAGAATTTCATTGATTGTTGCACGAGGATATCCAGGAACAATACGGTCAACCAATGTACAGTAAACACCGCAAGCTGTTTCAAACCAAGTCTTGAATTCTTCGCCAAGGTTCCATAGTTCGATATATTGTTCAATACATTTCTTTAATTCTTTACCATTCAAGAAGATCAATTCACATGGGAAAATGATCAAACCTTTGTCTGCAGCTCCGTTGAATGTTTTAAAACGGTGATATAACAACTGTGTTAGCTTACCTGGGTAAGAAGAAGCAGGTGCATCAGTTAATTTGCATGAAGGATCAAAAGCGATACCAGCTTCAGTTGTATTTGAAATAACAAAACGCATTTCAGGATTTTCAGCTAGTTTCATGAACTCATCATTCTGAGTATAAGGATTCAGAGCGCGGCTAATGACATCGATCATTTCAATGCTATTAACTTCTTTTCCTTTATCTAATCCCTGAAGATTTAAGTGGTAAAGACAATCTTGAGCATTGAGCATATCAATCATACCTTTCTCAATTGGCTGAACAACAACGACACTACTATTAAAGTCTGCCTTTTGGTTCATATTATAAACGATCCAGTCTACAAATGCGCGCAAGAAATTGCCTTCGCCAAATTGAATGATACGCTCAGGATATTTATTTGCCTGAACATTTTCTCTGTTTAATGCTTTCATTTCTTTTATTATTATAAAATTCTAAATTATATAAAACTCGTGATTAAAATGAACGCTTTATGACCTTTTATCAAAAAAACGGGAGCATTAACTTACAATGTATCATCCGTGTTCGATAACAGTTTAAATATCATAAATGTTTTGCGCAAAGATACGAATAATTTTGTTATTCCAAATTAATTTTCTACTTTCGTGTGCGATAACGGTTAATAAATCTAAAACACAAAATAGCTTTATAACCTTAGTAATTAGCAGTATATCTATTAATAATATAGTAGTAACAATTTTAAATACTTAAACGCTATAATAAAATGAAGAATTTTATGGATGAAAATTTCTTGTTGCAAACAAAAACTGCACAAGAATTGTATCACGATCATGCGGCTAAAATGCCTATCATTGACTACCATTGTCATTTAGTTCCTAAGATGGTTGCTGACGACCACAAGTTCCGTTCATTAACTGAAATATGGTTGGGCGGAGATCATTACAAATGGCGTGCAATGCGTACTAACGGTGTTGCAGAACGTTTTTGTACTGGTACAGATACTTCAGATTGGGAAAAATTTGAAAAATGGGCAGAGACAGTTCCTTATACAATGAGAAATCCTCTTTATCACTGGACTCACCTGGAACTTAAAACAGCTTTTGGCATCAATAAGATTCTTAATAAAGATACTGCACGAGAAATTTTCGATGAATGTAACGAAAAACTAGCTTTACCTGAATATTCAGCACGTGGTATGATGACTCGTTATAACGTAGAAGCCGTTTGTACTACTGATGATCCTATTGATTCTCTTGAGTATCATATTGCTACAAAGAATAGTGGATTTGCAACTAAGATGTTACCAACATGGCGCCCAGATAAAGCTATGGCAGTTGAAGTTCCTGCTGATTTTCGTGCTTATATTGAAAAATTAGCTGAAGTGAGTGGCGTAACAATCAATACATTTGATGATGTTATTGCAGCATTGAAAGTTCGTCATGAATTCTTCGCTAGCCTTGGTTGTAAATTGTCTGACCATGGTATTGAAGAATTCTATGCTGAAGATTATACAGATGCTGAAATCAAAGCTATCTTCAATAAAGTATACGGGGGCGCTGAACTTACAAAAGAAGAAATTCTTAAGTTCAAATCTGCTATGCTTATTGTATTTGCTGAAATGGATCACGAAACAGGATGGACTCAACAATTCCATTACGGAGCAATTCGTAATAACAACACTCGTATGTTTGAAAAATTAGGGCCTGATACAGGATTCGATTCAATTGGTGAATTTAATACTGCCAAGGCAATGTCTAAGTTCCTGAATCGTCTCGATTACAATGGTAAGCTTACTAAAACAATCCTTTACAACCTGAATCCATGTGCTAATGAAGTAATTGCAACTATGCTTGGTAACTTCCAGGATGGTGAAATTGCCGGAAAGATTCAGTTTGGTTCAGGATGGTGGTTCCTTGATCAGAAAGACGGAATGGAAAAACAAATGAATTCTCTTTCTGTTCTTGGTTTATTGAGCCGTTTTGTTGGTATGCTTACAGATTCACGTAGTTTCATGTCTTATCCTCGTCATGAATACTTCCGCCGTACATTATGTAATTTGGTAGGACGTGACATAGAAAACGGTGAGCTTCCTGCATCTGAGATGAAATTCATTGGTCAGATGATTGAAGATATCAGCTATAACAATGCTAAGAATTTCTTCCAATTCTAAGAAATAAGCTATAAAAACTGTTCTGCTGAACAGGGAAAGTAGAAAGGGATGCTCTATTGAGCATCCCTTTCTTTATATATTCTTTCTATAATATCTACTACTTTTAATCCATCCAGTGCGTTTGTGGTAATTAAGGCATTACCCGTAAGCTTGTCAATTACGTTCTGAATCACGTAATGATGGTTCTGGGCAGAACCTTTATAGGCACCATAATCGTTTGGCGGATTAGATGGAGCTAACTCCGGCATCACATAATCCTTTATGTGGCAGTATTCCACCTCGTTCATGTACTGTCCGGCTACTTTTATAGAACCGTTCCGGGCTATAATAGTAAGGCTGCTTTCCAGATTCTTATCCCACACAGCTGTAGAGTAATTCAAACTCCCCGACCCTCCTTTTACAAAATCAAAAAGAACAGTTCCGCTGTCTTCAAAAGCTGTCAGCGACTGATGGTTAAAGTCATGAAAAGAACCTTTTATATTGGTTATATCTCCAAATAGCCAATACATAATATCCACAAAATGAGAAAATTGAGTATATAAAGTTCCACCATCCATTTGAGCATCGCCATGCCAGTTTCCTTGTTTATAATACCGCTCATCACGATTCCAGAAACAGTTCAGCTGAACAGAATAGACTGATCCTAACGTACCACTTTCAACGATATCCTTTAACCAGACCGAAGGTGGTGAATAGCGGTTTTGCATTACACAAAACACATGATGCCCCACTTCCAAGCTTCTTGATAAAACCTGTTCAGCATCCCATTTTGAGAGGGCCATTGGTTTTTCAATAACTACATGCTTTCTGGCATCCAGAGCCTTTAAGGCAAATTCGGCATGAAGACCGTTGGGGACGCAGATATTAACTACATCTACTTCAGTTTCTTTAGTCAACAACTCATCAATAGAATCGTAAAACTTCTCTGAAATATCGGTAATACCCAATTGTTCTTTAGGCAGTATATCACATACGGCAACTAATTCCGCCTGCGGATTGCGACGAACCATCTCAGCATGTCGTTTGCCGATATGCCCTTGCCCTATAACTGCAAAGCGAATTTTTTTCATTGTATGTTAATATGAACGGGCAAAAACAACTCTGCAAGCAGATGGTTTACCTGTAACCATACATTTACCCGGAGTTTTATCTCCACTCAATGGAATGCAGCGAATGGTTGCTTTTGTTTCTTCTTTAATGCGTTCTTCTGTTTCTGTTGTTCCATCCCAGTGAGCCAGAATAAATCCGCCTTCTTCTATCTTTTCTTTGAATTCTTCGTAAGAATCAACAGTGATTGTATGTGCTTCACGATAATCGTATGCTTTCTTGAAGATATTTGCCTGTATAGCATCCAGTAAATCTTTCACGTAAGTTTCAATATTATCGCAAGTTACGGTTTCTTTTTCCAAAGTATCACGACGCATAACTTCTACAGTATTATTCTCCAGATCACGTCCTCCCATTACCAGTCTAACTGGAACACCTCTCAATTCATAATCAGCGAATTTGAACCCAGGACGTTTGTTATCAGAATTATCATATTTGAATGAAATACCTAATGCTTTAAGTTTAGCAGTGATGCCTGCAACTTTCTCATTGATGGCATTCAATTGCTCTTCATTCTTATAAATAGGAACGATAACTACCTGGAAAGGAGCCAATTTAGGAGGAAGAACCAAACCGTTATCATCGGAATGCGTCATAATCAGAGCACCCATTAAACGAGTGGAAACTCCCCATGAGGTAGCCCATACATATTCCATTTCGTTGTTCTTATTTACAAACTGAACATCGAATGCTTTAGCAAAGTTCTGACCAAGGAAGTGAGAAGTACCCGATTGAAGAGCCTTTCCATCCTGCATCATAGCTTCAATAGTATAGGTATCAAGCGCACCGGCAAAACGTTCATTGGCAGACTTAACACCCTTTACTACAGGAACAGCCATAAAGTTTTCAGCAAAATCAGCGTATACATTCAGCATCTTCTTTGCTTCTTCTTCAGCTTCTTCGCGGGTTGCGTGAGCTGTGTGTCCTTCCTGCCACAAGAATTCGGCAGTACGGAGGAACAAGCGGGTACGCATTTCCCAACGGAATACGTTAGCCCATTGGTTACACAGGATAGGAAGGTCGCGGTATGACTGAATCCAGTTCTTATAGGTATTCCAGATAATTGTTTCAGAAGTAGGACGAATAATCAGTTCTTCTTCCAGTTTTGCGGCAGGGTCAACAACCACGCCAGAACCATCAGCAGCATTTTTAAGTCTGTAATGAGTTACTACGGCACATTCCTTGGCAAATCCTTCTACGTGTTCTGCTTCGCGGCTTAAAAACGATTTTGGGATCAACAATGGGAAATATGCATTTACGTGTCCGGTTTCCTTAAACATATCATCCAGCTGACGTTGAATCTTTTCCCAGATAGCGTATCCATAAGGCTTAATTACCATACATCCACGTACAGCAGATGCTTCTGCCAAATCAGCTTTAACTACCAATTCATTATACCATTGCGAATAATTCTCGCTGCGTTTGGTAAGTCCTTTTAGTTCCTTTGCCATTATAATCTATTTTTTTAATTTTATTTTTCTGCTTTTGAAACGCAAAAGTAATCATTTTAGATGAAGAAGTTAAATTTTCATCTAATTAATTGCTGTGATTAAGCGCCACTTCCGGTGAGGAAAAAATAATTTGCCGCGGGATGTTGCTGAAACTCCCGTTATGTTTTTATATTCTCCTGTACAAAACAATTAATTCTTTTGTACAGAAGATTGCATTGTTTTGTACAAAAGAAAACATTCTTCTGTACAAGGATACAATAAAGTTCCGTCTGCTTTTTAAAACGTCCGGTCGCTTTTTGCGAATAGCCCGCCTGGTTTTGATTTTTTCAGGGATGGAGTTGAAAAAGAACCGAATAAGTTTACAGTTTTAGCGGTTATTACTAAAATTGGTTTGCACTATTTTTCTTAATCCAGAAATACAGCTTACACTATAATCAAAGAAATTTCTCGAAACCTTCTGCAAACTTTGATGGTTCAAATTCCAGTATTTCATATTTTGCCACTTCATAAGCATAAAAAGGATCTTCTTTGATCAGATTCTCAACATCTTTCTTTCCCTTTGCTCTGCATAAGATGACTCCTCCTATCCTGGGATTTCTTCTGCCTGAAGCTAAAAAATTGCCGGCTTTATAATTCTTTTCAAGATAAACTTTGTGCGCAGTTAAGTGTTTATCCACTTCTTCCAGAGGTTTCTGGGGCTCACCCGATAATTAGTGGGGTAATAAGATAAAATGTTATCTTTGTCGTATGGAAAAGGACGTTTTATTATCATTAGTAAGTTTGATGCTTCCCGAAAACATCTTATCAAGGTTTAGTATCGTAAATGTAGAAAAGAGTTCAGATGCAATACTTATTTATTTGGAGGAGAAAATAGATGCTAAATATGCTTCGAATGATCTCTTTGAATCCAAAGGCTTCCTGAATCCTGTCACCATCAGAGATTTTCCTCTTCGTGACAAAGCTGTTGATTTGGTGGTTCGTCGCCGCCGTTGGATTAATCGGCAAACAAATGAAAGTTTTACAGCTCCTTATGATGAGTTTAAAGCCGAAGGTGTCCGCTACTCGAAAGAGTTTGCGGCTTTTTTAAAAGAAGTGTATGGAGACGAGACCTACGACCTCCCGTTCGCTTGATGCTTATTATCATATAAACGGGGATACGTTTGAAAAACAGTATAAAGAAGTCCTGAGTGGCTATCGTCGATAGAATGAATATTCTCATGCGGATGAGTGGCTTATATTCCCAGAGAATGTTGGTAAACGGCTTTGCATTGATGAGACATCCATAAGTGACGGCGAGCTTTATACCATAGTCTCCAACCCAGAAGCGCGTGGGAGAAAAGGGTCACTGGTAGCTTTGGTTAAAGGTGTTTCCTCAAATGATGTAATCGATACTTTAAAACTTATACCTGAAGATAAACGATCTGTCGTGGAAGAAGTTACAATGGACCTATCCAATAGCATGAATCTTATAATCCGAAGATGTTTTCCCAAAGCCAAGCGTACAATTGATCGTTTCCATGTTCAAAAGCTGACATGTGATGCATTGCAGGAAATGAGAATAGCACATCGTTGGGATGCCATTCAAGCCGATACGGATGCAAAAGAAGAAGCTAAGGAAAAAGGAGAAGATTATCAGCCAACCACATTTGCAAACGGTGATACGCAAAAACAATTGTTGGCACGGAGTCGATATTTACTGTTCAAATCCATGGACAAATGGACGGAAAGCCAAAAGGAAAGAGCGGCAATATTGTTTGATATCTATCCCGATATAAAAGAAGCTTATTCTCTAACGCACTCACTGAGAATGATATTCAACAAGAACACGGTAAAGGATGCAGCCAGGATGTCACTTGCACGTTGGTATGACAAAGTGGACAACTCTGGCTTTAAAAGCTTTAATGTCATAGCAGGAACGTTGTACGAACATTACGACGAGGTATTGAACTTCTTTACAAACAGGGCTACCAATGCGTTTGCAGAATCTTTTAATGCAAAGATCAAACAATTTAGGGCACAGCTTAGAGGAGTGATTGATATAAAGTTTTTCTTCTTTAGATTGAGTAAGCTTTATGCCTAGCCCCACTAAATATCGGGTGAGCCGTTTCTGGTACGTTAATAATAAGATATACATGAGTTTTCTTTTTTTATAGGTTTATAATTAAAAAGAAAAAGCCCGACGGTTATTACCGACAGGCTGTTATCAAAGAGCGAAAGACGGGATTCGAACCCGCGACCCCAACCTTGGGAAGGTTGTGCTCTACCAACTGAGCTACTTTCGCAAATATAATTTTATTTCAAACAACAAAGACCTTTAACCATTCAGTCAAGGTCTGTTAATATAATTATGAGCGAAAGACGGGACTCGAACCCGCGACCCTAACCTTGGCAAGGTTATGCTCTACCAACTGAGCTACTTTCGCATTTGCGTTACAATAAGTCTTTATGTGAAGAGAAGGAGACTCGAACTCCCACGACATAACTGTCACTACCCCCTCAAAGTAGCGCGTCTACCAATTCCGCCACCTCTCCAACATAATAAAAATTTGGTGCGTCTTTGCAGTGCCCAGAACAAGACTCGAACTTGCACGTCATTGCTAACACTAGTACCTGAAACTAGCGCGTCTACCATTCCGCCACCTGGGCATTATAACGACAAAAGTCGCCAGACGCACTCAAATTTTTGAGCGAAAGACGGGACTCGAACCCGCGACCCTAACCTTGGCAAGGTTATGCTCTACCAACTGAGCTACTTTCGCGATTGCGGTTGCAAAAGTAGCTCTTTTTTCTAAAATACCAAATGTTTTGCTTACTTTTTTAACGTAAAATCTTCCATTGGTAACGGAACTATTAACTCATTCTATCACGATAATCCTCGTAACAGAAAGTCTTATAAATATTTAGCTCATCTTTACAAGTCCAAAGTGCGATGCTTGGATGTTGAATTCCATTGAACATATTGGTCTTTACCATGGTATAGTGAATCATGTCTTCGAAAATGATTCTTTCGCCAATCTGCAATTCATGATCAAAACTCCAATTTCCCATATAATCTCCGCTCAGACAACTGTTGCCTCCTAAACGATAGATATATTTCCCGGGAATAGCTTCTGATATTGCTCCCCGAACGGCTGGTTGATAGGGCATCTCAAGGCAGTCGGGCATGTGGCAGGTAAAACTTACGTCTAGAATAGCCGTCTTTATGCCTTTGCTCTCCACAATATCCACTACGGATGAAACCAGTACACCTGTTTGCCAGGTAAAAGCCGAACCCGGTTCAAGAATCAGATGTAGATGAGGATGGCGTGCTTTGAAGTCTTTCAATAATTGAATTAAGTGACTGGTATCATAATCTTTGCGGGTCATTAAATGTCCGCCTCCCAGATTTAACCATTTAATCTGGGAAAACCATTTGCTAAACCGATTTTCAATTTGTATCAATGTATTTTCCAGATTGAATGAACTTGATTCGCAAAGTGTGTGGCAATGGAATCCTTCTATACCTTCAGGTAATATTGGGGGAAGCAAATCAGATGTTACGCCAAACCTTGTGCCTGGAGCACAAGGGTTATATAGTTCTGTTTCCACTTCAGAGAACTCCGGATTGATGCGGATGCCACAAGATATATCTTTCCCTTTTTCCTTCACTTGCGGATAAAAGCGTTCAAACTGACTAAATGAGTTGAAAGAAATATGGCTGCTGCAATTCATTATTGTTGGAAAATCAGCTTCTGTATAAGCTGGAGAATAGGTATGTGCTTTACTTCCCATTTCTTCATATGCAAGTCTGGCTTCGTATAAAGAACTAGCTGTTGAGCAATGAATATATTCGCGGAATATGGGGAATGATTTCCACATGGCGAAAGATTTAAAGGCGAGAATTATCTCTACTCCTGCCTTTTCACTTACATTTTTTATTGCACTCAGGTTTTTCCTCAGCAATTCTTCTTCCATGACATAACATGGAGACGGCACTTTACTAAAGTCTATCATCTATAATATTTTTTTTCTTATTATTGTTTTTATTAAAAAGACGGCAATTGTTTCAGGAAATTACTTTAAAGCGGGCAAACTTCAATAGTAATTGTTTTTCTCCTGCATTGCGGAATCTCACGGTTGCTTTAAGGTTTTCTCCACTACCTTCTACATTTATAACTTCACCAATGCCAAAGCGTTCGTGTTCAATCTGTTGTCCGGATTGCAAATCAGTAATTGGAGCGCTGGATGAAGGTTTAGGCTGGGCATTTTCCATTTTAGTGAGATTGCGGGGAATCGTTACTTTGGTAAATGTTTGCTTTGGCTTTTCCTGATCGGAATTAAACAAAGAGCGTACTGGCCGATCATTTTGTTCCCTTTTAAATCTTGCCGGCGCTTCATCAATATGTCTGCTTGATACAGATTCACTCGGAAGTTTCAGAAAAGAGGAATCTATATCTCTTAAAAAACGACTTGGATTGGCAAATTCCATCTTTCCATATCGAAAACGAGTCTTGGCAAAAGAAAGAAAACAATGATCCTCGGCCCGCGTTATTGCTACGTAGAAAAGTCTTCTCTCCTCTTCCATTGCTCTGGGAGAATCGCCAGCCATATTGCTTGGGAATAGATTTTCCTCCAAACCTACAATAAAGACATTCCGGAATTCCAATCCCTTGGCAGAGTGAATAGTCATAAGAGTAACCCTGGCCTCGTCGCCCGATTTATCTGTATCCTGATCAGATAATAGTGAAACTTCAGATAAGAAATCGGAAAGATATATATTTTCATTCCCTTCCTCTTCACGTATTGCACAGAAATCATGGATACCATTAACCAATTCTTCTATATTTTCCTGTCGGCTAAGGTTTTCAGGTGTTCTATCCAGATAGATATCATTCACAATACCTGCTTCTTTCACAATGGAAGTAGCCATTTTATACGCATTTCTTTCAGATAATACCCGGGAAAAGTTCTCAATTATTTCACGGAATCCTTGTAACTTTGTGTGGGTTCCTTTATTTATATTCAGGCCATATTCCAGCGGACCGCATAATACATCCCACAAACTAACCGAATAAGTATTTGCTGCTTCTATTATTTTGCCTACAGTTGTATCTCCTATTCCTCGGGCAGGATAATTAATAATCCGTTTAAAAGCTTCTTCATCATTGGGATTCACCACTAAACGGAAATATGCAATTACATCCTTAATCTCTTTTCGTTGGTAGAAAGATAAGCCTCCATAAATCTTATAAGGAAGATTTCGTTTGCGCAAAGCCTCTTCAAAGATTCGGGATTGAGCGTTGGTGCGATACAGAATTGCAAAATCGTCGTAACCATAATGCTGAGACATTCTCAGTTCCATTATTTTATTGGAAACAATATCTCCCTCTTCCATATCAGAATAAGCCTGAAATACCCCTATGGGTTCCCCTTGAGATTTCTCGGAAAACACCTCTTTACGTATCTGTTCCCGGTTTTTCTCAATCAGACTATTGGCTGCACGAACGATAGTCTTAGTGGAACGGTAGTTTTGTTCCAGTTTAAAGACCTGTGTATTCTGATATAACTTAGTGAATTTTAGTATATTATCAATATTTGCTCCACGGAATGAATAAATACTTTGCGCATCATCCCCTACTACACAAACCTTCTGATGCTCTTTTGACAATTGTAGCACAATGCTGTGCTGAGCAAAATTGGTATCCTGATACTCATCAACCAGAATATATTTAAATTGTTGCTGGTATTTCCTTAATATTTCCGGATGGTCTCTGAATAACAGAAATGTGTAAAAGAGCAAATCATCAAAATCCATAGCTCCAGACTGTCTGCATCTATCCCAGTATCTTCGGTAGATATCTCTGATAGCAGGCATCTTGCAGGCGTTATCATGTTCTGTCAACTCACGGTTTACCGCATAAGCATCAGGTGACATCAGATGATTCTTTGCATTGGATATTTGCCCTTGCACTGCCCCCGGCTTATAAGCCTTCTCGTCCAGTTGCATTTCTTTGATAATTGAACGGATCAGACTTTTTGAGTCACTAGTATCGTAAATGGTAAAGTTGGACGTAAATCCGATAGACTCAGCTTCTACCCTAAGAATCCTTGAAAAAACAGAGTGAAAAGTCCCCATCCAAAGATAGCGGGCGCTTTGTTCGCCAACTTGTTTAGCGATACGCGCTTTCATTTCCCTTGCCGCTTTATTAGTAAATGTAAGGGCAAGGATTGACCATGGTTCATATCCCAATTCCAGTAAATAAGCTATTTTGTAAGTCAGCACTCTTGTCTTTCCGGATCCTGCACCGGCAATAACCAGTGAGGGGCCTTCATTATAAAGCACCGCTGCCCGCTGACTCTCATTCAATTCATCTATATAATTTGCCATTTTTTCGGTTACTCATTCAAACATAGTTTGCAAAGATAAATAAAGTTTGAGTGATATTGAACAAAAACATATAACCTTATGTTAATATACCATGAAGTTTAATTTTAAACTCTGCCAATTATGAAATCATTATTATTATCTTTAATACTTACGACTATGACATACGAAATGCCGAAACTTCCTTATAGCAATAAGGAATTAGAGCCTGTAATAAGCGAACAGACAGTTAATTTTCATTATGGTAAACATCTTCAGACTTATGTAACTAATCTGAATAATCTTGTTCCCGGAACAGAATTTGAAGGCAAGAGTCTTGAAGATATTGTTGCTTCAGCACCCGATGGCCCAATTTTTAATAATGCCGGTCAAGTTCTTAATCATACTCTTTATTTTTTGCAATTTGCCGGAAAGCCTAAAAAACATGAGCCATCCGGTAAGCTAGCTGAAGCTATAAACAAAGAATGGGGAACTTTTGAGAACTTTAAGAAAGAATTCTCAAATGCTGCTATTACTCTCTTTGGATCCGGTTGGGCTTGGTTAGCGATGGACAAAAATGGCAAGCTACATATTACCAAAGAGGCAAATGGCAGTAATCCAATCAGAAACGGAATGAAACCGATTCTTGGATTTGATGTATGGGAACATTCTTATTATTTAGATTATCAGAATAGACGTGCAGATCATATAGCAGCACTCTGGAGCATTATCGATTGGGATGTTGTTGGCAAAAGAATAGAGTAAATTTATCTTTTTAAGTTTAAAGGTCGCAGATTAAACAATCTGCGACCTTTTTTTATCTTATCTGAAAAACTTATTTTTCTGCAGGTTAGCATACAATTGTTACAGAATTTATGGCTCTTATTCTCAGAAACGGATTTTAACTAATACATATTATTTCTCGTTCAAGCAAAATAACTGATATAATGGATAAAAAGAGTACGTTCAAGAAATAGTTCTTCATCCTTTTTTGTACATTTGCAAACATTTTACTACATATCTTAGTAAGATAGATGTTTTGAATTACATTAAATGAAAATAAAATTTATAAGTTTAGCGAGTGGTAGCAGCGGAAATTGCTACTACTTAGGCACTGATAAACACGGCATTTTAATTGACGCAGGTATAGGAATCCGTACGATTAAGAAGGATCTCAAAGATGTTAATTTATCTTTGAACAATGTTCGTGCTGTATTTGTAACTCATGATCATGCTGATCACATCAAAGCTGTGGGCCATTTAGGCGAAAAATATAATATCCCTGTTTATTCAACCAAAGAAATTCATGAGGGAATAAACAAGAGCTACTGTATGACTGAAAAACTTTCTACTTCAGTACACTATATCAATAAAGAAGAGCCAATGAAGATAGATGAGTTTAAGATTTCAGCTTTTGAAGTTCCCCATGATGGAACAGATAATGTAGGCTATTGTATAGAAATCGGAGATAAAATATTCTCATTCCTTACAGACCTTGGCCATATAACAGAAACTGCTGCATATTATATTTGCAAGGCAAATTATTTGATTCTGGAAGCGAACTATGATTTGGAAATGCTGCGTATGGGACCTTATCCCAAATATTTAAAAGAACGCATTTCTGGTCCTAATGGACATATGAGTAATACAGATACAGCAGATTTTCTTGCTGAAAATATCAGTGAGAATCTAAAATATATCTGGCTTTGCCACCTCAGTAAAGACAATAATCATCCGGAACTGGCATATAAAACGGTAGAATGGAAATTAAAAAGCAAAGGAATTATTGTTGGAAAAGATGTGCAACTCGTTGCATTAAAGCGAAGTAGCCCATCAGATTTCTATGAGTTTGATTGAAACGTTAAATAATAAGCAAGAAAAATCCTCTATTTATTTGGGAAAATGAAATAAAACGTCTACCTTTGCAACCGCAAAAAAGAAAAAGAAAAGGCACTCTTAGCTCAGCTGGTAGAGCAATTGACTCTTAATCAATGGGTCCAGGGTTCGAGTCCCTGAGGGTGCACTTTTTTATTCTTGATGTGTGTTTGCACTCTTAGCTCAGCTGGTAGAGCAATTGACTCTTAATCAATGGGTCCAGGGTTCGAGTCCCTGAGGGTGCACGAAGGTAGCTTTAATAGGCTACCTTTTTTATTGTTAATAATCCTCGTTGTATTGATAAGGGCTCACCCGATATTTAGTGGGGCTAGGCATAAAGCTTACTCAATCTAAAGAAGAAAAACTTTATATCAATCACTCCTCTAAGCTGTGCCCTAAATTGTTTGATCTTTGCATTAAAAGATTCTGCAAACGCATTGGTAGCCCTGTTTGTAAAGAAGTTCAATACCTCGTCGTAATGTTCGTACAACGTTCCTGCTATGACATTAAAGCTTTTAAAGCCAGAGTTGTCCACTTTGTCATACCAACGTGCAAGTGACATCCTGGCTGCATCCTTTACCGTGTTCTTGTTGAATATCATTCTCAGTGAGTGCGTTAGAGAATAAGCTTCTTTTATATCGGGATAGATATCAAACAATATTGCCGCTCTTTCCTTTTGGCTTTCCGTCCATTTGTCCATGGATTTGAACAGTAAATATCGACTCCGTGCCAACAATTGTTTTTGCGTATCACCGTTTGCAAATGTGGTTGGCTGATAATCTTCTCCTTTTTCCTTAGCTTCTTCTTTTGCATCCGTATCGGCTTGAATGGCATCCCAACGATGTGCTATTCTCATTTCCTGCAATGCATCACATGTCAGCTTTTGAACATGGAAACGATCAATTGTACGCTTGGCTTTGGGAAAACATCTTCGGATTATAAGATTCATGCTATTGGATAGGTCCATTGTAACTTCTTCCACGACAGATCGTTTATCTTCAGGTATAAGTTTTAAAGTATCGATTACATCATTTGAGGAAACACCTTTAACCAAAGCTACCAGTGACCCTTTTCTCCCACGCGCTTCTGGGTTGGAGACTATGGTATAAAGCTCGCCGTCACTTATGGATGTCTCATCAATGCAAAGCCGTTTACCAACATTCTCTGGGAATATAAGCCACTCATCCGCATGAGAATATTCATTCTATCGACGATAGCCACTCAGGACTTCTTTATACTGTTTTTCAAACGTATCCCCGTTTATATGATAATAAGCATCAAGCGAACGGGAGGTCGTAGGTCTCGTCTCCATACACTTCTTTTAAAAAAGCCGCAAACTCTTTCGAGTAGCGGACACCTTCGGCTTTAAACTCATCATAAGGAGCTGTAAAACTTTCATTTGTTTGCCGATTAATCCAACGGCGGCGACGAACCACCAAATCAACAGCTTTGTCACGAAGAGGAAAATCTCTGATGGTGACAGGATTCAGGAAGCCTTTGGATTCAAAGAGATCATTCGAAGCATATTTAGCATCTATTTTCTCCTCCAAATAAATAAGTATTGCATCTGAACTCTTTTCTACATTTACGATACTAAACCTTGATAAGATGTTTTCGGGAAGCATCAAACTTACTAATGATAATAAAACGTCCTTTTCCATACGACAAAGATAACATTTTATCTTATTACCCCACTAATTATCGGGTGAGCCTTGATAATCAGGTTTTTACAATATGCAATGTTGTTAAATACGTGCTATCAAACGTAGCCTAATATAACTAAACATAGTCGATTTATGATACATCTCATGATACACTAGGCCGAAGTTTGGATCATACCGAAAACCTGTGAGACTTCTGTTTAAGCAAAAATATTGCATTGTCTAAATATAAAGAATTTTATATCTTTTACCCCTCTTTGCGAGACTCTAAACGCTTTAATCTTTGCATTAAATGATTCTACAGAAGCATTTGTAGAGCGATTCTCAAAATAATTAATAATATTCAGATAGAACAGCTTTCAGATAAATCCCTTAAAATATTACTTGTTTTCTTGTTTAATACAAAAATAGTCGCGACTTTTGAAAATAATTCTAAAATATTTCAAACAAACGCAGTAATACATGAAAAACAGTAAATCAATTTTTAGTGCTCCTAACGGGAAATCGTATTTAATACCTTTTATTTTAGTTACAAGTTTATTTTTGTTATGGGGATTTGCCCACGGTCTGCTCGATGTACTGAATAAACATTTTCAAGGAACCTTTCACATGAGTAAAGCCGAGTCTGGCTTAGTTCAATTCTCTACTTATATAGCATATTTTGTAATGGCAATCCCTGCCGGATTATTTATGAAAAAATTCGGGTATAAATGGGGGATAATTCTTGGACTATTTCTTTTTGCTCTTGGAGCATTTTCATTTATTCCAGCTGCATTTGTGCATTCTGCTGTACCGTTTTTAATTGCTCTTTTTGTAATTGCCTGTGGACTTTGTATTCTGGAAACAGCAGCAAACCCCTACTCGACTGTATTAGGACCTCAGGAATCGAGCGCACAGAGGCTTAATTTATCTCAATCATTTAATGGTTTAGGTTGGGTATTAGGTCCATTAGTAGGCGGAGCTCTTATTTTCGGGGCTGATGAAAAAGATAATTTTGCACCTACTTTACCATATATTTTAGTTGGGTCAGTAGTTGTGGTTGTTGCAATACTTTTTCTACTAATAAAGTTACCTGATATACAAGAGAAAAGCGAAAAAGAAGTAAAGGAAGGTATGAGTACTCCTTTAACTCATCAGCGCTCAATATGGAGTCATCGTCATTTTGTACTTGCTGTACTTGCACAGTTTTTGTATTGTGCCGCTCAAACAGGAATTTTTGCTTTCTTTATTAATTATGTAATGGAGCTTGATTCTCATCTTACAAAACAAACGGCATCCCAGATGTTATCACTTGGAGGAATGGCATCTTTAATGATTGGTAGGTTATCTGGAAGTTTTATAATGAAATGGGCTGCACCTAACAAATTATTGGCATTGTATGCGTTAATCAATGCCATATGTATGGTATTAGTAATGATGTCGTTAAATGGAATATCGCTTGCTGCGCTTTATTGTTCTTTCTTTTTTATGTCAATTATGTTCCCAACAATTTTTGCTCTTGGATTAAGAGATATGGGAACTTTAACAAAAAAAGCATCTTCATTCATCGTGATGGGAGTGGCAGGAGGTGCCTTTAGCCCTATATTAATGGGATTTATTGGTGAGTCTAACATGGCTATCGGCTTTGTTGTTCCATTTATTAGTTTTATTTATATTCTTTTCTTTGCAATTAAAGGATATAAATTATAATGTAAATTCCTTCTATATTCTTATCTATTCGTGTATATAATTATGAATATCTCTAAAAACGATCCATTGAAAGATGGATTGTTTTTTTTGAATAACATTTAATGGCCATCAATTATTTGTTAAATTATCGTCAAATTAAAATTAATATATATACATTTGTGTTGGTTTTCTTACTATATTGATTATTAACTAAAAATAGAACAATGAGAAAAAGTAAAATGACGGCTCTAGCTATGATACTTAGCGGTAGCATCGTATTTAGTTCCTGTGTTGGTTCTTTTAGCCTATTTAATAAACTAGTTGCATGGAATCAAAAAGTAGACGATAAGTTTGTTAATGAGGTTGTATTTCTTGCTTTAAATATTGTGCCAGTATACGGTGTGTGCTATTTGGCAGATGCATTGGTAATTAACTCTATTGAATTCTGGACTGGTTCAAATCCAATGGCAAAAGTAGGTGATGTGAAGAAAGTAAAAGGAGCAAACGGAAATTATACAGTTGAAACATTGAAGAATGGTTATTCCATCGCAAAAGACGGCAAGAGTATGGAACTATTATTCGATAAAGAATCTCAAACATGGAGTGTTCTTTCTGATGGCGTAAGTTCTGACTTAATGAAAATGAAGAAAGATGGCACTGTTGATTTATACCTGCCAACCGGAGGTTCAATGAATATTACACTTGATGCACAGGGATTAACTGCAGCTCGTCAGGCAACGATGAGTAATGCATTCTTTGCAGCAAGATAAATAATCTTATTCAGATATTAGAAGATGGAATCGGCATGGCCCGATTCCATCTTTCTGTTTTATAACATTTTCTATTATTTCGTTTATTTACTTAATATTCATAACTTTGTTTGTTTCAGAATCCGTTTTAATTATAAAGCATATTTAATCACTCTATGAAAAATGCAAATAGGTTCTTCCTGTTTTTTATTGTTTCTCTTATTGTTGCTTGCAGTCATACTCCGTTAGGTCAGGCAGAAAAGACTGCTGTTGATTTTTCAAAAGCGATATATACTCTTAAGTTAGATGAAGCAAAAAAGTATTGCACTCCAAATGGCGCTAAGCTCATTGAATTTATTGCTTCAAATGTAAAAGAAGAAGATATTGATGTGCTGAAAGATGCAGGGGATGTTAAGATCTCTGTGATTGGAAGTACTGTAGATCCAGGTGATTCCACAGCAACAGTAAATCTGAAGATCTCAAATTATCTGCAAATTAACCTGATGGGTGGTAAGTCTACCATTGAAAAAGAAAAAGAAGAGAAAGTAGACTTAGTAAAAGTGGGTGATAAATGGTTGGTAGATCTGCACAAATAGCTGTTCTATTAGTTAATATCGGAGTGTGTTTGTTGACTTTAAGTTGCAGCCATGCTTCTTTTTTAGGTCCTGATGTCAGTTTGTTACATGATGGAGATATTATTCTTCGTAAAGGCAATGGAATAATCAGCGATTTTATTGTTGCTTCACTGAAAGATTCGCTACCCTATTCACATTGTGGTATTCTTGTTAAGGAGAATAAGGAGTGGAAGGTAATTCATTCTTTAGCGCGTGAACTGTCAGAGACCGACGGAGTTCAGGAGTGTTCATTAAATGATTTTCTGGCAGACAGTGATGATTCCTGCATAATGGTGATAAGATGTAAAAAGAACAAGGCAGATTCTATTATTGCCTGGTTTGCCAGATATTATCTTAAACAGAAAGTTCCGTTTGATTATCAGTTTTCCCTGGCAGACAGTTCAGCTTTTTTCTGCATTGAGCTCCCCTTACACATCTTAAAATATCGCTGCAACATTGCACTTTCAACAAAAGAAAAGCTCACTCCTTTTTCCATCTTTACTGATACCACTTATTTCAGAATTATTGCATGGGAACATTAGAATGGATAACCTACAGTCAAATGGAAGGCAAAATCTCTGCTAAAGTCTGGATTTATAATTGGATAACGATCCTTTCCTGATGAATATGCTGGGTTAATGGCTTTCATTCCTCCATCGAAACGGAAAACACAATAATCGAAATCTAAGCGTAATCCTACTCCATAAGCAAGTGCTATCTCTTTATAAAAACTATTTAAACGGAAAGTACCACCTGGCTGATTCTCATAATTTCTGATTGTCCATATATTACCTGCGTCAATAAACGTAGCTCCCTGAAGCTTCCAGAATAATTTACTGCGGTACTCTACACTTAAATCAAGCTTTATATCTCCTGACTGATTTAAATAATTGATGCTGTTATCTTCTCCTTTATAGCTTCCTGGTCCCAGTGTTCTTACAGACCATCCGCGAACACTGTTGGCTCCTCCTGCGAAATATCTCTTTTCAAGAGGAAGAACAGTTGAGTTTCCATAAGGATAGGCAAGTCCAAATGCAGCATGGAAGGCGAAAGAGTTTCTTTTATCTATTTCGATATTTTTTGCATAGTCAAAATCTCCTTTTAAATATTGTGCATATGCTATATTTAAAATGGAATAATCTCCGTTAGTAGTCTTTTGCTGATGCACCAGTTTTGAAATACCATACAACATATTTCCTGCAGATTCTATGTTAATGCGAACGGAATATGAATTTGATGCACTTGTATTGTTCTGCATTGCTCCGCCAATGCTATTATAATAATAATTATATCCGCTACGTACAATTAAATGGTTGTTATAACTATAATTGATGATAGAATTTGCATTATTGAGATAATCTTCTTTAAATTTAGGAGAGATCCAAGGTAAGTAAATATAACTAATATCGAGAAGATCAATTCGATGCTGTACTTTCTGCCTGCGTTGTGTCCATTTATAACTCCAGGATGTTGAAGCGATAGTACGTGAGAACTCCGGTCGTAACTGATAACTGTATTGCATTCCGAACTCCGTTGTAGCTCGGATACCTCGGGTAAAGTTGTCGGAAACGAAAGGAAATAGGAAGTTAGGAAAGTTAATGCTAGTCTCTGCTCCATACTCTGTATAGTTATCATTATTGCCATAAGCCCCTTGTAGTCCGGATATTGCTTCATAAGCACCTCGAAGTTTAAACATAAATGATTCTGATCCTTTAAAAAGATTCCGGTGGTTAAAGGAAACTGAAGCAGCTGCACCTAAATCTCCGGCCGAATTGGTACCTTCCAATTCGAATGCAACTGATTTATGTTTACTTTTTGTTAGCAAAATGTAGCAGTCCAATTTTGAACTATCTGCAACTTGAGTTTCCAAAAAACGTATATTAGTGTATTTTAATGCAGATAATCGTCCAAAAGAGGAATAAGTATTCTGTACCAAACGTTCATTATAAAGATGATTTTGACGAATAAAAGTGTTGTCCGTTAGTGTTTTAGGGCGAATATATAGTTTGTCTTTATAATAAATAGGATAATCTTTATAATGAATGGAATCGTTTATTTCTACACTACTTAAGGCAGACGACTGAAGTACATCATAATCAGTGATAAAATTTACCTTATTAATTTTATATTGATTGTGATTTCTTGGCTCATCAGTTGGGCTTGCTTTATAAAGAAGTAAATGCACGGTCAAGTCTACCTGATAGGTTTTTCTCACAGTATCAGCCGTATAGGTTATGTATTCCTTATTAAACTTATAATATCCGCGATTGAGCAAAAGGTCAACAATTCGTTGACGTTCAGCATCCAGAACATTGATGTCAAACATCATTCCTTTGCTTAGTTTTGAACTTGCAGAATCTTTTTTCAGTATAGAATCAATCGATTTATCTCTAATGTCATATTTTAAACTTCTTACAATATAAGGTCTGCCGGGAGTAACTGTGTAAGTCAGCTTAAGCTTCTTTTTTGATATTTCCTTTTCAGATTTTACAGAAGCGCTCATATATCCTTGGTTGTTAAGCGCTTTCTTTATTTCTTGCAGAGAGCGTTTATTCAGTGATTCATCATATATAACCGGTGCATCTCCCAACCGGCGCCACATTTTGTTAATCCATCTGGAGGTGTCTCTTCCCGAAAAATTATACGTATAAAGTGGTACTTTAATCAAACTAAACCATTTTGAATTTGGGTTTTGGCGAACGTAACTTTTTAAAGGTGCTGTTTTCACCTCTTTCTGATCAGAAACAATCTTTACTTCATCAAGTAAATACGAGCCATCAGGCACAAACTTGGTGATGGAGCAGGAAGCAAATGCTACTAATGCAAAGGAAAATATATAAATCCGGGAACTTTTTTTCATATAAAACTGTCTAACTACAAATATTGGACTTACAAATATAGCTTTATTAAAAATATCTTTTTAGCTTTGCTTCAAAATAATTACAATTTATAGTCAATAATCGATGATCAGTAAGAATAAAATTAAATATATTCATTCATTAGAACTTAAAAAGAACCGTAAAGAGGAAAATGTTTTTGTGGCGGAAGGTCATAAACTGGTGGGTGATTTATTAGGGCGCTTCCCATGTAAATTTCTGGCTGCAACAGCTGAATGGTGGGACGAGAATCCTTCTGTTAAGGCAGATGAAATAGCTGTTGTTACAAACGAAGAACTATCAAAAGCCAGTTTCCTTAAAACACCACAAAACGTATTGGCTATTTTTGAGCAGGACAATGCTCCGGCAGATATATCAGTTATCCATAAATCTCTTTGTCTGGCCCTCGATGATATACAGGATCCGGGAAATCTGGGAACAATTATTAGATTGGCCGACTGGTTTGGTATTGAACATATTTTCTGTTCTCCAAATACAGCTGATGTATATAATCCGAAAACAGTTCAGGCTACAATGGGTGGCATTGCCCGAGTAAAATTGCACTATGGTTCATTGACTGAATTAATAGGTCAACTGGATGATGTTCCGGTTTACGGAACTTTCCTCAATGGGGATAATATTTACTCAAAGGAACTTTCTTCCTATGGACTAATAGTAATGGGAAATGAGGGAAATGGCATTAGCCCCGAAGTGGAACGGTTAATTAATGCAAGACTCTATATACCCAATTATCCGCAGGAAAGGAAAACTTCTGAATCTTTGAATGTTGCTATTGCAACTTCCGTGGTTTGTGCAGAATTCAGACGCCGAATGTTGTAAATACAAGGCGTAATATTTTTATTCGCTTGTACAAAAGAATGTAATCTTCTGTACAAAACAATTCATTCTTTTGTACAGAAGAATGAATTGTTTTGTACAGGAAAACTATAATGTTTCAGGAATTATTGAGCAATATTCATCGTTAGTTTTCCATTGAAACTAACAATCAGGTTCACTAAATTGCAAACAGAACTTTCAGGGATGCAGACTGTTGCCTGATAACGGAATCCAACTTTTCCTACCCCATAGAATTCCATATCTGAAAGAATGGCGTTCTTTAGAAACTCTTCTGGAATAACATCAGAAAACATGTCCTTTGTTATATCATGACCATAGATCATTTTCCGTCCTTCATAAACACAAATGTGCATTACGTTGTCATAATAAACATTGTCCATACTGATACCATCGTCTGAATATGATGTTTTCACCACTTTTTTCTTGGAAGGATTTACATACACATAAGCCCGATAATGCTTTCCATTATACATTACTACGGAATCTCGTTTTGTAACTTCCGAATATGTTGGTATAACCTGAGCACTTCTGTGTCCCATCATAAGCAGAGAATCGTCAGGATCTTCAGACTTATGAAGTTTTATTATGTTGTCTGACAGTGAATGAAACCAGAAAATATGCTCAGCGTGTTTATCAATCTTATAACGAGACACCTCTTTTCCATAGGTAAAAAACGTATCCTTCACAATTTTAAAATAAACAGGTGCATTTTCTGCTTCAGGATAATAGATTGTATCACCCTGTATCTTGAAAAGAATTTCATCACTCTCATCCTCCAGCCAGATACCTTGAAGCATTTTTTTCGCTTTCAAATCCTCTGCGGCATCATCAGAAGCCTCTTTGTGATTCCCTTTACAGGAAAAAAAGGCTAGAAGAAGGAGTAAAAGTATGGCACTGTTTTTCATTAATATCAGTTTAAATAATTATTTTCCAATGCAATAGTACGAAATACCCATTGCTTTCATTTCATTTTTATCGTAAATATTTCTTCCATCTATAACTATAGGAGTACGCATGGTTTTCATAATTACACCCCATGCTGGTAAACGGAATTGTTTCCATTCTGTAACCAACAATAATGCATCTGCATCCAATAATGCATCATACATATCTTGTGCATAATACACACTCTCTCCTATTCTTCTCTTAGCTTCCATCATTGCTGCAGGATCGTATACGCGTATTTTGCATCCGGCCTTAAGCAATAGATCAATTAATACCAACGCAGGAGCCTCACGCATATCATCTGTTTCCGGTTTGAATGCTAATCCCCACAAAGCTATGGTTTTTCCTTCTAAATTCCCGTTAAAATGATTGTTTAATTTGTTAAAAAGAATACTTTTTTGCAATTCATTCACTTCTTCTACAGCTTTTAATACTCTCATAGAATATCCATTCTTTTCAGCTGTTTTAATCAGCGCCTTTACATCTTTGGGAAAACATGAACCACCATATCCACATCCCGGATAAAGGAACTTGCGCCCAATGCGAGTATCTGAACCTATTCCACTTCGAACCATATTCACATCCGCTCCAACAAGCTCGCAAAGATTTGCAATATCATTCATAAAGCTGATTCGGGTAGCCAGCATTGAGTTTGCTGCATATTTTGTCATTTCAGCAGAAGGAATATCCATAAAGATTACTCTGAAATTATTCAGTAAGAATGGCTTGTAAAGTTTAGTCATCACTTCCTTGGCACGTTCTGATTCTACGCCAACAACAACCCTGTCAGGACTCATAAAGTCACTTATCGCATTCCCCTCTTTTAAAAACTCGGGATTAGATGCAACGTCAAATTCAATCTGAACTCCTCGTTTGTCTAATTCTGCCTGAATGGCTGTTCTTACTTTTTTAGCGGTACCTACCGGAACTGTACTTTTTGTAACGACCAAAACATATTTATTCATATATTTTCCTATGGTTCTGGCTACCTCAAGTACATACTTAAGATCAGCGCTTCCATCTTCATCCGGTGGAGTTCCAACAGCACTGAATACTACTTCTACATCGTTAAGGCAGCTTTCCAGAGATGTAGTAAAGTTTAAACGGTTTTCTTTAATGTTGCGACTTACCATTTCTTCCAATCCAGGTTCGTAAATTGGGATAAATCCATTTATTAAATCTTCTATTTTCTTTTTATTAACGTCTACGCAGGTAACATCAACTCCTGTTTCTGCAAAACAAGTTCCAGTAACTAAACCAACATATCCGGTTCCAACAATCGCTATCTTCATATTTGTGTTCTGTAATTTATTTATATACTACGGCATCTTTAAAACAAACAGCTTCTTTATCTTTAGCAGACATAATAATTTGTTCTTCTGCTATAGGCCAACTAATATTAATATCCTTGTCATTGTATATTATGGATGCTTCAGATTCGGGAGCATATGCATTATCGACCTTATAAATAAAAATTGCTTCTTCACTCATAACCAAAAATCCATGGGCAAATCCTCTGGGAATAAAGAACTGACGTTTATTTTCTTCACTGAGTTCCACGCTTACATGTTTGCCAAAGGTTGGAGATGATTGACGTAGATCAACAGCCACATCAAGTACTTTACCTTTTATTACCCGAACAAGTTTTGCCTGGCTGCATTCTCCTTTCTGATAGTGCAATCCTCTAAGAACGCCAAAACCAGATTTTGATTCATTATCCTGAATAAAGTCTACTGATCCAATATTCTTTTCAAATTCTTCTTTCTTGAAAGCTTCCATAAAATATCCCCTGTCGTCAGTGTGTACTTTAGGTTCAATCACCCAAACCCCATCAATCTCTGTTTGTATATAATTCATATTTCTATTTAAAAATGTTTTCTAATTTTTAGTTGTAATCCTAGATTGTCTCCATATATTCCACCGGTATCAAAAGCGCCGGAAAGCGTAAAATTCCATCCGTTAAGTTTGTTTGGGTAATAACTACACTCGGCAAAAGTAGAAAAGTTTTCCAGAATATCGATAGTTGGTTTAAAAGGCGTTCCCCAGGTTTGATTGTATGAAATCTTTGCTCTGTATGATAAATTCGAAAGAATATCCCCACTCCAACCAATATGAATGGCTTTTACCCGGTTATACTTGAACGTCATATCTCCATCCTTATTATAAATGGGGGAAGCTATTAATGGATTGGCCATTGTCATACCCCAATGCACCCATCCGGGATACCAGAAATTATTATAATAGTCGTCAGCACCTCCGGTTTTTTTTACGATGGAATCATCCAGGCCATGTAACGGACCACTTTGATTGGTTGTCTGATAGTATTCAAAAACCAATCCATTAATTGCTTGCTTGTTTCTTGATTTATATTCTATGCCCCATAAACCATCTAAGCCATTTAGCTTTCCCATTCCTGAGAAATCATCATAATAATTTTCCAGATATGCACTGATATGATAATCATTTTGTTTGTAGGTTAGTTTTAAATGTTCGCTACCTAAAAAATTCCCTAAAAAGTATTTTTCCAGGTTCGAACTAGAGCCGTTTCCACCTTTAGGAATAAGTACATGCCAGAAATCTTTTAATGAATTACCCAAATCTCCGGCATCTCCTCCACTGGATTTATATCCTCCAAATTGAGTGTCCAGGCTCATTCCCAGATCAAATTGCCAATGAGAAACTGGTTTGCCTAGCCGGAAATAAAAACTTTTATGATGATAGAGAATATCTTTGGTGTACCAGTAATTTAAACCTACTTTTTCCTCTTGATAATTGTTATCCGTCCATTTCCCATAAGACATTTCAGCTTTTACCTGAGCCCACGAAGCTATCCTTATATAATCTAAAATACCGATTTTAACCTGAGGAATTGGTCTTGCATTACCACTCCAGGTCAGTCCGCCACTGCTTAACTGCTGATTTAATAATTCAGAATTAAGTTCCTTACTTCCAATAGACAATCCAATCCATTTATAATAAATATCAGCATATGCCTGCTGTACAACTAATGTTGAGGTAAATCCGGTAGCAACAGCTAAATCTAATCCTGTCGCAAGTTTCCAGTTTCGGCATGAATCGGTATAAAATGTTCCGCCACGCATGTAGGCATTATTATTTAGTGAAGAGAGCCCGTGTTGATTGCTCACTTGCCATAAAGGGGTATTGTCTCCAGTATGTATGGTCGTTCCGAATTCTGCAAACGATTTTAATGATGATTGAGCATGTGTCACCCCTGGTAATAGACAGAGTAACAAAAGACCTTTTTTTATTAATTTAGTATGCATTTTTTTCGCCTCGAAACATATTAATAATAGTAAGACTAATAATTTTTATATCAAGAAAAAAAGTCCAGTGTTCTATATACCAAACATCCCGCATTACACGCCCTTCCATTTGAGATAGTTTTTTAGTTTCCCCTCGATAGCCGGTAACCTGAGCCCACCCGGTTATTCCAGGTTTAACTAAATGACGAAGCATATATTTATCTATCAATTCATTATATTGTTTTGTGTGCTTTAACATGTGTGGACGAGGACCTACAATAGACATTTCACCTTTTAAAACATTTATTATTTGAGGTACTTCATCTATGTTACTTTTGCGTAATAGCTCTCCAATGTGTGTGTTTCTTGGATCATTCTTTGTTGCTTGAAGTGTATCTGCCTCTTTATTAACCTTCATGGAACGAAATTTGTAACAGTAAAACTCACGTCCGCGTTCTCCAGTTCTACGTTGTTTGAAGAATATAGGACCTGGCGAAGAGATTTTAACGCAAATAGCTACTATGATATAAATAACAGGGAATAGTGTACAAATAAACGTCAGAGAGAAGATAATATCAAAAGCCCTTTTTGTAAAACGGTTCATTGGGTGTTGAAGTGGTTCTTCCCGTAAAGATAGAACAGGCATATTTCCTAATACGCTTAATTCCATTTGTTTTTTTACATATCTTCTAAATTCAGGAACAATATAAAAACGGATCATATTGTTCTCACAAAAATTGAGTGTGCGGACAATTGTTTTTTCTGCCGATTCCGGAAGAGTACAATAGACTTCGTCCACTTCATTCTTCAGGAGAAAAGCTTCAATATCATTAGTACTCCCAAGCCATTTAGAATCAGAAGGGATTTTCACAGGATTATCTTCAAAAAATCCGAGAATACGGAAACCATAACCTGGGTCATCCATCATCTCTTCGTACAATGAATTTCCATTCTTTCCAGCTCCAATGATAACAACTAGTTTAAAGTTAAATCCTTTTTTTCTATATAATTTTATACTAAATCGTATAACCAGTCTCCAAATATTAATTGCAAGAAATAATATAGAATATAATGAGATGATAAAGAGTCTGGATACTTCATCAATCTTTAAGAAAGTCATGGCAGCAGTAAAAAGAACGAAGTGAAGCAGAATAGCATAAAACGTATTCTGCACAATCTTATCTGCATAAATAACCCTGGAATGAGGCGTTACTCCAAATATTATAATACCTGGAATATAACAAATGTTGAGAGCAAGCAATAAAGGATAAAATTCAGAAATCACATCTTCTCTCAGATATGAACTAAAAAAGAGAAACACGAATACAAAAGTAATATTAAGAACAATGTAGTCCCCAAATACGATTAGTGATTTAAGAAAATGCGAATATCTTGTTTGTTGCTTCATAAACAATACACTTTTTATGAAGCAAATTTAAAGTATTTTGATGAATTGTGAAAGAATATGCAATAAAAGATTGGAAATGTTAGTCGATATAAGGAAAATGGAAACAGGCTTTGGGCAGAAACTATAAATTAAACTGAGTTAACAGAAACAATAGTTCTCATTTTAAATATTTATCACAAAAAACTTACAACAGCTTCTACAGAATCATTTAAGCACCAGAAAATAGCATATATTTTCACACTAAAAAAGTAAAAGCGTAACAGATATTCTTGAAAAGTGATTGATCTATAATGGATAAAACATTATCTATAACAGATCAATCACTTTATAATCAGCACTATATTGAGATTGTGATAGATTGATATTATTTTAATCTCGATTACAATATTCTATTTTTATTAGCTTAGGCAGCAATTTAATAAAATTCCAATAACGAGGAACATTTTTTTTAGGTTCTTCCAATGCCCTGTAAAGCCATTCAAGATGTAAGTTTAGCATCCATTTAGGTGCACGTTTTACTTTCCCTATATTAGCGTTAAAATTAAAAATAGCGCCAAAGCCAAACATGACTCCTCTATTTAGGTATGGAAGCAAATAATTCATAAACTGTTCTTGTTTTGGTGCTCCTAAAGATATCCATATAATATCAGGATTATCTTTATTTATTTTTCTCGCAATTTCTTTATAATCAAAGTCCTCAACCTTACTGAAAGGTAATGATTCAAAACTCATACTAGATATTTGAGGATCAATTTTTGCCAAATTAGCTTTAAGGCTATCAAGAACTTCTGGAGTATTCCCCAAAAAAGACTGCTTGTATTTACATTTATTTACATATATTTTAAATAAATCCGCACCAATATAAGATTTAAATTTTTTTTTGTGTATTTTCCCTAATAGCCAAGCCAGATTACTCCCATCACAAATATTCACTAAGGCTGAATTAAGTACAACATTAAATTTATCATTTTTATTAGCAATAGTCAAGTTATTACTCTCAACCGAGCATACATATCCTCTCCCATTTTGCTCAATTGTAGATTCTATAACTTGATCAACCATTGCTTTATCAAATTCCAAATTAACATTAAAATATTTATTCATATTAAAACTATTTAGAATTATTAATCTGTTCTTTTATCCATTCATATTGCAAGCTGATACCTCTTTCTAAGCTAGTTTTAGGTTCCCATCCTAAAATCCGTAGTGCTTTTGAGTAATCTGCACTCCTTGCTTTGTCTCCTTCCGGACGTGTAGTATCATAAAATATGTCTATATCTTTTCCTGATATTTTAACAATCATCTCTGCTATTTCTTTTATAGAGGTACAAATAGAAGGCCCAATTTGTATTGGTCCTTGATTCCAGCCTTTTTCTAAAGCAAGAACAAGTGCATCTACAATATCATTTACATGAATAAATGCACGTCCTTGTTCTCCACTTCCCCAGACTTCAAATTTCTCATTAGGATAATTTACTGCTTTACGAATCAAAGCAGGAATAACTTGACTCCTTTTACCAAAATCACAAGGAGATCCATATACATTATGAAACATTAATACACAAGTTGAAATTCCTGTTTCTTTTCCTAATAAATCGACCTCATATTGTCCCATAAGCTTACTCCAACCATAAGCAGACTCTGGCATTGCAGGATAAAGTTCTTCTTCACGTAAAGGTATTACTTCTAATGTATTTTGACGAGTCAATGGGAAACTACATGCGGTTCCAACATAAAGAAATCCTTTAAGGTGCTTACCATATTCACGAGCTGATGCTATTACATTGGAATTAATAAGAATATTCTGCCTAAACAAATTCCCTTGATTACTAAATACATAATCAATTCCAGCGACTACGTCTGCTAGATGAATTACATAATCTACTTTGGATAATAAGTCGTCACATTGACCAGCTATCGATAAATCTCTATTAAAAAAATGTGTATTCAAAGGAATTATATAGTTCTCATTTTCATCCTGAAGATATTCAATTTTTCCCCTCCATAAATTATCAACTACAAATATCTCATCTCCTTGCTTGATTAGTCTTTTAATAAGATTAGAGCCAATCATTCCAGCCCCGCCAGTAACTAAAATCTTTCTCATTTTCAAATATAGCTTTAATGTTAATCTATTTTTTTGTATCTAATGAATTATATATATTATTCAAATTATGAATATATACTTTAGGATCAAATAAGAGTTTTATCTTCCCCATTGACCTATTTCCAAACTGATATAATTTATCTCTATCATTATGCAATAGCTCTATCGCTTTTATTATATCATCGCTATTATGATCATTAATAATTATACCGTTTCCTTTATTTTCTACGCACAGACTTATTGAACCAACATTGGTTACAATCGGTGCTAATCCAAAACTCATGCATTCTAATAAAGACAAAGGTAATCCTTCATAGAAGGAAGGCAACAAGAATACATCCGACCTTTTAAAAAGTTCTTCTTTATCTTTGCCTAATACAATACCCTCATAACTAAACTGATTGCCTAATGAGTCCTTAAACTTATTGATAAATTGACCATCTTTCTCTTCATCACCCGCAAAAATTAGATTAAATGGTATCCCTATATCTTTCAGTGTTTTAAAAGCATCGAGTATATAATTTATCCCTTTGGTTTCAACAATTCTTCCGATATATAAAACTGTCAGTGGTCTATCTATATTCTTCTTTCTTTCAAAACCGATTGTTCCGTTAAGATCTACACAGTTAGGTAGTGAATGCACATTTTTGGCTCCAAACCTATCTTCAAGGACAGACTTCTCATTTTGACTCAAAACAATGATAGGTGATTTCATTGAAAAAATACCCTTTAATATCCAACTAACCCAAAATGGTGTTTTATCATTCTTTAGATAGTTGCCACCATGAAGATGAATAACCAATTTACACGAATAATATCGGGCTATAATCATAAACATTGGATCTCTTACAGCAGACTTACGTGTTATTGGAAAATTATAATGAATTATACTTCCTTTTCTATTTCTCAAGAACGAAATCCATTTTTTAAGACTATTACTAACCCTGAAAATACGAAATATCCCCCCTCTTCCATCATTTTTCTTTCCTAACTCAAAATGAGTGTATGTTACGAATGGATTGTTGCTAATAATAAATCGAGCAACGGAAGATACTCCACTTATATTATTAGGGTCAAGAGTTGGACAAACTATAATTATATCTTTTGGATTGTTAGTCATATATGCTTTCTATTTATGTTAATAGTATTTTGATACTCTTTGCAATAATTCTCAGCAGTTTTATTAATATCAAATTTACTTAAGCAATATTGATATGCACTTTCTGTAATCTGACTTACTTTCTCAGTAGATGACATTATGTCTTTTATCTGATTTGCACAATCATTTGCATCCTCTTTTTTAAAATAAAAGCCATATTTCCCATTCTGAATAATCTCCATTGGACCATCATTAGCAGAAACCAATACTGGTATTTTAGCTGCCATACCTTCAGCAACAGTAAGTCCAAAACCTTCTATTATTGACGGTTGGACCAATAAATCATAATTTTTCAGATTAGAATATATATATAGACGATCCTTTATTCCAAGAAAAGAAACTTTTTCTTCTAGTTTATAGTTTATTACTAGTTCTTTCAAATAAGAAAGAGAATTTCCCTCACCAATAAAGTCAACATGAAAATTTGTTATATTATGTGTTTTGACCAATTGACTTAAAGCCTCTAGCAAAATATGTTGTCCTTTTATTAAATGATCTAACCGGCTAACTTGAATAATCCTTAACTCTTGATGATTTGTCTGTTTCTTCTTAGAGTGAATAGCAGAAGTGTCAATTCCATTATAATTTATAGAAATATTTTTTAACCCTTTTACTAAAAGGTGCTCTTTAACTGCCGAGGAAATAGCTACAATCTTATTAAATTTAGAAATTCTAACTAATGGAAGATCAATAGCGTGTACTGTAAGTAATGTTTTTATAAAGTGATGTATAAACAGTATTTTATTTATATCGGTATCATGACAGTGTATAATGTCTGGTTTTATTTTTAATATTGCACTATTAATTTCTATTATTTTAAATGGATTTTTGCTGCCTTCTTTTCGGTTAAAAAGATGAATTTTTATTTTTTTATTAAAATTATTAAGTAATATTTGATTATATGCTGAGTTAACTATATAGACATATACATCATTATTGGAGGCTTGTCTATTAGCTATATCAACCATCAAAGACTCAGAACCGCCAACATTTAATGAAAAAATAAGATGTAATATTTTCATATAATAATTATAAAATAAGTCAGACTTTTTGCTGTTTTATTCACTTCTAATTACAAATTTTTAATTCTTGAGTATGCTACAATTAATAACTTTATTAAATAGCCCAATTTTAGTTTGCAGATAATTTTGTCAAAAATAACTCTTTTCTTAAATCTTTTTGATAGATATTTATAAGAATTATAATCAGATAAAGCTAAATTGAAAATTAAACATCTATTAATCATAGAATACAATCCAGAAATATTATATTTTTTATAATCATCTTCAAAAAGGTCAATCATTTGTTTTAAATATTCGCATTGGGATTGGATAGCATTTGAGTTTATTAATGTAGCTTCTTTTGTTACAGAATCATGCCGGTTTCTTTCTAAATGTACAACAATTGTTTTTACAAATCGCTGTTTATTTGAGTATCTATACATTTTCATAAAATTCAACGCTTCATAGATTCTTAAATTTTCATTAAACAGAAACTGCTGAATCATTTCCCGAGACATTACATGAAGAAAGTCGCCTGCAATTTCACCCTTTATCCAGTTAGCAAATTTAATTTCTTTAGATTCACAGTTCAATAATAAATTAGAATTGTAGTGAACGGTCATATCATCCGTAGTAAACAAATAATGTAAATATCCAGGATATAAATTTATTTTTTCAGTAATAATATTTAAGGCTTGATTGCTCATATAATCATCGCTATCTAAGAAAATCACATAGCTATTTTTACATTGTTTAATTGCAAAATTTCTGGCAGCATTAACCCCTCTATTTTTTTTTAAGTTAAGAATAGTAACATGAGGATGACTTTTAGAGTATGTTTCCAATATATCTAAAGTTCCATCAGTTGAACCATCATTAACTATTAAATGTTCAACATTTTGAAAGTTTTGATTTGTAATACTGTTCAGACATCTGAGTATACAATCTTCTCTATTGTAGACTGGAGTCACAATACTAAAATTTATTTCAGTCTTCATTTGTTAAAAATGTTATGTTTTATATATGCTATAAATAATCTAGGTTGTCGAAATATAGATAATAACAATAAAGGTAATCTTACTCCAATAAAAACTTTATATGAATAAAACTGTTCTGATATATCAACTTTTTTGTTATAAAAAAAAAGGGTATTGATCTTATAATTTTTCAGAATAGGAATAATGGTTAACCAATTAAATAAGTCAAATATACCGTAGCGTAAATATATAGTATTGCGTTCAGTGATCTGTGTCCAGAAATTACTACTCAATTTGTCTGGTACATTTTCTAAATAGTAACCAATAATTTTATCTGTTTTAATAATACGGCTAGTACGTGCTATTCGAATTTGGAAGTCTAAATCTGCAACTAATTTAAATTGCTCATCAAAATATCCTATTTCATTATGCATTTGTTTTCTCCACATTGGAAAACATCCAATTTGGTGTGATCTAAAGAATGTTTTTTTATCTATCGAGAAGTCTTTGTTTATTACTAAAACATTGCTAGGTTCAGGATATTTAAACATATAATAGAAATCACCATATGTAAGATCTGCATCAGAATTTTTGTCTAACGTCTCAGCCTGATCTATAATAGAATTCGGCGTTCGGATATCATCTACATTCCAAACACAGATATACTCCCCTTTTGCAAGTTCTATCCCTCTATTCCAGGTAGTATATAATCCTTCTCTTTTGGGAATTATAATATGCTTCACAAATGGGCAAGAAGGGAGTCTTTTATCAATTATAGACAGTTCTTCTTTTGATGGTGAATTATGAAGGAGTAAAACTTCTATATTATTTGTATTATTTAATTTAGATAGATTATTAAAATATCCATCTAAATACTTAATACAATTGAATAAGGAAGTAATAACCGTTATTTTAATATTTGAATTCATCTTTTATTTGAGTTATATATTATCAATACTTTTTTTATATTCATATTTTGATGATAATAAGTTATATAATAATAATGGAAAAATCAGCATTCGGTTCTGATACATTAAATCGCTGGTAAAAGAATCAATAAACAAAAGTATCATGTAAAGGAATATAGGTAGACCAATTGTTTTTAAGTTTTTATTATAAATAGAAGTAATTGAAAAGAAGAAGTATAAGAATATAAACGTACCGATTATCCCATATCGTATAATAAAATTTGACCAAGAGATATCAGATGTATCCAATTGAATCGTATTGCCTGTAATTTCATCTGGAAGCCCTATCTGATAATCAAAATGATTTAAGGTATAATCAGAACCCTCTGTCATATATCCAGCTCCAAAGACTGATCCCATTTTAGAATCAGTTATATCCATAAATCTCTCAAAAAAATGTGTCATTCTAAATAAAAATGTTGAGTCTTCATCCATCACAAAATCATCATTAACTTCTAAAAATTCTCCACTTAGAACATTACTTATGTCTGTAACAGTTCTACCTTGAGCACTTTTTGCTACAATGAACAAAATAGGGATAATTATTACACATAAAATACGAGGGTATTTCATAATTACTTTTAAACCACCGATTTTAATATATATTCCTATTAGTGCACATACTATAAAAGCCATCATTAAAGAACGGTGTAAAGGCAGAAACATTGTTACAAATGGGATAACTGTAGTAACAACTCTTAACCAACCTTGATATGGATTGCAAAAAATAGCATAAAATACAAGAAAATAGAGCATAAAGGGTACACTGTAAAAGCGTGTTATAACTCCAGTACGTCCACTTTCTCCACCTACTAATAATGCGATGCCAGTAAATGCTTGAATAATAAAAAGACAGCATTGAAAAAGAACAATGATAAATAAGATTTTTAAAAGTTTAACCAACTCCTCATTTTCCAATCTTCTTATAACAAAATAGGATAAAAGCAGAAAATAGGTTCTTGAAGTTCTTAAAATATCGACAAAGCTAATATGATAATAAAACAAGCTAATTCCTATGCAAATAATTATAAAAGAAAGATATATAGCTATAAGTTTGCTGATGCGATTTTTAGGTATAAAATCATCAAACCTGATAAATCCATATATAAAAAGCACAAGTATATAAACAAAAGCAAAATCAACAGATTTAGAGATTCCTACATGCGTATCAAAAAGCATCTCTGGAATAAGCTGAAATCCATCAAATAGGAAAAAAAAGAATATCAGAATTGAAGATATTCTTTTTCCTATTATATATAATATTATACTTAATATAAGTAATGGCAAGAATAGCATAATTTAATCATTTAAATAGAACTCTTATATCTTGTTGAATATATTCATAATTAAAATATTACCACCGAAATAGCGTTTAAAATCGTTTTGATTTACTAATTCTAGCCTTTTATAAGACCATACAATTAGTGGAATAAAGATAATTATTGTATACAATATTCTTATCATTTCTTTATTGAATGCCAAACTGGTCAGGCCAATGACAGTCAGTAGTAAAAGAACGCATGCAATGCGCAAAATGTATTTAACTTTAAATTCGTACTTAATATTGAGAAACTTATTCTGATAATAGATTCCTAATATATAACTTGCTAAATATGAAAGAACATTAGAAATAATAACTGTGTACATTCCCGTTAATGAAAATAGAAAATAGAAGGCTAGAATATTAACAATCACTGAAAGCATCTGAAAAACAATAGTCCTCTCTGGATAACCTTTAGCTAGCAGAAAAATGTATATCGGTAAAGTCAAAGGACTAAATATTAGATATGGTATGACTAAACCTGTAATAAATATTGAGTAATTAATTACATCAATCTGCAACCACAATGTTACTATATCCTTGCAAGTAAAAATAAGTAGTGCACACACTGGAAGCACAACTAAGAAAATCTTAGAAGTGAGATCTTTAATTAAAACTGCAATATACTGTTTGTCTTTTAAAGAAGAAAGATATGGATAAAGCGGCTGAAGTAGTTTACTAAACAAGCTAGTCAACTGTGTCCTAATCTTTAAGCCTATTTCAAAATAAGCAACGACATTGAGCCCCAAGAAATGTGAGATTAATATCTTAAATAAAGGTTCATTAAAAAAGCCAATAAATCCGGAAAGGTATACCTTTACACCAAAAGTAAGTTGCTTTTTGGCTGCCGGCTTAAAAGTTCCTTTTAAATTTGTGAAAGCAATTATTCCCCATTTCTTTAAAAAGAAAATCAAAATAAGAAAGAACCAGCAAAGAGCTGCAGCCAACATCGCATATCCTACCCAATCTAAATGATGTCCCATAAGGACAACTATAATGATCCCTCCCCAGTAAATAATACTATAAATGAGCTGAGAAAAATTAGTGAAATAGATTTTCTGCATGGAATCTAGTACAGCAGAAAAAATCTGACCAATTAACAGAAGCATATTAGATATTAGCAAAGTCGTATATAGTACTTGTGATTGCTCATAATATTTAATAGGAACACTTAATATACTTACAAGTATAAATTCTCTAAATATGAAAGCTAATATAGTTAACGGAATAATGATGGAACACATTATCACCAAAGATGCAAAAATATCATTTTCAGACTCACTACACTTTCCTTGTTCGGATATATATTTTATTAAGGCTGAATTCAAACCTAAATTGGCAAATATATTTAAATTACCTATGACTGAAACAATTGCAAAAACCCCATACAATTCAGTGCCAAGTTTATTGATAAAAATAGGGATGCAAAGAAATGTCAGCACTGCTGTAATAACAAGCTGAACCACTCCACTTAGAGAATTATTAATCAAGGTTTTTTTTGAAACCGCTGAATTTTTATTAAGCTCAGTCATTACGTCTTTTAATCATGCAATATCCATAAATAGAGGTAAATGTCAGTATTGCCAAAAAGCCACCGGCAATTCCACCAATTAAAAAGCCTTTTACCTTTCCCAATTTTTTCTTTTCTAATGGTAATACAGGGTCGTCGATAATTTCAATTAATGGAGTCTCTTTATCTAAACTTAACTTCATTAGTTCTAGGTTCTTTTTCATCTCAATATACGTTCCTGCCAGGATCTGTATATCTGTTTGCTTCTTTATGAGTCCCACTGTACTTGATTGACGTACAGAATTCATTGTTTGATCGGCTAACCCAGCTCTGGCAACTAGTGCACTCTCATATTCTCGCTTTACAGAATCAGTTTGATTAATTAGTTTTAAATAATTCGTACGGGCAAGTTTTGTTTTAGTTTCAACATAGAAAGCTGAAGTTTCTTTCATCAAGCTTTCTACAAATAATTTGGATAGTAGCTCATTCTCTGAAGTGAAAGATACATCTCCAATACTTAGTTTTTTACTCCTTTTTTTTACTGTAAGCCTTTTTAAAAGAATTTCCCCACATGCAATCTTAAAAACACTATCTTGTGCCCTTGTAAAAGTACTCCTATCTTGATTGACCGGAAATGCTAAATCTCTAAGTTTTGAGTTTTCACTGGTTTTCCAGTCTTTATTATATTTATAGGTTGTTAGATACATATTTAGAAGATTATCCTTTTTTCCATCAATATCGACAGGAGAAAGTAGTGCTTTTTCTATTAATGCTCTTGACATTAATAACTCATACAAATTATCACCTCCAAAAGCACCACTTTCAGATCCTCCTAAAGAAAATCCAAATTGACTGGCAAGACTAGACAATCCCCCCGCTTTATCAGCTTCTTGCAAAGCAAAGCTTAAATTTGCAGTGTATGTAGGAGCAATTAAAAGAGAAGTTCCTACGCCAACTGCTGCACCAATGAGAGTAATTCCAATAATTTTATATTTAGCAGAAAATAAATATTGTTTCCAGCTATGATAAGACTCCATTAATTTATTTAAAGATATATATTCTGTTTTCTCCATTTTAATTTTTATTCTTATTTAAATAATGAAACGATAATTGCAGCAACAGAAACAACACTCGTTGTAATGCTAATAACCTCACCTGTAGACATCTTTTCCTTAATTGGTTTTTCTGGAATAATAATACGAGATCCAGGATATACATTAGGGTAGTTTTTAATTCCGCAGAAAGATTTGGTAACTTCCACTCTTCCGTTAGCATGAATCACATAAGCCTTTTTTTTCAATGCGTTACTACTAAATCCACCAGCAGCATCTACATAATACTTAAAAGAAGATTTTTTAAGGTAACGGACAGTGTTCGGCATTAAAACTTCTCCACTGACATTTACAGTTTCCAACATTTTTGGAATACTTAGTACATCACCCTCCTCTAATATTAAATCATATTGAGAACCTGGATTATCAATAATTTCTTTTAAGGAAATTCCTACAATATCGGTTTCGCTGAATAGTTGTTTTTTGAGTTCTAATGAATCTGTAGATTCTGTTTGTTTTTTCACTTTAGATCCTAGATTTTTTGCAACTTGTTTTAATAAATTCTTTTCTGATTCTGTTTTTTGTGACTTTCGAATAAGGTATGCGCCTTCAGGATAAGCATAGGATGATAATCCGCCACTCATCTTTACTAAGTCTGAAATTCTTTGGTTTTTTGAAGTTAATATATAATTACCCGGTGTTTTAACTTCGCCTTCTATAATTACTTGTTTCATATCTTCATAACCGTATATAGAACGGATCATAATCCGATCTTCCTTCTTAAGTTTGAAATTAGCTGCGCTATCACTAAATGCAAGTTCTTTATCAATTTTAAAACTATAAGCTGCTGCTTTATTTATATTTTCATTTAAGACTTTTAAGTCTGTTATTTGTCTATAAACTTCAATCTCACCTTTATCGGCTTTTTTAGTCATTCCTTTTGCCATTAATACAGCATCTTTCAGAGTCATTCCCTCTGCAAACGGGTATCTGTCTGGTGATACAACTTCACCTGAAACATACACAAATTCATCCTCTTTCATTTCAAGAATTGATGAGATATGTATGCTGTCCTCTCTTTGAAGTACTAAATCATTTTGACCTTCCAAGGCATCTGCTGGTGAAAATGATGTCATTTCCGGAAGATTTTTAGTATTCTTCCTATAAACTACAGCTCTAGTTGCAAATGCATCCTCTTTCAGTCCGTCTGCTTTTGCTAATAAATCACTAACTTTCATTCCTTTAGTAAGTGGATATACTCCTGGACGATAAACTGAACCTGTTATTTGAACTCTGTTTGAGAAGCGTTTTAGTAATTTACCAACTTTAAATTCATCACCTGATTCTGTTAAATATGTCTTGAATTGAGGTAAAGTTACATCAATTACGCTTTTTTCTTTTGTTGTGTTTCTATATGCCGTAATTCTTTCTCGATAGGCATTTTCTGTAAAACCACCTGCAAATTCAATCAGATTAGAAACAGATTCAAACTCTTTCATCTCAAAAATTGCAGGAACTTTAACTTCACCGGAGATAGAAACGCGATTACTATAAGGAAGTACTTTGATAACGTCCTGATCCTGCAATTTTAAATTGCATTGTTTTCCATATACTATGAAATCATATAAATCTATTACAGCAATAACTGAATGTCCTCTGCTAACCTGAATCTTGCGAAAAGAACCTTTCTCTGTAGGCCCGCCTGAAACATATAGCGCATTATAAACAGATGCCAATGAAGAAATGGTGTATGAACCCGGATAGGCTACTTCTCCAATTACACTTACAGTAATGCTTCGGATGTCTCCTAAAGCGATACTGACTTTTGTTGAATTGCTTTTTATGCCACCATATATAGTAGATAATCTCTTTTTTATAACAGATTTTGCTTCTTGTATAGTAAGTCCACCTACGGAGACTACTCCTGCTAAAGGTATTTTTATTTTTCCTTCAGGAGTTACAAAAAGATTATAGTTTGCTTCCGAATCGCCATATACATCTATTAATAGTTCATCATCTGGTCCAAGTATATAATTACTGGGAGTTGCTAAACGAAGATTAGGTTCAAACGTTAGATTTACATCTTTAAATGTTGAAAGTCCAAAGATCTCTAATTTATTTGCCTTTATTGAATCTTGTTTTTGTTTGTATGCTTCATAATATTTGAGCATTTCCGGATTAAGCTTATCTGGGTCTTCCAGCTCGTCTTTAACTTCCAGAGTACGTTTTTTTACTCCTTTATTTTTATCATTATATCGTACAATTCTACTTTTAAGTTTTTCAGTTTCTGTTTTGCTCAATCCCTTACTACTTGCATACTGATCGATCTGATTCATAGAAACCCCCTTCTTATCCATTTGTGAGATAAGATCACTTAATTGTGTATCAGAGATATTATCAATATCCATACCCTTCAGCATATCCAAAGACTGAGCATTTAATGTAATAAAGGAAAAGAAGAAGAAAAGAAGAAGAAAAGTAATATTTTTCATATAGCCGATATTGTTAGTTTTTAGATTATCCATATAAAACCGCAAAGTTAGCAGTTTATATTTTAAGTATCTAATTTTATATAAAAGAATTTTATTTTTATATTTTACTTGTTATTTCAAGATAAGAAACGTGTTTTAGCTTTCTTTATTGCTTCTATGTTGATAATTTGTTGATAATATAATGGCTTATTTATGGGTAGTCTTTAATAAAAGATGTACATTTGCATTATGATTGAATTGCTAAAACATATAGAATCTTTATTATTAGAAAACGATTGTGTGATTATTCCCACCTTCGGCGGTTTTGTATCTCATTATACTCCAGCTAGATGGATAGATGAAGAGGGATTATTCCTTCCTCCTACCCGTACTATTGGTTTTAATCCTCAGTTAAAGATGAATGATGGGTTATTGGTGCAATCTTATATGACCGCATATTGCACAGATTTCTCTGACGCCTCTAAGCTTGTGGATAAAGCTGTAAAAGAGCTTATTAGTAATCTGCATGAAGAAGGAAAGGTGGAGATGCACGGAATTGGAGATATGTATTTTACAATTCATGGTACTCTTCAATTTCAGCCATATGAAGATGGATTACTTACACCTTATTTATATGGATTAAATTCATTTGAAATTGATAAATTAGATCACAAAGTAAAAGTTGAGGAAGAGAATATTGAAACGGATATTCGTGATCCTAAAGTTTATGAGATAAGAGTTAATCGTTCTTTTCTTCGGGCTTCGGTAGCTGTTGCAGCAGCGGTCATTCTATTTTTCTTTATGTCGACTCCAGTGGAGAATACCTATGTAGAGAAATCAAATTATGCGCAATTAATTCCTTCGGAGTTATTAGAATCATTCAATAATAAAATAATTGCTACTAAAACAGGTTCTGCAAGAGTTTCCAGAATAAATAATGATTTAAAAAGTTCCCAATTAGCACTAATCGATAATTCAAATTCAAGTAATAAAGAAGCAACGGTTCTTCAAAAAAATCAAGAACTGTTAAAACCTAAAGCTGTAAAGGAAGTTACTATACCTAAACAAACGGTTGAGAAGAAAAAGACTTCTGTGACCACTCTGGTAAAACCAACAACAGCTTCAGTTAATAAAAGTTCCTACTATATAATTACAGCAAGTGTTGCTAACCGTGCTGATGCACAGGAAATTGTTAACAGATTGAGATCTAAAGGGTATTCCGGAGCAACTTATATTGAAGGTAATAAACGCATAAGAGTAAGCATTATGTCTTTTTCTGATAATGTAGAAGCTAATAATAAGCTTTGCCAATTGAAGAAAAATGCAATCTATAAAGATGCTTGGGTACTGGCAAATAAATAAATGATTTCCTATTATGAAAAGAATTTTATGTCCAAAATGTGAGAATTATCTTACATTTGACGAAACGAAATACGCTGAAGGGCAATCTCTGGTATTTGTTTGTGAGCATTGTGGCAAACAATTTAGTATCCGAATTGGGAAGACTAAGCTTAAATCCAAGAATAGAAATGAAGAATGTGATGAGCAAGAAAATAAAGAAAAGTTCGGTAGCATTGTAGTCATTGAAAATGTATTTGGTTTTAAGCAGATTATTCCTTTAAGTCTTGGCGATAATGTTATTGGCCGCAGATGTGTTGGCACTGTTATTAACACTCCTATCGAAACTTCAGATATGAGCATGGATCGTCAGCACTGCGTTATCAATATTAAGAAAAATAAAAAAGGAGCACTTGTCTATTCTCTTAGAGATTTCCCAAGCGTAACAGGAACTTTTCACATGAATGAGATTTTAGATGATAAGGATCGTGTGATTTTAAAAGATGGGGCAATTGTTACGATTGGTGCTACTACTTTTATTCTCCGATGTGCTGAGGATTAAAACCAGCAATCTTTATTCCTCTTTTACCTTGCGAGAATTAAAAATTACGTCCAATCCCACATGTAATTTAAAATATCGCAAGGAAATTGCATTAAAAACGCTTGAAATAGGCATAAAGTAATTGAATTATAATAGTTTATCCTCGCTTTTTAGGCTTTACAATTTTGCTTCAAATAATTTAAGAAACAGAAATTATTGTATTTTTATAAAATAGGAAAGTAATTTACTAGAGTATATTACTTAATTTATACTATTGAAGACTAAAATCTCTAATTTCTTCTATCTCGAAAAATAAGTTTATTCATCTGCAATTAAGGCTTAAATTTAAAACTACTTTCAATGAGCTTGATAGAATATTCTTGTTAGATTTCGCTAAAATTTGTGATAACAAAAATTAAGATTCGTTTTTTTCAAAAAAGAGTAATAACAGATTCTGACAAATTTATGAAGGAGGGAATTACAATTTGGCTCTAAAAAAATAACCCACTGAATAATCAATGAGTTATTTCACATCTGTAGCGGATCCGGGAATCGAACCCGAGTCTCAACCGTGAGAGAGTTGCGTGCTAGGCCACTACACTAAACCGCCATCATATTAATTAATCTATTATCAATTCTATATTTTCATCATCAAAAAAAGTCCGATACACATTTTGTATATAACTTCGCTCGTTATGCCTGTTTTTTGATACTGCAAAAGTAATACCTTTTTCTTAATTACAAAAGCTTTAAGGAATCTTTTTTTTTACTTTAATCATTTTATTCATTAGCGCGTAATGCTTATCTACAACTTGATTGGTTGGAAAGAATGTAAAATTAATCTGCCAACCATTTTTCCTGAATGCAAATTTCCGACCTGTAGCTCCTTCCTGAATTTTGGTAAGTTTTTGTAATACAAAGTCTTCTATCCCTTCGGGATCTTCAATGGATGATTGAATAATGTCTGTTATAACAAAGAATCCTGGCGTGGATATCCTGGTAACTAGCGCTAAAATATTTTCAGCCATTTTTTTTGTTTATCTTAAAAACATGGATCAATCGTCCAAACTCATCAAAAGAACGACGGGATGCTATCGAAATTGTAATCATGATGGAAAGCATGGAAGCGGTAAAGGTAATAACTACAATCATCATTTGGTATTTTATTGCTACATTTGGACTACTACCTCCAAGAATCTGTCCAATCATAGTTCCCGGAAGAGCAACCAATCCCATTACTGCCATATTGGCAATGCAGGGACTAAATGCCTTAATAAGTGCTTGTCTGATGAAAGGCGCCTGAGCTTCCTGGCGAGTAGCGCCATTTCCCAATAAATAGTAATATTGCTGTTGTTCTCGTTGCAGACCACTATAGTATGTATTCAATCCTATTACATTGACAGACAACATATTCCCCATTAATATTCCAAATATTGGAATGAAATATTGAGCATTAAAAATATTGTCCAACTCAAGAACCAAACCTAAAAAATAGGTACCAATTAAGACAACTGAAATAAGAAAACCTATTGATATAGGTATTAAAAGAACTTTCCGTTGTATGCGGGTACGTGCTAATGCAGTTTCTGCTGCGACAAAAACCATGATAAACACCCAAAGGAAATTTATCAGTGGATGGTTTAAGATAAAAAGATATTTGAGATACACCCCAATAAGAAAGAGTTGTACAAGCATTCTGACAACTGCAATTAAGGTTGACTTTACCAGTCCGGTTTTAAATTTCCACAGATAAAGTATAGGAATGCCCATCATCAGCAAACCAATAAGCAAATTCCAGTAACTTATATCTATTGTTTCCATTTGGTTTATAAATAAATTATATTATTACAACCCAGCTTAAATGCACGGTCATGTGACACGGAAAGTATGGTTATTCCTTTTTGTGATAACTCTTCAAAAAAGTTAAGTACTCGTTCTACAGAAACGGTATCCAGAGCGGAAGTAGGCTCATCTATTATTAATATAGGCTTTTCAAGCAGAGCTGCCACAGCTATCATGATTCGCTGACGTTGCCCTCCTGAAATTTCGCTCACTCTTTTTGCATAAAGTTCCTCTTCCAAATTTAATTTTTTGAAAGTCTCAAAGAGTTTTTTCCTGGAGAAGTGCACTCCCCTATTCGCTTTCAGACTGAAAGGCAGATGTATCATTTCGCTTACCCATTCGCAGGGAAGTGCCAGTTCCTGGGGAATCCAGGCAATTTTTTTTCGTATCTGGTCAATGTTTGCTTCACAGAGTAACAAATCATCAACTGTTATGGTTCCGCTTTTTAATGGGACAAACCCCATAATAGCATTTAGCAGGGATGTCTTTCCACTGCCTGATTCTCCGGAAATGCAAACAATTTCACCTTTTTTTATATGCATACAAAGCCCTGTGAAGAGTTCGGTTTCTCCAAACTTAATGCAGGCATCTTCTATCTTGAGCATTTTTATTTATTTTCTCCGAATAGGCTTACGACCTCTTGGCTTTGAAACTTTGGCTTCTTCCTTGGTTTCAACTCTTTTGAAAGGAACAGAACGGAAACTTTCCAACATGTGCACTTCTGGAAGATAGTTAATCTTACTGAACGATACATCCTTGGAACGAACTTCTTCTGCACTATTCACTGTAGGGCCTTTTACGGATGTTGAGAAAGTTCCTAATGAATCTATTTTTACAGTATAACCATCTTGCAGGTTTTTAATTAAGTGTCTGCTGAGACCTGCGATTACTGCTACTACATCAGCTTTTGAAACCGTACTTTCGCTGCACATATCATCAATGATGCGGTTAAGTGTTACTGTTCCTTTTGTTACAGCTTTAGCGTAATAGCGAGGGGCCTCTTCAGGCTTCATGTTATTATTAACTTTAGTAGCCTTAAATTCTATAGCCATATCGTTGTTATTTAAATATTATGCCGTAAAGATATAAATTATACTCGTTAAAACAAATCTTTCCTGTACAAAAGATTGTTTTCTTCTGTACAAAGGAATTAATTCCTTTGTACAAAGAAACAATAACGAGCCGTTATGTTTTGACAAATGATTCTAATGATTTATATTTGTATCCTTAATCAAGATAAAAAAAACAAGAATGATAATAAATGAACGAGATGTTCGCCACGAACATATGCTTTATGTGGCAAAACAAATGATGACTGCAGCGCGCACTGCTCCTAAAGGAAAAGGTGTAGATGTGATTGAAACGGCTGTAGTGACTGAAGGAGATATTAAATTACTTTCTGATGAACTCATCAGACAAAACGGAGAAAACGGAATGATGTTTTTTCTTCGCGATGCAGAGAATATTTTATCTGCAGAAGCTATCGTTTTAATTGGTACACGTGAGCATTTACAAGGGCTAAACTGCGGGCATTGCGGATTTGCCACTTGTGCTGAGAAACCGAATGATACTCCATGTGCTCTGAATACTATTGATGTGGGTATTGCTATTGGTTCGGCATGTGCCACTGCGGCAGACCTGCGCGTGGATTCTCGCGTGATGTTCTCGGCTGGACTTGCCGCTCAAAAACTTAACTGGCTTCCTGATTGTAAAACTGTGATGGCTATTCCAATCAGTTGTTCCAGCAAGAATCCGTTTTTTGATCGTAAACCAAAAGAAAGAAAATAATAATATAAGATGGGTATATTAGTTAGTCTCCCTAAAAGTGGAGATGAAAATGATTTTCAGATAGACTGGAGCAATCCTTTTGGGGCACAGGTAGAAATGCGTGCTCCTTTTCTTCCTTCGGAATGGCATGAACAAAGCGGTATACAACTTACATGGCCGCATGCCGGTACTGATTGGGCTCACATGCTTAAAGAGGTGCAGGAATGTTTTACTGCCATTGCTCGTGAAATAGCTAAGTCAGAATTATTGTTCATTGTGGCTCCTGATATAGAGGCAGTTAAAACACAGATTTCCAGCAGGGTAAACATGGAAAATGTTCGTTTCTTTGAATGCGAAACAAATGATACCTGGGCGCGCGATCATGGTGCCATTACCATGATTGACGGCACTACCCCTCGCCTGCTCGACTTCTGTTTCAATGGCTGGGGACAGAAATTTGCTTCCGGTCTTGATAATCAGATCACCCGAAAGGCTTATGAAGCTAAATGTTTCAATGCTGATTATGATAATCGCCTGGATTTTGTACTCGAAGGTGGATCTATAGAAAGTGACGGATTGGGAACTTTGCTCACAACCTCCACTTGTCTGCTGGCTCCTAACCGAAACGATAAAATGAATAGAGTTGAAATAGAAGAATATTTGCGCTCAGTATTTCATATACAGCAGGTGCTTTGGCTGGATCACGGTTATCTTGCTGGTGATGATACTGACAGTCATGTAGATACGTTAGCTCGTCTTTGCCCCAATAATACCATCGCTTATGTAAAGTGCACCGATCCTGATGATGAACATTTCGAAGAACTGCAGAAAATGGAAGAACAACTTCTAACGTTCCGTACACTGAAAGGAGAACCTTATCGTTTGTTACCCTTGCCAATGGCGGATTGCATTAAAGACAATACAGAACGTTTACCGGCTACGTATGCGAATTTCTTAATAACCAATAAAACAGTGCTTTATCCTACTTATAATCAACCAAAGAATGATGCAAAAGCAGCAGAGGTACTAGCTGAAGCTTTTCCAGGAAAAGAAATTGCAGGCATTGACTGCCGTGCATTAATTAAGCAACATGGATCACTCCATTGTGTGACGATGCAATATCCAGTGGGTGTGATTAAATAATGTCGCAGGTATAACAAATATAAAAACAAACATAATGGATAACAGAACCATCAAAGTGGGATTGGTACAACAGGCTAATACAATAAGTTTAAAAGAAAACCTCCAAAAACTGGCAGATAATATAGAAGCTTGTGTTGCTCAGGGTGCACAGCTGGTAGTGCTTCAGGAATTGCATAATTCTCTGTATTTTTGTCAGGTGGAAGATACGAATAACTTTGATCTTGCTGAACCTATACCCGGTCCTTCAACCGGATTTTATGGAGAAATAGCAGCCACTCATGGAATAGTGCTGGTAACTTCCTTATTCGAGAAACGCGCTCCGGGATTATATCATAACACAGCTGTGGTATTTGATACTGACGGTTCCATTGCCGGAAAGTATCGAAAAATGCATATTCCGGATGATCCCGCGTATTATGAGAAGTTCTATTTCACCCCTGGCGATTTAGGTTTTCAGCCCATTCAAACATCTCTTGGAAAACTTGGAGTGTTGGTTTGCTGGGATCAGTGGTATCCTGAAGCAGCACGCTTGATGGCTCTTCGTGGTGCCGAGATATTGATTTATCCTACAGCCATTGGTTGGGAAAGTTCAGATACTGAGGATGAGAAAAATCGTCAGCTTAATGCATGGATTATCTCACAAAGGGCGCATGCCGTGGCCAACGGACTTCCGGTTGTTTCCGTTAATCGTGTGGGACACGAAGAAGATCCTTCCGGACAAACCAATGGTATTCAGTTTTGGGGAAATAGTTTTGTTGCCGGCCCTCAGGGAGAGTTTCTTGCTCAGGCGGGAAATAAAGAAGCGACGAACATTATCGTTGAAGTTAATTTAACCCGTTCCGAGAATGTCCGCCGCTGGTGGCCTTTCCTTCGTGACAGAAGAATTGACGAATATGGAGAGATAACAAAACGTTTTATCGATTAGTTTCCTTTTGCAGTAAGCCGGTTATTGATCATTCGTTCAACATATTGCTGGATAATAGCTTTCAGCTCTTTTTCCATAACAGCCTGTTCGGGAACCTTTCCGAGCAGGTTTTGTTTTAATAACGGGTCATTGACGAAGTTATATACCGAAATTGTTTTTTGTCCGTCGAACTGAATCATGTATTTCCCTTTCAAATACTGAAATGTATTATTCACATAACTCACAGCATAACCATCTTTCGGCTTGGAATGGAACAAATCTCGTCCAAATGACATGAAAGGTTTCTTATATCCAAGGTAACCAAGAACTGAAGGCATAATATCAATCTGTTCTGCTATAGTTTCAACCTTTCCTTTCAGGCTGCTTCCGGGGCGGAAGAAAATGATAGGAACTGCAAACTTTCCACATTCAGCTTTGTATTCAGCATGATAAGGCTGATTTACATGGTCGGCAGTGATCACAAACAGCGTATTATTAAACCAAGGTTGCTTAGAGGCAGTTTCAAAGAATCGTTTTAAGGAGTAATCAGAATAGCCTATACATTTGTGGATAGGCATGGTTCCTTCCGGGAATCTACCTTTGCATTTTTCAGGAATAACAAATGGATTATGAGAAGTTGCAGAGAAAAGTGCTGTAACAAAAGGCTGTCTGAATGAAGTCATCTTTTTTGCATAGAACTGGAAAAACTCTTCATCCCAGATAGCCCATGTTCCATCAAAATCTTTATTATTGTTATACTCTGTCATGCCATAATAATCCTGAAATCCACTCATATTAGCGAAGCCTTCAAATCCCATGGAGCCATTAGTTGCTCCATGAAAGAAAGCTGAATAATATCCTTCTTTCCTAAGTTCACCCGCAATTCCTGAGATAGAGTTTAGTGCATATGGAGTAAGAAAATAGCATTCGTATAGTTTTGGAAGTCCGGAAAGAATGGAAGGCATGGCATCAATACTTTTCTGTCCGTTGGCAAAAGAATGATTGAACGTTAAGCTATGCTGAATCAGCGAGTCCAGAAAAGGAGTATATCCTTTATATTTTCCTCCATCTAAATGAGGATTCATTGAACCAACAAATTCTTTGCTGAAGCTTTCCATAATAAGCACCACCACATTAAGCTTTTTAGGCGCTACACTATCATTTGTCTGTCTGATTGGATTGAATATAACATTTAGTTCTTTATCGGATGAATAGTATTTCGGATTAGTATAATGCTTTGCCCCAATGGTTCGTATAATAGAGAAAGGGGTATTCAGAACAATATTAGCTTCTGATGGACGGGAAATGTATACGTTTGCATCAGTATTTGTAATAGGACGTGAATGGTATATAACTCCTCCACGCATTCCGATAACACAGAAGGTGGCGATTAAAAACAGTAATATAGTCTGAGTTATATAGTACGGACGCAATTTCTGAGGACGCTGCTTTAATCCTGATGTTTTATAGAGTTTCCATAATGCAAAGATCAGAAGAACTCCTATTATTGTTAAGTACCAGTTGGCTACCATTCCTTTCTCAATAATAGTGCCAATATTTCCTTCGTTACTGAATTCTTTGAATGTTGAAGCGGTGGTTCTGTGATCAGTATAGCGGAAATAAACCACATCTATCAAGTTTGCAACAATCGCTATTCCGTTTGTGATCACAAACAGCCATTTAACCGATCTTTGATATCTCTCTTTTTCTTTAAAATAAATGGGGGTAGCCATTAAAAGAATATAAAGTATATTCAGATAGACAATGGCAGAAATATCGAATACAGCCCCACCCTTGAAAAGAGAAAAAAGTTGTGCATTTGTCAGATTAGGAAAATAGCTGATATTTGCAACTAAAAAAATGATTCGGCAAATGGTAAAAGCGACTAAAGAAAGCGAGAGATTATATAAAAGAGTCAATGGTGTTTTATATAAATAACGATATTTATTTGTTAACATAGGCAGAAAAAAAAGATAGTAATAGTGAAAACTAGTTCACCATTACTACCTGTATATTAATTAAAATAGTTACTCTTTAATATCAATAACTAAATTCAGTTCGTCTAATTGTGATTGTTCCAAATAACCAGGAGCATCATTCATTACGTCGCGGCCTGAGTTGTTTTTTGGGAAAGCAATGCAGTCGCGGATAGAATCCAATCCTGCGAAAAGAGATACCCAACGATCCAGTCCATAGGCCAAACCACCGTGAGGAGGCGCGCCATATTTAAATGCATCCATTAAGAAACCAAACTGCTCTTGTGCTCTCTCTTCAGTAAATCCTAACAGCTTAAACATTTTGTTCTGCAACTCACTATCGTGAATACGAATAGAACCACCTCCTACTTCTACGCCGTTAATAACCATATCGTAAGCATTTGCTCGAACTTTACCTGGATCAGTGTCAAGGAAAGGAACATCTTCCAGTTTCGGAGAAGTAAATGGATGGTGCATAGCCATAAAACGTTGGCTTTCTTCGTCCCACTCAAACAGAGGGAAGTCAATAACCCAAAGGCATGCGAAAGTATTTTTGTCTCTTAATCCTAATTGATTACCCATTTCCAGACGGAGTTCGCAAAGTTGCTTACGTGTCTTCATTGCATCATCACCCGAAAGGATTAGTATTAAGTCGCCCGGTTTAGCACCAAATGCAGCTTTAAGCTCTTGCAATGTTTCTTGTGTATAGAATTTATCTACGCTGGATTTTACGTTTCCGTCAGCTTCCACACGAGCATAAACCATTCCCTTCGCTCCAATCTGTGGACGTTTAACAAATTCTGTGAGACCATCTAACTGTTTACGGGTATAAGAAGCAGCACCTTCGGCACAAATACCGCCTACGTAAGCTGCATCATCAAATACTGAGAAGCCTTTACCTTTAAGAACATCCATTAATTCTATAAACTTCATTCCAAAGCGGATATCAGGTTTATCACTTCCGTACAACTTCATAGCTTCATGCCATGTCATGCGTGGAAATGCTTCTTTAATCTCAACGTTACGGATAACTTTGAAAAGGTGTTTCGCCATTCCTTCAAAGATAGAAATAACATCTTCCTGTTCCACGAAACTCATCTCGCAGTCAATCTGAGTAAATTCCGGCTGACGGTCGGCACGAAGGTCTTCGTCACGGAAACATTTAGCGATTTGGAAATAACGATCAAATCCTGATACCATCAACAGCTGTTTGAAAAGCTGTGGTGATTGAGGAAGTGCATAAAATTGTCCTGGATTCATACGTGAAGGAACCACGAAGTCGCGTGCTCCTTCTGGAGTAGAACCAATAAGTATAGGAGTTTCAACTTCTAAGAATCCCAGTTTATCAAGATAGCTGCGTACCTCAATAGTCATCTTATGGCGAAGTTCAAGGTTTGATCTAACATTGTTACGACGAAGGTCAAGATAGCGATACTTCATGCGAATATCATCACCACCGTCTGAATTATCTTCTATTGTGAAAGGAGGTGTAGCTGCTGTGTTAAGAATATTAAGTTCCGAAACAATCAGTTCGATATCACCTGTAGGAAGATTTGCATTCTTATTGGAACGCTCGTTTACTTCGCCAGTAACCTGTATTACAAATTCACGTCCTAGTTTGTTTGCTGCTTCACATAACTCAGCATTAATTGCATCATTAAAGACAAGTTGGGTAATTCCGTAACGATCACGAAGGTCAACAAATGTCATTCCGCCCATTTTTCTGGTACGCTGCACCCATCCCGAAAGTGTTACCACTTTTTTTTCGTCGGAGATCCGAAGTTCCCCACAAGTATGCGTTCTAAACATATTCTTTTTATTTGATTTTTCTGTTTTTGTATATTGGATGCAAAATTATATAAAAATCTTAATTAATCTATGTTTAGCAGGAATTATCTTAGATATAAAAAAAAAGAAAGGTAGCTACAAAACTGTAACTACCTTTCTATCGTCGGGGTAGCGGGATTCGAACCCACGACCCCCTGCTCCCAAAGCAGGTGCGCTAACCGGACTGCGCTACACCCCGATAACTTTTGTAAGTGTTTCCTTTCAAAAGCGATGCAAAGATAGAGGGTTTATCTGAATAATGCAAGCTTTTCTAGCATTTATTTTATATTAAGAAATTAACGAAAGCCTCTTTCTACTGATTATCTGGTAATTATCATTGGAAATATTTTTCAAAAAAAATATCGCTATCCCTTTTCGACTATAGATTATGGATTTAACAATCCTTGCAGGCAGGCTTTAAATGTCTTCACGCTTTTTGAAAACATCAAGGCTTATTCTTCAATACAACTTGAGACTTTCAAAGAAATTATTCGGCATATATATTTCTAATAGCCTTTTTGAAAAAATCATTGGTCAATTATTCAGATTTATTCTCCAATGATTTTTATTTATTGGCGAATGGTTTTTATTTATTGGTGAATAAAATAAAATTATTCACCAATCTCTATGGGACTAGATTGTCTTTTTTCTTTTTTCAAGATGCAGAAATAATGATTTTAAATTATTCCCCAAGAATATGGCTGAGCCAGCTTAAGCTCTAATATTATTTCTGTTTAATTTTAGGAAAGATGGGTATATAAAAAAAGACCTAAAATCAAACTACTAAATCTGATTAAAGGTCTTTTGATTGTCGGGGTAGCGGGATTCGAACCCACGACCCCCTGCTCCCAAAGCAGGTGCTGACATTTTACAATAAGCTGATATACAGTCGTTTAATTTTTGCAGATTTACCAGTTGCACGTTATTTGCACAAATATAGATAAACCAGACACATTGTCAGTCATAAAAATCACCATCTCCAGTTAGTAACCAACGAGCAGAAACACCGTAATCTTTAACCAAATATTCCAACCAGGATAGTTGTATGATATCACGAGAGGGCTCTTTTTGCAAAGAGTTTAAGTTCCATCTATTTATACCGTATCTGTTAGTAAATGTCCCCTTACCCCTTATAACCTTTTCAGATTTAAGTCTTGAAAGCGCTTCGAAGAAACGGCAAACAATTTTTTGACTCTCGATATTTTGCATATCATTATTCTTTTTTTGATGATAAACCATTTTTATTCTCGGCAGCATTATCCTCGGCTGAAATAATAAGCCTTGCTAGTTCAGAAGCTGACAGGTCGGAAATCTTGGGTCCTTTGCTTTGAATCATTTCTCCAGTTCCAAAGATGAACCAACGAGCAGATATTTCAGGGAATTTTTCTAAGATGGCCATAACCGGAGAGAGGCCAAAATTTCCTCCCTTCACAAGCTTAGATAAATACTGGTCAGACCAACCCATTAAGTGAGCGAATTCCCTATGATGCCCCGACGTTTTATAGTCGATGATTAGGAGGAGTCGTTCAGGTATACTCATTATTTTGTTTGTTTAGAATTAATTATTGTTGTCATATTAGAATCAAAATAATAGTCACATTCAATTAACGACAAAGCTCCGTATTGATTTTTTGCACGAAATATGTGGTGCATCTTCCAACCTTCAAATATTGGCTTAAATTCTTTGTAGTCATTTAGAAGCATTTGTTTTCGTATCCTATAATTGTCTAGTGCTATTATTACATCTTCACGCTTTGAACGGGCCTCCTCATTATTAGGAATCGGATCGTCTTTGAACTTCTTAATTATAAGAGGTATATCAGCCGTCATTTTTATTTCTCCAATGCCGACCTCATCCTCTGCCTCCTTCAAATATTTCATATCTGATATATAGATTTCAGAATCATCAAATTTTGTAACAGCGCTATCCAATTTGGAAAAAGATACCGGAGCATAAGAAGATGGATCATTAAGCGTTTTCTTTAAATAAGACCTAATAAGGGTTTTTGCCTTTACTGTTTTTGTTTGCTGAGCATTGGATGGACTGCATAATAGCAGCAAGCCGACTATAACTAATAGGTTCGTTTTCATGATTTTATATATTAGATTTATTATCTTCTTTTTCTTTGAGATATGAAACGACTTTTTCATTTGATATCGCCAGAGATTCAATTGTCTTCTGTTGCGATGTAATAGTTTCGCTCTGACTTTTAAGGAGTTCAAATACATCCCGAGACATTACTATATTATCATTCTGGCATTCATCAATAATAGCCGAAATATTACTTACATTTTCAACCTCCGGATTATCTCCGATTCCAGTTAATAACCAGGAAATACTTGCATTCAAGTATTTTACGTTAATAGCTTCAGCCAGTTTTTTAGATATAGCGTGTTTTCCCTTTAATACATCATATAGATTCTGGGGAGTTGAAACACCTATGTACTTTGCAAATGCACGTACAGACAAACCAGAGCCATCAATTACAAATTTAAGCCTTTCAGAATCGTTCATGGTTCAAAAATTTAAGTATAATACGTGAAATAATAAACAAAATACTTGCACCGTTTAAGTTTAATACTTACATTTGCATACATACTTAAAAAGCACTTAACAAAGGTACTAAAAAAGCTACTAAAACATCAACCGAATAGTTAATTTTTTAAAATATATACCCAAAAATGAAAGATTTTAAAGATTTAAGAACAGAGAAGGAAATCGAGAGAGACAAAAGAGACGACAAAGTCTACGAGGAATTCCATGAGCTGCGTAAACAGCCAGGTGCAAATAACAATCGTGTTTATAACATTCTGATGAAGGAGCATAAAATTAAGTCAAATTCGACAATTATCTCCATACTTAGAAGAGTTGAGAAGAAAAGAAACTTAAACCAAACGGTATGAAAACGCTAAGACTTTTAATCGAAGAACTGAAAGCACCATTTGCTCAATTAACTAAAAATGAGCAAAAGAAGTTCAAGCATTTTATTGCAGCTTTAGTAGCTACTTTAATAGCTGCAGCAACCGGGAATATAATTCTACTGTTAATTGCCATAGTTATGCTAGCGTATACCGGCAATGGACTTAAAATAATTGATAACAAAAAATTTCAAGATTAAAATGACTGCAGAGAAACCACATGTAAATATTGAAGGACGATACAGCGTCAAGGAAACATGCCAAATGCTAGAAATAAGCCGCTCTACGCTTAGAAATCACGAACAAGCCGGTTTAATACGGCGAGGATTCAGAAAAATGACTGGCCGACCATTTTATGCAGGACGAGAAATCATAAGATACTGGTCGGCAACAGGACTATAAATGTTTAACCTAACCAAAAGCCGAGTCTCCTGCGAAGGCCGCTCGGTTTTAAATTGAAAACAAATTTTTTTAAAACAAAATATATGAAAAGATTAGAATTGCAAAAACTTATTATCCGAAACTTCGGATGCTTCAGAAACGAATTTGAAGTTGAGTTCGGGCCTGAACTTACCATTGTAAAGGGAGGTAACGGACAAGGTAAAACAACCATTTACAGCGCCATGTCCTGGCTCCTATTTGGCAAAGACGCTTATAACCGTTCAGACTTTGATATTAAACACATCGAGAACGGACAGAAGCTAGACAAAGCCGATGTTGAAGTAGAAGGTTTCTTTAGAATCTTCCACGACGACAAACCTCCTGAAAGCGTAAATTTAAAGCGAGTACTTCATGAAATCTGGATACAGAAAACGGATACGTATAAAGGTGACGAGACGCATTACTTCTGGAACGATGCTCCTATACAAGCAGGAGAATATAGCGACAGAATAGAGAAAGCGATCGCTCCGGAGTCACACTTCAGAATGATGACAAACGCTTCTTATTTCTTAAGTATGAAACCTGCGGATCAACGCGATCTTCTTTGCAAAATGGGAGGAGTCAGAACCATGCAAGAAATCGCAGAAGGAAACGCAGGATGGAACGAATGGATTAAAAGCCTTCAAGGTAAAGACTATGAAGATTGGAGGAACCAAACGTTAGCCGAAAAATCAAGGCTAAAAAAAGAGATCGATAAAATACAGCCAGCCATTGACGCTATAGAAAAGCTTAAACCTGCTGCTCGAAATTGGGCCGAGCTAGAAGAAAAACAAGCCACTTTAAGAAAAAGAATTTCTGACATTGACTCAAGCCTTCAATCTGCGGCCTCTCAATATGACAGCAACCTAGCCAAAAAGCGAGCAATCATTGAAGAGAAAGATAAAGCGGTCCAAAGAATAAGTGCCATCCACAACGAGATAAATGACAAGAAGGACACCGAACGAAGAAGAATAGAAGAAAATACAAGGCTTCAAAATAAAGACAGAGAGGACCTTCTAAAGTCTATCAATTCCAAGACCGGTGAGATTAAATCATTAGAACTTTCACGAGAGAGCTTTAATATTAAGCGCACAAGGCTTAATGGAGAACTAGAAGACCTCTTTAAAAAGTACGGAGAAAAGCAAAAGGAAACTTTTGTATTCAACGCTGAACGTCCGATGTGCCCGCTACTACAAGGACATGAGTGTGTGGACCAAGCTATGAAAGACCAAATAGCAGACAATAGAGAGAAAGCGGAACGAGATTTTAACGCTAATAAAGCAAAGAACCTTGATTCTATCTTAACAGAAGGAAAAGCTAAACAGGCCGAATTTGACTTAAGCAAAGAAAACGAGGAGGCAATCACCAATAAGGTTATAAACCTTCAAAAAGAGATAGATATCCTGCAGGCTCAATTGTCAAATACACCGATTATAAAATCAGACACAGTCATTGAGGAAGATACCATTCAGGGAATTAGAGAGTTGAAAAACGAGAAGGCAGAAAAAATGAGATTTGTTTCTCAAAAGACTGAAGAGATAGACAACTTCAATGCCGAAACGACTACTGAAACAGGAGAGCTTAAAAAACAAAAATCTGAATTACAGGACCAGCTTACATTGATTGTTCAACAACTAACCGATAAAAAGAGAATCCAGGAAACAGAAAATGAGATATCCAAGCTTAGAGAAAATGCTAAGAAGCTAGGGCAACAGCTCACGGACCTTGACAATGCCGAGTTCATAGGAAATGAAATAAACCGAGCAACCATTGAGGACGCAACAGAAAGAGTCAACAAGCTCTTCCAGGTAACCAACTGGGTGATGTTCGAACAATACAAGAATGGAAGCTGGAAAGATTGCTGCAAGCCTGAATATGTCAGCGGAGTAAGCAAGAGCACTAACACTGGAGCTTTAATTAACATCGGCCTTGACATTTGCAACGTGATCAGCAAGTACGAAGGAATCAGCGTACCGACATTCATAGACGGAAGCGAATCGGTTAATGAGACTATCCCGATGGAGGGACAAATTATCAAGAATTACGTAGCGCCGAAGGGAACTCCCCTAACGGTAGAAATTATTAAATAAACTTTTAAAACGAGAATCATGGAAGCAAACAACCAGGTACCGCAGCAACAACAGCAGAAAGAACCTGCAGCCGCAGCATTAGTTTTTAACCCAAACGACAAGTTCTGGGAAACAAGTATGGGACAGAACTTAAAGAAATTTGAGTTGCAACAAAGAAGAGCAATAGTGTATACGAACAGTACGATTGTCCCAAAGTCATACCAGGGACAAACAGCCGTCGGGAACTGCATCATTGCATTGGATATGGCAGATAGGATGGACTCAAACCCATTAATGCTCATGCAGAACCTAGACGTTATCGAAGGCCGACCATCTTTTAGCAGCAAGTTCTTAATCGGACTTGTCAACGGATGCGGAAAGTACGATAACATCGAATGGGACTTTGAAGACCTAGGAAAATGTGGACAAGTTAAATACTTGCTCAAGACATGGAACCAAGCACAAAATCGCTCAATTACCACTGAAGAGATATTCGATGGAAAGAACATCCCCAATATTAAATGCACAGCTTACGCGATAAGAAAGCGAGACGGGAAAAAGATCGTCGGTACTCCAATCACAGTCAAGATGGCCATCGAGCAAGGATGGTACCTGAAGAAAGGCAGTAAATGGACAAGCATGACAGACCAGATGCTAAGATACCGTAGCGCCGCATGGTGGGTGAATGTTTATGAACCAGGACTTGCAATGGGACTTAACACCAGCGAAGAAGTTAGAGACGTTCAAGATGCAGACTTTGTGGAGATTAAACCAGAGCGTCAAACAGAAGCTCCAATAATCAACTTAAGTGCTGCAGAGGTTAACCAGGGAAATAGCCCAGAGGAGCAACCTCAGGATAACCCATCATTACAAGAGAACCAAGAACAGCATCAAGATGATGCTCCAAAAAATCCTGCTGACTTATTCGGTAAGAAATGAAACTAAGAATATTCGGATCATCAAGTAAAGGAAACGGATATGCCATACAAGCACAAGACGGTAAAGTACTCCTCCTAGAAGCAGGAGTACCAGCCGCCGAGCTTTTACGGATATACAATCCTGATCAAATAGAAGGATGCCTTATCAGCCACGAACATGGAGATCACATGGGAAGGATTAAGGATTACCTACAGAAGGGAATTAAATGCGTGATTAACGATTCTACAAGCCAGAAAGTAATCCAATCATTAGACCAATATAAATGGAGCACTAAGATGATTAACCCTAAAAAAATGCTTGCTGAAGGACTCGGGAAATTCACTTTTAAACCTTTTGAGCTATTCCATGACGTGCCATGTAGCGGATTCTTGATATTGCATGATGAGCTGAAAATGCCTCTTTTATTCGCAACAGATACCGATCATATACCTTACACATTTACCGATGCAGGAACCGTTATGATCGAGGCCGACTATGGAGAAAGGAAGATGCAAGAGAACGAACAAAGCGGACACCTTCACCCCGGATTAGCCAGGAGAATAAGAGAATCGCACATGAGCTTAGAGAAGACCATTAAATTCATAAAGGCCCAAACGGACATTTCTAAAGTCGAAAGAATCATTCTGATACACTTATCAGAGAGCAACAGCGACCAGAAAGAGTTCAGAGATACAATGCAAGAGGCAACAGGTATAATTACATACATAGCTACCCCAGGCATGGAAATAGAAATAGGAAAAAACAGATTTTAAAATATATAATTATGTTAGAAATTAGTGAACAGAAATTAAGAGCAGCTTATAAAGATGCCAACGAGAACACGCAAAAAGTGCTAGAAGGATTATTCGGACTAGAAGCTATTAAACCAGCATCTATATTCGATAGGGTGAAATGCTATGAAGACGCATGCTTTGAACTAAATATCCAGCCAACAACTGACTGGGGTAACTTGCAACGAGATGAAATAGCGTTTATTAAATTAAAAACCATTGTTAAAGCTTTGAATGAAGGATGGCTCCCTAACTGGTTAAACTTCAAAGAGTATAAATGGTTCCCATGGTTTGAAATTAAAAAAATCCCCGCTGGTCTTGGGAACGCGATTGACGGTTCCGGTGACGGTTTGTCGCCCTTGTGCTCGAACTCCGGTGTGTCGTATTCGTCCCCGTACTACGGCGGTGCCCTTGCTTCCAAAAGCGAAACCGTCTCCGACTTTTTAGGAGGAGAATCTTTCATTAACTTATGGATTGATTATTTATTACCCAATACAAAGAACGTATAAATTTTAATACAATGATGCATACTTGGTTTGAATGCAAGATTCGCTATGACAAGGTCATGGAGAATGGAATGAATAAGAAGGTTACTGAGCCATATTTGGTTGATGCCTTAAGTTTTACAGAAGCCGAAGCTCGAATTATTGAAGAGATAACTCCTTTCATTTCCGGTGAATTTACCGTGTCGGACATTAAACGCGCCAATTATAGTGAACTTTTTGAAGATGCAACAGGCGACCGCTGGTTTAAATGCAAGTTACAATTCATCACACTTGATGAGAAAAGTGGTGCGGAAAAGAAAATTTCAACTTATGTACTGGTACAAGCTGGAGACCTTCGCGAAGCCATTAAAAATCTGGATGAAGGAATGAAAGGGACCATGGCCGACTACGTTATCGCTTCGGTAACAGAGACGGCAATCATGGATGTATATCCTTATGCTTCCGAAGGAGAGCAAAAAGAAGGAGTTGTAACAGTCGAGTTCGAAGGATACTCAAAGGAAATAGAAAGCTCGATTCTCGAACAGAAATCTTTTGAGATAGACTTTAATGGAGAGATTAAAGTGAAGTTCGAAAAGAGGGATATCGGAATCATAGCAGTCAATGCAATTGATTCAGACGGAATTAATCAGAAAGAATCTACATTTGGAAGACTGCTTAAATACAAAAAGAATTAGACAAATGGAGATAAGCGGAAAAATAATAGATGTCCTTCCTGTTCAAAGTGGAGCAGGGAGGAATGGTACCGAATGGAAGAAGCAGGAATATGTCATTGAAACATCGGATCAATATCCGAAAAAATGCTGCTTTTCACTCTGGGGAGATAAAATAGATCAATGCGGCATACAACTCGGACAGGATTTAGATGTAAGCTTTGATATAGATTGCCGAGAATGGAATGGAAAGTGGTTTAATGACATTCGCGCATACAAGGTTGTGCAACGCAACGTCCATAACTATGAGAGACACACCCAACAACAACCTCCTACTCAAAAGGATTCACAGCCCACTCCACCCACAAATATGTTTGAGAATCCACCCAACGATGATCTCCCATTTTAAATTGAAATTGCAGGGTATATGGTTAACGTGTTAATAAATAAACTGTTCGGTTGAATTTTTTTTGCAAATTAAGTGATTATATCATAATCATTATTTATATTTGCCATACCGAATTGAAAACACCAGGAATGCAGCCTGACCAAAATATTATAATTGCCCTTTAAAGTACGCTAGAACCTGCATTGTTCTTCCGGAAATAAAGGGCAATCGTTTTTTTAAAATAAACCAAACGGTTTAATAATAGAATTATGTCAAACGATAAAGCAGGATTTGAATTAAAAAAACGGAGGACGTAAAATGGCAAGGCCTCAAAAAAATAATGCAGATTATTTCTCACATGATTCAGATATGAGAAATGACATTAAAATAAAAGCTGTTAGAAATAAATTCGGAGTTACTGGATATACCGTATGGTGTATGATGCTTGAATATTTAACGTCTTGTAGCGACAATGTTATGCCGGATGATGAGATAACAATAGAACTAATATCCGGAGACTTCGGAGTTTCTGTAACAGAAATAAAGGACGTGCTGAATTACTGCTACTTATTGGGACTACTAATACACGAAAACAATCTTATTTTTTCTGCAAAACTTAAAGAAAGACTTGCTCCGATCTATGAAAAAAGGGCAAAAGCAAAGGAATATGCAGAGCGTCAAAGCCGCAATAACGGTAAATTTGATATTAAAAGTACCGTTCAAACGGAAGTTTCTGTCACAGAAACACCGCAAAGTAAAGTAAATAAAAGTAAAGTAAATAAAAGTAATATAGAAAAAGATATAGTTGCAGCTAAAGCTGCCGCGCTCTCAAGAAGAGATAACTTTTATAATTCTCTTGTCCCATTTACTGAAAAATATTCTAAGGACATGATCAGATCCTTTTTTGATTATTGGTCAGAACTTGATCGGACAGAACGCAAAATGAGATTTGAAAAACAAACAACCTGGGAACTTGGAAAGAGACTAGCAACCTGGTTTAAAAAAGAACCATTCCATGGAAATACAAAACACACTCCTATCGCCAGCGATGGTAGTTCAGTCGCAGGCAAGGCAGCACTCGAAAGAACTAACGCAGAAACAAACGGACTTAAAGAACTCATTAACAGCGTCACAATTGGTTGAGATGTGGGGAGGCGCAATTTCCCAATTGAATGCAGTAACAGATTTATGTTTGATTGCTGCAAACAAAAAGATACCCACCATTGCCGATGTTTCAGTGGTCTTTGGAAACGATACGGCTGTAAGCTTGATATCAGAGCATCTTCTAAGCCTTTGCAAAAATGCAGATAGAGAATTAACGGCATACCAGTTTATCGACACATCGCTTCTTATTGCCACTGAATATTACTTTTTAAACCTTAGTGAGATATCTTTTTTCTTCAGAGGATGCAAGACCGGAAAGTACGGCCAGATAGTATGGGGCCAGACGCTGAACATTCAGCAGGTTATGACAGCCGCTAGAACATTTTTGAAAGAAAGAAATACATCGATTGAACAGAACGAGAAAGAAAGAGTGGAGATTCAGAAAGAAAAAGGGTTTATAAAAATCGATGATGCAGCAGTTAGTTACGTTGCAGGGGCTAATTCAATTCACGGACTTAATGAAAAAGCGAAAAACGATTTTAAAGCGTTTTGCGAGCTTTTCCCATCAATCCCTAGTAACTACACCCCAAACGTATGGTGGGAAGCATGGCGAGGAAATGAGGACGCTTTAAAGGTTATTTATGGACCTGAACCTCCTACTCATAATGTTGCAGAGAACGATATAGGCAAATATCTATGTGATTATAACATCAGAAACAAATAAAAAACAAACTTTTAAAATTTAAAAAACAAATGATGAAACCGAAGAAAGCAGCAATCGAAACTGCAAAAAAAAGAGGAATTATAGACAGAACATGCCAATTGTTATCAGCCGCATATCTACTCAATAGCGAGGTAGGATTTATTCTCGGAGAAGTTGACGATGTTCTCGATGAAAGTAATCTTAAAATTGGAGACTTAAAACAAGCCCAGAACAAAGTAACATTTGCGCTTGATTGCTATTACAAAACATTCTGCAGCATGATCACGAACCAAGATACAGTTAACGAATGGGCCAAGGACCTCGAGAAGTTCGATGCTTCATTCAGAAAATTTGCAAATATTCCGAGTGACTGGAAACCGCTTGCTGTAGATGAAATTGAAGAAGAAGGACAAGAACAAGATACCATTAACCAATAATCATCGGAAAATACTTCGAAGAAAGGAGACCAAAATGAATCGCGCATTTCATCAGGAAAGATTGGATAAAACAGCAAAACAACTCATTGAAGGTGGATGGGATGGTAAAGATATCCCTTCAGGCATTGATATCCTTAAAAAACGTGAGCAAACAGCCGCGTATAGGATATATCTTCTCGAACATCATTTTGATGCTATACAAAAAAGATTTATTGCCTTACGAACAAAAAAAACTTATAAGCCTGTTACTGACAGGCATAAAAATAAATAATTCATGAAACAGTACCCAGAAGACATTCAAGAGAATGACAGTGCAAAGAAACCGATGGATAACCAGGAGTTAATGCAACTTACACAGATGGTAAATTTATACGCTAGAGAAAGCCGTTTATTTGAACGCTATAACGACATATACTCAATGACAATGCTCATCATCGACGGATTAAGTAAAGCATTCGCATTGGCCATGTCAGGCCGTGAAAGATTCGGCATTCGTAAAATGACTGCAGAAGTAGCAGCTCACTATCTGAAAGACCAGGAGAATAAAAAAGATAAACTTTCAGAGGAACAAGTGAAAGCCCTCTCATACGGTTTTGCTGCGCAGAACACGATCGATGAGGTTCTAGCCGAAGTCTTTGTACACATTCTCGCTGTAGCCGGACAGAATGAAATTGATTACTTCCTAAAATGCCGACCGTATGAGGAGAAAGATTACAAGAATGCGTCTACGCTTCAGGATTACATGACAGCGCTTATACAGGTGCTGACAAACTATAACGAATCGACATTAATAACAACCAGAGTGGCCGTATTCCACATGCAAGGGATATGCCAGATTTTCAATGTTGATCTTAGATACAATGCTCGCGCTTACTTGGAATATGCTCACGCTTCCAAGAGAAGCTATATGAGACCTGTTGAAGAAAATAAAGAATAGCATGGCTAAAAAGAACATCGCACCGGTATATCAGAGCAAGAAAATAATATGGGAGCCTCCAACGAATTGCGAGACATGTCCGTTCAGCAAGAAAACTGAATATGCTGGTCTTTTCTTATGCGAATACTCAGTTGTTCCGGTTCAGAATTGCTTGGTGCGAAAAATTAGTTGCTATTATAGAAAAACACACGAAGTTGTTAAACCAGAGAAAGATAAAGATAATAAAACCAAAATTTAAAATATGACATACTTAATCACAAACATGGCAATCCTTACAGCTGCTATTTTAATCAGCTTTGAAAATTGGAAAACAAGTAAATGGATTAAATCCCATATGGACATTATGGAAAGAAACATTGATGAAGAGCTGGAGAAAAGTGACAAAAGATTAAAGGCCCTAAAATCAGGACCAATCACATATACGGTTCGGATAGACATTAATCAGCTTATGAAAGCAGCTGTTAAAAAGTACATATCCAAGAGACAGAAGAAGCTTTTAAAAACCCTGAAAAATAAAAGAGTCAGATGAGCGAGCCAAGAAGGATATACATAAGTACGCCAATTACTGGCCTGCCATTAGAGGAGATCGATAAGAATATCAAGAGAGCTAAATTAGCAATCATCGCGAAGGGAGATATACCGGTCTCCCCTCTTGAAATTACGAAAGATTCTCCGCATAATGCCACGATAGGTCACTATATGGGTAAAGATATAGAGCATCTTATCGATAACTGCGAGGGCGCATACTTTACCAGGAAGTGGAAGGAATCAAAAGGATGCAACGTTGAATACATTACGGCTAAAGTTTATGAAAAAGAAATTCAATTTGAATGATTATGATATACGAACACATTATCGCTATTGATCCGGACGTCGAAAAAAACGGAGTCGCTCACTTGATTAAACAAGAAAAAAAACTGGCAGCGACAGTGCTGAATTTTGTTGAAACAGTCGAATACTTAAAACTCATAAAGGAAACATTTGTCGATAAAGAACAGAAGGTTATCGTCGTTGTAGAAGCCGGATGGCTCAACCAAGGGAACTACCATCTTGGATTTAGAGATAGTACCAGACTTGCTGCAGCTAAAGGAGTGAGCGTCGGAAGAAATCAACAGGTAGGACATGATATCGTAGACATGGCAAGACATATCGGATTTGAAGTGCAAGAATTAAGGCCGCTTAAGAAATGCTGGAAGGGTAAGGATGGCAAGATCACTCACGACGAATTAAAAGAGATTACTGGAATCGCAGCTAAGAGGTCCAACCAGGAAGAAAGAGACGCTGCTTTAATAGCATGGGTATTCGCTGGATTACCCATCTGGATAAAGCCACAATCTAGAATCGTTAAAACGGTTATTAGAGCCTCAAAATCAACCAAAAAGTAAAATATACATGCCAAAAGTGATTATTATATAATCTTTTAGCTATTTTTGCGTATAAAGATTAAACCGTTTAGTTGAAATGACACAAGCAGGGAATAAAGATTCATTTGATATGCCGGATTTTGAACTTCCTGAATTCAATGCCGCCGACTTCGATATGCAAGATAGCATCGCTGAAGAAGACACGCGATACATGAAACCGAAGATATACGAGTCTATCAAGCAAGAGAACATCATGTATGATAATGCTCTCAAGCTTGCCCAGGCTCTTAAACTAGCCAAAGGAGAAAGAACAAATGTCCTGATATCCGGAAGTTTTATTTTTGGTGACTTCATCGAAGCATATGTCCGCATTCATAATATCAAATGCAAAAGAATGGTCATATCCACGCTGTCGCTATCGCAAGAGAATATAGATAGCCTTCAGAACCTTTTAATCGGGAACTTCGTCGATAAGTTAGACATGATCATTTCTATTTATTTCTATGCAAACGAGCGCAGAAGTCTTGTGCCATACATGTATAAAGAACTGGATATTGATAACAAGTTCCAACTTGCCGTAGCAGGGAGCCATACAAAGACCTGCATATTTGAAACGCTCGGAGGGAAATACATAGTCATTCATGGAAGCGCGAACCTTCGGTCCAGCGATAACATAGAACAGTTTACTATCGAAGAGAACGAAGAGCTATATCGCTTTTACGAAGAGTTCCAGGACAAGATACTGGATAGATATAAAACAATTAATAAACCCATACGAGGCAAAACAGTATGGAATTTAATAACCACTAAAAACTTTAAATAATCATGGCAGCATCAGGAAGTGAAAAAGGAAGCGGAGGTTCAACAATCAAAGGAACTACACAGGCAAAGAAACGAAGCCCAAGTGTATCATCAGGTGGAGCGTGGAATCCATCAATGAGCACACCGTTCTGATTTAATCGCTTGTATAGCTCAATCGGTAGAGCAGCACTCTTGTAAAGTGAAGGTTGAAGGTTCGATTCCTTCTATGAGCTCAAACTTTAATGAGAAGGAGAAAGTAAAGTTATTAATTCCGAGGCTGATCGCTTGGCATTGATATTCTGGATGAAGTACAAGTCCGGAACTTTCTCCGAGATTGTCTAATTAGCTCAGTTGGTAGAGCAATGCGCTGTTAACGCATAGGCCGGTGGTTCGAATCCATCATTAGACGCATATATACGCAAACACGACAAAGCAATGGGATATCAAGTTAGAAATTTGAGTGAACTTAAAAAGCTCCCGGGTAATCCAAGAATTATCCGGGACTCTCAGTTTAAAATACTGTGCCAAAGTATACGCGATAATAAAGATTACTTCGAAGCGCGACCAATCATATTGAGCGATCGTACAGGTGAGCTTATTATCATTGCCGGCAATCAAAGGTATGAAGCAGCAAAGAGTATCGGCATGAAGCAGGTACCTACATTCCTCATTGAAGGATTAACCGAAGAACGCGAGAAAGAACTCGTGATAAGAGATAACGTCCAGAATGGAGAATGGGACTTTGATGCACTGGCCAATGGTCAATGGGGAGATATCGCCCAACTAAGTGAATGGGGTGTAGATATTGACATCGACCTTACACCTGAAGATGAAGAAGCAGAAGAAGACAACTATGATGTAGAAGATGGGCTGGCCGCTGTTGGCGAACCAAAATCCAAGCTCGGAGATATCTACCAGTTAGGCAACCATCGCCTCATATGCGGTGACTCGACGAAAAAAGAACATATCGCAGCTCTTATGGGTGGAGAAGCGGTCGACTTGCTTATTACCGATCCACCCTACAATGTCAACTACGAAGCTAGCAACGGCAAAAAGATTCAGAACGATAACATGAGCGACTCGAACTTTAAACAGTTCCTGATTGATGCCTTCGAAGCATCTAACATGGCGATGAAGCCAGGAGCCGCTTTCTACATTTGGCATGCAGATTCTGAAGGCTATAATTTCAGAGCAGCATCCCAGGAAGCAGGATGGAAAGTAAGGCAATGCCTTATCTGGAACAAGAATAGCCTTGTACTCGGAAGGCAAGATTACCAATGGAAACACGAACCATGCTTATACGGATGGAAGGACGGAGCTGCTCACTACTTTATCGATGATAGAAGCCAGACCACAGTCATAGAAGATAAAGTGGACCTAGACAAACTAAGCAAGGCCGAACTTAAATCTATGATAAAAGATATGCTTCAGGGAGACGTACCAACAACCATCATCGAAGAGAACAAACCAGCAAGGAACGCAGAGCATCCAACAATGAAGCCGATTAAACTGCTGGCAAGGATTATGAAGAATAGCAGCAAGAAAGGACAGAACGTACTGGATACATTCGGAGGAAGCGGATCAACGCTTATCACATCCGAACAATTAGGACGTCACTGCTTTATGTCCGAGTTCGATCCAAAGTATGTAGATGTTATCATTAACAGATGGGAACAGCTGACCGGAGGAGCAGCCGAACTGATAGGTAACTTTTTAGAAGTTGGAAAATCAACATGCTAATCAACATTAGGAGGACTTAAAATGCCATTTGATAAAGGGAACAAAATAGGAAACAGATTCACATCTGATAAGCAGCCACCCAGAGAAAGGGTCGGCCGCAAAAGAAACACCTTTAAGGATTGCATGAAGAAGGTCTTTAATAAGACTATACCGAATGGCATGAGCGAGGAGGACTGCGAACGTTGGGAGCAATTCTTAATCGGCGCAAAGAAGAGTGAACTGGAGGCAATGGCTAAGAATCCGGATGCTCCAATATATGCGCTTAACCTCGCAACGGCCATCGTTGCTGATATGAAGAATGGCAGGACCAGTACAGTAGATGCCATCTATCAGAGACACTATGGTAAAGCTAAGAAGTTAGACCTCACTACAAATGGAAAGGACATGCAGGTGCAAGCAATCCAGGTTGAGGTAATAGATAGCCGAGACCAAATCGAAAAAAGTGAAGAGGATGACGACGAGGAATAATGAAGATACAAACGACAAAGGTATATACCGAGATAGACCGTGCAGTTAAGAAAGGATATAAGATCATTTCATTGCAAGGGAGCGCTCGTAGCTCGAAGACGTATAACACGCTTATCTGGCTGATTATATACTGTTTGCAACACCCCGGAACAAGACTAGCAATCGTCAGAGCAACGCTTCCGGCACTTAAAGGTTCCGTCTTTGTCGATTTTAAAGAGATCATGCTTAAGATGGGCGTATGGGAAGAGAAGAAGTGTTACAACAAAACAGAGATGATCTATACCATGCCGAACGGATCGACAGTCGAGTTCTTCTCCATCGACTCGGAGCAGAAGCTTAGAGGTAGAAAGAGGGATATCCTATATGTCAATGAGGCCAATGAAATATTATACCTTGAATGGACACAGCTGATAATGCGTACTACGCGATTTGCGATAGTCGATTATAACCCTTCATTCTCAGAGGACCACTGGATATATGCAATCCTGAATAAGGAGGCCAAAACATACCACTGCCTGACAACATATAAAGATAACCCTTTCCTTGAAGAGACGATCATTGAGGAAATCGAATCGCTCCAGCATAAGAACAAAAGCCTTTGGCAGATTTACGGCCTTGGGCAAATGGCGGTCATTGAAGGTCTTGTTTTTCCTGAAGTTACGGTTATCGATAAGATACCTTATCAGGTTAAACACAGATGGAAAGGCATGGACTTTGGGTATACCAACGATCCAACGGCAATAGTCGAGGTTGGAGTAATGGACCAAAGCATCTACATCGATGAGATATGCTACAAGACACATATGCTGTCAGGGCATATTATCAAAGAGCTGAGAGATAACAATCCGGAACAGCCGGTTATCTCAGAGAGTGCCGATCCCCGATTGATCGACGAGTTATACCTTGGAGGAATCAATGTCTATCCGGTCGAGAAGTACCCAGGAAGTGTCAAGGCTGGTATAATGAAGATGCAGGAATATCACATATACGTAACGAAGAACAGCATCAATGTGCTGAAGGAATTCAGGAACTATACGTACATACAAGACAAGGAAGGCAAATGGCTGAATGAACCGATCGACTGCTGGAACCATGCTATAGATGCAATCAGGTATGTCGTCCTAATGGAGATACTCGGACAAGGAAAGCCGAATAAAGATAGTTTAAAGAAATTAATGCAAGACGTTTATTAAACACAGAAAAGAACATGACACCTACAGAATCAATCAACCAGGACAAGAGCGCAATAGACCAGATTTTAAATCTGGAAGAACGCGATGCTACCCAGATCATGGCCGACCTAAAGAAGAAGACAATAACCATACTCCCATGGTCCGGAACGCTGGAAAAAGAATACAACCCCAAGTTGCATCCGGTAATGACCGATAAGACTTACCTAGATAAGGTGCGCCCAAATGGAGCCGGCATAGATAAAGCATGCCGCATTACATTAGACCTTCAAAGGCTTGCAACCAAACGTATGACCGAAATGATGTTTGCCATTCCCGTGAACCGAGAATATAATATTAAGAGAGAAGACCAGAAGGGACAAGACATCAAAGCCGTTATAGAATCAATCTACGAGAAGATAGGTATTGATTCTCTGAATATCGAGAGAGGAAACAAAGTATTCTCCAGTTGCGAGTGCTTCACGCTTATGTATCTGGTTGAGAAGCCAACAAAATATGGTGATCATAAATCAAAATACAAACTCAAATGCAAAACGTATTCTCCGAAAGATGGTGATTCGCTTTATCCGTTGTTCGATGAGTACGATGATATGATTGCAATGAGCATCGCATATACCAGGACAGAAGGTACAAAGACTATTAACTACTTCGATACATACACAGATAAAAGACATATCAGATGGACCGACTCCGGAGCATCAGGAGTATATGAAGTAGACACAGATGAAACCATTGAGCTGGCAAAGATACCAGGAACATATATCTATCGACCAACACCAATATGGGAAGACAGGAGCGATAATATCTTTGAAATGGAATGGACGCTAAGCCGGAACGGAAACTACCTTAAGAAGAACAGCAAACCAGTCTTTGCCATCTTCACGAACAAAGATGTGAAGGTCGGCCAAGAGAAAGACGCTGACAATGAATGGCGAACGGTACAGCAATACCCAGAGAATGGGAAGGCCCAATACATCACATGGGAACAGGCTATCGAGACTTTGAAATTCCACATCCAAACTATCAGGCAGGACTTCTTCACCTCACTGCAACTTCCGGACTTATCGTACGAGAACATGAAGACAACTCCGATGTCCGGAGAAAGCAGGAAGCAACTTTTTGTTGATTGTAAATTAAAGGTTGGGGATGAAAAAGGCTCTTGGATTAAAGCATTATCGCGAGAGTTCAACATCATTAAAGCCTATATCCCTTTGATGTTCCCAGAAATCAAAGAAGCAGACGTCGAAGATGTCATTGCTAAACAAGTAGTAACTGCGTATACAATTGGAGACGAGACAGAGAAACTAGATAACATCGTTAAGAAGACAGGTGGAAAACAAATCCAGTCAAGAAGAGCAGCGATGGAGGAAGCCGGCATCAAAGATGTTGAAGAACAAATGAAAGAAATAGATGAAGAAGACCAGCAGGAAAGCCAGAAAATGAATGTGGCATTCAATGAGCCAACAGCATAAATAATTGAAGCATGGGACAGTTAGAAGGGAAAAACAAGGTTAAGATTGACTTTGCAGCTTTTGAAAACAATAAGAATCGCAATGAATTGAAGATTGCCGATAAGCTGACAATTATATTTGAAACGGCTATTAAAGAAGCAGCCAAGATCGGTGCATCAATTAAAGACTTGGATCCGAAAAAGCCTTTCTCATTCAAAAACTACCCGCAGACAAAGAAGATGGTGGATAGGTTAATGACTAACCTATCCTACTCTATCGAAGAGAATATCAAGAAAGCCCAGAAAGAAGGATGGGTATATGCGAATGATAAGAACGATGCGCTTGTTTCTGCTATTATGCAATACACATCTTTATCACAATCGCAGGTGCAACAGTACTCCCATCATAACATGGAAGCTCTGGCCGCTTTTCAGAAAAGGAAAATAGCCGGGATGAACTTATCCGAGAAAGTGTGGAGAATGACCGAGCAGTTCAAAGGAGAACTCGAGATGGCGCTAGACCAAGGAATCGGAGAAGGTCAAAGTTCAGTGCAGCTCCAGAAGACGTTGCGAAAGTTCCTCGTTAACGGCAAGGATGGAACAAACAAACTATTCAGGAGAGTCAGGGACAAACACGGGAACATCGTTCTCAGTAAGAATGCAAAGAACTATCACCCGGGAACTGGTATTTATCGAAGCAGCTACAAAAACGCAATGCGGCTCGCAACGACGGAAAACAATGCAGCCTATAGAACTGCAGACCATGCAAGACAGATAAGGCTTGACTTCATCCTTGGGATTGAAATACGATTGAGCAATAACCACACGATCAATGGGAAACCCTTTGTGGATATGTGCGATGAGCTTGTGGGTATCTACCCTGTTGAGTTCATGTTCACCGGATGGCATCCACACTGCAGGTGCTGGACCATTACGATACTTCCAACGATAACTCAACTAATGGCGCATAAGGAAGGCGCACCATGGGCAGGAAAGATAAATGATGTGCCGGACAACTTCAAGAACTATATACAAAGCAATATGGACCGCATTCTTGAATCACAAAATAAAGGAACGGTACCTTACTTTATTCAGAATAATGAGGCGCTCACAGATGCCATAATGAACGGCAATTCAACGGAACATGTTATCAAATCAATGCGACCATAACAAAAAGAGCAGCCTGATAGGTCGCTCTTTTTACATTATTTACTTTGCATCATTATACCAATTGGCAAACTTCGCGATGCATTCCTCCGATGTGACTATCTTACCAAATACAAACCTCGGAATAAACGTCTCGAAGCAGAAGTACCAACACCCCCAAATAAACCTGCATCGTGTTGCAGACTTGGCCAGCGTTTCATTGTCAGTAAATCCGTGTGCATGGATTGCGATAAAGTTATCGTGAAACCAGAACTCATAAGAAGCAGTTCTGCCTTTATCGTCCTTCTGACTTATTGTTATTCCGTTTCCCATTTATAGCCTTTCATTTCGAGAAATTTATCTACCACAGAGGTATTAAGCCTCCTCTCATTATTATGCATATAGGTCCCGCAAACATTATTAGCGTTTGCCCAGGATATGAAAGAGTTTGTTTCTACAACCTGATTCTTAAACCCGAAGAACTCTACATTAGTGAATTCTTTGACTTCGCCCTTCGGATTGATTAGTTTTATTGATTTACTCATGGTTATTCCGATTTTCAATATGTACAGTGGTATATAAAATAGTTATACCATCTATTCTGCATTGCCCATCTTCGATATTCTTATCAGTAAAATATTCCTGGAGTTTAGCAATTACATCATATCGCTCATGTTCATTTTTATCAATAAAGAATGTAACATTGCCATCTTTTTCAGAAAAAAACGATTTTCTATTTTGTCTTTTGTCAAAAGGTAACACATTAAATATTCCCTTAACGGCTTCAATAGCCTCTTGTTTGTTCATCCCTAGTTATATTTTATTTCCTGTTTTAACATCAAAAGTAACCGATTCACCATAAGTGTATAACTTACCACGACAAGCGCAAACATTACCTTTTTGTGGCTTTTCGTATGAATCACAGCTTCTCTTATTACATGTTGATCTTTCAACGCATGCACCATAATTACACCAACAATATTTTTTAGTTTTATCAGGTATAGCTTCTATTAAAGTAATCTCTTGCTTGCCATCATGCTTTGCCATCCCTATAAAATCATCTAAAGATTGACAAATATTATCATCTATGCTTTCAAAATATAATTTATTCATCTATTATTCAATTTGATTATTTATATTCGATTGGGCGCCATGAAATCGGTTCGTAGTTCATACAATCTTCAAATTCAAAATTTGGCAAAGTCAACACCTCTAGCCTTCCGTTTGTACTTTGAATGTACCCACCAACAATGGCATCATTTGATTTCATTTTACATAATACAAACTCATTTTCATCTGGCAACTCATCTTTAACATCTATCCATTTATGCGCAAATTCTACACCCTCCACAAACTTCTTTACGCACAACTTACCAAGCCTTAGCTCTTCATACGCTTCTGCGCTTTCTTTTGCTGCTTCTTCAATTGTTTTCATCTTCGGTTAAATTTAAGTATTGATTTGATTGTTCTTATCAGCATTAATTTAACATTAATGCTCCACACGTTTTCGTATCGTTTAGAAATTTGTTCTATGGCATATTTTTTACTTGATGAACTTACTATGTAATCAACCTTAGTCGCTATTTGGCAATTATGGAAATTGCCAGCAACTACAATTCTATATGACTTTTCCATCCTTATTTATTTTTTAATCAATTCAATCACTTGCTTTAATATCCGTTTCCTATCACGATTTGTTTCAGTATTGAATAATACGGTTAAATCGTGCAGAGCTTCGTCAATATTGCCTATGATAAACCCTGAACCTCCGCACTTATTGCACTTCACTTCAGGGCTTATACCCATTTCATAAGATTCTACGCTAGAATGCTTGTAGTATCTTTTATTATCTATATATCCGCTGCCTTTGCATTTATCGCATTTCATATGATCTATTTATCTTGGAACATATCGTAATCACGATCAACGCAGTTCTCTAATAAAGAAGACCGGTCAATATTAGCCATTTTAAGCAAGCGGTCTTTAAAGTATATCTTTAAATGCTTGCCTCCATTATTTAGGTGCATGACAGAACTAATAAATTCTAATAGTTCTTTTTTGTCATACTTTTTGCCGCTTTCAAGGCCAATCTTATACAGATCGCAAGAGCCCATACTTCTAACTATCATCTTAAAGCTGGAATCTAAATCAACAATAGGTTCTATGCTTGCCCAAGTCTTAAACCCGGCCTTCTGGAGCCTTGTCATTGCTAAAATGCGATTCATGTTCGGACTTGCATTAGGTTCCAATTCATCAGCACCGGTCAATGTGAATCCAAAAGCAATAAGATGCTGTTTATCAACAAACATATTTGATCTAGCATACCACATATCCCACCAATCGGATCGCTTAGTTAAAACCTTTACGGGAACATTGTGTTTAAAACATATACCAATGGCATCAAATGTCAATGATATAGTTTCAGGCAACATTGGGTCGCTTGTAAACGTGAAGAATATGCCATGTTTACGCAATTCGTCAACGTTAGCCAACACTTCCTTCTCAAATATATCCAGAGCGTCTTTTTCATCCTTGAAACACTTCTTAAGAATCGGTGCATTACCTCCTAAGACCTTTGCACCGATTCCTTTCTTCAGATAACAATACTTGCATCCGTTGGAGCAACCGACGAAGAAGTTGCAAGCCCATGCACTATACTCACCGGCTTTGCCGGATGGATTATAGATCGCTTTCCCTTTAAATGCTTTCATCGTTTGTTTTTATTAGATAGATTTTTTACTTGGTTCTCTAATTCTTTTAATTTCTTTTCCATCCTTAATTGTTTCAGGCAATTAGGGCAACCCCATCCACGCTCAAGAACAGTCTCCATTATTACCATTTTACAGCCACACTTGTGGCATCGTGGGCTTCCGAATAATCCCATGATTAATACCCGTAACTAATGACAACAGCAGTCTGCTGCATATTATACAGCGGTCTCTCGTTTGCATCGTAATATACCCCAAACGTATTAATGAAATGTTGTTCTACACCGATAGACCATTTCTTTGAGATATATTTGCTCAGACGATAAGAAACATCATTCGCCCAAAGGCCAATCACGATGCCATTTTTATAATCCTTCTGGTAGGACTTGTTATCCACTGACAACTTCCAGGAGGAAGCTTTGAGATCAAAGCCAAGACGATAAGAGGCGACACCTAAGTTCTGGCCGTTGGTCTTATTGTTTAGATAATAAGCAAACTCTCCCTTTGGTTTGAATGACACTTGTGAGAATACAGCAACTGACAATGTTAATAACATTGATAACAAAATTAACTTTTTCATAACTTAAAAATTTATTGATTATAAAATTCAGATTAAAGACTATCCGTTTATTTCCGTTGTAAACTCATGGTTCAACTTTTCGGATTGTGCGTCCACCTCACAAATGATGAACACCCAAAACACAAGAGCAATTATACCTATTGCAATCTCACCGATAGTAAAACCGCTATTGTCCGGGAACCTAACGATTTGTTTTTTAAGAATTAATTTGATGTTTTTCATAACACGTTTTTTTATTTCGATTAATATAAAATATTCAGATCTAGGCCTTACATCTAGCCTTTTTATGGTAAAGGTCCTCGCGCCAAACAGATACGTCTTTAGCACATATGTAATGCCCTTTGCTAACTTTTGCCTTCCACAATTTGCGCAACGTGATGCCTCCCAGTTCATCCGAAGTAAAGACTTCAAATATTGCAGCAAGGGAACCGAAGAAATAGTTCTTCTGGCCTTCGATAAGCGTTGGATTATTGAAATGCACGCGGTAAATTTTACTTGTTTTTATAGCCATTATTATAACTTTTTTTAGTTGGGACCTAGACCCCGGTTAAACATTACAGATCTACTCCAAACCATTTACAGACATTAGCCTTTATTGCATTCCAGCAATCCCAGTTGAGACGCTCGTATGAACTCCAGATGTTCCCTTTAAATTCGATTGTGAAAGAACCTCCGCTGTGCTTTTTGCCTAAATAGTCTTTTGTAAAAACACGATAAACAATACTACTACGGTCTGACTTAGAACGCTCCACGCATTCAAGGACATAATCATATGCGCCTTCGCGCCCTAATTCAGACTGTAACTTACAAACCTTTGTCATGGCATTATTTATTATTACGTTTAGCTCTATTACGTGTCGCAATTTTATAACCGCTTTTCCAAGCTTTAGCAAGCTGTTTCTCTGTAGCTTCTCCTTCTTTCAATTCAGAAACCATTCTAAGAAACTCTTTATCAGATTTACAATTATCCCCCCAGCCTTCTTCTCCTGCATGCATTCCAAGTACTTCAGCGCAGAATATTTGTTTTTCTATTATTGTCATAATCTTGATTTTTAGCATTCCAGAAGCAGCTGGACCAGGCAAGAAGTACATCCTTCCCGCATTTCAAAGGTACGTAGTTATAGTGTATATAACTCATCATTGCACCTTTATTTTAAACCAAACGGTTGAATTTAACTCTAAATAACTAATCTCGAAGCATCTTTAAAACGGCTATTTTTGCAAATAAACGATTACTTAGTAATCACTTATAAAAAATAATTCTATTTTTGTATCAACTGAACAGTTAAATTTGCAAATTATGAAATTCAAACAACAGATTCTAGACCAACTCAAAAAGAAATTCGAGGGGGTAGATGAGAAAGTTTTAACCGGGATAGCCAAAAATTGGGAGAAGACCGGAGTAGTGAAAACAGAAGACGACATCGAAGATGCTGTCGAAGACTTCACGATTCAGAAAGTTATCGAGTATGTAGGGGATTACAGAGCCACAACCGCTCAACAGAACGCAGTAACCAACTACGAAAAGAAACACGGACTGAAAGATGGCAAAAAGGCCGGAGAAGAAACCAAAGATGACGAAGAACCTGAAGAGGGTGCTGAAGGCAAAGATGGTAAAAATCCAAAGCCAAAAGGTGGGGACGACAAAGAAATGCCAGCATGGGCAAAAGCACTGGTTGAAAGCAATAAACAACTTTCTGAGCAGCTAGCGAACATCAAAGGTAAGGAGGTCGCCAACACAAGAGTTTCAAGACTTGAGGAAGTACTGAAAGACGTTAATCCAAAACTAACCTCACGCTACAAAAAGGACTTTAATCGACTTTCGTTCAAAGATGAAGAGGACTTTAATGAATGGTTAGAAAGTGTAGAGGAAGACACCGCGGACTTTATTGTCCCAGTAGATAGTGTCCCAGCACAACCAGGGAACGGACCAACTGTTACACCTCCAAAGGGAGGAGCGAGAACACCGGGCAAAGAAAAGCCGTCGGAACAAGTTCTGGCTCGAGTTAAAGCGAGAGAAACCGAGGCAGTGGCTCCCCAAATTCAGGGAATCAAACTACCAGGCGCACCTGCTCAAAGCTAATTATTAATTCAAAAAAGAATTTAAAATGAACACAGATTTTAGTTACACCAATGCATCAGCACCAGCCGCCATCATATTCGATACGATCTATGGAGAAGTATCCGGTGGAGCTTTGGTCGCTAATCCGGACCATGACCTCAGAGCAGGTGTGGCAGTCGGAAGGCATACAGACGGCAAGTTATACCCTATCAAGGGTTACAGACTTGTAAAAGCAGTCGCATCTGCAGACACGACAATCGAAATTGCAAAAGGCAGTGGAGTATTAATAGGCGACATTATCGCAACTGCTAAAAAAGGAGTGGCTGTGACAGCCGTAGATACAACTACCTACACCACTAAAGATGTAGTGACAGTTACTCTTGGGGTTGACATTGCTATCGGTAAGGTCCTTTACCAGGCAGCAGCAGCCAGCGCATCAGCAGCAGTTCCAATTTATACCCCTTTCGGCATTCTTGGAGACGACTGCAAAGCCGGAGAAGGTGATCGCAGAAAGAAGGTTGTTCTTGGAGCAATCGTAAGAAAAGAGACAATCCTAGCATCAGATGAAGTGATTGCCCTATTACCAACAATTCAAAAAGCATAGTAAGACATGGGACAAATGAATGCGCCAGTATTTAATGTAACACAGACCGACTTAGAAGTCGAGGTTAACAGTTACAAACCGGGGAACGGCCTAATCTGGCCGGTTTTATTCCCATTGAAATATACGTCTAAAATGACGTTGGATGGAATCTCCGGAGAAGATGGAATTCCAGTTACTGCCGACCGTGTAGCTTTCAATACGAAGTCTCCAAAGAAGACACGTAAGACAGTCGGATCTTGGCATGGTAGACTCGGTAAGATTTCAATCTCCCGAGACAAAGATGAAAACGATATCAACGATTACAACGAACAGTCTGCAATCGCTCAGAGTGGATTAATCCAGGACAAAGCAGCAGCTCAGTACTTGGTTGACATGGTCTATGATGATGTTAAGTTCTGTTCTGATGGTATGGATTATCGTGTAGAACTTGATGCACTGAGAATCGGTTCATCCGGTATGCAGGTTACTAAGGAAGAAATCGACGGTGACACAGCAACCGACGACGTGATCAACTTCAATATTCCAACAGAGAACTACAAAGGAGTAACTGCAATAGCAGGAACAGCCAATGCAGATACTATCAAGGATATTGCTGCAGCTCAGAAAGCTATTAGCAAGAAGGGCCTGAAAAAGCCAATGTTCGCGATCGTTGAGACTGAGACCATGGAGCTAATCCTTAGTGAGGCTTCACTTGCTAAGAAAGTAGCAAGTACTATCCTATCCATCGCAGGATTGGAGCAAGCAAATGAGATCAGCGTTGGTGTGGTTAATGCATATATGCAGAAACACGGTTATCCTCAATTTGTAGTAATTGACTCTTACGCAACAGTAGAGCATAAGGATGGCACAAAAGAGACACTGAAACCTTGGAATGCAAATGTTATCACATTGTCTCCAACTGTTCAATTAGGATGGACTTATTACAAGCCAGTGCCAATGGTTAAAGATACTGCAGCATTGCAGGCTCAAGGTTCTTACTTTAAGACAACCATCTATTCTGAAGTCAACCCAATGTTGGAAACAACTATGGCAGAGGCTTATATTCAGCCGGCTCTTATCAACAGAGCATCGCTTGTATTTATCAATGCTAAAAAGACCACTTGGAATAACGGTGAGGTTTAAGCAACGATAGAATAAGACACGCAAAATGACAGCCCAGGAATATTTAAAGACCATTAATTCTTATCCGGTACCAGCACTGGCCCTTCAAGGCATAGCGCTGGTACGCGGAATAGATTTAACCAAGACTCTCGACATTGATACGCTAAAATCTAAACCGATGAGGCTGGCTATCGCTGACGTTAAGAAATGGATTAGTGGAGCCCCCGATGTTGTCGAAGGAGGAGTTAATATTTCATTCTCAAATAGTGAAAGGGAAATCCTAAGAATGGAGGCCGATTCTGTATACTATGAAATAGGAGGAGCAGACGACACTATATCAATGACAACATTTGGAAACAAAGGAGAGGACTTGTAATGTACACAAACGGAACAATCAGTTATAAAGCCAAAGACGCTGAACCTGCCACAGACGAATACGGAGTACCTATAGAATCAACCGGAACCGAAAGCGCATGGAGCGATCCTATAGAATGCCTCATTCAAACGAACAAACACGAAAACACAGGCAGCAATAAAGGTGGAGTATTCACGATGGCCAAATACAATGTCCTGATGGAATCATCAACACCAATAACAGCAGATATGGTTAGACTAACAAGACAAGGCCAAAGCCTTGGCGATTTTCCAGTGCAGGACAACCAATTACTAGAAACAGTCGGGAGAGTCAAAATAACAGTTTAGATATGCCGATCGAGAAAACAACATCTGAAAAAGCTATTGAAGAAGCCATAAAGAAAGCTATTCTGGAGAATGAGAAAGAAGTCCTAAAAGGGCTTTCTCTTATTGGAGAAGAATGCAGGAACAATGCAAGACTCAACAGAGGATATAAGGACCAGACTGGTAACTTAAATAGCTCTATAGGATGGGTAGTTTTAAAAGATGGGCATCCGGAATATGAAGGTGGACTTGTTTCTACTCCTTCCGGAAGCGAAGAAGGAGCAAAAGGACAAATTATCGGAGCAGAAATGCTGGATAAATGGTCTTCTGAGTTCAAAGAAGGATATGTTCTTCTATTAGTAGCCGGTATGAATTATGCTTCATTTGTTCAGAATGGGACAAGCAGAATGCCAGGACGCAACGTGCTTAAAAGTGCAGAACTAATTGTGCAAGGCTTAATGGATGAACTCATGCAAAATATAATGAAGAATAACAGCAAGAAGTGATGGAAAAGACAGCAGGACAAATCGAAGGGGACTTATTCAAAGCAATCCAAGCTACGGACCTACAAGCCGGCATTAATGGAAAGATATATCGAAAAGGACTTAGACCATTGAACTCACAAAGTGAGGATGCGGTGATCTACTTCGTGGATGGTCTATCTGGCCAGAAACAGAAAGGGAACGTAGAGGTCAATGTTTTTGTTCCAGATAAAGATAACGGTACTGGTGTATACACACAAAATCTATCACGTACTACAGCTATAGAGGCCGCACTTGCTAGAATACTTTCGCAATTACCGACAACAGAATATGACTGGAAGCTTGGAGATACGATACGTACATATGAAGATAAAGACTCACATCAACATTTCGTGTGCTTATCATTAGATTATAGTAGAATAACATTTTAAAAATTAAAGAAATGGCAGATTCAGTTTTGAATTCATCCCCAATCATGGCATGGTCAGAATGTACCATCAAAGTAGGGAAAACAGGAGCAGCCGACGCAATGGCAACAGCGATCGAACAGATAGGACAAGTGAAGGAAAAGAGTACTACTCTTGAACCATCAGACGGCACATCGCTTAAAGCTACAAAATCAGGTGGCCAATTAGTAGCGCAGGAAGACCTGCAGGGTGATATCGTATTAAAAACACGAATCATAGAACCTAGTTTTGCACTCGATACGCTATTCACTGGTGCGGTTGTCACGCCGGCTACCGAACTGGTAGAAGAAGTTGCAACAGTTAAGACTACAGTTGTAGCCGATCCATTCAGCGTAGAGGTGATGCCAAAGAATGTAGGTGCTAAAGGCATCAGGATTCGTAAATCACATGTGAAATACAAACCAGGTTACTCTGAAGAAGAAGGTAACTATGTAGACATCGAATTCACTATTCTAGCATGCGCAGATGGTGAACTTTATAAGAGATTCACTAAGAAAGCGACAGCTTAACGATGAAGAAAGATAAAAGCATAGAACAACGTACTGCAGATGCAATTATGCAGAAAGAGCAGGAAGTAAACATTGGAGGAACGACTTACAAGGTCGCTCCTCCAACTACTGCTACATTGATGGAAACAAGCATTCTTATCGCTAAGATGCCAAGGGAACTCCCAAACAAGGATAACATTGTCATGGAAGCATTAAGGCTCGGCAAGTATGCAAATATCGTAGGACAGATAATCGCAACTATTATCCTTGGAGAGAAGAACCTGTTTGAAGACAGGATAATAACGAAGCGTTATTTATTCGTAATTAAGAAGACAAAGAAAGTGCGTATAGATAAAAGAGAAGAGCTGACCAAAACGATCATTCAAGAATTACGTCCTTCCAAACTATCAGAAGTACTAGCAAACTTACTATTAGGATTAGAGGTATCCGATTTTTTCGGAGTTACCACTTCCCTGATCGAAATAAACATTCTGAAACCGACGAAGAAGTAGGAAGTGGTAATAAGAGCGATAGTATCTGGGCTTCAGTCTTAGGAGCGATAAAAAATCTAGGAATAACTCCGGAGTATGCTATACATGAAATGAGTTATCAGAATCTTATTCTTTATAGTGCTGTTCTTCCTGATTACACTAAAAAAGATAAGAAGGACAAAAAGTGGAACAGCGCAATAGATGCTAACAACCCGGATAATTTTAAAAAAAATAATGGTAACGATGATGAAGAAGTCGTTGTCAAAAAGAGATAAACGGTCATGAGTGATATATACTTTAAAGCGAGATTAGATAACAGCCAACTAACAGCAGACGCGCAGGTTGCTAAAACAACTTTAGCCGGAGTTGGAGACTCCGCAGTAGCTGAAGGTGCAAGAGTCGATAATGCTGTTAAAACTGTAACAGAAAGTATTGACAAACAAATACAGAACCTCGCTTCAAAGGGCCAAACGAATGCGGCCAATATCGAAAGTATGGTAACAGGTACCATGAACCGTATCAATACCAAGATTTCTAAAATGGGATTTGCCGACACCGTGCAGGCTGGCATTGATTCTACAAAGAAAAAGATCGAACTCTTAAAAGAGGAAGTATCAGCGATGCACTTTGACCTTAAAAATCCTAATTCATTTCAAGGCACAGGTGCTGCCGACACATCTATGGCTGTTAAACAATTAATGACAACCATACAAGGGCTCGAAGGCGAACTAACTCAATTGCAATCTACCCACGACAAGACAACTAGCAAGGTAGTCCGTATGAGAACCGAGATGATGAATCTTAGGGAGCAGATGTCAAGAATGGGAGAAGCCGGCCAAAGAAACACCGCAGAATATGAGCAAGTAAGATCTGCCCTCGTTAAACTCACAAAGCAATATAACCTCACAAGAAAAGAGGCGCAAATCCTTGCAAACCCAAATGCCAGGACACAAGCTGTTATATCAGGAATCAATGGTATATCCGGAGCACTGACTGCAGCAACTGGAGTAGTCGGAATGTTCACGGACGACAACGAAAAGCTGATAAAAATACAAACCAAGTTGCAAAGTGTTATGGCGATAACAATGGGTATTCAGCAAATGACTGCAACATTTACCCAGGCATCAGCATTTAAGATCGTGATCATGTCTAAAGCACAGAACCTATGTGCGGTATCATCTGCATTTCTTGGACGTGCATTCACCGTTATGGGATTCAGTGCTGCAGCAGCAGCAACAATGGGAAAGGTTGCTCTGGCTGGCCTTACATTAGGTCTATCTTTACTTATTGGATGGATAGCAGAAGCAATCGCAAAATGGCAATCAGCGAACCAATCCATGCAAGATGCAACCAAGCAAGCAAGCAGACAAATAACTGAAGCAGTCGACGGTCAGACGCAAACAGTTGCTCAATCGATATCAGCACTAGAGAAGTTGCAACGTCAATGGAATGCGCTAGGTAATAGCCTGAAAGCGAAACAAAAATTCATTACCGATAACAAGGAAGAGTTCCATAAATTAGGATTCTCAGTCAATAGCGTCAGCGACGCTGAGAACATCCTTGTAAAAAATACAGCCGCAGTCGTTAAGGCTCTAGAACTAAGAGCCAAAGCAGCAGCTTATCAGTCCATCGCAGAGGATGAATATAAAAAGATGGCCCAAGCAGACATCACTGCTGAAATGCAGCTAAAGCAAAAACCATTAAAAGAAGACTATAAAAAGAATATCCAGACAAAAGTATGGACTTCCAGTTCAACTTTCTACATGGATACTCAGACTGGATATGATTATAATGACGAAGCAAATGCGAAAAAAAATCAGGCAGCCAGAATTAAACATCAGAAAGACCTAGCAAGAATGCATTCAATATATGGCAACCAAATTACTAAGATGCAAGCCGACTCTGAACAGGAACTGGCATCGCTTCAAATGGCTAGCGGACTTACTCCATATGTTGAACAGAAAAAAGAAAAGAAGAAAAAGGATAAAAAAGATAACCGCACAGAAGAGGAATATCTGCAAATATTAAATGAAAATAACCAGGAAGCAATACGTTATAAACAAGACCTGCAAAATGAAATGACACAGGCCGAAATTAATTCGTTGGCAGACGGAACATCGAAAGTACTTGCACAGATGGAACTTGATCATACTATCAAGATGCAGAAGCTAGATGAGCAGGAACAGGACGCATTAAAGAAAGCGCAAGACAGAGCTGAAAAGGCATTCAAAGCAAACCCTGACAATCCTAAAGATGCCGTATTTGATAGAAGCACGATTACTTTGTCAACAGATCAGACAAAATTATATAATCAGCTTAGACTTAACGAGGAAAAAGCATATAACAAGAGCATAGTAGAAGAACAACAGAAGGTCTTTAAAACGCTTATAGAGAAGTATAAGTCATATGCAGACGCTCGTAAAGAAGCAGAGGATAAGTTCAATAAAGAACGCGTCGTTTTAGTTAAGAATGGAGCCACGAAAGATTCTCTTGATTTGCAGGAAAAAGATAAAAACGATACTCTTTCAAAGATAGATGAAACCTTTGCAGAAAGCAGTGAGACATACAAACAGTGGATGGACACAATTACAAACATGACCGTTCAGCAACTTCTGTCTTCGCTTATAAAAGCGCAACTCATGCTCCAGCAGCAGAGAGATCCAGAGACAGGAGCAACAAAAAACACCAAAGAAGTCGCTGTCCTCAGAGCAACGATTGCTAAACTCCAGGACCAATTGAATAAAACATCAAACGGTAAAACTGGAAACACAACTAAAAATAGCGTCAAGGAATGGAAGGACCTTAATGAAGTGCTTTCTAAGACAGCCAATGAATTTAAAGAGATTGGTAAAACCATCGGAGGTGTTGCAGGTGATGTTATAAGTTTTGCCGGAGAAATCGCAGCAACAGGAGTGGCGATGATTTCAAGCATCGGGCAGTTGGCAGCCGGAACAATGACAAGTGTTACTGCAGCTGGAGTTACTACAACCAGAACGCTCATTACCGTAGAGAAGGCATCCGTTATCTTAGCTATCATTTCGGCAGCAATGCAGATCGCTCAAATGATTGCATCGCTTCTTAAAGATGGGAAATCACAAGAACAAGACCAGATAGAAATCCAGGGCGCTCTTGCAAGTACGCTTAATGACTATAATAATAAACTGATTGCAACTAAATTGCTTCAGGATGAGGTATGGGGTACCAATGCATTAAAGAATATGCTTAATGCAATTGAAGCTTTATCCGAAGCTCAGAGCAATTACAATAATTTATTAAACGGGACAGCATTTAATAGCACGCAAACACTGCGAGAATCCCTGCAATATAAAACTAGATCATCCGGAACATGGCATCACAGCAGATGGCAAAATCTAGAGGATTGGGTAAAGCAGAATATGGGGCAAGATCTTTTTGATTCGGAAGGATCAATCAACATAGACCTTGCAGAGTCCTTACTATCAAAGAATGCAGACAGGCTCGATGATACAACAAAGGATAACCTGCAGGCGCTTATCGATGCCCAAAAGTCAATCGAGGACGCAAACGATGCAATGACAAGCTATATCTCTGAAACCTTCGGAGACCTAGGTGATGGTATGGCAGACGCGATTGTGAATGCATTCAAAAATGGAGAGAATGCTGCTGAAGCATTCGGAGATAGTGTTCAAGAAATCATTCAGAATATAGGCTTACAGATGGTTAAGACTTTATTAATGGACAGATACTTTAATGCTTATCAATCAAAACTCACAGCCGCTTACAAACAGTTTGATACAGATAAGGACCAAGGTAAGCTGGACGCTGCAATCGTTCAATATACATCTGATTTAATGGATTCGCTCCCAGAAGCTCAGACATTAAGTGATGAATTGCTTCAGACATTAAGTGATGCATACAAGAAAGCATTCGGAGAGGACCTTTATACTTCAGACAGCAGAGAAGCATCATCAGGTGATGGTATAGCTTCAGCAAGCCAGGACAGCATCGACGAATTAAACGGTCGAATGTCTGCGATACAGGAACATACTTATAACATTGTGGCCGGAATGCAGATTCTTATAAGCACAAGTGCAAGTATACTCGAAAAAGTTATTGGCATAAAGGAAGATACAGCAAGACTTGTAAATATAGAGATTACATCGGATGAATTGAGAAATGAAGTAGCTAAAGTGCGCGAGGTTATGGACAGCTTCAATATTCATGGAATTACAATAAAGAGATAAACAAATGGAAGGCGAATTATTCATAGATGGGAAAGACGCTTATACCACATATGGTATAGGCATAATTAACGCAGGATATAAAGGCATAGCCTCCTACCCTTCCTTAAAAGAGCCTGATACTAATGACTGGCCAGATGAAAATGGAATAGAGGCCGATCTTAGTGAACCTGCACTCGATAAAAGAGATATATCTATAAATTTCTATGGAGTTAGTGAAATAGGAGCCGCAAGCATGATATCCGATCTTTCATCCGGAGCATACCACATCTGGTACTTCGCAGAAATTGGATGCACAATGAAACTCCGAATATCAAAAGAGAGCTCAAAAAAGATAGTTAAGAGTCTTCAGACATTTACTTTAAAATTCATTGATGATTTCCCATTTTATGGATTCACGATGCCGGATGATGAGACCAAACCTATTATACCGCAATGGGGAGTTAGCCAAACCGGATACAATATAGATGATATATCACTTGCGGATTATGGTATATATGTCATTGATGGAGCCGATGAAAATATAATGGAAACTCCAGAGGCCAAGACAAACCTAGAAATCAGCATTAAGAATAAGAATGGAATTACATACGATGCCTCATTTATTAAGTATAAAAGTAAGGATTGTACAATTCCACTATTCATAAGAAGCAGTAGTAAAGAGGACTTCTGGAATAGATACTATACTCTGCTTTATAACTTGACAAGACCTGAGGCACGTAGATTTTTATTTTCCAGAACAAATACGGAATATAGCTTCTATTACAAATCAGGTTCATGTTCTAGAATTGAAATATTATCCGATGGTGGAATATGGTGCGAATTCTCTATTGTGCTTGTATTCATGGATTATACAACAAAAGAATTCTATGCACCAATCAAGCTATTACAAGACGGCAATATAAAACTATTATTAAACGGGACGATACATAAATTTAATACTAACATTTAAAAATTAAAGAAATGGCAAAATCAGGTTATATCAGTGAATTCATGGCAGGAGGAAGAATCCTGAGCCACGGTAAAATAACAAGCTTAGCAAATGGATTCCATTTAAAAAATAATGTTCCATTCGCTATTTACGTGAAACCAACAAATGGAACATCCGACATTGATACAGTCCTACCTGTTCAACTCTCAGAAGAGGACGCGATAACTGACGCTCCAGTAGTATTCTATGAATGGTCGCCCTTGGCAATTTCTATGATTGGAGCGAGCAATGCAACCGACAACAATGACATATACTGGGGAGCCGGAGAAGAAGCCCAACCGGAATTATAAAAATGGGAGCGATAATAAATACAATCTTATTAACGACAAAGAAATTTATTAGATCATTCAACCGCAAAAATAAGAATGTAAAACTGACGCAAGATGCTGCCAGTATAAGACTTACAGAGAACGGAGAAATGAGAGTAACTAACGATTAAAATAAAACAGAAATGGCACTAACTACAGATGAAGAAGTAAAGGTAAGACAAATTATCACAGCCTTCACAAATGGAAAGAAAGTAAGTGATCTATCATCAGTCACCAGCATTCTAGGTGGAGAGACTATGGAGATTATACAAAATGGAGTAAGTAAGAAGGTCACAATTGATCAGCTTAGAATTGCTGCCACACCAGATGCAAATGGATGCTATCCGGACGTACCACTTAATCGGGTATCCATCCAAAGATATAGTGGACAAGAATCAACGGTACCAACAATGGAAGGCAACTTATCCATTATCGATAAGATTAAAGCAACTGCTTATCCGTGTCTTATTGACAGAAGCAGTAAGGTTGTGGCCAAGCTTAACGGTAACACTATGCGTAAAACAGCAGATGGAACCGTCGCAGTTCTTAACGACTGGACCATGCCGGCCATGCTTGCTATTGGTGGAATCTGGTTTAAATACGAATACAATGCCGCTACCAATGTTAAGACTTACAAGTTCTCAACATTGAAGGTACTAGGATATAAATATATCCGTAGACGTTTCTTAAATCTATTCGGTGGAAGTATTTACAACGATGGAACAAAGAATTACCTGACCAGCCGATCAGGAGTGTTCACGACTCAAAACACATCACTTGTAAATTACCAGGCATACGCGCTTAACATGGGCTCTAACTTTAGAGCAATTGCTGCGCAAGACCAGGAAGTATATCGTTTCTATTTCTGGCTAATTGAACAGAACTTTAATAGCCAGGCTATTATTAGAGGTATCTGTGATGTTAACAGTACGAACTGGAGTTTGTATAGCCGCACCGGAGATACAGATGGTGCAGGAATAGCCGGACAATCATCTTATGCGCAAATGTATAAGACCGGAGAGTTCACACTTGACATTGTAGGGCATAAGGGTTCAGGAACTAACACTGTCACAATGAACAGCGTCGCAACTACAGTCGCACCATACAAATGGCTATGGAGAGAAGGCATGCTGGCAGGCCCTTATTGGTTATATATGACCGGATATCTAATATTAGGCAATAAGGTATATAAAGCCAAGGATTTAAAGAATATCCATCTGAGCGATGTAACTACGGCCAACATTGCAACCTACTATGACTATTATTGTGACATTGCTGCAGATAGTGGTTTTATACTTGAGAACTTCGAAGGATCGCTTATACCATCATTAGTTGGAGGTACAGACAGCAAAGGAATGGCAGACTATTTATATAGACCAACCTATAATGAGACTACTTTGTATATCCCCGCTGGTCTTGGGGCCGCGTATAACGGTTCCAATGGCGGTTTGTCGCTCTTGCACTCGGACTACGGTGTGTCGACTACGAACCCGAGCTGCGGCGGTGCCCTTGCTTCCGATGATCCGGCAGACACAATCTCCGACGGAACGATCGCAGCATAAGAGAGTGACCGAGGGTGGCCGAGGGTGGCCGAAACCGAAACCGTGGCGCCAGCCACCCCGTCGCCTTTAGGCGAACCATCTTAGATATTTGACATTTTGAAAATATAAAATCGCGATTAATAATCGCGTAGGTTTTCTTTTCCGAATCCCCGCTGGTCTTGGGAACGCGAATAACGGTTCCAATGACGGTTTGTCGAACTTGAACTCGAACAACGGTGTGTCGAATACGAACCCGAACTACGGCGGTGCCCTAACTTCCAAAGCATTGAAGCTGCGGATATGAAATTAAATAAAATAGGAAAAGAGATACCTTGCTAATTGAGACATCAGTCTCCACCATCAGGTGAGCAGAAGAAGCTTCACGAGGAGTCGGCTAGTAACTAGTATGAACGCGGCCTCTTAAATATGGAAGCAACGCATAACAGCGTGGCTACTTATATTTTAAAACATTATGGAATGAAGAAAACATTCGTCGATATTAAGGAAGTTGCAAGTTTTAACAGCTTGTATAATGGGTATATGAGAGCAACAGAGGGAAAAAAGAAATACAGAAAAGATGTTAAGCCATACGAGCAAAACCTTTCTGTAAATCTAAAGAACTTGTCGCGAAAATTATTAAATGAATCATGGAAGCCTTCAGAAGGTCACACATTTATGCTATTCACAGAAGGAAAGTGGAGAGAGATAAATACACAACCGATAGAAGACAGAATCGTCCACCAAAGCCTGGTATACTATTGGGGTACCATCTTAGAAAACGATTCATCCGTAGAACATACGGAAGTATAAAAAACAGGGGGACCTTAAAAGCCAGTAAACAGCTCCGAAGAGATTTATATAAAGGAGTAAACTACATTGTTCAATGGGATATGAGAAAGTTCTATCCGAGCATTGATAAAGACAAATTGAAGGAATTAATCCGGAGAAAAATAAAAGGAGAAGCAGCCCTAAGATTAATGAATAAAATCATTGATGCATATAAACCCAAAATGAAAAGAGGAATTAGCATCGGAGCTCTTCCCAGTCAGACTAATGGAAATTGGATGTTAACCCCATTCGATTACTTCTGTCTTGATACAATGAAAGTCCATTTTTATGAAAGAAATGTAGATGACATAGTAATGGGATTCAGGACCAAGGAAGAGATAGCTGAAAAAATTCCAAGGATGAAAGCATTTGTTGAAACACTAGGAGTAACAGTGGGTAAATTAATAGTGTTCCCAGTTGACAAACAAAAAGTAAGCTTCTGCATGTATATGCATGAGAAAGGACATACCGAACTGAGACCTAAACCTATGAGAAGGTTTTCTAAGTTATTAAATCACTTAGAGAATCACCCAGAAGAACCAATAAGGGAAAGAAGCCGGGTATGCAGCTATTTAGGATTTTTAAAACATTGTGATAGTTATAACATTTTAAAAGAAAAAAGACATGAGCACAGTAAAGTTTTTAGTAGAATCAACGGATGCTCCGCACTTAGCAACCGTAAAAAAAGAGACATTGAAAGTACCAGATCCAGGGATGAATGAGTATAGAAGATACTTTAATCAAAGACTGGAAGACGTCTCACAGCCTGATGGCAACGAAGGACAGACAATCACTCAAATAAATAGAGCTGATTATGTAGCTATCGTTGCTGATCATGAGATTACAGACGATGAATTCAAATCCTGTTTATCTGAATCAGGGTATAGTAATGAACAAATAACTTCAATATTTGCGTAATGCCAACCCTGGATAAGATATCGGTTAAATTTCGCAATCGATTCAATGGAGCTTTCATAGATAAAAAGGTGCTTATTAAAAATAAGATCGTTATCAACGTGGAAGATTTCAGAGTGGATAAATCAAAGGTCCATGGATGCGAAAATTTATGCCGAATGAAACTAACAATTAGCGGACGCCCCATAGTAACATGGCATGCATCCGCTAATTTAATAGACTTTTTAAATCAATGCCAGGAGGATGACATCGAAAGAAAAATCAAATACGAAGAAGAGAAATCAATAGCAAAAGAACAAGGTTCTCAGTTTAAAAAGAAGTTCACTAGTAACTTCCCAATTGAGGACGCAATATTATTCAGAGGTGACGACAAAGCCTACTATCTTATCCCTGCACCTGAAGATGCAATGAGACCAACAGATGATGAGTTGCATGAATATATAACTACATCAAAAGAAATGAAAGATAAAAGAGAACACCAGAACGAAGACTGGTGATAAAACACAAACACCATGAAACTATATAACCCAGACGAAAGTGAATTATTAATAGAGTTAGAGGATGGAACAATGCAGGAATGCGAAGTAAAAGATACTAGCTACCGACAGAAGACAATCATGAGTGACAACGTCCTTGTTGTTTATGTTGACTCTCCGGTTCCACTCACAATCGCTATCGGTACTTACTGCACATTCAAAGGCGAAAAATACTATGTTCAAAAGCCAAGCAATGTAAAGGAAAACCATAGCCGGTCATACGAATATACGATTTCGATGGGGACCTATCAGGAATATTTGAAAAAATGGAAGATTCGTCATAGTGATGGTCGCGTTAAATTCTCATATACAGGTAAGCCAGAAGAGATACTCAAACTTATTGTTGATAATCTGAACTGGAGGGATGCAGGATGGACTGCAGGCACTTACTCCGATGGAGGATGCATAGAGAAAGATGAAATTGTCGAGACCTATAATATGACATATATATGGGACGCTCTTAAACAATTAGCTGATGATTGCGATACTGAATTTGAGATCATCGGGAAACGCATTACATTAAAGAAAGTAGAGCATAATAAGAACAACCCGATCGGGCTTGCTTATGGATTGGGACTAGGAATTAAACCAGGAACAAAAAGAGAGTTAAGCACAGGTACCGATGATATTAAAATCGGTTCAGTATATGCCCAAGGAGGATCGACTAATATATACAAAAGCGCGTATGGCAGTACTACCCTACTTCTTCCTAAATCACAAAGTATTCTGTTTGATGGTGATAAATTCGAGGATGAAGCAGGGTTTATTCTTAACAAAGCCAGCACATACTCCAGTGATGAAAATGGTTTCTATGTAAAAAGAAGCAGCCCAGTAATGGATTGCAACGCAGAAGGTGCGCTCGACGCTAGTGAGATCTATCCAAAAAGAGTCGGTGTTATTTCATCTGTAATGGAAAAGGATTCAGCTAATAACTTCTGGGACTTTTATGACGCAGGAATACCCGAAGCCCTTAATTTCAAAGATTTCATTCTGAGTGAAGAGAAAATGACTGTAAAATTCCAAACTGGAATGTTAGCTGGCAGAGATAGAGAATTCGAGGTCGCTTATACTCATGCATTGGCCGATGGAACAGCCGTCCGTAAGTTTGAAATTGTGCCGCAGGAAATAGACGGCATAACCATGCCAAATGAAACATGGTGCCCAGTAGTCGGCGATAAATATATTGTCCTCAATGTTTCTCTCCCAAATGCATACATATGTGATAATGCGACTAAGACAGGCGCTAGTTGGGATATGATGCGCCAGGCTGTTAAATATCTTGCAGCAAGAGAGGAAGATTCATTTGCTTACACCGTCGAACTAGATGGTATATTTACAAAGAAGAACTGGCCCATCATTGAATCAAGAATGGTCCTCGGTGGATTCATTACATATACATCCGGATTCGAGGCAGGTAAACTTATTAGAATGACTTCGATTAAAGAGTATATCAATAAACCATACTCCCCCACTATTGAGCTTAGTAACATGGTTAGTTCTGCCGGAATAGGAACAGAAATCGGCAAGATCGCCAATGCAGAAGTAACGCAAGATGAAACTAAGCGCGAAGCAATCCAGTTCACGAAACGTCAATTCAGAGATGCAAAGGAAACCATGGGAATGCTGGCATCAGCATTACTGGAGAACTTTACAAAGGGAATTAGTCCCATCACCGTGCAAGCAATGCAGGCTCTCGTTGGAGATGAAAGTCTGCAGTTTAGGTTTGTAGATGCGAAAGGAACGGAATTATTTACTCCTACTCAGATAGGTGATGGCATCGTTTATAATAATGACACCAAGATAATGACCTTTACAAGTAAGTGGTTACAGCATATGACACTTGGTATATCCAGCTTGAGCAGCTCGCACAAGGCAGCCGAATATAAATACTGGCTTATCGAAGAGATGAACCATCCATTGACTGAAGACGATGCAGCATCTAGTTTCTACCTTTACGCTGTATGTAGCAAAACAGCAGAGACAGGACACTTAATGCTATCATCTACAGCCATAGACATGGAGCCTTCAACTGACACTAATAACTTTTATCTGTTGGTGGGTATGCTGAATAGCGAATATGATGGAGAAAGAAGCTTTATAACACTATACGGATACACAGAGATATTGCCAGGGCGCGTTACAACCGATCGGATTGTATCATCAGATGGCAATAGCTACTGGGACATGCTTAATAATGCTTTCAAAATAGGAAATTCAAACGCTGGCATTGAATGGAATATCAATAAAGATGGTGTTTTCAGGCTTATAGGCACGCTGGTTCAATCCCCATCAGGCGCAACATCGGTTTTGCCTGTAGACCGAGGTACTTACTCGCCTTCCAAAACTTATTATCTTGGAGAAACAGTGCAGCACAACGGATCAACATACCAATATACAAATGAGACTCCATCTAGCACGGTCCCAACTAATACAACATATTGGAAAGTTGTGGCAGCTAAAGGTACCGATGGAACATCAGTCACAATTAAAGGGCATGTCACTGACTCCACAGCGCTACCAACAACTGGTAATGCAAATGGAGATGGATATGTTACAGATGATAACGGCCATCTATGGATATGGACAGGAACATCATGGAGTGACGTCGGAACATTTAAGGGGGACAAAGGCGATACCGGAGATAGCGGAGCGACTACATACACATGGATTAAATATGCAACTAGTGCAGCAGGTGCAAATATCAGCGATGATCCTACATCAAAAGCTTATATCGGATTAGCTTATAATAAACTAACCGCTACAGAGTCAGATAATCCGGAAGATTATACCTGGTCTTTGATCAAAGGCACAGATGGTATTAATGGGATAAACGGTACCGATGGCGCAACTACTTATACATGGATTAAGTATTCTGACAATGCAGATGGAACCGGACTATATGATCTACCAACTGAATCAACCTTATATATTGGAATCGCTGTGAATAAAACTACAGCTACAGAATCAACTGTGAAAACAGACTATACATGGTCTAAATTCAAGGGAGATCAGGGGGTGCAAGGTCCAGCAGGAACAAACGGAATAAACGGTACCAACGGAATAAATGGAACGTCTTCTTATTTCCACGTTAGATATTCTGCAAATGCCAATGGATATCCAATGATAACAACCCCAAACGTGTATATCGGAACGGCTGTAACCAATAGTATTACAGCCCCGGAAGATTATACTTCATACACATGGGCTCAATTTAAAGGATCACAAGGCCAGAATGGACAACAAGGTATAGCTGGTACCAATGGAGAAGATGGAAAAACATCTTACTTGCATATCAAGTATTCAGATGATGCGGGCGTCTCTTTCACATCCAATACAGGAGAAACAGTCGGGAAATATATCGGCCAATATGTTGACTTCACACTCGAGGATAGCACATTAGTATCTGAATATAAATGGGCTTTAATAAAAGGCGAAAAGGGAGATCAAGGCATTCAAGGTCTCCAAGGAGAAACTGGAGATCAGGGAATAAAGGGAGACACCGGAGCAGATGGATTAACAGCATACACGCATATCGCATACGCAGACGATGCACAAGGGAATGGATTTAGTCAAACGGATACCAATAAGGCCTATATTGGCATGTATGCCGATCATTCGCAAGCCGATAGTTCTACAGCTTCCGATTACAAATGGACATTGGTAAAAGGAATAAAAGGAGACCAAGGTATTCAGGGAGCAACTGGTGCAAACGGACAAACCCCATACTTACACATTGCATATGCAGACGACGCACAAGGTACTAACTTTAACATTTCGGATGCAACAAATCGTTTATATATTGGAACATATACAGACTATACACAAGCCGACAGTACAGACTTCTCCGATTATACATGGCAATTAACTAAAGGACAAAAAGGAGATTCCGGAATAGATGCTATAAAGCCTAACTGGACTAACTATCTGTTTAAAAAATCAGATATTCAACCAGTCTCACCTTCTTACATTTGTGCAACAAACGAGACAGGTAACTTAGATGATCTCATGATATTGTTTGATAATAACGGCAATATTAGATTATCTGCAGATTCAAATATCCGAAGATTAGAAGGAGATCAGGAATGGACAGACGCGCCAACATCAGATGGTATATGGTGGATGAGCGTCGCAACTATCAATGGAGCCAGTGGAGAAATCATAGGTACATGGAGCGAACCAGTACAGGTAACTGCAGCATCAACAGAAGGAGCCAGCGGTACATGGGTAGAGTTTAGATATGCATGTGGAGCAGCCGCACCAGACGTGACAAATCCAAATGCAAGCGATCCTGGCACTCCATGGTCATCAACTCCTGCAACTCCTGCAAGTAATGAGTATTTGTGGATGATTAAAGTAACTCGTACAAATACAGGTATTCTATCTTCATGGAACGAACCGGTTAAAATTAGTGGAGAAAATGCGCTCAATGTCATACTTACAAACGATTCATTAACCATTGCGTGCGATAAAAACGGCAATCCTAAAACCGGAGAATTAGAAAGAGCAACGACTAAAATAAGAGCTTATAGAGGAAATACTTTATTAAAACTTAACGAATATTCTGTCAGTTACGCGGGAGTTCAAGATAACGACGACTACGATGCAGACTATGTTACTTCAGGCGATGATTTCTACCATGAAATATGGTTTTTCTCAGTCGGAGGAACAGGCACATATATGGATATTACGGTTACTATTGGAGCAGCCATATTTAAAAAGAGATTCACGGTTACTAAAAGTATCGATGGTCAAACCGGGGCTACTGGAGAAACTGGAGCAACTGGAGCTACGTTGTATACTTGGATAAAATATGCAAATGATATTAACGGTGCCGGATTAAGTGACAGCCCAGTAGGTAAAACATATATTGGACTTGCATATAACAAGAGTACACCAACAGAAAGTGAAACAGCTTCGGATTATTCATGGTCTCTAATAAAAGGAGACAAGGGAGATACCGGAGTTCAAGGAGCTGTAGGTTCAAGTCTTTATACTTGGATAAAGTATTCAAATTACGCAGACGGAACAGACTTATACGACACTCCAATAGCCAACACTTTATATATTGGCATAGCTATTAACAAGACAACTCCAACAGAAAGTAGTATTAAGACTGACTATGTGTGGAGCAGATTTAAAGGAGACGCTGGAATACAAGGACCAACAGGTAACTATACGGAAGTTAGATACCAGATATCAGGAAGCCGTACCGAAGCTCCAGGATTGACAAATACAGATGCAAGTCCTGCAAATTGGAACACAACAATGCCGGCAGCTACATTCTTGATGTACATATGGCAGATATCTGCTATTAAAACATCAACAGGAGAACTTGTAGGAACATGGACTCCTCCCGCTATGATATCTCCAATAACTGGAGGTCCTGCAGTTGGAGGACTTGACTTTAATGAGAATAAAAGTTATATCGGCAGTCCAATAAAATGCGATGTTGTTAAATACAATAATGCTTATTATATTGCCAGAGCCGATGCCGGTACCATTCCATCCGGAAAGCTTCCGACAAATACATCATTCTGGAATCCTTTTGGTGGGAACTTTGAATCATTGGCAACAGCAATGCTATGGGCCGAAGGTGCGCAAATTGCAAACTTTATATTTCTGAATCAAAAGATGGCTTCACAGGCTGTGTCTGCTAATAAGACATGCATAGGGATTGCGTACGGCAAAACCACGGAAACAAAAATAGAAAATTCATCTTTATATACATGGAACAATATAAGCACAACCGGCCTGCAGGAACCTGAAAGTTCATTATATACATGGATTAAATTCTCGGACAGTTTCGATGGAGCAAACATGTATGACATTCCTACAGTTAACACTAAATATGTGGGGATCGCCATAAATAAAATACCATCAACTAAATCAACAACCCCCACAGATTATACATGGACAGCCTGCGACAATAAATCAGGAGTCAAAGTACCATCGACAAACACATTATATACATGGATTAAATATTCAATAGATGTGAATGGATCCGAAATGAGTGATAGCCCATTGTCTCCAAATCTTTTGCTAGATGGAGTATCCGGATATATTCAGATGCTTAAAGCTGCAATTGGACGGTTTAGAGTTCTAGATGGAGATATGATTGGAACAGACATTGATAAGATAGAACGATTAAGATTAACTACTGATGCCATACCTCATATTTCGTCGCTTGCTACATCATGGGAGATAATTGATCTGGGAGACGGGGTAGAAGATCATGTAGGATATTGTTATCACACAGAAGCAAGAGACGCATTTGAAACAGATCAACTTGTAGACACTATAACAGCCGAATATTCAGAAAATTTCAATCTTCCCTCTATAGGGAACATAAGGGTTGATGGTGGTATGTCTCGGATCTGGTTAAATATATCTTTGGCAAATGGGACCACGCTTACTGGAGATGATACAATTGAGATATGGCAAGGTACAACGCTAATAGCAACAGGTACTCCAGACGAAAGCATATACGTTAACGCGTATGGCAACTTAACATGCAAGATAATATCAACAGTAACAATCTCAGGCATGGGTGATGGAGAATCGTATGAAGTGACTATATCGCAGGGATATCAGGGCATTGTAATGCAGAAGGCATCTGAAAAAACACTGATTGGTTCTAATGGATTTTACTCAATGTTCGGAACATCTAAATATTTATATTTCAGCAAAGATTATGGGTTCGAAACCATAATGGGTAATTCTGGTATTCAAGTAACTACAAATGGCATTAAAAAGTGGAACGGTAGTTCTTGGGTTGCAGTCTCCTGGTAATCAAAATTTAAAATAAACAGTAAAAGCGATTACAGCATAATCGCTTTTTACTATTTTTGTAATGCATCTAAAAAATTAACATAAAAAGAAGAAAGGATGAATGAAACTATCTTTAATGCGGAACACTTAATCTTTGCAGTTAAGATTATAGCAATTAGTTACATGGCAGTCATATTGGCTATGCTTATTGATTTAATATTCGGAATACGAAAAGCAAAAATAAGGAAAGAAGCCAGGACAAGTGAAGGCCTTAAGAGGACAACGGAGAAAGCGACAAAATACTTTGCCCCCATGGTTTGCCTAACCATCGTAGATTCTTTATTGAATCTAGTAAATTTAACAGCACTACCATACCTAACGCTTGGATGGGCTGTTTTTCTAATCGTTTGCGAAAGCTGGAGCGTGCTCGAGAGTACATGGGATAAGAAAGATATCAGAGAAAAGGCGAAAGAGGTTAAAATAGTTCTCGACGGGAAAGATGATTTAAGCCAGGCAATAACAAACCTAATAGACCAAAAGCTTAGTACAATGGGTGAAGATGCTAACCAAAACACAAAAGATAAACCATGACACCAGACGAATTCATAAAAAAAATATATCCGGAAGCAAAGCACACTGATATCAATCCAGTCTTTGTCACCGCCCAGGCTGCACTTGAGTCAGCGTGGGGAGCTGCTGCAATTGGAGGTACAAACTTATTCGGAATAACGAAGGGCAGCAACTGGAACGGTAAAACACAGCTCGTTCTCACTACAGAGTACTTCAAGACTAACCAAGTTAAGTTTGCATTGCCTGAAAAAGCTGTTCGCATTACCCCGATTACCGCCACAAAATACAAATACAAAGTTTATAGATTATTCAGGGTTTATCCGACCATATCAGATTGCTTAATCGATCACACTAGGATATTACAGAAGCCAGGATATGCAGACGCATGGCCGTGCAGACATGATGGATATAGATTTGTAAAAGCAATATCTAATAGCGTTGGAGCTAAGTATGCAACCGATCCTAACTACGTTAAAAGCATGAATAGTATCATGCTAAGAGTTGAAAGAACCGTCCAAAAATTAGGAATATGACACCAAAAAAAGAAAAATGCTTTTTTTTTAGCACGATAGCGATAGTTATCTTGCTTATTATCCTCGCTTTTTTCACGAGCAATTGTACTCGCAGAGTTTATGTGCCTGTAGAAAAAACGATCACTGAGACACAAGTCCTTAGAGACACCGTTATCAAACTAAAGTTAGATGTCCTGCATGACACCATTACTACCAAAGATACAATTAGTTATCTTAGGAATAAGTATGCTACGAGTTGGGCTAAATGGTCGAGTGGAAAACTATCACATTCACTGGCAACCAATACAGAATCAGAGCCAGAGACTACTGTTAAATACATAGATAGGATAAGGACAATAGAAATACCAAAACCATACGAAGTATTAAGAACCGACACCATATACAAAAATAAACCGATGGGATGGTTTAAAACGACAAGAATGCATATAGGAGACACCGCTAGTATATTAGGTATAGCAGCTTTAATTATATGGCTCATTAAAAAAAGATTAGGTTAATACTTGGACCAGTCATAACCCGTGAGGGCATGACTCATTGTTTGTTTTTAAAAGTTTGTTATAACCGGGAGGACCAGCAGCGCCTCCCGGTTTTTTTATGCTCAATTTTAACTACAACTAAACTATGCTAAATACTTGATTACCTTTGCATTATTATAGCATTTTATTAGGTTGCATTATAATAATTGGTTACTTTTACATGAAGATTTTAAAACAATCATTAATAAAAACGAACAATGAGAAAAAAGGAGATTTGGATGAAGAAAGGTGCGATAGTACGAGCCAACGGTAAGCTTGGAATAATAACGGCCATGCAAGAGAATGAGCTTGATGGTGTAGATTACGTGTACTACATTAGTGTTAAACTTGACGGTGAAAGAAGCGCAGGCAGATATCACCCAAACGATATTGAGGAGGCTAAATAATGCAAATGACAGGTTTAATCATTTCATGCAAATGTGCCAAATGTGGCGCAATTTATATGGCCACAGTCATATGGGGAGGCATCCCTATCGATGAGGAATCAACCCAGCAAATAGCAGAGGCTTATCATCGAGGTGATGAAATTAAGCTAACTGATAATGAAACCATTAAAATGAGCATGTGCAAGTGCGATAGAAAGGAACAAGGCAATGACGACTAAAGACCTGCTAGAATTTCAGAAGCTTATAAAAGCCAAAGAAAACGAAACTGTTTTAGTGTTAAAAATGGGAGACAAAACAAACGCTTACATCTTCGCATACACTTATGATGAAGTCGGTGAGCATTGCATAACAGACACTCAGGGAGAAAGACTAATCAACTTGGACCAAGTTATAACAATAGAAGCTGGAAGCGCAGACAACGGATGCGAAGAGATATAGGAGGATACAATGGTAATAGTAAACAAGACCGGACACTTAAGGCCAGATAGATATGAGCATTACGAACTTGTCATGGAGCACAAAGATGGTACTCAGTATACTTACACCGGAAAAACCATGGACAAGTGTAGGCAACAGTTTAAAAATGAATTTGGTAAAGGTCCCGGATTCGTTATAGAAATATGGGATTTAAAAGAAGACTTATAAATAAACGATGAAATATTAAGCTATGAAATCTACTGATGAATTTAAAAAAACAATCCAGGAATACCTGCAGCAACGAGCCGAAGAAGATGAACTCTTTGCTGCAGCATATTCTAAAAAAGGTAAGAACATAAATGATTGTATTACATACATACTTAATACTGTCCAGAAGAGTGGATGCAACGGTTTTACAGACCCTGAAATATTCTCTATGGCCGTTCATTACTACGATGAAAACGATATTCATTGCTCAGCTCATGTGAAAGCTATGAATATAAAATAAGGAATTTCTGGCCATCTATAAAAATATGCATTAGGAACAATTATATAGTCAAAGATTCCAGTATGTATTTTGACTATTTAGATCTACTCGATTTTTTCAAAAAAGACTTGCACAACCCCCACTACGTATGCCCCAAGAACTTAAAAAAAGAGCATGATATCTTTTCAAAAAGAAAATCTAAAGTTATGGAGATTGAACGAATGAAGCATGATTATGTAAGGCTATTGCGACACTTTGGCCATGATGTTAGTGAGAAAATTACTTATCCTAAGAATCTAAAAGCAGAATATAGAATACTGCTTAACAGAGAAAAAGTTGAGAAAATAGAGCGTAAAAAGAAAGAACTTGAAGAGATAGAAATTAATTATCAAAAGTTTATAGAGCCTTTGTCTGATTTAGAGATTCACGACAAACTGATTAATATAGTCCCGTTACGATCCATTAATGAATTCAAAGAAGAGGGTACTGTTTTAGACCATTGCGTATATTCAAATGAATACTTTAAAAAAATAAATTGTCTTATCCTTAGTTCCAGAATTGGAGAAGAACACATAGAAACCATTGAAATTGATTTAAAACAGATGCGAATTATTCAATGCCGTGGAAAATCAAATCAAAGCTCTTCTTACCATGATAGAATAATTGGCCTTGCAAACAAATACATGAACCTTATACGTCAAAGATTGACAACCCAAAACATGCTCCCGACATCTATGTCGATAGCAAAGTAATAACATTTAAATTCTAAAAAATGAAAACTGAAAAGAAAGACATCTTAATGTTTATTGATGAACGATCAAAAGAAGGCTTTGGAACCACAAAGAAAGCCATCTATAAAGCTTTTACAAAATACAGTAAAGACGTTATAGACAAGTGCATTAAAGAGCTACGCTATGAAAATGAAATAATGTTGTCCCCACTTGTAAATGAATCTACAGGAATGTTTGCAGGAAGAGGATATGTAACTGAAAATGTGTTTTAAAATTCAAATCTAATCAAAGGAGAAAAAAAGATGGTAAACGAAAAATCAGAAAAGTATCTTAATGAAAATATCATAAGGATAGAAGATCCTAATCATCAATTTAAAGATTATGGAATTAATAGTCATGAAGTTGTATTATATAGCAAAGCTCATAGAGCTGTTTTAATTGCCGAAGAAGAAATTAAAAATAAGGCTACTGAAGCTTTCAGACACTTTGTAGAAGACTATTGTAAGGAATCAGGCATAAGTTTTATTTCTAATGGTTCAGAGCATTACTTGGATGTATTTAAAAAAGAACTTGATAAATGAAAACAAAAGAATTAAGACTAGGCGATATTGTGACCGATGAGTCAGGATTTATGATGTTTATAACTGCCATTTTTAAAGATAGCGTTTATATGGATTTTGAAGGGAACGAAAGCGATGTGTGGGAGATAGATGAAAAAGACTTAAGACCGATTCCTCTTACAGAAAAAATATTATTGAAATGCGGGTTTAAGAAAGAACACAATTTGGATGATACCTCTGAATTTATTATTGATGACTTCTCTGTTCAAAGAGAATCCTATAAAAATGAAAAAGGAAAATTTTCAAATCAATTTAGGATATGGGTTCAACATTTAAATGAAAATGGATGGAGAAAGCCGTTAAGTTTAGAATTAAAATATGTCCACCAGCTACAAAATATTTATTTTGATCTTACAGGCAAAGAATTAGAAATAAGTATTAACGACTTAAAGTAATCCGTAAAGATGAGAATACTAGAATTAACGCTTAAAAAGAAATGGTTCTATATGATCCAGTCCGGTGAGAAGTTAGAGGAATACCGAGAGATAAAAGATTATTGGATAAAAAGGCTTGCTGCATGTAAAGGAAATAACAGCTATGAAAAGACTGGTTTTTATTGCAAAAAAGCCCTTTGTATTTCGTGCATAAAACGCGGGAACGGATTCCACGAAAAACAATTTGATGCAATCCGATTTACCAACGGTTACGGTAAAAGTAGGCCATCTTTCCTAATCGAATGCAAGGAGATAGTTATAGGACCAGGCAAAACACCATGGGGAGCTGAAGAAGGAGAAATATATATCATCTTAAAACTTGGGAAAATAATCTAGTTATGCAAAACAAAAATATAGATAGCATTAGGATTCATATAAATGCAAAGAAGGCCGAAATTGGCGCGCAGCTTAAAGCGATAAGAAAATCTAAAGGGATAAGCATGTATAGCATAAACAAGCAATATGGACTATCAAGAGACCGAGTGATAGCAATAGAAAGCGGAACCAGTGCTTACACTATAGATAGCCTTATATTATATTCAATAGCCATCGGAAAGGAATTTGTAATCGATGCATTGATTACCAGCCTATCGATTAATCGATGCATTGATTACCGGACTATCGATTAATCGATGCATTGATTACCGGACTATCGATTAATCGATGCATTGATTACCGGACTATCGATTAATCGATGCATTGATTACCGGACTATCGATTAATCGATGCATTGATTACCGGACTATCGATTAATCGATGCATTGATTACCGGACTATCGATTAATCGATGCATTGATTACCAGACTATCGATTAATCGAGGTATTGATTACCGGATCACCTTTTATTATTTATCACAAAATCTATTACCTTACGATTAGCATCATCTACCTTCTTCATGTCAAAATCAATATAAATACCCGTTGTTTTAGAGCCAATCTCATGGCCGAGAGAAGCGGATATGGTTTCCTTCGGAATATCTAAAAGACCAGCTACAGTCGCCCAGGTATGGCGAGCCCAATATGCAGTTAAATCAGGGAACAAAGGATGAATAATTTTTTTTCCATTAGCACCAATTTCTACAGGACCTATTCTGCCCAAGTTATAATTCATGCGATGAACGAAATCTTTATAATTCTCATAGCGATCCATAATATTGAGAAGATAGTCATTTCCTCTGTATCTTTCGATAATTTCCATAGCTTCCGGATTAATAAGGATGGAATAAAGCTTATTTGTTTTTGACCTCCTATACTCCACCCTTTCTCCTCTTATTGCGGTGAGCGAAAGCATATCAACCATATTAATGCCTATAAGATAGAAAGACAGCATAAATAAATCACGATATACACGCTGGTACTCTTCGCATGGGAAATCCATTAATATTCTAAGATCACTAACAGACAGCGAACGCTTTATTGTTTCCTCCTTCTTTATCTTAAACCTTCTGAATGGATAAATTGCTTGAGAAACCATATCCTCGTTAATTGCATCATTAAATACAGCTCTTAGATTCCTCATGTGGATGCTCCTCGTATTTATTCCGCAAGATCCGGATAACCACAAATCAAAATCCTTTAACCAGGAGAAAGTAACATCAGAGAACATGAGAGAAGGTCCACCATCCTCATATAATAAAATCTTATCTAGGGTTAATTGATATATCTCAATGGTTGACTTTTTAACCTTGCCGGAAATGAACCGTTTAAAATGATCGCAAACCAAATAATTCTCCTTACTAATAACTCCATCGCTTGAACCTTCAGAAATTATGCTACGCAAACGAGACAACGTTAATGAGCGTAACTCACCACGATCACGAAGACGAATGATCAGATTATATACTGATACCTGCATTTCATTTAAATGCCGATTCATTGCCCGACGATTTGAATGAAAAATAACTTGTTTTCCATCCCAGCATTCTGAAGGAACAGAAATATCAGTGGGGACAATTAGACGTCTGCCATTAAAAGAGATAGATAGCTTTACCGGGAAAGAACCGTCTTTCTTCTGAGAACGTGTGTCCATCCATAGTTTTACTGATATCATTGTATTTGCACATTATTTGCACACAATGCCTTTGCAGATTATTGCACAGCATTTGCACAAGTATTTAATCAAAAATAATCAAATATGTTCAAAATTGAACATATACAAGAGTACTCCAGCGAGAAATATAAACAATAAAAAAGCCTGAAACCGCCTTTAACAGACTGATTTCAAGCTCTTTATTTATTGTCGGGGTAGCGGGATTCGAACCCACGACCCCCTGCTCCCAAAGCAGGTGCGCTAACCGGACTGCGCTACACCCCGATAACTTTTGTAAGTGTTTCTTTTCAAAAGCGATGCAAAGATAGAGAGTTTATCCGAATAATGCAAGCTTTAATATCATCTTTTTTATATTAATTTTATTGACTTAAGTTATATCACTGATTAGCAGTGCATAGAACATATGTAAAATATAAAATAAGAGAGTCTTTTTCATTAAATATGAAAAAGACTCTCTTTATATCGGGAATTTAAATTCCTATTACTATTTGATTATATCTAATGCTTTAAAGCATTTTACTAATTTTTCAACTGCAATATCAATTTGTTCTTTTGAATGTGTTGCCATTAAAGAGAAACGAATTAATGTGTCTTCTGGTGAACATGCAGGCGGAATTACAGGATTAACAAATACTCCTTCCTCGAATAACATTTTAGTTACCAAGAATGTTTTTTCCATATCACGAACATATAAAGGTATAATTGGAGTTGAAGTGTGCCCAATTTCGAAACCTAGTTCGCGGAAGCGTTTAAGAGAATAATTTGTGATATCCCATAAATGAGCAATACGTTCCGGTTCACTCTTCATAATGTGAAGAGCAGCCTGTGCGGCGGCAGTAGCAGCTGGAGTGTTACTAGCACTGAATATGTAAGGACGAGAATTATGTCTCAAGTAGTTGATGATTGATGCATCACCGGCAATAAAGCCACCAATTGCAGCAAGAGATTTACTGAATGTACCCATAATTAAGTCTACATCCTTTGTAAGACCAAAGTGATTACAAACTCCGCGACCATGATCACCCATTACTCCAAGTCCATGTGCTTCATCTACCATGATATTTGCATTGTACTGTTTAGCTAAACGTACAATCTCAGGCAGATTGGCAACATCGCCTTCCATACTGAATACTCCGTCGACAACGATCAGTTTGATTTTGTCGGGTTTACATTTCTGAAGCTCTTTTTCTAAAGAAGCCATGTCGTTGTGCTTGTACTTCAAAGCCTGAGAGAAGGACAAACGTCTTCCTTCAACAATTGATGCATGATCAAGTTCGTCACAAATAACGTAGTCTTCACGGCTTGTAACACATGAAACGACTCCTAAATTCACCTGAAAGCCGGTTGAGTAGATAATTGCATCTTCTTTTCCAACGAAATCAGCCAGCTCTTTCTCTAATTCTAAATGGAGATCAAGAGTACCGTTTAGGAAACGTGAACCAGCACACCCGGTGCCATATTTTTTTGTTGCTTCAATTGCAGCTTCAATTACTTTTGGATGATTAGTAAGTCCCAGGTAAGAGTTAGACCCAAACATTAGCACTTTTTTGCCACTCATCACCACTTCGGTGTTCTGTTCACTTTCAATACAACGAAAATATGGATATACCCCTTTTGCTTTGATTTGCTGTGGTAAATCATATTTCTCTAATTTATCTTGTAATAATCCCATAATAAATGTTTTGTAGGTCTCTCCTACTTTAATATTATATTGTCCGTAATTTAATTATTTCGTGTTTTTATACTTTTCTTTAAAAAAAGACGGTCGCAAAGATAGCAAATTAAGTGATTAGGTGTTCTGTTTTTCTTAAAAAAGTAAGTGTCATTATAAAAGAATTAATGAATCGTTCTTAGATTAAGATTTATATATTACTTTTGTCGTTTGGATATTTTATCTTATAAGCATGAATGAAAAGAAAAAGATACTATTTGTAGTTAATCCAATCTCTGGGACACAGAATAAAAAATTCATTTTGAATCAAATACAAAGTAGAATTGATCAGAATAAATATGAAATAGAAGTTAAATATACAGAAAGGGCAGGCCATGCAAAAGAAATTGCTTCGCAGGCTGCTTCGATGGGCGTATATTGTGTTACTGCTATTGGTGGTGATGGTACAATTAATGAAATAGCTCGTTCTTTAGTTCATACAGATACTGTTTTGGGAATAATTCCGTGCGGATCAGGAAATGGATTGGCTCGCCATTTACAAATACCCATGGATACACGTAGGGCTATTGATATTATTAATCGAGGGGAAATTTCTATTATAGATTACGGTAAAATTAATGATAAACCGTTCTTCTGTACTTGTGGAGTAGGATTTGATGCTTTTGTTAGTCTGAAATTTGCAGCTGCCGGGAGAAGAGGAATTCTTACTTATCTGGAAAAGACTTTGCATGAATGTCTAAATTATAAACCGGAAACTTATGAAGTAGAAAGTGATGATGCTAAAACAAAATATAAAGCTTTTTTAATAGCTTGTGGAAATGCCTCTCAATACGGAAACAATGCCTATATAGCTCCTCAGGCTTCGCTTCAGGATGGACTCATGAATGTAACTATATTAGAGCCATTCACAGTATTGGATATCCCATCACTCGCTTTTCAACTATTTAATAAAACATTAAATCAAAATAGTCGGATTAAAACCTTTAAAAGTAAAAAAATACATATCCATAGGACTAATCCTGGTGTTGTTCATTATGACGGTGATCCTGTTATGATGAATGAGGATATTGATATCGAAATAATTGCCAAAGGTTTAAAGGTTATAGTTCCAAAGAAAGGGACTAAAGAGCTAAATGTGTTACAGAAAGCCTATGATTATTTTGGAGGATTAAAACCAAGAGGAGAAAATTTAGTAGAAGATCTTGCACAAAAAAACAGGCAAATTATTGATAGAAATATTGATTTTTTTAGAAGGCTCACTAAAAAGTAACAGCTTGACTTTATTTTATCAGCCTTAAATTAATTACATATTTAAGTAATATTCTTTTGTTAAGGATATATATTCTTGACTATACTGGTGTCTGGATAATTCCACTATCAATTCATTAGTCTCAAGTGAACTTGTTTTACTAAATGAAAAAGCTGCTAATGTTCTCTTGGGAATACTATCTGGTTTCGGAAGTATTTGAGTCTGCCTTATTGGATAAAGATTAAATAAAGCTGCTATTTCTTTTATTTTATCAAAATTATCTGCTGGGACAATTAAAGAAAATGCTCCCTTGGGCATTAATAACTTTGAAGCACCTTCAATAAGCTCATAATAAGACAGCTCGTTTGTATGCCTGGCTGTACTTCGTTTAGTGTCTGGTGGTAATAGGGAATCCGAAAAATATGGAGGATTAGACACTATCAGATCAAATCTTTTGTTACAGCTAAATGTTTTAAAATCTGTATTATATACAAGAACCCGATCTTTCCAAGGAGAGTGTTCTATATTATCTTTTGCCTGATTAGCGGCATTTTTGTCAATTTCTATAGCTAATATATTTGCCATACAGCGTTGAGCAATCATTAAGGATACTAATCCGGTACCTGTACCAATATCCAGCACGGATTCTGCATTGGTAATTTTAGTCCATGCTCCAAGAAGGACTCCGTCAGTTCCTACTTTCATAGCACATTTATCGTGCCATACAGTAAATTGTTTAAATTGAAAATATGGGTTCGGCATTGCAAATAAATAAAATCTCGCCAAAAATAGATATTAAAAATAGTTTTTTGGCATATATGGGACATAATTTAGCATTTATAATGTTCTTTTCTTTCATCGGAGTTTTATTTTTAATAAAGAATAGATTACCTTTGCACTCGGTTTTGACTATCGAAAGACTTAATCTCGAATAACAAGTAAAATGATAAGAAAAAGATACTTAAGAGAAATGGAAGACTCAAATGATAATGGTTTCTCATTTATTGCTGATTTTGAAGGTAATGAGGAACAAATATTTGATATTAAGGTGGATGACAGCCTTCCTGTCTTGCCTCTGCGAAATATGGTTTTATTCCCAGGTGTTGTATTGCCGATATCAGTGGGAAGAAAATCCTCTCTGAAACTTGTAAATGAGGCGTATAAAAACAACTCTTATATAGCGGTTTTATGTCAGAAAGTGGCTGAAACGGAAAGTCCGGAATTTGAAGATCTTCATACAACAGGAACAATAGCCAAGATTGTTCGTGTGCTTGAAATGCCCGATCAGTCTACTACTGTAATTCTTCAAGGAATGAGACGCTTCGAGTTGGAGAATATAACAGAAACGCACCCTTATTTATCAGGGAAAGTAAAATTACTCGAAGATTTGGTTCCGGGTAAGGACAATAAAGAATTTGATGCATTGGTAGATGCCTGCAAGGACTTAACAATCCGATACATAAAAGCTTCTGATACATTGCATCAGGATTCGGCCTTTGCAATAAAAAATATCAGCAATAAAATGTTTCTGATTAATTTTATATGCACTAATTTGCCGCTTAAGAAAGATGAGAAGATGGAATTACTGCAATTCACATCTTTGCAGGAAAGAGCATACCATCTTTTGGAAATATTAAACAGAGAAGTACAATTGGCTGATATTAAAGCCTCTATTCAGATGCGTGCACGGGAGGATATTGATCAGCAACAAAGAGAATACTTTCTGCAACAACAGATCAAAACAATTCAGGATGAGCTGGGTGGCGGTCAAGATCAAGAAGTGGAAGAATTGCGTCAGGAAGCTACAAAAATGCAATGGAGTAAAGAAATCAATGATATCTTTACTAAAGAATTGGCCAAATTGGAACGTACCCATCCTCAATCTCCTGATTACAGCGTTCAATTGAATTATCTGCAAACAATGCTGAGTTTACCCTGGAACGTATATACAACAGATAATTTCAATTTAAAGAATGCGGAGAAAACTCTAAATAAAGATCATTATGGGCTTGAGAAAGTAAAAGAAAGAATTCTTGAGCATTTAGCTGTATTGAAGTTAAAAGGAGATTTGAAGTCTCCTATTATCTGTCTTTACGGCCCTCCGGGAGTAGGAAAAACATCTTTAGGTAAATCTATAGCTGCGGCTTTGAAACGGAAGTATATTCGGATGTCGTTGGGAGGAATTCATGATGAAGCTGAAATTAGAGGTCACAGAAAGACTTATATTGGTGCTATGCCTGGTCGTGTAATTAAAGGGATGATAAAAGCTGGATCATCAAATCCGGTCTTTATCCTTGATGAAATTGATAAAGTAGGCGCTGACCGTCAGGGGGATCCCTCTTCAGCTCTGCTTGAAGTACTTGACCCGGAACAAAACAGTGCTTTTCATGATAACTATTTAGATGTGGATTATGATTTATCGAAAGTAATGTTCATTGCTACAGCAAACAATCTGAATGCAATACCTCAACCATTGTTAGATCGTATGGAATTAATAGAGGTAAGCGGATATATTACTGAAGAAAAGATAGAAATAGCTCGTAGACATCTTGTCCCAAAAGAAATGGAGGCTACCGGTATTTCTAAAAACGATATTAAAATTCCTAAAGATACACTGGAAGTTATTATTGAATCTTATACCCGTGAAAGTGGCGTTCGTGAACTGGAAAAGAAGATTGGAAAAATTCTGAGAAAATCGGCTCGTCAATATGCTACAGATGGTTTCTTTCTAAAAAAAGATATAAAACCGGATGATTTATATGATTTTCTGGGCGCTCCAGAATATACTAAGGATAAATATCAGGGAAATGAGTATGCTGGAGTAGTTACAGGGCTTGCCTGGACTGCTGTTGGTGGAGAAATTTTGTTTGTGGAGACTAGTTTGAGTAAAGGGAAAGGCGCTAAACTAACTTTAACAGGAAATCTGGGAGATGTTATGAAAGAGTCAGCTATGCTGGCTTTGGAATATATTAAAGCGCATGTTTCTGTTTTGAATATTGATGAAGAAATATTCGACAACTGGAATATTCACGTTCATGTTCCTGAAGGGGCTATACCCAAAGACGGCCCTTCTGCAGGTGTAACAATGGCAACATCTCTTGCTTCAGCTCTTACCCAAAGGAAAGTAAAAAAGAATCTGGCAATGACAGGTGAGATTACTCTCCGTGGAAAAGTACTACCTGTTGGTGGCATCAAAGAAAAGATCTTAGCAGCCAAGCGTGCTGGTATCAAAGAGATTATTTTAAGTGCAGAGAATGAAAAGAACATAGACGAAATTCAGGACATCTATCTTAAAGGGGTTACTTTCCACTATGTTAATGATATTAAAGAAGTATTTGCGTTAGCACTCACAGACGAAAAAGTTGCTGATGCGATTGATTTCTCTATGAAACCAAAGAATAAATGACATTTGATCTACAATATACGGACTCTAAATCAAACGCTCGTGCCGGACTAATTACTACCGATCACGGACAAATAGAGACTCCTATTTTTATGCCTGTCGGAACAGTTGGATCTGTGAAGGCGGTACATCAGACAGAATTAATACAAGATATTAATGCGCAGATAATTCTTGGGAATACCTATCATCTATACTTACGTCCAGGGCTGGATGTTTTAGAAAAAGCCGGTGGTTTACATAAGTTCAATAGCTTTGATCGCCCGATGCTTACTGATAGTGGCGGGTTCCAGGTTTTTTCTTTATCCGGCATTCGTAAATTGCGGGAAGAGGGAGCAGAATTCCGTTCTCACATTGATGGTAGCAAACATATTTTTACCCCGGAAAAAGTTATGGATATTGAGCGCATAATAGGCGCTGATATTATGATGGCATTTGATGAATGTCCTCCAGGAGATTCTGATTATGCTTATGCCAAGAAATCTCTTGGACTAACGCACCGTTGGCTAGATCGTTGTTTGAAACGATTCAATGAAACGGAGCCTAAGTATGGTTATCAGCAATCATTATTCCCTATTGTTCAGGGGTGTGTTTATCCTGATTTGCGTAAACAATCTGCAGAGTTTATTGCTTCAAAAGGATGCGATGGAAATGCGATTGGAGGACTTGCTGTTGGTGAACCTGTTGACAAAATGTATGAAATGATAGAACTGGTAAATGAAATTCTACCAAAAGATAAGCCTCGCTACCTTATGGGCGTAGGAACTCCGGTGAATATACTGGAAGGCATTGAGCGTGGAGTTGATATGTTTGATTGTGTTATGCCTACTCGTAACGGCCGAAATGGAATGCTATTTACCAAAGATGGAATCATGAATATGCGCAATAAGAAATGGGAAACAGACTTCTCTCCTATTGAAGTTGATGGCGCTTCTTATGTAGATACGTTATATTCAAGAGCCTATTTGCGTCATTTGTTCCATGCAAAAGAGTTACTGGCAATGCAAATTGCGTCAATCCATAATTTAGCATTTTACTTGTGGCTGGTAGGTGAAGCCCGTAAACACATTATAGCTGGAGATTTTTCAACCTGGAAGCCAATGATGGTTAATCGGATATCGACAAGACTATAATAAATAATTAAGATGAATAAAAAGATTCTTAAACGGTTAGACTGGTATATTATCAAGAAGTTTTTGGGAACTTATGTCTTTTCCATAGCCTTGATTATTTCCATAGCCGTGGTGTTCGACATCAATGAGAAGATGGATAAATTCATGGAAAATGAAGCGCCTATAAAAGCTATCATTTTTGATTATTACATGAATTTTATTCCTTATTTTGCTAACTTATTCAGCCCACTCTTTGTCTTTATCGCTGTAATCTTCTTTACGTCAAAATTAGCTGAGAACTCAGAGATTATAGCTATGTTTGCCAGTGGTGTAAGCTTTAAAAGAATGTTGCGTCCCTACATGATCTCTGCAGCAATTATTTCAGTTTGCACTTATGCATTAGGTTCATATATAATTCCTAAAGGAAATATTACGAAATTGAATTTTGAAGATCGATATATTAAGAAGAAAAAGCAGGATTTTGTTCGTAATGTTCAGTTAGAAGTGGATACTGGCGTTATTGCATATATAGAGAGGTATCAGGATTATAATAAAACAGGATATCATTTTTCATTGGATAAATTCAAAGATAAGAAATTAGTGTCTCATCTCACTGCACAATCTATTACCTATGACTCTACTTCAGTTTATAAATGGACAGTTCATGATTACATGGTCAGAGAGCTAAAAGGATTGAGAGAGAAGCTTTATCGGGGATCCCAGAAGGATACTACAATTATAATGGAGCCATCTGACTTCCTGATTATGAAAAATCAGCAAGAAACAATGACAAGTCCTAAATTGAGGGAATATATTAACAAACAAAAGCAGCGTGGTTTTGCTAATATAAAAGTATTTGAAATTGAATATGAGCGCCGTATTGCAATGTCTTTTGCTTCTTTTATTCTAACCACTATAGGTGTCGCTCTTTCTTCACGAAAGACTAAAGGCGGTATGGGATTGCATTTAGGATTAGGACTGGCGCTTAGTTTTTCATACATTATGTTTCAGACAGTATCTTCAACATTTGCTGTAAACGGTAATATGCCACCAGTAATAGCTGTTTGGATTCCCAATCTTGCATTTGCAGTCATTGCAATTGTTCTTTATCGAAATGCGCCTAAATAAAGCTTTTGAGCAAGTATTAATAGCCTATTATTTTCATAATAAACTGAGAAGTTCCGTAGTCCTTGTTTTTAGACAAGAACTACGGAACTTCATTTTTTGTTGTATTCAATTCCTCTAAAAAATCAAAACTCACTTAATTTACATAAGAAGAGAGCTCTGGTGCAGAGATGTTTTTGGCAATGATTACACCATTATCATCTAGTAAATAGTTATTAAAACCTCTGTTTAAGCAATATTCCTTAAACAATCTGGAGGTTTCCCCTTTTGTTTCAGCAAAACAAGTAGGTGATACTATTAGATCTTTTCTGACTGTTTCCTTAAATACCGACAGATATTCATCAAAAGATACGGAAACAAATTTCACTTTCTTGAAGGATTTCCTGAGTGCATTGTTCAAACTAACATTTTGCATACGGGACTGTCCATCATAACTAGCCCAAAAGTTAATTAGCACATAATGACCTTTCAGGTCTTTCAAATCAAGTTTCTGATTGTTGAGAGTAGTTCTGATACTAAAGTCCGGAGCTACATCTCCAATGTTCAAACCACCAGTGGGTTTGTCTTTTCCAACAAAAGAAGTCAAGGAAGTAATTAATAATACAACAAAAAGCCATTTTACATACTTCATGTAATTCGGTTTTAGTTAATACTATCCGGGACTGCCCTTAAACAGTGGTTTCTACCCGGAATATCATCTTGTTTTGTTAAACTGTAATTCGCAAATTATCTGATAATCAAAACATTAATTTTAGAAGCCTGTCACAAAGATAAGTTACTTTTATTCTAAAATCCAAATTTAGTAGCGATTTTAGTGCTTCTTTTTATGTTTTTTAGGATAAAAGATATAAAAATTGACTACTTTTGCCAAATAAAAGACAAGAAAATTACATGAATAAATCTGCAACAGAATTGATACTTATCCGTATTACGGGTGAAGATCGCCCAGGTCTGACTGCTTCTATTACAGAAGTCTTATCTAAATACGACGTAACTATTTTAGATATTGGTCAAGCCGATATTCACAATACATTATCTTTAGGTATCCTTTTTAAAACAAAAGAGCAATACTCTGGCAATATAATGAAAGAGCTTTTATTTAAAGCTTCTTCTTTAGGCATAACCATCCGTTTTTATCCAATTTCCGTAGAAGAATATGAAAATTGGGTGAGTATGCAAGGAAAGAACAGATATATTCTTACTCTTCTTGGACGTAAGCTTACAGCAAATCAAATTTCAGCTGTTACAAAAATTGTGGCAGACCAAGGAATGAATATAGATGCTATTAAGAGATTAACTGGCCGTATTCCTCTGGATGATCAAAAGGCTAATATTCGATCATGCATTGAACTGTCTGTTCGTGGTAATCCAAAAAATCAAGAAGAGATGAATGTGAATCTATTGAAGCTCTCAGGTGAACTTGATATGGATTACTCGTTGCAACTAGATAACATGTATCGCAGAATGCGCCGCTTGATTTGTTTTGATATGGACTCTACATTGATAGAAACTGAAGTTATTGATGAATTAGCAATCAAAGCTGGCGTTGGTGAAGAAGTAAAAGCAATAACGGAGAGTGCTATGAGAGGCGAGATTGATTTTACAGAAAGTTTTCGCCGGAGAGTGGCTTTATTAAAAGGACTTGATGAGTCTGTAATGAAAGAAATTGCAGAGAATTTACCAATTACTGAAGGAGTTGATCGTTTAATGTTTGTACTTAAACGTTATGGATATAAAATAGCAATTCTTTCAGGAGGTTTTACTTATTTTGGTAATTACCTAAAGCAAAAATATGGTATAGATTATGTTTATGCTAATGAGCTGGAGATAGTTGATGGAAAGCTTACTGGAAATTATTTAGGAGATGTGGTTGACGGAAAGCGGAAAGCTGAATTATTACGATTAATAGCGCAGGTTGAAAATGTAGATATCGCTCAGACAATTGCTGTAGGCGATGGAGCCAATGATCTTCCGATGCTTGGCATCGCTGGATTGGGAATAGCTTATCATGCAAAGCCTAAAGTAAAACAGAATGCAAAACAATCGATAAATACAATAGGCTTGGATGGAGTGCTGTATTTCTTAGGCTTTAAAGACTCATATTTGGATGAACAGGGCAAATTATGATAGCAAATATATTAGCAAACAATATTTGTTGGTCTTGTGACTATTATGCGCTCTTTTTTCCTATCTTTGCGTATTAATAATTTGATGAATGAAATTTTCTGAGCTTAATTTAGATGACAGTGTGCTTCAGGCACTCGATGCCATGAACTTTGATGAATGTACTCCGGTGCAGGAACATGCTATCCCAGTAATTCTTGAAGGTAAAGATTTAATAGCTGTTGCACAGACAGGAACAGGTAAAACTGCGGCTTATTTGCTCCCTGTTCTTAATAAACTTTCCCTCAATAAACACCCTGAGGATTCTATTAATTGTATAATAATGTCTCCTACAAGAGAATTGGCTCAACAGATTGACCAACAGATGGAGGGCTTTTCATATTTTTTGCCTGTCTCAAGTGTTGCCGTGTATGGTGGAAATGATGGAGGACTTTTTGAACAGCAAAAGAAAGGGTTAGCTCTTGGGGCTGATGTGGTAATTGCCACTCCCGGTCGTCTTCTTAGTCATATAAGTTTAGGATATGTGGATTTATCGCGCGTTTCTTATTTTATTCTTGATGAAGCGGATCGTATGCTTGACATGGGATTTTATGATGATATCATGCAGGTGGTTAAATTGTTACCTAAAGAACGCCAGACAATTATGTTCTCTGCAACAATGCCAGCTAATATACAAAAACTGGCAAACAATATCTTAAACAATCCGGTTGAGATAAAGCTTGCTGTTTCAAAACCTGCTGATAAAATAGTACAAGCAGCTTATATCTGTTATGAAAGCCAAAAATTAAGTATCATACAAAGTCTTTTTTTAAAAGAGGTACCTGAGAAAGTTATCATTTTTGCTTCCTCAAAACTAAAAGTGAAAGAAGTCACTAAATCTTTGAAAAGATTAAAGCTAAATGTGGGTGAGATGCATTCAGATTTAGATCAGTCTCAGCGCGAATTTATTATGCATGAATTTAAGAATGGTCGAATCAATATTCTGGTTGCAACAGATATTGTTTCCCGTGGCATTGATATTGATGATATCCGGTTAGTTATAAATTATGATGTACCTCACGATAGTGAAGATTACGTTCATAGAATAGGCCGTACAGCTCGTGCTAATAATGATGGAGTAGCTATTACATTTGTTAATGATAAGGAACAAGGAGCATTTAAATCGATTGAGAAGTTCTTAGAAAAAACGATTTATAAGATACCTCTTCCTGCAGAATTAGGAGAAGTTCCTGAATACACTCCTAGTTCCAGCAATAATCACAGAGGCAGTAAATTTAAAGGGAAAAAGAACTTTTCCGGAAAACGAAAAGAAAATAAGGTTTAATGTTTCAAAAGAATCAGCAGGAATCTGTAATGTCTATAGTTCTTCAATGCTGGTTTCGTCTAATATTAAAAAAGTAGATAATTCTACAGAATTAAAGAAGTAAGCATAAACAGGATTCCCAATTTTTACATTAGAAGCATATTCACTCAAAAAAGCAATAAGATTCTCATTTATTGCTTTTTTGAGTTTTTTCTTTATTTCATTGAGGTCTATTTTTTGTGAAGATAAGAAAATAACTCCCGACATCCAGAAAACAGATTCTAGTTCTTCCTCTAAAGGGAAGATTTGGATTAATCTTTGCTGATAAATTTCTATAACCTGTTTTTTATATATAATATCAGGAGAAAGAATCAGAAAATGAGATGCTATGCGTTTCATTTTCTGAATCCCGGTTGCACAGGTGGGCGATTATTAATAACACGAACATCGTTGCTTCCTTTCATTATATTCCTACGACGAGGCATTGACGATCTTACTCCGTTTCTGTTCGAAGTATCATTAACTAATGTTTTAGGACCTTGCATTTGATGCTTCTGCGCAGTATCAATCTTAATAGCTTCACCTTTAGTTTGAGAATTTGTAATAGTTGGCTTTGTACTATTCTTCACATGATACCTAATCAGTTCAATTTTATCAACGATCAAAGCATCTTCCAGATAATGACTGAGATGGTTATAATATACAAATCCCTTTATTTCTCTTATTTTTTGAGCTGAATCATTCTGTAATCTAATATTATATATTCCTGATTGACTAATATTCCGCGTTTCAGAGATTACCGAATCATTCAAATATTTAATGCTCAAAGACATTACTGCATCCTGATTATGTTCCTTAGCAGAAATAAATATACACCTTATTTTCCACAACAAAATGTCACGATCCTTATAATTACTATCTGGATAAATAGTAAAGTAGAATTTATTTGTGGCAATAGACCGTGTCAGCTTATATATTTTCTGTTTATGCCATACGTTAACAGTATCTCCTGTTTCCGATTGCTGATGTTCTTCGTTACTTGAAGCTAGTAGATTTTTGATTTCATCTCTTTGAGAATTTAATCTTTTATTTACTTTCTCGTATATTTTTACAAAGTCCTCAGTATGACGGGAATACCATTCTAAGGAGGAATTAAAAGCCTCTTTAGTTATATCATGTTTTTTAAAAACATAATCCACATAAAGTGCTTGCTTATATTGTTCTGAATACGGTAAATTTTCACCCATGGCTTTAGCCATATGATAATCTACCAAAACATCTTCCATTTCACCTTTAGAAAGCACGTCATTTGGCATTTTCTTTTTGCACGCGGAAAATCCAAAGCAAAAAGTAACTACAAACCCTATAAATAATTTATTTAGTTTGTTCTTCATCCTTATTAATTACTTCTTTTTTAGTACGATGGCCTTCATTCAAATAATTACTATAAAAGAGAAGAAGAGCTATTATACCACAACTAATAGAAGCATCAGCAAAATTAAAAATAGGACTAAAAAATATAAAGTGATCTCCACCAATAAATGGCATCCAGCTAGGCCAAGTTGTATCTATTATGGGAAAATAAAACATATCTACTACTTTCCCATACAGCCAGGTAGAATAACCTCCCCCATCAGGCATGAATGTCGCTAATGAAGAATTGATGTAATTTGCAGGATAACTTGCACTAAATAATACACCATAAAATATGCTATCAAGAATATTACCTAATGCACCAGCCAAGATCATTGAAAGACAAACTACATAGCCTGTTTTCACATTTTTCTTGATTACTTTAACAATATAATAACCGATTAATGCTACAGCAATTATACGAAATGATGTAAGGAATAGTTTTCCGAATATTTCCATTCCAAAAGCCATTCCATTATTTTCAGTAAAATAAATGTAAAACCAATTTCCACAAACACGAATATTTTCATGTAAATGCATTCCTGTTTTTACCAGGACCTTAATTATTTGGTCAATAACAAGTACAGAAAGTATAATCAGGACAGACAACTGTCCTTTCGTTATTTTTATTCTCATTTATTTTCTTTCGTCTTTTTTAGCTTCAATGCTTAATGTTGCATGTGGCACAGCGCGCAATCGTTCAGCTGGAATTAACTTTCCTGTTTCACGACATATTCCATAAGTTTTATTTTCAATTCGAACCAATGCAGCCTGAAGACTCTGAATAAATTTCTGCTGTCTTAGTGCCAGACGGCCAACTTCTTCTTTTGATAAAGTGTTCGCTCCTTCCTCTAAAACCTTATATGTAGGTGATGTATCAATGATATCATTACCATCCTGATTCATGATACTTAATTTCAGTTGATCATAATCCAACTGAGCCTTTTCAAGTTTTTCATTAATAATGGCACGGAATTCTTCTAGTTCCGCATCAGAATATCTTGTTTTTTCTGCCATAGCTACAATTTCTTTAAAGTTATATTATTCTTTTACTATATTCACAAATAAAGAGAAATCATCAAAATTTAATTCAATACTATCTTTTACTTCATTGGCTAATACTAGCGAATTAGATAATACTTGGTTACAAATATAAGAATTATATTCATTTACCGCATCATCTGTCTGTGCATTTTTAGATAGAGTAATTTTTATTTTATCTGTAATTTCAAATCCACTTGATTTACGGATATTTTGAATACGGTTAACCAGCTCACGCGCTATACCTTCCTTACGAAGATCTTCTGTGATGGTAACCTCAAGAGCAACAGTTAGTTTTCCTTCATTAGCGACCAGCCATCCTGGGATATCTTCACTAAAGATTTCTACATCTGTAGCTTCGAGTATAGCTTCATTACCATCAATAATTAATGTATACCGACCATTCTTTTCAAGTTCGGCTATTGCATTTTGTGGCATTTCAGCAACTTGAGCGGCAACAGCTTTCATCTGTTTTCCGAATTTAGGTCCAAGTTTCTTGAAATCGCACTTTACTTTTTTCACCAATACACCAGCAGTTTCATCTACAAACTTGATATCCTTCACGTTTACCTCATTCATGATTAGTGATTTCACTGCTTCGATATGAGCTTTTTGCTCTTGGTCTACCACCGGAATCATTATACATTGGAGTGGCTGACGAACTTTGATGCTTACTTTGCGGCGTAATGCTAATACCATAGAAGTAACATCCTGAGCCATCTGCATTCTTGCTTCCAGATCTCTGTCTATAAGATTTGAATCAAATTCCGGGAACTTAGCTAGGTGAACAGAAACAACATTATCGCGTCCGGTTGCATTGATTAAGTCTGTATATAAACGATCCGCATAGAACGGAGCGATTGGCGACATTAATTTAGCAACTGCTTCCAGGCAAGTATATAATGTTTGATAAGCCGAAAGCTTATCCTGAGTATATTCACCACCCCAGAAACGTTTACGGTTCAAGCGAACGTACCAGTTAGACAGATTGTCATTTACAAAATCAGAGATTAAACGACCTGCTTTTGTGGGTTCATATTCATTATAGCAAGTATCAACTTCCTTAATTAAGGAGTTGAGAACAGACAATATCCATCGGTCAATCTCAGGACGTTCGTTTACCGGAATATCTGTTTCCTGATATGCAAATTTATCTACGTTTGCATACAGAGAGAAGAATGAGTAAGTGTTATATAATGTACCAAAGAACTTACGGCGAACTTCTTCAATACCTTCTACGTCAAATTTTAGGTTATCCCATGGAGAAGAGTTGGTAATCATGTACCAACGTAAGGGATCTGATCCATATTTCTCAATTGTAGAGAATGGATCTACAGCGTTACCCAAACGTTTAGACATCTTGTTTCCGTTCTTATCCAACACCAATCCATTAGATATTACAGCTTTGTAAGCCACATTATCAAATATCATTGATGCAATTGCATGAAGAGTAAAGAACCATCCACGAGTCTGGTCCACACCTTCGGCAATGAAATCAGCAGGATATACTTCACGATTATCCAGAATTTCCTTGTTCTCGAAAGGATAGTGAATCTGAGCGTAAGGCATTGCGCCAGAATCGAACCATACGTCGATCAAGTCGCTTTCACGTTTCATTGGTTTGCCATCTTCCGATACCAGGATAATATCATCCACATACGGACGGTGCAAGTCAATTTTGTCGTAATTTTCTTTTGAATATACGCCAGCTTCAAATCCCTTATAAGGATTTTCTTTCATGAATCCAGCTTTGATAGATTTCTCTATCTCATTGTATAATTGCTCAACAGACTCAATACAGATTTCCGCAGAATTATCTTCAGAACGCCAGATAGGAAGCGGAGTTCCCCAGTAACGTGAGCGGCTTAGGTTCCAGTCATTCAGATTCTCCAACCATTTTCCAAAACGACCTGTTCCGGTAGATTCCGGTTTCCAGTTTATTGTTTTGTTAAGTTCTATCATACGTTCCTTGCAAGCAGTAGATTTGATAAACCAGCTATCTAATGGATAGTAAAGTACAGGTTTATCAGTACGCCAGCAGTGAGGATAGTTGTGTACATGCTTTTCAATCTTGAAAGCAAGGTTGGCAGCCTTCATCATCATGCAGATGCTTACATCCAAAGTTTCATCTTTTTCTGTAAGCTTTGGATCGTAGTCATTCTTCACAAAACGACCAGCATATTCACTATATAATTCTACGTTAACCTTCTCTTTTACAAACTCTTCATCAAGTACATCTAAAGTATAAAATTTACCAGTTAAGTCCACCATTGGGCGAAGCTCACCTTTCTTGTTAACCAATTGCAATGGAGGAACTCCGGCAGCTTTCGCTACGCGGGCATCGTCCGCACCAAATGTTGGAGCGATATGCACGATACCTGTACCATCTTCCGTAGTAACATAATCACCAGGGATAACACGGAAAGCACCTTCACCCGGATTCACCCAAGGCATCAGTTGTTCGTATTCCATGCCAACAAGATCAGTGCCTTTGTATTCGGCAATTACCTTGAAAGGAACAAGCTTATCTCCTGCTTTATAATCTTCCAGATTTAGTTCTGCAGCTTTAGGGTTAAAGTGTGCATTAACCAAATCCTTTGCTAATACTACTGTGATAGGTTCACCAGTATAAGTATTGAAAGACTGAACAGCTACATAAGATATATTTGGTCCTACGCAAAGTGCAGTATTTGAAGGCAAAGTCCATGGAGTGGTTGTCCATGCTATAAAATATGGAGTACCCCATGCAGTCATTTCCGGTTTAGGATTCTTCATCTTAAACTGTGCAACCACCGTAGTATCTTTTACATCGCGGTAACATCCCGGTTGATTAAGTTCGTGAGAGCTCAAACCTGTTCCGGCAGCAGGAGAATACGGTTGAATGGTATATCCTTTATACAGTAATCCTTTTTTGTATAGCTGTTTTAAAAGCCACCAAAGAGTTTCAATATAACGGTTATCATAAGTGATATAAGGATCCTTCATGTCCACCCAATATCCCATTTTATGAGTCAGATCTTCCCATTCTTTAGTATATTTCATCACGTCCTTACGACATGCAGCATTATATTCAGCTACAGAAATAGATTTTCCAATATCCTCTTTTGTAATACCTAAAGCTTTCTCAACACCTAGTTCTACAGGAAGTCCGTGTGTATCCCATCCGGCTTTACGCATCACCTGGAAACCTTTCATTGTTTTATATCGACAGAAAATATCCTTAATAGAACGAGCCATTACATGGTGAATACCCGGCATACCATTAGCCGAGGGAGGTCCTTCAAAAAACACAAACGAAGGACAGCCTTCACGTTCTGTCATACTTTTGGCGAAAACACCGTTCTCATCCCATTTCTTTAGTACATCTTTGTTCACCTGCGAGAGGTCAAACTGAGAATATTCAGTAAATCTCTTACTCATATTTTATGCTTTTAACTAGTCTTCTGAAAAATAAAGTGCAAATTTACAAAAAAAAGACTAGATAGAAACTTTTCTATAAGATTTTTAGGGGTAACAATCATTATGTAGATGGAATATTATAAAGTAGTCAGCATTTTCTTACTGCCTTTCAATATTAAGATAGTTTTCTTGCTCTGATTATCCAAGAAAAATGATTGGAAATAACTTTTTTTAGTGGATTGACGTATTAATAATGTAACTTTTATAGATCTTTCTAAAAGCTGATTTGTTCTAAACAAAAGAGGAGATTCTTAAAATTAAAAGTAACAATTAAAAAACAAACAGGATGGAAACGAGCAAAATAAAAAAAGTATTGATAGCCATAGATTATGATAAAACTGCGGAAATAATAGTTGAAACGGGCTTTACAATGGCAAAAGCAATGAATGCTGAAATAACATTATTGCATGTAATGTACGAACGGCCTGATTACTATATTGAGAGTCCTGCTGTTTATGAATTCAAAATTGGATATATTGAAAACTTGAAAGTATCATTGCAGAATTTCTTAAATGAAACAAAAAAACATCTTGGCGATGATTCTATTAAAACGTTAATAAAAGAAGGTGAAATTGCCGAAACAATCTTGAATACAGCAAAAGAAATTGATGCTGATATTATAGTTATTGGAGCTCATAGCAGGAACTGGTTTGAGAATATCATTACGGGAAATGATGCGAAAACGATATTAAAAAGGACAACAATTCCACTTTTTATTATTCCAATTATAGTAGAAAGTAAATAACCACTATTTATAAATATGCTCAGAATTTCAGTTATCAATCAGTATCTTCCATTCTATTGAAATGGTAAAAGAAATTCCGTTAGTTACAATTATAACAATGACCTGCAATGCAGGCGTTTGTTAGAAGGATGAAATACAAATCCTTATTTTGAACTTGTTTTAGTAACTTATCATCAGATGAGATAAAAAAGAAAAATATATCATGATCTAAAAATGCTTAATCCAAATAAAAAACAATCCAGTGTAACATTAAACTACGCTGGATTGTTTTTAATGAGTTGCTGTTGTTTATTGATTGTCTGGAGATAGATATAGCATGAAGCGTATAAAACTTCTATTCTACCATCAATGGTTACTTAAATAATCAGCAACACCTTTTCCTGTTGCTTTCATTGCATCTTTTCCTTTTGTCCAGTTTGCAGGACAAACTTCACCGCATTCTTCAAAATGCTGCAGAGCATCTACCATTCTTAAAGCTTCGTCAACACTTCTTCCAAGAGGAAGGTCATTGATCACGCAGTGTCTTACCACTCTGTTCTTATCAATAAGGAACAATCCGCGATAAGCTACTGGTGCACCTTCACATACCCAGTTGCCATTTTCATCTGGAGCATAAGCACCTGCCAGAACACCGAAACTTTCGGCTATAGATTTTGAAAAGTCAGCAACCAGAGGATACTTTACCCCCTGAATACCACCATCTTTTTTAGGTGTATTAAGCCACGCAAGGTGAGAAAATTGTGAATCGACTGAACAGCCAACTACTGCTACGTTTCTTTTTTCAAATTCTTCAAGCTTTTCCTGAAATGCATGCAGCTCTGTAGGACAAACAAATGTAAAGTCCATTGGGTAGAAGAAAAAGAGTATGTACTTACTGCCTTCATATTGAGACAGGGAAAAGTTATCCACTATTTTATTTCCGTTAACTACTGCTGATGCAGAAAAATTAGGTGCTTTTTTCCCAATTAATGATCTCATAATTTTATATTTTTAAATGTTTGTATTTCCTTTTCTTTCCACAAAGCTATAAGATATATTCAGGCTTGCCTAATTTTTCCAATTGATAGTTTCTATAGGAATATAGACAAAACCTATAACAAGTACTGCGCGTTGACTATTATGTTCATCTTCAATACTTATTATGCTAAAACATTTCATTCTTCAGAATTGTTTTGTAGATTTGTTTGATTGTTATTTAAACCTAAATAAATCGTATTATGAAGTTTTTTATTGACACAGCAAATCTGGATCAGATCAGAGAAGCCAATGATCTTGGTGTTCTCGATGGAGTAACAACTAATCCTTCATTAATGGCAAAAGAAGGTATCAAAGGAGTGGAAAATCAGCGGAAGCATTATGTTGAAATCTGCAATATTGTGGATGGCGATGTGAGTGCGGAAGTGATTGCTACGGATTATGAAGGAATGATAAAGGAAGGTGAAGAATTAGCAGCTCTTCATCCTCATATTGTGGTGAAAGTTCCATGTATTGCAGATGGAATAAAAGCTATTAAATACTTTACAGGAAAGGGAATCCGTACAAATTGCACGCTTGTATTCTCTCCGGGACAGGCTTTATTGGCAGCAAAAGCCGGAGCAACATATGTATCTCCTTTTGTAGGCCGACTGGATGATATCAGTAGTGACGGGATTGATGTTGTACGCAAAATTGTTGAAATGTATTCGGTATACGGATTCAAGACTCAAGTCCTGGCTGCTTCAATAAGACACACACAGCATATAATTCAATGCATTGAAGTTGGAGCAGATGTTGCCACTTGTCCACTCAGTGCAATAAAAGGATTATTAAAGCATCCATTGACAGATAGCGGACTGGCGCAATTCTTGGCAGATTATAAAAAAGTGAATGGGTAAATTTTAATATTGTATAAGAAGAAATGGATGAATCAAAAATCTTTGTTCGATTCATCCATTTCTATTTTATGTAAGTAACAAATTGTTAAATACAAAATGCCATCTTTACAAGCTTCCTCATAAGAAGATAAAATTAGCTCATAAATGAAACAATAGCTATAGTTATCAGCGTAATTGCTTCTTCAGAGTATTTAGAGAAGTCATGGTATGACGACTAAAGAATAAGGCTCAATACAACTTATACTATTTCTTTAACTTGAGCTCATAAAGATCACTTCTTCTGTCTTTTAAGTTCCTAACACTACCATAAGTATGAAGCTCATTCAATAAGTCCAAATCCACATCAGACACCAGAATCATTTCTGTGTTTGGTGTGGCTTCTGCACACTTACCGTCGGTTGGAAAAGCAAAATCGCAGGGAGTGAATACGCCCGACTGAGCATATTGTATATCCATATTGTGCACCCTGGGCAGATTGCCTACACTTCCTGCTATAACCACAAAGCATTCGTTCTCAATAGCCCGGGCCTGAGCACAGATCCGCACACGAGAATATCCGTTTTGTGTGTCGGTAAGGAAAGGAACGAAGAGTATCTGCATTCCCTGATCGGCCATAATACGGGTAAGCTCAGGGTATTCCACATCATAGCAAATTAGTATCCCTATCTTTGCGCAATCAGTATCAAAGGTTTTAATAATCTTTCCTCCGGAAAGTCCCCAGCTTTTCGTTTCATCAGGAGTAACATGAATCTTTTCGTAAGTATCGAAGGTCCCATCGCGGCGACAAAGAAATCCCACATTATAAAGATCGTCACCACGAAGCTGTGGCATACTGCCGGTAATAATATTAATATTGTAGCTGATGGCCAGGTTTATAAAGCGCTTACGCATTTCATTGGTATATTTGGCAAGCTCACGAATAGCCTGAGACTCTCCCAAATGATTGAACTTTGCCATCAATGGCGCATTGAAATATTCGGGGAAAAGCACAAAGTCACTTTTATAATCGGAAACAGCATCCACAAAGAACTCTACTTGTTCAAATACATCGTCAATGGAGTTATATGAGCGCATCTGCCATTGCACCAGCCCTAGTCTGATCGTCGTTTTCTGAGGGATAAAATCTTGCGTGGGCGGCTGATAGTAAATGTTATCCCATTGTAATAGACAGGCAAAGTGGCGTGATTCTTCATCGTTCGGAAGATAATTAGTCATCACCTTACGCACGTGGAAATCATTGGATAACTGAAAGGTGAGCACGGGATCGAATATCTCTTTCTTACTCACTTTATGAATATATTCTTTGGGGCGAATATCCTCAGCGTACTTATGATAATTGGGGATTCTTCCGCCGAACATGATTGCTTTGAGATTCAGTGTCTCACAAAGTTCCTTGCGGTAATCATACATTCGTCTTGCCAGCCGAAGTCCACGATATTCGGGATGAATAAAGACTTCTATCCCATACAAAATATTCCCCTGTGGATTGTGTGTGTCAAAGGTTTCCTTTCCGGTGACAGAGGCATAAGTGTGATCGTTCTTTACCATATCATAATCTACGATAATTGAGAAAGCACAACCTACAATTTTATTATCTACAACCGCCACAATCTGTCCTTCAGGAAATATTGTGATTAATTTTTCTATTTGTTCGCGAGACCAGAACACATCGCTTCCATCTGAATAGGTTCTGGTAAAAGATTGTGAGAGTTGGGCATAATCGTCCAGCTGCAGAGAACGGATTTTTACTTTGCTTATTTTGTGCATAGGTTCCATAGCTGTTCCAATTTTAATGATCTAGTAGTAACAAAGATAAAGGAAATATTCCGGAATCCCTTTACCTTTGTATAAAAATATAGCTAGAATAACCGAACATCTAACCTGAATAAATTTCTATTCTGCAATAAACCAATAAAAAGATTATTCTCTAAGCTGAATATTTAGTAATAAGCCAAAGAAACAAGTATATTTGCCAGCTGTAACTGTTTACATCCTGATCAGAATAATATTATTGAACGCTATGAAACATATATTTCACCCGTTTTTACTACTCTTGTGCTTTGAGACAACTCTTTCTTCTGCTGCTTTTGCTGATAATTTTTCTTTAATCTCACAAGGAAAGGGTGCATCACTATATTTGAATAAAAATGAAAATGTGGTTGTGCATACGGCTGCAGAGATGTTTTTATCTGATATGGAAGCTGTATCAGGAAATAAGCCAACGGAGATTAAATCGCCCGATAATGCTTCTATTATTGTAGCAACTGTGGGCAAATCAAAGGAAACGGACGAATGGCTGAAGAAGGAAAATGTTTCAGTAAAGGAGCTACTAAATCAATGGGAGGCATTCAAGGTTCAGGTTATTCAACGGGAAAAGAATCCTTGTCTGGTGATTTTGGGAAGTGATGCACGCGGTACGGCTTACGGGATACTTGAGCTGTCGCGCATTATCGGAGTTTCCCCATGGAACTGGTGGGCCGACGCTACTCCTGAAAAGAAGAATTCACTAACCCTGCCCGAAGGATACGTGAACATGCAACAGCCATCAGTACAGTATCGGGGCATTTTCCTGAATGATGAGGACTGGGGACTGATGCCGTGGAGTTCCAAAAACTTTGAGCAGACTTCAGTAAAAGGACAGATTGGACCAGAAACGTACGCAAAGATCTTTGAATTGCTGCTCCGACTTCGTGCAAACACTATCTGGCCAGCAATGCATGAGTGTACAGTTCCATTCTATTTTGTGGATGGTACAAAAGAAATGGCTGATAAGTATGGTATTGTAATGGCTACTTCCCACTGTGAACCGCTGATGAGAAACAGTGCCGGAGAATGGGATACGAGTAAATACGGAGACTATAATTACCTGGTCAATAAAGAAGCAATCACTTCTTACTGGACAGACCGACTGAAACAGATTGGTCAGTCTGAGAATATCTATACTATTGGAATGAGAGGCGTTCATGACGGACAGATGCAGGGAGTAAAAACGCTGGAAGAGCATACAGCTGCACTAACCAATGTGTTTAAAGACCAGCGTGAACTGTTGGCTAAGTATGTTAATCCCGATGTAACCAAAGTGCCTCAGGTATTTGTACCGTACAAAGAGGTTCTCAATGTTTATAATAACGGACTGAAGGTACCAGATGATGTGACGCTTATGTGGTGTGATGATAATTATGGCTATATCACTCGCCTGAGCAATGAGCAGGAACGAAAAAGAAGCGGTGGAGCTGGCGTATATTACCATATCTCCTACTGGGGGCGACCACATGATTACTTGTGGCTTTGCACCACACAACCAGCTTTGATCTATACCGAGATGAAACGTGCATGGGATTACGGGGCTCGCAAACTCTGGATTCTGAATGTGGGCGATATCAAACCGGCTGAATATGACATAGAGTTCTTTATGGATCTTGCATGGAACGTAAACAGTGTTCGTTCTAATACCATTTCCCGGCATTTAGATAACTGGCTTATACGAGAATTTGGTAGTGAAGCTGGTAAAGAGCTCACTCCGATCATGAATAAATACTATCAGTTGGCCGATATCCGTAAACCGGGATTTATGGGATGGAGCCGTGTGGAAGAGTCTTCTGTAAAAGATGGCAAAACTCCTGTGATTGACACAGAATTCAATCCATTTGTATTTGGTGATGAATTACAGAAACGTGCAGATCAATACTCTGCCCTTTCTGAAAAGGTGAAAGAGATTGCAAAGAAAATACCCGCAGAACAACAAGACGCTTACTTTGAACTTGTACAATACCCTGCTTGTGGAGCAGCGGCAATGAATCTGAAACATTTATATGCACAAAAGGCCCGATTGCTGGCTCGTTATAATTTGCTTGCAGCCAATGAATATTCATTTCTGAGCAACCATGCATATAATGAGATAGCCGGACTTACACAGACTTACAATCACGACATTCAGAAAGCTAAATGGAATGGAATGATAGACATGAAGCCGCGTCAGCTTCCTGTATTCCAATACCCTGCCCTGCCCGGACAAGTTTCTCCTCAGGTTAATGCTTCGGCGTTGGTATGGATAGAGGGCGACAGCATACCTCTGCAATCAAAACAGCTGTCTAATCTTATTCCATTTGTCCGTGAAGCGGATAATCAGACTTTTATCTCTTTATTCAGCCGTGGCAACAAACCTGTTGACTGGATAATTGAAAAGTCTCCCGAATGGCTTAAAATAGAAGAACAAGAATGCGGATTACGATATGAAAAGAGAATTATTGTAAGTGCAGATTGGACAAAGATTAATAAAGATTATGCGGGTGAGTTATTATTGTCAGTTGACGGAGAAAAGTATCAGTTTAATATACAGGCAAAGAATCTCGCTCCGGGCATTATGACAGAAGCAAACGGAATGATTGCGTGGAATGCATCGGATTATAAATCTGCATCAAAGGGAACTCAGGTTATTGAAGGTTTGGGACATAGCGCAAAAGCTGTATCTCTTCCTAAAAATGGAGAACTGATTTATGAAGTTTACACCACAACTCCGGGTGAAGTTGCCCTTAGAGTTGCATTGATTCCTAATCATCCTATAAATGGTGGAAGTATCCGTTATGCTGTTTCCGTGGATAATGAAAGACCTCAGGTAGTGGCTTATGAAACCGGATTCCGTAGCGAGCCGTGGAAAAACAATGTATTGAGGAATCAATCGCTGAACACCACTCTTCATAAAATAAACATTCCGGGAAAGCACACCATTCGTATTAGTGCACTCGACCCGGAAGTTATTGTTGATCAGCTAATGCTTGATTTCCAGAAAGGAAGAAAGCTTTATCAGATTCCCATCGGTATTTTCAATAAATACCAAACAACAAAGAATGCTGTCCATGCCAGCAGTATGTAAACAGAATAACGCCAGGTATATTTAAACAGAGTGGCATAATTGGCCTGTTTGTTGTATTGCTGCATATAAGCCAGAATCAATGGCATATAGAATAAGAAAGGCGTTATTGCGTTCGTGGCACTATCTCCAATGCGGAAGGCACACTGGGTTAAGTCAGGACTGATGCCCATTGCGGCGAACATGGGAACAAAGATAAACGCCATGAATGACCATTTTGCCGTAGCGGAAACCATTATAAGGTTTATCACCGTGGTAAAGAAGATAAATAACAGCAATGTAACAAAGCTGCTGGTATGAATGGAAGTGAGCAGATTAGCCCCCATTATGCCCAGACATTTATCGAGATGGGAATATTCAAAGCAGGCAAACATCTGTGCGGCAAAGAAGGCAATTACAAAATAAACACCCAACAGGTGCATGGGGTGAGACAGTCCTTTTATCACATCAGAATCACTGCGGTAACGTCCGGATGCAAATCCATAGATTGCTCCCATCAGTCCGAAACCAAAAGAAATAAGAAAAAGAACTCCGAATATAAATGGTGAGCGGGTAAGACTACCGGTGACACCTCTCAGAATGCCCCAGGGAGAAAAGGTAGCAAATGATATAATCAGAGTATAAATTAATCCTATGCCTAATGCTATTAGCAGTGCGCGCTGTTCTCTGCGGGTAAGTGATTTATAGTTTCCATAAGAGGTAATGTCGGTATATTCGCCCAAAGAGGGTATCAGATTCTTTTTTGTAATAAAATAAATGACCGCTGCAATGACAAACGTGGAGACAAACATGAAATAATAATTGCAAAGAGGACCTACATTGCCCCTGAAAGAAATCATCGTGGCAGCAGCTTCCTGAGTATAACCTGCCAGAAGCGGATCGAGTGTGCTTAGAAAAAGATTGGCACTGAAGCCGCAGGCCACAGATACATATGCAGTTACAATTCCTGCGACCGGATGTAGCTTAACGGAGAGGAAAAGTGTGGCGGCTATAGGAATAAGAATGATATAACCGGCATCGCCAACTATATTTGAAAGAATACCTAGAAAAATAACCAAAAGGATTACTCCGCGCTGACTGGTATTCCCTTTCAGACTTTTCCGTATGCAGGCACCTATGAAACCCGAATGCTCAGCTACACCCACACCAAACATTGCCACCATTACCATTCCCAATGGGGCAAATCCGGTGAAGTTGGTCACTACATGCCGCAGCAGCCAGCGGATTCCTTCGGCACCAAGCAGACTTTGCACGCGAATAACTTCACCCGTTTGAGGATTAATCACACGAATTCCGTAGATATCAAATATCCACGAAAACATGATAACTGCTACGGTGAGCAGTAAAAACATCGTTGCCGGGTGAGGCATTCGCAGTTTATTCTTCATCTGCTTCGAGATTATCAAGGTCTATGATACGAAGTTCCAACGCACGAACCACCAGACGGGTGGCATTCACTCCTACCCGTTCACCTTGGGTAAACAAGCGGGCCACCAAATCGTTCTGACGTTTCTCCAGAGATTTTACGCCAAAAGGCATTCCTTTCAGATTGGCAATCATGTCTTTGGTATAACCCAGAGCCAGGTGACGAAGGAAACGCTCATCGTATTCATCAATATCATAGTTAATCACGGCTTCCTGACGCAAGGCATCATTAGTTACCGACCGTTTGAAACGGTCTACAATCTTTTCCAGAATGGGATAGTTGAAGACTAATTTCTTTCCATCCATTACAGCTTGTACATCTGTCTTGGTAAGCAATTCGCCTGTTTTCAGAATAATTCCGTCTGCCCCGGCATTGAGCACATCTACCCAGAGTTTTTCGTTGAGTACTTCACCGGTAAATATCAATACCCGCACTTCTTTATACTTTTTGCGTAGATTCTTGCAGATATCTACCCCGATGGTGGTGGAGCCTCCCAGCCCCAGATCGAGTAATACCATATCGGGAACCTGGACTTCTATCAGGGGCCAGAACTCTTTTTCGGTCATAGCTGTGCCAATTACTTCGGCATTGGGTATTTCGTGACGAAAGATTTCTTCTGTGCCTTTGAGTTCAAGCTTTACATCTTCTAAAATGATAACTTTAAATTTCCTATCTTCCATGTTTCTTTTATTCTATATTTAATATATTTATTCTATATGCTTAATGCTTTTATTCACCGTATATTTTTAAAAAGGCCTACTCTTTTTAATAGTTAAGTGTACACTTAACTATTTTAATCTCTACACTATCATCAAATAAGCTCTACTCCTTTTTATCATTTATTCCTTTTATTTTCCCTTAGTTTTCCTTATATATTACCCTAACTTTCCTTTCTCTTTGGTAAAGTAAAGTAGACAGTAAATCCTCCTTCCGGAGAAGGTTCTGCATTGATACGACAGCCCCTCCGGCCGGCAAACTCATCATGGTCGCGGATTATCTGTTTGCAAATCAGATATTCGGTTCCTTTGAGCGTTCCATCTTCTGATGCTGTCATGCGGGTAAGATCAGGATAGAACAGCTGATTCAGCTCTTCCACTTTCTTTTCCCTTCGCCTGTCGGTAAAGTGGAAGCGAACAAACTCGCCATCGGCCTTTGTTTCAAGCAATAGTTCTCCATCTTCGGGCACAGCCAGGCACTCATCAATCAGATTTTCAAGTAAAAATTTCAGCTGAATAGCATCCCCTATTACTTTCAAGCCACTCTCTTCTGTACGAAACGTGACATTACATTGGGTACGCTTGCTCATTCTTCGGAAATACTTTTGCGCATGCAACAACAATTCATCCACATCTACTGTTCCCCGGCGGAAAGTTACTTCTTCCAATTGCTTTGCCGCACAGGAACTCAGAATGGTAAAGATGCCTTTATAGTAATCAATCAGTTCACTGATGGTTTGAATATTTTCTTTCTCCTGTTCAGAAGTGAGTGACTTTTTCGCCAGTTTATCAATGATATTCTTAATTTTACTCGGATAATAAATGGTTTCGTGCTTAATGGTAGAAAGACAGTTGTCGAGCACCATATTCTGAACGTGCAACAGACTGTCTTCCCAGGAAGCCCGGTAAGCATCTTCTTCCGCCGATTCAATATCCCTGTATTTAGTAGCAATCTTCACTACTGCGTTGAACACCACAATAGCCACATAATTGGTAATTAATTCAATGAGCAGGCGATTGTTTTCCTGTTCGTTCCCTTCCTGACGCAAAAAAGCAAGCACACCTACGCAACGATGAGCCTCTCCCACTTCAACCATTAACGGGAGAGCCTGAACAGAAATATCTGATAATTCATTGCCATAAACTGAAAGAGTTGTCAATTTTCCGGTGATATATTCACGCGTTTCAAAACAACGCTCCATAACTTCAGTAAGTGTTTCGTGTTCCTCCTGGCTTTCTTTGCTGGTTGTATTCCATTCTGTTTGGTGTGGATTATAAGCAAATTCCAGTTTATTGCTATCTTCGTTATATACCCCAATACTCAGCATTTCAATGGTAAGCAATTCATTGATTCCATCATAGCAATTATCTACAATATGCCTGGGAATATCCTTGAGTGTCTGTGAAGATGCCAGCACTTGTTTGTTTATTTCCAACACCTGTTCCAGATTCCATCTGTTCATTAGCCGCTTGCGGATGTAAAGCAAATAATAGCCAATAAATAATATAATTAGAAGTAAAATGCACAGAATGCCTGCTACCACTTTATTATTTGTGGAGTGTTCCAGATTCCGGCAATATTCCTCCAGCGAATAGTCTTCACTTACCAATTTGTAGAGCTGAGAATAAGCTGTATTGTTGTACTGATAATTATCCCATTGTTTAAGTGCCAGAAAAGCCACCGATGCTTCGTTTCGTATATCAAGTATTACATAAAAATCAGAATCAAACATTTCATTCCACCAGTATATTTCAGCAGATGTTCCCTGTCCCTTCAAGGTCATGAAATGGTGTGGCTTGTGTGCATACAGTCTATAATGACGGTTTAACCGTGAGATAGCTGAATCTGCATACTGCAATGCCAGCGGGTAATCCTCTATCACATTGCAATAATATGCTGTATCTGCAAAAAGAGAAGCCTCATTCAGTAGTTTATCATATCCTTTCTTTGGATGCAGAGAAACGGAATCTTTGTAATTATATCCCTTTTGTTGGGGTCTTTCCAGTTTTCCGCAGGAACTGAATCCGGCAGAGAGAAGAATGCAGACCAATATGCCCAATGTTTTGTGCACTCCTGAAGGTAACCGAAAATAGAAACGGCTGCCTTTACCCGGAGTACTTTCTATGCTAAACATGGAAGTCTTGAAAAGATCGCTTGTTTTTCGGTATTTTTCAATGATCCCTTTGCAGTTCATCAGCCCGAATCCGTAGCCTTTATTTTTAAGAAGCTCTTCCTTATCATTGGATTCCATTCCTATTTGACTGGAATCGTAGACCTTTTCACCCAGTATCCTTGCAACATCATCAGGAGAGATGCCTCTTCCCGTATCAGTTACCGATATTTCAACGTAATCTTCAGTAGCCTGAGCCTGTACACAAATGGTTCCTTCTTGCGGAGTATACTTGCGAGCGTTCTCAGTCAGCGTGTTTATCATAAACATGGTTAGAGCCTTGTCCGCTTTGACAGTAACATTTGTAGATTCCACTTTAAAGGTCTGGTGCTTCATCTCAAAGTTTTTTCTGCTTTTTGCCAGAACCTCGAAAAGCTCGTTCAACTCAAAGTTTTCAATATTCAGATTCAGCGACCCTTGTTTCATCTTGATCCAAAGAGCCAGAATATCATTATATTCATTGATTTTGGTCACCAGCTCATCAATATACTGATATTTCTCATGCTTAATGGTCTCATCCAGCAAAGAACTTTTTGCAGTGAGCTTATGCACTTCATTGATAATACGGTCCATGTATGGAGTAATGCCGTAAACAATGGCCATACATGCCTTTTTTATAAGGTTTTGCCGTTTATTTTCCGAGATGTGCTGTTCATATACATAACGTTGCTTTTCCAGTCTGATTCGTTCGTCGCCCAAAGAGATAAATGTGAGACCATTACCCAGTGTCCAGGCAATGTATGGGGCAATGACATTCATTAGTGCTGTTTCATCTTTAGTCATCTTGTGACGGGTGTATAGTTCTACAACACCTACCGGATGCTCTTCCTGCGGCAAATAAAGGTTAAACAATGATTTTACCAGATCATTCTCAATAGATTCATTTTCAACAACTTCTTCATCAATGGAAGGATAAATAAACTGATTGGTATCTTTATCAAAGATTCCAATCCGCAAAGAATAAGCCCTGAACAAAAGCTTTAAATCGGCCTGAATAGCAGTGCCTACAGCAGCAACAATTTCATCTGTGCTCCCCACATCTACAGGAATAGATGCTGTAATCCGCTGGCATACTTCGAGCGTGGTTCTCAATCGTTGAGTATGTCTACGGTTACGAACCTTGGAACGTGAGTTGAGAACCCAGAAAAGAATAATCAACAAGATAATACCTGAGAAAACAAATGCAGAAAGCACATTCAACTGTCTGTCTTCTTTTTCCAATTCCTGTGAACGACTTTCCAACTCTTTGTCCTGACGGGTATAATCGAGAATATCCAGATAAATATTTCTGTTATAGTTGGAGGGAACTTTCATTCCCAGTCCGGCATAAGATACGCTTAACTGTTCACGAATACGAGATATCCATTCGGGAACGGTTTTAATGTTGTTCTTGGAAATCCAGCTTAACTCAGTATAAACAGTATCTTGTTCGTTAAAAGTCTTCAGCTGGTCAAGGCTGTTTTTTCTTTCATTGTAATAAAGTCTATGATGTTGGTTTACGCAATCCAGCGCCTTTCCCAATGAATCAAGTGCTTGCCGGTAATGACCATGGATATTGTAATATTTGCCTATAGAAACGTAGGCTCCTGCAATCTGGTAAATGTCTTTATACTTTTTATATTCCTCGAGAGCTTTTCGGGCAAGGTTTAGAGTTAGCATTGTATCCGCTGATGTAATCTCTTTGCTTTGAAAACGGTAATAGTTATTAAGAGTCTGGAGCGAATGTGGACGTTCTGAATAAATCTGGCTATAAATAGTCTTATTATTGAGCAATGCAGCAATTCCCTGAATGCTGTTTGCTTCAAAATAGATATAATTATTCTGACTAAGTTTCCAGCATTTGAATAGTTCATCGAATTCTGTAACACTATTTTGTTCTGCATTATTCTTTTCAAATAGTTCTGCCGAACCTTTTATATAGTGGTAATATAAAATCTGAGCTGTATCAGAAGCCAGATCGGCATCCTGAATCTGATTGATGGACTGAATGGCTTCCGGTTCCTGTTTCAGATAAAAATAATAAATGGAGGAAACAATAAAGAACTCCGAACGGGCAAAGTTTAATCGTTTTTTTTCATGAACATCCACAAAGACTGACTGGTCTTCATCAATGCGTTTCATTCGCCGGACAGCACTGTTGCGGCAATCATAGTACTCTTTATTCATGGACGTGCGCTGATAAATCTTCATCATTCCTATATCGGCAATAACCAGTTCCAGTTCGTTCTGGGTCATTTTATAAACCTCGCGAAAATGCTTTTCCGAGGCATCAAAGTCCATCCGCATAAATTCACAGAACCCCAGATTATTACAGGCTTCGGCTTTACCCAGATTGTATTTATCTGCTTTATAATATGCCAGAAGCGCTTCTTTATAAGATAAATCCAATTGCTTATATCGCAAATTGTACGATTGCTGATTGAGTGAGTCCAATAACTGAACTTCCTGTGCAGAAGGTGTTTCCGTGCAGGAATATATTACTGAAAGCATCATTATCGCTGCAATAAAGAGAAATATATTGTGGAGCTTATTCATTCACTATCTATATTTATCACAAATATAATTAGTTTAAAGTAATATTTATCCGATATTATATTTAATGTAATTTAATTAAGAATTATTTTTCCAATAATGCAAACAACAACAACTAACATCTGGTTTATAAGTTCTATCAGTATTACTTCTTATATTTCCTCTACCCTGACAAGTATAAGTATAACTCTGAATAGGATTGCAACAATTCGGAATTACTTAATTTTAAATATCTGGAGTTGAAACTAATTCAGACAAAAATTGTTATTATTGCAATAATTATTAAAACTGAATATGATATGAGAAAATTAATATTGATAAGACACGGAGAAAGTGAATGGAATAAAGAAAATAGATTTACCGGATGGACGGATGTAGATTTAAGTGAGAAAGGAGAAAGTGAAGCAAAAAATGCCGGCAGAATGATTAAGAAAGCAGGTATTAGCTTTGATATCGCTTATTCGTCTGTACTTAAACGATCAATTAGAACACAGCATCTATTGCAGGAAGAGATTGATTTATTATGGGTACCGGAAGTTCACCACTGGAGATTAAACGAACGGCATTACGGAGCATTACAAGGGCTGAACAAAGCCGAAACTGCCCTGAAATACAGTGATGAACAAGTACATATCTGGCGTAGAAGTTTCAACATAACTCCTCCTTTACTGGAACCAAATGATGAACGCTGTGCATCAAATGAAATAAAATACAAAGGAATTGATCCTGCTGTTCTTCCTTTAGGGGAATCCCTGGAAATGACCATAAAGCGTGTTTTACCTTTTTGGCAGGATTCTATTGCGCCATCTCTGCTTGAAGGAAAAACAGTACTTGTTACGGCACATGGGAACAGTCTTCGGGCATTAATTAAATATCTTGATCATATCAGTGATGAGGATATTGTTAATCTGGAAATTCCTACAGGGGTTCCATTGGTTTATGAATTAACAGATAACTTGAAAACAGTGAAACATTATTATCTGGAATAAAAAATAAGTGATCCCCATTAATGGAAAATCATATTTTCTTGCCACTAATGGGGATTCCTATTTCTCTGAAATGTATTTAAATACGGGATTTTAATAAAATTCTAATAAAAAAGATATATCTACTATTTTTCTCTTACCTATTTTTAATTACCTTTGCACCCTCAAAAAAATTGCGCCTTTGTAATACTGAATCAATACATGAAATCCATAAAATTAAACTAATAATTTAACCATATGGACATTCATACTGAACTCAAAGAGTTGTCTAAATTCTTATCTGATTACTCAACCAGTCTAATGGCTGTAGGGGTGCATACTTCTCGTATTGTACGAAATACATCCCGAATAGCTGAGTCATTTGGCTTTTTTGTCGACATGACAATTTTTCAAAAAACCATCATCATGACCCTAAGGGATAAGGATAATACCCATTCCTACAGTACAGTAAACAAGATCAAGCCTATGGCGTTGAACTTTGAAATCAATTCCAGGCTCAGTTCTCTCAGCTGGGAAGCTTATGATGATCATCTGTCATTAGATGAGATTAAAAGCAAATATCTGGCTATTATCAGTAACCCAAGAATGAGCAAGTGGTTAGTTCTTTTTCTGGTAGCTTGTGCTAATGCTTCTTTTTGCCGACTCTTCACTGGAGACTGGCAAGCAATGGCCATTGTTTTTGTAGCAACGCTGGTAGGTTTCTTTGTTCGGCAGAAATTGATGGAGAAACATTTCAATCATTTGTTCGTTTTTATTATATCTTCTTTTATTGCCTCCATGATAGGTTGCACAGCCGTGCTCTACAATATCGGAACAACTCCTGAGATTGCACTGGGTACCAGTGTACTTTATCTTGTTCCCGGTGTTCCATTAATTAACGGAATTATTGATATTATAGAAGGCCATGTTTTAGCCGGCGTTTCACGTTTAATTAATGCCGCATTATTAATTATTTGTCTTTCAATAGGCTTGTCACTCACCTTATTAGTATTAGGAGTAAAAACATTATGATAAACTATGATTTCTTAGAAGCTATTATTTTTGATGGCTTTTTTGCAGCTATTGCCTCTATTGGATTTGCAGTTATCTCAAATCCTCCGCGCAAGGCAATTCTTATATCTGCTTGTTTAGCAGCGATTGGTCACGGATTACGTTATAGCCTAATACATGGTACTCCTTTGGATATTGCTACAGCATCTTTTATTGCCGCATTTTCTATTGGCATGTTAAGCATTCCTTTTGCAAAGCTAATTCATTGTCCGGCTGAGGTTTTCGCATTTCCTTCTTTGCTGCCAATGATTCCGGGGATGTTCGCTTATAAAACAGTTCTTGCATTAGTGAAATTTGTTCAATGCAAAGATGAATCTGCATATGTTGATATAATTGTATCCATATTTAAAAATGGATTAACAACTACTTTTATTATGTTTGCCCTTGTAGTAGGAGTTGCGGTTCCAATGTTTATCTTCCACAAGCAATCCTTTTCCGTTACACGTATTCTTAAATTGGTGAAGAAAGGATAAATAGTAAAAAAGAAAACACCGGGATTTTATTCTTATTGAATTTATCCCGATGCTTGCCCCCCCCTTTAAACAATTTAAACAAAAAATAAAAATACCCCCTTGAAGTTGATCTTTAAGGGGGATTTTTTATGACTAGTAAATTTAGCGTTGATATTATTTGCGAGCTTCGGCAATATATCCGAAAGCTTCTTTGCATTTAGAAACAATCCATGACCAGTCCTGAGCTGCAACTACGTCTTTTGGGAAAAGATTAGATCCCATACCTACACAAGTTACACCAGCTTTAATCCATGCAGTAAGGTTATCTTTTGTTGGTTCAACACCACCTGTAACCATTAGCAAAGACCAAGGCATTGGAGCCTTAACATTCTTCACGAATGAAGGACCACCTACGTTTCCGGCAGGGAATACTTTGCAAAGATCACATCCTACTTCCTGTGCGAAACCAATTTCTGAAACTGAACCACATCCTGGAGTGTAAGGAACCAAACGACGATTACAAACCTTAGCAATTTCAGGGTTGAACAATGGTCCAACAATAAAGTTTGCACCTAATTGAAGATACATAGCTGCTGTAGCTGGATCAACGATAGAACCAATTCCCAGAATCATTTCAGGACATTCTTTTGCAGCCCATTTTACTAATTCAGCGAATACTTCCTGTGCAAAGTCGCCACGGTTTGTGAATTCAAATGCACGAACACCACCATCATAACATGCTTTTACAACATTCTTTGCTACTTCAACATCTTTATTATAGAAAACGGGAACCATCCCAGTGCTTGCCATTGCATTAAGCACTTGTATTTTAGAAAATCTTGCCATTTTATTTTATTATTATATTCAATTAACGAGAAACACGACCTGAACCATCACCGCCCATTAAGTTCTCAACTTCAGAAACAGTAACTAAATTGAAGTCACCATAGATTGTATGTTTCAAACAAGAAGCTGCAACTGCAAATTCCAAAGCTTTCTGATCATCGTTAGGATAAGAAATCAAACCATAGATAAGGCCGCCCATAAATGAGTCACCACCACCTACACGGTCAACAATGTGTGTGATATCATATCTCTTAGATTGTTTCAATGAACCGTCAGAGTAAAGAACACCCCCCCAAGTATTGTGGTTTGCATTGATAGAACCACGCAGAGTAACAATTACCTTCTTAGCACGTGGGAATTTCTTCATCATCTGAGTACATACTGATTCAAATTCAGCAGCATTAACTTCACCTTTTGTAGCAGCTACATCAAAGCCTTCTGGTTTTACACCAAATACTTTTTCGCAGTCTTCTTCGTTACCAAGGATAACATCACAACCTTCTACTAACGCAGGCATAACTTCAGATGCAGTTTTACCATATTTCCAAAGGTTTTTACGGAAGTTCAAGTCTGTAGAAACAGTAACACCCATTTCGTTAGCAACTTTGATTGCTTCAAGACAAGCGTCAGCAGCACCTTGTGACAAAGCTGGAGTAATACCAGTCCAGTGGAACCACTCAGCATCTTTAAATACTTCCTTCCAGTTAATCATTCCTGGTTGGATAGTTGAAATAGAAGAGTTGGCACGGTCGTAAACTACTTTTGAAGCACGAGCAACAGCACCTGTTTCAAGGAAATAAATACCTACACGGTCACCACCGAAGATAATTTCTTTTGTTCCAACGCTGTGTGAACGAAGGTCCATGATGCAAGATTCTGCGATGTCATTTTTAGGTAGGCGAGTCACAAATTCAGTTTCCAAGCCATAGTTTGCCAAAGAAACAGCAACATTTGCTTCTCCACCACCAAATGTAGCATTAAATTCCTTTGCTTGTGAAAATCTTAAATAACCGGGAGTTGCCAGACGCAACATAATTTCCCCAAAAGTAACAACTTTCTTTCCCATAATTCTATGTACTAATTAAAATAAATAATTAAATTTTTCATCTTTCAGATTATAATGCGCTGCACACTTAGTATTAAATATCTATAAATGAGCAAATTAATAGAATAAGACTCTTTAAAATGCTTGACTCGTGTACGTGCACAAAGATACAAATATTTTCGTAATTACAAAAATTGTTATATATTTGCGATGAAAAAAAATAATTTATTATTGTGCCCGAGCACGAATAACCAATTGTTAATTGCTCTATGGACGAACTTCCTGAAAGAATACGTATAAAAGATATAGCACGACTTGCTAATGTATCGGTTGGTACTGTGGATCGAGTGATTCATGGTCGAAGCGGAGTATCTGAAAATAGTAGAAAACGAGTTGAAGAGATATTAAAGCAATTAAATTATCAGCCCAATATGTATGCCAGTGCTCTGGCTTCAAATAAGAAATATCTTTTTATTTGCTTATTACCCCAGCACCTTGAAGGAGAATACTGGACCGCAGTGGAGAAGGGATTGAATGATGCAGTTGCTGATTATTCTGATTTTAATCTTTCCATGAAGTTGTATTATTATGACCCTTACAATTACACATCTTTTATATCTGCAGGGAAAGAAATAATGAATGAACATCCAGATGGAGTTTTGCTCTCTCCTACTGTTATCGACGTTACCCGCACATTTACGGATCAACTTGTTGAACTCTCTATACCTTATATATTTATAGATTCAAATATTTCGGATTTACATCCTTTGGCATTTTATGGTCAGAACTCAGAAAAAAGTGGCTATTTTGCAGCGAAGATGTTAATGTTAATGGCTGGAAAGACAGAAGAGATTGCTATCTTCCGTCAGATTAAAGAAGGAATTATAGGATCTAATCAGCAAGAGAACAGAGAAAAAGGCTTTAGAGCCTACATGAATAAATATTTCCCTTCATGTCATATTGCTGAATTGAATCTTCATCCAAAATCTCCCAATGAAGATGAACAACTACTAGATGCTTTCTTTGAAGAGCATGCTTCATTAACATGTGGAATTACCTTTAACTCAAAGGTACATATTATAGGTGAATATTTACAGGAAAAGAATATCAGAGATTTCAATCTGATAGGATATGACTTACTGGAAAGAAATGTAGCATGTCTCAGAAATGATTATGTATCGATGCTGATTGCTCAGCAACCTGAGATTCAGGGATACAACGGGATAAAAGCATTGTGTGACCAGTTAATATTTAAAAAAGAGGTAAACGGCGTCAACTATATGCCGATAGATTTGTTAACTGCTGAGACCGTAGAGTTTTATCTTGATTTTCAAAAATAAAATTATAACATATAGAATATATAAAAAGAATGGAAACAAAGTATTTAAAAATTAATCCTGCTGACAATGTAGCAGTTGCTATCTCTAATCTGTCGGTTGGTGAAACCATCTCTGTCAACGGATTGGATATAAAGTTAAATGAAGATATCCCTGCAGGACATAAATTTTCTCTGAAGGACTTTGCTATTGATGATCATATTATTAAATATGGTTATGCTATAGGTCATGCAATCTGTCCCATTAAGCAGGGAGACTGGGTTAATGAAAAAAAAATTAAGACCAATTTATCAGGAGTACTTGAATATACATACAATCCTGCTCACGAAACTCTGGATATTGCCAACAAGGATCTTACATTTAAAGGATACAGACGCAAGAATGGAGATGTAGGTGTCAGAAATGAGATTTGGATTATTCCTACTGTGGGATGTGTTAACGGCGTTGTAAACCAATTAGCAGAAGAGCTACGCCGTGAGACTGAAGGAAAAGGTGTTGATGCAATTGTATCATTCCCACACAATTATGGCTGTTCTCAGTTAGGTGATGACCATGAGAATACACGTAAAATCTTGCGCGATATGGTTCTTCATCCCAATGCAGGTGCAGTATTCGTTGTTGGTCTTGGATGTGAGAACAATCAGCTTCCTGCTTTCCGTGAATTTATTGGCGAATACGACACAGAACGTGTAGCTTTCATGGAAACTCAAAAGGTTGGCGATGAATTTGAGGAGGGAATGGCTATTCTTCGTGATCTTTATGCAAAAGTAAGCAAAGATGTACGTGTTGATGTTCCTCTTTCAGAACTTCGAGTGGGATTGAAATGTGGTGGTTCAGACGGATTCTCTGGGATTACAGCAAACCCATTGCTTGGTATGTTCTCCGACTTCCTGATTGCTCAGGGAGGAACTTCCGTGCTTACTGAGGTACCCGAAATGTTTGGAGCAGAAACTATTCTGATGAACCGTTGTGAGAATAAAGATCTCTTTGAGCAAACAGTTCATTTAATCAATGACTTCAAGGACTACTTTATTCGTAACGAACAACCTATTTATGAAAACCCTTCTCCAGGAAATAAAGCCGGTGGCATTTCCACATTGGAAGAGAAGTCTCTGGGATGTACACAGAAATGTGGCAAGAGCGTAGTCAAGGGTGTCATGAAGTATGGCGAACGCATTCAGACAAAAGGCCTTAATTTATTAAGCGCTCCCGGAAATGACTTGGTTGCAGCAACAACACTTGCATCATCAGGTTGTCATATTGTTCTTTTCACAACAGGACGCGGAACGCCGTTTGGTACTTATGTTCCAACAATGAAAATCTCAACGAACTCAAACCTGGCAAAGAACAAACCAGGATGGATTGATTTCAATGCCGGAGTTATTCTGGAAAATGAACTAATGGAAAAAACCTGCGAACGCTTTATAGAATACGTAATCAAAGTAGCAAGTGGTGAGCAGGTAAATAATGAAAAGAAAAACTATCGTGAGATTGCGATATTTAAGACAGGAGTAACATTATAGTAATGTTGTAATTGTCACTTAATTCAGCTTATAGACATAAATTATTAGATTTATTTATAGTGACTTATTAAGAGGCTATTGGTTTTATATCAATAGCCTCTTCTTGTACAAGAATATTTCAAAAAATCATACATATAATCATTTAATATTACTAATATCCAGATAATTTAGCATTTATCGTATCTTCTGGTTATTTCTCTAAGAAAAATACCATTGATTGATTTATTTTTTTCAACATAGCTTTGTTTACTAAAAAAAATGTCTATTTTTGTTCTTTAGACAATAATACAAATCATTTAATTAAAAATTTGTATATCTATGAGAAGAACCATTATACTCCTCATTTGCTTTTATTTATTGATTTCTTCAGGATATTCTAAGCCGAGAACATACAGTAAAGCTTTTGATATAGCAAATAGCTTTTATCAAAAAGCATCTAAAGTTTCTTTAAGAAAATCTGTTACCGGAACTAGTCCTCTTAAATTTGCATACGGATCATATAAACAAAATATTGCCACACGTTCTGGTTCTGGTAATGATGCTTATTATTACGTATTCAATGCAGGCTATGGAAATGGTTTTGTTGTTGTATCAGGTGATGACAGAGTTACTGAAATTTTAGGATATAGTTCAAGTGGGGACTTTTCAATGGATAGTATACCATCAAATTTCCGTAGTTGGTTAAATATATACCAAAATGAGCTGCAATTGTTGATGGATAATTCAACTACTTCCGCATCAACTTTAGAATCCGTATCTGACAATATTTCTACTAATAGTATTTTACCATTACTAGGACAGACAAAATGGAATCAAGGTGCTCCATACAATTCTTTATGCCCTAAAAATGGGGGGAATAGTACTTATACTGGTTGTGTTGCAACAGCTATCGCACAAATAATGAGATATCATCAATATCCAACAAATGGAACAGGAACAAAAACCTATACCTCCGAAACAATTAGTAAGGCTCTTACTGTAGATTTCTCGGCAACAACTTACGATTGGGGCAATATGGTTGACAAATATACTGGCAATGAAACAGATATTCAGAAAAATGCTGTGGCTACATTAATGTACCATTGCGGAGTGGCAGCAAATATGGATTATGGAACCAGTAGCAGTGCAGCGTATGATGAAGACGCGGCAATAGGGCTAATTAATTATCTTGGTTATGATCCTAATTTGCGTACAATTTACCGGGATTATTACTCTGCAGATGAGTGGGAGGTAATTTTAAAAAATGAATTAAATAGTGGGCGCCCTGTATTATATGGAGGCGGCAACAATAACAACGGCGGACACGCTTTTGTGTGCGATGGTTATGATGTTAATGATTTATATCATTTTAATTGGGGCTGGAATGGATATTGTGATGGATATTATGCCTTGACATCTCTAAAGCCCAATAGTACAGGAACTGATGCCGGAAGTACTGCTGGCGGATACACGGTAGCTCAGGATATGACAATAGGAATTCAAAAGCCAACATCAGAATCTAAACCTTCTTATCAACTATTATTAAATGACGAATCGTCTATGACATTTGCTACAGACTCACTATCCAACTCCTCATTTAGCATTTTTGTTCCATTTTACAATGGTGGTATAACTACATATAATGGAAAAACAGCTGTTGGCTTATATCAGAACTCTACTCTGTTGGCTGCAATGGGCGAAACAGCAGTAAATAATTTAGCTGGTTTTAATAATGGCTATTTTGAAGATAAGACAATTAATTATTCAGATTTAAAATTACCTGCTAATATTGAAAATGGATTATATCAGCTTTATAGCATATATATGGGAAATGATGAAGCTTCGTGGAGTAAGATGAGAGGACTCGCCGATCACGTTTCTTTTTTTAATATTCAGGTTGTTGATGGAAATGTGGCAATGAAAAAAGAGTCTGACACCGGATTTTCGAATATTACCAATAATAACCTTATAGTTTATCCGGGGTCAACTAAAGATAATATTTATTTAAAATCGGAAAAACAGATGAAATCAATACGCATTATAGATATTACAGGAAAGCAAGTCATGCTTATTCAGCCATTAATGGATGGTGAAATAACCGTTCCCGTGTACAATTTAAATTCAGGAGTTTATCTTATCCAGATTACCACTGAAAATGGAGTTATCACAAGTAAGTTTATAAAAAAACAGAATATTTAATAACATAACACAAATGAACGCGAAATTAAAAAAAACAGCTCTATTCATTCTTTTCCTGATAGCTTTTGCTATCGACGGATTTGCAATATCAAGAACAAGCAGTGAAGCACTAAGTATTGCTAATGCTTTCTGCCAGAAATCTCAGAGTTCCAGTAAAAGGGCGTCTACAGGGGCAACAACTCTGACATTAGCCTATACTTGTACTAACGGCATTGCCACCCGCTCTTCCAGTGGAAATGCTTATTATTATGTATTTAATATCGGAGATAATAATGGATTTGTTATTGTTTCCGGTGATGATCGGGCTAAAGAGATTCTTGGCTATTCGAATAGCGGAAGTTTTGATATCAACTCTTTGCCAGCAAACTTTACTGCATGGCTTGGTTTTTATCAGAAAGAACTTAATGTTTTAATGAGTCAGTCTGAAACAACGGCTACCTCTGCAACAACTAGTTCGATAGATACAAGACAGACATCTTATGCAGCCTCTGTTGCTCCTCTTCTGGGAGGAATTCAATGGAACCAGGGTTCACCGTACAACAATCTTTGTCCGGTAAATACTTCAACTTCCAAAAATTGTGTTACCGGATGCGTTGCCACTGCTATGGCTCAGGTTATGAGATATTATAAATGGCCTGTAAGCGGAACCGGTTCTAACACCTACACATCAAGTACATTAAAAAAGAAGTTAACTGTCGATTTTTCAAAGACAACTTATGATTGGGCAAATATGACTGAAACATATAGCAGTTCAAGCACAGCAGATCAAAATTTAGCTGTTGCAACACTGATGTATCATGCCGGAGTATCTGTTAATATGGATTATGGTGAATCAAGTTCGGCATCTACAGCTACTATGGCTAAATCATTAATTAGCTATTTCGGTTATGACTCTAATCTTCAGTTCTATATGAGAGATTTCTATTCAAGATCTGAATGGGTTGACTTACTCAAAAAAGAGCTAAATGCCCAACGCCCGGTTTTTTATGGTGGAGTTTCAACGGATGGGGGTCATCAGTTTGTTTGTGACGGCTATGACAGCAACGATCTGTTTCATTTCAATTGGGGATGGGGCGGAAGTTCTGATGGGTACTTTGAATTGTCTGCACTCAATCCTGGTTCATTAGGCATCGGTGGTGGAACCAGTGGAGGTTTTAATTCTGATCAGGATATCGTTATCGGGGTTCAAAAACCGAGTACTACATCAACAGTTGCACCTTACCAGTTATATATAGGCTACCCTTTAAAAGCTTCAACAAGTTCTGTTAAACGCACTGATCCTTGTACTATTTCTACTGCAGGAGTTTTTAATTATGGAATAAACACTTTTAGTGGCTCTTTAGGAATAGCATTATACAATGATAATGGATTTGTACAATTGATTGATTATGACGATGTTTCTGCAACAGAAACTAATAATGGATATTCGCTTAATTATGGAAAAAGCATACCTCTTTCTGTTGTAAATGGTAGTTATAAACTCTATTGCGTATATAAGCCCTCAGGACAAACAAGTTGGCAAATAATGAGAGGAAAGATAGGTACTCCTTATTATTTAAGTGTATCTGTAACATCTGAGAATGTTTCTTATACTTCACCAGATGTTTTACCAAAGCTGACATTGAACTCTTTAACTGTTACAGGTAATCTTTACCAAAATAAAACAGGGCGAATCAGTGTAAGTCTTACCAATACCGGAGGAGAATACAACTCATTACTAGTCCTTCAATTAAAATCGACTACAAATAGCGCAACTACTCAGGTTGTTAGCAAAGGCCCTATCAATATTCCTGCCGGTGAAACTAAAACCTTCGATTTGGGAGGAGATATAACATTGGCAGCCGGACAATACTATCTAACTGCAATGTATGATCCTGCAAATGATCGTTCAAGTGGAACAACATCTTCGTCTGTTGGTAATTCTTTAACCGTAAATGTATTGGCTGAACCCACAGCAACACCAATTCTTGGATTATCAACTAAGATTTCTTTTCCGGATGCAACAAAAGTTAGCAGCAGTGATGCAGTACTAACTGCTAAAATAAAAAATACCGGAGGATACTTTAATGATAATGTCATTGCGTTTATCTTCTCGCCATCTGGTTCAGGCTCAGTTGCCTATATTGGTTATCAAAAGATTATTGTTGATACTAATGAAGAGCAAACAGTAACATTTCGTGGTAGTCTTAGTTTAGATCCGGATTCTTATATTGCTGCGGTCTTCTATTGGGATGAGTCAATATCCGATTGGACTCAGTTCCCAACTACTAAGAGCTATTTACAATTTAATTTAGTTAATGATGCTACAGGAATAGAACAAACTACTTTAGGGAAGCTTAATATTTATCCTAATCCAACTACAGATAAGCTATATCTTCAATCGGAAGAATTAGTAAAAACGATCTCAATCATCGATCTTTCTGGGAAACGTGTATTACTGATGAAACCTGAGATGAGTGGAGAGATTACGATTCCTGTAAATGAGCTAAGTGCCGGTACATATATTCTTCAGTCGGTAACTGAAAACGGAACCAAGGTTAGCAAATTCATTAAAAAGTAAATGAATGAAAAAGGGTATTCTGACAATCATTATATTAACACTTATATTATTGTCTTGCCAAAGCGGCAAGACAATAACTAAGGATATTACTTCTTCTATGAATAAAGAAATTCTTTTTGTTCCCGGTCCTCAGGCTGTTGTTTATAAAACAATTAAAGATTACACAGATCTGGTTCCTGTCATTATGAATAGCGAGAAAACAAAAATTGTCTCCTATCCTGCCCCAACGGATATATTCTATCAAGGGAAACTGGCAAAACCCACAGCCTTGAAGAGTGGCTATTTGTTAGATAACCGTGGCATCGGCGAAAATGTAGCTTTTCTGAATTATACCTACGAAGAATACAGTCATTTACCGGAGGCGCCTTCATTGGCAGATATGCTTTCACGAATCGTGGATAAAAATCCGCTAACGGAGCTGATTGATTGCGGACTTCGTACACAATATAAAGATGAAGTAAAAGAGCTGAATAAACTTATTGATGCAAATTTCCCCGGTTGTAAAAAAGCGAAAATAAAGCCATTCAATGTTATTCTGAAACAATAAAAGATTTATAGCACATAGACACCAGATAACTAATTAATTATCTGGTGTTTTATTTTTGAACAGTTCTTTTATAAAAAAGAGAGTTACCAGAAACTGCTACAGCTTCTTCCCTGCAAGGAGATGCTCAATTTCATACCGCAACAGAGATTTAGTCTGCTCTATATCTATTTTCTGATTCAACTCTTTCTCAATAGATGTCACTCCTTTATCTATAAATCCACAAGGATTAATATAATGAAAATAATTGAGATCGGTATTGATATTAAAAGCCAATCCATGCATAGTAACATAATGGCTGCTACGAACTCCGATTGCACAGATTTTGCGGGCATGTTTGGTTTCTCCATCCAGCCACACTCCGGTAGCCCCGGACAGTCGTCCAGCCAAGATACCATAATGAGAGCAGACATTTATAACAGCCTGCTCTAGTATATGGATATACTCTTTCAATCCCAACCTATAATCTTCCAGATTGAGGATAGGATAACAAACTATCTGACCAGGTCCATGATAGGTAATATCTCCACCGCGGTCTATATGATAAAGAGAGGCTCCTATTTTTCGGAGTTGCTCCTCTCCTAGCAACATATTCTGTTCCTTACCACTTCTTCCAAGCGTATAAACATGTGGGTGCTCACATGTAATCACATTATTTGTATAAGGTTCTCCTGCAAGTTTTGCACGGACAATCTCATTGAAAAGCTCGGTTTGCTTTTGCCAGGCATCGGCATATGAAATCAATTGCCAATCAGTATATTCTAGTTTCATAGTATATTCAGACTTTAAATTAGTAGCTTAATATTCGTATGGCATCAAAGTGTAATTTGTACCAACGTTACTTTGTCCTTTTATTGGCACAACATCAAAGCAGGAATTTATATTTGCAGTATTCTGTTCAGGAAAAAGTGAATACTGTGTCTGAATTGCTGTAGATAAGAACAGTAATCCTGAAATTAAACAAAGATTGCTTTTCATAAATTTTCTTTTAGGCTTTTAAATTACACAAAGTTAGAAAGCATTTGTTAGAAATCATAGAAATAGTTTTCTTTATTTGCCAAAATCCAGTTTTTTTAAAAGTTAATCATTCAAATAATGCAATAAATATATATTCTCCATTTAATATGTAAAGAAAATGATGTATTTAGATTAATACTATTAAATTTTCTTTATTTTACAATATTTTATTATTAAGTTTGTCTCGTCATAAAAAATGAATAATTAAAAGCGTGCTGTAAAGTTGTTCCTACGCTTTTTATAACGATATTAATGCCTACCAGAGGGAACAGGAAAGCCTTATTCTTTTTCATGAAAACAAGCAATTATTTTAAATCATTATTTGTAATAACATCTTTATTACTAAGCTTAGGTTTACAAGCTCAGGTTGTATCTGATGCAGTCAATGTTCAAACAGCAGGAACATTAAGTTCATTAATTCCAGCTACTGATAAATATCAGATTACCAGTCTCACTGTAACAGGAGATCTAAATGGAACTGATATTCGCTATATTCGTGAGATGGCAGGAAGAGATGTTAATGGGAGTAGTACACTAGGAATACTTTCTGTACTTGATTTATCAGGAGCGAATATTGTCGCTGGTGGAAGTAGCTATTATTACGATTATACAACATCATTAAATGAAATTGGGGATGCTGTATTTGATAATTGCACAGGATTGACTTCAATAACTATTCCTAAAAGTGTAACATCTATAGGGAGATATGCATTTTATTATTGCACAGGATTGACCTCAATAACCATTCCTAATAGTGTAATATCCATTGGAAGTGCTGCATTTGATCGTTGCACTAAACTAGAAAAAATCATTGTGTCAGAAAATAATCCAGCATATAACTCTATAGAAGGAGTTCTATTAAGTAAAGATTGCACAGAATTGATAGCTTATCCTAATGCCAAATCAAATATCTACACTTTGCCTAACAGTGTAACATCCATTGGGGACGATGCATTTTATTGTACAGGATTGACCTCAATAACCATTCCTGACGGAGTAACATCCATTGGGATTCATACATTTATTGGTTGCACTAAACTAAAAGAATTTATTGTGTCAGAAAATAATCCAGCATATAACTCTGTAGAAGGAGTTCTATTTAGTAAAGATTGCACAAAATTAATAGTTTATCCTAATGCCAAATCAAATATCTACACTTTGCCTAACAGTGTAACATCCATTGGTGATTATGCATTTTATTGTTGCACAGGATTGGCTTCAATAACCATTTCTAACAGTGTAACATCCATTAAGAGTTTTGCATTTGCTGGTTGTTCAGGATTAACTTCAATAACCATTCCTAATAGTGTAACATCCATTGGGGAGAGTGCATTTTCCCATTGCATAGGATTGACCTTAGTAACTATTCCTAACAGTGTAACATCCATTGGAAGTGCTGCATTTTCTGGTTGCACAGGATTGACTTTAGTAGCCATTCCTTACAATGTAACATCTTTTGAAAATTCTGTATTTTATAATTGCAAAGGAATAACTGAAATACATTGTAAGATATTGACGCCCCCAAACGTTGATTATAGAGTTTTTTATGGAATAAATAAAACTACGTGTAAACTATACATACCTAAAGGTACTTATTCGAACTATTTGGGAGCTACAGGGTGGAGAGATTTTACAAATATCATTGAAGAAGAAGCTACCGCAATCTCACAAACTGAAAGAAGCAATGTAAAGGTTTATACAGATCAAGGTACAATTACGGTGACTGGTGCAGATTTAGGAGATTATATTTCTGTTTATACTGAATCAGGAGCTTTGTTACAAACCACCAAAGTAACAGATAATACTATCAGAATAACAGTGCCATTGAATAAAATCTATCTTATCAAAACAGCAGGTAAAGTATTCAAAGTTGCTTTATAAAAGTTCTCTTTAAGCAGAATCAGAACTTTGCGTTTATTGGAGATTAAAGATGAGTCTTTAGCTTCTAACGTGCTAATTGAAACTGCATAAAATGCCACTGAAATAAAGATAATAGCTCTGTAGAAGGAGTCTTATTTAGTAAAGATTGCACAAAATTGATCGCTTATCCTAATGCCAAATCAAATATTTATATTTTGCCTAATAGTGTAACATTTATAGGGGATGCTGCATTTCTACGTTGCACAGGATTGACTTCAATAACCATTCCTAGCTATGTAACATTCATTGGAGAGGCTGCATTTTCTGGTTGTACAGGAATTACTGAAATACATTGTAAAATGCAGACGCCCCCAAACATTGGTTTTTATGTTTTTACTGGAATAAATGAATTTACGTGTAAACTATACATACCTAAAGGTACTTATTCGAACTATTTGGGAGCCATAGGATGGAGTGATTTTACAAATATCATTGAAGAAGAAGCTACCGCAATCTCACAAACTGAAAAAAGCAATGTAAAGGTTTGTACAGATCAAGATGCAATAACAGTGACTGGTGCAGATTTAGGAGATAATATTTCTGTTTATACTGAATCAGGAGCTTTTTTGCAAACCATCAAAGTAACAGATAATACTATCAGAATAACAGTACCAGGCAATAAAATTTATTTTATCAAAACAGCAGATAAAGTATTTAAAGTTGCTTTATAGAAGATCTCTTTAAGCAGAATCTAAACTTTGTGTACGTTGGATTGAAGATGAGTCTTTAGCTTCTAACGAGCTAATTGAGACTGTATTAAAAATGCCACTGAAATAAAGATATCAGGAGTTAATGGTAACTCTATCAATATTTCAGTGGCATTACTGCGTCTTACAACTTCTTCCAGTTCAGGCTCAGGCTATTTGTTATAGCCAAAACAATCATTCAGATAGCGCAAGTAATATATATTTCCCGCGATGCATCCGTATTTATTTTTATAGTCGGATGTAAAATAAGCAATTCAAATCGTGGACATATAATTTTGTTCGTAAACCCCATTAATTCAAATCTACATAATAAATGTTATTAATTTTTAGTGGACACTAGTGGTAATATATAAAGAAAATGGTGTATTTAGATTAATACTATTAAATTTTCTTTATTTTACAATATATTATTATTAAGTTTGCCACTTCATAAAAAATAGAATAATTTAAAGCGTGCTGTAAAGTCGTTCCTACGCTTTTTATAACGATATTAATGCCAACCAGAAGGAACAGGAAAGCTTTATTTTTTTCTTTATGAAAACAAGCAACTATTTTAAATCACTATTCGTAATAATATCTTTATTACTAAGTTTAGATTTACAAGCCCTGGTTGTTTCTGACACAGTCAATGTTCAAACAGCAGGAACATTAAGTTCATTAATTCCAGCTGCTAATAAATATCAGATTACCAATCTCACTGTAACAGGAGATCTAAATGGAACTGACATTCGCTACATTCGTGAGATGGCAGGAAGCGATGTTGATTGGAATAGTACACCAGGAAAACTTTCTGTACTTGATTTATCAGGAGCGAACATTGTTACTGGCGGAAGTAGCTACTATAGCAATTATACAACATCATTAAATGAAATTGGGGCTTGGATGTTTCTAGGTTGTACAGGATTGACTTCTGTAATCATCCCTAACAGTGTAACATCCATAGGGGATTATGCATTTTATTATTGCACAGGATTGACTTCTGTAACGATAGGCAACGGAGTAATATCCATTAAAAATTCTGCATTTGATGGTTGCACAGGATTGGCTTCAATAACTATTCCTAACAGTGTAACATCTATTGGATTTAATGCATTTGATGGTTGCACAGGATTGACTTCTGTAACGATAGGCAACGGAGTAATATCCATTAAAAATTCTGCATTTGATGGTTGCACAGGATTGGCTTCAATAACTATTCCTAACAGTGTAACATCTATTGGATTTAATGCATTTGATGGTTGTACAGGATTGACTTCTGTAACGATAGGCAACGGAGTAACATCAATTGGGGATAAAGCCTTTTTTTGTTGCAAGGGATTGACTTCAATAACCATTCCTAACAGTGTAACATCAATTGGGATTTTTGCTTTTAATAGTTGCACTAAACTAAAAGAATTTATTGTGTCAGAAAATAATACAGCATATAGTTCTGTACAAGGAGTTCTATTTAGTAAAGATTGCACAAAATTGATAGCTTATCCTAACGCCAAAACAAATATCTACACTTTGCCTAACAGTGTAACATCCATAGGGAATTATGCATTTGATGGTTGTACAGAATTGGCTTCAATAGACATTCCTAACAGTGTTACATCTATTGGAAATTCTGCATTTTATGATTGCACAGGATTGGCTTCAATAACTATTCCTTATAGTGTAATATTCATTGGGGGTGCTGCATTAGCTGGTTGCACTAAACTAGAAAAAATTATTGTGTCAGAAAACAATCCAGCATACAGCTCTGTAGAAGGAGTCCTATTTAGTAAAGATTGCACAAAATTGATAGCTTATCCTTATGCCAAATCAAATATCTACACTTTACCTAACAGTGTAACATCCATTGGGGATTATGCATTTTATAACTGTACAGGATTAACTTCTGTAACAATAGGTAACGGAGTAATATCCATTGGGGATTATGCATTTTATGCTTGCACAGGACTAACTTCAATAACCATTCCTAACAGTGTAACATTCATTGGGAATTATGCATTTGCCTATTGTCAATATTTAACTTCAATAACCATCCCTAACAGTGTAACAACTATATGGAATTCTGCATTTTCTGGTTGCACAAGATTGACTTCTGTAACAATAGGTAACGGAGTAATATCCATTGGAGATTATGCATTTGCTGATTGCAAAAGAATTAATGAGATACATTGTAAAATACTGATGCCCTCAAACGCTAATTCTAATGTTTTTTCAGGAATAAATAAAACCACGTGTAAACTGTATGTACCCAAAGGTACTTATTCGAACTATTTGGGAGCTACAGGATGGAGTGATTTTACAAATATAATTGAAGAAGAAGCTACTGCAGTTTCACAAACTGAAAAAAGCAATGTAAAGGTTTATACAGATCAAGATGCAATAACAGTGACTGGTGCAGATTTAGGAGATTACATTTCTGTTTATACTGAATCAGGAGCTTTGTTGCAAACCATCAAAGTAACAGATAATTCTATCAGAATAACAGTGCCAGGTAATAAAATTTATTTTATCAGAACTGCAGGTAAAGTATTCAAAGTTGCTTTATAGAAGTTCTCTTTAAGCAGAATCTGAACTTTGTGTATATTGGAGATTAAAGATGAGTTTTTAGCTTCTAACGAACTAATTGAGACTGCATTAAAAATGCCACTGAAATAAAAATATCAGGAGTTTATGGCTACTCTATCAATATTTCAGTGGCATTACTTTGCTTTACAACTTCTTCCAGTTCAGGCTCAAACTATTCATTACAACCGAAACCGAGCTGCAAGCCATTGCTGCACTTGCAATCATTGGATTCAGAAGCATACCGCCCATAGTATAAAGCAGCCCGGCTGCAATTGGAATTCCTATCAGGTTATAGATAAATGCCCAGAAAAGATTCTGATGGATCAATCTAACCGTTTGCCTGGAGAGTTTAAATGCCTTGGGAAGTAACATTAAATCTGAAGTGATTAGCGTAACCATTGCAACATCCATGGCAATATCGGTACCTTTTCCCATGGCAATACTTACATCTGCGCGGGCAAGTGCCTGAGAGTCGTTAATTCCATCGCCCACCATTGCCACTACTCTGCCTTCTGCCTGAAGTTGTTTCACAAAATCTTCCTTATCATTTGGCAGCGCTTCAGCTCTGTAGTTTTCAATTCCCAGCTTTTCTCCTACAACAGCAGCTGTGGCTTCTCCATCTCCGGTAAGCATACAGACTCGGATTCCCATTTCACGCAGTACTTTAACGGCTTCTACTGAAGTGGATTTCACTTTGTCGGTGATTGCAATGACAGACAAGAGTTTATTTTCCCGCCCAAAGTAAACAATACTTTTGCCTTCGTTCTGGAACTTCTCAATCATTCCTTGTAAACCGGCGGATGCGGATGCTCCATATTCATTCAGCAACTTTTGACTCCCTGCCCAATAAGTGGCATCCTCATAGTTTACCTGAATCCCTTTGCCGGTAATGCTTTCAAAGGAAGAAAGCGTGGCAGGAGCAGTTCCCTGGGATTGCAGTTCGTTCACAATGGCGTCGGCCAACGGATGTTCCGATTTTAATTCGGCAGCTAAAAGGATCTCCTTCTCTTGTCTGTTTTCATCGTTTTCCCAGAACCAGTCGGATACAGAAGGATGTCCTTCGGTTAATGTACCGGTCTTATCCAATACCACTGTGTTTACCTTTCTCATTTGTTCAAGCGCAACCGCATCCTTTATCAGGATATGGTTACTGGCCCCCTTACCTATTCCCACCATCAGGGCAGTAGGCGTAGCAAGTCCCAGCGCACAAGGGCATGCGATAACAAGCACTGATACAGCAGAGAGTAATGCATGAGAGAAATACCCCATTCCCCCTACAGATATCCAGATAACAAAAGTCAGGATTGACAATAAAAGCACCACAGGAACGAATATTCCCGTTACACGATCAACGATTCTCTGCACCGGAGCCTTGGAACCCTGAGCTTCCTGTACCATTCTGATGATATTTGCCAGCATGGTCTCCTTCCCCACTTTCGCAGCCTTCAGCACAAAAGCTCCTTTCTGATTGATTGTTCCCGCCAGCACCTGATCAGCAAAGTTCTTCTCCACGGCAATTGGTTCTCCGGTTATCATGCTTTCATCAACGAATGAAGTGCCTTCGTGTACCGTTCCATCCACAGGGATCTGTTCGCCCGGGTGAACGCTAATCAAATCATTTACCTGCAATTGCGAGATAAGCACTGTTTCTTCCGTGCCATCCTTGATTATTCTTGCTGTTTTGGGCTGCAATCCCATCAGCTTCTTTATAGCAGATGAGGTATTCCCTTTTGCTTTCTCCTCAAGAAGTTTTCCAATTAGCACGAATGCAATAATCATTGTGGCTGCCTCGTAATAGACATGCGGTTGCAATCCGCGGGATGTCCAGAACTCAGGAAAAAAAGTATTGAACACACTAAAGATAAAAGCGATGGAGGTGCTCAAAGCCACTAGCGTATCCATATTGCTCCTGCCTAGTTTCAGCTGTTTCCACGCATTGATATAGAAAGAGTTTCCGAAAAACAGCATAACCGGTAAAGCAAGAACCAGCATTATCACGTGTGCATAAGGCATACCCATGAAAACCATTGAGATAAGCATCATAGGCACAACAAATATCCATGCCCCGATTACCTTCAACTTAAGGGTTCTATACGCTTTTCGTTGCTCCTCTTCCTGCAATTCCGCTGCATTTTCTTCCTCTATAATCAGGTCATACCCCGCATCACGGATTGCTGTTTGCAGAGCTTCGGGAGATAAAACTAAACGGTCAAATTCAACCGAAAGGGTATTTGCAGCCAGATTAACAGCTCCTTTTTCTACTCCGGGCAGGCAGTTTACCGTCTTTTCCACGTTATTAGCGCAACCGGCACAATGCATGTTAAGTACCGGATATATTTTATTTTCTATTTTCTTCATAAGTAATTTACCATTTATTTATTTCCATTCAACAAGCATCCGTATCTATTGTTTGGATAACGATGCAATGTTATGCAAATATTCCTTTAGCACAACACAAATTCTATAATTATTTTTTAGGAGGTTGCTTAAGCTGTTTTGGCAACTTCAGTGTAATCTCAATAGTATATCAGAATCTTATCTAATACATCTAATAGATTAACCTAAAACAACCTGAATCATAAGGTATTTATTGAGGTTATCTTCCGGATTTAATGTAGAGCTTCACAATATAAAGTGTACACTTTAAAATTTATAGCTGTACACCTAAATAAAAATGAGTGTAGCTCAAAACAAGAAGATAAAAGGACATTTTACCTTAGATAACCTGAATAAACAGGATACTAAATAAGAAGTGTGGAATAAAGGCTTAGATAAAATCTTGAAGAGGACGGAGAAGGAGGATCGCTATACGAACCAACTTCGAGTATATTTACCGGAAAATCGTTGCAGGTGAGCAGAGGCGAGCTGGTTAGAACAGCAGAAACAGGTGCATTCAACACCGTATTCGGAGCATCTTTTTGCAGATCGACCTTATAAATTAAGGTTTTGCAACAGTTTGTTCTGCCATGAAGAGAGCACTTACCGTTCTGAATTCCGTATTTATGCATGCAGTAGCACTCACCCGCTGCTTTTCCATCAAGTTCATTGCAATGGCTTTTGTTCATTGTTCCGGCCTTTGCATGAGATTTGCAAGCACAGTGACAATATGACAAGTTGACCCCTGCACCCACATAAATAATTGTGAGAGAGAGGATACAAACAATTATGAACTTTAGTCTCTTCAACATGGCTACAAAGATACGGATAATTAAGCGAATTTTGGAAATTAATTTTTCTTATTTATTAGTTCGATTCCTTAATAAGTTTTATATTTGTCCTTTACAAAAGGATAGCTTTACAACCCTTTAAAGTAGAATAGTAAGATGAAAAGAAACTCATTGGCATTTTTTTCTGTTATTTTGTTGACAGGAGCAATTTTATTTTCCTGTGGAGGAAAGAAACAAGGTGAATCAAAACAACTGACTTTTGACAGTATATCAGTAAAAGAAACCACCCACCTTTTCAATGATACAACAAAACCTGCCTGCGAGCTGAATATTCATTTTACATACATAACTAAAGCACTGAATAAGGCTGTTCAGGATAGCATGAATAATTCTCTGATTGCTCTTTGTTTTGGGGATGAATATGCGGGTAAGGCACCTAGGGCTTCCGTTATGCAATACAAGGTAGCTTATGCTAAAGGATATAAGAATGACGTGGAACAATTCTATCTGGAGGATGTGAAGAATAATCCAGGGGACGAACTTAACCATGCATGGTACAATTACTCCAAAAACATCCGGTCAAAAGTAATGTTTAATAAAGATGGCGTAATGGTTTATAAAGTAGACACTTATGAATATACCGGTGGAGCCCATGGAAATCATACTTCTTTATTCCTTAACTTTGACCTGTTAACCGGCAAGAAAATTCATCTTAAAGATCTGTTTAAAGATGGGTATGAACAAGAACTTACCCGTCTGTTGCTGGCCGAACTGGAAAAACAGAATAAAGTAACCACAGAATCCGAACTGGAAGATATTGGTTATTTCATTACCGAACCGCTCTCTCCTACAGAGAACTTCTATTTGAATGAAGATGGACTCAGCTTCTTTTATAATGTGTACGAAATAGCTCCCTACGTAATGGGAACAACCGAAATAAAAGTTCCGTTCTCAGCTATTGAATCACTTCTGAAAGAAGGCAATCCTGCTGAAGAACTGGAATAAAATTAAATTAAGATTAAAAATACGAACTAAAAACAATGGAGATTATTTTAAAATATTTCCTCAATTTAACTGAAGAGCAGTGTCGTCAATTTACTGCTCTTTATGATTTATACTTAGACTGGAATGCCAAAATCAATGTTATTTCCAGAAAAGATATCGAAAACTTGTATGAACACCATGTGCTTCATTCTATTGCAATAGCAAAGGTGATAGATTTCAAACCCGGAACTTCAGTTATGGATCTGGGTACAGGAGGAGGTTTCCCGGGTATTCCGCTGGCTATTCTCTTTCCGGAAACGAAATTTCACCTGATGGACAGCATAGGAAAAAAGGTTCGTGTGGCTACTGAAGTGGCAAATGCCATTGGTCTGAAGAATGTAACCTTTAGACATGCCCGTGCGCAGGAAGAAAAACAGATGTTCGATTTTGTGGTAAGCCGTGCCGTGATGCCACTTTCCGATTTAATCGAGATAATAAAAAAGAATATTTCAAAGAAACAAATTAATGCATTGCCCAACGGCCTCATTTGTCTCAAAGGAGGTGAACTGCAGCATGAAACATTGCCCTTTAAGAATAAAACAGTTATTTACAACATCAGCGATTACTTTGAGGAAGAGTTTTTTGAGACAAAGAAGGTTGTGTATGTTCCATTAGTTTAAAAATTTGCTTTTATGAAAATAAAAAGATTTGAATTCAATATGTTTCCCGTGAATTGCTACGTACTCAGTGATGAAAGCAACGAAGCAGTAGTTATTGACCCGGGATGCTTTTATGAAGAAGAAAAACAGGCTCTTAAAAATTATATAAACAGTAATGGACTTACCGTAAAACATCTGCTGAATACTCACTTACATTTGGATCATATATTTGGTAATCCTTTTATGCTACATGAGTATGGTTTGAAAGCGGAAGCTAACAAAGCGGATGAGTTCTGGCTTGAACAAGCACCTAAACAGTCGCGTATGTTTGGCTTTGAACTGAAAGAAGCTCCGGTGCCACTTGGCAGTTATATTTGCGATGGAGACATTATCTCCTTTGGCAAAGTCAGGTTGGAAGCCATTCATGTTCCGGGACATTCTCCGGGAAGTCTGGTCTTTTATTGCAAAGAAGAGAATTGCATGTTTTCCGGTGATGTTTTGTTTCAGGGAAGTATAGGACGTGCCGATCTGGCAAGAGGTAATTTTGACGAATTACTGGATAGTATTTGCAGCCGCTTGTTTGTCTTGCCAAATGAAACTATAGTCTATCCCGGGCATGGCGCACCTACAACAATTGGAACCGAAAAAACCGAAAATCCTTTTTTCAGATAAAAAAGAAGATGGAATAACATAAATACTTTAAGTAATATAATACTATGAAAACAGATCTATTATCCGGCCGGCATATCGGCATTGAAGAGAAAGATATGGAACACATGCTCTCTACCGTTGGCGTAAAAAACCTGGATGAACTGATTAACCAAACCATACCTTCAAATATTCGTTTAAAAAAACATCTGGATCTACCTGCGCCAATGACAGAACGTGACTATATAGAACACGTAAATGCATTGGGCGCAAAGAATAAGCTCTTTACTTCATATATAGGTATGGGGTGGTATGACAGCATCACTCCTGCTGTGATTCAGAGAAATGTATTGGAAAACCCTGTATGGTATACTTCTTACACACCATATCAGTCTGAAGTTTCTCAGGGACGTTTGGAAGCATTGATGAATTTCCAGACTGTAATTACTGATCTGACTGCTATGCCGTTGGCAAACTGTTCATTACTCGACGAAGCAACTGCTGCTGCTGAAGCCGCTAACATGATGTTCGGTCTCCGTCCGCGTGATAAACAGAAGTCGGGTGCCAATGTACTTTTCGTAGACAAAAAAATATTTCCTCAGACACTTGCTGTAATTAATACCCGTGCCGTTCCACAAGGAATAACTGTTAAAACAGGAAATTACAAAGAGTTTGAATTCACTCCCGATGTTTTTGGATGCATTGTACAGTATCCTAATTCAGATGGTAATGTGGAAAATTACCGGGAATTTACAGAAAAGGCACACGCAGCAGGATGTAAGGTTTCTGTGGCTGCAGATATTATGAGTTTGGTTCTGCTTGTTCCACCCGGAGAATGGGGAGCAGATATTGTGTTCGGTTCCACTCAGCGATTAGGTATCCCCATGTACTATGGAGGTCCTTCTGCTGCTTACTTTGCCACTCGGGATGAATTTAAAAGGAATATGCCAGGTCGTATTATCGGTTGGTCTAAAGACAAATACGGAAAACTGTGCTACCGCATGGCGCTGCAAACACGTGAACAACATATTAAACGTGAAAAAGCTACATCCAATATTTGTACTTCGCAGGCATTGCTCGCTATCATGTCAGGTTTCTATGTAGTTTACCACGGAGCTGATGGCATGAAGAATATAGCCAGCCGAATTCATCAGACAACAACTTACATTAATAAGATTCTCAAAAAGTTAGGTTACAAACAGCATAACGAGCAATTCTTTGATACGCTTCGTTTGTCACTCAACGATCAGATATCAGTTCATCAGATACAGACCATTGCTCAAAATAAAGGAGTGAACTTCCGATATTTTAAAAATGGTGATATTGGAATTAGTATTGATGAAACAACAAATATTCACGATGTGAATGTGCTTATTTCCATTTTCTCAATTGCAGCAGAAAAGGAACTTCCAGAAATCATTTCAATACCAGAAACCGGTTCACTAAAAGAACATAACAAGCGCAAAAGTAGTTTTCTTACTCATCCGGTTTTCACACTGTACCACACAGAAACAGAAATGATGAGGTACATCAAACGTCTGGACCGGAAAGATATTTCATTGGCACATTCAATGATCTCTTTGGGATCTTGCACCATGAAACTTAATGCGGCTGCCGAGTTGTTCTCCTTATCAAATCCGGCTTTCGCAGGTCTTCATCCTTTCGCTCCTGAAGATCAGACAGAAGGCTTTAATGAACTTATCTATAACTTAGGTGAATATTTGAAGCAAATCACTGGTTTTGCAGGTGTTACATTCCAGCCAAATTCCGGTGCCGCAGGAGAGTATACAGGACTTCGTGTCATTCGTACATACCTTATAAGCAAAGGTAAAGGCAGTCGCAATAAAGTATTGATTCCTGCTTCAGCACACGGAACCAATCCGGCATCAGCTGTCCAGGCAGGATTCACACCGATAATCTGTGCTTGTGATGAATTTGGTAACGTTGATATGGAAGATTTGCGTGCAAAAGCAGAAGAGAACCGTGAAGATCTGGCGGCTCTGATGATTACTTACCCTTCCACACATGGCATTTTTGAAAAGGAGATTAAAAAGATTTGTGAGATTATTCATTCTTGCGGAGCACAAGTCTATATGGACGGTGCAAACATGAATGCTCAGGTAGGATTTACCAATCCGGGAACCATTGGAGCAGACGTTTGCCATCTGAATCTTCATAAAACATTCGCTATTCCTCACGGCGGCGGCGGACCAGGTGTGGGACCAATTTGTGTAGCAAAGCATCTTGTTCCTTTCTTGCCTGAACATCCATTCAAAGGTGGCTCACAGAATACTGTTTCCTCTGCACCTTACGGAAGTGCCGGCGTTCTTCCTGTCTCTTACGGCTATATCCGCATGATGGGAATTGAAGGATTGAAAAAAGCTACAAGCATCGCCATTTTAAATGCCAATTACATGGCTGCACGCCTGAGCGATAATTATGGAATTGTATATAGAGGTGCAAATGGTTTCGTAGGACATGAAATGATTCTGGAATGCCGCGACATCTATGAACAAACAGGAATCTCAGAGAATGATATAGCTAAACGACTGATGGATTACGGTTATCATGCTCCTACCCTTTCGTTCCCTGTTCATGGCACATTGATGGTGGAACCTACCGAAAGCGAAAGTTTAGCTGAGCTTGACAATTTTGTAGATGTGATGCATTCTATTTATCAGGAGATTCAGGAAGTTAAGAATGGAACTGCGAATAAAGAAGATAATGTTCTTGTAAACGCTCCGCATCCTGAATACGAAGTAGTAGCTGATAAATGGAACCATTGCTATTCCAGAGAGAAAGCAGCTTATCCAATACCATCAGTACGCGAAAATAAGTTCTGGATTAACGTAGCCCGTGTGGATAACACACTGGGTGATCGTAAACTCCTAACAACAAGATACGAAACCTTTGAATAAATAGGTCAATTAAAAAGCCGGATATTCTTATAATTTGAATATCCGGCTTTTTGTTATTTGTACATATAACACAACCGATACAATCTATATATCTGTATATTAATTTGTTAGTTCTTTGTAAATCGATTGTAAATACGGAAGCTATTTTTGATCATTGAGCAACTCTTAAATGTGCAAAGATTCATTTTAAAAATAGTATCTCAGTTATAACTATTAAAAAACAAATCCCGCTATTTTCATAACGGGATTGAACTGTCTAATTAGTTAGCTTCCTCTTTATTCTTTTTCGCTGCCTTTTGATAAAGTTCTTCTTGTAGCATCATAAACTCTGCAACAAGTTCAATAGGTATACCTGCATCATCATTACCTTCGGCATTGGCCATAAAACGTTGAAGATCTTTTAAGATAGAGAGGTATTGCTGCATTCCTGGTTCATAAGGACTTAAAGAGTTTACTATTATATCTCTTTTCGTTGATTTAGTGTAATCCATTTTTGTGTATTTAAATTTCAGCAAAGATAAATATTTTTCTTTCACTTTAAAATTTTTTAGTACTTTTTTTTCGAAAAATTTATTCTTTATTTTATTTCATTATAACATAAGTGGTTCACGTTATTTAGTTATGTATTCCGTATTGAGAAGTTAAGCCATTCTGTTGGTCGTTAATTTATTGGAATACAATAAAATGTGCAGTTCACAAGGTATAATTTACTAGATTTTTTCTATATTTGCATGCAGAAGTTTAAAAAACAGAAATAGTTATATCCAAATAATGAAACAATTAATAGCATGTTGCGGATTAGATTGCGAAAGTTGCGATGCCCGCATAGCCACTGTCGGAAATGACAATGAGTTAAGAGAAAAAACCGCTCAAAAGTGGAGTGTAATGAACAATGCACCAGAGATTACGGCAGCAACCATAAATTGTATGGGCTGCCGTGCAGACGGAGCGAAATTTGCATATTGCAGCGATTATTGCGAGATACGCAAATGTGTATATGAAAAAGGATTTAATACCTGTGCAGACTGTAAAGAATTGGGTAATTGCCCTATTGTAGGTCCTATTTTTCAGCATACTCCTAGCGCAAAAGAAAATCTTCTATCTTCGAGAACTATTTGAAGCCCGAAAGCTCTCCGGAAATATCAAAGACGTGTCTTTTTCAAAATCAACAAACTCATTTATACATGTAATACAACTGATTCAATCTATATAGCTATAAATTAGGTTATTAAACTGTTGTAAAAAGAATCTTTGTAAATCTATTGTAAAAACGGAGGCTCTTTTTCGATAATTAAGCTAATATCGTAAATACAAATATACAATATCTTAATATAAACCTGCAACCATGAACAAAAAAACTGCTAGCTCGAAAGCTAATAGGCAAAACACTACAGACATAAGGAACCTCTACTCTTGCAAAGGCAACATTTATCTATAACATATTGTCATTTAGTTATTTCTTCATATGGCACAAAATCAAAATCTAATTGTTGATATTGTTTAGGGTATGCTTTATCTAAATTGTGCATGAATGTCGGCCAATTATTATTAGAAATTCTACCTATTGCCATTACCCCTGAAATATGTTCTCTTAGACGTGGGTGCCCAATCTCTTCTGATAAGAATTGATGGTATCTATAAGGCCTATTCCCATTTTCATTTTTAGGATTTTTCTTCTTTAATTCCGTAAAAACTTGAGGCGCAAGTCTCTCGTATACAATATCGTTAATCCATGTTCCTACAATTCCAGGTCTCTGACTAGTTATAGTCCAGCTCCAACCTCTCATTTTATAGATCATCTCAAAGAAATTATCATCAAAAGTTTTAACCCACCTCGAAGCCTCTTGAGACATGAAATTAGCTAGAAATTGCTGCAGCTCATCTTTCGCTCTATTTTTATCTTTATTGTATCCTGTTACTTCATCAACTAAAGCCACAATACCGACTTTAGCTACAGAGCGGATAATAATATTGGCATTCTTTACATAAGTTTCATTTATTGATAGTTCCCGGGATCTATCTGCGTCTATTATTGCATTGCAAAGATCTATAAGCAAAGTAACCTCGTACCCATATGTATTTGACTGCGAGCCACTTGATGATGGTCTTTCAAATTTAATGGGGTTATTTAATTTATCTAATGTCTCGGGATGCAAACACATTACTATTGCCTTGCTATTGACGAATTTTGATAACCATGTTCCAGATGAATTAGGACTTGCGCCTAATGCACTTTGAACACCTCTTCCAGAAAAAACACGAGTTCCGTCTTCTAAAACATAACAAGGTAGTTCCAATGAACCTAAATGCAGTGGAGTCTTATCAGATCCATATTTAGCCTTTAATACTTTTTCCCTTACAATAAGATCTTCATTACTTACATTTAAGGCTTTAGCAATTTTGCTAACTGTTGAATTTGTTGTATTACCATTTATAGCTTTACTTAATCCAACTTCAGTCATTCCAATTTTTTCCGCTAATTCTTTTTGAGTTATACCTTTCTCTTTTAGAACATCTTTAATTCTATTCTTCATGATATTAAGTTTAATAATTTATGCAAATATAAGAATTTAGTTTAATATTAAACTAATTAATCCGACAATTTATACTATATAAAAAACTGCTAACTCAAAAGCTAACAGGCTTAAATCTAATACTTATAATAATAAGGAACCTCTACTCTTGTAAGACTACGAATCCTTTATTGTAATGAACTCAGTATTAAAAATTTTCTTATATATATTTTTACTAAACAATAATTTAGAATATTTTCTTTGTAAGAAGAGAATCAAACCAAGAACTACACAAACAAAAAATTCCGCTATTATCATAACAAGATTAAACTTGCCGAATAATAAAAAAACATCTGCTTCTGCAAAAGTAGTTAATTTTCAAATATTTTTTTTAGAAGCCAAACAATTATGAAGGGCAACCTGATTCCTAGTATAATAGAAAAACCCCAAACACAGGATTTTTGATACCAGTTCAATTAGTTCTTCTCAACTGGATAAGGCATGCAAATAGTATCGTTTCGAAAGATGCTATTCCGTAGTAGTCTGCTTTCCACATAGTATCATCATAATAAAACGTGAATTCTTCAGTGTATTCAATCAATATTCTTTTTCCTTTTTACACTACTGATATTATGTAAATATACAGCCTATATACTTATTATTAAAACTTAAATATTTTATAAATAATATTTAAATGTATTTTTTTATTTAAAAATAAAATGATACATTTGTGATGCTAAATTATACTACTAAATCTGAATATATGGAAGAAATTTTTTTTTTCATTTTAAAATTGGAATCCAGAAGGAAAGCAAAAAGGATTGAACATATTATAAAAACACAGCTTGGTGTGAATTCTGTAAACATCGATTTTAAAAACCGATTGATGAAGATAAATTTTGATCCAAACAAAATTTCAGTTGAGTATATGGCTCTTCTTATTCATTCAATGGGTGCTGATATGGTTCTTAGTGAACATGAAGCTAGTTTTTGGAAAAATCAACTAGGTAACTATTTTATTTTAAAGAAAAGAAGAAAAATTCTTTATTTACTTTCATCAATAGCTATGATCGCTCTTATAATGCATTCTTCATATTGGCTTTTATTGGGTTTTTCAATATTTATATTTATTTTTTATTTATCTCTATTTATTTACCAATCAAATAAGCATTTTTTTCGATCATTTTGGAAAATTGATAAGATAGGTATAATATCATGGTTTCTATTTACAGCTTTAGGAGTTGCAGGCTTATACTATCATAGGGCTTATGATTTAGTTTCCATCTTATTCTTTATTTCTATTCTTATAGTTGAATCCATTACAATTTACAGATGGTTTAATGAAAAAAAATCTGCAGAATTTGATTTACTATAAATAACTATTAGTGTCCGATAGGCTTAATGTCTTACCTATTCTTGCCTGACACTAAGAAATCCCTGCCATGTAATTCTCATAACAGGGATACATTTATTTTTTATGAAATAAGAGACTTCTACTACTTCAAACGTACTAAATCTTTAGATATTTCTTCTTTAATAGCCAGATAATAATGTATAAAATGATAGCTATTAGTATAGAAGAAAACGCATACACACATGTTTTTTGAAACCAATTAAGCTTGTTAGTCACAATTTGTTTTTCAACCGGATAAGGTACACGAATCGTATCACGCTTAAATATGCTGTCTCGTTGCAACCTATCTTTATAGACTATTCGATATTTCTCTTTGAACACGGTATCACCCTTAACAGCAAAATATATACTATCTAGCACATGCACACTATCAGACTTAATCCGATCTTTATTTTCGATCTTAACCGATTGAACGGGTACATAAATTGTTTTAGTTCCTGCACAACTTGCAAGGATAAACACAATAAAAATCAAAATTATTTTTCTTCCCATCTCTGTGCCTCCCATTCTCTTCGTTTAACTAATCCATCTAACCTTTTACCATCTGCATAAACCCATCTTCTGAACTCATTCGGGATAGATTCATCATTTACGTTTACTAATGTTTTTCTGATAAGGGTAGAATTTCGCCACCCCTTACAGTTATAGGCAAAGTCTACCAGTGCATCAAATCTTCCTTGTGTAAGTGCTATATCTAAGCTATTCACCTGTTTCTCAAATTCAAGCAAATCACCTTTTAAAAGAGTAATAGCTTGCGCATAAGTAATTGTTTGCCCGGGCTTAACTCCCTGTGTATGACCAATACCTATAGTCCACTTACCCGCTGGGCATTTGTAGGAGGTTAATTTAACCCCCTCAAATTCCATTAGTTTGTTTATTAGAATATCACTTGCTTTCATCTTGTTTTGTCGTTAGAATGTTAAATACCTGCTGTGCTTTATCCTGTCCCAGAACTGAGACTAGTTGCTGCATCATTCCTAAAGGATCAGCCGGAGTTTCTTCTTTGCTCCTACCTTTCGCCATATTCTCCCTAACTGAATAAAGCTCAATTGCCGTCTCTGCGATTGCGCAAACAATACAAAGGATCGGAATATCAATAAAGAAGCTAAGACACGAGTCTATGAGCATCATTAAGACGAAGTAAATCATATAATCCTTATCCTTCTTAATTGTCTCCCTCAGCCCGAAAGAGGTTGTTTTGAACTGTCCTAGTCTCTTGCTTGCATTGATACCAGTCTTTAGATCGAAAAGACTAGCAATATTGGGTATTAAGGCCATCAAACCGACAACTAAGAACCACATTGCAATTCCGTGTGTGTCATTGTGAAAAATGTAATTGATAAATAGTAATTTCATGCTTTATTTCTCCTTTCTTTTTATTATTCAACAATCAATTCATGAAGAAAATCTAACTGTGCAAGATTCATAGACTCAGTTCCTTCGATAATTTTATCGAAGTCCTCTTCGCTGATCTTCTTGATATCAATCTCCACTTCTTCGTCCAGAATCGGGTTAAGGATCTCAGCCCCTTCGGCATTGATCATGTTCTCCAGTTCAGCAAAACGGGCCTTTTCCTCTTCCGTTTTTTCCTCTTTCTGCATCAGTTCCTGAAACTCTTCTGTCAGCAGCTTTTCGCTAGCTTCTTTTCTTGCTTCAGCAATCTCTTTTGCCACTTTCTTTGCCGCCATGAAATTACGAGTAATGGCTACTCTGCCGGTAGAGCTCATTTGTGCTACATTCACTACTGCTAATAATTCACCCATCAAATTGACCATTCCTTTTTTAAAAGTTTCCATAATGTTTTTATTTTGTTGTTGTTAATAATATTGTTTCAATTCCAGCTACTGTATCAATTACAAGCTGTGATGCTTCACTCAAATATTCCTTGCTTGCCTGCATATTCAGAGAAGCATTATTCTCGTTATAACTGAAGTTACCCAGCCATACAGGAGGTTCTGACTTAGAGTAGACAGAACCATTAAATTCAGTTACTTTCAGGCTGTCATTTACTGATACCAGACCTTCTATTTTCACGTTAGCAGCTTCCTCTTTTGCAGTGTACTGCGTTTTTTTGTTTGTTAAAGTTAAATTTGCCATTTGGTTATTATTAAATTTATTATTCTGAATCATATACGTTTTCTGTAACATTTCCTAGTTCTGTAGAGGAAAGCAACATATATCCACCTCTTGTTGAGTAATTAGGAATAGCCCCGTTCATTGTTCCGCTATTCGTATAGGTTGAATTACCATTCACTGTTATAGTGCCTAGAGATATTTGATTCTCATGTGCTTCTAGACTACTACCAATCGCCTTATCACCATATCTGCTTGTTAACACGCAATTTGTAAAAGTCTTAATTGATGAACTATTATTAGTTATATTTATACTCCAATCTACCCCGGTAGTTTTTTTAGTTCCTACAATTATTATTGTATAAGACTTAGCAATGATTGTGATTGTCTGAATAGCGAAAGGAAGCGGAATGAACGTGTTAGTAACTTCAGCATCTGTAAGTGCGGCTTTCGTTACTTTTGCTAAGAAATAAGCTACATCGTAATTTCCCGGAGATAATGAAGAAATTGGTATACTTACTGCCGAATTTCCAGCTGTTATATTGGTTGATGCACCTAGCCATTGAGCAGTATTTTGTCCAGCAGTTCCAATAAATGCAGCAAAGAAATAATCTTTCAAATTGCCTATGTCAGTCAAAGCTAATTCGTTATCACTCCCTAGCGATAAATTAATAGAAGCAGCAACTGAGGCGGATAAGTCTTGGTAATATGTTTCCGCTAAATTGGATTTAATAAACGGCACGCCTGCAAGGTGGTCATATCCCTCAAAATCTGCCAGTCGATACGGTGCCGCTAAACCGCCGACCGGTACATTATAAGCCCATGATATACCAGTTCTAATAGCTGTGATCAACTCGAGAATAGTTGTATAGGATGGTATTGATAAACCACAATTTCCATCTTGAGCTTTCCACCAATTACCCGTTAAATCGGGAAACAGCTGATTTAAAATAACAGGTTTTTTCTTACTCCATTTATTAATACCTGTATGAGTGCATAGATCTTTTAGACCATTTTTGCTTGTTGCCAGACACCGCTGTACGTCGTACACGCTAACCGGAGCCGTAATTTTTTTTAATGCTGAATCGTATGCCATATTCTTTAATTATTAATTAGTTATGCTAATGCTGTTACTCCACCCATCGAAACAAATCCGTCCGCGGTTACCTTCGCTACCGCCACGCCCGATTTGCTGATCACCAGTTCTCCGTTAACCTCTTCCATCTTCCAGGTACCTAGTATGTTCTTTGTCGATGTCAGGCCACCCACCAATGTTAGGTTGCCGGTTCCGTCCAGCGTGCCAGTCAGTGTCTCCCCGGCACCTGTTCGGCTGATAAACTGAATACCCGCACCGAACTTGTAGTAATCAAGTACCATCCGGTTACCATCAGAATAAATTTTCCAAGTAATATCTGTGTTATTATTTAAGGATAATTTGTAACCGCCTCCCCCATATATAGCAACGTCGCATATAGCATATACTGAACTGCCAGAGGTTGCCTTTCTAAAGTTTACATTGCCAGTTACATCTAGCCCTGAACTAAGGGTTAATAAGTCTGAAAATCTACCCGTACCATTTACCTCTAATTTATAGCCAGGGTTTATTAATCCAATACCCACATTACCGCCACCTGGGTTTATCGCTAAGTTTTTCCATGTCACATTGGAATGTACTGAACCTATAAAACCAATATCGTTTGTTCCATCATAACCTAAATAAACTCTCTTAGACGGAGCAGTTTTATTGCCGGCAAAAATGGCTGCCGTCGGGTCTGTATAACAGTTTGAATCTGAAACTGCATGAAAAACTGCTGCTGGTGCAGTAGTCCCAACCCCCAAATTATTAATTGTTCCACTTGTAATCCCATACCCTGCCAAAGTGGTAGGCTTAGAAGTGATATCTGCCCAATCAGGCAAAAGTTTAAATCGAACAACTTCGTTATTGTCGTTCTTAAAGAATATACTCTCAGTACCTTTATGTGTATTAAGGGCAATTTCTGCAGTACGAAGAAATGAAGCAGCCGGGAAGACAGGAATGCTCCCCGCTACTGCATTATTATATAGTTGTTCTAATCTCATCCTCAAATATTAATAAGTTCCACAAGAAATGACACCGGTCCACTCTGCAGTTCCCGCAGCACTATAAACCAATATCTGCCCGGTTGCGCCCCCCGATGGAATGTGTTTATTTCCGTCTGTTGTTGGGTGTACATAGTTATTCGCATTTGCTTCAACTCCATCCAGCTTGCTCTTATCTGCTGCAGACATAAAACCTGCAACCGCGCTTGTAGCCAATCCATGAGCCGCACCGGTTGATCCAACGTGCGAAGATGCTGCACGCTGGTTAACATCAAACTGAAGCTTACCAATTGCCATCAAAATGGAGTCAGTTGCAACAACTCCCGCAGAGGTTCCTATTGCATAACCAGTTAATAACTGTGCCGTGATATCGGAAGCAGAAATACCATACCCGGAAAGCGTATTGGGATTAGTTCCTGCGGTCACTCGACCCTTCGCATCAACGGTAACAGAGCGATATGTCCCAGCAGTAACACCGGTATTGGCCAACGTCAATGCGGCGGTCACATTTCCAGAGCCGTCAAAGGATGGACTAGTCCAGGTAGCATCCCCTGTAATACCGATTGTTCTTCCCGCGGCTAACTTTGTCGCTGTAGAAGCGTTTCCGCTCAAAGCTCCTGTGAAAGTTGTGGCGTAAATATTTGCAAACAATAAAGATGCACTACCTAGATTCAGGGTGTTAGTAACATTTGGAGTAATACTTCCAGTGATTGAGCCTCCTGCTAATCCAAGACGGTTATTCATCTGTCCCTGCAATTTTTGCATAGCGACAAGAATAGAATCAGCAGCTGCAATAGCTGTATTCGCTCCTACCGCATACCCTGTAAGAAGTTGCGCAGTAATGTCTGTAGCAGAAATTCCATATCCTGAAAGCGTATTGGGATTAGAAGCTGCTGTAACATGTCCATTTTCATCTACTGTCACACTTCTATAAGTGCCAGCAGTGACCCCGGATGTTGGGTGAGAATAAGGAGCTACCCAACTTCTAACACCGGCAGTTGTTGAGGAAAGAATCATCCCGTTAGATGCCGGATTTCCAAGATTATTTTCGTAGGTAGCCCCCAGTTTTCCCTTAATGTAGTTGATATCAATATTGCCTAAAAAAGCTGTATTAATCGAATAAGCGTTAACAGAATCGGTAAGCAGTGTTTGTAAGGCTTCATAGTCAATTCCCGTACCGCTTCCACCTCCTACAGTATTATCACCTAAAGTGGACATTCCACCATCTGCATAGGCATTTCCCTTAATGTGCAATGTCTTAACGCCACTTGTCGCATCCGTCGTTATTTCAAAGATATTGTCAAAAGTTGCTTTGTCCAGTTTGGCATTCCAGGCAGTTCTTTCCGCATCTGTAATAAATCGATGAGTAGAGTCTTCCAGTACCGAAACGGCTCCATCGGCAGCTATAGAAATCCTATTCCCGTTTTTGACAAGTCCAAGATTAGTGCCATTTGAAGTAGCTACTGAGATAATTCCACCCGACACATTTATATTAGAACCTATTCTAACAACTCCGAAAGCTGCAGCAGTTGCATAATCTGTAATGTTAACCTTATTGGCCATTAATCCGGCTAAGGTTGTGGTATTATCGGGAATACCACTTAAGAAGTTCGCAAGCTCCGTCCATCTATTTATAACAGAGTCTGCATTATTAGCCCCTGTAAGGAAGGTCAATAATGTATTTGAAAGCTCACTTAAGTTTCGATATCCTACTGTTGTCGGAAGTGCACCACCTTTCAATGAGTTATAAAGGTTGTCGATATAAGTCTGATCTTTGAAAGATCTTATTACATCTGCGCTATCCCGAATGAATATCGTAGGATCTGCTGCAAGATTGTTGATACAAAGCTCATAATAATTCAACCCTGTTAAGGGAGAGCCCGCTGTTGCATTGGTCGGAGCTTTTGCAATGAGTAAATCCGCCCCTGTGCCTTTTGGTGAACTACTTCCGAAAAGTAGTATTGTTCTGTCTTTTGCCATAATAATTAATAAGTTCCTGATTTATAATAAATAATCATATCCATTAAAGCTTTACCTTGTCGAGCTGATAAAGCTTTATCATCACCTTCATAATCCAAACCATCATACAGATATTCCTTTATATCTATAAAGTATTTTACTCCGATAAAATCATAATTTTCTATTCCATTCTTGAACTCAAATTTCGTATAGGTAGCATCTGAATCGGATTTAAGAACTACTTCCAGTCCAACATATCTAAACTCTTTAGTCACACGTGTCAGATATTGATCCTTTGTTTCTGTAATGTCTCCAGATGAATTTGTCAGTGCTCTTAGAAACTTATTGTTATTAATTATCCATTCCTTTGTTGGAGCAAACTTTTCATAGCCATTTTCAATAAGCCATTGAGCCAGAATTTCTTCTGTCAAACCTCCTCCACTACCAGTTTCAAGGGATGCACCGAGAGCGGAAATACCTTTTTCGGATACTATAGAAAAAGCTGTTCTTATGAACCATTTTGAAGTGTCTGTCTTGTCGGATGTTGCATCCTTTGATTTATCCACCACCCACATGTTCCCCCATTGAGCGAGCCCATCAGCTATTGATTTTTGAGCACGTCCATAAGCATTTTGAATATCCTTGGACAAGTCTGAGAGTGCTTTAATTGCATCAACATTCTGATTTATGTTGGTTACTTCTTGCTTTAAGGATTCTGTTTTTCCTGTTTTAACTGCAACCCCAACCTTATAAATTACAGTATAAATATCATCAAGTCTTTTTTCAAAAGAAAGTACACGGGTAGGGATAATCTCTCCATCAAGAATGTAATTTACTTTTTGCCCGACATTAAGATCTGTTCCATTATTATAAAACTCTACAGGATTAGAAGTAAATTCATAAGTATTCCGGTTTGAAATACATTTGGATATATAATCATTTAAAGCCGTTTCAAGGCGTGTCTGGGCGCTTGTCTTATACTCCACGGGCATCTTTATGTTAAACAAGATAACCTTATCCCCATCTTTAGGGCAGAGAGTCAGATTCGGTATTATATACCCGGTGCTTTCATCAAAAAGAATTTCATATTCGTGTGTATCGGCATGGTAATTTAATCTATATTCTCTTTCTGCCAGTATGCCGTCTTGGAAATTAACAGAAAGATCAAGGCCTTCTATCAGATTATCTTTATCAAAAACGTACCCCGGAATCTTAAAATAATAGATTGGATAAGTATTATAAATAGGGTTCCCACTTCCGTCGGTTCCGACTTGTTTCGTATTATCGGTTTTAATATTAGCCCTTACATTCGAAATAGTAAGGTTTGAAGAAGGATATATTTCATCAAAAATTACCGTTTTAACTATAATCTCATCAGGACTTAAATGTTCTTTTATATCCTTATATCCATTTGGATATGTACTTTCTGGGAGTGTGAGCCTTTTATTTACCAAGCTACTAATAATCGTTCCTGGCGTTGAATCCTGAGTAATATTTCTAGTTGATCCAAAAGCGTAAAAACGAGTAGCATAAGTGTATTCCGTATCTACTTCGATAGAGGTAGGAGGATTTACATTTATACCGGTTTCTAAGGTTATAGAACTAGATGTTTCACATTTTGAAATATGTATAACAGTTCCTTCAACCCACCATTCAGTTTCCCATGCATTAGCAATATTATTTAGAGCCTCCAAAACGCTTGTAGATTGAAACTCTAACGTCTGACTTGCTGTAAGAGATGGGTCAAAAGAATAGGTATATGTCTTACCCGTAAAATTAAAAATATTCGCTACTACCTCTTTTAAAAAATCGTCAGGTGTTGAAGTTAAAGACCAGTCAGCCTCTGGTGTTGTTTGTTTGGTATAAAATAAAGGAATACTTTTCCATTTTACCCATTCAGCGTATAATTTAAGCTCATAATAATATCCATCTGAATATTCTGGGATATAGTTTTCTAAAACAAAAAACTTTCCTCGATTCCATTCTGCATAATCACCTATAACAAAATGAATAAGTAGATCGTGATTAAATGTAAGAAGAACATAATCTTCCTTCATAAGCTCTTTTTTGTGAACAGCCTTTTCAGAGACTGGTACCGAAAGCTTAATATTACCGGATATGTCTTTTATATCTATCATATCCCAAAGGTCAATATAAACGAAAGAAAGCCCTAATAATTTGAGCTTTCAAACACGACAATAAGTTTATTGTCGGCAATTAAATATTTTCCCTATCCATTGGATTTGGTTCGTTAAATTTCAAAGTGAATTTTCCAAAGCAAAGTCCATAATTACCCATTTTTGTTGGTGAACTGTCGTAGGTCAAATGATATACTTTTCCAAGTGCCGGAACCTTCATCAAAATTAGACCTTTGTATAGCTCAGTCACAAAACTTTCATACCTTGATAAGTATTCAATTTGAGTGCTCCCCTCCAAGGTTATTGTCACCTGAACGTCTCTTTCATCTACCTTTGAATTGGTCGTTAAAACCTGTTTGCCATTCTCTAACCGGCTTTTATTCTCAATATATGCTTTCATGGGTGAAGGCGTAAGAAGAGCTTCCAAAAAGTCCTCTCCCATGTTTACTCCCCAAGTCTCCCATGCATCTTTGCCGTTAATAAATAAATCTCCTGTCATAGTTTTTAGAAGTATCTAAGCTGATCGTTTGTGCAAAATTCTATCTACAAAGTATATTTGTCCTTTCCCAGTAACTTTTGTTGTCGTCGTTACTAAGACAGAGCCATCCGGTTTAGTAATTGTAGTCTGTTTAATTTCAAACAAGCCTAATTCCATAGCCTTTTGAGTCGGTTGATTATAGTAGTGTCCTTTCTGGCATAGATAACCGTTTTCACGCATCCAAGAGAATAGTCTATTTTGGCCTATATTTACCCCGTTTTGCTGCAGAATCTTTGCCAATTCTGCTACCAGACAAGAACGCTGAGAAGTTGAAACAGCATCTGCAAAAAGCACTTTAGGAGCATCCTTATAGATTTTCTTTTCTGCTTCTAATCGTTTTTGTTTCTCTTCTTTTAAATTAGTAAGAAGTTGAATTGCAAAATCTGGGTTAGCAATCATTCTTTCAATTGTCATATCTGTTGCATACATCCCATTTTTACGAATAGATGGTAAGACTTCATTTGTTATCCACTTTTTAAATTGTTTCGCATTTGGCAAATTAGATCGAATAATAAGTGAATACACACCACTTTCGTTGATAATCAATAATTTAGCAGCTTTCATATGAGGGGGTAACGATTCGTTCACCCCTTGAAAATCAGATAGTTGACAATAGGATATATCTTCTTCATCTACATGATCTCGAATAGCTTTTTGTGGATTTTCGTAGCCAAGAATATTAGCTATATCAATTCCAGCGAACATAGGTTCATTACTTTTATTCATTGCAATTCTTACTTTTCCGAATTGCTCATTATTGAAAATTTGAATATTGTTCATACCCTTACATAGTTTTAAAAAATTGAACCCCACCAAAGGAAGCTCCTCACTTCTCCCAATGGCAGGGTTTATAATCTTCAGCTGTGAGGATAGCTGCTTGTTTTCTTTCTGCAAACTTATATTATACGCAAATGATTAAGTAATTTTTTAGCATCACAGCCACGACAATGAACTCAATGTCGTGAAATCATAGTTTATCTGCTATTTTTTTAAGATAAGTATTTGATTGACTAACTCCGTCCACAGTTGCGCCAGTATTCTTCGTAATCTTCTGCAACTCATAGAAAGAATTCACTTGAATATCCCGTATCTCTCCCGCAATATCGATATTTTTAGATACCAGCATCTTTGCCTCCGTATTAACTGTTAGTAGTTGTGAATATTTATCACTGGATGAATCATTACTTACCTGTGATGCTCCGCCTGAGGTATTAACTACAACAGTAGAGGTAGTGGCATCTAATGACTTTGGTTGAATTGCTTCAAGAATTTTTGCTTGTATGCTCGTTTGGAGTAGACTTTGAGTTTTTATTTCTTCTCCCGCCGCCTGTAAAGCTGTAAAACGTCCATTAAGCTCATGACCTTGATCCTGTGACATTGTTTGGAAACTACCCGATGTAGAATTCTGAGAAGATTTCCCTGTTATGTCTATACCAACGCCTTTAAAAATTTCCGAGATTGTAGATAATGTATTTTCTAATGCAGGAGCTTGATCTTTATATCTTCCCATCAACTCATTAGTCTTGTCTGCTACTTGTTTGGCTAAATCTTCCTCAGTTATCGACCCATTGGAATACTGTTCATATATTTTTGAAATATCATCAGAAAAAGAACCGACTACTTTCTGTAGAACGATTGTTTTTAGCATATCGGTTACAATTTTCTTAAATGTATCACCCGCATAATCTTTAAAACTATCTAGTGCATTCTTTCCATTATCAAGCCAATCCCATAGACTGCTAACCATATTATCAACAACAGGTTCGTATAGATTGCTTACGTATTCTTTTAATTGTTTTTGATACTCGTCATATTCTTCTTTCAGTTTGTTTAATTCAGTTAAAGTCTCCTTAGTCTGACCTACAAGCTTATCGCTGTACTTATCCATTATGGTGTCATACGCCGACTGATTTATCCAGCCATCCGAGCTAAACAAATCAGCACCTAAATTTTCTTTTACCCAAGAGACTAAATCCTCAGTTTTTTGGGATTTTCCACCAATTCCAGTTCCTAAGAATCCCTTGCTTTTTTTACGGGTCTCTATTCTGAGGTTGTTTATAGTAGCAGTAGTTCCCTCTGAATATTTTTTGCCTGCTATCAGAGTTTCGACAGATCCGGCCATATCTGTACCCAAAATCTTATCTAGTAGTTTCTGACCTGTAACGTAACTAGCTACCCTTTGACCAAATTTAGATATTCCCGTTAACCATCCATTTCCACTTTTGTTCTGATATACGGCCTGACCTTCCTCAAGCTTTGTTTGATACTCCTTGAATATTTCTTTTTGTTGCTCTTTATAATCCTTCAAACTTTGAAGTTTATCTTCTGAAAACCATTTTTTTTCTTCTTGATTGGCTTTTAAAACGGCTAACTGATATTCATTGACAGCATCAGTAATCTTGTTTATTTCCTCAATCTTTGCATCATATTTTTCATATTCTGCGTATGAATCAGGAAGTAATGAGCTTAATTTCTGAGTTAGCTGTATAGCCGCCGATATAATTGCAAGTATAACACTAGCTTTCTCAATTGTAGAGATTGCTTGCGCTCCTGTAGCCGCAACTTTTGTTATACTGCTTGAAGTAGTAGCTGCAAAATTGCCAACATCCCCAATTAAGGATATTACCTGTCCAGCCGATCCCCCTATTGTATCTCCTAATCCCTTTAAGGCATTTGATAAATCAGTTATTTGATCTAATACTAATTTTTCTGCCTTAACTAACTCGTTATTCTTCTTTGTATAGTTGTCCTTCGCTTTGTTTACATTCTCAATCGCTGTTTTCTCATCCAGATAGGTATTTTCTATCCTGCCATTTTTGATTGATGTACCGGAAACAATCTCCCCTCCTGATTTTACAACACTTAGCTGTCTTTGTGCTTCAGCTAATTCTTTCCCAGCTTCTGCGACTTCCTTTTTTCTATCAATCAAGGCTTTAAAAGGATCTCTTTCGGTAAGTTTATCAATGATAGACTGGATTGCATCGGTGTATTCTTTCAAGTCCTGCGGGTTCAACACTTTTGCAGCTTCCCCTTTTGCTTCCTGCAACTGAGAAAGTAGAGAGTTTAGTGTTTCTGTTGAAGTGTTATTCAAGTCCTCAAAAGCACGGGCATAGTCAGGAGATTCTTTTAGATGCTCAAAAGATAAAGACATTAAAGCCTTCCCTTTATCTACTTTTGCTTGTGTGATAGCTGAGGTTAATTTAGCTACGGTTTCGGCATCCCCTTTTGACTCAGCTTTTGCACGTTCAATGGTCAATGCTTCTATGTCGTCATTGTACTGCTTTTCTAGCTCAACCTTTTTTGTGTTATAGTCTTGATGCTTATCTAAAAGATTCTTTATTAAATCATTAGTAGCCTTTAGCATTGTTTCATTAGCAACGGTAAAGTAGCCTTTTGCCGTTTCTTGTTGATCTTCTGGAAGTTGAGATACGGATGTAATAGGAGTATAAGATATGCCTTGTTTTTTCCAGTTTGGATTCTTATTCTCAAAAGCAAGTTTATCGTTTGCGTTTTGAGCTTTTATCAATTCTTCGGTTTTCTTCTTCGCATCGGCAATCTGCTTTTTGAAGTTCAGGTCAATTTGCGCCTGTTGTTTGGCAAAGCCTTCATCCATTAAATCTATCTTAGACTGAGTCCTATCAATCTCCGCTTGTGTTTCAACTTCCGAGATCTTTTTATTATTCTCGTTTATTTTAGCTTTTCTTTCATCCTCTTTTACCTTTTCTTCATTAGCTTTTTCGGCCGCTGTTCTGGCTGCCTTATCTGCCTTTCCAGTGGTGTCATAAACTCCAAGATTATCCTTAGCTTTGTTAAGGTCACCAACCGCTTTTTTATAAAGTTCTATAGTCTTTTTATCAATACCCGACGTTTTCCCAGCTTTAAGACGTTCCAACACTTTAGAATCAATAGAATTCAAAGATGCAGTAGCCGATTTTTTGAGTTCATCCCAATAATCCTTATCAAGAACTGTTTTCTTTGTTTTTGAATTCAGACTGCTAATAGTCTTATTTATTTCTGACAATTGCCCTCTCTTTGCTGTTAGAAGATATTGAGATCCAAAAAAGCGTCCTTCTTTCTCTGCTTTCTGTTTTTCTGCTTCTAATCTCTTAATATCTACTTCAAGGGATGATTTATCACTATTTAGTGATTGTAGTTTAACTGATTTTGGTTGAGCATTGAAAGCTGCTTTCTCTGATATACTATTTATTTCATCTACACTCTTTTGATACAAAGAACGGAGAGCCTTTGCTTTTTCAATTTGTTTGTCCATTCTAGCATTAAAAGCCTCTGGAGTTTCCATTGATGAAGTAGGACCATTCTTTTTTTCTTTTTCAAGTCTTGCTATCTCTTGATTCTGTAAAATAGCGTTTGTCTTTGCTCCTATTAAAGCCTGTCTGTTTTTCCATTCAGCAAGTTGCTTGTATAAGCTCACTTGTTTCATAAGTTTTAGAGTCTCAATATCCATATTTCTGAATATTGAAGGCATCATTCTTTGAAGAGTCTGCAAAGCTTTTTGCTTATCGTATTGAGTAGTAGTCTCTGATTTTATAGTTTCAATCAGCGACTTAGCTTTGTTCTCGGTTTCATCTAGTTGCTGCTTTTGAGCTTCCATTGAAGCATTGAAGTCCTTCTGCGCTTTCTCGGCTGAGGTAGTGCTATCGCTTAGAGCCCAAGTAACAGCTATCACACCGACAATAGCAGTTGCAACGGCAACATAAGGATTAGTTAGCATCGTTTTGTTCAGGAAATCTTGAGCCTTTTGTAGCCTTTCCGTCCATAGCCATTGAGCAGCTAAAGAGGTGTTAAATACGCCATTTGATGCTGTAACCATTGCATTTATTGCAGCCTGTTCTTTTTGAACAGTAGTGACAATCATAACCGCTGTCTTATAGGTCCCGTATGTAGCTATCAATCCTACTAGTACTTTACCTACAGTCTCGTAGTTGTCAATCAACATCTTAACACCTCCAAGACCTCCATTAATCAAGCCTTCGTTGGATTTTCCAATATCATTTAGGACTTTACTGATCTGATCTTTAATATTTGAAATCTGTCCGGTAAATGACTTACTCTGATTCTCCATGAGATTATAGAACATTCCTCCCTGATCAGTCATGGATTTAAAGACTTTTTCAACGTCAGAAAAGCCAATCTTTCCGGCTGTTACCATATCGTTGATCTTGTCAGTAGAAACGCCATACATATCAGCCAATTTCTGTAGTAAAGGAATACCCGAAGAAGTAAATTGAAGCATATCTCGTGCATACAATCTACCTTGTACACGAGTGGTACCGTAAAGATAAGTAAGCCGTTCCAAAGGAAGTCCGAGTCCAGAGGCTACGTTTCCAAGACGTATCAATACATCATTTACGTCTTCTGCAGCGAACCCGTAAGCTAATAATTGACGGGCACCAGAGGCTACACCTTGCAATGAATAAGGGGTTTTCATGGCTGTATCAACCATCTGATTCATTAAAGCATCAGATTTCTCTTTTGAGCCAAGAAGAGTAGTAAACGCGATTTCTAACTGTTGGAACTCACCTCTTACCTGTACTATATCAGATCCTAACTTTGTTAAAGCTGCGGTTCCTCCAATTTTCATTAATACAGAATTTAAGTCACCAAACCCTTTAGCCGAATCTCCGGCATCTTGATTAGCTTTTTTGAGCTGTGCTCCGGCAATAGCAGCCTGAGAGACTAAAGAATTAAACTCTTTGGTGGTGGATTGAAGTTGTTTTTCTAGTTGCCTGAATCCTTTTGGGTCGGTTGCCTGATCCATCGACTTCAACTTAGTTGTTAACTCGTCTATCTTTGTTTTTAGGAGTTGCACCTTCTCGAAATCCGCATTTATACGAAAGTAAATTTCTGCCATTTATTATCCTTTTATTTTATCCCCAAATAATTCTTCACTGCTGGATTCTGTAATTACGCTTCCATAAACCACATGTAGTTTATCTTTTTGCATCAGGATTAAGTTCTGATAGGGTATTTCCTCAAATACTTCTTTATAGCTTAAATGGAGATTCTCCATAAAACTAGCAATCTGTCCTAAAAGCGTTTCGTTTCCTATTATCTCTGATTCGCCGCCATCTTTACTACGTTCTGAACATAGGCGGCACAATCGAAAAAATCTTTTCCTTGTATTAGTTCTATAATAGCTTTAAAAGCTTCATTTAGCTCTTTTGGAGTCGCTTTTTCAAGTTGCTTTCCCAGTCTGTGAGCTTTCCATCTCCAATTATTGACATCTCCGACAATGAATGCAGAAATCCCTTTGATTATATGAGGGGCATTGGATGGTATTTCACCAATTATGCTTAACTCGCTTTGTTTTTCATTTATATCAACCTTAGAAAGTGGCCCTAAAGCTCTAACTACTATTTTTATTGTGGGAGGATAAATCGTATATGCCTTACCAGCCAAAAGAACTGTCTTAAAGTTGGTTCCGCTTAGTGATTCCGATATTATTTTTGCAGCTTCGTTCATGTTTTTTTAATTTAAAAAGGGAATGAGCAGAAGCCCACTCCCTTGGATTATTAGTTTTATTTATCTGTTATGCTACCGCATCAACAGCAGACTTTCTAATCTGGGCTTCAGACTCGATAGCGATATCTGGTTCCATAGCAGTTGCTTCAACTTCAATTGCCAAGGCATTATCTGTTGTAACTGTACCTGCTATGATATCCGCTTTAGGATACACTATATAAACCCCATCTTCTGTAAGACCTACCAGAGTAAGTGATTTCTCTTTATACAGACTGGCAGCCGAGTATTTATCTGCCCCACCAGTACCACCTTCAATGTCGGCTTTAGTTTCAAAATCATATTTGCCGATTGAAAATGATATTTTAGAGGATCCGTTATCAGTTACAGAACCTCTGTAGTTCTTTCCTGTTAGCTGATTTTTGTAATAAGTTTTAGTCGGTTTGGTCTTTTCATACTTCCAGGTCTCACCATGAACATTAGTGATCTGTTTGGTTGTTGCTGCTGCTAAAAAAGCTTTTAATTCTGCAGGAGAAAGACCGGAGGTGCTATCACCATCAACGAAAGGTTTTGCTACAGCTGATAATGCAATGCCGTAATAAATAGCCTTAATTCCAATTGCTGATATTCCATTCATAATTTATAATTTAAAATTTGACACTTGAATTTTTAATCTCACATTAATAAAATAACTCCATGTAGGTTTATCCTCTTCTTGATTTATCTTTTCTGTTCTGATAAGACAAGGTTCTTTGGTTTCATCATATATACTTTTGAATAACTCGGTAGCAATAGCTTCCAATGCAATCATTCTGGCATCATTAGGCTTGTCATAAGTCGCATTTTTCTGGTATGGCACGAATATGTTTACATTGGCATATCCTTTCTTCCAAGGAGCGTTATTCAAGCCCAGACAGTTGATTACGATTCTCTCTGAGGCATCTTTTTTTTCTACTATTGGCGGGTGAACATCTCTGTAAATAGGAATAGATCCCAAAGCAGAAGCCTTTACTATCTTAATAAGAATTCCCTTTACGTCATTTGTGGTCATTCAAAGCCCTCCTTACGTTTTCTTCTGCCTGAACCTTGGCCATACTAAGCACATCACGTCCCATTGCTTCTACATAACTTCCATACTCTTCACCATCGGCCAGAACTAAAGAAATACCTGAAGTATCCTGACTTTTGATAAACTGTTCGGTCTTTGAGTTTGCACCAATCGAGTCAATCCCATCATCTGTAACCGCATATCCTACACCAGCTCTTAGATTACCTGTTCTATCCTCATAATCCCCATTTCTGCGAGCATAAGCGACTGCATTTTCACCCTCAACTGTAAGTTTTGTCTTAACTGCAGCCTTTAACTCTTTGAATTTTTCATCAAATTCTTTTTGAAAATCATCCATCTGAACTATAGCCATATCTCTGAGTAATTAAAAAAGTTACATTTACTTGACTTTATAACCTCACCTTCTCCGCGTATAGTTGAGTCCGCTTCAAACACACGTACTTTTGTTCTTATTGGCAGTTTAGGGCCTTCGTAGACAATATGGTAATTGTACGTATATGATTGTCCGTTGATGCCTATCTGTTTCAATCCTCCGTTATCATCACATCTGCACTCTCCTATAGTTTCCCATGTAGGATCCCCAATAGTAGTTACATCTTCATCATCTGTTGAAGATTGTCCGGGATGACAGACTTTTAGTATATGAGGTGCATAATTCATTTTACCAAAGATTTGTAGCATCAATAATTGAACTGTTTAACTGATTCTCAATGCCTAGTTCTTTACACTGATAGTCATAATAAGCGCGTATATCATCGCTTTGTGATCTTGATATAGAGAACCCGCTTTCTGAAATAGATTGAGGACGTAGTAAAAGGGAGGGGATAAACTTTAGAATAGCAATCTGAATTTCTCGCATGTTATCTAAAGTTATCTCCTTACCCCCTTCCTGTGTAATATCAAGAAGATCAGCCTCCGAAATATTAACCCCGAAGGACTGAAACTTACCTACTATGTAGTCTTTTACTGTCATTTAATGGTTTTCAATGAATAGATTCCATTGATTTCAGTTATAACAGGCAAAGAAAGAGATTGAGCTTTTGTAAACTCAACACCATTGGAGTTGTCTGTTTCACCTTTACCCCATTGAGAAATACGAATACGTCCGTAATTAGAATAGGTTACCCCCGGCTCCTGTCTCAACTCATTGTCTGCATAGGCGTTTTTGATAAGACCAAGTTTACCAGAAGGAACAAAAACCATATTATCGGCATTCCATGGAGTATAATTAGTTAACTTTCCGTTATTCTGAATACGGGTAGTTCTGCGGATCGTTTCGAAAACAGGAAAGTTATTTTGCTGCATAAACTCATTCAGGTTAGAGAGCAAAAGAGGAGTCGAAGACTTATCCTGACCAAACACAACAAGTTTCATCTTCTTATTGCGGAGGATGTAAGACAACTTACTTTGAGAAAGAAGAATCTTTTCAAAAGATACCTTATCCTGTGCAGCATCAAGAATACCTTGAAGATCTTCAAAGCAGTCTACAGTATCCTTATTAGCATCAGTCCATGAAGTAGTAACTGTAGCCTTGTTTTCAGATGGCATTTTATAATCAATAGTTCCCTTAACACCACCTTCAGGATTATTTGTTGCATCGAAAGTAAAAACACCTTCATTAGACAAAGCGCCCAAGAAAATAATATCCAATTTGGATTGAACAGAGTTCACAGCTCCATTGACGTTTTTCCACATCAGATTAATAAGCATCTGCGCTTTCTGGGCATCACCAATCATTCTTGAATCGAGAATCTGCAGTACCTTACGGTATTCTTCAATTGTCATCGAGAAAGAAATAGAATGGTTAAGTACCTTTTGTTTCAAAGTCTCTAAGCCTTCTGTCCCCATTATAGGCTCCTTACCGTTACTCTCTAAGGTGGCCGCCGCTACACTCAGATTATAAGAACCGATAAGCTCCTCAAAGTTCAGACCAATTGTGGGAGTATCCCAATCCAAATATCTTTCGTAGATATTTTGGTCAAACAATCTTTTTCTCAGCTCGGAGGCTGCATCTATACGAACTTGTACCTGCTTGGTCAGTTCTCCAAAAATAGAACTAAATAATAAACTCATTTTTTACCTCCTTACTGTTTTACGTACTTAATTGAATGATTGTTCTTTAATGAGAATCCTTCCAGCCATTCCGATGGAATAGGGTAAGCTACACTTTTAAGAATAAGCACGTCATATCCGGCAGATACAGTCTGAAAACCATTTAAAGAATACTCTTTGTTAGTCTCAATAACGGCATCAGGTACATAAAGAGGAACTGACGGAACAGCGGCTACTTCTCCGGCAGCGGGAACATAAGCTGAACATTCCTGCAAAAAATCACCTTCAGCCAGACCTGTAATAGCAGCTGAGAGAGTAATCACATCATAATCACTATTTGATGTGTCAATAGATGAAACGGAAGGACTTAAATCATTCTTTCCTAATTTCATAACCACATCACCTGATTTCAAAAGAGAACCTTTCACTACACGAGGTTTTGTGGTAGTTCCTCCGGGTAAAACCTTAGCCACCTTAACCACTCCGGCTTCCATATTTTCAAAATCAATCTGTAAAGGAGTACCCTTTCTTAAAAGATCACCTTCAGCGAAAGTTTGTTTGAGCTTATAATCGCCCGGCAATACTTTACATTCACCTCTCCAAAATACAGGAAAGTCACCTCCTATTCCATTTCCATTAAATTCTACACCCATCTTATTAAATTTTTAAGTTAAGCATCTGGGAGATTCTTTGCCCAATCTGTTGCAAGCTCTTTGGCTTTATCTTCAGGTGTGGACAATGAAAATCCGCTATTACTACTCTCGAGTCCTGCGGTAACAATGTTTTGTTTTACAGAAGATAAATAGGAACTGATTGCTGCTTCATCTGCATCATCAGCAATAGTAAACCCCTCTTTCTGTCTCCAATCAGGTATACCGAGTTCTTTTGCTTTGTTGGAGATTAAATTCTGACGAGCCGTTTGCCTCTCTTTAGCTTCATAACCACTAAGTTTCTCAGTTAAAGGTTTCATTGCTAAGTCTATACCAGCTTTTATTAAAGCTTGAATATCATCTCCTTTAGATTCCACTGGTTTTCCATCCCCGTTTTGCGGTGCAGCGTTTTGCGTAGCTTTCAACTCAGTTTCCTTATTTCTTGCGGCTTCAGCTGCCACACTATTGATATTTCCTTGGAATTCTTTAAGGACATTTACAAAAGGCGTGATAGCTGATTCAATTTGTGATTCATCAGTGATTTTGTCAGCGATGATATCTACGTAGGCATTAAATGTCTGATCGTTAATACTGGTTTTGCCAGTATTGGGATCAACAACGCCTTTTTTAAGTGCTGATAAGATTTTGTCTTTCATACTGAATAATTTCGTTCATTAATTTTTCAGTATAAAAGTACCCTATATGTGGGTGATAGTGAAGTTTTTAAGATGAGTAGACACGACAATGGATTTATTGTCGTAAAAGGAAGTAAAATGGCATAAAATGGATAATTCTAAATTACTGAATGCCACTAATATAAATTGTCCCAAATAATCACAAATTTAATCATGTTAAATACATGATAAGGCAACATAGTTGCAAATTCCAATTTTGGCAATTATTAAATAAAAAAAATATTATTAATTTTGCTATACATAATTTTTACCCATATTAAAATGAAGAAACATAAACATTGCATATTTTGGCTTACAGCTTTTTCTTTTTGCATGATTGGATGTAATGGAGGTAGTAGTACAACATCTTCTCCCTCAAGTACAGCTAATGAAGAGTTACCAACAGATATAGCTGCCACTACAACTACCGGTTCGTCAGATACAGATAATTCACAAGTAGACGAAGATATTGCAGAAGATAATGTTCCTGAAAATAGTACAACTCATGTATGTGTTAATTGTAATGGAAGTGGATCTGTTATTTGGTCTGATGGCTCTATGCAAACATGCCCTACATGTGGTGGAACTGGTATAATTAATGTACAACAAGTAATTAATGAAGTTAATTCTCAAATGAATGGGAATATAGGTATGAATCCAAGATCTGGGAGTTCATCTAGAAATCGAGAACAAATAATGCGTGATATCGATAAAATGACAAGAATGCTTAATGACAACAAAGCAACATTACAAAACCTTCAGGATCGAAATGAAAGTGTTACTTTATGGGCTAGTTATCAGAATATGATTAGCCAATGTGAAGAAAGAATAGATAATTTAAATTCTGAGCTTAATTCTGCATCTGAATAAGCAAAAAGAGGCGGAGATTATTTCCACTTAATTTGCTCAGAATATTCTTTGTTCATTAGTCCTCATACTCCCAACACAATATGAGGATCTATATTCAATTTTTTACTGATATCTCTGGCAACTTTCAAAGTTGGCTCACTCTTTCCTGATAAATATTCGCTAATCCGTGATGGGCTAATATTTAAAAGTTCAGAAAGTTTATTCTGATTAAGTCCTAATTCGTACATACGAAGCTTAATTACTTCCATCAAAGAAGGCTTTTTAATCGGATAGTGTTCATCATCATAATCAGCTACAAGATTAGAAAGAAGCTCTAATTCTATTAGATTTTTATCATCTAACGGAGTATTATCATCTACAAGGGGAAGAAGTTCTTCTATTCTTTCCATTGTCGCTTTATAAGCTATTTCAGTTGTTATCTTTGCCATAATCTTATATTTTAGTACTATCTATTTTATCATACTCACTATGTGTACCAACAAAACGAATATAGACCATTTTAATTTTGAACTTTATCACTGCGACTAACCTGTAATCATTACCCTTTATATTGAAAATATAATGCTGATTGCCTACGCTATCAACAGTATTAAATGTTTCTTTAACATCAGCAGCACAATCCCAATCCGCTCTATTCGTTTTATCAAACCATTCTTCAAGTGCTGTTTCTGCATCAGCATGCTTTCTGTAAAATATTACTAAAGTTCTATGTGCGATAATCCTCATTGCTATTAATATTTAATGCAAATATAACACTTTATTTTTGCATTTCAAAAATATATTCTATTTTTTAGAAATAAACAGTGTTAATATTTAATTGTTAGATAGTTAAGAATAATAATTAGACCTAAAAACGATTTAAAATAGATGCAGGTTGTCAGTGAACCAATCAGGGAGTGATCTTTCAGCACTTTCACGGTTCTCACCAAACCATTTAGTGAAGTTCTTTGGCATTGAAGGCTGTGCATACTTAGGTTTTTCTCCATTCTTAGGCTTTTCACTGAGCTTATCAAAGTTAGTCAAAGAGATAACGACGGGTGTACATATACACCTGCAGGAGATATGCCATCCGGTGAATTTGAATTCTTTCGGATACCTTCCAGCCAACAGTCCACAAAGAGGACAGACACCTTTAGATCTGGTTGGTGTAATATCAAAGCCTACCACGAAATCGAGCTGGCGCCATCTGATCCAGTCCGCTTCACGATAGGCTTTGTTTATCTCATGGCCAGCTAAACGTAAGGCATTCTTATACGAAGAGCGATAAACTCCTTGCCCGGGATGATACGACAAAGCATTCTTTGATGTTACCAGATTCCCATTTCTGCGTATTCGCCTGTAAAGAGAATCCGGATTATTAAGTAATCCTCTTATTTCCCTGCTGAGAGTCTGTGCACTCATGCCTTCTGTTATAGCTGTCTGAATTGCCTGTTCTAATTGAGTCTTAAATTCGCCCTGAATGTTCCAGATACGGTCTGATACTCTTAGCCCTCTAACCTTTCTAGTCTGGAAGGCTTTCAGTGCTTCCAAGTTTCTCTGAGTATATGCTTTAGGCGAATTCTTGAATAGTCCGGCTACAAGTTCATCATTCTTTCTGCTTGAAATATCCCATGAATCTCTAATGCCGTTTTGAATAGTAATGATAATCTTCTTCCCGCCATCACTTAGCCTCTTTTCCACTCGTCTTCTGAGTGAAGGAAAACGATCAAAGGAGAATGCCCCCGATACATAAACACCCGTTGCCATGGCTGCAATATCTGCAATCATGGCATCATACAGATTATTAATCTCATTGATATAGTAGTCTATACTTGAGAGGTGTTGTTTATCGTAGGTATTCATTTCAATTTATTTATAAGCATCTTTGTTTTAACGGTAATATACAAATATGCAAAGTACCATTTTCTAATTTTTATTCTAAAACAAAGATGCGTACCTTCCGAATATGACTCCATTTTGAAGAATATTTTTCTTAATTTCATATTTTTCATATATTTACTTTGGTGTTAAATTTAATTCTGTAAAATACTGGGATATTAGCTATATTTGAAATTATATTTTACTCCATTAAATAGATAATTAATAACATTATGCTACCTCAGACATAGGAAATGCACTCTCCTGAGACTTACGTTTCTGATCTTCTATGATCCTTGCAATCTCAGCTTTAGGATCGGAAGTAAAACCAAGCATTGAAACAGCCTGTTCAAGAGATAACACCCCACTTACATAGGCATCCGCAACAACCTGAATTTTCTTGTCCAGATCTTCCCCAAATGGTTCTGTAAATTCATGTTTTATATCGAGTTTAGAAAGCTGGTCTCTTAATGGGATATGAGTAACATTCATCATAATCGAAAGAATAAGATTCTTTTCTCTATCTACGTTAATATCATAGACTTCAAGCCTGTTATCTCTTTTAATATAACCTACAATCAAAGCTCTTCTTAGAGCTTCACCGGATAATGTACCCATACCTGACATGTTCTCATAGGAGAAATCTGGGGTGAACGTATCCATGAGAATAGATTCTTTCAAGACTTTCTTTTCGCTGTCCTTCATATCGGAAGCCGTAGGAGGTGCAACATATTCAAAACTACTGTCTTTACCCGTTAATTGAATCACCTTGCCTATTGAATCAGGATCGGCCAAACCTTTTAAAACATCTGCAGTAGCCTTGGCCATTGGGTCGGCAAAGTAATTGTTTGTATCTCCTGCCCTGCTATCTACCTCTTCATCCCTGTCAATTCTATGTTCTGAGCCTTCCCACTCTTTGGGTTGCTGATAATAGATGACATTAATCTTTCCTGTTGGATTAACTATAGGGGTTACATCCCATCCGAGTTTCAATTTCTTGCACCGGTAAATAATAGAGGGCGTTTCTATATCGAAATGCTCAACCGTGGTAGTTCCTTCTTTCAGATAATAGCCGTATCCAAAGGCTATCATGTTTTTGTATTGATCAAAGAGAGGTCTTAAAGTATATCCTTCTGATTTAGATAAAACGACAACTTTTACTTTAGGTAAATTATTCTCATCTTTGTAAAGATGGTATAGTTTGGCACTTTCTGTCTCCGCTCCGGCCAGCCTCTTTGCCTGTCTCATGGTTACATTGAATCTCGTGTCTTTTAAGAACTCCTTAAAAGCGGTAAATGCATCATTATTTTCATCAACATTCTCCATCTCCCATTTAATTGGTTTGGCCAAAAGAAAAAACAAGGCTATTTCATTGATATATCTCTGCCAGCTTCTGGGTAGCTTCTGTACTTTATAAGGCTCTTTTCCTTTACGGAGCTTATCCTTACGGTGCATGACCTTATGCTCTTTAGGATCATACTCTAAAAGAGCTTTTGTAACCTCTTTATCCCTGTTCTGGAACAAGTTCATGGCTGCACTTATATCCTTGTCTGTCAGAAGCTGATTCAAGTCTCTTTCAACCCCTAGTCCGTTTAATGTAGTGTTCTTTATTACACTAAAAATGCCTTCTATCCAATTCATAATATCATCTTTTAAAATATACCTAAATCATCTTTATCGTAATCCTTACTGATTAGAATCTTACCTAAGATTTCACCCAAAACCCAATATCTTACTGCATCTATCCCATGGTTCCATTTATCTATAGGCTGATTAATATAGTTCCCGTCTTTATCTTTATCCCATGCGTAGTTTCTGAACTCTTCAAGAAGATTGTAAGACCTTCTGGTCACTTTGATATTTAGCTCAAGCATTTTATTTATTCCTGCCAGAATAGAGCCTTGAAACTTGTCTACCGGATAAATGAGTATTCCCCCAAGCTTTATTTCATCAATCAGTCGGGGATCGGCACTCTCTGAAATCACCTTTTGATCATGGAGTTTTAACAGATCTATTATCTCTCCGGTTAGCATGTGTGTCTTGTAGCACAATTCATCTAGGTAAAGGTCATTATCCAGTAACCCGCAATCTATTATTGCTGTAGGATCATTTGTATAACCCCAATCAGCCCCTATGCCTCTCTTTTTAACCCAATGAGGAATTTCATCTACTATCTCAATCTTTTTGAAGATCACTCCCTCTGCTATGTCGGCCCATTGCCCCATGAATATATGAGCGTATTTCTTTGGGTTCTCAATCTTCATATTCCTTGCTTCATCAAGGAACTCTTTACTTAAATTATCTTGGTTATCTAAATATGATGTGTGAATATGCAAAACATTCGGGTGTGTGCTGATCTGTACGTCTGCCCCGTCTATGTTCACAATCTTGTGTGTGTGTTCAATATACTTCTTGTAAATGAAGTGGTTCACATCCGAGGGGTTCATAATGATGATTACCCTGTTCTGTATTCCCTTTTGACGAATAGAAAGCATGATCTTTTCAAAATCTTCTTCACTCACCCACTCTTCCGCTTCATCACAAACAAACGTAGTCAAACCCTTTATGGATTTTAATTTGGCTGTCTGGTTCCCGGATGAGGTCTTTATACCACGGAACATAATTGAGCTCCCTGAATAGGTATTATTAATATCCGACTTTGTGACATCGAAGAATTTCTGTGATCCATCTAGCTCTATCTTTTCATTAAATTCTGGAATGATGGAAATACCCGCCGAAGTCATTGTATAACGAGAATAAAGAACGACGTGTCCTTTCTCAAAAGTAAGCCTCTCTATGAACGTAGAAGCATTGAATGATTTCCCACTACCACGCCCTCCCGTGATTAGAATAACAAATTTATCCTTATTGGTGTAAAGCGGATCATATATGGGTTGAGTACAAATCATTTATTCTTTGCTTTTATCCACTCTTCTACGGAGATACTGCCTTTTATATCGTTTCCGTTGGTAGTTACGTCTATGTTATCCCCAAAACCATAGTTTCTACCTACTGTTTGAAGATAAAACCTGTTCATATTTGAATCAGGGCGTTCTATCCACCCTTTAAAATTCCCCTTTTCGTCTTTTTCGGCTATTCCTTGAGCCAATATTCTTCCCGTTGCGTTAATGTTGCTTATGAACTTCAAATTTGCATCATCAAATACATTCTGGAATTCTTCGTTTTCTCGCATCCATACTTTTACAGTGTTCCATGAGACACCAAAGTACTTCGCTATCCTATACCTGTCAGCACTAAACTTATCACATATCTCTGAGAATAGTGCAGCACTTGGAACTTCATTCAGTTTTTCACGCGCATGCGTGCGGGCGTCGTCCAACGTATTACTTAACTTACTTAATTCACCTTTTTTGGTATAGAATTTTTCTGCTGAAAGCCCTATCTTCTGGGCAATCTCCTTATCGTTATATCCTTTGAAAGCAAGGTCATAAATTGACTTCAAAAACTCTTCGCTTTCATAGTCATATTTGGGCTTTCTTCCTACCTTTGCTTTCTTCTCCATCACTATACCCTTTCTACCATTTCTGAGAAACACTCTCCCTTAATAAACTTCTCACTCTCGTCATATCCGAATCTTTCCATGAACTCGGCTTTCGCCTCATAGGAATCGAAAGAGAGCATTACATAAGCTTCCATATCCTGAGCTTTCTCTTGTGCTGCTTTATTGACTTCTGCTTTAATCTCTTTGTTATGGGCTATCTTTTCGGCTTTATTTGCTTCTTTTATTGCGTTAGTGGGTGCCATAACATTTTCTAACTCATTAGCCAGGTTGCTTTCTTCTTCTGTCTGTAAAAGGAAGTCTACCCCTATTAGGTTTAAGTCCTCTTCTGTCAGTCCTGCATCTTTGTAATCTATATCAGGAATTAGTTCAGCTAACTTGTCATAATCCCAAGAGCCCATTGAATTTGGGTTATTGAAAAATATATTTAGTTCTTTCTCAGTTTTGAGATCGACTTCAATCAACTCTACCTTGATCAAATAATCATTCTCAGGAAACTTGTTCAGTTCGTCTAAGATAGAAAGTTTCTGATGGCCGGAAACAAGAGTGTTACCCGTGGTCTTATTCACGACTAAGCCCCCTACTACACCGAAACGCTTTACTGACTTCTTTAAGAGCTTTCTTGCTTCATCGGAGATAGTACGAGGATTGTACGTACTGGGATGAATCTGTGAACGTAACAGCTCAATAGTTTCACTTTTAAAGTATTTATTTAGTTCTGACATCATCGTTTATTATCGTAATCAAACAAAAGCTTACCTGACATAGGGAAAGCCTTTAATATCTTCTGTAAATCACTTGGCGAATTTTCCCGCATCCAAAGGAAACATTCGATATTAAATCCTATTCCTCCAGATGCTTTCTTTGAGTATCTTACAGGCTCTGGCAGTTTCTTCATCTTCATGTAAGCCAGAACATCTTTATTTGTCCAATCACTCAATGGGTAAACCTTGCCTTTGTTCTCACCGTTCTCGTATGTATTCAGCATTAATCGTCTGTTTAGGGAGTCGGCTTTCTTCATGCCGTAAAAGACATAATTAATGCCAAACTTTAATCTCATGGCATTGTCTATATCGGCTAACTTTAAGAGCTTTACTTTCGGATTGGGAACACAGTACATCCCAGATCGTAGTATATAGGTTAAGTTCCAGTGAGGCAATTGAATAAACTCTATCATCGGATATTTTACTTTAACCCAATTTATATACCTGTTTATGTGTTCTAAGTCTTTCACGAAGTACATAAATACACATACTACCCTATCAAATTTAGGATAAATCAGATCAAGCAGAGCAAGAGAATCTTTCCCTAAAGAGCAAAAGAGTAAAGCCCCGTTAGATTTTACTCTAACGAGGTCAATAATTTTGTTTGCCTGATCGATTTTACTCACTTTTCTTTTTGTTATCCGGCAGACATGCCTAATCCTTTACGTACTTCACCGTACTTCTGGCGGCGTGTCATGAACTTACCGCTACCACCTGAAAAGCTTCTACGACCTGTTACTCCTTTATTTGCGGCGGCACTTGTACCGACTTTAATACTTGTAGCCATAATCACTGTTTTTAAATTAATATGTTACTTCTCTAAAACCTTGCCTAAATCGTAAATGATGTCGATCATCATATTCTGTTCACCCTTGTAATCGTAAAAGATTGGCTGGTCATTCTCATCGTGAACCTCTTCTAAGTGAGAGCCTTTAACCTCTACTAAAGCGGTTGCTCTGTCTTTCTTGTAACCAACATAGAACCGGATTGCATTGTATTGGATAATATCAGTTATTGCCCTGTCTTTATCCAGAATTACATACTTCTTTTCGGTTGTCGGGATTACCTCTCTGGTTTCAATCTTTTTCTTGCCGGAGAGTATTTCATCAAAATACTTTTGCTTGATGATTAGTGTTAAAATTTTCATATCGTGTGTTTTAAAAATTAATAGCGGACAATACAGGGATCGAACCTGTGACCTTGACGTTAACAGCGTCCCGCTCTACCTGCCTGAGCTAATTATCCAATACCCAAAGGTACAAAAATCAAAGAGAGCGATTAAATATAATCACTCCCCTTTCACGACAATTGGCTTGTTGTCGGATTGTTTGTATATACTGTATTATTCATTTCCAAATAGCTCTCTTTTCCAGATTAGGTAATGAAAGAATGTCTATGCCTTCTTGAATTCTTAAATCATTGAGTTGATTAAGCATGTCCAATAAGTATTTTGCTTTTTTATCTATTGTTCTGCAATGCAGTGCTTTTGCATATTCTTTATTAAATATTCTTTGTAGTTCTATTGCTTTCATAATCTCTTTTGATTTAATATCCTAAACTCTTTACCATACCTTTTGCCAGAAAATTGATGTAGTTCATAACATTACCATTTAAGAAGTCTATCTTTCTAAATGTGCTCTCTATCTGCTTTACTATGTTTGCCGGCATTGAATAAATAAAGTCAACCAACATATTAACTGTCAAACCAAAATGACCTTCATTCTCTAGTAGATTAGTTTCTGAGTTAATGTTCTTCTCTTCTAATAATGTTTCTATGTATTTCATTTTCGTATATATTAATTGTTATTTCTTATGCAATAAAGATAGTAATATATTTAATTCATATTACTATTATATAGTTAAACTAAGTTAATCATAGTAATATATGTAATTAGTATTACTTTAATTAATACATTTGTTAAATGGAACAAAGAGTAATACATTTATATTTAAAAGAGGCTGGCGTAAACAGATATTTTGGTTCTGTAGCTGCTATGTATGACAACTATACCAGTCAAGAACTTGGAATAGCAAGGCAATCCCTTTTTAATTACTGGCAGAAGAGAAATGAGCCTTATGAGAATGCTATTTGCATTATTATTAATGGGGAACTGGAACGAAAGAAAAAATTAAAGGAGGAATAATCATGGTAGAAATTTATAATCAAAACTAGTAAATTATGGATATAGGAAATCTATTCAAAATTGATTCTTGGTGGAAATTAGTTCTATTATGCGGTATATTACTTTCCGCTTCCGCTCTTATTTTTGATATAAAATTCATTGAAAGAAGATATATATTAGGATTAGGAATGGGTATGTCACTTATAGGAATTGGGTATTGGAAAGCGTTAGCATATGCACATAAATTTGAATATGGAGGATACTTTACGTGGCAAGAATTTAAGCATACGTGGTTAACCAAAACAATCATAGGATTAGGAACATTGATATCAATATATTTTTTTATAAGAATACTTATCATATTAGCTATATAAAAAAATAGAAAAACAAACTCTATTTTCCGTTTCCAATTAAAAACAAAACTATTTTGAATTAAGCTATAAGTGACTAAAACAGTAACGTCCAATTATTAATCAAGAATACTAAAGTTATTCCAATAAATATCAGAAAACAAACAAAAATAAAATTATATATAACTATGAATGATACATTAATGACTGCAATTATTGCCGCTGGATCTGCATTACTTGGCGGTGCAATTCCTTCCATTATTAATTACTTTTCTATTAGTAAACAGAAGAATATTGAACTAAATTCAAAACTAAAAGAGCAACAAAAAGATTTATACCTTAAATATCTTTTAGTTCTTCAAAAAGGAATAAATGAAATGACCAATGAAAATTTCTTAGAGTTACAAAACATAAATCTAGAAATTGCTTTATATGGAGATGATAAAACATCCAAATTGGCTAACCAATACTACACAACACTCGTTAACCAAAGTAACAATAATATTCCGATGGACCCAGAATCGCATAAAGAATTTCAATCAAAAATCTTTAATGCAATGAGAAAACATCTTAAATTAGATACATATGAAGAGTTTTATATTATTGGATACAACCCAAACTAATTTCACTTTATATAAAAGAGCCTGAGAGCTAATCTCCGGTTTACCTCTCTCCCCTTTCCCCCTTCAACCTATTAACAATCTCACTATAAAGATAGTCTATATCTCTACGGAAATCTTTATAGTTCTGATACAGGAACACCACATCAGCACAGTTATCGCTTACTGTAGATTCTGAATGCAGGTTCACAGCATCAGATATAGCCTTTCTTAGCCCTTTAGGCATCTTACCACCTGCCAGTACGCTTGGTGAATAAAGAAATAGAACTATAAAGATGAATTGCTTTCTGGATCTCACGTTGTCCTTTCTTGGCGGGCAATCTCGATTCTCTGAGATCTCATTGAACCACTGATATACTTTGGAAATAAGGTTAAAATCTAATAAGATTGGATTGGATAACTCGGCTTCACGTTCTGAGAGCCTACTTTTTTGATCACGTATAGATTTTAATTCTGAAATTTCGCTGAACATAGCACACTGTTTTAAAAGTTAGTAGTATATTTGTACTATGCTATTATTTAGAGGCGGGAACTTAGTCGTGTGGGTATCCGCCTCTTTCTATTTTACGGACTTATCTTTTTGCCGTATTCTGTTATTCTCGCTGTCTATCTTCTTACCCCACATAATTGCAGAGTAAATAGCTAAAGAATACATTACAAATTCTTCTTTTGTAGAAAGAAAATGTGCCCGAATTGCTGTATGTTTAGCTAATTCGAGCACGTGTTTACTGATCTCTTTATTCATGTTATTCTATTTCTTCTCCTAATTTTAAAATAAATACTTTTTCTTTAGGTGCTCCCCATTCAGATTTGCCAACGCCAATACTTATGCTATCAAGTTTAAATAACATGGTACGCTTTGTATACCCGTACCGGAAGCGTATTGCATCATAATGCTTAAATTTAAATTTAGATGAAAACAAAAGCTGAAGATTATAGAGCTGAGGATTTTCAAATAGTCTTTTTATCCAGAATTCTTTGATCTGCCGATATTCTTCCAGCTTAATGCCTTTTTCAATCATTTCATACCACTTTGCTTTGATTGGTAAATCAAGTATTTTCATTTGAATTATTTTTGATTATTTATATTCTACTGGTCGCCATTCTATAGGACTAGATTTGGCACAAGAAACTAATCCAAAACGAATAATTGCAAGTGCTTTATTTATGTTCATATTTTAATTATAAAAAAGCCCTGACTACTATTGAAGTAATCAAGGCTTTTTTATTATGGATAAATTATAGTTTAATGAAATATAGTCAGCTAATTTAAGGAGTATATATTAAATTTTACCAGCCATATTTTTTCCAATCATACATACAAATTAATTTTTTAAAATGTGAAGAATAATTCGGCTTCTCTTTCTTAATCAAGAAATCATTATAGTACTTCTTACAAAAATCAAGTATAATAGGCAAATCATTATTAGAAATATCCATGTATGTTAAATAAATAACTGCCTTCCACGAGGGGTTTTCCTCGATTACATTTTCTACCGTTTTATCGTTTATATATCCAGCTGGATCAGAATAAGAACAACGGAAATCATTTATTAATTCAAAATTTATCCCTAATCTATTATTTCTAAAGCTATCTGAATCAGTAATTCCAACAGCTCTTAAGTACTTATAGCAAGGTATAAAATTAGTATTTTTTCTAAGATCGGGCAAAGTGTTAATAATTATCTTTTCTGCTTCATAATTACCATCATCAAATAAAATATCTTTAAAGATATTAATCGATTTAAGCCCTATATATCCAATTGCTGACTTATATTTATTAATAGCTCCAAAACCACACACAAACTGAATTTCTTTATTAGTATCAATTTTTTTTTCATCAATCACACAGAGTTGTTTTTCTGGATTCTCTGAATAAATAATTTTATAAAAATTTTTTTTGTATATTCTCAAAAGATGAGCTGGAATTTCACGTTTAAATGATTGCAAGCATTCAAATACTGTTTTATAATTATTAGTTATAATCCTAGTAACTGGTAACATAATTTCATTTTCCATCATTATGTCGTACTTCTCAACACTGAAAAGATCAGATTCACCTTCATTCCATTCAATGAATACTAAATTATTTTGTAATTTATGTATGCTAACATCATTCAAACATTTAACAATCGAAGATAATATTTGCTGTATATTCTTATCTCTAATTGAATATCCTAGAAAGATTATTGGGTGCTCAATGAAAATAGTTGTGAGTTTGGCTGCCAAATATGTATTTTTCTCATTATATTTTTCATAATCATCAGAAGTAAGAACAATTGAACTAGGATTATGAATACAGCCATGTATTTTATAAATTTCACCTACATTATATGTTGGAGCAAAAATTAGTTCTTCTTGCCCCACATAAGTAGTAAATTTAGGAAATAATAATTCTGCTAAATCATCCCAATTTGTTGTAATAATACCATCAATATTTATTTTAGTTAAAAGCTCTATTTCTTCTTTATATTTTGGCTCTATTCCAGTTAATGTATATTGCTTTAAATATTCTGAAATTTCATATTTCAAAACAAAAGAAGAGCTATCTACTTTGTCTTGAATTTTATTTTTATACGAGTCATCATCAGGAAGTTTCCAAAACGAGTCATTCTTTTCTTTTGCAACATCTTTTGCTATCACACATAAATCCCTTGTTTCCAAGCGAGTGTAATATGAATTTATATGATTATGAGCGAAATTTTGCAACAATTCGTCCCATTTAGGAGTATTAAGAAAGTGCTTTGAAAAGCCAGAACCTAAAAATAAAAATGGTGCTGAATGCTTTTCTTCTATTAAATTAATCAAATCATCTTTAGTCATGGGTTCAGATTTATTATTAAGCAAAGATAAATTTTCTATTTCAAAACAATTCATAATTTTATATTTTTTATTGTTTTTCCCTAACATTATACTCACACAAATATTTACCAATATCTCTTTCTACAATACCGGCCTTTGGTGGATCATTCCCATAAATCACTTTTAACGCCTCTTTCTCTCCTCTCCACGCGTTCCACCATATTTCAGGCGAATACTTACTAGGCAATTCAGGAAAGAGCTCACAGAAAGATTTAAAATCAGTTTTTGCTTTTCTGTTCAGCTCTCGGATTGATTCTACACCGGCAACCATGCTTTGCGCTGCAGTGTCTATTCTGGCAAAGCCTTTTTCCTTTTGTTTCTCTATTCTCTCTCTTTCATTTGCCTCTATTGCAGAGCTTCTTTCTCTTAGAAATGTTCTGGTTGCAGTCATTATCTGCTGAATATTTAGAGAACTACCCCATACTAACTGTCCGTATTTACCTGTTTTACAGTTTCGAAAGAAGAGAGAAAGTTCACTAAGATTCAAAAAGTAATATTCAGTAGCCAAGAGTAAAGCGGTATCAACGAACTGATAAGTGGTTAATTCACGATCTACATTTTTGCACAAGCTCAAAAGATGTTCTGAGATTATATTTATTGCTGTATCATTTCCAAAAGAAGCTGAAACATCTGCTATAGTCGGGATGTTTTTATTTGCAGCGATCAGGCATAAATCAGTAACAGAGTTTAGCTGTGCTATTGCCCCACCCCATTGATTAACCAATTCGGACGGTGTTAATGAGTTCTTTAAATCCTGCTGTATCGGTGTTAGGTTTGTTTCCCGATTCTTTATCTGAATTAATCTTACCTGACTTGGGAACAGAAGTGTTTTTGTTGTTTCCATTGAATATTTCTTTATTTGCCCAAGTAGCAAGCCGTTTGCCGACTTCCCATGTAGGCTGTTTTTCAAATCGCATCTTAGTTTCAGATTTATTCATCTCAGACCAATAGTCGAAAAATGCTCGTATCATTTCTTTCGGGTATTTGTCTACATACGGGATAAGAGACTTATAAAATTCATCTTTACGTGAGAGAGTAGCAGCTTTAGCTGCGACCATATTTTTTTTCTTATCTACTTTAGTAGATTCTTTTTCTTCTTTACTTTCCTTTACTTTGCGGCAAACTTCCTCCTTTTTGGGGCAAACTTCCCGAAGTTTGGCGGATTCTTCCGTAAGTTTGGAATATTCCTCCTGAATTTTGATGTTTATTCTCTTTGCTCGATTACACATTTCTACGTATCTTGATTGAATGGATGATGAAGTAAGTATCTTCTCACTTGTGAGCAATTCTTTATCAAAAAGACCCACTGCACAGCAATAGTCAACTATATCTTTCACCAATGTTTCCTTCAATCCAAAGTATTCAGCCACGTCAAAGGCAGTATTTTCATCCCACACAAGGAAATAACCTTTTACTCTGTAGATTTCGCATAGCATATAATCATAAACAGCAATACCCGAACAACCAAAATCCTTCTTCAGCCGCTTTATTTTAATGTCTTGGTATCTATCAGTATCTATATTGTAGTATGATAAACCAATTTTATTATTCGACATGTTAAGGTATTTTATAAGAGTTACTTATTTAGGTTTTATGTACACAGCTTTCGAATTTAGAGTGTCAATGACTCCTATCTTACCATCTTTGTAAAGAGCATTAAGCTCACCCAACATTTCTAACCTAACCTTATTCAAAAGCTCAGGTATTAAAACATGATTCGGTTCAATATGCTTGCTTTGCTTCTCGCTTTGCAAACATTCAATAGTTTTAAGTATATCCATCAGAAAGATATATTAGTTAATTGTCTACCGTTACTCTCTACTTGCCAAGCACCTTTCTTTGGCTCAGTGAGTTTTAAATCCTCAACCTTACCAAACCGTCTATAGGTGCCGCATAAATCCACTATCCAACCGACTTTGTCTTTGTACGGACGAATTGCCCGACCGACTATCTGATAATACATTGCAAGAGACATGGTAGGTCTTGCAAGAACAATAGTATCTAATTCAGGATAATCAAATCCGGTTGTTAAAACCCCAACATTGGCCACAACCTTTATTTCACCGGATTTAAAAGCATTCAGTATTCTTTCACGTTCGGTTTTAGGTGTTTCACCCGAAACAATAACACATTCAGGTATTGACCAAGTAAGTTGTTCAGCTTCTTTCAGAAAACGAGTAAAAACAAGTATTCCTTTTCGCTTACCACCCTGCTTAGGATTCAATAACCTTTGCACTGTATTTACCAAGAATCCGTAAAAATCAGCTCGTTCATATTCTCTCACTACAGATTTATCGGTATAATCGGCACCCGTTGTATTCGTCTTTAAGTTTCTTTCGTCTATTACATCCAATTGATAGTAATTGAGCTTTGAAAGAAAGCCCATATTTAAGAGAGTGGAAATCTGAACCTGATAAATGACATCAGAAAAGATTCTTGGTCTGGTTCGGGTGATAAACTTTAGCATTGCGCCAAATTCCTGATTAGATGAAAGTCTGTAAGGCGTTGCGGTCAATCCCAACACTTTACATTTTAGCTGTGAAAGAAAGGTTTTATACATTCCCTCTTTGGGATTTACTAAATGGCATTCATCAATCAAAATGTATTTGAATTGCTGAAACAGTTCAGGCTTGTTCTTTACACTGCCGATTGTTGCAAAGGTTATCCGGCTTATCTCTTTTGAATTGAAAGAGGCTGAATATACGGAGCAATTCCAAATATCATACGCCTGCAGCTTTGCAAAGTTTTGCTCTAAGATTTCTTTTGATGGCTGAAATATAAGTACTGGCGCATCTAATTTACTGGCTATATCAGCAATTATTAAAGATTTACCTGATCCTGTAGGCAAAACCATAATAGCGTTCTTATCAGTTCTGCTTTTAAAGTAAGTAACTGCTGAATCACTAGCTTGCTGTTGGTAATCTCTTAACTTATAAATCATATTCCTTTCTCCTTTCTTAGCTTCTTATTGAGTGCTTTGTAATACTTGATAAGTTGTTCGTACTCAAAATCTGAATATTTGCGTGTAATCCCCTGTTTGGCTTCTAAAAGAATAACTTTCGTTTCGCCATACTTTAAGATTAGTCCTTTACGGTAGTTCTGGATATTTCCTTCCATGAATCGGTTACAGTGCCTACATTGCGAATTACAGTTCAATTCATCAAACCGCGTGTTCATGTGTTGGCGGTTAATGTAATGCCCGTTGTCGGCCTGTTCAAAGGGCTTTATCTGGCCACACGAGATACATTTAAAGTAACCGTTTGGCATTGCATCACGAAGCCGGATAAAAAGGCTAAATTCTTTGTCTAACTTAGCTTTCAGATCCGGCTTCTTTTTTATGATTGCCCCTGTTTTGTCTATAAGTGGCAAAGTTTTTTCTTTCTTACTTTTTCTTTTTAGTTTGTATATCATAGTCTAAATGGATTTTCAAATAAAAAAGGCTCAGATTTCTCCAAGCCTTGCCCACATAACGCTTTATATAGGACTTGATTTTTAATACAAATACTAATGAATTTTATCATGAAATACTCTCACGAGTGTAGAGAAGGCAGGATTCAAACCTGCGAAGGTGCCATTATCTTGCTTTAGTCCTTTCAGCCTATACAGCCGATGCGTTGTCTCTCCGCCACTTCTCTAATTTAGGGAACTGCTAACCATTCAGCCCCCAAGAAATAAAATATAAATAAAACCTAACCGCCCGTCCTTTTCGGGGTTTTAAATTATCTGCAATATTGCATTGAAGAAACAGGCTGATTCGAACAGCCGACCTATTCAGTGTTTATCTTTTAAGTTACGGTTATTTTTACTGAATCACTCTACCGACTGAGCTATGCTTCTAATAAGAAAAAGGGAAGCTCTTTTGCCTCCCCTCTGCCGTCTATTTCCGAGCTGCCAATTATAAGTATAAATCAAATAAGAGGGCTCTCACCTCACGGGCTCCTTTTGCCCGGGCTTGGTTAATTAATAATTGATTTTATAAATAGAGACTTCTATTGTTCGGTAATATAAGCCATTGAGAACTCTTTCGGGATAAAACGGCCAATTGGTATTGGCTTGGCTACTTCTACCATAGCATGGATTTCTTGTTTATCATACTCACGGTTATGTTTCTTTGCATCTTCGGCTTTTTCATCCTGTTTCTTTTTCAGATAATTAGTAATGATCATCATAGCTCTGTCAACGTTAAACGTATGTACAACGAACGTATAAAAAGATTCTCCCTCTTCGCCAAATGTAATTTTAGTCTCGATCTGATAGAATTTCTTTTCATCCGGCTTTTCTTCTTCATTCTCTTCTTCATCGGCGGATGAATCTTTGTTTTCTTCAAAATCAAGAGGCAAAGTATCAATCTTACGTTCTTTCAGAGTATCAGTGAGAATAATGCAGGTATCAAACTCTTTGATCATTGTAAGAGTGAAAGCGAAAGAGTAGTTAAGCTCTATATAGTCTTTCAGGATGAGCAAAGCCGAATCAAGGGTGCTGGCATAAAATAAGAACTTATGCTTTTTATCCTTGATCTCAGCCTGTGCAATGTACGGATGCAGAAAGTTACTTTCTTGCTCAAAGGCAACACGTTTTTGATTACTAACATCAACTTCTTTAATGTCTCCGGCTTCCATGTAAAAACGGATCTGAGCAAGTAAATCTTGATCAATCAATGTGCCACGCTCAAAAAGTATCTCATTACGTTCTATTGAGCATACTTCGCCATTATCTTCATCAACAAAATCCTCTGTCCATGTCCTTAGAACTCTTTTTGCAAGAAATCTATTAAGCATCTTGCGAGGATCAGATGTTATGTATCTTTCCTCATTTTTCTTTGTTTCAACCATATTTTAATTATATAAATTCTTTATTTCTTTCTATTTCTTGTTCAACGTACAAAAGAAAATCACGTTCATTTGCTGAGGGTAAATAAATACCAGCTACGGCACTACTCCAATCTCTGAAACGAGTAATCGATAAAGCCATTTCAGAAGTATCCAGATCTTTTGAGCTTCTAAGATAAGTAACTGTTTTGCCGTGCTTATTGACTTTTGTACGTTCAAAGAGCTCTTTATTACAGATGCGTTTGTAATAGTCAACTTTAACCTCTTCTAAAGAGCATCCATACTCACAAGCAAACCAGCCAAGAACCAAGTGTAAGTAGCTATTTTGTGAAAGTGTGCGATTGAGCCGTTTCTTTGTCAGCTCCACCGCACACCCTTCAGAATATAGTTTATTGCAGTAATCTTTGAATTTCTGCTTATCGAAATCTGATCTAAGATTGAATATCATCTAATCCAAATATCTTTTTATCAGTAACGAGATCTTTATTATCTATCAAGAACCGGATAAACTCTTCGCAATGTGCCGTGAGTTTTGGGATATCCCGTTCTGGTACAAAAGTGTAGCTCTCTGTATAAGTACTTTTAAAATCAGTTATGTTATACTCAAACAAGCGAACATCGTTACCGTTTTGCATTAAGCAATATGGGTAAACGACATGTTGCCAGTGATTCTTAAATTTGAAAGCTGAATACTGGCCAGTTGTTTTAATATCGTGTACTGATACAGGTAATAGTTCATCAATGTTTCCATAAACAAGCACATTGCCGTACATAGTAGGTAAAATTGCTTCTGTCCTGACCTGAGTAAGTGCGCCTTTAAAGTAGTTTGCAAACTCTCTGCATAAGGATATAGGAAAAATAAAATGGCGATTATTATAATCTGCTTGTATTGTCCCTTGGTCTGCAAAAGAAGTAAGAACCATATTATCTGATTTTCTATTTTCAATAATGCAGTCTATCACCTCATTGAAAGCTGTGCCCTTGTCGGCTGCTTCGCTTTCAAAAGGCTCTCTGTTTATTCTGCCGATTAGTTCTTTGAACTGCTGGTCATGGAATTCTTCTTGAGTATGGGGTGGATTTTCACTCCATCCCCAATACTGTTCCCAAATCTTATCGCTATTCAGATAGTCCGAAAAACTGTCAAGAATGGTTGCATAGAATTTATATGAAGGTTTCATAATTCAAGCTTTTCAAACTTAATACCCCTACTATTCATAAATTCAGAAAGAGCAATAATATCATCACGTGTGCCAGTCACTTTAAAAGCTCGTATAAATAAAGAGGGATTTTGTACTTCTTGAACTTTCGGAATTTGAGCTTCTGGATTTAAAACAGATGCTTCAACTTTTACCCTTTCTCTATTCTCTTTTAGGGTGTTGGCATACTGAATTGTATTGTTTAAATTCAAGGTATCAAGATACAGAGATTTTAAAAGGTCTACGTCTTGACCAATAGCTTCTAAAGTCACTAGATCATCTTTAATCTTTATTATTTTAGCTTCAATTTCAGAGTGAATATCTTTATCTTTGAAAGTCTTATTAAGCCATTTTTCCTCGAAAATCTTTTCGAAAGAAACAAGATTAAACTTCTTTTCATCAAAATATGACTGAATTGAAGTTCTCTTTTCGTTTTTGGCTTTCTGGTCGTTTTCTTTCACGACTGAATCAATTTTCAAAGAACATTCAGAAATTAATTTTACTGTATCATTAACAACTTCTTTGAACTCAGTAAAAGGCTTCATAAATTCTTTTTCAATCTCAAGTCTTTTAGCATTCAAGGTTTTTGAAGCCTTGTTTAGCATTGCCTTATCTTTCTTAGCATGATCAATATTACCCTCGTTGTAATTTGAAATATCGTAATTTGGTAAGGCGCTTTCTACCAACGATTTTATTTGTTTTGCGTTGGTAGTTAAACATCCCAAAGTCTTTTCTGAGACAATTAATTCAAGATCTTTTTCCTGAATATTTATATTTAGTTCTTTCATAGTAAAGATGGTTCTAAAGCAAGTTCGTACTTCTTAATTTCTTTATTATACTTTAATCCAAGAGCCTTTACCTTTATACTAAGTAACTGACCAGCCATTTGCTTTGAGCTACCGACGTGGTCGAAAGTATCTATCCTATCTACAAAGTCATTCGCGCTTACTTCATCAGTGATAAAATTAATCTGCTCTTTTATTTCAGAAAGCACCTTTTCATACTTTTCTGTCTCAACTTTCTTTGCTGCAAGCATAGACACATAAGGGGTAATAATCTTTTCTGTGATGAAATTATTCTTGCCTGTTGGATTGCCCTTACTATCAAGTATGGTTGGAATTTCCATAATACTAGGCAGGTTACATGTATTTTTGCCATCATTTCTGTTTGTCGGGTCAAAGGTTATAGTGCTCTTAATTCGTCCATTTTCAGAGCGAGCCTCCATGTAGCCTAATAAGTCCAACTCGGTAACAATCGAATTATAAGATTTCTCTCTAAGAGCTGGTATAAATACCGTATCATCCCCCTCTTTACGGGTGTCTCTGTGAGCAACAAAGATTATATTTTTGTTCAGACCAGACAGATTACGCACAAATCCAGAGAACTCAGCGTTTATTCCGCCCCAGTCTCTGATCTGTGGCTGTCGGGTGCCACATTTGAATGAAATAATGTAATCCATCATCTTACCGATTGTATCAACTACGATAGTCTGATAAGAAGAAAGGTCTTCATTTAAAACTTCACTCACATCATTCCAAGTTGTTATCTGGACTATATCAACACCCTCAAGGTGTGACATATTTACACGCTTTACACCGTTATCAAAGTCTAACAACAAAGGTTTTGGGGCACTCAAAGCGGTGGTTGTTTTCCTCATACCAGGTTGGCCGTAAATCATCATTTTTACTATAGATGAAATTACTAACTCATTTGATTTTTTTATAAGTGACATAATTATAATTATTAAAGGGTTATTGTATTTGTTTTCTCATTACCCGAATAGAAGATAAAAGATTCCCATTTTCAAGGGCTTTTTCTATCTCGCAAAGTCTGTAATAAACTCTGCCTTGAATCTTTTTTAAAAGATTACCATCTTCATCAATCATATCTTCAATGCCAAATTGATAAGGAAAAATAAATCCTCTCTTTTCAAGAGCTTTTAAAACCATGCGTCCCCCTACCATCTTTTCGGCTTCGCTCTTAACTATTAAGATGCGGGGATTAGCACGCTTTTGTTTCTCTTCATTGCGGTAAGCTGCTATGCCGAGCTTTATGCCTTGCTCAATAGCATATTTAATCACATCTTCTGACATACTCTGTTCTTTCTTCTATTTTAGTTCGTCTTCCTCTTCTACAGTTATCATGACCCTCATAAAGAGATAACATGAACACACACAATAGACAGCAAGCAACAACCGATCTGAATTCTGGTGAAAAATCAAATGTGATCTTCATACCGGATAATCTTTCGGCCAGTTTGATTGCCAATTCTCTTCCATTTCTAACATGCAATTGTTCAAAGACCTTTTGCAACGTATTGTTTACTGTCGGTACGGCTCTGAATGTTTTCTTTGCTATTTCTTTCTTTTCTAATCCAGAGCCATACATTTGAGCTACATAGTCCCTTTCTGGGCTTAATTCTGTAAAAATTCTCATAACGTCGTGTGTTTATTGTTTTACAGATTATTAATAAGGGTTAGATAGCCCGCTTTCTTTGTTACAGATACGGTATAGGCAACGTCTGTTGTTAGACCGTCTTTTCTCGCTTCATGGTTTAGCCTTATTGCTTCTTGGCGATAACCAGATACATTCATACCCTGAGTAAGAGGAATATGCTTTGTCTTTCCTTTCTTTACACTCAGAATTGTTTCTTTGATTGTCTTGTCCTTTTTCATAAGAATATTGATTAAATTACTTGTGGATAGAGCAGGATTCGAACCTACAGGATTTACAACTTTCTGCCTTTGTAAATCACACGGGGGTAACAGAAAACCGTGTGCATAATCCTTATGCTGGCTATCCTAATAAAAAAAGGTGCGCTATTCACCAAGAACCACGCACCTACAATACACATCAAAAATAAATCTAAACTAATTCACACATTGATAAAGGCAGCTCATCATATCCAGATGAACCTTTGTATTTTACAGTCACAATCTTTGTGACAGGATTATAATCTATGACCGTTCCGATCTTATCGGAAATCCATGTCTTTACTTTTGCACCTACTTTCATAGCTTTACGTTTTTAAAGAATATATCAAGAACTATTTTATCACTCACTTTGCAATTGTTTTCAAATGCAATCTGTTCTAAAATTGGTAATATGTTATTTAAACTCATAGTATTCAGTATTGAACCCGCCCGTGAAGTTTTGCTTTGTTATGCCTAACTAAGCACCGTTTTACACGGTTGAAGGCTACTTTTTGCGGGTATGTGTTTAATATGATAGGTAAGCGAATTTTCCGCTTATTGTTTCGTACTCTTTCCTGTCATTCCAATTTTCATAATCAGAACGAGACTCAGCATTAATGTAGTTGATAGTCTTTAGAATTTCGCTTTCTATATAAGAAGCTATGTTCGTAAGCTCTTTATATCCTTTCTCTGAATCTTCAATAACGGTAAGCTCATTTATCTCAATCGTGTTATAATCAAGCCCGCCTACAGTTGTTTCAAGATAAAGCATTGTGCTTTCATTAATCTCAACTTCATAGCTTTCTATATCTGTAGAAAGCTGACTTTGCAAAGTCTTTATTGCTCTGTCAATAGAATGCCGAGCAACTGTAATTCTATTTGTAGTGCTCATTTTAGTCCTCTAGTTTAAGTTCTCGAATAAGTCTTTTCTCATGCTTGCCCATGTATATAGAAGCACATGCAAACACCAAGAAACAAAGAATAAAAGGTATCCAGTGGATAACCGAAGTAATAGCCATCCCGACGAAACTTATCACCCAGATGGCAACAATTAATTTTGCTTTCATAATCGTGTGTATTAAAGTTGGTGCCCTGTATCCTATCAAAAGGTAGGTTCTAGACCGTACAGGGCTATATTTTAAAGAAGCGTGTCAGGTGCCTTAATTCTGTCATTACTTACACGTGTAGACTTCGTTACTTCTCTTTTATTGATCTTCGATAGCCTCGCCGATAGTCACCGCATTTCTGCTATACCGGTTATCTATTATTTTTCTTTGTTGCTTTTAAACGGCTTATTAATTACACCGAAAAAAGTTTCTCAATACATCAAAGAGCTTTGTCGTGTGGATAGTAGAAATATTCTCTACGTTCTACTACCCTATTGTTTTACCCTATTGTTAGGATGTTTTCAATCTTAAAGCACCTGAAACCCTGTTTCTCTATATCGAAATAGGCTACTGTCTTATCATTGCTTTTGCCTGTACCATTTACAAGCAAGTCTGTGATAGTCTTTACAAGAGTGCCTTTTGCGGTTCTGATAGAACCATCTATTTTCTGGTATTGAAAGCTAACTACACCTTTTTTCATTCTTGAAATCAGCTTTACAATCATCCAAGCTTTCTTTAATGCTATTGACCAACTCATTTGTGCTAAGCTGAAAATTCTGTGAGCTATTGCCATTACATCGTGTCTAAAATTCTTTTTCATCATCGTGTGTATTAAAAAAATAATATATCTGTACTATTGCATTATTCAATCGTATCTACTACTTTTGTTTCGTTGATACGTTGCAACGTTATAGTGATGCAAATATACAGAATTATTCTGTAGTACAAATATATCATTCAGATTTATTCTGTATTATAACATTGTTTAACTATTGTACGTCTTTATACCTTATTATATGAAGAAAGAAAAATGGGCTTTGGGATTAAGTATTGTGGCTATTATCTTATCAATAATAGCGCTAAGTATCTCGTTTATTAGATGTGAATCTATAACAGTAGACTTTATAAGTCTATTAATCAGTGTTGCTACTTTAGCAATAACCGTTTATGTAGGCATTCAAATATATCAGTCTTTTACGTTAAAAAAAGATATTGATAAAATGCAAACAGAGCATTCGGAAAGGCTAAAAGAAGAAACAAGGAAAATTGTTGAAGACAAAATTCTTGATTATGATCATACAGTATCAGCATCTATAAGTCAAGTTTATGCTATAAGTACATTTCTAAACAGAAATGACTTTAAAGGAGCATTGCATTGGTTAATTATATCATTAGAAGAAATTAATAAAGCATCAGATAAGACTCCATTAAATGGAATAATATCATATATAAAATATATAAAGGATGAAAATACAAGGAATAGTCTTTATATCACATTAACGAATGAAGAGAAACAACAATATATTAGTGAAATATCTAAGGCTCAACATGGAAACTCTGTTGAATTAATAGAATTTATTGCTTCTTTAGAGGTGGTCTCTGAATAGGTCTTTTAAGATTATCTAGAATATCATCATCCTGTTTTTTTAGAGATGAATTGATATCGCTTAAGAGGCTATTAGTTCGGCGTTCCTTCTGTTCTAAGAAATCTTGGAGGGGAGACTTATAATCATGATCAAGTAATGGATTGCGCGTTTCATCTGAAGATATAAAAAATATAGCCCTAACGATGATACCAACAATAACGGAAATACTGATAGCTGCTAAGATGCAACATATATAAGATGTTATATTCATAATAAAGTCATATTATCCTACTTGCACTTTCGGGGTAAATAATAATGGAGAGTTTTTATCTTCTTCTATTTGAAGACTATTCTGGCTCATAATAGCATTAAGACTATCGCAAATAATATCAGTTAATTCTTTATCTGATATATTTCTGTCTCTATTGTTAGAAATGGCAACTAAGATAATAGAGCGTGGATCAGGAATTAAAATTCCATCCGGTAATAAACAAAAAGGCAATGCATTTATAGCAGCTTGAGAATTAAAATAAAGATTTGATTTATCTTTTAGCATAGTCTTTAGAATTGATTGAATTAAATAGAGAACAAATATACAGAATTATTCTGCAATGGAAAAGAAAATAGTAATAGAAATTATGAATGAACTGTTTAAGGTGTTAAAAATTAACCCTAACCAGTTGGCTGATGCCGTTGGAATGAAAAGAGCACAAGGCATTTATGATATATTAAATCCAGAAAAGAAAGTAGGCATAAGCAAAAATATGGCTGATAAAATTTGTAGCAAGTTCTCACAAATAAATAAAGCATATCTTCTCACCGGAGAAGGTAAGATGCTAAATGAAGAAGATCCTGAAAGAATAGAAAAAGAAATATCTATCTCTCCATCCGATATAAAAGAAGGCGAATACTCGGGAGCACTCGTTTACAACATAGACGGCACTTGCGGAGTGATGGAAAGAGATATGGCATTTACAAGAGATAATATAGTAGGTTCGGTGAACCTCCCAGAGATAAATAAGGAATCCAAAATCATACGTGCAAACGGAGACAGCATGGAACCAGTCATTTTTGACGGTGATAGAGTTGTTCTTAGACAGATACACAACTTTGATGATATTTTCTATGGTCAGATTTATCTCATTCTCTTAGATGAGTATAGAATGATTAAATATATTCGGAAATACGAGCCGGATGAAGATAATTATATCATTCTAAGGAGCCGGAATAAGGAGTACGATGATATTAAACTTCATAAAAGCAAAATAAAAAAACTCTTTGTTGTGGAGAATATACTTTCTGTAAAATCACAATTATAAAATAATCATGAATAAAATTGCACTTTTTACCGTATTTCTATTATTTAGTGTGCCTTTTTGGGGACAGACGCAGAAAAAAAAGCCACAATTACATAAAGCTTCTACAACAATAAAAAGCGAACGGGAGATTGTTAAAACCAATGCAGGAAACTGGTTTAAAGAATTTTATGTTGAAAATTTATTTAAAGATCCATATTCTTATAAGCTTCTAAAAATCACTGCAACTTCCAAAAATATTAAGGAAGCTTTATCAGATAGTCTCGTTGAACTTGATAATAGAATAAAAAATAGTAGATGTTCATCTACAATGAACTTAGACGCAAGTCGTGCCGAATGCCAAAAAGAATATGATAAAACCAAAATTGAAATAGCAAACGAATCCGAAAAACTAAAAAATAGTACAGATGGAAACGATGCTAAATACATACAAAAAAGAATAAATATTGAGATTAAATATGCGACTGATATGTTAGGTTTTTTAAAAGAAATTGATCTGTACAATTTGGATGTAAAACAAAAAGAATCAATAGAAGCGAATTTAAAATCTTTTACATCAGATCAATTAAATCAAATAGCTTATTTTGAAATAAGAATTGATTGTTATTCTAAAAATTCTTTAGGCAATGAAATTTTGGGCAGGTTTGTGTTTCCCTTCACAAAGAATGGACCGATAGGAAATAAAAACGGCTTAGATAAAGTTGTTCAGTTAAACAAGGAATAGTTATTAATAAATAATACTATGTACGAATTCTTATCAATAATACTAATTGTATTTGGAATACTCCAAATAATTCTCTTCTTTAAAACATGGATAATGACAAATGATGTGAAGAAGATCAAAGAAATAGCTCAAGAAGGTAATAATTCTAGTTGGGATGTTGCTAAAATAGAAACACTTGCCGGAAACTATGATAAGGCTTTTGAGATCTATCAAAAGTGCTTTATATCTGACGTGTACGAGATGTACAGCAGTACAATGAGAGCAATACGATATGAGTACTCAGAAGGATATGATAAAATAGTAAAAAAGTACAAGAAACAGCTTGAAACTTTGAAAGGTGATTACTCTATTGACTTCGAAAAATACGATACTAGAGAGAAGATTAGAGAAATGATTTTTAGAGCGTAGAGAAAACCAAGACTTTTATGAAAACAAGCATTTTATATAAATAATAATCAAATATGAATACACCTAATTTATTCCAGCACACTAAAACAGTAGTAATAAAAACAAATAATTTGTGTAATTTAAAATGCACATATTGCTACGACGAAGACAATCTAGATCGGACTACAAGCATATTAAACTTAACAAGTATTCGTTCTATATTACATGAATTAGTGTCCTATTCAAAACCTAAAGATATAGAGCATTTGAATTTAATCTGGCACGGCGGAGAACCCCTATTGATGGGAATAGATTATTACTCCAAAATAGTCAACATTCAGAAAGAATTTGATTTTCCATTTTCTAATTTACTCCAAACTAATGCAACATTTATTAATGAAAAGTGGATTCATTTCTTTAAAGAGAATAATTTTAAAATTGGTGTAAGCTTTGATGGATCTATTTCTGCAAATAAAATGCATAGACAGAAAACAGAAAAAGTGCTTGAGAATATTGAACTTTTAAATAAAAACTCAATATTCCCAAGTATAATATGCGTAATAAGTGACTTAAACTATTCTTTATATAAGGAGATGTTTGATTTTTTAAGCACGGTAAAAACTGAATACATCGATTTAATCCCATGTTATGAAAATAATCAAAGGTATACGCTTTCAGATATTCATTATCAAGAATTTATGATTGGTATGTTTGATCTATGGTGGGGATCAGATCGTAAAATAAATTTTAGAGTATTTACTAATATTATTGATAAAATGCTTGGCACAATTACATCTAAAGACTATATTACATGTAGTTTGACTGGTAGGTGCGGTGAAATAATCAGCATTAATTCTGATAAGAAAATTTATTTCTGTGATTGCCTACCAAAAGAAAATAAATACTCAATTGGAAATCTAAATGAAGGTCTGGAAAACATATCAAAGGGTAAACGATACGAACACCTAATAAATACAAATAAAAGATCCTCTAATGAATGCACAAATTGCGAATATCTAAGTATCTGTGGAAAAGGATGTCTTAATAGAAGGCTAAACAATAATCACACCAATGAATTAAGAGATTATTACTGCAATTCAAGAAAGGCTATCTTCAATCATATAAAAGAAGCTTTAGAAATTAATAAGGTCTGCACTAATATTGTTGGAATTCCGGCTTTTACAAGAGGACCTCAACCATATAATTCATTAAATTAATCAATTATAATGATGGATAATAAATGCAAATACATTGAAACCCCTTCATGGAGAGACTCACTATATAATAATTTGGAGCATGACATTACTAGCAAATACATTAGAGAAAAATATTATCTAGAAAAAAAGTATACTGAGTATTTCATTTTTATTACTTCAAGTAAATACGATAAATGTTTTAAAACATTAACTTTAAATAATGAGTCTATAGTTAATATACATGAAGTATTTGGCAAATATGATTTTATCGTTAGAGCATTTTTTAATAAAGCAGAATTTATTAATGAAGAAAAAGCATTTAAGGACATTTTACTTAAACCAACTAAAAAATGTATAGCTAATGAAAAATCAATTATTTTCAATGAGGTTATTAAAGAATATTCATTTGATTCTACCAAAATGAAATTTACCTTAATAGCACCTAATGATGAGTATAAAGAATTAAACATTAATAGGCTTAATCTGATTAATGCATTTATTGTGCTTAATAAAAAATGCAACAATCGTAAAAAAGAAAGTATTGAACCAGAAGATCTATTAACGCTTATGCCAACTAAATTCTCTTCAGAAACTCCTTCGGAGCTTATATACAAAGTTTATTTAACAGACAATCAATCCTTAATATTTTATTTAAATGTTAATTGTAGATATTTAGGGAAACTAAATGAGTTTACAACAAGTATTGACAAAGTTGTTGATGACAATGGGTATCAGAAAACAACTTACATTTCAACTCATGATAATGTACGTTCAGAAACAATTGATAGAATAAAAATTAAAAATGGTGGATTAAAAATTTGATATTAAAAATGAATAAATCAAATATATTATGAAAACTAACTTAGAATATACTTTGATAGTTTTCAACGCTATATTGATTATAGTAAATAGTTCAACTTTCTTGAAAAATTACTTCGGTGAAAAAGGTAAAAACCTCGCTACAAAACAAGATATTAAAAGGATCACGGATGAAATTGAATCTATTAAGAACCTATATAACGCATCTCTAGAAGACTATAAAATGAAACTATTAGAGAGATATGACTCTTTAAAAAGCCATATAGAAACTGTTAATCGCATTGACAATACTTTAATTAATTTACTATTAGAGTTAAACGACTTAAATTTCACTTATATTCAAGAAAGGAGTATTAATACAGAAAATCTCACAAAAAAACTAGAAGAAGCAGCTGTATTTATTCTAAAGTATAAATTCAGATACTCCTCTATCAATTCACTAATGGAAATAATTAATCAATATAATTCTTTTAATAATTTATCATATACTACAGATAGTTTTCCTGATAGTATTAGTAAAAATTTAGATATTAATATTAACGATTCATTGTCATGTCTATTACCTAAGATTTCAATAGATTCCAGTCAAATAATTTATCGAAATATTTTTTTAGACAAAGAAAATGCAAGATAAAATGATTATGAAAAAACATTTCTATAAAGGCTTCTGCTGGATATCCATAAGCTCCTTAATATTATCTATTCTTACTTTCTTTATCTATGTATTCAGATCATTCACTTTCACGAATGATGCTGTTATAGGAGTTGTCGCCACTATGATAGGTATTTGTGCTACTGTTATGGTTGGGTGGCAGATATTCAGTTCTATGCAAGTAAGAAGTGAATTAAAAGAAGCTCAAGACCTTATAAAGAAGTTAGAAGGAAAATTATCTAAGGTCAATTCTACTATAGATGAACAAAACGGCAAAATAAAAAATGCACAAGATATATCAATAGAATTAAGCAATAAACTTGAGCAAGCCAATTCAACTATAGTATACCTTCAAAATCTTTCTAACGTATTAAGTGTTAAACAGATGTCTATTGAATCATCTATGGAAAAACAAAATAAAGAGTTAGAAGATGAAAAAGGAAGAAGAGAAACACAAAATGAGCTATTTTTTGCAAGGATGCAACAAACTAAAGGATATGCTTTGGGATACATGCAAATGCTAAGTGCATATTATTATTTTATTAAAGCATTAACCATCTTTCTTAAACATGAAGCTACTTCTGACTATAGAATAGTTCTGAATGATCTTTCAGCATGCATAAAGAAAATGAATGCTATAATTAAAAATTCAAACGAAGTCATATTAAGCAATCAGGAAGTTGATTCAGATTTTATACACAAAATTAATTATAATAATTCTAGAGTAAAATTATTAGATGATCCAAAAGAGTCACCAATTGAAAAGTTGAAAATGCTTTCTAATTATGTCACCGTACAAGACGAAATAGAAAAATATGAAGCTGAGCGTAAGAGAATTATATTAGAAGCTAAAAAAATAGGAGAAATAATGAAAACATCAATGCCTGCTATCAAAAAAGAATAATCTTAATAACTTAAATCAATAACTATTATGAAAAAGAAGCAATATTATTTTTAGCCTTCATACTTACTACTGTTAGCATAATAGCTCAGACTGTCTATGTAACAAGGACAGGTTCAAAGTATCACTCAGAAGGATGCAGGTATTTAAGCAGAAGCCAGATAGCAATTTCTTTATCTGATGCACTCTCCCAAGGATATGATGCATGTAGTGTCTGCGACCCTCCTACCTCAGTTGTGAGGAAGCATGTGAAACACCATATTAAACACCATGTATCAAGGAAGAATACTGTTCAGTGCTCAGCATTTACCAAGTCTGGAAAAAAATGCAGACGCATGACTACAAATGCCAATGGTCGGTGTTGGCAACATTAATAAACAATATTTTTATCAATATTCAATTAAACCTTCACTTTTTGTGTTTTAATTTTCACAATAAATATATGGAATAATTAACTAAAAGGTGAGCAAACTTAATAAAATGGAAAATAATATATTTAAAGTATGTAATGCTGGGCAGAATAATAACAGTGAGATTGTAAAAATCACAAGGAAATATTCAAATAAATTATCTTCTAATAAAATGCTTTACGAAGAAGAGGCGTTTCGATCTGAAAATGAAATTATCATATCAATTACAATGTCTTTATTATCATCTTTTCTTTATGATATTATAAAATCAATTTTATATGAATTAATTCAAACTATAAAGAAAAGAAATATGAAAGACAAAATTACTATTAAAATCAATGAAATAAAATACGATCTCATTAATGATATTGAAATTATTATAAAAATTTTAAATGATCATGTTAAAAAATAGCTTAATATTTTACGAAATTGATAAACAAATCAATATCTGGAAAAACACTCGACCGCCATTTTATTTTAGATACGTAAGAGATTATGATATTTCATCAAAAGATAATATCTCCAAAGAAACTCTTGATGTATTAGATGAGATTTTTCCTGTTTGGAAAAAATGCGATATTAAATGTTTCAATGCTGCAGACTATAAAACACAAGTCATTTTTGATAGGACTTTTTTTGACAATACTAGGACAACAATATTTAGAAAAATAGAGTATCATCTATCCATTATCATGCAAAATTCACAAAATTTTGAATCAATTGCAATGATTGATAGCATATTGGCCTATAGCCAAACTCTCGAACTAATATGGATTTCATATTTAGGAGTTAAGTTAAATCCTCTTATTTGGAATCATATATCAGATATTGCAAAAGAATCTGCTAATTATATAAGTCAATCTACTTTTGATCTTGAAACCATCGCTGATTTAACAATTAAGAATGAATATGTTTTGGGCTATGCATCTCTTGAACAGAATAATTTTAATGAAGCAGTTATACATTTTAAATTAGTTTTATGTTATTACAGTGCTGCTTTAGAAAGTAAATATCAAAATGTCTGTCTAAAATATCATGACGAATGGATTTTTTCATTATATGCTATCATGGATTTTGGATTAGAAGAAGAAATACATTGGATAATAACAGCAAGCATTTCAATTAAAAAGTCAAATATAAAAGTATGTTTGCCCAACATTGCAATTATTGCAACCTTTTCTTCAAAAAAAGATAATAAATTCGGGATCACTTATAACACATTATTGTCTAATAAAAATATTCTCAATTCGCTGAATATTTTAAATAATAAAACAGCTTTAATTGATATCACATTTACTTCAGAGTTTATCCATCTATATCTGTATTACAATAATACTATTAAAATATTTAGATATGAGATTCATGACAAAGAAAACTTGGATTGTTTAGGTGGTGCAAAAAGCTTAAATAGTAAATATTTTAATGAGCATCCTTTTTGGCAAATGGCAATGTATCTTGCTCCGAACGGTGTAATTTTAAGCCCTGAAGGGTCAGAAAACAGTTTCAAAGATCTGTTAAAGAAATGTGATTCCATGGCCAACAACGGTAAAATATATCAAGACTTTTGTATCTCTGATAAAATTGAATGGGCGGCATATAGGTTACACGCTAGAACTATTTATAATGATGGATGGAAATGCATTCCCAAATGGCAAATGACTATGGGCCCTTCTCTTAACGAACTCTATATATACTTTTACGATAAAATATTTCGTACTCCATTGAATTTTTGTAAAGAGAAAGGAATAGACAATATCATTATATGTCCAGATGGAACTCTTGTATCATTTCCAATTCATTTATTAATTAATAAAGAATCTGGAATGCGTGTTTATGAAGAACTAAACATAAGTTATCTTCCCAGTTTAATCGAATTAGAAAAATATCATATCGTAACACCGCAAGAAGATATAAAAAAAGTAGTGATTATATCAGATTCAACACGATCACTCGAACATTCAGAAAAAGAAGTTTGTCTCATTTCTTGTTTTTTTGAGAAAATGCATATTGTAAAAACGACTAATAAAACATCGATTGACGAACTAATTAGCTTATGCCAAAATGCAGACATTGTACATTTTATTGGACATGCGCATTTTGATCCATTAGCTCCAGAAAATGCATATTTAGATTTTGGTGAAAATGAGAGATTGGATGTTAACAAATTAAAACTTTTAAATCTAAACAATGGTGCTTTAGTCTTTTTAAATGCTTGTAATACAGGTAGAAATACCATTGGATTTGATCGTGTTACATCTCAAGGGATAGTTGATACTTTATTGCAAGTGGGGGCATCAACTGTAATAAGTACCATATGGGAAGTTGAAAATATATCCGCTATGTTATTTGCTCATTTTTTTTATAAAAGCTTTATTCAAAATAAGAAAGGAAGATTAAATAGTATTAAATATGCGTCAAAAAGGGTTGCTGATTTAACTATTAATGAAGCCGAAGAGTTGTTAAATTATAAGTTATATTGTTCAAAAATAAAGCCTTTCGAAGATCCTTTTTATTGGGGAGCATATGTTTTAAATGGTGCAACAAGATAATTTTTTCCTGTTTCTTTTGTTTTATCAATAATTAACTACATTTTCGCTAATTGAAACATTAATTTTATAAATTATATTATTATGAAACAACACTGTTACTTCACATGTGGACCATGGAGTGAATGGAACTATATTTCTTCAGAAAGTTGCATTCAAGAACGAAAATGTTTAGATTGTTTGGATGGTCGTGAGAAAAGAACTATCCACGATTGGAGTGACTGGTCTAAATCATTTTCTAATAAAAAAAATTTATCTTTAAAAAGTTTAAGAGAGTACATAGACTGGTTTAGCTCAAAGAATGAAAGCGAAGTTAGGTATTTGTGTACAAAAATGGATATTGTTTATCAAAATATTAATACATCTTCAAATATCAAATACAACTTTGTTAATTTAATTATATATTGTCATAATACAAATCGTTTCGAGAAATTAATCAATGTATTAAAAAACAATTATCAATATAAACCACTTTCTTTGATAGATATAAATTCGTTGAATGATGTAAATTTTAATAATCTTTCATTTTCAATATCTCCAAATGATACATGTTTAAAAGTAAGAAAATGCAAAAGATGTGGAGAAATAGAATATAATGAAGTACATAATTTTACAGAAAAAAAACATATTTGTGATATATATGAAATCTGCAATATTTGTGGGAAAGAAAAGTATATTGAGACTCGTCACAAACTAACTAACTTTGAATATGAATCGTCTAAATCATGTAGAAAAAGACGATTTTGCATGAATCCAAATTGTGAATGGGAGGAATTCGATGATGGAAATAATCATACTTGGGAAGATTGGAAATACGATAAAGATGGCTCATGCGAGACAAGCAGAATATGCAGTCGATGTGATAAGAAGGAAGCCACAATAATACATGAATGGAGTAAATTCATTAAAACAGACAAAGGAAATCAGTTTAAGGAATGTAATAGGTGTGGACGTTTGTCCATTATCGACTTTGGAGGGAAATGGCAAGGATATGCAAAATGGACAAATAATAATGTTGATTATTGGGAGCTTTCTTTAGAGTTATTCAAACCTGGATTATTCAGTACCAATAATATCAGAGGGAATTTATTCGTTACATATATGTACAATGGACAAAAGTGCTATACAGAAGAAAAAATTAATGGCTTTTTGGATACAAGCACTGGAGAATTAAATTTTAAAGGAAAAGTTATAAATTCACAAACTAAATATAAATCTGATGAATTTTCTGGATTTGTTATAAAAGGATGTACAGAAATTAAAGGTACAATTCATTCATTTAATAATGGCGAAATAATATTGAAATAGCAATGGAGATTATAGATTTGATGTATAATAGTATAAACACAGATAGCGAGCTTGATTTGCTGTGCAGTTATCTAGGTATTAAATCTACATCCTTATATGGATGTAATAGGGAAGGAAAGATTATTTCTTTGTACGAACAATGCAGATGCAGTCAATTTGACAAAGATCGCTTACTATATTGGATTTCCAATAAAATCAAATTTACTACAGATATATATTTTTCCTATGCGTGGAATAGTGCTGGATATGAAAATATTGAAACTCCAGTACAAATACTTTATAATGAAATGTCAAGTCGTGGATATGAGATAAAAAGAGATATAATTAATCTACACTACGGGAACTCAATTATTGAATTTATGAATAACCTTGGAAAAGCAAAGTTAGTGGTCATCTTCCTTAGCGAAAAATATCTTAGATCTATTAACTGTATGTATGAACTACATGAGGTTTTCAGAAATTCTCGTTATGAAATAGAATCTGTGAAAAGTAGAATATTTATTGTTAATGTTGATAATAAAAAAGCACCTAACAGCGATGAACTAATCAACTATTGGAAAGAAAAACAAAAAGAAGATAAAGACAATACACCTTTTTTTGAGAATTTAATCCACTATTTGCCTTCAATATTGAAACTTATCAAGGACATTAATTACTATACATATACAGATGACAAAGAATGCACATCAAATATAATTACACATATTAATAGAAAAATACACACTTCATATAATATATCCATTGACATAAATATTAATAATCCTACTTAAATATAATAGAGAAAGACTTGATTAGTTCTGCTGATTTAGATCAGACTAAAAGGCTATTTATATGATTTTATTTATTGTAAAAATGTGTAAAATTAGAAAGGTAGATACTGAACTGGTATTTATCCTTTTTTGTCAATACATAAACTAGAATCCAATGAGAAAATACTTGTTAGCTATAGCTTTCTTATCTATTTGTATCACAGGTGCAAGAGCAAATATATCTAGTCTTAAGCTAAATGAAGTCAAACAAGTAAATGATACTACTATTGATTGTTTTATTGAGAAAATGCCGGAATATAAGGGAGGAGAATCGGCTATAAACGAATTCATTGATAAGAACCTTGTTTACCCGAAAGAATCACATGCAGAAGGAAAGGTTTATGTTCGAATTGTAGTTTCTGAAAAAGGAAGAGTGAGAGAAGCCGAAGTATTCCGTTCTCTCGATCCTTATTGTGACAAAGAAGCTATTCGAGTAGTAAAGATGCTATCAAATTGGACTCCGGCAGTCATGAATGGGGTAAATGTTCCTTGCTACTATATAGTTGTGGTAAGGTTTAAGAAGGGGTAAGTACTGTCCATATAATTATGTAAATGGAAAAATGAGATTGATCGGTTCCGCATTCTTGTGACAATTTTACGTCTGAACAATAGAATGAGGCTAGTAGAGTCATTAATAACCGCAATATTTGCGGAGAATATCTATTCCATTCTCCGCAAATATTAAAGCACTAATTCATAATTTGTACTTCGTCCGCCCTCATCGGTCTTTCGCAATATATCTTTTGCAATCAAATCCTGTATATCACGCAATGCTGTATCAGCAGAACATTTGGTGATCTTTCCCCATTTAGAGGAAGTCAGTTTTCCATCAAAGCCATCCCATAGGAGATTCACCATCTTTATTTGACGTTCATTCATAGAAACTGATCGGTGCTCATTCCAGAAGGCAGCTTTCTTTAAAACTGTACTGATTGATTGCTCGGCATCAAGCAAAGCGGCTTCCAAACAATCCAAAAACCATTCCAACCAATTTGTTATGTCTAAACCACCTTTTTGCGTTTTCTCCAATATATCATAATAGCCTTTACGCTGTTTGCGTATTTCGGCAGACATACTATAAAAACGATGTGGCATTTCATCGACACGAGCCAAGAACAAATCCGTTATAGTTCGGGAGATACGACCATTGCCATCATCAAACGGATGGATAGTTACAAACCACAAATGAACGATTGCAGCCTTCAGTACCGGATCTATTTCCTGATTATCATTCGCCCAATCCAAAAATAGTTTCATTTGACAAGGTACTTTATTAGAATCGGGAGCCTGATAATGCACTTCCTCTTTTCCCATTGCACCCGATATAACTTGCATCGGTTCTGTACCTTGCCGCCAATCAGCAACGGTTATTTTATACATTCCACTTCTTCCCGTAGGAAACAAAGCTGCATGCCAACTGAATAAGCGTTCTTCTGTTAATGGTTGCATATAGTTTTGAGTAGCATCTATCATCACTTGCACCACACCATCTACGTAACGGTCTGTTTCAGGTAATCCCTCTGTCTCTATCCCCAAATGACGGGCTACAGAAGAACGTACCTGATCATTATTTAATATTTCTCCCTCTATCTCAGAAGACTTGGTAATATCAGCCGTTAGTGCATCAAGTATTGCAGCATTTTTCAGATCAAAACCAAGCGCACTCATTTTGCCTACAAGTTTACCTTGCAAACTCCTAACTTTACCTAATTTATAGGATAGTTTTGCATTATCCCAAGTAAAATCCGGCCATTCTTTTTGCTCCCAAATATAGATTGCCCTCATATTATCCGTATATTTTGCGGTAAATATAGTGATTATTTATATCAAAATGCAAATTAAATAATGCTATTGAAGAAATAATGTCTCAGTTTGGCACACAGTCCATATAATTGTGTAAATGGGGAATGTGGGATTGATATTTTATATATTCATTGATACTCTTTTCAAGGTAGTAAAGTAACTATAAACAATACTCTTCCTCAAAGTGTTATTTATGGTAGTATTGAAACTGATGTTAAAGGAGCTGCTAATAGAAGTAATGATGATAGTTAAATTATTAGTACTAATATTGATTTATTTATTGATTAACTTGTTTATTTACTTCATTCTTTGTTACTTTGCATTCACTTAACAGTTGTTACATAGCAACGTTATTAATAATAATAAAGTAAACATATGTGCTGCATTGACTTAATTAAGAATAATATTATAGCAGTTCAAGCAGAATCTGCAAATAATAAGAAGGTCGTTGATCAGTCTGTTGACAAATATTTGGATATTATATTAGATATTCAAAAAGGGATACGTGAAATAACTAAATCCACAGATGAGCTTTATGAACTTATTCATTCTTGTTTCTCAAGTCTAACTACAGAAGATTATTTTGAAATTAAAGGAATCTATAAAACACTTATTAATAATTTGACTTTGCTATATACCAAATATCGAAAATCAGACTTCTATTCAGGAATTAAAACAGATTTAATGATATTTAGGAACAGTATTGATGATTTAAAAGAAATCGATAATGATTTAGAAACATTCGTCGTGGATCTTCCTAAGAATGAGAAATATATCAATTTGGTTAGTGACATTAATGCTTTATTATAGTGGTCATATTTTATTCTATAAAAACATTTAGAAGTGCATTATGTAGTCTTTGTTCTAAACCAAAAGAAGGGTACTCTTCTGTAATTAAAGATATCTGCAAAGAATTTAAAGAGAAACCTATTGAAGAAATCCGAATTAATAGAGACATGATAATCAGTGAAGATAAATTTACCATTATAAAACTTCGATTACCAAATTCTGGACAAAATTTAAGTAAAAAAAATGGATTTAGATTAATATATCTAGTTCACAAGCAAAATGATGAAGTGACCTTTTTATACATTTACCCCAAAAGAGGCCCAAAAGGTTTGATAACAATAAAAGACAATGAGATATTATCGTTATTGGATGAATTTGCAGAAGAAAATAAAGGTTCATTATTGGTTTCTCATGATATAGAAAATGAATTAGAGGAAATAAAAATTAACCAACCTAATGTAGTGATTATGGATATTACTAGCGTTATAAAATAACAAAAACTAAAAGTTTCAACATTTTTAACACGCCATTATATAGTCAATATTTTTTCACCAGCCTTCAGGTAGCCTGTCAAAGGTTCACCCATATAACGGACATCTACACCCAATCTTAGCAGAACATCTGTTACTCCAAACTTTTCACAGCAATCTTTACAGGCTTCAACATGTACCCCCTGCCCTAGCATTTCAAGGACTTCTGTTTGTATCTGAGTATCGTTTCCAATTAATTTAGCAGAAGCTCCCCATATAATCACATTTACTTCCTGCCACCAATTTCTCTTCTTCGAATTGATTGCATACATTGATAACATATTGAATACTGTATCTTTATTATCTGTTGTCCAAAGAATGTTAAGCTTTTCCATTATTATTTTTATTATGGTTCATTATTAAGTACAAAATCAACTACAGTTCTAATGACCTCATCAATTCGAGTGAAGTCTTTCTTTATGTACACATCAGTTATGGAGCCACCGGATGAATGATTAAGGCATAAGCCAATATCATCTTTACTCACATTACAATCATTTCGGGCAATCGTAGCAAATGAGTGACGAGCTGAGTAGAATTGTATATAATCAATTTCCAACTCATCACACATGGTTTTCATTCCTTTATATATGGCTGTATTAAAAGCATCTGCGCTCGCATAACGCTTGTAAAAGTCAAACACATGATCGTTGGTTACATCTCTATATTTCTCAACTATACTTTTAATTTCAGGGATTATACCAACAGAGATAAAGGCTTCATCGCGACGGTTGTATCTTGTTTTTGTTCGTTTATACTCAATCCTTCCTTCGTTAAGATCTCTAGAATTGTATAAATCGACTGCATTCATTCCGGCCAGACAGAATGATAACATATATATATCCCGGGCCATTTCAGCCAATCTAAACGTCCTCCCTGGATTTGCTGTATAGTTAAACACTTTTTTTATGATCGCTGCATCAACAGCTCTTTTTTGGGGTACACATACCGGGGGAATCTTATAAGATTTAAAGGGATTGTTTGTTATGACTATATCGCCCAATTCGTAATCATTGAATTCTTCTAAAGCACGATTAAAGATAGTCTTTATAGATGACATTGCAACATGAATGCCAGAATTGCTAAGTGGTTCTAATATCTTATCCTTTCCTCTGATATTCATGGTACGTTCTGAACGAAGCCATTCCTCGAATCTCCTGAGCAAATTTGAAGTTAGGTTTTTAACATACAATGTCTCTCCATCCATGAACGCTTCAAGAGCATTAATGCCGGTAGTTTTTAGGATTTTTGAATTCTTATTCTCAATAGTGGAAATATATTTTCTGGCGTACTTTATAAAATCAATGTTATTCGTTCTACTCATTCGCCTTTCCAACAAAGATACAACTGATTTAGAATCTTCACATGAAGAAACAAGGTCTTGGCTTTCATTAATGAGCTCCCGGTACATCTTCACTGTTTCATTCAATGAGTCTATCAATTTTCCTGATGTTACGGTTCCACTGGCTGCCCCTCTTTTGAATTTTACAAACTCTGTAAATATTGGAGTTGCAATATACGAAGATGTCCCGTTGTGAGAGATTCTAATTTTAGGATTATACGTCCCATCCGCTTTCTTATGGTGCTTTAAGACCACCCATGCTACAGTTGCCATTTTGTAAATTCCTTGTAAATTATGTGTAAATACAAAGGTAACATTTTGCAGTATTTCAGTTTACCCAAATCGTATATTTAACAATTCAAAAGCTCTAAAACCACCATTAATAAAGGCTTTTGCTTGATTCTTAATTAGTTACAAAATAACCAAATTCATTTATACATGTAATACCACCAAAACGTTTGTCCGTAATTACGACGCATGATATTCTTTTCTGTAACCGGATTCTTTTGCTCTTTCTTCAGCTTAAGAAACTCATCAAACGTTTTCTTTGTTGCTGCATTTACATACAAGGCTGGACCAACATGCTGATAGTTGCACAAAGCAGCAGCTTCTGCATAATGCTTTGGCAAAGGATTCTTGTAGAACAATCTATATAACTTTACTCCCCAGGCAAATTTATCCAGTTTTTTATTCAGCAAGGCAGACATCATGTAATAATCGTATGCCACCCTATTATCTATATTCCTGCGATAAAAATCGCAAATGAATTCAGCATATTTACCCTTAGTAGGGAATTCGTAATACTTATCAGACAATCGCTTTTTAATATCTCCCAGCACTGAATCCTTATTTATAAGAGTATTATCTGAAGAGTATTCATGGAACTTTTGAGCCAGATCACGATGATACAATGTATTTTCTAAGATTCCGGCAACATTCTTTGTTACATTCAAATGTCCATTAATCGTTGCAATAAGAGCATAATTCTTCAGCAATCTATAACAATCCTTTTTCTGAAGATAACTATTGTCAGCCCATTCGGTTGCTATATGCTTAGCTCCTAAATAAGAATAAATCATAGCTCCTTCTGGATATGAAAGTGTATCTTTGCAATAATCAAAAAACAAACCGTCTGTTTTATAATCCTGTGCATATTCAAACATCTCTTCACCTGATTTCCCGGAGAGTTCCAACGCGAAATTATGAAGCACAGTCATCTCTCTTGTGGGATGAGAAGCATTTTTTCCAACTTTCAGAGCATGTTTAAAATCTCTTTTCTGGATATAACAGTCAATCGCCATCTCATATCTGAAATTATCATTGGTATTTGCCATGGCAACAGTTACTGAACAAATAACAAGCAAACAGATAAGATTTGTATAAGTCCATCTTGCATAAGATTTAATACGATTCCCGGATGGGAAAAAGCGTTGCTTGATTGCTGCAAAGATAAAAAAGAACAAAAGTAATAAATGCGGCAATTGATTTTCTCCACTCTGGCCATTAGGAATTGCCGGATGAATACCGAACAATATCTGTGAACTCATTGAGTTGGGATAGAGAAAGAGTTTAGCTACAAGAAATGATAATAGATATAAGCCCACACACGTTAAATATATCAGAGATTTCTGCTGGTAGTTAATTGAAAAAATACTGCACAAGAATAAAAATCCAAAGAAATAAGCAGCAATGCTACCCGATAATCCGAAAAACAATAAAGGGAAAAGCCAGCATAAAGTAATGAAACTTATGCGTGGATTTTCTATTTTCTGAAAGAAAAAGTAGAAAAGCAATAAAAAGAATATTCCAAGTACATAAGTAAAGATATACTCTACATGAGTCATTAAATAGAATGAGCGCCCAACATTCGTTATGATTATTAAGAGGAGAAATGATGGGATATATGAAAGAATAAAATATTTATTGTTAAGACTAAAAAGTCTGCAGGTAAACCACTGAATCAAATGCAATAAAGCGGTAATAAAAAGTGCACCCAACCAAGGATAATGCAGGAACTGAGTAAAAAAACATGCCAGATAGAGAAGCACTCCGCCCGGCTGACTAACCTTTTCCAGAAAGAAAGGAATATTATAAACAAAAAGAGAAAAATCTTCTGTCATGCTTAGCAAGTATTGAAAGCTGACGGATAGATAAACGAAACTAAATATCCAGAAAAGAAGCCCGCTAACCAATGATATGGTGCGAGCTGTTCTCTTTCCGGAATACGAATTGTAGCTATACATATAATTATTCTATTTTACGCAATACCATAGCTGAACGAGCCGGGATGTAAAGCTTCAGCCATTCTTTCTTTTCGCCTTTATATAGTGAATCAAAATTCGTAAGATGTTTAATGCTGTCATCAGCTAATCCATTTCCCCCAAACTCTTTAGCATCAGTATTTAGTACGACTTCATAAGAACCGGGCTCAACAAGGAATCCATAATCGGTGAACGATTTGGAAGGATTGAAATTGAAAACAAAAACATAATCTTTGCGTTTATAAGCCAGTATCTGATCACTGTCGTTATGCCAGATTTCCTGTACAGGAATAGTTTGGAAACCATTAATTCCCTTAACCAACTCAATCATTCTTTGATCAAAATCGGCCAGATAATGGTAAGTCAATGTTTTACGATCAACAAGATCCCATTGACGACGGGCATATTTACATGACCAGCCATTGCCTTCACGAGGGAAATCGATCCATTCCGGATGACCAAATTCATTACCCATAAAGTTGAGATAACCACCATTAATTGTTGTGGCTGTAACTAAACGAATCATTTTATGAAGAGCAATTCCACGATTTACATTATAGTTTTCACTACCTTTTTGCATGTGCCAGTACATATCAGCATCAATAAGACGGAATATTACAGTCTTATCTCCAACCAATGCCTGATCGTGACTTTCTGCATACGAAATAGTTTTCTCTTCTTTGCGGCGATTTGTTACTTCCCAGAAAATGGATGAGGGTTTCCAGTCTTCATCAATTCTTTCTTTAATGGTTTTAATCCAGTAATCAGGAATATTCATTGCCATGCGATAGTCGAATCCATAACCTCCATCTTCCGTTTTAACTGCAAGTCCCGGCATTCCAGACACCTCTTCAGCTATTGTAACTGCTTGTGGTTTGACCTGATGTATGAGCTTATTCGCCAATGTCAGGTAACATATCGCATTGTCATCCTGATAACCGTTGTAATAATCACCATAACCAGCAAAAGCTTCTCCCAAACCATGACTGTGGTATAACATGGAAGTTACTCCATCGAAACGGAATCCATCAAATTTGTATTCATCAAGCCAATATTTACAATTGGAAAGCAAGAAATGTAAGACCTCATTCTTTCCATAATCAAAACAGAGCGAATCCCAGGCCGGATGTTCTCTTTTGCTTCCTTGATAAAAATATTGGTTAGGATCACCAGCCAGGTTACCCAACCCTTCAAGTTCATTCTTCACTGAATGAGAATGAACAATATCCATAATTACAGCAATACCCAATCCATGAGCTGTATCTATCAATCGTTTCAACTCCTCAGGAGTTCCAAAGCGTGAAGATATAGCAAAGAAATTGGAAACATGATAACCAAAACTTCCGTAATAAGGATGCTCCTGAATTGCCATAATCTGAATACAGTTATATCCGGCTTTTGCTATTCGTGGAAGTATTTTTTCACGGAATTCTTCGTATGTACCCACCTTTTCCTCCTGTTGAGCCATACCAATATGGCACTCATAGATTAATAAAGGATCAGTATTAGGAGTAAATGGTGTTTTACTGAATTGAAATCTCTCTTGAGGACTCCAAACCTGAGCGGAAAATATTTTAGTAACATCATCCTGAACCACTCGTGTAGCCCAGGCTGGGATGCGTTCACCTTGTCCTCCGTTCCAGTAAACTTTCAACTTATACAAATCGCCATGTACTAACGCATCAGCCGGTAGATTTAACTCCCAATTACCGTTTCCGATGCGTTTCATAGCATAAGTATCATTCTCTTTCCAGTCACTGAATGTACCAATCATATAGATCTGAGTGGCATTAGGAGCCCACTCCCGGAATACCCAGCCTTCATTTGTTCGGTGTAACCCAAAATACAAATATCCTGTAGCAAAGTCAGAGAGTGTTTGATCCCCGTTTTCTGTTAACTCGGACTCTTTACTGAGCGCATGCTCATAACGTCCTTCTATTGCCGTCTTAAACGGTTCAAGCCAAGGGTCGCTCTTAATTAAATTCAGTGTCTTATTCATAGAGAATTTTATGTTAATGCTAAGCTAAAACTTTTACAATTACTTTTTTTACTCCGGTTTCACTTACCCCTGGTGCATGTCCGTCCTCGGGGAAAAAGATAGCAAACATTCCTGGTTTTACAGGAATATAGCTTTCTGCCAGTCCTTCAAAAAAAGTAATGTCTTTTTCTTCATTGTAAACTGCATCAGCTGGTTTGCAATCTACAGCTGGAGTATATCCCATAACCTCAACGCCAGAAAGCGGGATTTGAATATCAATAAATTTATTATGAGTTTCCAGTTTAGCCTGTTCTTTCGTTTTAGGATTGGTCTGTGCAATATTTACTACTAAATCTTTACCTTTCAATTCTGTTTTTCCAAGCTCCATCTCTGAAAGATTATGTGATTTCAGAAATTCTACAGCCTGAGCAAAAAGAGGATTCAAAGAGGCATATTTGTCTAAGTTTTCAATTTTATCTACTACCATGATTTATTATTTAGTGGTTTATATTTTATTCAAAGTCATCTATTGTATAATTGGTAAAATCACAAAAGCGTTTCAACTGTTTAAATACATCTGATACATTATCTAGCATATGTTCATCTAAAAAGAATTCATCGGGTATCTGATAAGCACAGGAATAATCTTTACACTTAAGATAATCAATGTATTTAAAGTCTTTTGGAAAACCTTTAGGTGCTGTTTTTAAGAAGCTTTCTCCTATTACCGGGAAATATTTTTTAAAGGCAAGATCCTCAACAATAGATATATATTCGTCAATATTATCATAAACTGACTGCCTGAGAGCCTTCAGTATATTAGGTGAGGGACAGTAACTACCTCCGGCCAGAAGACAATTTCTCGGCTGCAGATGTACATAATATCCACAATGCTCAGACTTCTTTCCTTTGGCATTTATATAACCGCCAAAATGTATTTTATAAGGTGTTTTATCGGGTGAGAAACGGGTATCCCTATATATTCGATACGTGCAATCCTTTGCCTGGATTCCTTTTATATCGTCATCAAAGAGAGATATTCGTTCTATTATAGCTGTCAACAAATTCTCAAATTCATTCTGAACTTTCAAATAATCACTCTTATGTTCATTGAACCATTCACGATTATTATTAGCCGAAAGTTCTTTCAAAAATTCAAATATAACAGGTATATTCATTGTTGTATTATTCTTTTTAGCACCACAAACTTACAAAAATATAATTGCTTTATCCTACAAATCAGAATAAAAATGAAGATTACAACTACTCTTCTCCATTTTTATTAAATTAAGTAACTCATAATGAAGTTTCTAGTCTGTAACCGAAACAAATGTAGGTATCTTTGAAATATTTATCCAAAGAAAAAAATGTAAATTTTGATTTTAAACTTAATGAATATCAGCAAAAGATTCTAGCAGTTCTCTTTAATTGGCTCAAGATCAATAAAATGACATTTATAACAGAACTTAGGTGTTTTATTATTAAGCCACATAGTCCTGAATGATCTATAGCTATCACTATTTAAAACATCCATAACATTACTATTAAAGACATTACCAAAGTTCAATTCCTTGGGGAAAGATTTTCCACAACAGGGAGGTATAAATCCGTTCCAGCAAATATAAAAATGATTCCAGGGGAAAGGACACTTCTGAAAACAATTATCAGTCTTGAAATTTTTATTTGTTACTACAACATTTGAAGTCTTGCTTATTGTTTCTTCTAGTTTTGAAATCACCTCCAGAAATTCCGGTGACTGATAGAACTGATAATATGAACGTTCTATATTGGTTACAGAAGCAAGATTAAACAAAGTAAAATCCATATAGTTAATACCAACCTCTTCAGCATATTCAACCAATAAAGGCATCTGATGAAAATTTTCCTTGGTTACAACCATGTTTAACATTAAATCTGTTTTTGTGTTTCTGCACATTTCAGAAAGTATTCTCAGATTCTTATCTAGTTCCTGAAAACTAGCGTTTATCCTAATACTTTCGTAAACACTTCCTAATCCATCTATAGAGACTTGTATTGTATCTATTTTGTCAACTAACGGTGATACTTTTTCTATAAAATTTGGCAAGATTGCATTAGTAGACACAGAGATTATAATACCTTGATTTTTCGCCTTAATATAATCTACAACATTCTCCAGTTCTTTATATAAAAAAGTCTCTCCTAAACCAGTCAACCCAATAGAATCAAGGTAAGGCCATAACTCATCAATTACCCTTTTAGCCTGATCAATATTCATTTGTCCTTTATCCATAGCTTTCCCATATTCATATTCCCTGGGACAAGTTGTACAAGCCAGATTGCAATGATTGGTTAGCTCCAGCATTATAGTCGATGGATAAGCAACCTTTGTAGACTTCTTTAATTTATAATAAGAATTTTTGAGTTTATTATAAACATATAAAAACAAGTATTTATTACGAGGTAACTTAACAACTCTTTTTAATGCCTTATTTAATCTACGTTTATTCATAATTGATTTTCTAGTAAATAAATGCTTATTACTTAACTACGAAATAGCTACAAGCTAAAAATATATTTGTTATTTTTTTTATCTTATCTCTTTTTGAGGACATTCAGTAGCTCATTATGAAGTATTCCATTTGAAGCCAGCACCTGATTTCCCGAATAGAAACCATCCCCGCCTTCAAAATCAGTCACTCTTCCTCCTGCCTGCATCAAGATTAACGATCCTGCGGCAATATCCCATGGACCTAAGTTAGACTCAATTCGTGCTTCAAATCTTCCTGCAGCTATATAACAAAGCTCAGCCGCTGCTGCGCCCTGCAAACGTAATCCTCCCACATTTCCATATAATTCTTCAATCAGATGAACAGCCATTGGTTTATACACTTTGTAATTGTAAGGAAATCCCAAAGCTATAAAAGCCGAATCCATTGTGCTGACATCAGATACATAAATCTCGTCACCATTCAGATATGCCTTACTTCCCTTCCAGGCCCAGAAGCATTCGTCGCGGCATACCTCATAAACCACTCCTACTAAAAGTTCCTTTTTATTTCTTAATGCGATGCTGACACAATATGGTGCATTATTATGGATGTAATTTGTTGTTCCGTCAAGAGGATCTACCAGCCAACAATACTCTTCATCTCCATGATAACCCGACCCTTCCTCAGCAATAAACCCTGCTTCGGGAAGAATTGCAGAAAGAGAAGCCACGATCCGGCGTTCGGATTCTTTATCGACATAAGAGACATAGTCGTGCGATCTCTTTTCTTCTACCCTTTCACGTTTAAAATTTAAACGTTCTTCTCTCAAAAATCGTCCTGTTTCAATAGAGATTTCACGCACTTTTTGAGTAATCATTTCCAGATTCAACATACCTGTCAGTTTTTTAAAGTATATGTATTATTGATGATTCCAACAATTTACCATATGTAATTTATACCAAAGCTAAGCAGTTCTTTAAATTGGAAATAGCTGCAATCTCCTTTACGCGTTACACCGTCATCAAATCTTCCGTGAAAGAATAACTTAGTTGATAAATAACGGTTCAATACGAAATTGAAAGTATTCTCCCACTCTGCTTCCACTTTTTTATAACTGGTAAAATAGTATAGACGGGATTCCCAAACAACCGATGGAATAATAGTCCATTTCATATTCGACTGAAATTTAGAACCGATATCATGTAAAAAGGAACTTCCTTCTTTAAGTCCATATTGTGTTTCATCAATATTCTTATCACCCACATATTTCATATTATACGCCCCTGGAGAGATAAACACAGATAAAGTAAGATTTTTCTTATCAATCTTATAATCCATACCAATACTTAAATTAAAATTGGCCGGAGCAAAGAAAGCAGATACAGCCTGCTTTGTATTTGCTTTATAATTGCGGAAAAACTGGCTGCTAAGTTCACCGGATATTGTATAATACCATCGGGTAGTAGCCCTTATACCAAGCTTACTGGAAACACGTAACAAGTCAGTGTTTATTCTATACTTACGGATTGTATCTGAAGACACTGTATTAAATCCGATTTTTGCCTCAAATGTATTATCAAACTGAATTTTCTGCTGATCATTATAGTTCGCGTTTAATTTAAAATTCATCAATGCAGAGTTGGTACTCTCACCTCCGTTATACCAGTTACTTGATATATAATTCTGAGTAAATTGCAAAGAACCACTTCCATCGGAATACCAGAAATTTGGCTTTTGATAAGTAACGTGAACTTTACCTACGTTATTAGTCATTGGCTCGGGCTTAAACAAAGAGATTACAGATGTTTCAGGCTTTAGTTTTTCAGCTTCCGTAACTTCAAAAATCTTTTTCTTGGTTATATTATCTTCCCAGTCAACAACTAGTTCCGGATGAGAAACATATGTGGCCAGTAAAGCCCTGTTTACAACACGATTCACCCTTTCAGTTTCATTAAAGGCCTTTTTGTCAATTGGAAATAATTTATCAAGAGGATAGCCTTGTTCTTTTATTCCCAGCGGTTTCCATTTAGGGTTAAAAGCCTCTTTTACCGGAGCATAATAATACGCCAAAGGAACAAATAATCTGTAATACCGTGGATTCGTTTCAATATATCTTTCAGGCACAGAATCATTGTTTAATGAATCCAAAATTCCAAGCTGCCTTTTATATATAACCTGGAGTGTGTCACTGTATTTTTTCAGGAATGAAGACTGAGTGGTATCCTGTTGAAGCTTGTCTAAAGAAGGTAAATGGTTTTTCTTTTGTGCTGACAAACTAAATGTAAATAACAATACAATAAATAATGTAATTTCTTTTTTCATACTGTACTAAAAACTAGTGAATCACAAAATTACAACTAAATATTTAATTAGCACAAAGATTCCCCAAATAATGCTTTTTTTATTTTTTTTCGATAGAAAACACAATTACTTCCTCATTTTTTTGTATTTTTGCGCTTTTTAAAAGGTCTATAAAACCGCATAATTAATTATAATAAAATAGTATTGTCGTGGGAGAAACAAAGTACATCTTCGTCACAGGAGGAGTTGCCTCTTCATTAGGTAAAGGAATTATTGCATCATCGATTGGTAAGTTACTTCAAGCAAGAGGATATAAGGTGACTATCCAGAAATTTGATCCTTATATCAATATTGACTCGGGAACACTTAACCCATACGAGCATGGAGAATGTTATGTCACCGTTGATGGCCATGAAGCAGACCTTGATTTGGGACATTACGAACGTATCTTAGGGATTCAAACAACTAAAGCCAATAACATTACCACCGGACGTATCTATAAAAGTGTTATAGATAAAGAACGCCGTGGCGATTACTTAGGTAAAACCATACAAGTAATACCTCATATTACTGATGAGATTAAAAGAAATGTTAAGTTCCTTGGAAATAAATACAAGTACGACTTCGTAATTACCGAGATTGGAGGAACTGTAGGTGATATTGAATCTCTTCCATTCATTGAAAGCATGCGTCAACTTCGTTGGGAATTGGGTAACTCTGCACTTTGCGTGCACCTAACTTATGTTCCTTTCCTTGCTGCTGCAAAAGAATTAAAAACAAAACCAACTCAACATTCTGTTAAGCAATTACAGGAACTAGGTGTACAACCAGATATTCTTGTTTTGCGTAGCGAACATTTCTTAAGTGATAATTTAAGAAAGAAAGTTGCATTATTCTGTAATGTAGAAGACAGAGCTGTGGTTCAGTCTGTTGATGTGCCTACCATTTACGAAGTTCCATTGAGAATGCACGAACAAGGACTTGATGAAACAATCCTTAGCAAAATGGGTCTGCCTACTGAAGGTAATCCAAACCTCGATTCATGGAAAGAGTTCCTTGACAGAAGAGAGAAAGCTACTGAACTGGTTAAGATTGCTCTAGTTGGTAAATACGTAGAGCTACAGGATGCATACAAATCTATTCTTGAATCACTTTCTCAGGCTGCCACATATAATGACCGCAAACTGAAGATTGAATATGTTCAGAGCGAGAAACTAACTGACGCTAATGTAGCAGAGAAACTTGGACATGTAGATGGGGTTGTTATCTGTCCGGGATTCGGTCCTAGAGGTATTGAAGGAAAGTTTGTTGCTGCTAAGTATACCCGTGAAAACGATATCCCAACATTTGGTATCTGTCTGGGTATGCAATCTATTGCTATTGAGTTTGCAAGAAATGTATTAGGATATGCAGAAGCTAACTCTGTTGAAATGGACGAAAGCACTAAGTATCCGGTAATTGATATCATGGAAGAACAGAAAGCAATTACCAGCATGGGTGGAACAATGCGTCTGGGTGCATATGAATGTGTGATAGATAAGAAATCAAAAACATACGAAGCTTATAAGAAAGAACATATTCAGGAACGTCACCGTCACCGTTATGAATTCAACAACTTCTATAAAGCCGAATATGAGAAAGCCGGAATGAAGTGTGTAGGAATCAATCCTGAATCCAACTTAGTGGAAATTGTAGAAATACCTACTCTGCGTTGGTATATCGGTACACAGTTCCATCCTGAGTATAGTAGCACTGTGCTTAATCCACATCCACTGTTTGTTTCCTTTATTAAAGCCGCTATTAATAAATAAGACTTAAAAAATAATAATGTATAATTTGTAATTATGGACAAAAACACCTTAGTGGGATTCGGACTGATTGCAGCTGTATTAATTGGGTTTACCTTTTTACAACGGCCGAGCGAACAACAACAGATTGCCCAGAAACATTATCAGGATTCCATCCAAGCCCTGGCTCAAAAAGATGATAAAGCTAAAAGAGCTGAAGCATCTGCTGCTTTGACTAATGAAAATGCCGCTGCTACAATGGTTGATTCTACAGCTACTTTTTACAATGCGGCAAAAGGGACTGAAAGTTTCGCTACCCTTGAAAATGATTTAGTAAAACTTACTTTTTCTAATAAAGGTGGACGAGTTTATTCGGCTTTGTTGAAAAAATACAACGGACAAGATAAAAAACCTTTGGTTCTTTTCGACAAAGATGACGTGAGTATGAATTTCTTATTCTATAATAAGAAAGAGAAAATTGAGACTAAGGATTACTACTACCAGGTTGTAAACAAGACTGATTCATCTCTGACAATGCGTCTGGCTGTTGACGATAAAAGCTATATCGACTTTATTTACACCATGCATAAAGGAAACTATATGGTTGACTTTAGCGTTAAAGCAACCGGTATGGTTGATAAGCTTTCTCCTAGTATTAATTACATGGATATTGAATGGAAACAGAAATTACGCCAGGCAGAAAAAGGATTTAAATATGAAAACCGTTATGCTTATTTAATGTATAAGTACGATGGCGCTAATACTGATCATCTTTCTGAAACTAAGGAGAGCAATACTTCTATAACAGGCAGACTGAAATGGATTGGTTACAAAACTCAGTATTTCTCTTCTGTATTTATTGCAGATAAGAACTTCGATAAAAATGTTTTGAGTACAAAACTGGAGCAAGAAGGTAGTGGATATCTGAAAGATTATTCAGCAGATATGAGCGTATCCTTTGATTCAAAAGGAGCTCAGCCAACCAACATGCATTTCTACTTCGGTCCTAACCATTACAAAACACTAAAAGCTTTTGATGCAGGTAAAGATGAAATCAACAAACTGGAGCTTGATCAACTAGTTCCACTGGGATGGTCTTTCCTTCGCTGGATCAATAAAGTGTTTACGATAAATATTTTCGACTGGCTTTCAAGTCTTGGATTAAGCATGGGAATGGTTCTCTTGTTTATGACTATTATTGTGAAAATAGTTATTTTCTACTTCACTTATAAATCATACATGTCATCTGCACGAATGAGAGTTCTGAAACCACAGATTGATTTGATTGGTCAAAAGTATCCGAAGAAGGAAGATGCTATGAAAAAGCAACAGGAGACGATGGCACTTTATAGTAAATACGGTGTTAGCCCTATGAGCGGTTGTTTGCCAATGTTACTGCAAATGCCTATTGTTATTGCCCTCTTCATGTTTGTGCCAAGTGCTATTGAACTGCGTCAACAAAGTTTCCTTTGGGCAAATGACCTTTCAACATTTGATGCATTCATACAATGGAACCAACATCTTCCATTTATTGGCAATCACATCAGTCTATTCTGTTTGTTGATGTCATTAGCAAACATCCTGAATACGAAATACACCATGGCTCAGCAGGATACCGGTCAACAACAGATGCCGGGTATGAAAGCTATGATGTATGTAATGCCAGTAATGTTCATCTTCATTTTGAATGACTATGCAGCCGGATTGAACTATTACTATTTAGTATCAACACTGATTAGTATTTTCACAATGATTGCCCTTAAAAAGTTTGTTAATGATGATAAGATACTTTCTAAACTTGAAGCTTTTAAGGATAGCGGTAAAGCAAAGAAGAAAACTGGATTGATGGCCAAAATGGCTAAGATGCAGGAAGAACAAGAACGTATGGCTAAGGAACGTGATCGTTTGAAAGCAAAACGTCAAGGCAAATAAATTCATAATTGAATCAATATAGTAAGAGGCGGAGATTTATAACATCTTCGCCTTTTTTGTTATTCAGTGTGTACATTTCAAATGTACGGTTAAACTCTTCTCACGAGCTGCGCAGGTCGCAATGACGAGTTGCGCAGCTCGTGAAAAAGATTACCCGAAAGAATAGTTAATTAATACGGAATGATTAATTTCGCATAACGAATAAATAATTCAATTAATTATATGAGAAAATCAAAATTAGTAATGATGTCAGCAGCACTTATGCTTGCCGGAACACTTACGGCAGAAGCTGCAGGAGACAAGAGCGAGCCGCTTATCGGAAAGTCCGATATAGTAATCAAAGGCGGACGAATGACTCCTGAAGCTCTTTGGGCTATGGGACGAATCGGTGGATTCAATGTTTCGCCCGATGGGAAGAAGATTGTCTATACGGTTGCATACTACAGCATTCCACAAAACAAGAGTAACAGAGAAGTCTTTGTAATGAACGCAGACGGAACGGGTAACCAGCAGATTACTCACACACCGTTTGGCGAGAACGAAGCTATCTGGATCAAAGGTGGTAGCAAGATTGCTTTTCTTTGCTCAGAAAGTGGCAGTAATCAGCTGTGGGAGATGAACCCCGATGGCACTGAACGCAAACAACTATCCAGTGTTGACAAGGATATAGAAGGTTTTTCTTTTTCACCTGATGGAAAGAAAGTGCTTTTTATCTCACAAGTAAAATATGGTAAATACACTGCAGACAAGTATCCAGACCTTCCCAAGGCCAGTGGATTAGTTGTAGAGGATCTGATGTACAAGCATTGGGACGAATGGGTTACTACTGTTCCCCACCCTTTCGTGGCCGACTTTGACGGTTCAGCGCTCACAAATGTTACAGATATCATGGCTGGCGAACCATATGAATCGCCTATGAAACCTTTTGGTGGCATTGAACAACTGACATGGGATGCTAAAGGTGAAAATATTGCATATACTTCCCGTAAAAAGACCGGCAAAGAATATGCTTTTTCTACTAATTCAGATATTTACGTATATAATCTGGCTACTAAACAGACGAAAAATATCACTGAAGGAATGATGGGATATGATACAAACCCACTATATTCTCCTGACGGTAAGTATATCGCCTGGCAAAGTATGGAACACGATGGCTACGAAAGTGACCAGAACCGTTTGTTCGTAATGAATCTGGCAACCGGAGAAAAGAAGTTCGTAAGCAAGGCATTCGATTCCAGTGTATCAGGTTTTATCTGGAATGGCGATAGCAAGAGCCTTTATTTCACAGGCGTATGGCATGCTACTTGTCAAATATACAATGTAGATCGCGAAGGTAAAAAGCTGCAAAAGCTAACAGAAGGTGTTCACGACTATGCTACAATAAAGTTGATGGGCAAACAAATACTGGCTACCCGTCACTCAATGAGCATGGCAGATGAAATTTATGCTGTTTCTCCAAAAGGTGAAGCTAAACAGCTGACTTTTGAAAACAAACATATCTACGATCAGGTAGAGATGGCAAAAGTAGAAGAACGCTGGATTAAAACAACCGACGGTAAGGATATGCTTACATGGATTATTTATCCTCCTAAGTTCGACCCGAATAAGAAATATCCTACCCTTCTTTATTGTGAAGGCGGGCCACAGGATCCGGTTAGCCAGTTCTGGTCTTATCGTTGGAATTTCCAGATGATGGCAACAAATGACTATATCATTGTAGCTCCCAACCGTCGTGGATTACCAGGTTTCGGTAAGGAATGGAATGAAGAAATTAGTGGAGACTACGGTGGTCAGTGCATGAAAGATTATTTCTCTGCTATTGACGAGATGGCTAAAGAACCTTATGTTAATGCTGATAAGCTAGGATGTGTAGGTGCCAGCTTTGGCGGATTCTCTGTTTACTGGCTTGCAGGTCATCACAACAAACGTTTCAAAGCGTTTATTGCTCACGATGGTATATTTAACATGGAACAACAATATCTGGAAACAGAAGAAATGTGGTTTGCCAACTGGGATATGGGTGGTGCCTACTGGGAAAAAGATAATGCTACAGCACAACGCACTTTTGCCAACTCTCCTCATAAGTTTGTAGACAAGTGGGATACTCCTATTCTCTGCATTCACGGAGAGAAGGATTACAGAATCCTTGCTTCACAGGGAATGTCTGCTTTCAATGCAGCCAAACTACGCGGTATTCCTGCACAATTGCTTATCTATCCAGACGAAAACCACTGGGTACTTCAACCTCAGAATGGAATTCTTTGGCAAAGAACCTTTGCTGCATGGCTTGATAAATGGTTGAAATAATACCTTCAATAACTATATTAATGATAAGGGCTGAGCTTTTTATAAGTTCAGCCCTTATTGTTTGCAAGGCCCTTCACGCAGTCTCTTTTGCTTGCTATCTGTGAATTACCTAATTTAGAAGTTTACTTTTATATATCCATAACTAAAACAAGCTGATATAGACTGAATATTTCATCTAAACTGTGAGTTTACTGTTTTAACGCCCTTCTCACAAGCTTACTTGCAATCTTAATTTATCGTTCAACTTGGTTCCAAAGCTTTTCTTCTCTGGGCATCACAAGCTTTCTTGCAATCTGAATATTTCATTAATCCCCTCCTTTTGTTTTGCAAGGCATTCCGCATCACTGCCAATATCTTTCAAGTTAAAGTTTCTATCAAAACCAAACTTATTTCTACGTACATTGTTGTTTTACATAGAATAGTTTTAAATAAAAACAGTTACAAGCATGCTCAATCACAAAAGATTAGCTAATGCAAACCACTCACCTATTCTCTTCACAGGTATAGGAATAGAGCCTATAACAGATGTCTCCACATCCCTTCTATTTTATTGTTCATTCAAAAACTAACTACTTATGAAAGCAAACATTCAAATCATCACCCTAATATTTTTGTTGACTACATCATGTGCATCCTATTCAGGTAGTGCATTAGATCAACAATCAAATGTTAGTTTTCAAGTTTTCTATGATCAGTTGGGTCCTTACGGCCAATGGGTTGATTATGACAACTACGGCTATGTATGGATTCCCTATACAACAGGAGGCTTCGCTCCATATTCAACCAACGGATATTGGATAAACACAACGTATGGCTGGTCCTGGGTATCAAGTTACAGCTGGGGATGGGCACCATTCCATTACGGACGGTGGGGATTTAATGATGCATTAGGATGGTTCTGGGTGCCAGGCTATGAATGGGGACCGGCATGGGTCAACTGGCTTCAGGCGGATGGCTATTACGGCTGGTCGCCAATTGCTCCGGGCATGAGCATAAATTCCTTCTTTGATGGAAGATATGACAGCTATCACGATCATTGGTGCTTTGTGAGAGACCGCGATTTTGGAAGAAGAGACATACATCGCTATTACATTAACCGTTCAGATCACGAACGAATTTACAGAAATAGCAGAGTCATTGACCGTACCTACATTGACAACAAACGACATTCAACCTATGTATACGGGCCGGAAAGGCAGTCTGTTCAAAGAGCATCGGGAAGCAAGATTGACCAATATAACATCAGAGAGACCAATAAGCCCGGACAAGAAATACAGAACAGGGAATTACGCATTTACCGTCCTCAGATTGACAGGAACAGTACCCCCCGGCAATCAACGCCGCAACGTGTTATCAGGAAAGACGATTTTATACGCACCCCGGGAAGAGATGTTCCAAACAGGAATCAGAACGTAACACCGATAGAAAGGCCTACCACCCAACCAGAGAAGAGAGACGTGCCAAGGGATATTAATGTGCCGCCCGTTCGCCAGCAAGATGTGAATCAGCCTGTCCGCATTCCCAGAACAACTACACCCGATAAAAGCATACCGGAAAGGAAAACGGACGTTACAACACCGCAAAGGCAGAATGTTCAACCCGATCAGCCTGTACAACGTAGAGATATAACTCAGCCCGAGCGCACACAACCCGTACAGCGTAGAGATATAACTCTGCCAGAGAGTACTAAACCAACAGAAAGAACGATTCCTCCTGTAAATCGTGAAAACAGAACACAGCCCGAGCGAAATAAGGACGTAAGCCCAAGGCAGGATACTAAACCAGTAAGAGAATCAAGAACAACTGATAGACCAGAAAAGAAAGATAAAGAAAAGAGCCCCGATTCAGAGCAGGAAAAGAACTAAATCAATTAATACATCAAGATATGAAAGCATTATTCCTATTCACAGCAATGTTCCTCTTTGCAATGGTTTGTAAGAGCGAGGAAATATTCTTCCCGTCAAAGGAAGGAACAGTATTGGTATACAAAACCTTCGACAAGAAGGATAAGCAAACCAATACAATGAAATACACCATCACCCATTTAAAAACAAATGGCGATAACATGGATATCACCTATCTGTGCGAATCAATGGACTCCAAAGACAAGCTCATATTCAAAGATGAAATTACCGTTCACAAGATTGGCGATAAGCTCTATTTTGACATGAGTAAATTCATCAATAAAGCAGCGTTTCAGAAAGACGGTGAGATTCCGGCAAATGTTGAAATCACCGGAAATAATATGGAGATTCCTTCAAATCCAACCCCGGGCGAAGCACTCCCTGATGCTAATGTTGTGATGGCTATGAAAATGGGAATAATAACCATGAAAATGTCTGCTGAAGTTACAAACCGAAAAGTAGAATCCATTGAAGATATTACGGTAACAGGCGGTACATTCAATTGTTACAAATTTACTAGTGACGTAAACACTTCCGGCTTTGGATTCAAGATGAAAGTTAAAAGTGCAGAATGGTATGCCAAAGGAATAGGAGTTGTTAAGTCAGAGTCTTATGATAAGAATGGCAACCTGCAATCACGTACTGAATTAATGGAAGTCCGGAAATCATAACTGCCCTCTTTATCCTGAGATCTTAAGCTAAATCGAGAGCCATACAGCAATAGCATTGTTGTATGGCTCTCAGTTTGGTTCACAACCCCATCTATTTGATGCCACTTTATATGAAGTCTTACATATCAGGAAATTCTCATTTCCAAATTTATTGTTATATCTGGCACAAAATAGCTTTAGACATAATTAGACCTATAGATATAGCAATAACAAAACTGGCCAAAGTCCCTATTAATATATATTCAGTATTTCTGAGTTCTTTTCCATCATTCAGACTTCCAAACCTAAAAACAGATTTGGCAGCTAAGAGGAAGCCTATTCCTTGCATTACTCCCATAAGAATAAAAGTAAGAATCAAAAAACGCTCCAGATACCCAATCCATTTACCTGCATCCTGAAGACTATCTGGTTTGTCGTTTCCTTTTTTCCACCGTTTGGTAAAAAGATATAGAAAGATTGAGGTTGGTTTTAGAATAAGCAAATACCCTGTCAATATGATCCAGAAATCTTTATTTGTAAGCCATTGACTCATAAACTGCATCGTTTGCTCAAACTGATTTGTCACCGCAATCCATAAAGCAAAGAGTATAAACAGATGAATACACTGGTCGGCAACAAACGAAGATAGTTTTTCTTTTCTGGTTACTTTCCAATAATCAATAAGCGGATGAGAGACCAGCAAAACAGGTAATACATACCATACATCCCAATTCCAGATAGCGATATATGCAGCCAATGCCTGAATGAAGCCATGAAGCAAATGAATTCTTCTTTTCTTTGCTCTCTTTTTATCAACCATCCATTTGGGTTGCAAAATGAAATCAGCAACAATATGTGCGAAAAGCAAGCGTATAAGTACCTCAATGCTATTCAATTCCATCTTTACCCTTTATTATTTGTTCAAATCTGGCAATATATTTTTCAATTGCTTCTACTTTGGCATTAACAATCCTCTTATTAAGAGTTTGCGGAGAAAGATTCAATCTTTTAGCCAACTCCTTTTGGGTCATTCTTATCAATAAAGAATGGTATATAACCTCTATCTGTAAATAACTCCAGCTATTAATCAGTATATCTGCAAATTTAGTTGAAACTTCAAGTTCGTTATTAATCTCAGACCATGGAGTGCTTATAATCAAATGGTAATTCTTTCCTAACTTATCAAATGCTCTTCCGGAATTTCTGAAAGCCTCACCATCAGATTCCGGTATTGATGGAGCAGAAAAAGAAATATCTCCTATGCCTAAAGAAATACGGGCATCCCATTTTTGAGATCTAATATTTTCATTTGGAGTCTTGCGCTGCAATCCTAACCGTATCAATATAGCAATGCGTAATGCATTCACAGAATCCGGTATAATTATCTGAAAACTATCTCCTCTATAGATTTCTATTTTCACGAGTCCTATGTACTGATTAATGTCTGCAATTGTTTCTTTGAGAGCCAACAACAATTCAGTTCTTTTATTGGATTCTACTTTTGTTGAATCAACAATATCACCGGTAATTACTCCTTGAATATGCATATTATATATATTTAGCTTAACAAAGATATTACTTTTCTGGAATAATCCACTTAAAAAGGTTGATTTTCGATAATCCACTTAAAAAGGTTGATTTTCGATAATCCACTTAAAAAGGTTGATTATTCATTCATCTTCTTCAAAACGTTATAAAATGAAGAAAGTACGCAATTCTCCAAGATATCATATAGCCATAAACACCCATGCACATTTGGTGTGTTTCCTCGTCAGATATATCAGTAAACTCGCAAAAGTGGTTCAATGCACATTCCTCAGCTTACTCAATTATTCTTAGCGTTCTTCTTACGTCTTCTATAAGATTTAAAGCCCAGGACAAGAAATACTGATACAAGAATGATTACCCACAGATTAGCAATGAATGTGAGAGCCTGAAGAAATACCTGCCATCCATTTTTTAGCGCATTCCAAAAGTCTCCAACGAAAGTATTCGATTTAACCGCGTTCTTATAGAAGGAAACAGTGAGCGTACTATAATTAACCTGGTCATTCAGATACTTCATTTTCCCTTCAATAGATTCAATCTCAGCCTGCAAGTCGGTTAGCTGTTTTTGTACAGCAAGAAGATCTTTCAGATCCTTGGCTTTATTTAGTAATACAATCAGCTTTGCTTCAGATGCCTTTTTTATTTTTAAGCGAGTCTGATTATCAATATAGTCTGTAGTAACATCTTCAATATTAGTCGATTTATTATCGAGATTCCTGATATCAGCATTATTTAAGATATACGCCATCAAGCTATCGTATTTAGCTGCCGGCACACGGATGGTTATGTCACACCCTTTATTTGACTCATTACTATAGTCTTCATCATTCGAAATATATGCATCAAACTTCTTAACTGCGCTTTTAATAAACACATCAGTCTTTTTTATATCATTAGTCTGGAATTTAACACTGCCATTCTTAATTAATTTCCGTAAAAAATAATCTTCCTTAGCACTCGATTTTAGAGGTGGCACATCAAGCTTGCTAGTCGATGCTTCATCAAGCCGGCTTAGAGTGGTAATTTCATTAGATGCTCCATTTGTATCTTTAGCACCACATCCAGTTAATAGAAACATAGATAAGAATATAAAGCAGATTATTTTTTTCATAGTTAGAAATTTAAATGGTCTATTATAAATTATCAAAGCATATTCAATCATGTAAATATAATGACAAAATATTTATTAACAAAACTTTTACCGATATAAATTCCATCTCAGATAAATGCAGTACAAAGAATATACATCACACTTTGATTAGGAGCATAAAAAAGCTGTGTTGGCAAACTAATAAATAACTTCGCCAACACAGCCCAATTTTAAATTACAAGCCCCTACTTATCCGAATACAAGCCGATGGTATTTCCTTCACTATCTATAAAAGTTGAGAAGAAACCTCTTCCCTCCGCCTCTATTTTAGTTTTAGGGATAACAATCTTCCCTCGGTTAGCCACAATAAGAGCGTGAGTAGCCTCCATATCATCACAATTAAGGCTTACCAATACACCATTTGCAGAAGGAAGGAAACCAGGTGCATAAGAAATAGCACCGGGGCATCCCCCCTCTTCCTCAGGGAAACAAGCCATCTTTTCATTCTCGCAGTCGTAAATGGAAGTCTTCACATCGAGGATAGTTTCATAAAATTTCACGGCTCTGCCAAAGTCTGCTGCAGGAATCTCGAAAAACACAAGTAACTTTTTCATAATCTCTAATTTTGTTTGTTATTAATTGACTCTGCAAAAATAGAGCGAATAATTATCGTAAAATTGTAAATAAAAGACATTATAAGGGATCAGAGAAATAATCTGAATAAGGATCACAAACAAGCAGATATTCCTTTGGCGTATATCCCGAAAAAGCTTTAAACTCCTTAATAAGATGCGCCTGATCATAGAATCCACATTCATAAGCCAATTGAGTAAAATTCTCATTAGCAGAGTTTTGGAGTAGGTACAACGCCCGTTGCAGACGAACAATGCGAATAAACTCTTTTGGCATCGAACCAACATATTCAGCAAAGACCCTGTTTAATTGTTTGTTGCTCAAACAAGCAATCTGCGACAGATCCGTAACGTTTATCATAGGTTGCTCGTTGATACCTTTTACAACAGCATCAATCCTCTTCATGTTATATTCATCAAAAGAATGCAGACGATTAAGGAGATAGTGCTCAATCATGCTGATACACTGATTATCATCCACCGTGTCCAGCACCCGCTTTTTTAAATCATTCAGCGCCGGGTCTCCAATATCGTCTACAGCTATATTCTTTTCATGAAACTCGTACATAGACATTGGGAAAAAGGCTTTTACAGCATAAGGTTGAAAAACAACCACTATCATGTTTATATTTCCGGTAGAAGTAACATCGGTATAAAATTTAGTCTGTCCGCTGATAAACGACTGAGGTTGCAAGTCATTCCCGAACGATGAAAACAGCCTACTCCCCCTGTGAAACACAAGACTCATGCACCCGGTAGAGATAGTACGCTCCGTCACCACCGAATCGCCCTCCGTTTCCAGCACCCAATAGTACTTCACAAAGGGTGCCAGGAGAAGAGAAGGATTTATAACATTGAATTTTTCCATGTTTTGCAGAAATACATTTCAGCGCAAAGATACAGCAGAGTCTGCTACCAAAATAGTAAAAAAGAGACATCCTGACAGATACATCAAAAAGAACCGGCAGAATTATTCTTTCCCAAGAGCCAATAAACTATCAAGTAGATCATACTTACCTGAAAGGAACAAAGTGAATCATTCTTTTCCAAGCATCCTTTTTATAAGAGCGATTTTATCCTTCCTCTCTACAGAGTAAGTATCACTCTGCTCGTCGAAATAAATTAAAAAGAACAACGCTTTCTCAAGCAGATTAGCTTTCAGCGCATCATCTGTTTTCAGCAGAGCATCCTGATAGAACAGTTCCGAAATCATTTCTATCATCATTGGCAAGTCTTGCTCTTCACATCTTTCCCTCAGAAAGCCCAATATCGTCATCACATCATATCCATAAAAGAAAGCAGAATCCGCCTGAAAATAAGAACCATACAAATCACTGACACAATTTTCCTGGTCTGATGAGTTATCCAGGCTTTTCTTTCCATGAATGGCTTTATCCAATGCCTGAAAAAACTCCTGAATTAATTTCATAAAGTAATCTTCTTCGTACATAATTTACATGTTAAATATTAGTATGACCCGTTGGATAAATTAAAATTGCAAGAAAATGATTTATAAAAAGCTGCACATATCATTGGCTTTTAGCATTTTATTAGTGATCAAACAACTAAAACATATTACCGACAGTCACAACTTGAAGACAATATTCGATAAAATATTTGATATATGCAAGCAATTTAGCTGTGATTTGGTGAATTCTTGTGGAAACATCCCCCGGCGTGGTGTTGTACCTAAATTCTCTGATTTGGAAGTTATCGCCTTAAGTTTTACTTCTGATAGATCATTTTCATTTCTAATATAAAATTAATTAAGAGAAGCTAAAAGTACAGACCTCAATGATCAAAGAATTTAATTCCATTATCAAACAATATCTTCACTAACATCAATTAACAAATGAAGTACCATTTGCCCGTGCAAAAAAAGTAGCCGACGGATTCTTGATAAGAACATTATTCAGGTCGATAGCCGATGCCACAAAATCTTCAGCAGGCGAAGGAAATCCGGCTTTTATATTGCCAACAACAGAACTTGAATGTAAAATATTAGAGCTTTTGTTGTGAATTACTTTCTAAATTGTACCTTTGCTATATAAGCAACAACACCGGAAGTATAATTATAATATAAAATAAAGTAATGCATACCGATCTTAAATTTAAAACTTATGCTATTGTAGCCTTGTTGAGCGTCTTTTCGCTCAAAGGCACGGCTCAATATAGCGTACAATGGAAATACACCACTCAAAGCGGTATTTATTCATCGCCGGTTGTTGATGGCAATGCCGTATTTGTTGGGTCTAATGATTCTTGCATGTATTCCCTGAATGCGCAAAAGGGTAAACTTAACTGGAAATTTAAAACCAGCGGAGAAGTTAAGTCCAAACCGCTTGTCTACAAAGGAAACCTCATTTTTAATAGCACAGACGGTTTTATTTATTCCATTAACAAACACACAGCACGCCAAAACTGGAAAGTGCAAACTTCTGGTGAGAAAAGGCTCGATATATGGGATTACTATTTATCGTCACCAGTTTTTGCTCACAATAAAGTGATTGTAGGTAGCGGAGACGGTTGTATTTATGCCTTGAATCCTCAATCGGGTAATTTGTGTTGGAAATTTAAAACAGGAGGTATTGTTCATGCTACCCCGCTAGTTGTTCATGATAAAGTTTTTGTAGGCAGTTTCGATGGCTATTTTTATGCGCTAAATCTGTCGGATGGTAGTTTGATCTGGAAATTTAAGACAAAGGGAAACAAATATTTCCCTATAGGCGAAATTCAGAAGGGAGCAACACTTTACAATCAGTCGGTTGTATTTGGATGCAGAGATTACTTTATGTATTCGTTGGACATCGAATCGGGCAAACTAAACTGGAGTAAGGAAGAGCCCAATAGCTGGGTTATTGCTGCACCACTGTTGATCGATGGTTTGCTGTGCTACGGAACGTCAGATTCACACAACTTTCGGATTATGACGGCTGCAACCGGAGAAATAAAAACAACCTTCCCATTGAATATGAGAGTATATGCCGAAGCTGTTTTGTTACGCAATCAGGTTCTATTTGGCTGTTTTAACGGTAAATTATATCAGGTAGATCTTGCTTCGAACACTATCCGTGAAGTATTTCAGACGGATGGTAGCAAGCTGAATTATCATGGGGTGTACAATGAAGATGGAACATTCAGAGCCGACTTTAAACTATATGGCAACGACTATGTTGCATCCGAGAAACAAATACTTGGATTGGGTTCCATTCTTTCTACTCCTTGCATTGCCAATGGAATGATTTACCTGGGCGATTCTAACGGGTGCTTTTATGCACTGCGGGTATCTGTCCTATAGATGTTATTAATACAAGCTTCCAGGCAGGAGATTACATTGAATAGATAAAACCGTCTACCTGTAGCATCTAGTAGTTGATTATTCTTGGTTACAATAATCTGAACCTGATTTAAAAGATTCTGTATTTGTTGTATAATATTTATTCGTTATAGCCTTCTTTTAGAAAGTCCCTTATTGTTTTGCCCATTGATAAACAGAACCAGTTCAATAGCTACTCCATGAGTAACCTGCCGATGACGTTGTTTTCCCCCTGCAAATACAAAGTATTTACAGTTCAGTCATTAAAAATAGTCAGTTCATGAAAATTGCTATTATTTTATGATTTGTTGGCAGCTTGAAATTCCTTCAACTCTGTTTCTGTCATTTGCACAAAAATTGAAACGCCATAAACCTCTTTGTTATTACGTTTTAAGCCTAATGGATAGACTGCACAGAAAGAGGGATGTATACCTAAATCCCAGCCTGTTATTTGCATATAAGAACCATCTACCAGCAATATCACACTTCTTGGCACCCCCTCATATCTACCGTCAAAGATGTATGACTGAGTATCGGAAAGCATAGAGTTTGCTTTTGAGTCATCTTTTCGATAAGTTGTAATTTTATTCCCCTCTGTAAAATAGAAATTAGCAGGATAAACTCCATAAACATTCTTATAAAAATCGTCAGGAAGCCTTTTTCCACTCTCGTCAATCTCCCAGGTTCCATAATTTTTCCATCCATGCCCTGTAACCATCTTCTCAAAATTCTCCTGACTAATTCCGCCACCATCTCCGAAGCACCTACTTTGATTGTCAAATACATAATTAACAGTATGGTTATCCAAACAATTTTCCCATTTCGAATACAAAGATTCGTCTTCTTTATCAGAACAACCCGCAATACCAAGTACAGAAAAAATGACTAAAAGTAGTCCAAAATTAAATTTAAAGCCTTTCATATATTAATAATTTAAATTACTGACCGCGTTTATCATTAAACGAAAATTTATTGAAAATCTTGCATAACGATTAGTCTTTTTTATTAAAATAATTTCTTAGACCCATTGGTGTACAATGAAGATGGAACATTCAGAGCCGACTTTAAACTATATGGCAACGACTATGTTGCATCCGAGAAACAAATACTTGGGTTGGGTTCCATTCTTTCTACTCCTTGCATTGCCAATGGAATGATTTACCTGGGCGATTCTAACGGGTGCTTTTATGCAGTGCGGGTGTCTGTTCCATAGATGTTTTTAGTACATGCTTCCAGGGAGGAGATTACACTGAATATCTTGAACCGTCCACCTGTAGCCTCCTACGTAAGGAAGCATTTGTTCTACAGCCATATAAATAGTTTCGGGAATTCTCTTGAGCAAGGCTTGTTTTACGAATATTACTTTGAGCAAATTACTTATCAGATATTAAAATCTGATTGATCCATTCTACCAAAGCTTTTCTTTGCTTATCAAAAAGATGATTGCATAGATAATACTCCTTATCATTTAGAGTAATTGCATCTTTATAATAACGTTCCTTATTAACCTCGCGATTTAAAGATAGAACAGGAAAATCAAAACCAATCTTTTGCTTTGAATAATCTTTATCCAATAGCTCAGCCAGTAATTCATCAGATAAAACTTTCTTTTTTGAATTCAGAAATTCAAATATAGCTGTGATATAATCTTTATTACTTTTCCTTTCATCATCAAGCTTATCATATTGACGATGGCAGTCCTGACATAAAAAAACAAATTTTTCTTTTACTGGTAAATGAGCTATATGAATATCCTCTATAGCTTTAGAAAGATCTTCAATTATATAATAATCCTGATCTTGCTTACGATAATTTTCCAGAGCTTCTTTGATAACTGTTGGTCTATCATGACCTAAAATATGTGCAGCCTGAAGTTCTGCTTTCTTCCCGCATAACCTGCATCTGTTCTTTTGTGCAGTCTTATCATTACGCGTTATATACGCAACTTTATTCCTAATTAACGGACCTATAAAATCCGTAAACTCTCTATTTGTACATTCTAATTTCGCCATAGTATTATTTTATTTTTGCGATATATTTAATTAAGCTTCACCGCCTTCAGTTCCATTCATGAAATAGTGGCTACTGTCTTTTTCATGTTCTTTTTTACTCAGTATACTCAATATTCTTGGTCGTTCAATCTCAGAATAAGGAATACAATCTTGCTTCCCGGTTTCCGAAACAAACGCAATCAATTCTTCTTTGCTTTGTCCATAGATGGTTCTTCCAATAGCCGAAGCGCCCTTATAGTCGAATATCATCCAGACGTAAGGTTTGAATTTATATTTATTCATTTCCAACGTTATTTATCTTTTTCATTATCAGTTATAATGTAATATCCCCCAGTTTTACGAGATCCGCGATATTCAATTAAGTTCTTTTTCTTTAGTGAACTGATATAGCGTTTTACAGATGTAATACCTCTATTTAGTGAAACTGAGATGTCTTCTCTGTTCATTCCAGGATTGATTTTCAAAAGAGAAATAATATGTATTTCATTTCCATTTAGAGGTTCACTTGCAAGCTCATTTATAGGGCCATTTATAGGGCCATTTATAGGGCCATTTTGTTGCAAATGCCCATTATTAGGGCCATTTATAGGGCCATTTACTCCCTCATTTACTCCCTCAACATCACCTACTTCATATTTAATTGTAAGTTTAAAAACATCCCCTTCTTCAATAACAGGCAATGCGCCATTTACATAAATAGGACAATACTTATACATTTTCCTAACTCCTGAGCCTAGTTCCTCTACCCATCCCAGTTGTTTGAAGAAGTTTGCTATAGTAGGATTCTTTGGATGCGGTTTTAAGTTTTCCAAGTTGATGCGCCCCATTACATAAGGACGGCTCCAATTCTCCGTCACTACCTCATTCTTGTAAATAGTCATGGTAGCCGGATAAGCGTTCGAGAACTCTCTGTGCACCAAAAGGTTCGCCACTACCTCACGAAATATCAACTCCCGGATACTCATACGCTGATTTCCTTCCAGATAAAATCTGTCGGGCAAATGCTTACGGATAAAAGCCAGCAGACGGGAATACGCTCCCATCAGATTGCAACGAATATCATCACGGTCGTCATACCTCTCCACATCTTCCTTTCGGCAAAGAGCATCCGTTTTATAGTGAGGCAGAACACTTGCCAATGTATTTTCCTTTCCAAACATCAGCGCTGCAGCAAGAGTATAGCCTTCCTGTCCGGTATAAGAATCCCTCAATCTCATGCGTGCCGAAACCAATATTTCTTCGTTTGTCATGTTAATCCAGGGATGGTCTGCCCGTGTTAACCGAGCTAAGTTACGTACCGTATCAAACAGTTCCGTTTCAAAATCCTCCATTCGCAGAAACGGGAACACTTTGTTTTCTGTGTATCCATCTTGCTTGCGCAGGAATAGATTCGTTATCAATTGCTGGTTAGCCAATTTAAAATCGCCGTCTTCCTTGCGGTCATAATAAGCCCCCTTGTATGCATGAGGTTGCGAACTTTCGGGAACAAATATGTAAATGATTGTTTTTCCATCAATCTCTACTACGTCCGTGGCAAGAAAGAAAGTGGGAGAAATAATCTGAGGATTATTCATATCCCGTGCCAACATGTCGAGCTGATCCTGAACCGTATCTTCTTTTACGCCGACTATGTTTCCATTATCAGCTACTCCCAATAAGATGGTTCCCCCTTTGCGGTTCAAGAAAGCACAGATTGTTTCAAACACCGAACGCGTCAGTGATGAATAAGATTCTTTGAATTCTATTTCCTGCCCCTCACCTTGCTTTATCAGTTGCTTTATTTTGTTGGTTTCTGTGCTCATTGTTTTAGACTTCTTTGCTGGTTATAGAAGAGTTTTTGATCTCACCATATATTTACAAAGATAAAAATATTTCTCAAACAATGAGTAGTAATATATAGTGTTTTTTAGAGAAAACTTTAAATATTAGACCTCTGGTTAGTCAATCTTCACGTCCAGAATATCATTGATATCAGTAGTAAACCTCTTTGAGAGCTTCTCCTGCTTCATCTTCCAAACTTTTGTATCCTGAGCAGCCAGATGTATTTTCTGAGAGCCATATTTTGTATTCAGTTTATCTATGGCTTTCATCAACGGAGCATGTTTAGGATTCGAGTTAAAGAAGAGCGATCTTTGAAGATTTTCTTCCTGAACAAAATCCATGAGCACCACCCCTGCCCTTTTATAAAGAAATCGGGGTTTTAGCCTACGCTTTTATGTGTGGTGTAAACTGCGCCGCCTACTCGGCAATTGTTTTGCATGTCAGCGGACATGGTTATGAAGCATTATAAAATACACAAAATCAGTGTATAAAAGCAGGAAAATTATGCTAAATAATAATAATTATCTGATGAATGCGTAATCTAATTCTACACCCGATTGTTATATAATTTGGCATGATCTGTATTCCTTTCATCAGTACATTTGTCTGGTGGATTATAACGAAAAAATAACCAAAATCTGTGTCTCAAAGGGGTTGCCAAATCATAAGTATTTAGCTACGCTTTGGCTAAGTAGTAAATTTAAGCATTCTTAATTTGGTTAATGTCAATTCCCAATTAAACGGAATATGCGTTGACTTGATTTTTAATCAAAGTATCTTCGGCTCGCGAAGATTAATTTCCTTTTAAATTGAATTTAAAAAAAAGAAGAAAAATGAGAAAAAACTTTGTTTTACTACTTCTGATAACCTTTCTATTTTGTGGTTGTCAGAAGAAAACAACTCCGGCAGAAATAGCTGGAGCAAAAAAGGCAATTGTAGAAATGCTTGATAAATCTCATCAGGCCTTCATTGATAAGAAGCTGGATAACATATCGGTTCTTTTAGCCGATAGCGGTCTTTTTTGTGGAACAGACCCAAGCGAGTTGTGGAACAAAAAAGCTTTATGTGACGAGTATGCCAAAGGATTTGCCGATACAGCGGTTAAGATTCAAAAGCCAAAGCTTGAAAAACGGGAAATTCTGGTTCAGAAAGATGGGAATTCAGCCATCGTTCTGGAGCAGTTGAAAGGATTATGGTTCTGCCCGAATGTTTCGCTTCGAAATGTTTATTATGTTGTTAAGGAGAAAGATAATTGGAAAATAAGTTTCTCCAGTGTCTCTTTGATTCCTTACAACAAGGATATACCCTTGATTAATAAGGCTGTTGAACAGCAGAAATAATCCTTTGTAGTATTTGGTAATAGAAAACTGTTCAATGGTGAAAATACCCGAGCGGTTAAAGCAACCCCGCAGACTTAAAAATCTTTGCCAAGCTGCTGTCAGTGCAAAAGATTTATATAGAAAGAGCCTCTCTTTATAGCTAAGAGGGGCTTTGTCTATTCTTCGTAGAACTGCACGAGATAGAAGGTATAAAACGACGAAACCTTCTGACAAAGGGAAGGTTTATTATCCGTTTTAGAGTGCAGTATATCAGAACAAAGCTGACAAGGGCACTATTTACAGTACAAAGATAACTGTTTATTGTAATAGCCTCTAAACATATTCCAGATTAGATGTAATCTGTCGTTTAAAAACAAGTTTAGATATACTTAAGAATCTCCTCTACTAAAAGAAACACTCTTGTAGACGACTCTTCTTTTGCCGGATTAACCGATAAAGATTTCTCTACCGCAGGATGATCATTAGTATATCTCTCATATATTTTACGAGCTCTTTTTATTGCTAAATCAACCCTCCTCTCAGCATATCTTTTATCTATCCCACATAAAAGTGCAAAAAAGTTTTTATCAATCAATTTAGAATTATCAGAATCATAATATGCTCCAAAGGGAGTAATATACTTATTTATCTTATCCCCATAATCATTCCTATGCAGCGATCCACCTTGGTGATCTTCAAAGTGTAAAAGCAACCAATATTCGAAGGCCTGATTGGAACAAGCAACCTTCATATTATTTCTTTGTGCATTCTCTATTGCCGCATTAAAGCTTTGATTCGGGAAATCATCCTTATCAAAAACACACCACACCTCATCATACTTATCTTTCTTGCTTAACAATATGGCACGTTCCACCAAGCTTTCCGTGTTATACCCCTCTCCCACTGGATACACCGTTGCAGTAGCAAGTCTGAATTGCCTGAAGTAAGAAGGTTCTGTGTTTTCACCTTCACAAACAATCAATATCTTTTTCTTTTTTGGAATTGATGGCATACTACGATTCAAAGAAGGAGTCTTTCTCATTCTTTCTTTATGAGCCATTCTCTCCTTCTCCTGCTCAGCAGTTTTATTTTTCATTCTCATGATTCAGTGTTTTGTCGATCCTCACATTTATAAAATCATCCAGATAAGGCACACCACCGTAAATACCATTAATATAATTTTGTTCAAACTGTTCATCCTTCCTGATTCCTTTAATGTCAGACAGCGAATAAAGCTTGCTCTCACCATACATATTTTTATCCACAAACCAAATTTGATCTCTACGTAATAGTTTGCTATCCAATAAGTTCGAATTATGCGTATTAAATATCAATTGAGCATTATTCGGATTTGTTTCTTTCGAATTAAATAAAGATATTAGCCGAGTCACCAAGTTTGGATGCAAGCGCGAATCGAGTTCATCAACAACAAGCGTATATCCGTTCATTAATGATTCTAAAATAGGACCAGTCAGGTAAAAGAACTTCTGAGTTCCATGAGATTCATCCTTTCTCATTAAAAATTCTCTGGAATCCACCGGAGCATGCTCTGCATCATAAGCCTGATGTTTAGTTAATAAAGTCTGTGACTGAATATCGTCAAGAATCATCTTCTTAATATCCTGAGGCACTTTATCAGAATCGTCAAAACTAGCTTCTATTTCTTTTTTGCTAATATCCATTATTCCCAGATCTGCAAAGTTCAGGAATTCCATCACCCTCTTTTTATAGTCAGAATCAACCAACTTCGATAGTATCATACCTTTATAACCGGTCTCATTAAGCCCTGAGATAGTTTTTAAGTTCTCATTAAAGAATGTCACAATTTCAATTCCTACTGCATCATTAAACTGAGCAAGTGTAGTAATGAACAGAACATTATTTCTTACCAGATTTGCTTTCACAATCAACTCCCATGCTGCAAATTTCTTTTTATCAAAAGAGACTACGCCATCCTCATCCCTATAGAAAAGTTCAGATTCCCTTTTCTTCTCTTGCACGTACAACCATTCAGTAACCACTTTTTTCCTGGTAACCTCAAAGCCATAGCGATAAAGCTTTTCACCAATTAAAAACATTAGTTCAAAGCTACTTGGAGCAAGTTCACTTTCAGTATTCAGTCTAAACGGATCAGTATCTATTTCCTCCGAAGAAGCAGCATCTTTCGATGAGTTTACCACAAAATAGCGCATAAAGGCAAATGCATCAATCAACTTTGTTTTCCCGCTGGCATTTGCTCCATATACTACAGCATTCTTTAATAAGCGCAATGAAGGACTCTCAATATGAGCCACGTTTTCATCTTCGCGCGTCTTCTTATCGTAATTAGTGGCAACAAAACTAAAAATAGTTTCGTCTTTAAACACCTTGTAATTACAAACCGAGAACCTGATAATCATAATCGTTTTTGTTAGTTTCTCACAAATATATAAACAATAAACAAATTACGTACGTAAAAATATTAATTATTTGTGTATTTTTCACAAAAACATCAAAAATACATTTTAAAGAAAGCCCTTTATAGATTACAGATATGTAATTTAACAGCTTATTATTAAGAAGAGCCCACACCGCTTTTTTACTTCCTATAAGCAGGTTCCTTCACCTCCGCAGCTTTCGACATTACATTCACTTCCGGATAAGGAATAATTTTCTCCTTGCTTCCGGTTGATTTTACTATCTCGTTATGAAAGTTGAGATACATAGCCTTAGCCATTTCGGACATTACCTGCTTGTAGAACTGTTCGTTTTCAAAGTTGCATTCATCAAATCAGAGCTAAAAGTTTATTCCCCACCAAACCCACTAATAAACGTATCGAAGAAACCTTTTATCTTATCTAGAATCCGTGAGCTTACTTTTTTGCGTTCCAGCAAGGTAGGTTTATCGCCATTGATCAAATCAAGAAGTTCGTCGCGTAGCGGTTCTCTTTGCGAGAATAGATACTCGGATATCACCTTCTCTACCTTTTCGTCAGAGAGGTTTTCTTCAACACACAGTTTTCTGAAAGCTTCCTTTTGCTCTGCACTCCAAAATCTATCAAATTCGTCGGGAATATCATCCGTATCTTCAATAGCAGGTAAATTCTCCTGAATAAACTTTTCTATCAGTTCACGTTTGCTTCTCAGTTGCGTTTCACCGGCAATCAGGTCAATAATCTCCTTCTTCATCTTCTCCCTCTCCTTCTCTGTGCCATCTTTCAAATTAGCCAGCAGTTTAAGGATATAAGCCACATTTATTTCGTCACGGTGAATCAGTTCCAGTTCAAAGTCCACATCATCAAGGATAGAAACCTTCTCCTTCTGATGGTCATTCTTCACCTTATCGTGTAGATCAAGATACTTGCCTTTGTAATCATTAAAAAGTTGTTCGTTCATTGACAGATGATCAAAACAAAAATCAGAGAAAGTAATCAGAATATTCTTCAACCGCATCAGCTCCCTGAAAGCCTTTACAAACTCCAATTCCTCATTTTCATCTTTTAGTTCATTTACACTGTCCACTGTTGGAGCCAACTTTTGCAACTCCGAGAATGCCTCATTAAACATCTTTACATAATCCTCATAAGGCTGCATCATAATGGTCCCAGTCGCACTAATGTTCTCATTGGCATTCTTATTGCTGAACAGAGCAATGGCTTCATCCGTGGCTTCTTTCAAGTTGCGGAACACTACAATGTTTCCCTGCGATTTCTGTTCATTGAGAATGCGGTTAGTGCGAGAGTAAGCCTGTATCAACCCATGATACTTCAGGTTCTTATCTACATACAGTGTGTTTAGAGTCTTACTATCAAAACCGGTAAGGAACATATTGACTACAAGTAATATATCAACCTGTCGTTCCTTCACCCTTTTAGAAATATCATTATAGTAATTATAAAAGGATACACTATCTTTGGTAGAAAAGTTCGTAGCAAACATTCTGTTATAATCACCAATACACTCATCCAGTTTTTCCCTGGTGTGCACATGCAAACCATACAAAGCCCTGGGCTCTTCCACAACCGAAAGCTCCTCAGGAAAGAATCCGTTGGCATCCTTATCATCCTCATTGGCAGCATAACTAAAGATCGTTGCTATGCGTAAATTATGCTCACCCGCCTCCTTCCTTTTCTGTAGTATATCGTAATACCTTATCAGCGTCTCCACACTGTTTACACAAAACATAGCCGTAAACTCCCTGCTATAAGTTTTGCGGTTATGATTAGCCAGAATGTAATCAGCAATCATCTCCAACCTCTTAGGCGATTCCATCAGCTCCTTAGTGTCAATATCCTCCACCTCAATGTCGATATTGGTATTGCTTCCCTCTTTTGCCTTGTAGCGCCCCACGTACTCAACCGAGAACTTCAACACATTCTCATCTTTGATGGCATCCGTAATAACATACTTATGCAAACATTCGTCGAACAACTCCTTAGTGGTCCTCTTACCCAGCTCGTTACTAATCGCATTCTCTGCGAATATTGGCGTACCGGTAAACCCAAACAGTTGAATGTTATTGAAATAGTTTTTAATCCGTATGTGCGTATCGCCAAACTGACTGCGGTGACATTCGTCGAAAATAAACACAATACGTTCATCCTTCAGCAACTCCATTTTCTTCTGGTGATATTGCTTACTGATGGCAGTGTTCAACTTCTGAATTGTGGTAACAATAAGCTTCGTATCATCCGTAAACTGCTGCACCAACTTATTGGTATTCTCCGTTCCGTCAATGCTTCCCTTGCTGAAACTGTTGAACTCCTTAGTAGTCTGATAATCGAGATCCTTTCTGTCCACCACAAAAACCACCTTCTTCACCTGAGGCATATTCATCAAAATCTGACTAGCCTTGAAAGAAGTAAGCGTTTTTCCGCTACCGGTGGTGTGCCATATATATCCATTCTTCACGGAATTCTGCACCCTGTCAATCAACGCTTCCACAGCAAAATACTGATACGGCCTAAGCACCATCAGCGCTTTATTGGCCTCACTCAGCACAATATATTTGCAAATCATTTTAGACACATGGCAAGTGTCGAGGAATGAAAAAGCAAACTTATCCAGCTGAGTAATCAGCTTGTTGTTCTTGTCGCTCCAGTAAAACGTTTGCTTAAACGAATCTCTTCTATTAGCGTAATACTTCGTATTCACCCCGTTGCTGATAACAAATATCTGCACATACTGAAATAAGCCCGTATTTTCTCCGTAAGAGTGCCGTTGATAACGGTTTGTCTGATTAAAAGCCTCTTTCAGCTCAATACCCCTGCGCTTCAGTTCAATCTGCACCAAAGGCAATCCGTTAACTAGCAGCGTTACATCGTATCTATTATCATACTTTCCTCTAATGGTAACCTGGCGAGTAACCTGAAACAAGTTCTGGCACCAGTTATCCTGATTGATAAATTCAAAATAAAGACTATCGCCATTGTCCCTGAAGATATGCTGTTTCTCTCGCAGCGTCTTCGCTTTGTCGAACACCGAGCCTTTGCTCAGAATGTTTAATACGCGGTCGAATTCCTTATCCGTAAGTTCAATATCATTGTGTTTCTCCAACTGTGTCTTTAAATTGGCCAGCAGCTCTTTCTCATTGCTCACCGGCACATACGTGTAGCCCAACAGTTGAAGCTGAGCCACCAGATTGTTTTCTAACAGTTGTTCGGGTTGTGTATTCATTGTAAACTAAGGCATTTTTTATACTGATAGCATTTCAAGACTTTTTATAGTAGCTTCATTTGCTATTTTCAGAATTATATTCTCATTCCTTTTTAAATCCGTCAATAAGGAAGGTGTTAGCGTTGAGTTTCTAAAAGGAACATTTATCAATTTAGGGAAACCAGCAATTAAGTACGATGTATTCTTTTTAGTTATAATCCCTTTGCTTTTATAATAAGAATAAGTTGCCAGAAGCTGATCTTTCGCTTTAGGCAAATTATTTACGGCATTTTTACGCTCACAATATTTCAGTTCCAGAAAAAGTATCCAGGAAGAATTAGTTGCAACAGATGGAAAAGTAACACATTCACATTGAGTTTGCGTTTTGCCGTCTTCATCTACAAAACTATAATTATCAAATATTACAGAATCTATTTTAATCGGCGAAGGGTTGTGCAAACAGAAAAACTCTATATCAGCGGGCAACTCAGTATTAACTTCAACCGATCTTTTAATCTCCTCGTCTTTTGTCTTATCTGTATAATCAGCTATATAAATATCTTGTGCGTATGCCTTTATTTCGTGTTCAGGAAAAACTTCTTTAATCTTCGTCTTTATCATCCCCGTAATAATTTAGCATTTTATAGAAGTCGTCCATTACCTCCTTCATATTCTCATCAAAATAATTATCACTTATCAAACCATCTTCTCCCTGAATAGTGTTATTTCTGCTCTCAGCCGTAGTTCTTAGTTCACCATCCTTTATCTCCCAAACGGATACTAACTCGGGGTTAATCCAAGAGTTTCGGCACGAAACCTCATTCTTTTCAGCTTCCGGCATTTTATCCTTTACCAGATATCCCATCATGCAATTATTTAGTGCATACAGGATATATGGGCTGTGGGTGGTAATAAGCATAGTATGTTTTTCATTGAGCAACATTGCATGTAAGATATAATACATTAAATCTCGCTGCGTTGAAGGGAAAAGGTTTTGTTCCGGCTCTTCTATAATAAACTGAGAATAATGATAATCACGAGAAACCAACATATCCAGTAACGTTAGAAGATGGTTTTTATCTATAGACTTGTCTCCCGAATTTCTTTTATCAACCAGACTATTGTATTCCTTAATCAAGAGATCTCGTTCTTCTACAGAAATAGGACGCGATTCATTGTATATGCCACGTGCCAGATAATCTATCAGGGTAATTAATGGAACTAATGATTGCAATCCACTAGAAGCAACTCTAAGCTGCAATTCATTTCCATTTGTCAAAACCAATCTATCTATATCCTCACTTTCAGTATTAAAATATTCAACCCCTAAATCTAAGATTGACAGTTTATTATCTGCTGAATATTTTCTTTTAGCTTCATACCAATTTTGAATAAAATCCTGTAAGTTATCCTTATCCTCTGCATATTTCTTAAGATTAGGAACAACTGAAACAAAGTTTCTTTCGGCAGGAATATATATAACCTTTGAGGCTTCACCTCTTTGTAAATCATGAAAGCCAATGGTACACCTAAGCTGATTAGGATTATCTTTTTTTATCTTGAAAGAAATATGTGCTCCATTATAATCAATCACCGAATCAATCGTAAAATACGAACCTGATAAACGATGATAATCTTGTAACAATTTAAAATATCCTCCATTATTTATTCCTTCGCTAAAATCTTTTGTTTCTTTTTTAGCCATCGACTTATCTAACCATGAACAAAAGCTAACTATCTTTGCTATCGTACTCTTCCCGCTACTTTGTGGCCCCATAATGATATTAACTTTGTTAAGTTCAATATCAACGTTTTTAATCGGACCTACATTCTTTATTATTAAGTGTGCCATAACTTTCTTTTTTAATGCCAAATAAAATTCACATTTATGCAAAGATAATATAAACTAACTAAATTACTCATCCAATTCACTTCAATTTCATCATGAATTACAAGTTGCCGCAAATATACTATTGCTTCTAATTGGCCAACAGCTTGTTGGCTAATTGGAGAACTATCTTTCAGCCCCAGAGCTTGTAATATCACCTAGTTACCCGAAGTGCGTTCAATAGCATTTCAACTACGGGGGTAACTTAGGGGGTGACTTCGGGGGTAAGCTTGCTTTTAAACGTTAGTTTTCTCCTTAGCAAGATAGTTTGCTATAGCAGTTGAATAAACTACAGCGATCAGTCCAACAACAATTCTTATTCCTGCGGATATCAAAGAACTATTATTTTGTGCGCTCATCTGTAAAGTTTGAACATAGTTCCATATTTTATAGATAAAATCCGGGAAAGCCCATACAATGATAATCAATCCCATCAGTACCAGAGCAATTTCATAAACCGACTTCCTGCTTACCGTAAATGGAACGTCTTGTTCAAAGTCGGACTGTTTACATATCATTCTTACAATCATATCCGTTTTGAGAATAAAACAGAGATCGAGTAGAATCATAACGATAAATACAAAGAAAGAAACTCCTCCAAATAACATTTCATTCGAGCTAAAGCTTTTATTAAAAATCATAGCAGAAAGGTATGCCAGACTTCCTACAAGGAGCTGTATGATAGTCACAAGGAAGTATATTCCTAAAATCTTAATGGCAATTTCATAGATATCAGACTTTTTCATAATAAGGTTATGTTAGTTCGTAATTTATTGTATCTTTTCTTTTAAAGTCCCATTTTTTCCCTTAGTTTTTCTTCTAATTGTCCAAGCAAAGAACATTGATAAGAATCTAATCCATGGTCTATGCCATGTCTTTCTATTATTGTTGCTACGTCTTCAGTCAATCTAATTTTTGTTTGAGAAGTAGTTTCTGTAATTTCAAATAAATCCCGAAGTTTATCACACCACCCACTTTCCTTACTTTCTTTAATGGGAAGTACAAAATTTTTTAAATATTTTTTCTCTTTAAATAAACATTGCTCTTTACCATATACGGTAGAATTATACATAATTCCATCAAATTTCATATTTTCATTTGGTTCATTATTTCGATGAATAATACAACTTAATACATTTTGTGGAATTATATATTCAGGTTTAAAATTATCGTTACTATTAGCCCTTAATGAACATACTAAAGGTAAAACTAAACTATTAATTTCCATTCGACCAAAACAACTTCCATCGTATTCAGGTATAGACATATTAATTACATAAAGCTCTAATTTATTGTATACTAGAACTACATTACATGTATCTATATTAGGGCGATTAGTCTCTTCCCAACAATCATATATAGAGCTTCCTAAATAAAGACTGGGAAATCCCGATATGCTATAACGTTCATTTGAAACCAGTTTACGTTTCTCAAATGGAATATGAAACATCTCCTTTTCATTATATAAATCATACGTATCATTAGACCTTACTCTATAAAAGATTGTATTTGCTGGTATAACCTTTGCAGGAAGAGGATTTATTCGTTTAGTTCTATCGAAAAAAGTTGAAAATATAAGATCTCTACTTGTGGCTAAATCACCATTAAAAAAAGATTTAATACTATTTTCTATTGCTGCATACAAATTTCTAATATTATCTTCTACCGTTCTAATCTGTACTGTCAACTGCTGTAACTCTGCCTCATCTATTTTCCTTAATAAATCAATTATACTTTTCTTTTGCGATTCTATTCTATCAATAATATATTTTTTTGATAATTCTTCATCTTCAACAAAAAGCGTTTCTAACTCTTGATAAAATTCCGTAATATTCATTGTTTATTGTGTTTAAATAGATTTTTAGATGTCAGTTTTATCTTTCTCTTTCCAGTTATTCCTATCAATTTACACAAACATTTGCTGCAACAATCCCTTTTTCCAATCTTCCATTCGTTCTATCTGCTTACTGCAATGGTTTATCTTTTCATCTATTGCTGACAGGAAATTGGCGATTTTTGTTTGTTCGGGGAGAGAAGGAACAGGTAAATAGATTTCAGAAAAATACTTAAAACTTATCATCTTACCGTCTCTTATACCTTCCAAATTCTTATTCAACGATTTTATATATGAATCCGTTTTAAAGAAGAATTTATAAAACCGATCGTCTATTTTAACGATAGGACGCAAAATAATATAAGCAGGACTACATATCCCTTTGTAATTAGAATACTCAATACCCCCTTGAAAAGATCTCAAGCTTATTATAAAATCGCCCTTTTGAACCACTTTATAACTTTCAACACTTTTATCTGTAACAGATATATTGTAATCTATTAAATCTCTTGGTATAGCTCCATATTCTTGTGTTATTGCTAATATTGGTAAGTCTGAATTATGTTTTTTGTCTGAAACACTTTCAAATATTAAATTCCCATTCTTCTCTTTCCATTCCGGAAAGTCCTCACCATTATCATCCTTAAACCGTAATTCCTGAGAAAAGATTTTCTGCATTACTCCTTTTTTGTATTCCTCCAAAAGGCTTTTCTTCTTTTTCAGTTGGGTGAGTTTGTCATCTACTGCGGTGAGGAATGAGGCTATTTTTGTTTGTTCGGAAATTATAGAGAAATATATATTCATATCTGAAATCATATCCATCCTTACAGAATCGACAGAATTTTTTGCACTTAACCTAATAACTCTCCCATAGAATTTGTCTGAAAAAACATAATAAATAAATCGTCCACAATAATCATTCTTAAAATTTCGTAAGCAATATACTCTTTGATGAAAATCAAATTTGCCATTAATATAATGGAAATTTTTACCTACTCCTACACCATCTCCTGATGTTAAAATAGCTTCTCCATCATAAGAATAGGAATTAATTCTTTCCACAATATCCGAACGAACAAAGAATGGGTAAATTCCATCATCTACTTTATTTTGAGTATCTTTATTTCCCGTTTTAATTTCGCAGACTTCCCCCAACTTCTTCAAAACCCATTCCCCCTCAAACTCCGAAAACCTCAACTTCGGTACATTCGTTTTCTTTTCCATGATTAGAACGGTGTTGAGATGTTTAGCTCCTTGCAAAAGGAAGCGATGGTTTTATCTGTGTCGGCCATTTGCTTGTCCAGCTCTACCAGGTCTTTGCAGATTTGTTCAAGGTCTATGCTCTCTTCCGCTTCGAACGTGTCAACGTAGCGGGGAATGTTGAGGTTGTAATCGTTCCCGGCTACTTCCTTCAGCGATGCACACTTACTGTATTTCTCTTCTTCGGTGCGGTTGCGGTAGGTGGAGACTATCTTTTCAATATCTTCGTCACGCAGCATGTTTTGAGTCTTTACCTTTTCGAAGTGCTGACTGGCATCTATAAAGAGGATATTGTCCGGGTTCTCACGGCATTTCTTGAATACAAGGATGCAGGTGGGAATGCTTGTGCCGTAGAATATATTTGCCGGCAGACCAATTACGGCATCCAGGTAGTTGCGCTCTTCAATGAGGTATTGGCGAATCTGCAGTTCGGCTCCTCCGCGAAACAGTGCACCGTGAGGCAATACCACAGCCATGGTACCATTCTCGGCCAATTGGTAAATCATGTGACAAACAAAGGCAAAGTCGGCTTTGCTGGATGGAGCCAGTTTGCCGTAATGACTAAAGCGGTCATCGGTCATAAACAGCGGACTTGCACTCCAGTTTGCCGAGAAAGGCGGATTTGCCACCACTGCCTCAAAGCGTTTGTCGAGGTGTTGCGGATGTTCCAGCGTATCTTCCTGGCGAATGTCGAACTTACGGTAATGCACATCGTGCAGAATCATATTCATGCGGCAAAGGTTGTAGGTGGTTCGGTTCATCTCCTGTCCGCAAAACTCATTCACCTCATCCACCTCTTTTGCCACGCGCAGCAGCAAGGAGCCACTTCCGCAAGTAGGATCATACACTGATTTAAGCTTGCTTTTGCCGGTGGTAACTATCTTTGCAAGTATTTTACTTACCTCCTGCGGTGTGTAAAATTCACCGGCCTTCTTCCCTGCTCCGCTGGCAAACTGACCGATAAGGTATTCGTAGGCATCGCCCAGCACATCGAGTTCGGTATCTTCAATGCAGAAATCAATATTATCGAGGTGAACAAGTACTTTGGCTATCAGAGTGTTCTTTTCAGATTCCGTGCGTCCCAGTTTGGTACTGGTGAGATCCATATCCTCGAACAGATTATCGAAATCGTCCTCACTGCCCGTACCCATGGTACTTTGCTCAATATTGGTAAGAATCTTTCTGAGGTCTTCCAGAATAAAGTTGTCTTCGCCCTCTTTATCGCTGTTTCCACGCTTTGCTATTTCACTGAACAGTTCACTCGGTTTAAGGAAATACCCCAGCTTTTCGAGCGATTCTTCCTTAATGGCTTCAAGATATTCGCGGCCTGTCTCACTGTTTTCTAAAATATCGAGATACTTTATGCCGTCCTGGTCCAATATTGAATTGGCATAACTACACATCTTTTCTGACAGATATTTATAAAAAATGAACCCCAGAATGTAATCACGGAATTCATCGGCATTCATCTTACCACGTAGCGTATTAGCAATGTTCCAGAGTTGTTGCTCCAGTTGTTTTTTATGATCTTCGGACATATTTGTTTATCTGTTTTTATCGTGTTTATTTGTTACAAAGATACCAAATTCATTGTTATTTAAGCCTTTTCAGCTACTTTTCTTTTAATAAAAAAACAGACATGCTCACGCTATATAAGCAAACTAAATTATAGTACCTGAAATCAGAGCTAAACAGCTTTATGTACCCCTTATACATATACTATTGCTCTACATTTATTTATAAGATAGGTTTATAATCATAAACTATATATAATTGTTAATGCAATATAATTATTTAGGTTTAACTTAATTTTATTTCAAATATATATTTCTATTCTAAATATTTTGTATACATTTGTACGAACTAAAATTTAATATTATGCTTAGAATAAAAGAATTATGTAAGAAAAAGGGTATTACACAAGCAGAGCTTGCCAGAGAAATGGGTATCAGTGCATCAGCCTTAGCACAAAGTATAGCAGGTAACCCAAGTCTTGACCGATTAGAATCAATAGCCGATGCATTGAACGTTTCTGTAGGAGAATTATTTCCAGACAATAAATCAAAATTAACCGCCCTGGCCTTGTACGGCAGCAAATCATATAAAGCCGAATCCGTTGACGAACTACGTAAAATTACAGACCTGATAACAATAAAACACATCAACGAAAACAGAATGTATTACAGAATCAACAAACCTTATGGTATGGTTTTTGATATTGAGAATAATAAAGCGGAACTGTTCAATAGAGAATACCAGCTCGTGGGAGAAACGAAAGGAATACCAAGCGTTTACACCATGGAATTAAAGGATGCGAACTTATGCAGACTCACAGAGGAAGGACTAGATGATTTATTCGAAAACCACAGACCCGATAAAGGTACTAACATAGGCTTTTTCTATTCCGACGCTACAAGTCCATTTTTGGAAAGAAAAACAGTGGAAGAGCAACTCCAACTGTTTGAGATTTACAACTACAGAATGTTTAAGCTATCTCAACACGTACTCCTTCCTCAACGAAATTGGTATTCAATATTTTAAATAACGCGGTATCCCTCTTCACTAACATTAGCGGAGAGGGGGCCGCTTTTCTATTTTATCTATTTTTTAGATATTCCGACTTATAAACATTATCATATTTCATCTTATAATTATGAATATAGTCTTTCGATAATTTACAAAATTCTATGCCTCTTTCCGTTATTACATATTTTTGATTCTTACTTTTCGGCTTATCCGGCAAAGTCATTTCTAGAAAATTTGTATTAAGCAACGGAGCTATATATTTATCATAATTTTTAGTCTGTGAACTTAATCCCAATAAACTCATAATTTCCTTTCTATTTCTTGGAACAATACAAAATTCAAGAACCTTATATTGATAGTTTTTATCATGGTCACTATCATAGTTACTATCATAGTTACTATCATGGTTACTTTTGGGTTTATTCGTTTCTTTAAACTGAATTTCTTCAGCTAAAGTCGAAACAAATTCTGTAACACTAAAGGCTGTCAACAAATTTAAATTAAATATAGCTTTGCCATTTCCATTTTCTTCCAACTCTTTTTGAACCCGAATTATTCCACGATTAAAACGATTTACATACCCCAATACCTTCATAGCTTCTGCAATGATAGGATTTCGATAGTCATTTACATCAGGAAAATTTTCAGGGCGAGCTTTACCATAAAGGTTACCCGGGTTTGCAATCTCTATGTGATCTACATATTTATAGAACTTAACCGGTGCATTTGTTTGGTAATCTCGATGCATAATTGCATTCATCAACAATTCACGAGTTGCCCAATAAGGATAATTAAAAACAATTTGCTCTCTTAATGCACTTACCGGAACAGGGCGACGATTAACAACACTTGTATCTATAAACTGATCCAGCTTTGATAGTATCTCACAAAGATTACCCGCGAATTTATATTCTTTCAAAATATCAGCAGCAGCATCAATACCATTGAATTCTACATACTGGGTATAAGCTCCCGGAAGAAAACGTTCCGGTCTTTTCCCGAACATTAATATCCCTGCATTAGTAGGACAATTGTATCTGCTCTCAAAAAAGCCAAGGGATTCTAGCTGAGCTTTCACGTCTCTTTTATCTTCAGCCAAAACATCCACATCAATAGCCTTTGGAAGATACAAAGATTTAAAAAGCTCAGTATTTAAATCATCTAACACAGCACCAAAACATGGTAGAGCATCAAAAGAATTTATATTAGAAATTCTTTTCTCTATTAATATTCTTTCTTCAGCTTCATTTGCAATAGCCTTTCGTGGCCCTACCCTAATCCAAATTCTACCTTTATAACGTATTGGTGTAAAGTCTGAAGGTTGTATTTCAGCGACAAGTAATTCTCCTTCTTCAAATGCAAATTTTGTAACAGTTATTGCCGGCTGAGGCAACACATTTCCATCAGCACGAATTCCAGCTATATTACGCATCAATTCATCTGTAACTTTTAGCCCGGACAATGAGCCATCATCATTAGCTCCAATAATCAAGAACCCTGGTTGTTTACTTCCCGGAAGATCATTAGCAAAAGCACAGACTGCCTGACAAAACTTATCAGTGTTTGTTGTGGACACAGTCCTTTCTATTCTATCACTCTCCAGATCATTCAGTAATATTTTAACTTCTTCGTTTGTCATTATATTATTTGTCGCTTAATGGTAAATACATTTTTTGAAGCATCATTTATCATAGTCACTATCATAGTCACCAGTTTAAATTAAAGCGTTATATCCTTCCGTTTCAAATTTTAATAGCGTTAATTTCTTTTCTTCTTTGTGAGATAATTAATAAATGCACTTTTCCCTTATAATAACGTCTGATGGTTTTGTATAACCATTCTATTCTGAAAACAGTGCCATATCTTATTTGTTTTTAATGCCGACGATAACATCATGCTTTTTAAAGTTAGTAATGTCCTTAAAATGTTTCAGGAATTCAAGATATGATATATAGTAACTTCTCTGATTTGCATCTATATAGAGCTTGTTATTAATAAATGCTTTGCAATCCTCTTTAAACTTTTTATTATCTATTTCCATTGGTTTAAGTTTACTTGTTTCTTCCATATTTTTAATGCATTACAAATGGATTAATAGAGACTATTTATTCAGTTTTATATAATTCTGAATCAGGCCTTTAAATCATTAAGCTTCACCGCCTTCAGTTCCATTTATGAAATAGTGGCGAATGTCCTTATCGTGTTCTTTTTTGCTCAGTATACTCAATATTCTTGGTCGTTCAATCTCAGAATAATGGAAACGCAGCCATCTCTTTTTAATGACTAATTTCAAACTTAATCAATCCCAAATCTAGTAATTATTTTTTCAAGTGATAGCATTTGATTTACAGTTAAGATCCTTCCTTTTTCACAGCAATCTTTTAATGACAAAACAAATGATGTATTAAAATCAGGCCTTGTTTCCGCCCATTTCAAAACTAAGTTTATTTTAAACAAAGCAGAATTTGCCTCATAACTGGTAAAGTTTATAAACTTTTTATTTATTCGTTTTTTAAAATCTAATTGCTTAACTGACAAATTCCTTTTTCTTTGAATATCAGAATAGAAATTATATTCATTTTGGGAAATCACATTCTTGTCGTATAAATAAATTAAGGCTTCCGGACTCATACTTTTTGAATCATCAGTCTTTAGCCTTTTTATGGAAATTAATATCTTATTGCCATTATCAATATCTAAGAATTTATTTATGCAGCAATTTCCAACCTCTGTTTGATAATGATTCTTTCTATTTCGAATAACACAGATATTTACAATAGGGAAATGCCCACATAAGCAGGTTTGAGGAGTCTCACTTAAATATATTTTCTCAAACTCCCACTCAAGTTTGGCTGTTTCCCAATGCTTGCACTCACTTAATTCAATTATTCCGTCCGTTAGCTGATATGTCATAGTATATTTATTACAAGGTATATGTATTACAAATAAAAAGATAGAGGCTATTTCTTTAGTTCGATATAATCCAGTATCGGATTATGAATCATTTTGTGCCTGCAATACGCTAATATTTTGCGTATTGCAGACAACATGTTGTTTTCACTCTTCAAATATAGAGCATTCACAACGATTGGTGCTTCTACTCTTCATGTTAATCCGTTGTTTTCACTCTTCAAATATAGAGCATTCACAACGTAGCATAATTTGAAAGCAAATGGCTTTACAGTTGTTTTCACTCTTCAAATATAGAGCATTCACAACGGAGCAGAATATCAGTATAATTACGACTTAGTTGTTTTCACTCTTCAAATATAGAGCATCTACAACTCAAAATGATATATACAGATAAAACAAAGAGTTGTTTTCACTCTTCAAATATAGAGCATTTACAACACTATGGAATTTTACAAAAAACCAAGTACAGTTGTTTTCGCTCTTCAAATATAGAGCATTCATAACTATATCATAATCTTGCACGAATTTGCGACAGTTGCTATTTCCACATTCAAATAAAAGCATCCACAACTTTTAGTCTTTATATTTAAACAACAAACAAAACATTGCATGACCCTTGTTAGTGAACCAGCAATAATTCCCTTAAAGTCTTTATCAGTTGTTCTCTTATTTCTACTATTCGATCATACTTTTGAGCATTTGCTATTACAATTTTCTTTTCCGGAGATTTTGAGGCTATGTGATACCATGCGTATGCCTGACTGCGTAGTTCAAAGATTAAGCTTTTTATTTCTTTTTCCAGAAAGGCACCATGCCCTTGTTCAAAGAAAACAATATTTAGTTGGTCAAAGAACTGTTTAGCTTGATCTGCACGAAAATAGATTTCCTTTTCGCCCTGTCCGTTCTTGCCTCCTCTGAGAAACATGTTTTTATCGTTATCGTTCTCTGAGAAAAATATTATAAGCCCCCAGACTGCTTTTACCGCTTCCAGTTTTGCTTCATAGAGTTTCTGCTTTTGCAGGAAAAGGCCTTCTTCATTCTTTTGCTTCCTCCAATATTTATGCCCCCACCACAATGTTATGACTACTGCCACAATAACAGCTAAAGGTTCAAGTAATATACCAAGCCACTCTTTCATTGTTTCCATTATTTTGAATTTGTAATGATAACTAATTGATTATTCAGTTCTTTGTAGATAGAAAGAATCACGTCTACAATACGACTTGTAATCATAGGTTCTTCCTTATTGGCTTTAACACTCTCCATTATCCAGTCAGTACAAGGTATCTGATTGTGGCAAATCTTATTCCGAAGCTCCTTGAAATCTTCGTTTTCCAACTCACCAATTTCCTTAGACAGTTTCAGCTCATTCTTTGCATACTTCAAACAATAATAATGTTCAATGTATGGCTTGTTTCGTTCTACATCGGGAAGAGTTGTTTTTATCTGGTCAACATAGTTTGTACACAGAATCTTTTCAAACTGATAAACTTGTTCCATCAATTCATTCCGCTTTAAATCGAACAGCTCCAGTTCATCCACCAGATTGCTGTTGGTGTACTTTTTCCCTTTTTCCTCTACTTCACCACTTTTTAATGTTCCAAGCTGTATATCCAAACCTTCGGGATAGTATTTAAGTAAGTTTTCCAATCGGCGGTCTTTCAGGAAACGGCGATACTCTCCATAGCGCTTTATAGGAAGTTCGGCTACTACCCTTCTGCCCTGAATATTCCAACTTACTTTATTGTTGTTATCCAGCAGATTAGTACCCTCTTTTATGTTATACCCCACAGAAACAATCTCGCTCTTTTTCAATGGATTTTCACTGTCTATCAGTTCCATTGCCATTAGAAACAGTACGCGGTCGTTAGTCTGGTTGGTAAGAATTTCCGATTCATTCTCCCTGATTCTTTTTGCTAACACCTTTCTTTTTTTCTGTTCATCCTCCGTTAAACGATTAAAATCGCCTTCCAGTATTTGCTCTTTCAACTTATTCCTTTCCACGTAAACAGGCTGTTCGCCACCTAAAGACTTATTATAATAACGTGGCAAGTTATAAAACGGTTGAGATTTACCCTCAAAGTATTGTTTTATCCAATAAGCAGCATTAGCACCCTTTTCGGGATTTTTTATCTTATACCCAATCCGCTCCATAGCCTGGGTTATTTCCTTATTAAAGAAACCTGATGGTATAAAGATTGCTTCTCCATTGTAGTTGCGGGGAAAAGCATTACCATTTTCCAGTTTCAGAAAATATTCATTATCTATCAGTATTTCGGGAGTAATACTCTTTGATACTCCTTCAATCCATCTTTGTTTGTGTGAATAGTATTTTTTATAAAAATCATTCAAGTTACTACAAGTCTTTATTCCCTTTAAAACTTTGTAAAGGAAAGGATGCGAAAAAGCATTCTTATTTGTTGCATTTACTAAACCCGAAAGATAGCTTTCAATATCTTCTTTGTATACAGGATAGTAGGCAAGCATCTTTTGCAGCACATCAAATTCCATATTATTGATTTTCTGCTTGCACTCTATTTCTTTTCCCGCGTCTATTCCGCTCTTCACCATCTTGTTTACCACCTTTGGCTTTATAAGGAAAACAATATCACGCGCCAATTCCTGTGCCATTTCACCCACCTTCAAACCGTTTGCCGGCAGCGGAGTTTCCTGTTTTAAAACTCGCTCTACCTTCTTTAAAGCAAACAGAGTTTCTCTGAGCATTCGTTTAAATCTCCTTTTTGCCTTGTCTTTTGCAGAACTTTCCTTATAGCAAAGAAGATATTCACGGCACACATCGGGCAGATTCTTTACTTCTATTCCATATCCCTGCTTATCCAGTTCCTCCTGAAGTAAAGCCGATAGCTGTTTTAAATTCTTCAGTCTGGCTTCATACTCATCATCTTTATCTTTTATTTTAAATAACGGAGTGAGTTTCTCACCATCATTCACAGGCTTTATGTTTCCTTTTTTAATATCGGCAAACAGTCTGTTCATGTTATCCAGATAGTTTTTCATCAACTCTTTGGGCGACTTCGTTGCACTGCCTTCCTTATAAAGACGATTGTAAAAGTAGAGAGCTCCAAGATCATAGGTGCTGATAATAGCATTGGGCTTTACATTTTCTTTAGGAACGGTATATTTTCCCCAAAGCTCAAAGTCAAAGAATAGTCCAATTCTATTGCCCACAATGCGATACTGAGGTGCATAATGCTCTACTACCGGTATATTTGTATAAAATTCATTAGCTGCATCAGTTTCAAAATGAGCAAGCTGATGAGTGGTTCGCATATCTTTTAGTATTTTGTGAGTACGCACTACGGTACTAATCTTCTTTATATGAGAATTGCTAGCTACACGTCTGCCCAATTGCAAGTGAGAAGTAATGCCATCCAGTGCCTGGCTTTTATCAAAGTAACGCAATGTAAAGTAAGGGAAACGATCATCGTAGCGTTTCATTACAGGCTCGGGTACTTCCGTTTCACTATTGGCTACATCGCTCTTAAACTCTGCCTTAAATGTCTCTTTTTCTTTATTTTCAAGCACACTGTAGAGTGCATTGGGACAGCGGGCTATTTCATTAAGCATATCCAGTGCCACATCACTGCTTTCCAGTTTTGGATAAGGCAACCGGCAGCATAGCTGAGTAAATGTTTCGAGCGTAGCCCTGTGAGAGTTCTGCCCTCTATGCTTAAATCCTTTTATTCTTGAAAGAAACTGAAAGGCATGCTTCTTTTCGAGAAACAAACAAAGAAAAAAATAGATTCCGGTATTGGTCAATGTGCCATCTTCTGTCATTGCATAATACCCACTGTTATTAAGATGGTCGAAGTCTTCGGGAGAAAACTCAATCATGCGCTTTTGTGCCTTTTCTTTTGCAAATACAAATAGTTCTTGTATTTTGCTAATATCCTTTCTTTCCGGAGTGTAATTGTAATGATTGTTTTCATTCCGTATTTTATCGAGTATATCCAAATAAGCTTTTAAAGGTATATTTCCCATCTCTTGGGGATTATCGGCATAGAACCGTATAAATGGGCAATATTCTGTCAACAATTTGATGATATGTACATATTCATCAGCCTTTTTGTTTTTATTCGACAAAGAAGTAAATAAGGCGCATTTTTCAAGTTCATCTTCTGGCGTTTCTAGCTTTGTTTTGTAAACCTTCTCTTTAATTTCATTGATGATAAGAAAAGCATTGTGTCGAGCCATATTGGCATAGTGAGCAAAATAATAAGGATTCTCATCGATAGTCATATAATTGCTTTGCTCTGTTATATATTCTTCCATATTTCGATTTTTTATCAAAAATAAAAAAATATACTATGATATGCTAATAAACTGAGTAAAAAGTGAATTTAAAATACTAAAAAGCCTGTATTAGTCTAGTTTATTGATTAATACAGGCTACTGTTGTTTTCACCCTCCAAATATAGGGCATTTACAACTATAAAGCTTCACGGTGGTAAGTTTGTACGGTTGTTTTCACCCTCCAAATATAGGGCATTTACAACAAAGTGGTACACCGAAATAACCAATATTCCGTTGTTTTCACCCTGCAAATATAAGGCATTTACAACCAACAATAAACGGAAAAGTATTATGCATTGTTGTTTTTACCCTGTAAATATAGGGCATTTACAACTTATTGAGCAGAAAACAGACACGGTGACATTGTTGTTTTCACCCTGCAAATATAGGGCATTTACAACCAATGGCAACATGAACAACAACAATAAGTAGTTATTTCTACCCCACAAATATAGCAATAAAGAATTTCAATCCAACCCAACCAACAAAATCTTCTCCTCCATAATCCAAAATCATCAATCCAATCCCCACCCAATCTCCCCCCAAACCCCAATAAATAAAATCCATTCACCAATAAACCACCAACCATTCACCAATAATTTTTAGTAAATATTTCGCATAAAACAGCGTTAAAAACTAAGCCTCTTTGTGCATGGCAAAAGCTGGTTGAAAATTCCGTATATCGGAAAAAATAGTGTTAAAAATAAATTGGATTTATGTTTTAAGAATGAATATTTATACTTACGTTTGCAAACGTTTATAAAGTTTCTACTTTTAAACAAAACTAATTTAATAACAATAAAAAAAAGATCTAATGACTATTTCAACAAGCGCTTATGAGTTTCAGCTCAAAGGATGTATCCGTTTAACCAAATTGGCTGGAATGTATTTCCGTAACTGCTCGCGTGCCGATTTGGCCAGACGAATGTTTATTACTGCTATAGAAGAGGAGAAGGAGTTGTATGAGCAACTCAAAGCTATCGGTTTTTCTTTTGATAATGAGACTGTTAAGCCCAAACAGGTTACACTGATAGTAAACTACTGGGGGTATCCGGACGATTTTATAATTAACGGCCACAGGAAAGAGCATTCGGCTCACGAAATGAACCTTTAGCCCTTTGTACACCTGTATTTCTTTTCTTAAATGAACTAACACCCACAGGATTTATATTTTAATATAAATCTAATTCTAATATATTTCTTTGGCGCACATTGATCGGCACCAAAGAAATATATTAGTTTTATACCTCCCTATAATCCAACCACTTACAAGCATTGTGCATCGGCACTTTGACAAGCGCTTTTCTTCATCGTAAAATTAAGACATAAAACGGCCGTTTTCCTCCTATACCAAGCTGCAAAAAAGTGACAAAAGTGATTTTTTTGCTTAAAAGTGATTTTTCTGTCGAATCCTGCATTCACTATTTGGAGGCTATTGCATCTACACTTACTTTTGCTTCACGAAAAACAAATAACAAAGTTTGCCAACTTTAAATTTTAATACTGAAATTACACTTATGGAAAATGAAATTCTGCCTTTCGGGGCACTTACCAGTGGCTATGTGCTTATACCCAAAAAGCTGCTTACGTATAATTTTAACAATAGAGACACCAGTTTATCTTACCTCGAAGCTTTCCTCACAGTGCTGGCCAAGGTAAATTTTGCGGATAATGAGGCTACCATAAGCGGACGTAAGATAATGTGCAAGCGTGGGGAATCGCTGCTTTCATATCCTTCGTGGGCAAAATTATTTAACTGGACGGTGGGCAAAACACGCTGCTTTTTCAGGAAAATGGTGAAGGAGAAGCTTATTGCCATCATCCCCGTGATGTACAGGGTGAAGCTTATCAAGGTGACCGATTATGATGCGTTGACGGGTAAGCGGAAAACCGCGAAGAATATGGCTGCAGAGGATGTGTGCGCTCCGGAAATCTCCAAAGCGGAGAAGATTGCCCAAAAAGACCAGAAGTTCTATCAATTCTGGGATGCGTATCACAGAACAACGGGACTGGAGGCTAATGACATTGGCATGGCAATTATTCTCTGGAAGCGTCTTACAAAAGATGAAAAAGAGCTGGCCATCAGCAAAATTGAGCCTTATTGCAGGCGGATAAACAACACTCAGTTCTACAAAACTGCCGTCAATTACCTGAAAGCGAAATGTTTCTATAACGAACGATTATAAATTTAATACCTGAAAAACAACATGGAAAAAAATATTGTTTTGCCTTTTGATTGTGATTCCGAAGAAGTGGTACTTGGTGCCGCAATGCTCGAAGTGAAAGCGATGCCCGAAGTGGTTCAGTATCTTCGCCCGGAGATGTTTTACTATGATAATCACCGCATTATATTCACCGCCCTGATGCGCATGTACAATGAGCGGAGAAACATTGACCTTATCACCGTGGCCGATGAGCTGCGCCGCCACGATGAGCTGGAGAAGGTGGGCGGTCCGTTTTACATCACCAAGCTGTGCAGTCAGGTGGCCAGCACGGCGCACCTTAGAGCCCATTGCCTCATTGTGAAGGACTTCTACCTGCGCCGGCAGGTGATTAAGGGGCTGAGCCAACTGCTGGGCACGGCGCAGGACATGACGGTGGATCTGGCAGATGTGGTTTGTGACATTCAGGAACTGGCCACGCAGGTGGAGAAGGACGCGGTAAAGGCGGACAATGTGCGCAACATGGAGGTGCTGATGGACGACACGCTTACTCAGGCGAAAGGGCGTATGGAGAATTCGGCAAACGGGGTAACGGGCACCGATACGGGGCTTGCGGACCTGAACAAGATTACGGGCGGGTGGCAAAACGGCGATCTGGTGGTACTTGCCGCCCGTCCGGCCACGGGGAAAACCATGTTCTCTCTCTTCCTGGCCCGAATAGCGGCAAGGACCGGTGTGAATGCGGTATTTTTCAGCATTGAAATGCAGGGGGAACGACTGGGCGACCGGCTTATCCTGATGGAGAGTAATGTGAACCCCTACCGATGGCGAACAGGACAGACGGACGAAGCGGAATGGAACGAGGCGTACACCACGGCGGAGTCTCTGGCTGAACTGCCTATCATCGTAGATGATAATCCGTCAATGAGCATGGACTATATCCGCGCTCAGGCAAGGATGCTGAAAAGCCGGGGTAAGTGTGACATTATCTTCATTGATTACCTGCAGCTGAGCGACATGAAAGGCAGCGTAAAGGAGAACCGTAACCGTGAGCAGGAGGTTGCCACCGCTGCCCGCAAGGCAAAGCTTCTGGCTAAAGAGATGAACTGTCCGGTAATTTTGCTAAGTCAGCTAAACCGTGAGGCAGAAAACCGTTACGGGGGAAAGCCGCAGCTGAGCGACTTGCGCGAAAGTGGCGCCATAGAACAAGATGCCGACATTGTGGTGATGCTCTATCGCCCGGCGCTCTACAACATCCCTACCGACAAAGATAGCGGCTACCCCACCGAGGGACTTGGTGTGCTGAACATTGCCAAGCATCGTAACGGAGAAACAGGAAATGTCTATTTCTCGCACAACAAGAGTATGACTAAGATCGTTGACTATGTGCCGCCTATGGAGTGGCTGATGAAACAGGCTAAATAATTGTAATATTAATTATAATATTATTTGTATTTTTTTTTGCAGATAAAAAAATTAATGAATACATTTGCAGAACAAACGAAACAAACCACCAACAGAGGTATTGTATATACCCTATTTTTCCTAACCAGAAGCGAATAGAAGAGTGTTATCACTCTTCTATTTTTTTACAATAACCCTTTATTACTTCCCAATATAATTAGCTCTAAGATATTATACATTTTTCTTCTACTTTTGCATATTAATGTAAAATCAAATAAAACAAAGGGATAACACCGAGGGATAAGTTTCTAAGGCTCCCCCAGATAATCTGCAATAGCCTTAACCTGGCGTGGCGTATAAATGCGGTTACGATGATTATATTCCAAAGCGGAAAGCTCGGCTGTTAACTGACTGTTGCCGGCAATCCAGCGAGAAAGTGTACGCAGGGCGCAAGGGATGGTCTGGCCGGGATTGTAAAGACAGGCAAGTTCTGCCTTGGTGTAGGCACGAATTTCAAATACTTCTTCCGTTTTTATCATAAATACTTTTTTATTTTATTACTGTAAATATACTAAATTATGCCCTTTTTTCAAAGGTTTAACAGCAATAAAACGACATAGAGTTGTAACTAATTCACTATAATGCACTCTAATGCATTTAACTGTTTTACTCTACCCAAAGTGCCTTATATTTGTAGTGTTAACAAGAAAGGATAAGAGCTCTTTACCGAAGTATTAATCAATTAAAATGTAAAAAAAATGAGTGTTAAGTATTCTGTTGTTTTGAGAAAGAATCCGGCTAAGAGCGCGGAACCAGGAAAGTATTACGCACATGCACAGGCGTATGGTGAGATGGATTTTGATTCGCTTTGCGAAGAGGTAAACGGACGATGTACTGTAACCCGTGCGGATGTATCGGCGGTGCTGGAGAGTGTGCTTGATTCAATGAATAAGGGGTTGGCTAATGGTCAGATTGTTCGCCTGGGTAACTTTGGCAGTTTTCAGATTGGGGTGAGAAGCCACGGCGCTGCAAAAGAGAAAGAGTTTATCCCTACAATGATCCGCGGGACCAAAATTTCCTTCCGTCCGGGTAAATTGCTCACCAATATGCAAAAAACGCTTAACTATGCGCAAGTGGCGAAGTTGCCGGTGAAGGTAACCACCAATGTGTAAGTAAGTTCGGGTAGAAATCAATAAAAAAGCAAGAAGGATGAAAATTATAGATGGAATTGTAAATATACTGCAAATAGTTCTTCCTTTTCTGAAAAAGAAGGATGCCAAGGAGATGCAGGACTTTACCGACCTGGTGAAAAGTCAGTTTGAATATCTGATGGAACAGGTTACCCGGTTTGAAAAGGATTACTTTGAACTTTCTGAAAAGGTGAAGCAGATGTATCAGGAAATTATTACGCTGAATGCTCAGCTTAATACCGCTTTAAAAGGGCAATGCCTGGTTACAGTTTGTAAGGAAAGGAAATAACCAATACAGGAGAAATCTCTTTATACAGGGATTTCTCCTTATTTTAGTACAATTAGCTTGCTGCAATTCGGGCAGCATTGAAAGTAAATAACGGCAAAGCCGGTAACAGACAAAGAGTTAAAAGGTAGATCCCCCCACCAACGGGGATGAATAACAGACAGAAAGAAATGAGAGAAATAAATCTGATAGTGATACATTGCTCGGCAACGAGAATTGACAGAGACATAACAGCCCAGGACATCAACGCAGCCCACAAGGTAAGAGGATTCTCTTCTTGGGGCTATCATTACTACATCCGCAAGAGCGGAAAGGTGGAACCTATGCGCAATTTAGACGAGACAGGAGCTCATGCCCGGGGGTATAATGCCAGATCAATAGGCATCTGCTACGAAGGTGGACTGAACGCCAACGGCAAGCCTGCTGATACCCGCACGCTCTCTCAGCAGATTGCGCTGCACGCCCTGGTTAGCAAGTTACTGAAACAATTCCCGGGCTCAAGGGTAGTTGGCCACAGAGACCTGAGTCCGGACAAGAACTACGACGGCATTATTGAGCCGTCTGAAAGGGTGAAGGAATGCCCCAGCTTCAATGTTTTGGACGAGGTCTGGGAATAGCAGTAAAGGCAGGCAGGGCGTTCATGGATTCTGATGAAACATTATCCGGAAAAAGATACCGGCCGGAAGCTTGTGGGGTACCTGTAAAACAAAAGAGACCGTCTTCAATTAATATTAAGACGGTCTCTTCTTCATTATGAAATCTACTCAATTAACAATAGCCCTATTTATCCATATTGATCCATTTGGTTAATCCCAACTGTTTGGTATTGTTTATTTTTACATTTACAAAATACAATCCGGAAGTAAGCTTCAGTTTATCGAACTTATAGAGCTGTGGCTTTCCGTCGTGTGTTCTGTTTTCCATATAGACAAGCTGACCCACATTGTTGTAAATGCGCACATTCAATGTTCCGGAAGTTGGTTCGCTAACATTCAGCGTAAACTCATTGTTCGAAGGATTTGGATATATTCCCAGTAAGCTACTGCCCGATTCCGGATTTGCAATGTTTGTTCTGATCAGATTTATCATTACCTCATCAGACTGTGAATCGACAATTCCATCGTTTACAATCAGACTGAAGATTAACTGACTGTTCTCTTTCGGAGCTATAAATGCCGGTTTGGCAGCATGTACATCGCTCAGTGTGATTCCCTCGGGGGCAGTCCAGAGATAAGTCAGTCCATCATTGTCTGCATCAAACGATTTAGAACCATCCAATATAACAACCGGACTCTGATCTGTGATAAGCTGGTCTGTTCCGGCATCGGCTACAGGAGCGGTATTTCCTCTCAGGCTCCATTGAGCTTCGGGTGACAAGGTTCCTGTTTTACCGCTTAAATACTTCTTCAGATTAGCAGTATTTACAGAGATAGAGAAGGTTCCACCCGACTCAACGCCCACATTTCCAAAGTTACCAACTAAGTACTGTGTATCACTATTCCTGGTTACCGTGAGTGAATTTACATTGGTTACAGTGCCATTTAACCGGCTTACCAGATTATCCTTCAATATATTTTCATTCAGGATTTTATCTGAGAAGTCCAACAGAACCGAAGCCGGATGCATGCGCTGAACAGTGGTAGGAATATTGTTCCAATTGGCTGACAACGGCGTATCGTCAATGTAAATAGGAAGTTCTGTAAGCGACGTATTTCCAAACGGATCTACACATTCTGCCTGTAGCTTCATGCTTCCCGAGCTAGGTATAGATACTTGCAAGGTAAGCAATCCGGTAGAAGCAGGTAAGGTATCGGTAAGTAAGGTCGATGTTCCGAAACTGCTGTAATAGAGCTTTATACGGGAATTGGGTGCATTTACCTTCATCGATACTTTCACTTGCGTGGTCGATGTGATTCCATCGCTGGAAGAGTAACCCATATCGGGAGATATATTCATCTCCGTAACAGCAGGCGGAGCACTTCTGTTTACAGTCCAGGTACGTTCCTCGGTTCCCGATGACATGTTATTTGCCATATCGGCAATATTGGCCTTATTTATTTTCAGAGTATAAACTCCTTCATAATAGGTCAGCAGGCGGAATTGAGTCAACAGATAAGTGGAATCGTTCTCTTTGGTGATGTTTACCTGCGAAATAGGCTGTTGCTGAGAGTCTTTCCACAGTTCTATCATTGCGAGACTCAATCCGGTAATCGGTTCGCTGAACTTCACTTCAATGGCAGTGATGTGCTGAGCGTCGAAGCCACCTTCATTTTTCAAGGTAATTTCGCTGATCTTTGGTCCCTGTGTATCTGTCTTCCAGTTCACAGAGTAATTGAGCATACCCAATACACCTGTCTTCGATTTGATTTGAAGCAGATCAACCGTTAAGCCATACGATGCATCTTCCGTCATAATGTTATTCAGGCCCAGAAGCTTAAATAGCTTTCCTTCGGAATCCATTGCCGTGATGGTAACAGCACCGGTAACACTCTTTCCATTCTTAGTCCAGATCAGACGATCGGCTGTAAAGGTTGCAGCATCAACGGGAACGGTAAAGCGTATCATCAGGTTATCAAAGGATGCGCCAGTTCCGTTTGCCGGCAAACCTATGATTTCCTGAACTGCCGGCGTATTAGTGAACTGTGACCAGGTAGCTTGTTTGGCAAGCGTTCCCTTTTCACCCGTGAGATTGGTAATGCCTGTTGTTTGCACAGTGAGTACATAATAACCATCGGGCAATGTTACGGGTGAAATATCCACATCAAACGTAGTTGAATTTATTTCCGTAACCTTTACCGTATTGTTCATCAGGTTGTCTCCTCCCTGAGCGCGCAAAGTCATATCTTCAAACGTAAATGTTGATCCGTTGACCGGGGATTCAAATACTACCCTAACCGAAGCCAGACGGGTATTTATTACCGATGTAGGAACATTTTCTATGCGCAGTACTGTAGGCGGATTGACTTTGTCCGGTACAAATTTAAGTTTGTATTTAGTTAACTGAACAGTAGAAAACTCATCCGTAAAATGAATCATGTTTTCGTAAACAGGTTCACCGCCATCGGGCAAGGTAACATGTGTTTGCCATACATTGTCTGTAGGAAGCACTTTGCTATCGCTTACACGCGTTACGCTTACAATCTTGTAGCGTCCGGCAGTAGGATCAGTTACTTTTCCGTAATTCCAGCCATACAATTTAGGGTTAACCTGCAGTTCCAGTTCATACTCGGGTGATGACAGTGCCCCGCTGATAGCAATTGAATTGACAGGAGTTACCGGAAGTACAACACCATTGGAGGTATAGATTGCATCCGGAGTTTCTTTTGAATCCTGTACTTCGTTTACCAGAAAATCATTGATGCCATCATCGCCGGTGTACACACGTATACTGCGGATCAGTTCGTGCAGTTTTGCTCCGCTGACCAAGCTCAGATCGGGATTGCCAAAGCTGTTGCAATGTACCACACGTGTTTCGTAGTTAACAAAATGTCCCAGCAAATCAGAAGTAAACCACCATTGACCAATTGCGGTTGACTTAGGTGCGATATTTCCGAAATCGATGTTGGTAAGACCAAGCTGACGCGGTTGTCCGTTGAGGTTGGAGCCTATTAATGCCACATGGATAGCCAGTCCTTTCTTATTTTCAATAATCTCAGGTTGAGCTGATTCCACACGCACTTTGGTTGCCTGTCCGTATCCGTCGTTCTGAATCATCAGTGCCAGTTCGGCGGGAACAATTGGTTCAATGGCTTCCGTAAGCGGATCGTCTCCCAGGATATCGCGCTGCATAAAGTAGTGCAGGAACAAATCGGGACTAGGATTTACATCCAGCGAAACCGGGAAGAGTTGTTTGGTAACTTCCAGTCCGTTGAACGGATCTATGTATGAGAACGAACCACCAAACGAGTAACTTGTTGCTACCTGAGGAGCTGCGCCTTTCTCCGGAATAAAGAGAATAGTGGCACTACCCTTCTGTCCTGCTCCAAGCGATCCGGTTCCATCGATTCCGGTGAGGATACTCAGTGCTTTGGTATTGATCTGGAAGAGATCGTTGCAAAGCACTCCCTTGTTGTTCTTGATCTCCAGATTCAGCTTGAGATTGGTCATTGCGTTCTGGGTATTTCCATTGTTGATGGTCAAAGTACCTTCAAACGCCTCGCGGGTCATCGTCAGTTTCTGTGAGATCTGCAATGTAATCGAAGCGCAAACTGATTTCTTGCCTTCTTCGGTCTGCTCCTTTATCGTGGTATAAGCAGTATTTACCATATCACGAACATCGGAATAACCTCTTCCAATAGCGTAGTTACGTGCGGAATCGGCCCGATGAACATACGTTGACAAGGAATCGTTATTGATAATATCCGGGAAACTGCTATTCGGTGTGTATACACCCTGACTATGAGCATCCATCGTACGGTTCCAGCGGGCAGCAAAAGATTCTATCTCTGTTGTCAGAATATCGGTTCCGTTCAGCTTTTGCTTAATTGTTTCAATATCACCCGAAGTGATCTTCTTTTTATAGATAGTAAAGGAATTAACTGCGCTGGCAAAATCAACAAAGTTAACCCGTTTGTACATATCCTTCATTCCGGTAACCTCATCCATCCATTTCTTCTCTGCGTCAGCGCTATACGATGCCCACAGCAGATCAGTAAATGCCTGTTTCAGAATTGGCGGCATTAATGGCTTAGGAACAGCTGCTCTCAGAGAAGCAGGAGGAGTACTGCCTGGAAGCAGCGGAGGGTCTCCCCAGCAAGAGAGGATGGCTTGTCCAAGTCCCAGAACACAACCGGCCGGAGTAAATCCGATACCGCAGGTAATAACATCGGTCATTGTAATTCCGTCTTCATCACCAAAGGATTTCAGACAGGAAATAACACCCGATATCTTACCGATAAGTCCAGGATCGCAGCCAAGTATAGCCAAAGCCAGATCCATCATACAATTATCACATTCGTATACATTGTTGACAGAGACAGTAGAATTATTATTTGAAGGCACAACATATACATATCCGCCTCCACCTCCGCCTAAAGAAGGTCCGCCACCACCGCCTCCGGAAGGAGCTGTCCAGCCGGTGCCCAAACAAACTCTGCCTTCATATTTAAATAACACAGCGCCCTGATGCCATTTTTTATCCTTACCACAATAGAAGCCGTGTATTTCGACAACAACATCGTAACAATTGCCATCTGCTCTTTTGGAGACTCCGGTAAGCAGACTACCCGCTGCTCTTCGCTTCATTACTACCGGAATCTGAATAGATTGCTGTGCCAGCAAATCCATTTTCGTAAAGTTGGTAATAAACTCATATTCAGGATCAGTAGGCAGGGTTAAAGTAACGTCCACTGCAGTGATCAGTCCCTTGTTAGTGAGCGTAACCATAAACGGGTAAGTTTCATCGTTTACCAGTTTTGGCATCACGTCGGGCATTTCCATCACAACGACCGGTGCAGGAACATTGGTTTCGAACTTCATAATCAGATCTACCTTGTATTCATCCTCAATCTGAGTAGGTACCACTTCCCAGGTATACGTAATGGCCTGGAAACTGATAAAGATACTTTGAGACAGAACCTTTCCGGCATCGATAATGATATTGTTACGGTAACCGTCGTGCTTATCGGCTTCAACGGTTAGCGAATAATATCCTTCAGGAATACTGTCAGCCTTGAATATTCCGTCGGTACCAGTGAATCCTTCCGCAACGATAACTCCGCTGTATGGATGCCTTACAACTACATGAGCATTCTTTAAATGAGGAGCCTCGGTGGTGTTATAAGTATATTCGTCAATAACATCAATGCTCAGGCTTCCTCTGGCTTCTGAAACTGCTTCGAGCTTATAAGGTAATGCAATTCCCTTACCGTGTTCGCAGTTAATGGCAATTGAGCCGTTTACCGGTGTATTCAGCAGCAGATCCGTATCAGTCATCTTCAGGGTGATTGTTACACTTTCAGATGGCTTGATATTGGCTATGGAATCAGCACTGGTTAAACTCATGAAATTAACTTTCGGGAGCGATAAGCGTACAATTCCGGTTTCTCCGGCACCCTTGTTGGTGAGGCTAATCTCCAGATACTTAGTAGATCCTTTAGATATAGTTGTATTGATACTTGAAGGACTTGTTTCGAGAAACGCTTCCTGCTCCTGACAATAATAATATGCATTATATCCGATACTAGCACCTTCGTCACAGCTCAATACAAAATCCAGTTTCTGATAATCGGTGGTTTTGCTGCGTACTGTGCCAAGAATGGTATAACTAAATTCGGCAGTGGCATTCCCTGACAGAACAGCAATAGGATTTACCGTAAGCGTGCATCCCTCAGGTAGCTGAGCTATTTTCATCTGAACATTTTTCAGTTCAATATTACTGGTATTCTTTATCTGAAGCGTTCCGTTCAATGGTTGGCCAATCTTTGTCAGCCAGGTAATGTAGTCGCTGGAAGTACGCTTCATGCCCAGTATATCAAATGAGTCCTGAACATCGGTCAACGCTTCGTCCGGGAAACATGCACCAACGTCAAAATGTCCCGATTCGTCGGGTAACGGAGTAAACTGAATCTTATAATTGCCCTGATCATCAGTCAGCGCCTTCAAGTCTTTCCGCATTCCGTTACAGAGCAGATAAACATCCACATTGACATTTCCTGCCGGCTGCTTATTTACCTTCGTAGCCTTTCCATAAATCTCAATCGGTTTATTGGGCAGGAACTGAGTCAAATCAACCACTGCTGTGGCAGTATACTCCGGTACAAGTGTCATTGATACCGGATTAGCCGTGTTGTTGGTGTAAACCAGTTCGTTTACTACATTACCCGGATTGGCATAAGCTAAGAGTTTATATGTTCCTGTTTTTGCAGGTAAAGCTACATTCTCACTGAACGAAACAGAATCGTTCATTAAAAGCTGAGCCGAAGTGGTATAAGTACCCAGCAATACATCACTGGCATCTACGTAATCGTCTTTCGACAAATAGAATGCAACTTTAGATCCCATCGGTGCATTCAGATAGCCATTATTCTTCAGTTTCCCGCTTACCAGAACGGTTTCACTGGTTACAGCGGTAGATTTGCTTACCTTGACACCTTCTATCACGAAATCGGGCTTATTCAGGTCGGTAACATACAGGATGCAGAATCCGGAAACAAATCCATCAGAACGCACTGTTATGTTGACAGCCTGATTACCATCCTCAACTCCATCATTTATGGTAGTAATTGGTACCTCCACACTTTTTTGTCCGGCAGGAATGACGGCTGTCTGCTGAATCTCAACTTCTGTTGGGTCGTTATACGAAATAGCTACATTCAAGCTATGAGAGGTTTCCGTATTTCGTGTAATAATCAGTTTCCCCGCATTGACTCTTCCTTCAAAAACAGAAAGAGGATTAACGCTTACCGATAATGCCGGTCCATCGTTATCGGCTATTACTAGACTTTTAATTACCACACCTCCGTTTTCAGGTGTAGAGTTACAACTACACGATTTTACATATACGGCTCCTGTAATGTCTACTTTCCGATAGCCATCTACCTCGCTGTTATCTACCACACCAATATTAAAGCGTGCTTCTTCTGTACCGGAAGGAATGGTAATGGTAGCCGGGAAAATCAGTGCATTAGGAGTAGATGCCGTAAAATTAATCGTTATATTACCTTCCAAAGGTGTTCTTCGGATTATTCCTGTAGTGGCATACATACCCGATGCTTCCTGCACAGTATCCGCACTCAGTGTGAATTCCAGCTTAGGCATATCGTTATCATTGATTATTGCCGATACAGTTCCCGACACAAATCCTCCGGAACTGATTGTGATAGTAGCAGTTTCACTCAGTTCGGGCGTAGAATCATCGTAAACGTAAATTGGTACAATTACAACTGAATCGTTTGCCGGAATTGTTGCAGCATTGTTGAACAGCCATTGACTGTTTTTATCCGTTGAGAGATAAACCGTAAGCGGCTGATTGGTAATCAGATTCCTGCTTATCTTCAGTTTCAGCGTATCGCCTTCGTTGGCAACGGTCTTATTCAGTGAAGCTTTCAGTTCCGTAGCTTCATTATCAAGTATCTGTATGCTTGATTTAGCACCACGGTAAGATGTTGCCGAAACAGATATGTCCACAAATCTCGGACCATCAACTATCGAATTATCAATTGCCGTGAAGTTGAATATCTCCGAAGACATATTTTCAGGAATGACAACCGATGTTGGGATGGTTATCTGCCCGCTTAGAGAAGGACTGATATTAACCCGAAGTGCGGACGAGAAATCACCGCTCCGGGTAATAACACATCGAACCGGACTAGTAGACCCCTCAGACAGTGTTGAAGTTGCCACATCAAGGAACAGATAATCAACTGCTGTCACTGTATTTGCAGACAGGGCTTTGTTGTTTGCATCAGTTCCGCTATGTTCAATCAACGAACTTGAGGGATAAAGCGCCACTTCAATATTGGCAATCCCGGAAAACCGAAGCACGTCGGGGACTGTGAATTTGAAGCTTCTATCGAGGGTGGCACCTGCAGCCAAATCGGTGCTACATACAGGTGAAGGGTTCAGCGCAACTCTCCTCCCGGAAGCAGAGACAAGGGTTATCCCCTCTGACCAGCCTCCCAAAGCAGGAGCTACACCGATATTCTGTACTTTCCAGCTTATCTGCAACGAATCTCCCGGAATAAGCGAAGTACCAGCTGCCTGAATATCTTTTACCATTATATCAGGAAATGGCTTTAATACCACCATGATAGAATCGGCAAAACGACTCATATTATTATTTTCGGACAATTCTGTAAGTGAACCCTGGTAATCTGCTTTTACAAACAAATAATACTTTCCGCTATATTCTGTTGGCATAGTTATGGCATAAGATTGCGTATAGCTCTCATTTATGCCCAACTGTCCCATATTGTATTTCGTCATCAGCTGTGTTTTCGGACCATTCATCGTTGAGTCCGTTGAGAAATACACTACATCCATCCATTGTGATGCTACAGTAGCTGTCTGGCCAATGTTTTTCACAGTAAAGCTTACCGTAAATTTACTCCCTGATTCTATATCCTTTGGAGCCTTAATATCAGTAACGATAAGGTCGGGTAAGAATTTAGTGGTAAAAGCTTGCACATCACTTTCCGCCGTAGAGCATTCGTTTATGGAAACAATTTTCCAATGATACTTCACTCCTGGCTTCAAATTATACACTCGTGTGCTTGTTGAATAAATATTGGACAGATACGGACTGGTAGGCATGGTTGTGCCATCTTCCCATAGGAAAAGATTGTAATAACGCGTATTGAGAGAAGGCTGCCAATACAGATCGAAATAGGAAGAATTAAGATTGTCCTGTCCGTTCTGGGGTATCATTCCCAGCACTTTTTCGCAAGGTTTACACTCCACTCCTACAGTTCCCGAATAAGTGAATGCCTTGATATTTTCATTGAAAAGTACATTCTGGATATTCACCGTATGAGTACCGCTGTTCACAGATTTCATGGCTAATTTGCACAATATACCCGAGCCGGTCAAACCAGTTGCAGAAGCAAAAGAGACTTTAATAAGATTGGCGGCAGCGTTGTTTTGCAATGAGACAGTAAAATCTCCGGCCTGAATATTTGATTTTATTCCTAGCAGATTGGTATTAAATGATAATTCAAAACTACCGGAATAGATCTTGGTACCGGGAGCAATCTCTATACGGACTGGCAAATAAAAAGTATCCAGCAATTGCGTTCCGCTGTTTACGATACTTAATTTTACTCCCCGTACATCAATAACTCCGGTTGTATAATTAACATTCCCTTTGGCATCAGTGGCGAAAATCTTAGTTGTACCCGGAGATACTGCTGTAACTTTACCACTGGCATCTACCGAGGCAATTCCTGCATCAGCACTTCCGAAAGTATATGGTTTAGTTCCTCCCGAAGCCGACATCTGAACGTTTTCTCCCACATACAATTCCCGGCTGTCTGGATAGATATCAGGGTAAGAAATTGAACTACTCTGAACATACCCATACTTAAATGTCATGGAAGGTTTTCCTTCGTTCAGCATACTGAACGAAGGAATATTTTCAAGGTAAGTATATCCCCCTCTTATGGAACGAAAACGAAGATAGAACATTTTTCCGTCGCCTGTGAGCGGTTGTGTTCCGGCTCCGGCAATATAAATTTTCCCGGCTTTAGAACTATTAACTGTAGGAAGTCCCCAGCTTTTTAATACGGTTCCTAGCGAATCAATTCCCAGATATTCTATATAGGAAGAATTATACGTAAAACCGAATTTATACGCATAAATTCCTTTTCCGGTAAGCAGCGAATCGGCATTAACAGCAATGGTAAAAGTATCCTTTTCAATTACTGTTGTGTTGGGGACACTAAATCCGACTGTTTGCGCAACTATTTTCTCCACTGGAAGCATACTGAACAATAGCATGCAGATGCAAGGGATAATTGTGGATATTATATGCTTTTTCATTGTCGTAGTTGTTTAATTATTGAAACTCTTAATTTTTCCTGATAATCAAAATCAGTAAAAAGATTTTCATCTTCATTACCAGTTAATTACCAATTTCTTAGTGAAGTTTCTACTATCGACATTTACCTCTATCACATAAACGCCTTTTTGCGAATTACCCAAATCAGACAACGGAATTTGCATTACTTGTTTCCCTAAACCTATTTCTTTAAAATTCCGTAAAGCTAAAGTTCTACCCGAAACATCCAGAACACGGATATTCAGATCTTTAACCGGCTGTTGAGTATAATATTCCACATTTATATTGTCTGCATCGACCCAAATATTTATCGGTTTATCTGCATTGACTGTTTCATAACCAGTGATAACTTCTGATCCGATAATAATGTTTGATGTACTAGATACAACAGGAGTTTCATTGGCTATTGCATTAATCAAATTAAAATTCGATTCTTTAATTTGTGGATTCTTCAATTGGAAAATCATGTAAATTGTATCTTGGTTCAATGCCAGATCGTAAGCAGAAGCCATTGAAAGTGACAACGAGCCATTATCAGTTAGCGTGGTCTGAGCTAACGTTATATTAGGATTCAGTTTGCCTGCATTAATACTAATCAGTTTAATATGCTCCGGATTGAAAGAATATTTCATATCAAGAGATTTAATCTGATCTGCTGTAGTCAGCAAAACAGGGATAGTAAATTGTCCGCTCTTTTGAGTGGGTTGTATTTTTGCTAAGGCAATATCTGTCAGTAAATTGCTTTCGGGTGCATTTCGAAGCATCATGTTTGGACTTGGCATAAATACAGCAATCAGTCCAACGTTGTATTGCAAAATCATGGATGCATCGTATGCAGTAATAGAGCCGTTTTTGCTAACATCTGCAACTTTTTGCTGTGCTGAATTTAGTATGATATTAGAAACAGCATGTTGTAAAATCAGAGAAGCATCGTAAGGATTGATTGTGCCGTTTAAACTTACATCGCCCAATTCGGCTTTAGCAAGCTGCGTTATAAAGGGGGTAAACGTCACATTATCCGATACACGTTCGCCTGTTCCGGAAGGATTGGAAGTGTGTTTTGGCCCGGTGGCAGAGTTAAACCAGCAATTAGTGGCTGTAACCGTGTTACTTGCCGTTTTATTCCAGACTGCATATCCACGATTTGGCTCCGTTTCTATAAAGTCGCAGTCTGATATAACGGGTAACGAAGCATTGTTACTTATTATACCATGATAGCCTTTATCAAACCTACAATTCCGAATGGCAGGCGATGCGTTATCTAACGTAACAGCTCCACGTGAATCGGGATAAGAAGCATATTTGAAAATACAATTTTTCAACACGCAGTTATCATCAATAGCTTCGTTATAAAAATAGATACCCTGCCAGGAATAATTCCAGGGCAGATCGGCGTCATTATTATTATAAGTATCACCTCCGTAGAAATCATCCCGGTCTGATGTAAACACAATAACACTATCGGGTGTACTACCACCGATTGCTATTATCCCGTTTTGCACATTCATATAACCATAATCCTGGAATTTAGACACTACACCCGGTTCTACAGTAAGCTTTGCAGCTGTACCAACAGTATAATGACTGAAAACATATGGAATATTGGTTATGCCAGCAAAATTACGTTTTGCTAAAGTGGCATCCTGGGTTAATGTTTCGTCGTTTACATGAATGGCTTTGCCGGTAGTGCCCGAAATGACATTTCCCGTTGCAGAGCTTGGATAAGTGAGCAAAGAGGTAGTAAATGGGAAACTTACATTATTAAATGTGCAGTTATTGATAACAGGTGAACTTGTTCCTGCAAGTGAAATTCCATCTCTTCCAAAGTTTTCAAACGTGCAGTTCTTGATAGTAGGTGAAGCATTATTTAATTGAATTGGAATTGTAGTAGAATAACGGAAAATGGCATGATCGATGGTGCTGGAATCATTCGCCGCATCGTAAAATATAAAATAGCCACCGTTGTTATAAGTAGTTCCTGCTCCATTTTGTTGTGAATCTTTGGGATTACCATACACATCATCTTCCAGGGTAGTAAATACGACTGGCTTGTCTGCTGTACCCTGAATATTTAATTTTCCGCTTATATTCCAACGTCCGCGACCTTTAAATGTAAGTCCGGCAGGGATCGTCAATTGGTCATTAACAGTCAAGGCATCATCATACCATGAATAAGTAATGGGATTGTATCCTGCAAAGCTACGTACCGGGACAGTTCCGCTTACTACCCCTTCCCTAAGTCTGATAGCAATATCTGCAACATTTGCAAGCTTATTGTTACCCGTAAAAGTAGGATTGGCAAACATATCCATATTTATGGGTTCCCAATTTATATTGTAAAATTCGCAATCTTTTATTTCCGGATTAGCACTCCCCAAAATTGAGATTCCACATTGATAGGAAAAATTAATTTTTACTGAATCCAACAACACATGACAATCTGTTATCGCTATTGGAGACTGATAATAATAGGTATCTCCGGAATATCTGATTTCACAGTTCCGCAGAATATTTTCCGTATCGCTTGCTGTGCCTGTAAACTCTAGCCCATACCAATCTGAATTACCGGGCACTGACCCTGTACCATCATTATTAGTATCGCCCCAGGCTGAGTCATCCTTAATGGAAGTAAAAATAATCTTATCATTTTTTTGACCTATAGCTTTTACCGCCCCATTAATCAAGAAAGCCCGTGCCCAACTTTGTTGTGACTTTATTACAACTCCCGGATTAATGGTTAAAACATTCCCTTCGTTAATAGTTACAGTGTGTGTAAGAATGTAGGGCAAATTAGTATATCCAGCGAAATTCATCTTTTTTAGCGTGGGCGAATCGTCTTCCACACCATCCAGCTGAATACCGGTGTATCCCACATTGGTAATCGTGTTTCCTTGCAGATCCGGAGTTCCTGTGCTCACAGAATATCCGATAGGATATTGGCTGATGTTTACAAAACTATTATTTGTTACCTGAGCATTTCCTGTAAACCAAACTGCGTTATATGAATTTTTAATCTCGCATTTATTCACAATATTGCTGTTCTTAACGTAAACAGCCCAGTTATTTGAATAATATCCGGCATAGTTAAATTTCCAGTTTTCTAATTTTGAGAGTGCTGTGCTATACAGAAATATTCTACCTCCTGTACTTGTACCTATAGTCTGTGTTCCATCGTTCTGAGAATCGGCTGGATTACCATAGGTATCATCTGCAATGCTGGTGAAGATGATAGGTTCGGCAACAGTACCAATGCCGGTAATGGTTCCGTTTCCCGTAATCTGTGAATATGGGTATCTGCATTTAATGACCACTCCCGGATCTATTACCAGCGAAGCAGCATCAGTAACAGTACTATTATCATACAAACAATAAGAAATATTGTTTAAACCAATGAAAGATATCTTTTTCAGCCGGGCATCACCTGACACATCGGCAGATTTTATTTTTATAGCTCGTATCTCTTTGTCATTAAACTGAATGGAATCATTCGTAAATTCCGGATTTGCATTCAAATCCATTGTGATGTTACGTGCTTCTCCGTTTGCAACAGTGGAAGGTCCAAACACACAATTGGAAATGGTTGGTTTGCTGACTCCTGTAATCAATAAGTTATAGGCATTCCCTACAAACCGGCAACTGTCGATAACAGGCGATGCGTTTTCAATTTCCATTGCAGCATAATATTCATAGTCGTATATTGCATTCTTAAAAATACAATTTTTCATTATGCAGGCAGTATCAACAGAACTATTCAGAATATTCATCCCTGCCCAGTAACTAGCCGCCGGTGTTTTATCAAAAACAATGGGATTATCTTTTGTTCCAATAGCCTTCAGTTTTCCGTGAATTTGTATTTCCGTATGAGCTATCTGCAGGTTTACCCCTGGATCAAGTCTCAACGTCCCGGTTTCACTAACCTGGATGCTGTTATCATTGTAATATGGATATCCAAAATTCTTCAGATGAAAATCATGTGTCACAGAGTAAAAATCGATATCCACATAATTATAAGCATTATCTGTAAAAACGATTCCTTTTCCAGAATTTATCACGCCATCCCCATAATATGTGATGGGAAAATTAGTATTAGAAATTTTCGTGCTATCGATATTCAATATACCCTGATCGCTAATTCGAACTGAGCCACTGAAATTATTCAACGTACATTTATTCAGTGTCATCTGACCTTTCCGCACATATAAATTGGAAGCATATTCAATCGTGCAATTATTTAAATTTACGCTTCCTATTTCATTATAGTATTCGTATGAGACATAAATACCGTCCCAAAACCCTTTCGTTACACCAGCATTACCTGTAAAAGTGGCTCCGTTAGCATTTAATGTTCCCAAAACATGAAGGTATCTTCCGGAATTAAAACTGACAGTTACTCCGGGTTCTATTGTCAAAGTGACTCCATTATTTACACTGATATTATTCACAATCACATACGGACTTTTGTCAGCCGTAAATGTAGTATTTGTGGTAATACCTGTTGTGACATCTGTTGCACTGACAGCCAACGAAACAAAGAAAGCGCAAACGATGAGAAATGTAGATTTTTTCATATGGCTTAATGTTTAATGGAATAATATGTTTTTGTTTCTAATTTCGTTATATACTTAAACTAAAAATTCAAGAAAGGAACGAACAGGGAATGATATAGCATGATGTGAAAAATATCAAATTATCACACAGACAGAATTTGATTGAGAATAGTTAATAGTGTAAAGACTAATTAAGCCGCTATCCTTCTGGATAGTTACATTAGAGAACATTAATCGAGGCTAAAATTCACCTACTCATAATGATTTATAGAGAAATTTAAAATCCGAGCTGCATTTCCAAACGAATTTTAAATTTAGCACTAACTGTAGCTATCAGCAGAACAGTTAATCAGGTTCTATTATAGACAGAAAATAATCCTGTAATTAGGAAACAATATAGATGATAGCTTGTTTATGACATTTGTATAAAATAACCTTTTCTAAAGTTATCTAATTATAAAATTAATACTAATTGGAGAGTAGAGATAGTAGTTTATTCCAAGAAGACTTATTCTTTGAAGAATGATTTTTATTTATTCGCCTATGATCTGAATTTATTCACGAAAAAACGAAATTTACAGGTGAATAATTTATATCGGTAGACAAGACGACAGATAGGTGTATAAAGCAAAAGAAGGTATCCTTTTGGGACACCTTCTTTTATTTAACCGGAACTTCTTCCGACCTTATATCTTACAGATTTACTTTGCAACAGCTTCCAGCTTCTTCATAATTGAGAAGATGAATGTTCCTGATAATACACAGAGTACAACCAGTACACCCCACATCATCCATAACTGTATGCCCCACAAGTGACCGATAATGGCAACGCAGTAGTTACCTACAGCAGTTGCAGCCAGCCAGCCACCTTGCATTAGTCCTTTGTATTTTGGAGGAGCTACGCGGGAAACAAAGCTCAATCCCATCGGACTAAGGAACAATTCGGCAATGGTAAGCATGAAGTAAGTTCCAATCAACATATTTGGTGAAACTAAAACATCACTTACTCCACCGGTTGCCGCAATAGCATCTGGAGTAGGCAGACCTATAGAACCTACAGCCATAAAGATAAAGGCAAGGGCAGCAATAAACATACCCATACCAATTTTACGAGGTGCAGATGGTTCTTTTCCCTTACTGTTAAGCATGGCAAACAAGCCTACAGCCACCGGTGTAAGAATGACAATGAAGAATGGGTTGAACTGCTGGAAAATTTCAGGAGTAATATTAATTACTTCCGGCATGCCTGTATAGTAAGCATACGCTCCGGCTGCACCTATTACAAAAGCAACGGTACTTGCTATCTTTGCTCCCATTTTCTTTGCCTGAGTAAACCCAAAGATTCCGTAGAATGCAACAATCATCATTACCATAGCCGGCAAGCGGAACCCGATTCGGCCTAATCCTGTTACTGCACTGTTTGTATAGTCACGGGCAAACCAGGTTAATGTTAATCCGTTCTGGTGGAATGCCATCCAGAAGAAGATAACAACTGCAAACACAAGGCACAGAGCAACAATACGTTGTTTGGTTTCTGCAGGAGAGAGTTCTTCAACGTGAGAGGTCTGTCCGGTAGCTTTGTCGGCCTTTTCCTGTTCGCGAGCAGTAATATCGGCACTCTTGTAATATTTACGGAAAGCAAGGAAGATGAACATGGAGATTATCAGAGAGATACATGCCACGGCAAAACCATAGTTATATCCTTCAGATAATTTATCAATATAGTTGGTTCCAAAAGCTGAAAGATTAGCACTGGCTCCGGCAGTCTGTGCTTCGGCAAGCTGTTTGAAGCTTTGCAATCCTTCCGGAGTAATGGTTCCATTTGCAAACTGATGTGCCAATGCCGGGATCTTTGCTTCATAAGTGAGACCAGCTTTTGACAGGAAATGGTTGTAAACAGCACCTGCAGCCGACGGAGCAAAGAATGCACCGATGTTGATACACATATAGAAGATGCTGAATGCCATGTCTCGCTTGGAATTGTATTTTGGATCGTCGTACAAATTACCTACCAATGCCTGCAGATTACCCTTAAAGCAACCTGTACCAATAGCGATTAATCCTAATGCACCAAACATCATCACCTTAGCCATTAAGTTGACTCCTGTGGGGATGGCCAGTAGAAAATAGCCAAGGAACATAACAACAACTCCCAGGATAATTGTTTTTCCATATCCAAGAAAGCGGTCGGCAAGTATACCTCCAAACAGTGGAAGGAAGTAAACTAAAGCCAGGAAACTGGAGAAAATAAGACTACAAGCATCTTTCTCGAAGCCAAACTTAGCCTGGATAAAGAGTACGAAGATAGCCAGCATGGTGTAGTAGCCAAATCGTTCACCCATGTTTGCAAGGGCAAGAACAAATAATCCTTTTGGATGTCCTTTTAGCATATATAATTATTTAAAGGAATGAATGATTAATTATTTTTCAATACTAAGTAGTTCAACTTCAAAAACCAGTGTTGAAAATGGTTTGATAGGACCAGCTTCTCTAGAACCGTAAGCCAGTTCTTGAGGAATATAAAGAATCCATTTAGAACCAACAGGCATCATGGTCAAAGCTTCGGTCCATCCTTTGATTACCTGACCTGCTTCAAAAGTAGCTGGTTCGTTTCGTTTATAAGAACTGTCAAACTCTGTTCCGTCAAGCATAGTTCCTTTATAATGAACTTTCACTTTACTCTCTGCTTTAGGAACTTCACCTGTTCCTGCTGTTACAATTTTATATTGCAATCCACTAGGAGTAGTTATCACTCCCTCTTTGAGTTTGTTCTCAGCCATGAATTTTGCTCCGGCCACTTTGTTTGCTCCGTAAGTTTTTTCTAAAGAATTGTTTTTCAAAGCTTCCATATTCTTTTGAGCATATTCCTGTGCCTGCTGTAATGTCATCTTTTGACCTTTTTCCAAAGTTCCTGCAATGAAACCAGCCATAAAGTTATCTACATTGATTGTTTTTGTTGAATCTGCACCAAATAATTCTTTATTGATACCTTTAATCATTTGGTTCTTGATCTGCTGACCAATCTGAATCCCTGCAAGATGGGCATTTTCTTTCTTGTCTAACTTCTTAGTACCTTCATTCAGTCCTTTAATAAAGTCATTCATGAAAGTGGTATCCATTTCCATTTTGTTGATTAAATAATTCTTTAATCCTTGTGTTTGTGCCAGTCCTAAAGAGTAAGCTATCGAATCAATCTGATTCTTCATTTCTACAGGCTTTGCTTGTAAATCACTCTTAACCTGCTGTACTGCAACTTTATTATTCTTTACTCCAGACTTTGCTTTCTTTGTTTGTGCATTCAAGTCCATTAAATTGCTTTGCAAGCAAAGTACGGCAACCAGTAATAGTAGTTTTTTCATTTTCTTTTTTAAATTGGATTTAATATGATTAATAAATTAATTATTCTTCTGTAAAAAGGGTGCAGACCTCTCCCCTCGCTTCCTTAACTATATCTCTGGGATCAACTTTGATCTGTAAACCTCTTTGGCCCGCACTCACATAGATATGCGGGTATTGCAGACAAGTGTGGTGAAAATAAGTAGGGAAATGTTTTTTCATCCCTATAGGAGAACATGCACCACGAATGTATCCTGTAGTAGGCAGCAGCTCCTTCATGGGAATCATATCACAACTTTTATTTCCGGAAACCTTTGCAGCCAGTTTCAGGTTAACCTCTTTCTCACCTGGAACCACACAAACAAAATAGCCGGTTTTATCGCCATGAAGTACCAGCGTTTTAAAAACATGATCTATGTTCTCTCCTAATTCTGCGGCCACATGTACAGCACTCAGATCGCTTTCATCCACTTCATAAGGAATCAGTTCATAAGCTATTTTTGCCTTATCCAGCAAACGTGCCGCATTTGTTTTATTTATTTTCATTGTTCTAATTCTTTCTTCAAAAACATTGGCGTATATCCTTTTGTACACAGAGCCACTTCTTCTGGAGTGCCACAGCAAAGAAGTTCTCCTCCACCCTTTCCTCCTTCCGGTCCCATGTCAATAATATAATCAGCCATCTTTATCACATCCAGATTATGTTCAATTACAATGATGCTGTTTCCTTTATCTACCAGCTTATTCAACACACCCATTAATACCCGGATATCCTCAAAATGGAGTCCGGTTGTTGGTTCATCGAGAATATACAATGTTTTCCCGGTATCTCGTTTGGCAAGCTCTGTAGCAAGTTTTACCCGCTGACTTTCTCCACCGGAAAGTGTGGTTGAAGGTTGTCCCAATCTGATATATCCCAAACCTACTTCCTCTAGTACCTTTATCTTATTCAATATCTGCGGAACATTTTCAAAGAACTCCACGGCACGGCTGATCGTCATATCCAGTACATCGGCAATAGACTTTCCTTTAAAGCGAACCTCCAGTGTTTCACGATTATATCGTTTCCCGTGGCATACTTCACAGGGAACATAGACATCCGGAAGAAAATTCATTTCGATTGTTTTATATCCATTTCCAGAACAAGCTTCGCACCGTCCGCCGGATACATTAAATGAGAAACGCCCCGGTTTGTATCCCCTGATCTTTGCTTCGGGTAATCCTACAAACAAGGAACGGATATCAGAAAAGACACCGGTATAGGTAGCAGGATTTGAACGGGGAGTCTTTCCCAAAGGAGACTGGTCCACATTTACAACCTTATCAATATTTTCTATGCCTTCTATTGAATCATAAGGCAACGGATCTTGCAATGAATGATAGAATTTCTGCGAAAGAATGGGCTGCAAAGTGTTATTAATCAATGAAGATTTTCCACTTCCTGATACACCTGTAACACAAATCAACTTGCCTAAAGGAAATTCAACGTCAACACCCTTCAGGTTATTTCCTCTGGCTCCTTTCAGAGTAAGAGCTAACCCGTTCCCTTCTCTTCTCTTTGAAGGTATCTCTATTTTCATCGTCCCATTCAGATAACGGGAAGTAAGTGTATTTGTCTTAAGCATCTCTTCCGGAGTTCCGGAAAAGACTACTTCTCCACCCAGGCGTCCAGCCTTAGGCCCCATATCGACCACATAATCTGCTGCGAGCATCATATCTCTATCATGTTCCACAACGATAACTGAGTTACCCGAGTCACGCAATGCCTTTAAGGAATTTATTAGTTTCATATTATCTCTTTGATGCAATCCGATACTCGGTTCATCTAAGATGTATAACACATTCACCAGCTGAGATCCAATCTGAGTAGCCAAACGGATACGTTGACTTTCACCTCCGGATAAAGTAGCCGAAGCGCGTTTAAGTGAAATATATTCCAATCCTACATCAAGCAGGAACTTCAGCCGGGTACGGATCTCTTTCAGTATCTCAACAGCTATCTTCTTTTGCTTTTCACTAAGGAACTGTTCCACTGTCATTAACCATTCATTCAGTTCCGATATATCCATGGACGAAAGTTCATTGATATTCTTATCATGAATGCGGAAATGCAATGCTTCTTTATTCAGTTTTGCTCCTTTACATTCCGGGCAGGCAGCCGTTACAGAAAACTGGTCCGCCCATTTCTGAGCAGTGGCAGATGCATCCTTTTCCTGCATCATCATAATATACTTTATCACACCCTCAAAGGACATGAAATAATCTGAAGAGGATCCTATGAGGCTTCGGTCTATCTTTATTCTTTCATCCGACCCATTTAAAATTTCATCAATTGCATCTTCCGGAAGATCCTTGATAGGTGTTTTCAGTTTAGCGTCATACTTTTCAAGAATAGAGATTATCTGCCAGAATATCATAATGTTCCGATGTTTCCCAAGTGGAACAATACCACCCTCATAAATTGAGAGATTCTTATCGGGAATAATCTTATCGATATCAATCTTACTGACTACCCCAAGTCCTTTACATTTAGGACATGCCCCCTGAGGAGAATTGAATGAGAAGTTATGCGGAGCCGGTTCTCGGTAAGACAATCCTGTAACAGGGCACATCAGCCGTTTGCTATAATGACGAACGCTCAATGTCTGAGCATCCAGAATCATTATTAGTCCCTCTCCCTGCAACATGGCAGTAGTTACGCTTTGCTTCAACCGCTTGTCGTCTTTGTCTCCCACCACCATTTTATCAATAACTACTTCAATATCGTGATTCTTGTAGCGGTCGAGCTTCATGCCATGCATAATCTCTTTGATATCACCGTCAACCCGGACATGCAGATACCCTTTTTTCCGGATTTGCTCAAAAAGTTCTTTGTAATGCCCTTTCCTGGATTTAACCAGCGGAGCAAGCATGTAGATTCTTTTCCCTTTATAATCATTTAGAATCAGATTCAGAATCTGTTCTTCGGTATACTTCACCATCTTTTCCCCTGAAAGATAAGAGTATGCTTCTCCTGCCCTTGCATAAAGCAGACGAAGATAATCGTATATTTCCGTGGTAGTTCCCACCGTAGAACGAGGATTCTTGTTCGTGGTCTTTTGCTCAATGGAAATAACAGGGCTTAGTCCGGTGATCTTATCAACATCCGGACGCTCCATATTGCCTAGAAAGTTTCGTGCATAAGTAGAAAAAGTCTCAATATACCTTCGTTGCCCTTCCGCAAATATAGTATCAAACGCTAATGAAGATTTACCACTTCCGCTTAATCCGGTTATTACCGTGAGGCTGTTACGAGGTATATTTACATCTATATTTTTTAAATTATGTACGCGCGCACCGTACACACTTACTTGATCTTTTTTTTCAGTCATATTCCTTGATTATTCTCCTGTTGTTCCACCAGTAGTAGTGCTACCGCTGAAACCGCGTAGAATATTAATATCTCCTTTGTGATTATACTTAATTCCATCAGATCCAACTGCTTTGACAACGATAAAGTAAACACCGTCTTTTACAGCTTTCCCGTGATATGTCCCATCCCATCCACCATCGGGGTCATCCCATTTATATAGTTCCTGTCCCCATCGGTTAAATACATAAGCATTAAACTTTACCAACGATTTATGATTAACCTTAAATACATCATTTACTCCATCACCATTAGGCGAGAACGCATTGGGAACCTTTAATTCCGATTCACTGATTACCACGGAAAAAGCATCAGATTCGTACGTTACATTGGTTTCGGTATCTGTGATATAAAGCTTAATATAACTGGTTCCCGATGTAGTGAAAGTGTAAGTAACACTTTCCTCAAAACGGCTAAACAGAACAGATGAAAAATCTGCATTTTCCGAGAATTTCCATTCATAACGCAATGTTGATGAAGCATCTGTTACGTTGGAAGTGAATTCTACTTCCATAGGGGCAGATCCGGTAAACTGTTCTCCGGGATGTATAGAATCACCCTCGACAGTTTTACCGTTTTCAGAAAGTTGCCGACCAATGGGATTCGCTATTATCTCTTTTGCCTGTGCCTTCAAAGGTGTGGAAAAAAGAAATAAAATAAAACAAAGCAAAGCCAATTGACAACTCGTTCTAACAGAAGAGCTATTTATATTACTAACTTTTTGAATCATAGAAACTATCATATTATTTCTCTCGATAAGGGATTATTTATACCTAACGGGATATTTGCAAAATTAATGTTTCCCGCTGAATTATTTAATAAAAAAAACGAATATTATTTTCTTAACTCATTATATAATGTGAATATAATAGATTTTTGTACCTTTGTTTCTCCTTTCAGATTCAAAATAAAAATGAGATTTAAACAAATGAATTTACTTAAATCATTGTGCATAGCTTTACTGTTTGCAGGCTTTTCCTGCTTCCCGGCAACAGCACAGGAAAATAATTCTTATTTTCTTCATACAATTGAAAAGGGACAAAGTCTGTATTCTATCGCCAGCACATATAACGTTTCCACAATAGACATTATCAAATTAAATCCGGGGTGCGATCAAAAGATATATACCGGACAGAAACTTCGTATTCCACAAAACAAAGCAAAGAAACAATCCAGGCTATTTCATACAATACAAAGTGAAGAGACTCTTTATGGACTGACCGTAAAATATAAAGTATCCGCAAAGGATATTTGTGATGCCAATCCTGGTCTAAGCACAGACAATTTTAAAGCAGGTCAGGTTATTATCATTCCAGAAAATATAGCTGCAACTGAGAATGAAGAAAATGCAAAAATAGCCAAAGCCCAATCATCCATACAACCGGCAGTAAAATCCAATTGCAAGGATATTTATCGGGTAAAAAGGAAAGAGACTATTTTTAGTATTTGTAAGCAGAACGGTATTACTCAGGAAGAACTGGTTGCTGCAAACCCTGAATTAAAAGACGGAATAAAAAAAGGAAAACTTATATGTATCCCTTATCCAGCACCCGTTGCAGATAAAAAAGAGATAAAAGAGATTCCTAGTGATGCCGAATTATTCAACACAAGCAAAGCAAAGGAAAAGAAACTATCCACGGTGAAAGCTGCCATCATCTTACCTTTTATGCTGAATGGTGGAGGGAAAGCCGAGTCAATGCGTATGGTTGAGTTTTACGAAGGATTTCTTCTGGCAGTGGACAGTTTAAAAAGGGCCGGTACTTCTTTAGAGCTTTATACATACGATTCAGGAGACGCACATACTTCCATTAATTCCATTATAGATAAAGAAGAATTAAAGGATATGAATATTATTTTCGGTCCATTGCATAGTAATCATATCAAGCCGTTATCTGCATTTGCAAAAAAGAATAATATTAAGCTCGTTATTCCTTTTAGTTCAAAAGACAATCAGGTGTTCAATAATCCTGATGTTTTTCAGATAAATACTCCTCAATCCTATTTGTATTCTGAAGTATATGAACATTTCCTGCGTAAATTCACCTCTGCAAATGTAATATTCCTGGATGCCGATGATAATGATGGAGAAAAGAAAGAATTTATCCAAGGCTTTCAACACGAACTTAATAGTCGGAATATACCTTTCAGAATTGTAAAAGCCACAGCAAGCGTTTCGGTTCTTAAAACAACGCTTAGCACCACTAAAGAAAATATTTTTATCCCGACCTCAGGTTCTAATATCACATTGATAAAATGTTTGCCTCAGTTACAAACACTGGCAAGAGAGAATCCCGAGCTCAAAATACATCTGTTTGGCTACCCCGAATGGCAAACATATACAAAAGATCATTTGGCTGGGTTTTATGCATTGGATACCTATTTTTACTCATCCTTTTACACAAATAATTTATTGCCGGAAGCTGTTAAGTTTATATCTTCTTACCGTAAATGGTATAGCAAAGATATGATCAATACTTACCCCAAATATGGAATGCTGGGATTTGATATGGGATATTTCTTTCTGAATGCGCTCTCAAAACAGGGTACCGGATTTGAAAAACATCTGTCTCAGATAGGTCCCATTCATCCAATTCAAACTGGATTCAAGTTTGAACGAGTAAACAATTGGGGAGGATTTATCAATAAAAAGATATTCTTCGTAAACTTCTCAAAAAACTATGAATTAATTAAATTTGATTTCGAATAACTCATGAACAAATATTTTTTATTACTGCTATTAGTAGGGTTTTCAATTCCCGTTGCCGCTCAATTAGGTGAACAAAGAAACAATCTTTCCATTGGTGTTAATGCCGGAGCTAACTATAATAATGTATCTTTTACTCCGTCCATCAAACAAAATGGATATATGGCTTACGCCGGAGGATTTACCGCTCGTTATATTTCGGAAAAGTATTTTGCGATGATATGTGGAGCACAGTTGGAATTGAACTATTCTCAACGAGGATGGGAAGAAAAGATTGAAGATAATTCAAACACCTATAGCCGGGCAATGAACTATCTTGAGATTCCGTTCCTTGCTCACCTGGCTTTTGGAAAAGATAAGGGTACGCAATTTTTTATAAATATGGGACCACAGATAGCTTTTCTTTTAAATGAGAAAGAGAATTTCAGTACTAATTGGGATGCAAGTAATCGAACAAACGGCATCAATTACCAATACGGAAAGATGGCCGATAACAAATTTGATTATGGTATTATTGGAGGAGCAGGCCTTGATTTAAATACAGGGGTCGGGCATTTTCTTTTGGAGGGACGTTACTTCTTTGGACTGGCCGATTTCTACAAGAACAACAAAGCTAATACGAATAATTTTGAGAAGTCATCCAATAACACAGTTTCCGTGAGATTAACTTATCTATTTGATATATCAAAATAAAGCGATACAATAATCTGAAATATATAAAAAGAGATCTCTTATTGAATAGGAGATCTCTTTTTATATTCTCTGGAAGCGATATAAATCCGCTAAAAGTAAAATCTATTATCTGATTCAATCAGCAGTATTCTATCCCTTCGTAATTTTTAAAACTTCTGAAGTAAAATCATTATCTGATTCGATCGGCAGCCCTAACTTTATCTTCATCTTTACGTATCGCACGAATGGCCAGGAAATTAAGTATCATGGCAATCAATGGCAAACAAAGACCGAAAGAAATTTGAAACGATGCCTGAGTACGACCTTTTGTCAGAAGCATAAATAAAAGGAAAACAATGTAGTAACCAGCCATAATAAGCATATTAAAAATGCCCATTCTAATTTGCAGCTTTCTGTTTTTAAACAAGAAAATAGTAGCAAAAGAGACTAAGGCAGCTAAAACAAGTAATGAAAGCTGTCCCCAAGGAGTATAGTTCAATCCGGCACTTGGAAGATTCACATTCAATGGAGAAAAAGGATAAAGCGCCCCATTACTATCAAGAAAAGAACCAACCGGTATAAAGATATTTGCAGTCAGCAAAGCTGTTACAAGCAATAAAAAAACACTTTGAATGCGTTGTATCATAATCGTTTTAAATTCGGTTATTAATTAAAAAAAAGCCGCTTCAGTAAAGAAACGGCTTTATCTGAAGTATTATTGTAATTTATCTTTTTCCTTAGCTGGATTTCTATAATAAATTTTACCTTCCAGATATTCCTGTGCAGCAATTAAGTCTGGTTTAGGCAGCTTTTCGTAATAACGAGAGATTTCAATCTGCTCTCTATTTTCAAATACTTCCTCCATATTATCTGTATATGAAGCAAACTCCTGCAATTTCTTTGCCAGATCGTTCTTAATTTCTACACTAATCTGATTTGCACGTTTACCGATAATTGAAACCGTTTCATAAACATTACCAGTATCGGAACACAGATCCATCATGTCACGTGTAATGGTATTAGCCGGAGCATTTGTTTTTTTGTAATCCATAATTCTATTTGTGTAATTATTCTTTAGTTTTCTTACTTGATTCTTTAAATATCTTTTCTACCTCCTTAGAGTATTTACTTTCCGGAAATTCATTTTTGAAAGCGTAATATTCATCTACCGTTTCTCTAAAACGATCATTTTGTTTTTCCACAATACTCTGTGTTGCCATTTCATATTTTGAACGTAACACCAGAATTGAAAGTTCTTCGCGTAACTTAGCATAAGGATAATCCTTTAAGGCATTTTGTGCTGTGATTACACATGACTGATAATTATTACCCATATAATTACCCAAGTCATAATATAACTTAGCTGCCAGATATTCTTTAAGCACCAGTTTATCCTGCAAAGCGAAAATCATATCCTGAGCCTCCTGTTTTTTGGAACTTTGCGGGAAATATTCCATGAACATCTGCAGTTCCTGAATGGCTTTATAAGTTCCCGACTGGTCTAATCTTGCTTCCGGAGTATCCAGATACAAAGATTTTCCACTGTGGAACCGTGCCAATTCAACAAATGTACCACGAGGATAAGTATTGTAATAAGTCGAAAAATAATGGGAAGCAGTTGAGAAATCCTGCTGATTATAATAACTCATTGCAAGCATATACAAAGATTCTTCCGCTTTGTCAGTCCCTTTTAACTGTATAAGCATATCCTCTAGCAACGTGGCAGATTTTGAGTATTTGCCTTTAGCGAAATAGTTCTTGGCTGCCTCATACTTGTACTCATAATCAGTACTTTTCAATAATTTATTATATTCTCCACAAGAAGAGAGAGCACCTGCTATGAGTAATGTAAGGATGATATTTCTTTTCATTTCGTTCAAAATAATGCGCAAAGTTACAGAATCCCATTGAATTATACAATTATTCAATGTTTTTTAATACTAAAAATAATGATTACAAACTTAACAGACCTTATCAGAGTTTATATAAATCGCTTGCTGCCAAAAGATCAACCTTTTTTTCTGTCAGAACCTTGATACAGGTTTCCATATCACTAGGCCGGATAATTACATTGGCTGAATCGTTATTAGCAAACGAATACATATATTCGATAAAGACTCCGGCTTCAGACAAGTAAGTAAGAACTTTGGCCAAAGCACCCGGCACGTTAGGACAATTAATTCCTACCACGTCTGTGATATTTACAGCGAAATGATTCTCTTTAAGTACTTTATAAGCTTTATCCGGATCAGAAACAATTCCACGAAGAATACCAAAATCTGCATTCTCGGCAATGCACAACGCTGAAAGATTAATGCCCTCTCTAGCCAAAACTTCAGTTACTTCTGTGAGTCTTCCGGATTTATTTTCCAGGAATATGGATAATTGTTTTGCTACCATAACATTATGATTTACAATATATTAATTATGAATAGATTCATTATAGGATTAATTACAGTTTTCTGTTATCAATCACTCGTTTGGCCTTACCCACACTTCGTTCAATACTACGTGGTTCCACCAGTTTAACATCGACTCCCAGCCCAAGAACACTCTGCAAACGAGACGTTATTTTCTTCTTCAATGCAAGCATCTTATTAATCTCATCGGAATAATACTCAGGACGCACCTCGACCTTCAGCTCCATTCTGTCGGTATTGTTCACACGATCTACTGTTAACAGATAATGCGGTTCAAATTCGGGTAATTCCAGTATAACTGATTCTATTTGTGTTGGGAATACATTCACACCGCGAATAATAAGCATATCATCGCTCCTTCCCAGAATACGATCCATACGTACCAACGTACGGCCACATTCGCATTTTTCATAATGAAGGGCAGTAAGGTCTTTAGTGCGATAGCGCAAGAGCGGCATACCTTCTTTGGTTAAATGAGTAAAGACCAATTCTCCTGGCTGACCAGCTTCTACAGGCTCAAACGTGTTAGGATCAATTATTTCGGGGAAGAAATGGTCTTCATTAAGGTGAGTTCCATTCTGCTGTTCGCATTCAAAGCCCACCCCGGGACCTGATATTTCACTTAATCCATATATATCGTAAGCCCTTATCCCCAGCTTTTCTTCAATTTCCTTACGCATACTTTCTGTCCAGGGTTCTGCACCAAAAGCGCCTGCTTTAAGCTTGAAATCTTCTCTCGGAATGCCTGAATCTTTAATTGCATCGGCTATAAAAAGAGCGTATGAAGGAGTACAACATAACATAGTGGTTCCGAAATCGTGCATCAGCTGAATTTGTTTATCCGTGTTTCCACTAGACATAGGAATAACGGAAGCTCCAATGTTTTCAGCACCATAATGTGCACCAAGTCCACCGGTAAAAAGTCCGTAACCGTAAGATATCTGAAATATATCTTTTTTGTCGGCTCCATAAGCTGTAAAACAGCGGGAAAGACATTCTGTCCACAAAGACAAGTCCTTGCGAGTATAACCTACAACGGTAGGTTTTCCGGTTGTACCGGATGATCCGTGAATTCTTACAATCTGTGACATAGGTACTGCACAAAGTCCGAACGGATAATTATCCCGTAAATCTGTTTTTGTTGTAAACGGCAGTTTAGTAATATCTTCTATACCATTAATATCATCAGGGGTAATCCCCAGTTCCTGCATTTTTTTTCGGTAGAAAGGTGTGTTGTAATATACATACTCCACCATTTTTTTCAATCTGATGCTCTGAATTTTGCGAAGTTCTTCGCGATTCATGCATTCGATACTTTCGTTCCAAATCATCTTTTTACGCTATGTTTTTATAGTTTTGTATCTCATTTTGCGATAAACTGATGCAAAGTAACGAAATAAATTGGAAAAACTATTATTTGTGATAAGATAATTAAAACACACCGATGAATCAGAAAATTCTATCGACGACTCTTTGTACAATCTTCCGGTTCTATTTTTATTTTATTGGAGAACTATCATAGAATTCCTGTACAAAAGAAAACAATCTTTTGTACAGAACAATGTATTCTTTTGTACAGAAGAATACATTGTTCTGTACAAGATAAAATTAATTATTCAGCAATAACTAAAAAGCGTTCAGCTTAAAACTTTAAAATAACATCTATAAGCCTCCTTTTCTATAACAAAATGTGTAACTTTACGGTCTTTAATGAACAAAGCAAAATGGATTTTGAACTAACATCAGACTATCAACCTACGGGAGATCAACCGGAAGCTATTGCTCAGCTAACCGAAGGTCTTGTAAGCGGACTTCCTGCGCAGACACTTCTCGGAGTAACCGGATCGGGGAAAACGTTTACTGTTGCCAATGTAATTAAGAACGTAAACAGACCAACCCTGATATTGAGTCACAACAAGACTCTGGCAGCTCAGCTTTATGGTGAATTCAAAAGCTTTTTCCCAAATAACGCAGTGGAATACTACGTCTCTTATTACGACTATTATCAGCCTGAAGCCTACCTTCCAAGCAGTGATACTTATATCGAAAAAGATTTAGCAATTAACGATGAGATCGATAAACTGCGACTGGCCGCCACTTCGGCTTTACTTTCAGGGCGTAAAGATATAGTGGTTGTCTCTTCCGTATCCTGTATTTACGGTATGGGAAATCCTTCCGACTTCTATAAAAATGTAATCGATATAGAAGCCGGACGAGCCATCAACAGGAATGTTTTTCTTCGTCGATTGGTAGATAGTCTCTATTCACGTAATGATGTGGAACTGAATCGTGGTAATTTCCGCGTTAAGGGTGATACGGTTGACATCTTTCTTGCTTACTCTGATCATGTATTAAGGGTGGTTTTCTGGGGAGATGAAATTGATTCCATAGAGGAAGTTGATCCGCTTTCAGGACTAAAGATTGCATCCTATGACGCTTATAAAATATATCCGGCTAATCTCTTTATGACTACCAAAGAGAGCACAATAGGTGCTATTCACCAGATAGAAGATGACCTGACCCAGCAGGTGAAATTTTTCGAATCAATAGGAAAGCCTTACGAGGCAAAGCGTATCTATGAACGGGTTACTTACGATATGGAAATGATCCGTGAGTTGGGACATTGTTCGGGTATTGAGAATTATTCCCGATACTTCGACGGTCGGGAACCAGGTACTCGTCCTTATTGTTTGCTTGATTTCTTTCCGGATGATTTTCTTATTGTAATAGACGAGAGCCATGTTAGTGTTCCTCAGATCAGAGCCATGTATGGAGGCGACCGCGCCCGCAAAACAAACCTTGTGGAATATGGTTTCCGCCTTCCGGCTGCCATGGATAACCGTCCGCTGAAGTTTGAAGAGTTTGAAACCCTAGCCAAACAAGTTATCTATGTAAGCGCTACTCCGGCCGATTATGAGCTGGTAAGGAGTGAAGGTATTGTAGTGGAACAGGTTATCAGACCTACCGGACTTCTTGATCCTGTTATACAGGTGAGGCCAAGTATGAATCAGATTGATGATTTAATGGAAGAAATTCAACTGACGATAGAGAAAGAAGAACGAGTTCTTATCACAACGCTGACCAAGCGAATGGCGGAAGAGCTGACTGATTATTTATTGGGCAACGGCGTTAAGTGTAATTATATCCACAGCGATGTGGACACAATGGATCGAGTAAAAATCATGGAAGATCTTCGCGCCGGCATATACGATGTACTTATCGGGGTAAACCTTCTTCGTGAAGGACTCGACCTTCCGGAAGTTTCACTGGTAGCTATCCTCGATGCAGACAAGGAAGGCTTCCTCCGCTCCCACCGCTCACTGACTCAAACTGCAGGACGTGCTGCCCGAAACGTAAACGGACGCGTAATTATGTATGCGGACAAGATTACCGACAGCATGAAGAAAACCATTGATGAGACTAATCGCCGCAGGGAAAAGCAGTTGGCCTATAACGAAGCCAATGGAATTGTTCCGCAGCAGATTAAGAAAGCTCTGAAAATGTCTGTATTCACCGGTAGTGATAGTCAGCAAAGCAGTAAAGTGCCCAAGGCATACGTGGAACCTACAGGCACAAATGTAGCTGCCGATCCTATTGTTCAGTACATGAATAAGTCTCAGCTGGAAAAGAATATAGAGAAGACCAAGAAGCAAATGCGCGACGCTGCCAAGAAGCTTGAATTCCTCGAAGCTGCTCAGTACAGAGATGAGCTGATTAAGCTGGAAGATTTGTTGAAAGAGAAGTTTCCGGCATAAGCACAAATAGCTTTGTATCTTAAAAGATAGTGCTGCAATACAAAATGTATATATTGTAATAATCAATAATAGAGAGGTGGTAATGATGATTAAAGCGATTGAAGCCAGAAGAAGCATCAGAAAATATAAGAATCAGGAGGTTGAGGAAGAAAAGATAATTGAACTACTTGAAAGTGCCCGCCTTGCTCCTTCAGGGAGTAATACTCAGCCGAGCCACTTTATTGTTGTTAAATCAAAAGAGAACAGAGAAAGGATTGCAAAGGTTTCTCATAACCAGAAATGGATGCTTACTGCTCCTGTACACATAGTGTGTGTGGCCGATTTGTAATGCCGGATAAAGGGAGGACATATCTCAATAAATGAATTAAGTCCGGAAGAAGAAGTGAAACAGATTATCAGAGATACAGCCATCGCTATCGAACACATTGCTTTGCAAGCTGTAGAATTAGGGTTGGGAACGTGCTGGGTTGCCTGGTACACTCAGGAAGAATTCCGACCGGTACTTAATATTCCGGAAGATAAATATGTAGTTTGCGTACTTACTGTAGGTTATCCAGATGAAGCACCTAATCCGCGCCCTAGAAAATCATTGAAAGAAATAGTACACCACGAGCAGTGGTAATAAAAAAAGAGCTGTCTCAAAATTAGGAAAATGAGGTAGTCTCGCTGTTATTCGTAACTTCAACTATAAAAACTCCCCTTATATTAGCTTGTTCTATTAATAAACCAAGCTAAAATAAGGGGAGTTTTCAAGTTTAATATTTAGAATTCCACAAGTATTCTGAATACTTTTCCAGGGTTTGCAGCCCATTCTTCCATTGCACTCAGTGCATTTTCAGGAGTTACAATCTTAGAAATCAGTTCGTCCTTAGGACAAGTTCCTTGTTGCAGGTATTTTGCAACAGCACGGAAGTCGGCAGGCATAGCATTACGTGAGCCACGAATATCAAGTTCTTTTTGAACAAAGTATTTTGTCTGGAAAGAAACCTCACTCTTAGCGTAACCAATGCAAACTACACGGCCGGTAAATGCAACTTCATCTACAGCACATCTGTAAGTAAAAGGACTACCTACAGCTTCAATCACTACATCCGGTCCAAGACCGTCAGTTATTTCAAGAAGACGTTCGTGAAGGTTTTCTGTTCCTGAGTTAATGCCATAAGCCGCACCTACACGCTTTGCCAACGCAAGCTTTTCATCGTCAAGGTCAACAGCAATCACTGTTGCTCCACGTAATGAAGCTCTCACGATAGCGCCCATGCCAATCATTCCACAACCGATAACCATCACAACATCAATGTCAGTTACCTGAGCACGTGACACTGCGTGGAAACCTACGCTCATTGGTTCAATAAGCGCGCAGTCTCTTGGAGTGGTATCAGCAGCAGGAATTACTTTCGACCATGGAAGGGCAAGATACTCTCCCATTGCTCCGTTACGCTGTACGCCAAATGTTTCGTTGTGCTCGCAGGCATTTACTCTTCCGTTACGGCAAGATGCACACTTACCGCAGTTTGTATAAGGATTTACGGTTACACTCATTCCAACAGTAAACCCAGCCGGAACATCCTTACCTATACTTTCTATTACTGCACCCACTTCGTGACCAGGTATAATAGGAAGTTTTACCATTGGGTTCTTGCCTAAAAAAGTATTCAGGTCGGAACCGCAGAAACCTACGTATTTAATTTTAATCAAGATCTCGTCGTCTTTGACAACTGGTTTGTTTACTTCCACCACCTTTAGTTCTCCGGGGGCTGTAATTTGAATCGCTTTCATAATTATTTTATTTTAAAAAAACTCTGATTAATCAATAACTTTATGACCTTTCCAACCGTAGAAGGCACAGAAAAGGAAACAGATCAACGGAATTGCATATGCAACATGATATATCTGTGGGTTAAGCTGCATAATGTATGCCGTAAGCTGTGGCAAGCAGGCATTTCCCACAATTGCCATAACCAAAAAGGCCGAACCGCTCTTTGTATTTGCACCAAGATCTTTAAGTGCAAGTGAGAATTGCGTTGGATAAATAATAGACATAAAGAATGAAATAGCCAACATTGCATAAAGACCAATCATTCCTCCGTAACACATAACAACCACGCACAGGCAAACATTGACAAGAGCATATACTGTAAGCATGTTCTGCGGACGGAATCTGGCCATTAGCAATGTACCGATCCATCGTCCGCTAAGGAAACATAACATATACAGGCCAAAGAATGTTGTTGCCTTTCCTTCAGATAATCCGGCATAAGAACAGCAATACACAAGAAACAAACTATTGATAGCAGTCTGTCCGCCATTGTAGAAGAACTGAGCAATAACTCCCCAGCGTAAATGTGAACGCTTCAATACGTTGAAATCAATCAGTTTACCGGTTTTTGTTTCACCTTCCACGCTGTTTCCTTCTTTGATTTTTGGCAAATGAGAGAAGACGAAAACAACAGCAATAATAATCAATGCACCGGCAAGAATCAAATAAGGAAGCTTCATGGCATCTGTTTCAACCTGAATATAGCCATCCCATCCGCCAGTATAATTAGCCGGAAGAGTTTCACGGGTATAATGATTGCCGCTCAGCACCAGTTTACTAAGAAACATGGCAGAGATGAACGCTCCTAAACCATTAAATGATTGTGCCAGATTCAGTCTTCTTGAAGCTGTGGCCGGATTTCCTAACGCTGTTACGTAAGGATTGGCTGCTGTTTCCAGAAAACACATACCAGTGGCGATGATAAAGAAAATAGTGAGGTATGCCCAGTAAGCTTTGAATATAGCTGCCGGAAAGAAAAGCAATCCGCCAAAAGCAGCAAGCAAAAGTCCCAGAATAATACCCGACTTATAGCTATATTTCTTCATAAACATAGCAATAGGTATAGGGAAGACGAAATAAGCAAGCCAGTAAGCCGTTTCAGTAAATGAAGCCTGAAAAGTACTCAACTCGCATGTTTTCATCAACTGCCTGATCATGGTTGGCAAAAGATTACTACTGATAGCCCAAAGAAAGAATAAACTAAAGATTAGAGCTAAAGGCAGCGCGTTACTTTTTTTATCTAGATTCATAATTTTTATTTATTGTGTTTTTCTATTCAGACATGTTTTTAATGTACGGCAGCTCTATAAGATCCTTGAATCCATAGAACTTCTCTGCATTCTTTCCAAGGAAAAGAGCCTTTTCATTGTAAGAAAGTTCATTCGATTTCAGAACAAAGTCATAAGACATCTTGTAAGTGATGGCCGTAATTGTGCGCGGATAATCAGATCCCCACATCAGTTTCTCCATTCCTACAAGGTCGGCCGCTTCTTTAATAGCCTTCACCGCACCATTGAAAGGATAGAACTCATCATTGAAAAGCCAGGTTATGCCACCCGATTCAATCATTACATTCGGATATCGGGCAAGTTTAACCTGCTCCAACCAATCAGGCATGGTAACCATTGCAAAGTGTCCGATGGCAACTTTCAGATTGGGGCATTCCTTAATCACCTCTTCCAATTCTCCGGTTTGTGTTGTTCCGTCGGCCAGATCTATTGAAAGCATAATGCCATGTGATTCCATATAATGGAACATCTGCATCATCTCCTCACAGTTCAGGTAAACCCTTCCCTCTTTCAGAAGCAATCTCTGAGCAGGAATCTTTATTGCTTTGAAACCGGCTGCGATTAGTTCTTTTGCCTGAGCAAAATATCCCGGACGGCGAAACTCGCACATTCCGCAGACAAAGAATCTGCTGGGATACTTACGCATTACTTCCAACAGGTAATCGTTTTGTATTCCGTCAATATACTCCTGAGTTACTACAGCTGCCGACACCTGAGCATAGTCCATGTTTGAAAGGAATACTTCGGCACTATTCTTTCCGTCAATCATAAACGGAGGAACCATCTGGCGGACTTCATCCATAAAGAATGAACGTCCGTTTTCCATGGTGCGGATAGGTAATCCGTTGACCTCAGTATCTTGTTTCAGCCATAGATGACTATGTGCATCTATTATTTTATAATCTAATTTAAAGTCCATATTCCTTTGGAAGCTTAAGAATTAGACCAGCTTACACGTTTCTGATCGCCAATAATATCTTGCACTTCTTCAACTAATTTCCAGTCGATTGGCTCATTTACAAATTCAATATTCTTAAGAACATTATCCGGATTAGCAGAGCTAAACAAAGTACTTGCAATACGCGGATTGCTTACTGAGTACTGAATAGCAAGTTTTTCGATAGGATAATTCTTTGAAGTACAGTGTTGAGCAGCCTTTGCGCAAGCTTCAACCAATGAAGCCGGAGCCGGATGCCATGATGGAACACCACGTTGTGAAAGTAATCCCATTGACAGTGGAGATGCGTTGATAACACCTACATTCTTTGATTCAAAGTAATCAAGGAAATCAGCTAGTTTATCATCGTTCAGGCAGTAATGGCAGAAGTTAAGTACGCTTTCTACAGTTCCTTCTGGTACACGGTCAATCACCCACTTCAGGTTTTCCAACTGAAGGTCTGTAATACCAACGTGCTTCACAATTCCTTTTTCACGCAAAGCAACTAAAGCAGGAAGTGTTTCGTTAACCACCTGATTCATATCAGAGAATTCAATATCGTGAACGTTAATCAGATCGATGTAATCAACATGAAGACGCTCCATACTCTCGTAAACACTTTCAGTTGCTTTCTTTCCGGAATAGTCCCATGTGTTTACGCCGTTCTCACCATAACGACCTACCTTTGTAGAAAGGTAATAATCTGAACGGTTCATATCTTTTAAAGCTTTTCCTAATACGGTTTCTGCTTTGTAATGTCCATAATAAGGAGATACATCGATAAAGTTCAATCCGTTTTCTACAGCTGTAAATACAGCTTTGATTCCTTCAGCTTCACGAATATCGTGAAACACTCCACCTAATGACGATGCTCCGAAGCTAAGACTGGAAACTTTCATTCCTGTCTTTCCTATTTCCTTGTAATCCATGGTTTTAATTTTATAAAGATTATTTTGAATCAAAAATAGATGTTTATCAATGATGTAGATATGCTTTCTCCTGAAAAACTAACGCAAAGCTTTGCGTAAAGCAAATATTTAGTAATTTTGAGCCCGAATTAAGTTATTGATCTTTATTCGCATAGACAGAAATAAATGCAATGAACAAGAAAAAGCATGTGTCACTCAAACAATTAGCAGCAGAACTAGGAGTCTCTATTTCAACTGTATCAAGAGCTTTAAAGGGAAGTCCTGAAATAAGCAATGCCATGATTGAGCGCGTTAAGGCTTTGGCTAAAGAGCTGAATTACCGTCCCAATCCTTTTGCCATCAGCTTATTGAAAGACACTCCCAGAATCATTGGCATTATTATTCCTGATATAGTTACTCATTTCTACTCTTCCATAATCAGCGGAATAGAAGATGTTGCCACACAAAACGGATATTTTGCCATTATCACTTCCTCTTATGAGCAATATGAACGCGAAAAACAATGTGTGGATCATCTGGTTAACACAAGAGTGGAAGGTATTATTGCTTGTTTATCGCAAGAGACAAAGGATTTCAGTCATTTTGAGAATCTTGCCAATGCTAACATTCCAATTGTTTTCTTCGACAGGGTTTGTCTGACTAACCTATTCTCTTCCGTGGTTGCTGATAACATTGAATCGGCCAAACAAGTTACCCTCCACTTATTGGAAAACAACTCTAAAAGAATAGGTTTTATCGGAGGGAGCAATCATCTGGATATTGTTAAGCAACGGAAACATGGTTATCTGGAAGCATTGAGGGAAAAAGGAATTCCCATTGAACGGGAACTGGTGGTTTGTGAAAAAATGACCTATGATGAAGGAAGAGAGGCGGCTCGCAAACTACTTTCCTTACCTAATCCCCCGGATGCGATCGTTGCGATGAACGATGCTCTTGCATTTGCCGCCATGAAAGAAATAAAGCAGCAACACCTGCGAATTCCGGAAGACGTTGCTTTAGTTGGTTATACAGACGAATTGCATGCCTGTTATGTGGAACCCAATCTGACAGCCGTTACTCACCAGACATACAAGATGGGAGAAGCAGCATGTAAACTGCTACTTAACCAGCTTAAAGATGGAGGGGAAATAAAACAAATTATTATTCCCACCCAACTTCAGATCAGAGATTCTTCTATTAGATGATTATAGTTACTTCTAGGTAATAAGGGTACTTCAAAAGTCTAAATCTGAAAAATAAAAGTTACAGATTATCATTTGACTAACTTCTTACAGCTATAAAAGAGCCATTTTCATCCTATTTATGGTATGAAAATGGCTCTTTTATATTATTGAAAGTTAAAAGCTGAGCTTTTTCAGATTGAAGAGTGACTTTTGACACGCTCCATTATATTCTATTCAAAGAATAAGTTGTATTATATCCAGGCGTTTACTATCTCGGCCACATACATTTGGTGGAAATTGCCATGCGTATTGTACCATCTGTCAATGAATTCAGGATCGGCAAAACCATCTTTCTTGATTAAGTCAGAATAGAGTTTCTTGCATTCCAGTGTAATGCGGGATTGTTCGAAAGTAACATTGCCAAGTTCTGTAAAATGAGGAACTAATCCGGTTTCTTTTACTTTATCAATATCACGACCAGACTGTTTGCCACAAATCTTATGAATATCTTTGTTCTCCATTCCCATAAAAGAAACAGTGAAATAATCTTTCTTCTCAAGGAACTCAAACGTATATCGTTCCGGACGAACGAAGATGTAAACTACAGGCTTATTCCAAAGATATCCTATCCCACCCCAGCTGGCAGTCATAGTATTAAATTTCTCTTTATCGCCTGCTGTTATAAGCATCCATTCATTACTGATTGTTTCAAAAAAGTTCTCTGTTAGTTTGCTTGGTTCTATTCTTTCCATTCTGGTTCTTATTTAAATGATTCAAATATATATTTAAAGTTTGCTTATAATATTATGGGCAGTGAATTCTTTAATAGATAAACGATCTTAATTAGCCATAATATTCCATACAATAATAAACAAAAAGCACTGATGTAGAGCTATATTATTCCATTAAAGTAAAGGTCGTAATACATAAAAAAGGCAAAGCAAAAACTTATTCTATTCTTTCTCTTCCGGATTATTGGCTTTAGTCAGACTTTTAAAAGTTGGACAAAGAACTTTTTTCTACTCTATCTCCTTCTTTTCCATGATATAGAGCTATTCGTTACCGGATTGGTTTGTCTTTTTTCTACTCTATCTCTTCCTGATCTTCCTCTTCGATGATTCTTGCAGTTTCCACCTTTTCCAATCGAGCTCTCATCTTTGGCATGGCGGACTTCCTTATACGCAATGTCATAATACAGTCCATATCGTAAGTCTGGCTCAGAATCTCAGGCTCCTCTTCTTTTACCACCCTCATAATATCGTTCATAAAAGGATATTCAAAAGAGACAGTAATATCTTCATCTACAGTCTTTTCAATAATGGTGGCAGCAGCTATGGCTTCTGCAGCGGCAGCTTTATATGCAACAATCAATCCACTGGTTCCCAGCTTTATTCCTCCAAAGTAACGGACTACAATAATCAGAATATCAGTCAGTTCATTAGAGTTTATTTGTCCGAGAATAGGTTTCCCGGCTGTTCCCGATGGTTCTCCATTATCGTTTGCACGAAAATCTTTCCGTTCATGCCCCAACATATAAGCATAGCAAACATGACGGGCATCGTAATATTTCTTTTGATATTGGTCAAGATAGGTTTTTATCTCTTCAATAGTACGCACAGGTAAGGCAATAGCTATAAACTTACTCCGTTTTTCAGTATAAATACTTTCAGAAATTTCGGTTATTGTTTTATAAGTATCGTCATTTACCATCATTGCGCAAATATATGAAAATATAAATTCAAAAAAAAATCGCCACAGATTGCCTCCTAACACTGTCTTCTCTTATAATAGAAGTACTGTGATCAATGCAATCTGTGGCGAAAATATAAATTAGCTCAGTTTGTGGATAACCAATCCTGAACGGAGTTTAGGTTCAAACCAAGTTGTTTTAGGAGGCATAATGTTACCACTATCAGCAATATCCATTAATTGTTTCATGGAAACAGGATAAAGCGCAAGTGCAACCTTCATTTCGCCACTGTCTACTCTCTTGCTCAATTCGCCCAAGCCACGGATTCCACCAACGAAATCAATACGCTTGTCTGAGCGAAGATCCTTGATGCCAAGAACTTCATCCAGAATTAAATTAGACGAGATGGTAACATCGAGCACACCAATAGGATCATTATCGTTATAAGTTCCTTGTTTGGCAGTGAGGCTGTACCATTTTCCTTCCAGATAAACAGCGAAATTATGCAAAGCATTCGGTTTATAAATCTCTGCTCCCTTTTCTTCTACAACGAAATTCTTTTCCAATGCAGCAAGGAAAGCCTGCGGAGTAAGACCATTAAGATCTTTCACCACACGGTTATAATCAATAATAGTCAGTTGATTAGCAGGGAAACAAACAGCCATAAAGAAGTTATATTCTTCGTCTCCTTTGTGATTAGGATTCTGTTTTGCTTTCTCTGCTCCCACCAATGCAGCCGCAGCCGAACGATGGTGACCATCGGCAATATACAAAGCAGGCATTGCTGCAAATTGCTTGGTAATAGTTGCAATGTCAGTATCTTCATCTATTATCCAGAACTGATGACCAAAGCCATCTCCCGGAGCAATAAATTCATTGACAGGTTTGTTTGCAGTATACTTCTTAACTATAGCATCCAACTCATCATTATCAGGATAAGCAAAGAATACCGGTTCAATGTTTGCATTGTTCACACGAACATGTTTCATACGGTCTTCTTCTTTATCGCGACGGGTAAGTTCGTGCTTCTTTATAGATCCGTTCATATAATCGGCAACAGAAGCACAAACAACCAAACCATATTGAGTTTTGCCGTTCATGGTTTGTGCATAGACATAATATTGTTCTTTATCATCCTGCACCAACCAGCCGTTATTCTGGAACTTCTGAAAATTTTCAGCAGCTTTTAAATAAACTTTTTCGTCGTGTTCATCTGTTCCTACGGGGAAATCAATCTCCGGCTTGATGATATGATACAATGATTTCTCGTTTCCGGCAGCTTCCTGACGCGCTTCTTCCGAGTTTAAAACGTCGTAAGGACGTGATGCAACTTCCTCAACAAGGTTCTGAGGTGGACGTATTCCTTTAAAAGGTTTAATAATAGCCATATATCTGGTTGGGATTACTTATTTACTTTGAATTTCTCACAACCATCTTTCAGGAATCCTACAATCTGCTTAGCAGCTGCAATACCTGCATTGATATTTGCTTCAGATGTCTGAGCACCCATCTTCTTAGGTGTAGAGAAATAACGTCCGGCAAACTTCTCTGCCAATTCAGCATTTGCAGCAGGCATAATATCTGTTACATATTTAAAGTCGGCACGGTCTTCCATTAATTTGATAAGTTCTGCTTCATTAATTACTTCCTTACGGGCAGTATTTACAAGCATAGCTCCCTTTGGCATCTTATTAAGAAGTGCATAGTTGATGGAGTTCTTTGTTTCTGCAGTTGCAGGGATGTGAAGAGAAACAACATCGCAGGTAGCATAAAGTTCTTCTGCTGAGTCTACAGCCTTTGCGCCATCTTTTTCAATTACTTCTTTTGGGCAGAATGCATCGTAAGCATAGATTTCCATTCCAAAACCTCTGGCAACACGAGCTACGTTACGACCTACATTACCATAAGCATGAATACCTAGTTTCTTACCCATCAATTCAGAACCTGAAGTTCCGTTATAGAAGTTACGAACAGCAAATACCATAAGGCCAAGAGCCAGTTCGGCTACGGCATTGGAATTCTGTCCCGGAGTATTCATAACACAAACACCGTGAGCTGTGGCAGCATCAAGGTCTACATTATCATAACCGGCACCTGCACGAACTACGATTTTCAATTCCTTAGCAGCGTCTAATACTTCTGCATCTATAATATCACTACGGATAATGATTGCGTTAGCATCTTTTACAGCATCAAGCAGTTGTTTCTTCTCTGTGTACTTTTCTAATAAGGCCAATTCATAGCCTGCAGCTTCAATCTCTTTACGAATTCCGTCTACAGCAACTTTAGCAAACGGTTTGTCTGTTGCGATTAATACTTTCATAGTGTTATGTATTTAAAAGTTCACCACAGAGAACGCAGATTTCACAGACTTTGAATAATCTGTGAAACCGGCGCAATCTGTGGTGAATAGTTTTGTATATTAATGTAATTTTTCAAATTCCTGCATGCAAGCAACCAAAGCTTCTACGCTTTCTTTTGGCATTGCATTATAGCAAGAAGCACGGAAACCGCCTACTGAACGGTGTCCTTTGATACCTACCATACCTCTTTCTGTAGCAAACTTCATAAAGTCAGCTTCAAGATCCTTGTATTCGTCTTTCATTACGAAGCAGATGTTCATCAATGAACGGTCTTCTTTGTTAGCAGTTCCAACGAATAATTTGTTACGGTCAATTTCACCGTATAAAAGATCAGCTTTTTCGATAGCTCTTCTTTCCATTTCCTTTACGCCACCTTCAGCCTTTAACCAACGAAGAGTCTCAAGTGCTGCATAGATAGGAACTACTGGAGGAGTATTGAACATAGAACCGTTATCAATATGAGTCTGGTAGTTAAGCATTGTAGGGATGTAACGAGATACTTTTCCAAGTGAGTCGTTCTTTACAATAACAAAAGTAAGTCCTGCAGGAGCAAGATTCTTTTGAGCTCCACCATAAATCATAGCATATTTTGAAACATCCATAGGACGAGAGAATATATCTGAAGATGCATCGGCAATCAATGGAACAGGAGAATCAATATCAGTGCGGATTTCTGTACCATAGATAGTATTATTTGTTGTGATGTGGAAGTAATCTGCATCAGCAGGAATAGTATAATCCTTAGGAACAAATGTATAATTTGCGTCTGCTGAAGATGCAACCTCAACAACTTCACCAAAAGCTTTTGCTTCTTTCATAGCTTTCTTAGCCCAAACACCAGTGTTCAGATAAGCAGCTTTCTTTTCAAGGTAGTTGAAAGGAATCATACAGAATTCCAGGCTCGCGCCGCCACCAAGGAAAAGGACCGAATAACCTTCGGGTATATTTAAAAGTTCTTTAAACAGTGCTACAGCTTCATCAACCACTGGTTGAAAATCTTTTGCACGGTGACTAATTTCCATCAAAGAAAGTCCAGAACCATTGAAGTCAAGAATGGCTTTCGCAGTGTTTTCGATTGTTGATTGAGGAAGAATAGAAGGTCCGGCATTAAAATTATGCTTTTTCATTTGAAGTTTGTTTTGATTATACAATAAAAATAACTAGAATTTTAAGACACCGCGAAATTACTATTTTTTTTCGGGGAAACAAAGGTTTCAATATAAAAATACTGCTTTTAAACTCCTTTTTACTTTCTATTTATTCGTTTCAATAAACATGTAACTACATTTTGTTATATAGTTTTTTTGGCTATTGAACAATTACACGCAGAAATTCGTTGTTTTAAATATATTAAAGGAGGCAAAATTATGAAAATGACTTTAAACTTTATTTCATCAACAGTAGTAACCTTTCTGACCATCATTTTTATGCCTGGGATAGAAGTTGGAAGTATATGGACCGCCATTTTACTGGCTGTTCTTATGGGAATTTTCAATATTGCTGTAAAACCCGGACTTGAGCTTCTTTCTATTATACCAACGCTACTAACTATTTTACTATTTTTATTAGTGGCTAATGGTTCCATACTTATTATGGCAGATTGGCTTATGGATAGTTTTAAGGTAAACAGCTTTGGGACAACAGTAATGTTTAGCGTTATTGTGACTTCATTAAACTGGATGTTGCACCGTTTTTATAGAAAAATAAAATAACTTACGCGAAAGATTATATCAACATTGTACAAAAGATTGTTTTCTTCTGTACAAAAGATTGAATTGTTTTGTACAAAAGGAAACAATCTTTTGTACAAAACAAAAAAAATATTACCCGAAAGAATTAATCTGCTTCCTCAATCTTTGTCTTTGTTCCCTTAATCTTTTCTCCCTGAATCAGATTAAGAGTTTGATTCAACTTTGAACGCCGGATAGCAACAAAGGCAAAATGCTCTTTCACATCTATCTGACCTATGTCATCTTTAGTAAGCTTTCCTTTCTTATAAAGAAAACCAACAATATCAATCTTGTTCACTTTGTCTTTTTTCCCTTTACCTATATATAAGGTAACCCAAAGTGGTTGTGCAGGGCGGGATACTTTTCCTGATAATTCAAACGTTTCCGGTTCTTCTGTTACGTATGCAGGCAAAGTCTCATCTTCATTGAGAATGATGTATGAAGTTCCTTCAGCCTCCCAACGTGCCGTTCTTCCGTTACGGTGAGTAAAAGCATCCTCATTAATGGGAAGATGATAGTGAATAATATTTTCTATTTCGGGAATATCCAGTCCACGAGAAGCCAAATCTGTTGAAACAAACACATGACAGCTGCCATTACGGAACTTATATAAAGCACGTTCACGGTCGGGTTGCTCCATTCCTCCATGAAAATATTCATTATACAATCCTTTTGAGGCAAGATAATCACTAACCCGTTCCACTGCATCCCGATGGTTACAGAAAACAATGGTGGAACTGCTGCCTAACGTGCAAAGTAAACGGAACAAAGTTTCCAGTTTATCTTTATCCGGTGAAAGCACTTTCATCAGTTTCAAGCGAACTGATTGTTCTTCAGGCTCAAGGAAGTCGAGTTTGATCGTCTCATTTAATCCTGTAAAATCAGGAATTTCTTCAGCATCAGTAGCCGAAAGAAGTATACGTTTCTTTAATCCAGGCAATTGAGCGATGATTTCCGACATCTCGTCCTGAAAACCGTATTCCAGAGATTTATCAAATTCATCAATCACCAATGTATGTATGGTATCAGGAACAAAATTTCCTTTACCTAAATGGTCGTTAATACGCCCGGGGGTACCAATAATAATTGCAGGGTGATTGCCCAGAATACTTTTTTTCTCATCAGATATTGGGTGTCCTCCATAGCAACAGCAGGTCTTGAATCCTGTATTCATTGATTTAAATACCGATTCAATCTGCAAAGCCAATTCCCTTGAAGGAACTAAAACCAAACTCTGGATCGTATTATTTTCAGGTCTTAGCTCCAGTAAAAGAGGAAGCAGAAAAGCCAATGTTTTACCTGATCCTGTTGGAGACAGCAAAACTACATCCTTCCCCTGGCTGTTAGCTCTTAAAGAAGCTTCCTGCATCGGGTTCAGATTTTCTATCTTTAAACTCTTAAGAGCCTGTTCTATTTGTTCTTGTTTCATATTCATGCTACAAAAATACGCTAAATATTAAAAAGAAGATGTATGTTTCTTCTTAAAAATCCTGATTCACAGAATTGCTAATTCACAGTTTTATCAGTAAAGTTAAGAATTAATTCGGTAGATTATTAATTTAGGGGTACATTTTATACAATAAGTTTTTTGTATTGCAACTAGAATTAGTAACTTTGCAGGCAAATTAATACAAAGGTAATTCAATTACAAAATGAGCGAAAAAGCACCTTTTATGGTATTTTCTGGCACTAATTCCAGATACCTAGCAGAGAAAATTTGTGAAAGCCTCGGCTGCCCTCTGGGGAATATGAATATCACCCACTTTGCCGACGGGGAGTTTGCAGTATCTTACGAAGAATCTATCAGAGGTTCACATGTTTTTCTAGTCCAATCTACCTTTCCCAACTCAGACAATTTAATGGAACTGTTGCTGATGATTGACGCAGCAAAACGTGCTTCAGCTAAAAGTGTCGTAGCAGTTATTCCATACTTCGGATGGGCTCGCCAGGACAGAAAAGATAAACCACGTGTAGCAATCGGAGCTAAATTAGTAGCCGACTTGTTAGCAGTTGCTGGTATTAACCGTTTAATTACGATGGATTTGCATGCAGATCAGATTCAAGGTTTCTTTGACGTTCCTGTAGATCACTTATATGCGTCAGGAGTTTTTTTACCCTACATTGAATCATTAGATCTAGATGAATTAGTTATCGCAACTCCAGACGTTGGTGGTTCTAAAAGAGCCAGCACCTATTCAAAATATTTAGGTGTTCCACTCGTATTGTGCAACAAGTCACGTATTAAAGCAAACGAAGTTGCATCCATGCAAATCATTGGAGATGTGAAAGGTAAGAATGTTATTTTAATTGATGATATTGTAGATACAGCCGGTACTATTACCAAAGCTGCCGATATTATGCTAGGTGCCGGCGCGCTTTCAGTTCGTGCTATTGCCAGTCACTGCGTAATGTCTAATCCTGCAACGGAACGTGTAGAGAACTCATCTCTTACTGAAATGGTTTTCACAAACAGTATTCCTTATGACAAGGGAGGTTCAAAAGTAAAACAACTATCTATTGCAGAGATGTTTGCTAACACTATTCATCGTGTATACAACAACGAATCAATCAGTTCACAATATATTATTTAATATATCCCCTGAAATAAAAAATGCCGATGTGATAATTCACATCGGCATTTTTTATTATAAAGAATAGATAAAGGAATTACTCCTTTTCTACATTATCTAATACTCCAAATTTATAAGATCCACGTCTGGTTCTATTTCCTTCCTTATCAAACTCAACAAAAGGACCGTCTTTTTTCCCTTGTCTGAAAAAGCCTTCAAAACGATTGCCATCTTTATCTTCCTGAACTCCAGATCCCTCTTCCAGGCCATTAACAAATCCACCTTTATATTTGGTTCCATTCTTCAGAATTAGTACTCCCTGGCCATGATAAATATTATTTCTCCAGTCGCCTTCATAATAATCGCCGTTAGCCCAAGTATAAGTTCCTCTGCCATTTCTCTGATTATTCATCCATTGACCAGTATATACAGTTCCATTGCTCCAGGTGAAAGTTCCTTGTCCATGTTGCATACCTTCTTTAAAATCGCCCTCGTATTTATCGCCATTAGCTAATACAAAAACGCCTCTTCCTGTGCGTTGGCCTTTTATATAATCGCCCTCATATTTTTCGCCAGAGTGAAAATAATAAGTCCCTCTGCCATCCTGTATATCATTCACCCAATCGCCAGTGTATTTATCTCCCGTAGGATAATAATAGGTACCTTTTCCCCAACGGACATTATCTTTCCAATCACCTTCATATTTTGATTGATCTTCCCAAACAAGAACGCCACGACCGTTTTTCTTATCGGCCTTCCATTCACCTTCATATTTTGCACCGTTCTTCCAGAGATAGGAGCCTTTTCCATCACGTCTGTCATTCGCCCAATTTCCAGTATATACATCTCCATTATAGTAATACATTGTTCCTTCACCTTGCTGATAGTCTGTATACCACATACCTTCATACTTATTATTATTCATGAAATAATAAGTGCCTTTGCCATGCTGTTGGTCCTGAAACCATTGTCCTTCATACTTCTCACCATCTACAAAAGAATAAATGCCATATCCTTGCCGTTTACCGTTTGCATATTCACCTTCGTATACATCACCATTTTTAAAGATTGTTTTTCCTTTTCCAGTAGGCTTTCCTTTTTGAAGTTCACCAGTATAGGTTGCCCCGTCTTTAAAAACATAATTACCTATTTTAATTTCTGTTGAAGGAGCAAGAGTTTCTTTAATTTTAGAGAATAAGCCACCAATACCCTGAGCTTCAAAAGAAGTAGCTAAAGAGAGAAATAAAAAGAATATATATATTTTTTTTCGCATAGTAGAAAGATATTAATAAAATTGTATAAGACAAAAGTAATAATAATCCATTAAGAGATACAATTTATTAGGTTTTGTTATAATTTTAAAGGCTTTTACCAGCAACAACCTCTATCATTTTTTCTTGATCAAAATACTTTTGAGCCAATGCTTTAATATCTTCGGCTGTTACACTTTGTAAAGCTTTGAGTGATTCTTCAAAATAAGAATCTGAAAGATGTGAGGTTTGAATAAAAATCCAGGCATCGGATAAAGAGAATGGACCTTCATAGCTTCTGCACATCTCTCCTAACATATAATTCCGAACCATACTCAGTTCTGTCTCAGGAACCAAATCAGTCTGTAACACAAGCATTTCATGATAGATTTCTTTAATGATATCTTCCACATATTCATTTGCTGCTTCTGTTGAGACCATGAAAACGCCTGCATCCGGATAAGAAGCTATTCCAGAAGAAATTCCATAAGTATACCCCTTGTCCTCACGGATATTAGACATTAGTCTGCTTCCAAAATAACCTCCGAATATAGTCATTAAGACCCTCATCTTATAGTAATCCGGATGAGATCTTTGGATCATTACTTTTCCCATCTTTATACTACTTTGCATAGCTGTAGGCTGCTCGGTAAAAACTCGTTTCTGAGATGTTGTATCTATAACGTGAGGTGTTAGGAAAACCTTGTTTTGAGACTGTCCCCAGGAATCCTTACCAAATGTATTTTCCAGCAAATTCAATATATCTTCAGTAACTTTCCCTGCAACATAGATACTGCAATTTCCTGAATGGTAATATTGGTCATAGAATTCTTTTAAACATGACACTGTTACCTGATTATAATCTGCGGTTTCTGCTAAACGGCCACAAGGATGCTGATCTCCAAAAACAGATCTGGCAAAACTTTTCTGCGCCATATACTCTACCTTCGTACTATTAATCAGGAACTGCTGTTTATTGTTCTCAACAACCGTCTTCAACTCTTTTTCAGGGAAGAGAGGTTCTTTTACAATAGACTCGACAATTTCCAATGTAAAGGCAAAATATTTATTTAGAGAATAAAGGGTAATATAAGAATACTCCATGGAAGTAGAAAGTTCCAGCCAGGCTCCATAATAATCAAGCTTTTCTGAAATCTCTGCAGAAGTAAATCGTCTGGTTCCTTCCCTTAACATCCTGCTGGTAAACAATGTCTGCAAAAGCTGGGTCTGGGACCATTTACCTGCACCAATCAAAATATCCACCCTAACTACCTCTTGATTTCCAGATTCAATAACATTCAGAGGTATGCCATTGGGCATTATTTTTCTTTGAGGTACAGTAATAGCAATATTTTCCATTGCTTTAATCTCTGGTTGAATCTTTCTATTCAGCATATTGTTTTTTTTAAAATGATTCAGCTCTAATTAAATCTTCTGGTGTATCAATTCCAATAGTTTCAACGTCAGTTACTCCAACCTTGATAGTATATCCGTTTTCAAGCCAGCGAAGCTGTTCAAGAGATTCGGCTATTTCAAGTGATGATTGCGGTAAAGCTGTAATCTCTTTCAATACTTCTGCCCGATAAGCATATAAGCCAATATGTTTATAGTAGGTATGTTGCTTCAGCCAGTCTTTCTTATCACTATTTCTTGTAAATGGAATAATTGAACGACTAAAATAGAGTGCATTCCAGTTCTTGTTCACCACTACTTTCGGCGAATTGACATTCTCCAGAGCTTCAAAAGAATCATTTGCAGTAAATGGTTTTACTAATGTAGCAATATGAGTGGCTTTGTCATTAAAACAGGCTTTTATAGATTCCAGTTGAGAAGGTTGAATAAATGGTTCATCTCCTTGAATATTGACCACAACATCATATCCTGCTCCGATTTTGGAATATGCTTCATAACAGCGATCTGTTCCGCTCTTATGCAATTCGGATGTCATAACTACTTTCCCACCAAAAGCATTCACTGCTTTCTCTATCCTTGTATCGTCAGTAGCAACATACGCTTCATCCAAACAGTCTCGTACTTGTTCATACACCCTTTGAATAACAGTCTTTCCTCCCAGAATAGCTAAAGGCTTGCCCGGAAAGCGCGTAGAAGCATACCTCGCCGGTATTATTCCAATATATTTCATTTTGATTTTTTATGATTCAATTGAGGTTCCAAAAATACAAAATTATTTGGTAATACCCGCTTTTTGCAGTTAATTTGTCACTAAAATGAAAGTTATGGAACAACATATATGTCTTATCTCTATCGGTTCAAATACAAATAGAAGCATTAATATTAAGCTAGCACAGGAACAGTTACTGTCCCATTTTCCAAACATCTATTTTGGAACAGAGCAAGATACAATCCCTGTCGATATGCAAAACGAAACTCATTTCACCAACCAGATTGCGAAATTCTCTACTTCGCTTTCCATTGAAGAAGTTAAAAGCATTTTTAAGCAAATTGAATTCCAGGCAGGAAGGCTCCCAGATGATAAGAAAAAAGAGATTGTAAAATTGGATATTGATTTATTGATCTATGACTCTCGGGTACTCAAGAAAAGTGATTTGGAAAGGGATTATATTATCGATGGATTAAAAGAATTTGGACTATAATCCTGATTTATCAACTAATAGAAAGTAGCTAATATAAATTGAAACGACCGCAACAATACAAAAAAGAGCTCCCTAATTGCTTTTCAAACAATTAGGGAGCTCTTTTATTTTAACTTCATTTATTCAGAGAACAAGCTATCAATACCTCCGGGATCAGGCGTTGCTGTGGAATCGTTTCCACAAACATTCTTGCTTGCATAAGGAAATACTTCCGATTCTGAGTATCCCAACGACTTATCTGCATAAACCTTTTTCATATAAATTCCCCAGATAGGAAGAGCCATTGATGCACCTTGTCCATAGATCATTGTATCAAAGTGAATGTCACGATCTTCACCTCCTACCCAACATCCTGTTACCAGTTTTGGAGTGAATCCTACAAACCAACCATCAGAGTTACGCTGAGTTGTTCCTGTTTTTCCTCCCACATCAGCTCTTGTATAGCGGCGCACTCTGCCTCCTGTACCTTCATTAATTACAGCTCGTAACATAACCAACATTTTGGCAGCACTGGAAGCACTGATTACTTCTTCCATTTGAGGATGGAATTTAGAAATTACATTGCCCTCACTATCCTCTATCTTTGTCACAAACATTGGATCACAGCGGAGTCCGTTATTCACAAATGCAGTATATGCACTAACCATCTCTCCTACAGATATTTCACATGGTCCCAAACAAAGGGAAGGACTGGCAACAATATTGCGATTCTTAACACCAAAGTGATGAATCAGGCGTACTAACGAAGAGGCATTTAAACGGCTCATCAAGTAAGCAGAGATCCAGTTATTTGAGTTAGCAAGTCCCCATTTCAGAGTAACCATTTCTCCGTACCGCTTATTAGATGAATTGCGTGGAGTCCAGGCTTCACCAGTACCTGTAATTAGGGTTTGCGGTACATTGCGGGTTACGTCACATGGCGTAAAACCATTTTCCATAGCAAGCGCATAAAGGAATGGCTTAATTGTTGAACCAACCTGACGACGCCCAACCTGAGCCATATCATATTGAAAGAAAGCATAATTAGGACCACCAACATAAGCTTTTACAGCTCCCGTAGATGGATCCATAGACATAAATCCAGCTCTTAGGAAATACTTATAGTATTTAATAGAATCCAATGGAGTCATCACTGTATCTTTCACACCGTGCCAGGTAAATACCGACATTTGCTCTGGAGTTTTAAACGCCTTTAAAATATCGTTTTCAGAGTATCCGGCATTCTTCATGGCGTTATACCGTTCAGATTGTCTCATTGACCTCATTATGATTTCTTTTACCTGTGCTTTTGTCAGCTGATTAGAAAATGGAGCTGTACTTCTACCCTTCTTTTCTTTGAAGAAAAGAGGTTGCAGATAATGTCCCACATGTTCTTCAATTGCTTCTTCAGCATATTGCTGCATATGAGAATCAATTGTGGTATGTATTTTCAAACCATCTGTATAGATGTTATAATTTGTTCCATCTTTCTTCTTATTCTTAGAACACCATCCATAAAGAGGATTATGTTCCCATGCCAAAGAATCTTCGTAGTATTTCTGAGATTGCCATGATTCATAATCACCTCTGTGAGGTTCTTTTGCAGTCATCATCATGCGAAGATATTCACGGAAATAAGTTGCAAGGCCTTCTTTATGATCTACCCTATGAAAGTTTAATTTCAAAGGAATTGCCATCAACGAATCTCTTTCTTCTTCTGTTATATAACCGGCCTTTCTCATCTGATCTAATACCACATTCCGACGTTTCTCAACCAAATCTCTGCGACGCACAGGATTATACAATGAGGAGTTCTTGCACATTCCTACCAATGTAGCTGCTTCTTCAATTTTTAAATCTGCAGGATCTTTGGAAAAATAGGTATGAGAGGCTGTTTTAATTCCAACTGCATTATTACCAAAGTCATACTTATTAAAGTACATTGTGAGGAGTTCTTCCTTTGTATAATAACGTTCCAGTTTTACAGCAATCACCCATTCAATAGGCTTTTGAAACAATCGTTCTATAAAGTTCCCCGCGCCTGGAGAATAAAGCTGCTTGGATAACTGCTGAGTGATAGTACTACCTCCGCCAGCGTTCTTTTGAAAAAGCAGTCCGCGTTTTACTATGGCACGTGCAAGTGCCCTGATATCAATACCCGAATGATCTTCAAAACGAACATCTTCCGTGGCAATCAACGCATTAACTAAGGAATGAGACATATCTTTATAGCCTACATATACTCGATTTTCCTTATTCAAAGACCATGTTCCAAGTGTTTTCCCATCACTGGACAGAATTTCGGATGCAAATTTGTAGCTAGGATTTTCTAACTCTTCCACATCAGGCATGTAGCCAATCCACCCCCATGCAATAAAACAAAAGAGAACTGCACTTAGCGCTATAAATGATCCGAAAGCTATCCATAGCCATCGAACCAACCTTTTTATATATACAGGAGTTCCTTTTACTTCATCTTGATTCATCTTTCTTTGTTCTTATTTCTTAGTTCGGTGCAAAATTATAATAAATCTTTTAATTAAAAAGAACTTTCTAATAATCATTTTTTTCCTATCTTTACGCTCCGTATTTTACATTCAATGATAAATAGATAAGAATATGGAAAATAGAAGTTTAGTGACTATCGCCGAACACTCTAAAGAAAAAATCCTCTACCTTCTGGAGATGGCAAAGCAGTTCGAAAACAATCCAAACCGAAAAATTCTGGATGGAAAAGTAGTAGCAACTCTTTTTTTTGAACCTTCCACCCGCACTCGTTTGAGTTTTGAAACTGCTGTAAACCGACTTGGAGGACGAGTTATTGGTTTCTCAGATGCATCAACAACAAGTTCCTCGAAAGGAGAAACATTGAAAGACACCATTATGATGGTTAGTAACTATGCTGATTTGATCATTATGCGTCATTATTTAGAAGGTGCTGCAAGATATGCCAGCGAGGTTGCTCCTATACCTATTATAAATGCAGGTGACGGAGCCAATCAACATCCATCACAAACAATGTTGGACCTCTACTCAATTCAAAAGACTCAGGGCACACTTGAGAATCTGAATATATTCCTTGTAGGCGATCTGAAATATGGACGTACCGTTCACTCACTAATTATGGCTATGCGCCATTTTAATCCAACATTTCATTTCATTGCTCCAGATGAATTAAAAATGCCTGAAGAATATAAGATTTACTGCAACGAGCACAATATTAAATATGTAGAGCATACCGACTTTACTGAAGAAATCATTGCTGATGCAGATATTTTATATATGACACGCGTACAACGTGAACGTTTCACTGATCTGATGGAATATGAGCGTGTAAAGAACGTCTATATTTTAAAGAATAAAATGTTGGAACACACTCGTCCTAATCTGCGTATTCTTCACCCTCTTCCACGTGTTAACGAGATTGCATACGATGTGGACGATAATGAGAAAGCTTATTATTTCCAGCAAGCCCGCAACGGTCTATTTGCCCGTCAGGCTATCATTTGTGATGTACTTGGTATTACTTTAGATGAAATCAAGGAATAAACACGCATCATAACTTATTTATTCATTATTAATCAATCATTTAATTCAATGAGCGAAATTAGACAAGAACTGCAGGTTGCTGCTCTGAAGAACGGCACTGTAATAGACCATATACCATCAGGAAAACTCTTCACCATCGTTTCTTTACTGGGACTTGAACGGATGGAATGTAACATCACAATTGGCTATAACCTTGACAGTAAGAAACTGGGCAAGAAAGGTATTATTAAAATTGCCGATAAATTCTTCGACGATGAAGAAATTAACCGCATTTCTGTTGTTGCACCACATGTAAAGCTTAACATTATCCGCGACTATGAGGTAGTGGAGAAAAAAGAAGTTAATATGCCCGACGATCTGAAAGGTATCGTAAAATGCGCAAATCCAAAATGCATTACTAATAACGAGCCAATGGCTACTCTTTTTCATGTGATCGATAAAAATAAATGTGTTATCAAGTGTCACTATTGCGAGAAGGAGTTAAGAAAGGAAGACATTGTAATCTTACAACGCAGAACTTTATAATAATGAAGCAAGACTGGAAACCAGGAACAATGATTTATCCGCTACCAGCAGTATTGGTTAGCTGTGGCTGTGAAGAAAGTGAATACAACATTCTGACTGTTGCATGGGTGGGTACAATTTGTACCAACCCTCCAATGTGTTATATTTCCGTGCGCCCTGAACGCCACTCTTATCCTATCCTGAAAAAGAACATGGAGTTTGTAATCAATCTAACTACAAAGGACATGGCTTTTGCAACAGACTGGTGCGGAGTACGCTCCGGAAAAGATTATAATAAGTTTGCCGAGATGAAGCTCACTCCGGGCAAGGCATCTGTAGTAAATGCTCCAATCATTGAAGAGTCACCTCTCTGTATTGAATGCCGGGTGAAAGAAGTTATTTCACTGGGTTCACACGATATGTTTATAGCCGATGTGGTAAATGTAAAGGCTGATGAAAAATACATGAATGCCAAAACCGGTAAATTCGAGTTCTCCAAAAGTAATCCATTAGTATATGTACACGGAAACTACTTTGATCTGGGTGAAAATTTAGGTAAGTTCGGTTGGTCTGTAGAGAAAAAGAAATAAACATGAAACAAATTGTCCTACTTCTTTTTTTGATTCTAAGTTGGAGCCTTTCCTGTTTCGCACAGGAGACTCCCCAAAAGACACACGACAAGAAAGTCAATTTTGGAATAAAAGGTGGCTTTAATACTGCTATGTATTTTATAGACGAGTTTAAGATAAAAGACATAACAATCGATGAGATTCAGAACAATTATAAAGTAGGTTACTTCGGAGCAATGTTTCTCAGGATCAACATGAACAAACACTTTATTGAACCTGAACTAGCTTATCATGTGAGTAAATGCGAAATTTTATTTGATAAGAAAGGTTCTCAGCACCCTGATATTGAACCAGATTATGCGAGCATTAATTCTACTATTCATGCTTTTGAATTGCCTGTGCTCTACGGATATAATTTTATCAAAAATGGACCTTATGGCATGTCTTTCTTTATGGGGCCCAAACTAAAATATATATGGAATAAGAAAAGCAAACTGGAATTCTCCAATTTTGACCAAAAAGGAATAAAAGAAGAGTTATACCCGCTTAACATTAATGCTGTTGCCGGCGTTGGAGTGAATATTTCAAATATTATTTTTGACTTTCGTTATGAAGTGGGATTAATGAATATTTCAAAATCAGTTACGTACGTTGAGTCTAATACTGATGGATCAGAGAGTGTTGCCAATATGATATTCAAAAGAAGAAGCAATCTGCTCAGTTTCTCGCTAGGAGTTATCTTTTAATCTTTTATTTTTTTTTCTTTATTCGCTTTTAAATCCACTTTTTTTTGGTTACTTTTGTGCGCTTAATAAAGAATCTCGAGTAAAACACTTATTATCATCATATTTAGAATGAAAAGAGACGATTTAATTTTCGACATCATCGAAAGAGAGCATCAGAGACAGCTCAAAGGTATCGAGCTGATTGCATCAGAAAATTTTGTGAGTGACCAGGTTATGCAAGCAATGGGGTCTTGCCTGACAAACAAATACGCTGAAGGCTATCCCGGAAAACGTTATTACGGCGGTTGTGAGGTAGTTGACGAAAGCGAACAACTTGCTATCGACAGACTAAAGGAAATCTTTGGAGCTGAATGGGCAAATGTTCAACCACACTCCGGAGCACAAGCTAACGCAGCAGTATTTCTTGCAGTATTGAATCCTGGTGACAAGTTCATGGGTTTAAATCTTGCACATGGTGGTCACCTGTCTCACGGTTCATTAGTTAATACTTCAGGTCTTATTTATACTCCTTGCGAATATAACGTAAAAGAAGAAACTGGCCGCGTAGACTACGATCAGATGGAAGAAGTAGCACTCCGCGAACAACCTAAAATGATTATCGGTGGTGGTTCTGCTTATTCTCGTGAATGGGATTACAAGCGTATGCGTCAAATTGCCGACAAGGTTGGAGCAATCCTTATGATTGACATGGCTCACCCAGCAGGTCTTATCGCAGCAGGTTTATTGGAAAATCCATTGAGATGGGCTCACATCGTGACTTCTACTACACACAAAACTCTTCGTGGTCCTCGTGGTGGTGTAATCATGATGGGTGAAGATTTCCCTAATCCATGGGGAAAGAAAACTCCAAAGGGAGAAGTCAAAATGATGTCTCAGTTGCTTGATTCAGCTGTATTCCCAGGAATCCAGGGCGGTCCGCTAGAGCACGTAATTGCTGCTAAAGCTGTTGCTTTCGGCGAATGCTTGCAACCAGAATATAAAGAATATCAAAAGCAGGTTCAGAAGAATGCTGCTGTACTGGCACAAGCTTTAATCGACAGAGGTTTCACTATCATCTCCGGAGGTACAGATAACCACTCAATGTTAGTTGACTTACGCAGTAAATATCCTGATTTAACAGGTAAAGTTGCAGAGAAAGCGTTAGTTTCTGCTGATATTACAGCAAACAAAAACATGGTTCCATTTGATACTCGTTCTGCTTTCCAGACTTCAGGTATCCGTTTGGGAACTCCTGCTATCACAACTCGTGGTGCGAAGGAAGACTTAATGCTGGAAATTGCTGAAATGATTGAAACAGTACTTTCTAATATCGACAATGAAGCTGTTATCACTTCAGTTCGTGAAAGAGTAAACAAAACAATGGCAAAATATCCATTATTTGCATATTAATCGATTTACCAACTTATAAAAATAAAAGGCTGTCTAATTGTAGACAGCCTTTTATTTTTATAAAATTTTCTAGTCCTAACATAGTGTTACACAATAAATAAGCTCAGTCAATATTCTTGGGGGATAATGTCAAAATCATTATTCTTGAATCTTGAAAAAGAAAAAAGACAATCACACTCCCATAGAAATTGCTGAATTATTTGACTTTATTGTCCAATAAATAAAAACCATTCTCCAATAAATAAAAATCATTGGAGAATAAATCTGAATGATTCACCAATTATTGACCTTTACTGGAGTGGGTTTCAAAAAAAGCGATTAAGAATATATGCCAAATGATTTCTCTGAAAGTCTCAAGTGATGTTGAAGAATATGTCTTGATGTTTTCAAAAAGTATCAATGCGTTTAAAGCCTGCCAACAAGGAGTTTCAGACCATTTATACCTTAGTTTGCAAAGACAATGAGTTATCAGTTTATAAAAGCAAACCCACAAAATAATTATAACAATCATTGGCTTAAAACAACTGATAAGAAGTGCTTAAGAATGATTCTAATCATAAATACAATGGACAATAGGCACCAAAATGCAAAAAACACTGCCAAAAAAGTGGCAACTTATAACTGAATCATTTGTCCAGGTATTTTATTTCACAGGGATAACTATTTAATAATCAGTATCTGCCAGTACAAAATCGTGGGGTTATAAATATATGTATATAATACACATTCAAAACAAACTGATAACTTAATATCTATAAATAAAAGAATAGAGTTTTCTTTAAAGCAATCAGAAATAAAAATGCATGCTAATTAAAAAGGGAATCTTTAATATTAGCATACATCAATATCTCATTATCTGCAGAAATTGACTCGTTAGCTCAATCCATCAATAAAGCCATTAACAATATCAATTCGTGTAGCCTGAGGATCTTTTGGCAAACCGGGCATACGCATAATATCTCCGGCAATAGCAACAATCATTTCAGCACCATTATTAATAACAATATCCCTGATATGCAGTTCAAAGTCAGTTGCTACCCCATAAGCCTTTTCGTCGGCTGAGAATGAATACGGTGTTTTGGCAATGCATATTGGGAAGTCTGAAATACCCATTTCCTTGATAAGTTTAAGCATCTTATTAGCCTGACTACTGAAAGTTACCATTTTGGCTCCATAAATAGTCTTGGCTACTTTCTCAATCTTTTCAGGAACTGAGTCTTCATCTTTATAAGTCAGGGTAAGCGGTAAAGATGGCTTTTCCTGAATGGTCTTCACTACCAGTTCTGCCAGCTCCACTGCCCCTTTGCCTCCTTGTGCAAAAGCATCGTTCACAGCAAAACCAACTCCGGCCCATTCACAATATTCACGAACCATTGCTATTTCTTCTTCCGAATCTGTATTATACTTATTAAAAGCAACCACTACATTCTGGTGAAAAGAACGAATATTATTTATGTGCTTATCCAGATTCTTTAGTCCTTCACTTAGTCCATCCAGATTAGGTTCCTTTATCTTATCCAGACTTACCCCACCATGCATTTTCAATCCTTGAGCTGTTGCTACGATCACAGTCAGCTTAGGTTGCAATCCCGACTTGCGACATTTGATATTGAAGAACTTTTCTGCACCAAGGTCGGCACCAAAGCCGGCTTCCGTAACTACATAATCGCCAAACGACATAGCCATCTTTGTTGCAAGTATAGAGTTACATCCATGAGCAATATTAGCAAAAGGTCCGCCATGAACAAAAGCCGCAGAACCTTCCGTGGTTTGTACCAGATTAGGATGAATAGTCTCTTTCAGAAGTACAGCAATAGCACCGGCTATACCAAGGTCTTTTACTGTAAATGGTTTGTCATCGTAAGTGAATCCAAGAAGAATGTTTTCAATTCGGCGACGAAGATCTTTCTGATCTCTTGCCAGACAAAGGATAGCCATTATTTCTGATGCAGGAGTTATATCAAATCCGGCTTCACGAGTTATACCGTTTGCCTTCCCTCCAATTCCTGTAACTATATTCCGGAGTGTACGATCGTTTATATCAAGAACGCGTTTCCACAGAATCTCTTTTAATCCGAAACCTGAAGCCTGATTGTGATAAAGATAATTATCGAGTAAGGCAGTGATCATATTATGCGCGGAAGTGATTGCATGAAAATCTCCCGTAAAATGAAGATTGATATTCTCCATTGGAAGAACCTGCGCATATCCTCCACCTGCAGCTCCACCTTTCATACCAAAACACGGACCAAGAGATGGTTCACGCAAAGCAACAATCGCTTTTTTCCCTATTTTGTTTAGCCCTAATGCAAGGCCTATTGAAACTGTTGTTTTTCCAATTCCGGCTTTTGTAGGTGTGATTGCTGTTACAAGAATGAGGTTGCTCTGCTTAACTTTCTCCTCATTTATTAAATGTACCGGCACTTTAGCAATATAACGACCATAATTTTCTATTTCATCAACCGGAATGCCGACTCCGCATGCTATCTGTTTTATCTTCGTTAGCTCAACGCTTCTAGCTATTTCAATATCTGTCTTCATGAATGTTTGTTTATGACCGCAAAATTAACAATAATGAATGAATAGAACTTGCATTAAAATAACAAATATACCATTTAGAGAAACATATTACAAATGCATACTATAATGCATTTTATATTATTAATATAACAGTAAAAGGTAATTCAAACAATTAAAATTTAACTAAAACAACTTACAAAACGGGCAATGTGGCAAAACAAAGAGGACTAAAATTCTATTTTATATGAATTATTAACACTTACTAAAGGAAAAATATTCTCTTTGATATATATCATAATCAAAAAACATAAAGAAAGAATTTGTATTTCCTGGCAACTGATAAAAGCAGACTTGCAGATAAGAGATCCAACTTTCATTGCCAGTTAAATCCGTCATTATCCTGAAAATAAAAACAGCCTTTAAAGAGTATTTGAATATTCCTTAAAGGCCGTAATATCTAAATTAATATATTCAGTAAAGCTTACTATTCTTAGAAAGCCTTGCGATATAACTTTTCAATATCTTCTACAGAAGTAGTACGTGGATTACCTCCAGTGCAAACATCATTGAAAGCAGCTACTGCAAGAGCAGGAATATCTTCTTCCTTCACTCCTATTTCATTCAACTTCTGAGGGATATTGATGCTGATTGACAATGCTTTCACTGCATCAATTGCAGCCTTTACACCTTCTTCGCAAGTCATACCTTCTACATTTACGCCCATCGCTTTTGCAATATCTTTGTATTTAGGAGCAGCAGGAGATTCTGCATTGTATTCCATTACATAAGGTAAAAGTAAAGCATTAGCAACACCGTGAGGAGTATCATAGAATGCTCCCAATGGATGAGCCATAGAGTGAACAATACCCAAACCTACGTTTGAGAATCCCATTCCAGCAAAATACTGAGCCTGAGACATAGCTTCGCGTGCAACAGGATCTTTTCCGTTGTCCACAGCAGCTTTCAGGTTTTGAGCAATCATTTCAATAGCTTTCATTTCGAACATATCACTCATTGCCCATGCACCTGGAGTAATGTAGCTTTCAATTGCATGAGTTAAAGCGTCCATACCTGTAGCAGCAGTAAGGCCTTTAGGCATTGAATACATTAATTCAGGGTCAACAATGGCAACCGCAGGAATATCATTAGGGTCAACACAAACCATTTTCTTCTTTGCGTCTTCGTCAATGATAACGTAGTTGATTGTTACCTCAGCAGCAGTACCAGCAGTAGTAGGCAATGCAAAAGTAGGAACAGCCTTATTTTTTGTATCAGCCACGCCTTCCAATGATTTAATATCAGCAAATTCAGGGTTGTTTACTACAATACCAATACCTTTAGCAGTATCGATAGAAGAACCACCACCCAGGGCAATGATAAAGTCGGCACCTGAATTCTTGAATGCAGCAACACCATTCTGCACGTTTGCAATTGTAGGGTTTGCTTTTACGTCACTATATAATTCATAAGGAATCTTTGCATCATCAAGAACTTTGATAATTTCTGCAGCAACACCAAATTTAATAAGATCTTTATCAGTTACAAAGAATGCTTTTTTAAAACCACGACGGGATGCTTCTACAGCAATAACACTTCGGCAACCAGCTCCAAAATAAGAAGTCTCGTTTAAAATAATTCTATTCATAAAGGCTTTTTTAATAATAGTTTATAATTTGCTGTCAAAGATAGGAAATAGCTCCGTTATAAATGTACTTTAAATAGATTAATTAAAGAAAAAAATCCGTATTCAAACAGTGTACTATTTCTGTTTGAAAGCTATCTATCTGAAGCTCAATTAAAACACACCTAACAACGTTTATTATACTACACAATCAAGCCCGTTCTATTCAAATACTTAAGATTTAAACCTTACGATATTCACTGGGCGACATACCAGTATGATGCTTAAAATACTTTCCAAAGAAGGACTGATTGGGAAAACCAAGTTGATCGGATACCTCCTGTATAGTCTGGGATGATGTTTTTAGGCGGGCTTTTGCTTCCAGAACAACCTGCTCATCAATCCACTCTCCTGCCGACCGACCGCTTATCTCTTTTATTACCCTTGAAAGGTGTTTAGGGGTAAGAAAAAGCTGATCTGCATAAAAAGTTACGCTTCTTTCTTTGATAAAATTGCGGCTGACCGACAAAAGAAACGATTCAAAAAGTTCTTCTTTTCTTGATCTGAATCTCTTTTCGGGTAAATGAGCTTCAAAAATGCTATACATCTCAAATATCAGAGCGCGAATTATATTTTTAGTTATCTCCCTACGATAAACATTATTCGTGTTTCGTACTTTTTCCCATAGAAAAGAATGATATTCCATAATCGATGAGACTTCATTATCACTTAATTCTGTACAAGGATGGTCTTTAATATAAAGAAATATAGGCACGATTCTTTCAAGAGCTACCACGATTTCTTCTGTAAAAGAACGGGATAACGCAAAAAACAGGCCTGTAAAATCATCGCTATTCTCATGAAATTGCACTATCTGATCATAAGTAAGTATAATCATATCATTCTTTTTCAGATTATAATCTTTCAGATTTAGCCCCACTCTGGCATGTCCGCTCAAAGTAATAGCCAGCACAGTTAGATCAATCCGAGTGGGATAATCGAAAATAGGAACATTATTAACATTATTGAAAATTGCAAAATCATTCTCAATATAATCTGCCTCAGGAAACCGTTCAAGTGTTGTAAGGTCCCATCGCTGTATTTCTTTCTTCCTAAATTGTTCCATATGTCTCATTTTGACACAAATATAAAATAAAAATATGACATTCAGATATATAATGCGACACATAGAACAATTAAGGGGAAATACAGAACTTTCAAGCATTAACTTATCTCCTCAACTTTGCAAAGAATTTAGAATCAATAGTATAATAAATTATATGGTATGAAAAAAAGAGAACAGGTATACGTATTGTCGTTGCTATTATTGCTAGTTAGTTGTAAAGGTAAAAAGGAAGAAGCTAAAGCTGAGGAAGCTATTCCGGTAAAAGTGGAAACAGTATCTATGTCTACTGCTACAGGAGAACATAACTATGTGGGAACCGTTGAAGAAAACACAGGTTCGTCTCTGAGCTTTTCTGTGATGGGAACAGTAGAAAAAGTTTTGGTATCGGAAGGACAGAGTGTTTCAAAGGGACAACTGCTTGCTGTTCTCAATAAAGCTACATTGATGAATTCATACAATGTTGCAAATTCCTCATTGAAACAAGCTCAGGATGCATACAAACGTTTGACGCAGTTGCATGAGAGTGGTAGTTTGCCGGAAATTAAGTATGTAGAGATTCAGACTCAACTGCAGCAAGCACAAGCTGAGGAAAGCATTGCGAAAAAAAGTCTGCATGATTGCAGCCTGTATGCTCCCTTTAGCGGAGTCATTGCAAAGAAATCCATTGATGCGGGAATGAATGTAGTTCCGGGAATAGAATCTCTCAAACTGGTTACCATTGATAAGGTAAACGTAAAGGTGTCTGTTCCGGAAAACGAGATTGCACGTGTAAAAAAGGGTGCAACTGCTCAAGTTAACGTGGCAGCGTTGAATCATAAATCATTTGAAGGCAAGATTGACGAAAAGGGAGTAATTGCCAATCCTCTTTCACATACTTACGAAGTTAAAGTAAAACTGAGTAATCCCCGCCGTGAACTGATGCCAGGAATGGTTTGTGAAGTATTTATTTCATCGCCCGACCAGCAGCAAGGTGGTATTCTTGTTCCAAACAGTGCCATTCAGATTCTTGATACAGGCGAACGGTTTGTTTGGCTGGCAAAGAATGGCAAAGCCGAAAGAAGAATCGTAGGAACTGGTGCACTGACCAACCAGGGAGTTGTGGTTACTAGTGGATTGTCATCCGGTGATCAGGTTATTATTGAAGGAAATCAAAAAGTGAGTGAAGGAATGAAAATTGCAATAAAATGAGCAAAAGAAAAATAAATATAGTAGAATTGGCCATGAGGCACCGACAAATCGTGATTCTGATTGCGTCGTTGCTAGTGATGTTCGGGGTTTATTCACTTACAGTAATGCCCAAACAGGAATTCCCTATTTTCACAATCCGTCAGGGATTGGTTATCGGTGTTTATCCAGGTGCCACATCGGCTGAAGTGGAGGAACAACTGACCAAGCCTTTGGAAAAATTCATCTTTACTTATAAAGAGGTAAAGAAGAAAAAAACTTATTCCACCTCTAAAGATGGAATGGTTATCGTTAATGTAGAGCTGAATGACGATGTAAAAAACAAAGATGAGTTCTGGTCTAAATTCAAACACGGACTAGAAGGGTTCAAAGCACAGCTGCCTTCAGGGGTTATGGCTTTGATGGCTAATGATGACTTTGGTGATACTTCGGCATTGCTTATAACTCTGGAATCTGAGGACAAGACTTATCGTGAGTTGGAAAAATATCTGGAGGAATTACAGAACAGACTGCGTCGTATTGACGCAGTATCCAATCTTCGCAGTTATGGATTGCAGAAAGAACAAATCAGCATTTACATAGAACAGGAAAAGCTGGCTGCTTACGGCATCAGCTCTACCACCCTTGCAGGGAATCTTTTCACTCAGGGATTTACCTCCATGAGCGGTTCGGTTGACAATAAGAATTTCGTGGCACCTATTCATGTATCGGAAACTTATAAAACGGAAAGAGATGTAGCTGAGCAGATTATTTATTCTGATCCTACCGGACATGTTATCCGGTTGAAGGACGTAGCCCGTGTGGTTCGCGAATATCCCGATCCTGATTCTTATATAAAGAATAACGGAAAGAAATGTATTTTGCTGTCTATGGAGATGCGAACAGGCAATAACATTGTGCAGTTTGGTAAAGATGTAAACGAAGTATTAGAGTCATATCAGAAGGAATTACCTAAGAGTGTAAATATGTACAGGATAGCCGACCAGTCGAAAGTAGTTGGAGATTCTGTGTTCAACTTCCTTAAGGAGCTGATGATTGCCATTGGAGCTGTTATCATTGTTATAATGTGTTTGCTCCCTATGCGTGTTGCCTCCATTGCTGCTTCCACTATTCCTATTTCCATATTCATTTCATTGGGATTGTTTTATGCATTTGGAATAGAGCTGAATACGGTAACTCTTGCTGCATTGATTGTAACGCTGGGAATGATTGTGGACAATTCTATTGTTATTATAGATAGTTATCTGGAACATCTGGATGAAGGAATGTCGCGCTGGCATGCTTCTGTTATGAGTGCCATGAAGTTGTTCAAGTCCATCTTCTCTGCCACGTTGGCTATCAGTATCACATTCTTCCCGTTCCTTATTACCACAACGGGAATGTACAATGACTTCCTGAAGGTATTCCCGTGGTCTATCAGTATTATCCTCGGTATATCTTTGTTGGTAGCTATGTTACTGGTTCCTTATATGCAATATTTCTTTATTACTAAAGGATTAAAGCAAGCCAAAGAAGGAAAGGAAAAGAAGAAAAATATGCTGGACCTATTGCAGGAAAAGTATGAAGTGCTGCTTGATAAGTGTTTCAAGCATCCATGGATTACTTTAAGTACTGGAGTTGTCACCGTAGTTGTGGGATGCATACTGTTCAGCACACTGCCACAACGCCTTATGCCTATTGCCGAACGTAACCAGTTTGCCGTGGAATTCTATTTGCCGAAAGGAACAGCGATAGAGCAAACCGCTGCTGTGGTAAATAAACTTGAAGGTATCATGAAAAAAGACAAACGAGTGGTCTCTATCACTTCATTTGTTGGCGAGGGATCACCGCGTTTTCACACTTCCTACGCTCCCAATATGCCTGGAAGTAATTATGCACAGTATATTGTAAACACTGTTTCGTCCGAAGCTACCGTGGAATTGCTGGATGAGCTGACTGATAAATATTCTAATTATTTTCCTAATACCTATGTTCGCTTCAAGCAGCTGGATAATTCTGATGCCAGATCACCTATTGAAGTGAGGCTTAGCGGAGATAGTCTGAAAGATTTAAATAAAGCCGGAGAAAAAGTATTGCTTTCATTGAGAAACATGGAAGGATTATCTATGGTAAGACCCAACTTTGAAGAACAAACTCCGGGTGCGATGATTCAGATTAATAACGATGAAGCCAATCGTCTTGGTATTACCAAATCTTTTGTAGCAGCAAACATGGCGATGCGTTTCGGATCAGGAATTCCACTTACCACTTTGTGGGACGGAGATTACCCCATGCAGGTTAAGCTGAAAGCTGAAAGAAAAACAGATCCTAACTTTGAAGATCTGGGCAATGAATATGTACAGTCTATTGTTCCGGGAGTATCTGTGCCTCTTCGCCAGATAGCGAATATAGTTCCCGACTGGACCGAAGGACAGATTGTCCGCAGAAACGGGGTTAGAACTCTTTCCATCAATGCTGATGTTAAAAGAGGTAAGAACACAACCGCAATGACTGTCAAAGTTGAAAAGAGACTTGAAAACATATCTCTTCCCAAAGGGGTTACTTTAAGCATGGGAGGTCAGAAGGAATCAGACGGAGAAGCTCTTCCACAAATTATAGGAGCTTTGCTTATCGCCATTGTGATTATCTTCTTCATCTTATTGTTCCATTTCAGAAAGATAAATCTGGCATTGCTAATCCTTGTCTCAATGACTCTGACCGTTTTTGGAGCTGCAATAGGTGTACTTGTAATGAAACAAGATGTCAGTATGACCGGTATTCTTGGCATTGTGAGTCTGATGGGTATCCTCGTAAGAAACGGAATTATCATGCTCGATTATGCAGAAGAGCTGAGAAATAAGCACAAGCTTCCTGTATACGAGGCAGCTCTTGAAGCAGGGAAGCGACGTATGCGCCCTATCTTCCTCACATCTGCAGCAGCATCAATGGGTGTAATCCCAATGATCATTAGCAACAGTCCGCTATGGGGACCAATGGGAACCGTAATCTGCTTCGGAACACTCATATCAATGGTGTTGGTTGTAACGGTATTGCCAATAGCATACTGGCTTATTTTCAGAGGAAATAACAAAGGAATTGTATCGCCTGAATAATGGTCAGAATTTATTCCTCAATGGATTTTATTTATTGAGGAATAAATCAACAACCATTGGCGAATAAATAAAAATTATTCGAGTATAAATTTCTAGATAAGATTAATTAATGAAAAAGAAAAATATAGCACTCCTAAGTCTTTTCCTGCTGAGCGGATTAAGCATCTCTGCTCAAGAGGTGCTCACGCTGGAACAATGCAAGAAACTGGCCTTGGAGAACAACGTAAAAATAAGAAATGCCCGATTGGAACAGAGCGCTTCCAATGAAACAAAGAAAGAGGCTTTCACAAACTATTTCCCTGTGGTGAGTGCCACAGGAGAAGGATTTAACGCCAATAAAGGAATAATTTCCCTTGATCTGGCGGGAATGAGCATGTCAATGCTAAAAAATGGAGTTGTTGGCGGGGTAACTGCCACACAGCCTGTCTTTGCCGGCGGAAAAATCGCAAATGGAAACAAACTGGCTCAGCTTGGCACTGAGGTAAGCGGATATCAGATGAAACTTTCCGAAGATGAAGTATCGGTTACTGCTGAGCAATATTATTGGCAAATTGTTTCCCTGCAAGAAAAGATGAAGACTATTCAGATAGTTGAGAAGATGCTTGAAAATCTGCACAAGGATGTTACCGCTGCTTACAAAGCCGGAACAACTAACAAGAACGATGTATTGAGAGTTGAACTTAAGCAAAACGAAATTGCAAGCAATAAGCTGAAAGTGGAAAATGGTCTTTCTATCTCAAAACTAGCCTTATGCCAGTATATGGGTATTGCATCAAAAGATTTTGTTACGGACACAGCTGCTTTCAGTTCTTTGGCATCTCCGCTGGAATATAAAGTAAACCACGAAGAGACATTGCGTAACCGTACTGAATATAAATTGCTGGATAAGAATGTAGAGGCCAATCGACTTCAGACAAAAATGAAAATCGGAGAATATATGCCTCAGGTTGCAGTTGGTGCGGGATATATGTATAATTATTTAATGGATAAAAATAGTAGCTTCGGCATTCTTTATGCCACAGTTTCGGTACCAATATCCGGATGGTGGGGCGGTTCTCATGCCATAAAAAAGCAAAAGCTGAATGAGAAAATGGCCGAGAATACTAAGCAAAACAATAGCGAATTGCTTATTATTCAGATGCAACAGCTGTGGAATGAGCTGGAAGAGGCATATAAACAAGTTAATCTGGCAGAGAAATCTGTGCAGTCATCTTCTGAGAACCTTCGGTTGAATACAGATTTCTACAAAGCCGGAACTGTTGCTTTAAATGATTTACTGGATGCTGAGACTCTTTTACAGCAAAGCAGGGATCAGAATACCGAAGCAAGGGTAAATTACCTGGTGAAGAAAACCAAGTATCTACAAGCAACTGGAAGATAAATCCTTTCAGCTTATATTGTAAAGGTGGTCTGACAAAAACAAAGTTCCACTTCTAGAATAGATTTTTACTTTGAACCTTAATAAGGATAAAAAATAAATGAGAGTGCCAAATAATTCTTTGAGCACTCTTATTTGTTTTACCCACTTCCCTCCCATCAAGAAACTAACTGAATTCTTTCGTATAAATTAAATATTTTATAAATTCAGCTAACCTGCTTATCTGTATGTAAAGTTGAATTCAATAAATACGAACTTTAACTATAACATAATCAATATATAACCACTAGTCTAAACATTGGACGGTTTATTATCCAAAAACAGAAAAACATAAGGTCGTTTTGGAGGGGGAAACAGAGTGCCTCCTTCTGAAACGCCATGATAGCAGAGGTGCCAAATTTTATACCAGGACATATAAAAGAAGTTTTCTAGAAAGTTTGTCACCACACTATAAATAATATATACAATCAAACAGATTAGCCACATAGACATTATCTATTCAACAGTTAACTATTTCATATTTCTGATTGTATGTAAGAACCAATTTAGCTTCCGATAGTAGAAAAGAGACAGAATGCAGAGAAAGATGGCTCACCCGATAATTAGTGGGGTAATAAGATAAAATGTTATCTTTGTCGTATGGAAAAGGACGTTTTATTATCATTAGTAAGTTTGATGCTTCCCGAAAACATCTTATCAAGGTTTAGTATCGTAAATGTAGAAAAGAGTTCAGATGCAATACTTATTTATTTGGACGAGAAAATAGATGCTAAATATGCTTCGAATGATTTCTTTGAATCCAAAGGCTTCCTGAATCCTGTCACCATCAGAGATTTTCCTCTTCGTGACAAAGCTGTTGATTTGGTTGTTCGTCGCCGCCGTTGGATTAATCGGCAAACAAATGAAAGTTTTACAGCTCCTTATGATGAGTTTAAAGCCGAAGGTACCCGCTATTCGAAAGAATTTGCGGCTTTTTTAAAAGAGGTGTATGGAGACGAGACCTACGAGCTCCCGTTCGCTTGATGCTTATTATCATATAAACGGGGATACGTTTGAAAAACAGTATAAAGAAGTCCTGAGTGGCTATCGTCGATGGAATGAATATTCTCATGCGGATGAGTGGCTTATATTCCCGGATAATGTTGGTAAACGGCTTTGCATTGATGAGACATCCATAAGTGACGGCGAGCTTTATACCATAGTCTCCAACCCAGAAGCGCGTGGGAGAAAAGGGTCACTGGTAGCTTTGGTTAAAGGTGTTTCCTCAAATGATGTAATCGATACTTTAAAACTTATACCTGAAGATAAACGATCTGTCGTGGAAGAAGTTACAATGGACCTATCCAATAGCATGAATCTTATAATCCGAAGATGTTTTCCCAAAGCCAAGCGTACAATTGATCGTTTCCATGTTCAAAAGTTGGCATGTGATGCATTACAGGAAATGAGAATAGCACATCGTTGGGATGCCATTCAAGCCGATACGGATGCAAAAGAAGAAGCTAAGGAAAAAGGAGAAGATTATCAGCCAACCACATTTGCAAACGGTGATACGCAAAAACAATTGTTGGCAAGGAGTCGATATTTACTGTTCAAATCCATGGACAAATGGACGGAAAGCCAAAAGGAAAGAGCGGCAATATTGTTTGATATCTATCCCGATATAAAAGAAGCTTATTCTCTAACGCACTCACTGAGAATGATATTCAACAAGAACACGGTGAAGGATGCCGCCAGGATGTCACTTGCACGTTGGTATGACAAAGTGGACAACTCTGGCTTTAAAAGCTTTAATGTCATAGCAGGAACATTGTACGAACATTACGACGAGGTATTGAACTTCTTTACAAACAGGGCTACCAATGCGTTTGCAGAATCTTTTAATGCAAAGATCAAACAATTTAGGGCACAGCTTAGAGGAGTGATTGATATAAAGTTTTTCTTCTTTAGATTGAGTAAGCTTTATGCCTAGCCCCACTAAATATCGGGTGAGCCAGAAAGATTGATGTTACTCATTCAGCATGCTAGCAAAAAAACAGCCTTTAATCAGCATTTTAATACTGAATAAAGGCTATTCCTATAAAGCTATATTTAAATATCTACTTAAACGAACCTCCGATAATATCAAGCAGCTCATTTGTAATGGCCTGTTGACGGGATTTATTGTACAAAACAGTCAAATCCTGAATTATTTCATTCGCATTATCAGTAGCAATCTGCATAGCCATTGTACGCGCAGCGTGTTCTGATGCATTTGAGTCAAGCAATGCTGTATACAATCTCAAACCGAGAACCTGCGGTACCAAAGTGGCAAGCAAATCAGCTTCTGAAGGCTCAAAGATATAATCCAGCGCCCAATGATTCTCATTTGACTTTTCAACGGGTGGTAATTCTACAGGCAAATAAGTTTCACGAGTCAGTATTTGTGAAGCCGTGTTCTTAAAGTGATGATAAAGCAATTCTACTTTATCAATCTCTTTATCAACAAACATCTTCATTAATTTCTGAACCAGATCAAATGTTTCCTGATAGGACGGTTTATCAGCCATCTGCAAAAACTCTCCTGCAACGTTGAAGCCCTCTTTTTTTGCTTCATGAGCAATTTTCTTGCCTACAGCATAAACCAGAATATTTTCCTTACCAATTGAAGATTCATACCCTTCCACCATCAGATTTAACTGACGCGCTACGTTGGCATTATATGCCCCGCAAAGAGAGGAGTTGGATGAAAATGCAACAATTGCCACCCGTTTTACCGGACGTACCTCCATATAAGGTGATTGAATATCGGCTTCATTTGAGAGGAAAGCCGTTAGCATGGCATGCAGCTTCTTCTCGTAAGGAAGCATATTCGTGATAGAATTCTGCGCACGGTGCAGCTTGGCTGAAGCCACCATTTTCATGGCAGACGTAATCTTCCTGGTGCTGTTGACCGATGCTATTCTTCCTTTTACTTCTTTTAGTGATGCCATATTACCTCCTATTTACTATAGACTTTCGCAATAGATTCTGCTTCTTTTTCAATAATTGCAGAAACTTCATCATTGATAATACCTTTTTTCAGTACATCGAGCACATCTGTCTGATGATTATTCTGAAGTTCTAATAAAAAGTTCTTCTCAAACTCATGCACTTTGTCCAGCTTAACTGATTTCAGCAAACCATGTGTTCCACAATACAAAATAGCAATCTGTTGTTCAACCGGCATTGGAGTATACTGCGGCTGTACAAGCAAACGGGTATTCTTTTGTCCTTTGTTGATGGTAAGTGCAGTAACCGGGTCCATATCACCACCAAACTTGGTAAATGCTTCCAATTCACGGAACTGTGCCTGGTCAATTTTTAATGTACCGGCCACTTTCTTCATTGCCTTAATCTGAGCATTACCACCCACACGTGATACAGAAATACCTACGTTGATTGCAGGACGGTTACCTTGGTTGAATAAGTCGGTATCAAGGAATATCTGACCATCGGTAATTGAAATTACATTGGTAGGAATATATGCTGATACGTCTCCTGCCTGAGTTTCAATAATTGGAAGAGCAGTCAAAGAACCACCACCTTTCACTTTATCTTTCATACTTACAGGGAGGTCATTCATCTGACATGCAATTTCTTGCTGAGCAATAATCTTAGCAGAACGCTCCAGCAGACGTGAATGCAGATAGAAGATATCACCCGGATAAGCTTCACGCCCTGAAGGACGGCGAAGAATAAGAGAAACTTCACGGTAAGCAACAGCCTGTTTGGATAAGTCATCATAAACAACTAACGCATGACGTCCGCTATCACGGAAATATTCGCCAATAGCAGCACCGGCAAATGGTGCAAAATATTGAAGCGCAGCAGGATCAGATGCAGTTGCAGAAACAACAATGGTATAATCCATTGCACCTTTTTCTTTCAGCGTATTAACAATTGTAGCAACAGTGGAACCTTTTTGTCCTATTGCAACATAGATACAATATACAGGATCACCGGCTTCGAAATTACTTCTTTGGTTGATAATAGTATCAATAGCAATAGATGTCTTTCCTGTCTGACGGTCACCAATGATCAACTCACGTTGGCCTCGACCAATAGGAATCATAGCATCTACAGCTTTCAGTCCCGTTTGCAATGGTTGATTTACCGGCTGACGGAAAATTACCCCAGGAGCTTTACGTTCCAATGGCATTTCACAACGTTCGCCAGAAATTTCACCCTTACCATCAAGTGGCTCACCAAGCGGGTTGATTACACGTCCCAACATACCCTCACCTACATTGATAGAGGCAATACGTCTGGTACGTTTTACTATATATCCTTCCTTAATCTGATCTGTAGGACCAAGTAACACCGCTCCTACATTATCTTCTTCAAGGTTCATCACAATGGCCTTAATACCATTGTCGAACTCCAGCAGCTCGTTAGCTTCAGCATTCCTCAGACCATAGATACGGGCTACGCCGTCACTGACTTGAAGTACTGTCCCCACTTCATCGAACTGAAGGCTGGTATCAATTCCTTCAAGTTGCATGCGCAACACTTCGGAAACTTCACTTGCTTTTATATTTTCGGACATAATTCTTTATTTATATACTTTTTCTATTCTTATCCATAAACTGGTTCTTCACCCGTTTAAGTTGCGTCGCAATACTAGCATCCAAGCGGTAGGTATCTAAACCAAAAATAAAACCACCCAGAATCTCAGGATCTACTGAAGTTTTAAATTCCAGTGTACCTTTTTTGTCCTTCATCAGCATTTTCTTCATATTAGCTTCAGTTTCAGCATTCAAAGGAGATGCTGTTACCAATGACCCGATGGAGATAAATTTAGCTTTGCGGTATAAATCCTGATACATCAAAGCTATAGATTGCAGGTGTTTTTCTCTCTTATGAAGCAACACCAAATCAACGAAGCGTACAAATACATCGCTTACCTGAGTACCGGCCGCAGTGCATATCAGCTTCTGCTTTTCTTTACTCTTCATCACCGGATTATCCAGTATGGTTTTCAGAGAAGAATGTTCAGCAAAGCTTTGAGACAACATGCTCATCTCTGCATAGACTTTCTCTTCCATACTTTTGTCCTGTGCAAAAGCAAATAACGCTTTAGCGTAACGCATGGGAATAATACCTATATTCATTGTTTACGATTTTGAAACTGTCACTTCATCCAACAAACGATCGATCATATCCATCTGTTCCTTGTCTTTCTTCAGACTGCTACGAATTACCTTTTCGGCAATATCAACAGAAAGAACTGCTATCTGACGGCGTACATCACGAATAGCTTCATCTTTCTCGGACTGAATCTGGATTCTGACTTCATCTAATTGTTTTTTGGCTTCCAGTTGTGCACTAACTTTTGCTTCGTTAATAATTTTCTCACGAATAGCAGCTGCATCATTCAGGATTTTCACCTGTTCTTCACGGGCTTCAGCCAGCATAGCTTCTCCATCGGCTTTAATACCAGCCAACTGTTCATTAGCGGTTTTGGCAGCTTCGAGTGATTTATCGATAAATTGCTTGCGATCTTCCACCATCTTAGTGATGACAGGAAAACCGTACTTAGCAAGGATGATAAATACCACCACAAAAGAGAGGAGCATCCAGAATAGAAGTCCGAATTCTGGTTGTAATAATGACATCTTATTATAGAGCTAAGAAACAAACAACAACAGCGAATAAGGCAACACCTTCAACCAAGGCAGCGATAATAATCATATTCATACGAATATCACCAGCAGATTCAGGTTGACGAGCGATAGCTTCCATTGCAGAACCACCAATTTTACCAATACCGATACCTGCTCCTACTGCTGCAATACCTGCACCAATTGCTGCACCTAATTTACCTAATCCCATACCGGCAACTGCTGCCTGTAACAATACTGTTCCTAACATAATTTTTATTTTTAACGGTTTATATTATTTTTATTACAAATTCGTTCATTAATTAGCATGATGTGGTTCAACCTTAGACAATCCGATAAACACAGCTGAAAGCATTGTGAATACATATGCCTGGATGTATGCAACCAAAAGCTCCATAAGATTCATAAAAATCCCGAAGAACACAGATACAACTGTCATTGAGCCATTCATCACCGGTCCCATTGCTGCAGTAATAAACACCAGGCAAACAAGACTTAAAATAACTGAGTGTCCTGCCATCATATTTGCAAAGAGACGAATCATCAATGCAAATGGCTTAGTGATAATACCGACAATTTCAATTGGAATCATAATAGGCTTTAGCGCCATAGGTACTTCCGGCCAAAAAATTTCTTTCCAATATTCTTTGGTAGCAAAAAGATTGGTAATCAAGAATGTAAAGAAAGCCAATGTAAATGTAATTGCAATATTACCTGTTACATTTGCTCCCCCCGGGAATATTGGAATCAGCCCCATCAAGTTATTAAAGAAGATAAAGAAAAATGCAGTAAGTAAATATGGAGCATAACGTTCATATCCCTTTCCTATACAAGCCTTTATCACATTATCATTAATATCCATGATAAATAATTCCATAAATCCTACAAAACCTTTCGGAGCCTGATTTGGATTTCTTTTTGACCAGCAAGACACGCTAAGGATCATGATACAGAGAAGAACACTATTAAAGATTATAGCAAAAGCTGTTTTAGTAATAGATAAGTCAATGGGTCTTATCTCTGCACCTGTAGCATCCTTTTCTACTATTTTTCCTTCATACTGTCCTTCCTTAGCAATATAAAAGCCTTCATATTTTGCTGTTGGAGAATGATGGAACTCGGAGGAAAGGAACATGTGCCACTCTCCATTGTTTCCCATTATGATAACAGGCAGCGGAATAGAGATATGCGTCTCACCCCACGTTGTAATGTGCCATTCATAGGAATCGCCAATATGACCGAATACAATGTTTTTCACATCGACCCCACCATTTCCTTTGGACTCCTGAGCAGAGACTGACAACATGGGTATAAATATCAACAACAACAGCCATGTATACCTTCTTATATTATTCTTTAAGCTTTTCATTCGTCTTTTTTCTTTTTAAACTCTTTTCAAAATCAAAATAAAACTTTGATTCCAATATTAGATAAGCCATATAAAAAATTCCAATAGTAATCACAAATACTCTGTCATACTCGTCAATCAGCACTATATACAGTATCATAAGAATAACCGTAAAGATAATTTTTGATACCTTAAGTATTAAATATATATTTAATAACTTAGCATTAGTTTCCTTATTAATCCTTCTGAGAATCTCACCAAAGGCAAGTCCCATAGCGTAATAAAACAACGGTATACCTAAATACCAGAGAAACAGTTCTCTGGGGACTAAGTTAGATACAATTACTCCACCAATAAGGCTAAGTATCCCCATCGCAACGGTTAGTATCACAAGGAACCTCTTCCGTAATGCTTTCATGAATTTCGAGATTTAGATTTAAGATTGTGATTTTCTATTTTTCAATGCAAACAGTCACAATGTTCTGCTTGACTTCTACAAATCCTCCTTTAATTGACAGTTCCACTTCTTCTCCCTCATAAGGTTTTATTGTTATGATTCCCTTCTCTAAAGAAGATATTAACGGGGCATGGTCTTGCAGTACAGTGAACCTTCCAAGTGTACCCGGTAAGATTACAACGTCTACATCTCCATTATATAGGGACCGTTCAGGTGATAATATTTCTAATTTCATATTTTAATATGCTAGTCTGCAGACCTAAGCCAATAATTATTTAGCCTGATCCAACAGTTTTTTACCCTTTTCAATGGCTTCTTCAATTGTACCTACATTCAGGAAAGCAGATTCAGGGAGGTAATCAACGTCACCATCCATAATCATATTGAATCCCTTAATTGTGTCTTCAATAGAAACAATTACTCCTTTAACACCGGTAAACTGTTCAGCCACTGTAAATGGTTGAGACAAGAAACGCTGTACACGGCGGGCACGGTTTACAGTCAAACGGTCTTCATCTGAAAGCTCTTCCATACCAAGAATTGCAATAATATCCTGAAGCTCTTTGTTACGTTGAAGAATCTGTTTTACTCGTTGAGCTGTATCATAGTGTTCCTGACCAACTACAAGCGGATCTAGAATACGTGAAGTTGACTCCAAAGGATCTACAGCCGGATAAATACCAAGTTCAGTAATCTTACGACTAAGTACGGTAGTTGCATCCAAGTGAGAGAATGTAGTTGCCGGAGCAGGGTCGGTCAAGTCATCAGCAGGCACATAAACAGCCTGAACAGAAGTGATAGAACCATTCTTCGTAGAAGTAATACGTTCCTGCATAACACCCATCTCTGTAGCCAGTGTAGGTTGGTATCCTACAGCAGAAGGCATACGTCCCAACAAAGCTGATACCTCAGAACCAGCCTGAGTAAAACGGAAAATATTATCAATAAATAACAAAATGTCTTTTTGAACTCCGTCAGCCGCACCTGAATCGCGGAATGATTCAGCAACTGTTAAACCGGAAAGAGCAACAGAAGCACGTGCACCTGGAGGTTCATTCATCTGACCATACACCAATGTAGCCTGAGACTTAGCCATTTCTTCTTTATCAACTAAAGATAAATCCCAATTTCCTTCGGCCATTGATTTTTTAAATTCTTCACCATAGCGAATAACACCAGACTCAATCATTTCACGAAGCAAATCGTTACCTTCACGAGTACGTTCACCAACACCGGCAAAAACAGAGAAACCATTTCCTTTTTTGGCAATGTTGTTGATCAACTCCATAATAAGTACAGTTTTACCTACACCGGCACCGCCGAACAATCCAATTTTACCACCTTTGGCATAAGGTTCCAAAAGGTCTATTACCTTTATCCCAGTAAATAAGACTTCTCTTGAAGTTGTTAATTCATCGAATTTAGGAGGTTCACGGTGAATAGGATAAGAACCAGTCATGTCTAGTTTCTCCATGCCATCAACAGCCTCTCCAATTACATTCATCAAACGTCCTTTTACCTGATCGCCAACAGGCATTGTAATTGGTGATCCCAAAGAAACTGCTTCAAGTCCTCTCTGCAATCCGTCTGTACTATCCATAGCAACTGAACGAACCGTATTTTCACCAATGTGTTGTTGAACTTCAACGATAAGCGTTTTACCATTGGAACGCTTAATTTCCATAGCATCATGAATGCTTGGTAACTGTATCTTTTCACCCGTACTCTCAAAGAACACATCCACTACCGGACCGATTACTTGTGAGATATGCCCTACAATTTGTGACATAAGCTATTGTTTTATATTTTTAGTTATTTTTCTCTATTTCAGGCTATAATTAGCGACACACAAAGATAAGAACAAAATGCAACTCGCAAATTCTTTTAGCTAATTTTTAATTCATGAAACATTATTTTCAATTTAGGTTCATTAATAAAAAAGCATCAATAAACAGTGTATCAAAACTTTAGGTCACTATATAAAAAAAAGAAAGCAGCTATTAATGATTACCAAAATCAAAAAAATAGCTGCATATTTACTTCAAAAAACTACTCTCTATTATTTATTCAAGCATAAATACGGTATAATTGTACACTTAGCATTAACATCCAACAACATCAATTGAACCGTGGTGTATCCAATATGGTAAAGTTATAGTTGGGAATAAAATTGCCGATGCAATAAGACTGATTATCCAAAGAATGATTAGCACCAATTTTACATTTCGAGACATTGGTTTCCAGTCAAGCAGATGGCAAAAGATAGAATAAACGATTCCTGCCAATGGAATGCCTACCAAGGCAATACCTGTAATACAAACTAATATTCCACTACTAGGAGACAAAGAAGCCATACCCCAATCCATTAAAGGAAACCAGTGAATGAAAGCTGCCCCACCGCCAAAAACGACTCCGATAGCCGCAATGATCAATGCAAAAAGCACAATCAGCAATACAAATAATACAGGGCTTAGTACAATTGCGAGTAATACAAGTACAATTTTAAGGCAAACTCCTACTACCTGAACAAATGCATCACCTAATTTCTGTAATGTTGTACGGGGTTTACCTGAATTTACGTAATCATTTACTCCGCTCGAAACTTTTTCAAATCCTTCTGTAACTGTTTTACCTATATTCTCCACGGTTACCTTTTCCCCACGCATTGCCAACTTCTCTGCAGCAGTGCATGCTTCAGGAACTACAATCCAGCAAACTATATAGATTGGAATGACAACTCCTACCCCAAAGAATGCAAGAACAAATATCAGCAGACGAACTAATGTGGGATCCCATCCCATATATGAAGCCAAACCGGATGCCACACCACCCAATATCTTATCATCTGGATTACGATAAAAACGACGATGAGCCTGAGCTGTTTCTTTGGCTCCTGTATAACTACCCTGTCCTTGCTGACCAGTTTTGTTTTCTTCTTTAACTTCATCATCAGAGAGTTCTTCAGGTTTTCCCATACGGTTGATTACCTCTTCTACGTAATCAATAGATATCACCTGAAATCCAGCATTCACCTTTTCCGTAAACAACTCTGAGATTCTTAACTCCATATCCTTCACAATCTCATCAGCTCCCTCCTCTTTGCGAAAATGCATTTTAAGATTAGAAAGATATTTATCAAGCAAATGGTACGCATCTTCATCAATATGGAAAACCGTCCCTCCTAAATTTACAGTCAATGTTTTCTTCATTTTATAATCGATTCATTAATTAGTTGCAATATGATTTACAGTCTCATTCAGCTCTTTCCAGGACAATTCCAGTTCGCCAAGGAAAACTTCTCCTTTAGGGGTAAGCTTATAATATTTACGGGGAGGACCTTGGGTTGACTCTACCCATTCATATTCCAGCAGATCATCGTTTTTTAGCCGTGTGAGCAGCGGATAAAGCGTACCTTCCACAACTATCAGCTTAGCCTCCTTCAGTTTTTGAATAATATCCGAAGCGTAAGAAGGTTCTTTGCGCACTAATAACAGAATGCAGTATTCAAGCATTCCTTTGCGCATTTGTGATTTAACATTGTCTACATTCATACTTTTTTTATTTGACAGTACAAATATATGCATTGCCTAAGTACTTTGTCATACATAGTACTATAAATTATAGAATATTAACGCATTAGAGTTTATAAAACCATAATCAAGCAATATGTAAAGATAGCTACTTTAAAATATAATTATATAAAATATCAAAAAAATAATCTGAGCCCTTATTACACTTGCATGAGCCTATTATATTTTATGCATAAAGGAATTTTTAATAGGTTTTTCAAAGAACTTTAATAATATTGATATACTTATAATGCTACAATAAATCTGATTACAGTGAGTATAAGACAATAGTATCCTAATAACAAGAAAATTTCTGATTAGAATATTCAATCATGGGAAAGTAATACTATTTTTATAGTCAATTATTGAACCCAAAAACTTTGCTTTAACAATGCACTATCATCCGAGGATGCACCCACCATTACAATAAACTCTCCTAGTTCTACCTGCCAGTTCATTTTCTTATCATAGAAGGCCAGTTTATCCAGAGTAACAGTGAAGTTCACCACTTTACTCTCTCCCGCTTTCAAGGCAACACGTGCAAAATCCTTCAGTTCCTTAACTGGACGGGTAACACAACTAAACTTGTCGCGAATGTAAAGCTGAACAATTTCCACTCCGTCACGATTTCCAGTATTTGCAACCCTTACACTAACTTTTACATTCCCGTTTTTACCTATTTTTGTTTTATTGAGCTTCAAATCATTATATTTGTAAGTAGTGTATGAAAGGCCAAATCCGAACGGATAAAGTGGGGTGCTTGGTTTTACTACATACGGATGGAAATACTGCGAAGGTTTATGATTATAAATCATCTGCAATTGTCCTACGCTGCGAGGGATAGTAACCGGTAGTTTAGCAGAAGGATTCACCTTTCCGTAAATGATTTCGGCTACAGCCTGACCGCCATACATTCCCGGTTCCCAAGCTTCAACAATAGCAGGAAGATTTTCCGCTGCCCATTCCACACCCAGCTGACGACCATTTACCAGAATCAGGATCGTTGGTTTACCAGAAGCAGCAACTTTCTTTATCAGTTCGTTCTGCAATCCAACCAAATCAATGTCCGAGCGGTCCATATCCTCACCTCCTGTACGAGATTCCCAGCGGAAACGCATCATATATTCACCGGCTACTACTATGTTCAGATCAGCATCCTTTGCTTTATCAGCAGCCTCGTCTACTTTTTTTTGATCCATATTACGAGGATCCCATCCCTGATCCACAAAATCAAAGTTCGTTTGTGGAGCTATCATTTTCAATCCCTGAAGGATTGTTATTACATTCTCTTCTTTCTGAACAACACTCCAATCGCCCAGAATATTCATATCATTGGCATTGATGCCGGTAACCAATACTTTTTTATACTTATCCTGCGAGAGAGGAAGTACTCCATTATTCTTCAATAGTACAATACCATTGCGTGCAGCTTCGAGTGCAGTAGCTCGATGCTCATCACACAAGCGAATTTTAAGACTCTGGTTTTCATCTGCAAAAGGCTGTTCAAACAGTCCTAAACGGAACTTCACCTCCAGAATGCGACGGACAGATTCATCAATGCGCGATTCTGGAATACGTCCATCTTTAACCAGTTCAACTACATATTCGTTCCAGTGATCACCGTGCATATGCATATCCATCCCCGCCATAATGCTTTGATAAAAAGCTTCTTTTATATCATCTGCCGTAGCGTGTAAATCACTCATATGTTCAATGTCCATCCAGTCACTAACCACAAACCCGGGGAACTTCCATTCTTTCCGAAGAATATCTTGCATCAGCCACTCATTGCTGTGACAAGGGATACCGTTCAGTTCATTTTGTGCTATCATCAAAGACATTGTACCAACCTTAACACCAGCCTTAAACGGCGGGAAGAATACTTCCCTGAGTGTACGTTCAGACAAATCAGCAGGAGCGCCATTGGTTCCATTTATAGGCTCACTACCACCAACAAAATGCTTAATACAAGCTAATACATCATTCCCACTATTTAGTTTTCCCTGATATCCCTTTATCGTTTGAACCCCCATTAATGAAACTAAATAAGGATCTTCTCCGAAGGTTTCACCCACTCTTCCCCAACGTGGGTCACGTGCAACTTCCAAATTCGGATTAAACGTCCAATGCATATTCATAGCACGCATCTCCTTTGCCGTTTGACGAGCAATTTTATAGGCCATATCCAGATCAAAAGAAGAAGCCAAACCTATATTAGTTGGGTAAACTGTATTATCAGGTGCATTCGCATTTCCATGAATAGCGTCAATACCGAAAATAATGGGAATTTGTAATATGCTTTTCATTACCAGTGATTGCAGATAATTAGCCTCCTTCAACGTCTGTACATGCAGATAAGAGCCAATTTTACCATCTTCCGTCCATTTCGCAATATCCTCTATAGTAATTCCAGGATATAAAGCATTGGTTGAATTATTCTTTAATTGCTCTACTGTCAGCCAAGGTTTAGTAGTCTTTAGATATTCAAAGCCTACAAACAAGTTCATCTGTCCCACCTTTTCTTCCAGAGTCATTCGCCGGAGCAAGTCCTCCACTCTGTCCTTCACTGGAGCCGAGGCATCCTTATAAATTTCTCTTTTATTTTCATTGGAGAAAGAACTAGTAATAACTAACATTAATACTAATAACGTCTTTTTCATGATAGCAATCGATAACAGAAAAAGTTTCTGTTTAGAAATCAACCGTTCCTTTAAAAGGTGTTGAAAGGAGTTTACTTGCCCTTTCATAGAATTGTTGTGTATCATAGCTGCTAAATTTATGCTTTAAATGTAGTAAATTTAGTATCTATTTCAAACTTATTTCAAACTTATTTTGATATTAAAATGTAAAGTCACTTACCTATTCAAATTTATATAAAAAGAAAATTCCTCATGCTTCCGGTTTTATTAGAAACATAAGGAATTACAAGGTAATATAAAATATCTTAACAAGAATTTATTTCAGGATTTTAATCTCAATTCTATTATCATTACGGTAAGGATTCTTCCCATCAGGCCATATTACATTATCTACAAAATTCAGATTATACATTACATTTTCCCAGGTTTTCATTACCGCATCACCATGACCTGCACTCTCAAAGGTTTTAAGCTTAGCATGACCTACTCCACAAACCCGGTTTATTTCACTAAGCAAATTAGCAGATTGACGATAAGGAACCACCTGATCATTTGTACCATGTACAAGAAGAATTGGAGGAAAATTCTTAGTCACAAGATACAGAGGGCTTGCTTTCTCTGCTTTTTCTTTATACTCAGGTATTTGAGTATTGAATCCCATTTCCTGATTTGCTGGTTCTTTTACTATTGGGAAGTCACTCATATCAGCCACTCCATACCAAGAAACAACACCTTGTACATCAGATGAAAACTTTGCATTACCCATTGTCAGATCTTCATACTCAGGCCTTCCATTGGTAGCTCCAAGCATTTCAACAAGATGTCCGCCAGATGAATTTCCCCAAACAACAATCTTAGAAGCATCTAATTTATATTTTTCAGCATTGGCACGAATAAAGCGCACTGCAGCTTTTACATCAAAAAGAGGGGCAGGCCAGATTGCTTCTCCAGAAAGGCGATAATTCACATTCACCATTGCATAGCCTTGGGTTGAAGCCAACTGAATCGCAGAGATTGTTTCCGAATCTTTTGCGCCGTAAGCCCATCCTCCACCATGAAATACCATTATCACTTTATATGGTGCTTCTCCAACTGACGGATAAATAATATCCAGACGTTGAGCCGGGTTTGTTTTCCCTCCATAGGCATAAGCAATATCCTGTTCTATAACTTTGAACTGTGTCATATCCATATGCTTTTCAGCAGTCCGGTCTTGTTCATACTCACCCAATTCTGAAGTGCTGACTGCAGTTACATTCTTTTTATAAATTTCCGTATACTTACTTGTTTTTGCTACATTACTACAACTAACCATCCCAAGAGACAGAGAGATGGCAACAAGTATAAGGTGCCAATTATTCAATCTTTTCATACGATATACTTTTAAATTAAACATTATGTAAGTATTCTAAAATAAAACTTGTATCAGAGAAATATAAAAGGCCGTTTCTGCAAATATATCTATAATATCTAGTATTTCAAGATTATATTCAAGAAAGATAGCTTTAACTATAGATTATGATAATTCATTGTTAATTCAATATATTAGAACATTTTCTATCGCAACATATCAGATTTGGATTTACTTTCAAAAAACATTAAAACAAATAAACCGGTTCCATTGTTTTTATTCTGTAATAATAGTATCTGCTACTCACACAGCTATTTAAATTAAGGAGGACGTAATCATGTCAGTTGAAAAGAATGAAAGGCAATTAGACAATGAAAGACATTTGATGATAATGCAACAGATCGAATTCAGAGGTGTAAAAGACAAAGCTCTCCTCGCCGCTCTTGAGAAAATTCCAAGACATCTTTTCGTGCCATTCGAATACCGCGAATATGCTTATTCAGACCAGGCACTTCCCTCATATGGTGGTCAGACAATATCCCAGCCCTATATTGTTGCAAAGATGACAGAACTGCTATCGCTTAATAAAAGCCACAAAGTTCTTGAAATAGGAACAGGAACAGGATATCAAACAGCAATACTTGCCGAACTTGCAGCCGAGGTCTACACAATAGAGATTATTCCAGAACTTCATGCCATTGCACAAGCCAACCCAGTTATTCAAAAGTACAGTAACATTCATTTTATCCTCGGCAACGGATATCAAGGTTATCAAGCAGCTGCTCCTTTTGATGCAATTATTGTAACAGCTGCTCCCCCATATATTCCTGAGATTCTTACAGAACAACTCGCACCCGGAGGAAGAATGGTTATCCCGGTAGGTGTCTATGAGCAAATACTCTATCTTCTCACCAAGAGTCTTAACGAAGAGATCGATATGTTCCCTATCATCGGAGTTCAGTTTGTTCCGATGATAAGGAAGCATAGTCAGGATAAAGATTAGATTATCACTTAATCCTCACTAACTCTAGGAGGAGTGTATTTAGATTTGCCAGCCATATCTTTCTTAACGACATCAGCTAAAGCAACAGTTCCGGCAAGACCACCAAGTCCCATGGTCTCAACAGCCGTACTAGGCACAACTACAATAGTGGCATTTGTTTTCAATCCTTCGTAAAGCATGTTCATGGCACGAAGATGGAAAGCATTCGGGCTTTCAGAATAAGTATTAGCAGCTTCAACAAACTTGGCTGCAATCTGTCTTTCCGAATCACCAAGGATAACTCTGGCCTGACGTTCCCGCTCTGCCTGAGCCTGCATTGACATGGCAGCCTCTAGTCCCTGAGGAATAAGCACATCCTTAACCTCTACCGAAATTACATTAATACCCCAAGGTTCCGTTCTTTCGTCAATAATTGTTTGCAAAAGAGCACTGATCTTATCGCGTCCCTCCAGCATATCAGCCAGCATCGTTTTTCCAATCACGTCACGAAGAGCTGTTTGTGAAGCCCATGCAATTGCACTATAGTAATCAGCAACATCCAGTGCTGCCTTTTTCGGATCAATAACCTTCCAAAACAGCACTGCATCGACATCAACCGGAACAGTGTCTTTGGTCAGAGTCTTTTCCGCCTTAAACGAAGTACTTATAACCCGGATATCAATCCAGTAAGGGATAGAATCTATTATGGGAATAATAAAAAACAGACCTGGGCCCCGAAGTGATTGGTATCTTCCCAAGCGAAGCACTACTGCTCTATTCCACTGCGTTGCCACTTTTGTAGACCAGGAAACAAACACAGCCGCAAAGAAAAATACGATCAGAATAGTCTGACTTATGCCAGACTTAAATGTACTGTCAACAACAAATGCCAGAAGTGCACCGAGCACTGCTATTGCAATAAAAAGCAGTGTTGCAACCGAACTATCGTTCCTCATTTTTTCTTAATATTAAAGGGTTAATATTTATAAAGCAGATATAACACCTTAATGAAACAATTGAGTTATTACTTATGTTTATTTCATTGTAATAATTTAATAAGAAAGCGTATATAGATATAATCTATGAAGATGTTCTAGATTACAATTTGGCAGAATAAGAGGATCGTAGTAAAACTAATATTTATTCTACAAGAGTCATTATTCCCCCTTCCCTGCCTAAATATTTAGAATCCACTTACATTTAAACGTCCTCCTGTTACACATTTGCCCAAGAGAGATGGGGTTGGTGTAGCACTACTCAGAATAGCATTGATTATTTCAGATGCTTTAGCATTCGGATGAGTTGATAAGTATAGTGCCGCTGCACCAGTTACGAACGGAGCTGCCATAGATGTTCCATCGTAACTGGCATAAGCAGAAACTGCTTTGCCTTTAATTTTTTGCGGTATGCAAGAATATATGCCTGAACCCGGTGCGGCAATATCCACAGATTTTACTCCAAAGTTAGAAAAGTAAGACAATTCTCCCGTACTTGTTATGGAAGCTACAGAGATAATGTTACTATTGGTATATGATGCCGGATAGGTAGGCAACACATCGTTTCTACATCCGTCGTTCCCAGCTGCCGCAACAAATATAATTCCCGCCACATTGGCCCGTTCAATTGCATCATATAAAGCTTGTGAATAGCCACCTCCGCTCCATGAGTTGTTGGTTGCCACAATATTCACACCTGCCTTCTTCAGCTCCGTGAAATAGTCTATAGCTTTGATTGCATCCGCTGTAGTACCTCCTTTTTTATTCATAAATTTTGCATTGAGTAGTTTAACGTTCCAACACACACCAGCCACGCCAATTCCGTTGTTGCCTGAAGCACCTATTATACCTGCCACATGAGTACCGTGATCATCCGTGGAAACATCAAAAATCTTATTATTATTATCTGCAAAATTCCAGCCATACATGTCGTCAACATAACCATTCCCGTCATCGTCTATTTTGTTACCCTCAATTTCTCCTGGGTTTGTGCCGGCATTTGCAGCAAGATCTTCGTGAGTGTACATATACCCCTCGTCTATAATTCCTACATATATATCATTTGATCCAGTATGTCCTCCAGCCCAGGCTGTAGCTGCCCCGCATCCATATTCATTTGCCGGAGAAGTGGCAGATCCGTACATGCCCCACAGCAAACCATCTGTAAAATAAGAATCGTTAGGTATTTCGTCAATGGTGTAGATATAGTTAGGTTCAACATATTCAACAACAGTTAACTTCTTCAACTTCCCAACAGCATTCAGCACATTTTCCGGAGTCTTTACAAGCAACAAGCCCTCATTATCGCCAGCTTGTTTCATGGAATGGGTAAGAATCTTTTCTGCAACTGTCCCACTAACTTTGCTAAGCGCACTATCCTTGTCCGAAGAAGATGCATCTGTTTTGAATTTTATCAGTACCTCGTTAGCTACAAACAGAGAATCAGTTGAAGTTTCGGTAACAGAACGTGTCAGAACATCTTCGCTCGACTGAGTATTCAATGCTGACAACGATTCTTCATCTGAACACCCTGTAGATATGAAGGCCATAGCTCCAAATAAAAAAACGGCCTTCAGGATGGGATTAAAAGCGCTCTTTCTCATAATTTGATTTTTAGAATAATATTTATTAATAAATTATAATCAGCGATATTATAGGGCATTCCCGAATTCATAGGAAACAGCCTATAACTAAATGCGAAGATAATTATAATATTTAACTAAAATACATATTACTATATCTTAAATTTAGATAATCTGTTAATGCAAAAATAATATACTAAAGATCCGATAATGGAAAAGGGCACAGAATACGAACTTTAGATACAACAATAAAACTTCTGCTCTACATTACCCATTGAAACAACGTAAAAGCGCATTTAGGATTAAAAAAAATATTGCAGTCCTATTCCAGAAAAAGTCAGAAAGGTCATAGGAAAAATTATCATTAACCAATCATTAGAAATAATTCACCAATAAATTAAATCTATTGGCCAATAAATAATAATTATTGGTCAATAATTCTAAAAGAATGGTGAATGTTGACCTTTCCTAGAATGGGTTTATGACAAAAAACACTAATTGATGGAGCCTCTAATTTATTTCACTTTTTATAACCTCCACCTTATGTTCCATCTGATTCTTTTTACCACGTTTATTGTCAAACGTTGCAGTGCAATAGATACGTTCGGCGTCCTGTTCTAAAATAGCATTGGCTTTAGAGATAACTGACAGACACTCTTCCATTGTGTCGCATTCTACAATTGTGCCCATCGATGTAAGCTGGCTTTTGCAGGGCAAAGCATCTATCATCTCAACTACTTTCTTAACATATTGACTCACATGCTCCCCTTTATCAATAGGGAAAATAGCAAAATTCATAATTACAGACATAGTTTTTTCTTTCTAAAATGATTAATTGCTATAAATATCGTAATATTATGCCAAAAGAATTTTATCGACTTCTTCGATAAGTTGATCAATAGTTAACTCGCCTGTGTTTAGTCCCTTACTATTATTATTGTAAGGTGCATATACCTCCATACTAGTAACGGAGAATAGACCTAGGACAGGAACCTTTGAGGAACTTGCCAAGTGCATTATGCCACTATCAGCACCTATAAAGACATCTGTATTAGCCATAACTGCTGCCATTTCCCTGATATCTTTGCTGTAAAGCGATGGCTCTTTGAATGCTATTTGTGATACATTTTCCACCGGAAGAATTTCAAGAATGTTGAAGTTAGGATATTCTGATTTCAATCTTTCATGAAATGCCGACCACCATGTTTCGGTATAGCACTTAGCACCTGTTGCATAAGTAAATAAACAAATTGTTTTTGCCTCTTTATTTGCAGCAAGATTCTGTACTATCTTTTTTCCTTCTTCAAGCTCAGATGGACTTAATTTAAGATCTAATACCGGAATTTCTTTTTTGAAACCAGAAACGCCGAGTTTAGACAAACAAGAACGTAAACCACAAACCGGACATTTTGCTATATGCTGATAATCCTCAGCATATAATAGAAAAGCATCTTCATCATCACCGTAAAACTTATATGTGGCATTAGCAAATTTCGTTGAAAGTCTGCCTGATGATGAGTTTTTTGCTGCGTTGATTACAATGTCATAGTGTCGCATTCTTATTTTCAACCATCCAAAGATGTATTGAAGTAATTGTTTGAAATGCTTTTTGGGCAAACGGATTATTTGGTCAATATTATCATAATTCTTAAATATAATGGGAGCTAAATTCCCTTTCACAAACAGATCAATTTTACAATCTGGAAATACATCTGCCACTTCCTGAACAATAGGGGTAATCAATAATTGATTTCCTAATCTATGATTTGGTCTGATTATCAGGACTCTTTTAATATCAGATTTATTAATCGAACCAACATTCAGATTATTCTTAGAAGCACCTACATTTTTTGTCAGACTCTTTAAAATAATCCGTCTTGCTTCGTTGGCTCTTTTTAAAATTTCCATTTTCTAAATTATTAATGATAAATACTGTCTCTATTTTTGCGCCAAAGCTACGAATTATATTTGTAATTAATAAGATTTCATGGTGTTTTGCATATAAGAATTTAACTTAAGATATACTACATGGATGTATTGAATGATTTTAAGAAAAAGATAATGATGACTAAAAAAACAGATAGAAAAGCCTTTCCATCATGTAAAAAGCAGGAACAAAAGTCCCAATATTATTAAAGCAATTGTTCAGTGTGTTCGAACACACCATTGTATATTTCAAACATTCGTATTATATTTGCAACATAAATAATTGATGGCACGTCCAATTGTTTACTAATTCATGAGTAACAAAGCTGAAAACATAAGAATTAAAGATATAGCCCAGATGGCAGGCGTTTCTGTGGGTACGGTGGACAGAGTGCTTCACAATCGGGGAAAGGTTTCTGAAGAGAATCTTAAAAAGGTAAGAACTGTACTTAAAATAGTAGATTATCAGCCAAACCTCATTGCGAGATCTCTTGCTTCAAAAAAACAATATAACATTATAGCAATCATTCCTTCTTTTAAAAGGGGTGAATATTGGGAAAGTATCTCTAAAGGGATTGACAAAGCTGGAGATGAATTTGAGGACTATGGGGTACATATTCACAAGCTCTTTTTTGACCAATATAATAATCACTCACTGGAGGCAACTACAAATATTCTTTTTGAAAGCAGTTTTGACGCAATATTAATAGCATCTCACTTTTCTGAGTCGGTAATCAGACTTTCACAAAAGCTCGATGAAATGCAGATTCCGTATAATTATATAGATTCAAATATACCCGAACAAAAACAGCTCGCCTATTTTGGAACAAATTCTTTCAATAGCGGTGCAATTGGAGCAAAGATTATACTTAATACCATTGGTAATAATGCGGATATTCTAGTTACAAGAATGATTCATACAGGTAACCAGAACTCAAACCAATGCATTTCACGCGAAAAGGGTTTCTGTCATTATTTGCAGCAAGTTGGCTACACAGGTAATGTGCACTATGTAAACATGGAAATTGAAAGTCCGGTTCATAATTTCAAAGCACTGGATGAAGAGTTTTGTAGAAAGGACAAAATCAAAGGAGCAATTGTTTTTAATTCAACCTGTCATATGTTTGCTAATTATATGAGGATCAGGAATATTCACGGCCTGACAGTGGTGGGATATGATGTAATTGATGAAAACGCAAAAGCTTTGAAAGAGGGTTTTATAAGTGTCTTAATTGCTCAACGACCTCAGTTCCAGGGTTATAATGGCATCAGATCATTGTGTGAATATTTAATATTGAAAAAAAATCCGAAAAAAGAGAATTTTATGCCTATTGATATCTTGATAAAAGAAAATGTGGATTATTATAACGAACAATAACAACTTAAAAAACATATAATCATTTAAATACAAACAAATGGAAAATTTATTCGATATCTCAGGTAAAGTAATCGTCATCACTGGCGGGTACGGTGTTTTGGGGAGAGGAATCTCTATGTATCTGGCTCAGCAAGGAGCTAAAGTGGTGATTCTTGGCCGGGATCAAGAAGCTGGAAGCCAACTGGTAAGTGAAATAAAGAAACAGGGCGGACAAGCTATCTTTGCTCAGAGCGATGTTACCAATAAAGAGACGCTTGAACAATGTAAAAAACATATTCTGAACACTTATGGCAAAATTGATGTTCTGATCAATGCTGCCGGTGGAAATATGCCAGGAGCTACAATTACTCCTACTCAGACAATCTTTGACCTCAACGTCGAAGCAATGAAATCTGTAGTAGACCTGAATTTATTTGGTACAGTTCTTCCTACCATGGTTTTTGCTTCTGAGATGGCTGAACAAAACAGTGGAGTTATCCTGAATTTTTCTTCTGAATCCTCACTTCGTCCGCTTACAAGAGTTGTAGGATATGGTGTGGCAAAAGCTGCTATCAACAACTTCACACAGTACATGGCTGGCGAACTGGCTTTAAAATTCAGTAACGGCATTCGTATAAATGCTGTAGCCCCCGGATTTTTCCTAACCACTCAGAATGAAGCTTTAATGAAGAACCCGGACGGTTCTCTTTCAGATCGGGCTAAAACTATTATGGCTCATACTCCTTTCAACCGCTTTGGCGAACCGGAAGATCTCTACGGAACCATCCACTATCTAATCAGTGATGCTTCTAAGTTTGTTACTGGTACTGTAGCTGTGGTAGACGGTGGGTTTAATGCTTTTTCTATCTAAGAATATTCAACTTAATAATATAAAATTATGTATCTATGTGAACAAACATGGCGCTGGTATGGTCCAAACGACCCAATTTCCCTTTGGGATATCAAGCAGACCGGTGCTACAGGCGTAGTTAATGCATTACACCATATTCCTAACGGAGAAGTGTGGACTATAGAAGAAATCATGAAGCGTAAGGAGCTGATTGAATCAGTTGGACTGACATGGTCTGTTGTTGAGAGTGTACCTGTGCACGAACACATTAAAACTCAGACTGGTGATTTCAAGAAATACATCGAGAATTATAAAGAGTCTCTCCGTAATTTAGGTAAATGTGGCATTAAAACTGTGACATATAACTTTATGCCAGTACTGGACTGGACTCGTACTGATTTAGCCTATACCATGCCCGACGGTTCTAAAGCACTTCGCTTTGAAAGAGCTGCATTCATAGCATTCGACTTGTTCCTTTTGAAGCGCCCAGGGGCAGAGAATGAATATTCTGTTGAGGAGAAAGCAAAGGCTAAAGCTCGTTTTGAACAAATGACTGATGAAGACAAACATACTTTGGAACGAAATATCATAGCCGGTTTACCGGGTTCTGAAGAGAGCTTTACAATTGCACAATTTCAGGAAGCATTGGATCGTTACCAAGATATTGATGCAGAAAAACTCCGAGCAAACCTGATCTATTTTTTAGGAGAGATTGCTCCCGTTGCCGATCAGGCAGATGTAATGTTGGTTATTCATCCCGATGACCCCCCCCACTCTATTCTTGGCTTGCCCCGTATCCTGAGCACAGCAGATGATTTCCAGAAACTGATTGACGCTGTTCCAAATAAATCTAATGGTCTGTGCTTGTGTACAGGTTCATTTGGCGTATGCAAGGATAATGATCTTGTTAGCATAATGAAACGCTTTGGCGACAGAGTAAACTTTGTACATTTCCGCAGTACTCAACGTGATGCAGAAGGAAATTTCTTCGAGGCTAATCACCTGGAAGGAAATGTGGATATGTATAACATGATGAAAGCCATGCTGGAAGTGGAACAGGAACGTAAAGTTTCTATCCCAATGAGACCAGATCACGGACATCAGATGATTGACGACCTGAAGAAAAAAACAAATCCAGGTTATTCTTGTATCGGACGCCTTAGAGGATTAGCAGAATTACGCGGACTTGAAATGGGTATTGCAAAATCTCTTTTCAATAAATAAACAGTGATTGTTTGATATATAACGACTGATATGACGGTCGGAACGTTAATGCGTTCCGACCGTTTTTATATTTTTAATACAATCTATAAATAAAATAAAGAGCTTCAGTGTTATTTTTTGATTAATTTCGCAGTATGAAACTCTATCTGAGAAGACAAGCAATCATTGCATGGATATTGCTTTTTACAATTACTCCTATGGGAATTGTGAAGAGTTTCCATACCCATGAATCAAAGGAAGTTTGCGCTACACATCATTGCAATGATTCCTCATGCAATTGTGCTATCTGTCAGTTTCATCTACTACCTTTCGTAAAGCCTACAACATTCTATCTTAATGTGCACTTTGTCGCACAAACACGAGATGTTGCTGAACGTATTTTCAAGGTAATAAAAATCAATCCTTGTTCTTATTCTTTAAGAGCTCCTCCTTACTTATTTTAAAATAAAGGCTTTATAAAGTTATGCTTTTCCTAAAATTACAAGAGCATACTATTTTCGCACATTTTAAAATAAGAAACAATAATGAAAAAATTCATATTATTAGTTTCCTGCTTTATCTATGCCCTACTGCCATGTATGGGTATGGAGCTAACAGGAGCACCCACTGACGCAAGTATCTTTGGGCATATTACCGATACTAAAACAAAAGAACATCTGGCTTATATCAATGTATCAATTAAAGGAACAACAATAGGTACCACATCTGATGCTTCGGGCCATTTTCTTATGGAGAATCTTCCAATAGGCAACTGGATTCTTGAATTCAGATCGGTTGGTTACCGCACCTTATCAATGAACGTTTCTGTCACTAAAAAGAAAACAACAGAGCTCGATGTGGAACTGACTCCAGATCTTATCTCGCTTGATGAGGTTGTGATTAGCAGTAACCGGAATGAAACAACCAAACGACTGGCTCCTTCTTTAGTGAATATTCTGGATACAAAACTATTTGAAGATACCCACTCTAATTGTCTGGCTCAGGGACTTGATTTCCAATCTGGAGTACGTGTAGAAAACACCTGTCATACCTGTGGCTCTGAACAAGTTCGGATTAATGGGATGGACGGTTCTTATAGTCAGGTATTAATGGATTCACGCCCCATCTACAGTTCATTGGCTGGATTATATGGGCTTGAACAGATTCCTCAGAGCATGATTGAACGCGTTGAGGTTATGAAAGGTGGTGGCTCGGCACTCTATGGCTCGTCAGCCATTGCAGGAACCATAAACATTATTACCAAAGAACCGGCCCGTAACTCAGGTGAGTTTTCTCATGATCTGACTTCCATAGGCGGAACAAATGCATTCGAGAATACCACGAATCTGAACGCTTCACTTGTTACTGACGACCGTAAAGCAGGCTTATTCATCTTTGGACAAAGCAGATACCGTGACGGATATGACCGTGATAAGGACGGGTTTACAGATCTGGCCAGAATGGATAATAAAACAATCGGTCTGCATTCATATCTCAAAACAAGCAATTATTCGAAGTTATCTTTTGAGTATCATAACATAACCGATTTCAGACGAGGTGGTAACAAAATAGATTTTCAGCCTCACGAAGCCGATGTGGCAGAAGAAGCAAGGCATTCCATCAATGGTGGTGGAATAAACTTTGATCTATTTTCACCCGACTATAAGCACAAAATCAATCTATACACATCCATGCAGAGTATTGCAAGAAAGAGTTATTCAGGCGTTGGTCAGGATACACGAGGATATGGTAACACAGACAATCTGACTTATGCAGCAGGTGGTCAGTATACATACAACTGGGACAAATGTCTTTTTATGCCGGCTCAGTTTACCGGTGGTGCTGAATACACCTATGATAATCTTCATGACGAGATTCTAGGGTATAACCGTGATATAAGACAAACTGTTCATACAGAGAGTGTATTCCTGCAAAACGAATGGAAGAATGAAACCTGGGGCTTTTTATTTGGAGGAAGAATTGATAAGCACAACCTGATTAGCAATGCAATATTCAGTCCGCGTATAACCTTGAGATACAACCCAACAAAGAAAGTAAATTTCCGACTGAGTTATTCCACAGGATTCCGTGCTCCTCAGCTATATGACGATGATCTTCATGTATCTGCCGTTGGCGGACAAATTTCCACTATCCATTCAATTGCTGGTCTGAAGCCTGAAAAATCAAAAAGCTTAAGTGCTTCTATGGATTTTTACCATACCATTGGCGAGGTTCCTGTAAATTTTCGATTAGAAGGTTTCTACACAAATCTGAAAGACGTGTTTGTTCTTAATGATGTAGGCACAGACAGTGAAGGAAATATCCTGAAAGAACGTTCAAACGGTAGCGGTGCAAAAGTAATGGGAGTAACAGCGGATGGTAAAGCGGCCTTTTCAACCTTATTGCAGATAGAAGCAGGAGCTACATTACAAAGCAGCAGATATAAAGAGGCAGATAATTGGAGTTTAACGGAAGATCTTTCAACAAAAAAAATGCTTCGCACACCAGATTTATATGGTTACTTCACAGCTAAACTTATCCCTGTGAAAAGATTTGAGGCAGCAATATCCGGTACATATACAGGTAGTATGCTTGTTCCCCACGCAGCAGGTTATATTGAAAAGGATATAAATGTAACAACGCCCGATTTCTTCGATATAAATTTTAAATTAAGTTACGCATTCCCTGTGTATCAGCAAATAGCTCTACAGATAAACACAGGAATTCAGAATATATTTGATACTTATCAGTCCGACCAGGATAAAGGGAAAAACCGTGACTCCGATTTTGTTTACGGACCAACTTTACCAAGATGCTACTTTATAGGAGGAAAAATAAACTTCTGACTTTTATGATTCATAAAGAATAAAAATCAGAAACTTAAAGATAAAACATTGTCCTGAGATTTTGTAAAGCCCTATTATATAGATTATTTATATCTAACAGCTTAGGCAGATTATATTCAGAAAAATAATAAAAATATAAAAAAAGAATATAGAATATAGCTATTCATAAGCAGGAACTCATTATCTTCGTTTCAAATTTAAAAAGAACCTATGAAATTATTTCCAAAATTAAGAAAATCAAAAGAAGAACAAACAGAAATTGTTCAGACAAGAATTGAATATTATTTCACTCTTATTCGGGCATATTATCAGTCAACAATGGCAATAAATTTAGGCATTACTAATATTAATGCTTTACCAGATATGGCCATGCTTAAACGTACGCTTAAAATCCAGACACAAAATGGGAGACTGGGAGTGGCAGAAAGATCGCAGTTCCGAAAAATGCTTATGCAGGGATATGGTTTAAGCGATCAATTCTTTAAAGAATTAGACGCATCCTTAAAAAGCAACTGCAAGAAACAGAATGATGCACAATCATACCTATTCCTCTTCCAAGGCTTTTCAAATGATTTATTGGTAATTATCAGCGATCAGATGAGGTTTAAGATTGCCTTACCCAATTTCTTTAGAAAAGCGCTTTACTCGGTAACAGCACAAACCATCCATAAGATTCTAACTAAGGATAACTGGAAAAAGGATGAAGTATTCAGTGCCTGCAGAAGCGTTAGAAAGTACAAAGAGAAACTGGGGTACTCAGAAGCATGGATGACAGAATATGTATTTCCGGTACTTCTCATATCAAAAAGCGGTAAAAAGAAAGAGCCCGATTTCTCCAAACGATAACTGTTCATTAAATACATAATAGAAAATTCAATGCGGAAAACTGATCTTTATATTTGGATCTGTTTTCCGCATTATTTTATTATAAAAAAACAAATTAATTAGTTCACATAAGTTGAAATTGCAAATCGTAATCAAAATCATTACTTGAATTATTACAGAAATAAGTTTCATGATTCAGGTTTACTTTGATAAATAAAGATTTTTTTCTAGATTTCTAAACAGTAGCAAAGTGGAATAAACTAAAAACAGACTTATTTGTTATATATGTAAATTATATCGAGATTTAATTAAATAAAGATTCTATTATCAACTTAAAAATGAGCTACATGATGAAAAAGAATCTATTTTTAATATTATTTGCGCTTATGTGCTCATTCCCAGTATTTTCACAAATATCATGGAATGTCAAAGCCGGATTTAATATGAGCAATTGGAGCAAAGGGAGTTCAGACACGAAATTTGACTTTCTTTGTGGCATAGGTATTGAATATGCCTTTGATCAAACCTGGGCTTTGCAACCTTCTCTTTTAATTTCTTCTAAAGGAAAAAAACAAAGTTTGTCAACTGGAACGATGACAGTTAATCAAGTATATGCAGAACTTCCCGTTATGGCAGCTGCAAGACTCAGAGTATCTGATAATGTAAATATTGTTTTGAGTGCAGGTCCTTATTTTGCTTATGGAATTGGTGGAAAAACATCTTGGAGTGACATTTATGATGACGAAAATACTTTCGAAAATGACGGCTTATCAGATGTCATGGATTTAGATAAATTTGATGCCGGAATAGGAAGTGGTGTAGCCTTGGAAATAAGCCGGTTTATCATTAGTATTGGTGGAGAATGGGGACTAACAAATTTAGGCAGCATTAATTATAGTCCTAAAAATGAGAATTACACTTTAAGTGTAGGATACAAGTTCTAAGAAGATTTCAATCACTCCGGTTTGGTTAAGCTATTTTAATAAGGAAAATAAAAGAAAGAACAAGGCTGTCTCCTAAATAATTTGCTATCAAATGATAGTATTTTTATTTTTGAGACAGCCTCGTTTTTATATTTTGCATATTATTAATCGTTCCGGCTTAATAAGTCCCAGAAGAGCCATCCATAGTTTCTGCTTGCTTCTAACGCTTCATCGGTAAGTGAACATTTAAAACTGATCGGATCCATTACAATATCAAATCCCGCTTCTTTCAACTTTTTATCTACAATCCCTATTGACAAATCTTTCAAGCCACAACTGCCGAAAGCTGCCGCCTTTTTATTCTTAAATTTCAATCCTTTTGCGATGTCAAGAATTAAGCTGATTGATGGAAGTATACAATGATTCATGCAAGGGGAACCTACCAACACTCCTTTTGAACGAAATATTTCCGTAATTATATCATTTCTATTACATATTGATGCATTTAGCAATTTAATGTTCACATGAGGATCAGCAACATAGATACCTTCTGCTATACTTTGGGCAATAGCCCTGGTACCTTTATACATTGTATCGTAAATAATAGTCACCTGATTTTCATGGTAATTATTCGCCCACATTAAATAATTGGTAACAATTTGCAAATTATTATTTCGCCAGAGAATACCATGGCTTGGACAAATCATATCCAAAGGAATATTCCTTTTAATACAATCATTAATTTTCTTTGTTACTACATTACTCAATGGAGATAGTAGATTTGCATAATATTTAATGGATTCAAAACTTAAATCATACTGAACTACCAAGTCATTAAATAATAGTTCTGAACTGAAATGCTGCCCGAATAGGACATTACTGAACAAGATATTATCAATACTCATATAACAGAACATGGTATCGGGATAAGTGGATAAAGGAAAATCAACAAGGACCAACTCTTTTCCATTCCCGATAGATAACCTCTCTTCCCCCTTAATAGTGACAAAATTCCAATCCTGTTGATAATTACCTTTAAGAACATCTCTGCCATTTTCTGTGCAATAGATTGGAGTATCAGGAATGAGACTCATCAGCTCGGGCAATGCGCCACTATGATCCTCCTCAGCTTGAGTGCAAATAATGTAATCTATGGATGATAAATCTATTTCCTTCGCCAGATTTTTAACAAAATCGCTACTAAAGCTCGTTATTACAGTATCTATTAAAACGGTTTTCTCTTCTTGTATAATAAAAGAATTATACCTCGTTCCTCTGTAAGTAGAATATTCATAGCCTGGGAATCTTCTCAATTCCCAATCGTTTTGACCAACCCAATAGACATTGCTTTTGACATGTTTCTTCATTCTATAAAAAATTTAAAGTAAATTGTATATATGAATAGTTTAATACCATTAATTCAGACTCCGTATTTCTTTTCTAATTGATGCAGTAATTCATGGAAATATTTTTGAGAGTCTTGCCCGAAAAGCCTTTCTTCCATAACCTTAAAATGCTTATATAAAGCATTTTGTTTTTCTAAAGGTATTAATTTATCACCTAATGGAAATAATATATTATTTTCTTTCTGAATGTGATTTCTCATCAGCTCAACATAACTATCTATAGACTCGATTAATCTGTCCACAGCAAACTTATCTCCATTCTTGATGATCTCAACAGCCAAAGCCATATCTTTTATATATCCTCTGCCAACTTCATGTTCAAATAGCATTACCCCAACAGGGCTGTTCTCATTTGACATACCTGCCTCAATAAGTTCCGGGAAATAAATAGTTTCTTCTTTGCCATGATGGAATTTATCTGCAAATATTCTCAGAAAATCAATTATTTTCTCAAGTTCTTCTATTTCAGGCTCATGATGCATCTTTATATACTCTGAAATTTTTGTTAAAACCCTAAGTATTATTTCTATAGCCTTATGGTCATGTATTAAATCTTCTGCAGGTTTCATCTTTTTTAATATTTGTTTTTAATTAATACAATAAAATTAAAACCTAAACCACTAAAAAAAGCATATTATATATACATACAGATCTTATACGAGGTAATTTTGGGCTTCAAATTATGAACCAGAATATCAACAGAATAAGAATTGCTGTCTACATACAATATCGATTGACTTATGTATATAACAACTCATCTCGATAAATGTATGTTAAATATTTTAATATTTAAAAACAAAACGAAACAAATTAACTATTATTAACTCTAGATAAATAATTATACAATTTAAATAATTTTTATTATCTAAAAGTAAAGCAATAATCACTATGCTTATGCTTTTGGTCTTTCTTTTCCGGACAAATTACAGAAGCAGGAAACTGAGGTTTATTTTGGATTATAATCGAAATGAAGTTTTTTATAAACAGTTATCATCTTCAACTGAAAATTATCTAAATAAAGACGTTCATCTATAAAATATGAGAGAAGAGATCTAAAACAAAGTTCATTATTTGTATACCACTACTATAATATTTTTAAGTTTGTTAATTTCCTAACAAACTTAATCGTTATTAATGAATAACTATTAACTTTGCATGTCATAAAAACGAAATTTTAAAATGAAAAAGACATTATTTTTATTGATGCTCCTCTTTTTAGGAGTTACGTATGCTTCCGCTGAAAAGCAGGCGGAAATTATGTTCGACAGAACAACACATGATTTCGGTAAATTCTCTGAAGACAGCCCAAAAGTAAAATGTGTATTTACATTTACGAATACCGGAGATGCACCGTTAGTAATTAATCAAGCTGTGGCTTCTTGCGGATGTACTATTCCTGACTACACCAAGGAACCAATTATGCCAGGTAAAAAAGGAACTATCGAAGTTACTTACAATGGGGCAGGTAAATATCCTGGTGAATTTAAGAAAAGCATCACAGTAAGGAGCAATGCCAAATCAGAGTTGACTAGAATATATATCAAGGGGGAGATGACCCCCAAAACAGTAAAAAGCGCAAAGAATTAACTTTACATTCGGGCTTTTTATATTATTAATTTCGCTCAAATCTGTTCACTCTATTTTGAACGACTATCTTATTTTATGCCGAATAAAATGCCTTGTTGTAATGAACAAAAAGTACAGCAAGGCAATCACGGCTACTACTATTCCCACTTGAAAGACAGCCATATAAGAACCTATCTCAACCAGGTTGCAACCCAAAGCAACACCAATCCCCACTCCTGCTTCCCAGAATAACAAATATGTGGTATTGGCTGTTCCACGCTGACAATGCTCAGACAGATTAACGAACATTTCGGCTCACCCGATAATTAGTGGGGTAATAAGATAAAATGTTATCTTTGTCGTATGGAAAAGGACGTTTTATTATCATTAGTAAGTTTGATGCTTCCCGAAAACATCTTATCAAGGTTTAGTATCGTAAATGTAGAAAAGAGTTCAGATGCAATACTTATTTATTTGGAGGAGAAAATAGATGCTAAATATGCTTCGAATGATTTCTTTGAATCCAAAGGCTTCCTGAATCCTGTCACCATCAGAGATTTTCCTCTTCGTGACAAAGCTGTTGATTTGGTTGTTCGTCGCCGCCGTTGGATTAATCGGCAAACAAATGAAAGTTTTACAGCTCCTTATGATGAGTTTAAAGCCGAAGGTACCCGCTATTCGAAAGAATTTGCGGCTTTTTTAAAAGAGGTGTATGGAGACGAGACCTACGAGCTCCCGTTCGCTTGATGCTTATTATCATATAAACGGGGATACGTTTGAAAAACAGTATAAAGAAGTCCTGAGTGGCTATCGTCGATGGAATGAATATTCTCATGCGGATGAGTGGCTTATATTCCCGGATAATGTTGGTAAACGGCTTTGCATTGATGAGACATCCATAAGTGACGGCGAGCTTTATACCATAGTCTCCAATCCCGAAGCACGTGGGAGAGAAGGGTCGCTGGTAGCTTTGGTTAAAGGTGTTTCCTCAAATGATGTAATCGATACTTTAAAACTCATACCTGAGGATAAACGATGTGTCGTGGAAGAAGTTACAATGGATCTGTCCAATAGCATGAATCTTATAATCCGAAGATGTTTTCCAAAAGCCAAGCGTACAATTGATCGTTTCCATGTTCAAAAGTTGGCATGTGATGCATTGCAGGAAATGAGAATAGCACATCGTTGGGATGCCATTCAAGCCGATACGGATGCAAAAGAAGAAGCTAAGGAAAAAGGAGAAGATTATCAGCCTGCCACATTTGCAAACGGTGATACGCAAAAACAATTGTTGGCAAGGAGTCGATATTTACTGTTCAAATCCATGGACAAATGGACGGAAAGCCAAAAGGAAAGAGCGGCAATATTGTTTGATATCTATCCCGATATAAAAGAAGCTTATTCTCTAACGCACTCACTGAGAATGATATTCAACAAGAACACGGTAAAGGATGCAGCCAGGATGTCACTTGCACGTTGGTATGACAAAGTGGACAACTCTGGCTTTAAAAGCTTTAATGTCATAGCAGGAACATTGTACGAACATTACGACGAGGTATTGAACTTCTTTACAAACAGGGCTACCAATGCGTTTGCAGAATCTTTTAATGCAAAGATCAAACAATTTAGGGCACAGCTTAGAGGAGTGATTGATATAAAGTTTTTCTTCTTTAGATTGAGTAAGCTTTATGCCTAGCCCCACTAAATATCGGGTGAGCCAACATTTCCAGAAAGTCTGATGCAGTCAAGCCAAATCCAATTCCTATCAACACTCCGGAAGTGATCAAAGAAACTTCTTCGTAATGGGTAATAAGTAGCAGTAAAGAGAGGATAATCAGAATCAGCCCACTTACAATACGCGCACGAAAGTCAGCCTCAACAAAGACAATCCGATTAGCCACCATGGCCAAAATAAATCCACAGCCGATGGCTCCGAAGAAACGGATCGTAGCATACTGCAAATTAACAGAAATGGCATATACATTAATAGTAGAAATCAGCATTCCAAAGATAATAGAAACCAATACAAGATTTCCGGCAGTAACTCTTCCACGGTAAAGCAGGAAACGGTCTGTGGAAAGAACTTTGGTTCCCATCGGAGCACGGAACGGAACACGAACCATAGCCAAAGAAAGAATGCCAACGACTCCTGAAACAATAGAAGCATAAAGCACTGTTTTCAAGTCGGAATAGCTGTAAAGTAACAGACCGATCATGGGACCAAAAGCCATACCCAGTCGCCCAGCCCATGAAAAACTGATATTCCCTTCACTGCGGCGGGTGGAAGATGTTATGTCAATCGCCACCGTACTGCTGGTAGCAGTTGTGACGCCAAACAAGGCACCCTGAAGCAACCTCAGTACAGCTATCCACAGCATACTTCCAATCACAGAATAGCCTGCCACGATGGCAATAACAGTTAAAAAAGAAAACATACAAACATCTTTGCGTTTGTATGTATCAATAATATAACTGTAAAAAGGACCTACAATAAACATCGCTCCTGCAAAGAACGCAAGTACTAAGCCAGCCTGACCAATGGTTGTACCGGGAAATCTTCCCACCAGATACATAGGAAGTATCGGTAAAAACATGTAAAGCGACACAAAAAGCAAAAAATTGCTAACATATGCCCATATAAAGTTGGCAGTCCACAACTTTGCAGGAGAGAGTGTATTCATAGGCAAAAGAGATTAATATTGTTCTTTCTCATTAGGAAAGTCAGAGCTCTTTACATCCGTCACGTATTGTCCGATAGCTTCGGTCATCACTGTGTGAAGATCGGCGTAGCGACGAAGGAACTTAGGGCTGAAGCCCTGGCTCATTCCCAACATATCCTGAATAACCAGCACCTGACCATCAACCTTTCCGCCGGCACCGATTCCGATAATAGGAATAGTCAGCTCCCTAGCTACACGTTCTGCCAGTACAGCAGGAATTTTTTCAAGAACAATGGCAAAGCATCCGGCTTCTTCCAACAAGTGTGCATCGTGAACCAATTTTTCTGCTTCAACATCATCCTTTGCGCGTACAGTATATGTACCGTATTTATTTATTGATTGAGGCATTAGTCCCAGGTGTCCCATAACAGGAATTCCGGCAGAAAGAATACGTTGAACAGTTTCAATAATCTCTTCACCACCTTCAAGTTTCAGCGCATCAGCAAGAGACTCCTTCATGATACGGATTGCCGAAGCAAGTCCCTCAAGCGGATTCCCTTGGTATGAACCGAAAGGCATATCAACAACAACCATTGCACGGTTCACGCCGCGAACAACAGATTTACCGTGATAAATCATCTGATCAAGTGTAATAGGCAACGTGGTAACGTTTCCTGCCATGGTGTTTGATGCTGAGTCTCCAACCAATATTACGTCAATACCTGCGCCATCAACAATCTTTGCCATGGTATAATCATAGGAGGTAAGCATTGAAATCTTCTCTCCTCTTTGTTTCATTTCGATAAGACGGTGAGTAGTCACCTTTCTTGTATCTTCAGAAATGTATCCAGCCATAATTTTAAATTATTTAAAGTCCAACTACTAAAAATTGTCTGCAAATGTAGTGCTTATAGTTAAAACAGAAAAGGAATTTAATAAAAAGATGTCTAATACACTAATTTAGAACAGTCATGGCAATGAATGGTTCATTTATAAAAAGGATGGAGTATGCTTTATAAACCATAAAGGAATGGTTTATCGTTTGATATATATCTAAGGGTATGTTTGATATACATCAAAAGATGTCTTTGATATACATCAAACATATAGTGAGATGGGGGTCTAAATCATATTCATTAACCGTAGTTATGCTTTTACTTCTACAAGTTTTTCAAAAGTGAAACCTTTGAAATCATCAATAATATAATGAGCCTTGCCTTCTATCGCCTCGCGTTGATTTGTAGTAGCCAGTCCAATAACGGTTGATCCGGCAGCATTACCTGCTTTCAGACCGTGGAAGGAGTCCTCAAATACATAACTATCTTGGGGAGTGGCGCCAAGTATTTCAGCACCCAGGATAAAACATTCAGGATTGGGCTTTGATTCCTTAAACAGATTAGCAGTTACAATGGTATCAAACAGCTGGGGCAATTCCGGATGCGAACGATACACATTCTCCATCTTTTTGGTATTAGAACTTGTTACAACGGCCAGTTTCACATCGTGTTTACGCAGGTCGTCAATAAAGTCGAGCACACCGGGAATGTAGTCATAAGTCATATTCATCTCGAAAAGATCAAGATCCTTACGAATCTGCTCCTGAGCCTCTTTCATATCAGCGAAGTACTTATCGTAGATCTGTATTAATGTCTGTCCCTTAATCAGCCTATCGAAGCCTGGAAGTTCAGGATGATATTTACGTCCCTGCTCTCCCCAAAATATGCTATATTGGGTTTCTGTATCCATTACCACACCGTCAAAGTCGAAAAGAGCTGCTATTGTTTTAGATTCTTTCATTATCTATAATAAATTTTGTACGCTGCAAAGTTCCGAATAATACTTTAATGCAGCAAATAATTCGTACCTTTGCAGCACTTAAAAAAATGTAAAGTCGTTTATGTCTGTTAAGAACAACCCTCACATTCTCGGAACCGAGAGCATTGGTAAATTATTGCTTCAATATTCAATCCCGGCTATTATCGGGATGACAGTGACCTCACTTTATAACATTATAGATAGTATATTCATAGGCCACGGTGTGGGTGCGATAGCTATCTCCGGACTCGCTATTTCCTTTCCGCTGATGAACCTTGTAATTGCATTCTGTACGCTGGTAGGAACCGGAGGAGCGACTATATCTTCTATCCGCCTGGGACAGAAAGACCTAGCCGGAGCTACTGAAGTATTGGGAACTGTATTAATGCTTTGCCTGATTAACTCTGTTCTGTTCGGAGGATTGTTCCTTCTGTTTCTGGACCCTATCCTGATCTTTTTCGGAGCAAGTGAAACAACGCTGCCTTATGCGCGTGATTTTATGCAGGTTATACTTCTTGGTACACCAATATCATACACTATGATTAGTTTGAACAACGTAATGCGCGCCACCGGTTATCCAAAGAAAGCCATGCTTTCGTCTATGATTACCGTTGTTGCGAATGTAATCATTGCCCCTATATTTATTTTCAAATTCCATTGGGGAATCCGTGGTGCTGCTCTTGCAACAATTATCTCACAATCCATCGGAATGGTATGGGTGCTTCATCATTTTCTGAATAAAGAAAACTATGTTCACTTTAAGAAAGGCTTTCATGTAGTAAGAACCCGGATTGTGAAGACTATCTTTTCCATTGGCATGGCTCCTTTCCTGATGAATGTCTGTGCATGTGGAATAGTTATCGTGATAAATAATATTCTCCAAAAAAGTGGCGGTGACATGGCAATCGGAGCCTACGGTATTATAAACCGCGTGCTTATGCTGTTCGTTATGATTATCATGGGACTCACAATGGGTATGCAGCCAATTATAGGATATAACTATGGAGCCAATCAGATGAAAAGAGTTAAGCAGACTTTAAAAATAGGTATTGCTTCGGGTGTCACCATCAATACCTTAGGATTCATAGCATGTGTATTTTTCCCTTATGCCATATCTTCAATGTTCACCAGCGAGAAATCGTTAATAGACATTGCTGCAACAGGTTTACGTATCTCTGTCCTGGCATTTCCCATTGTAGCCAGCCAGATTGTTATATCGAACTTCTTTCAGAGTATCGGAAAAGCAAAAGTAAGTATTTTCCTTTCACTCTCACGACAACTGGTTTATCTTCTACCTTGTTTACTGGTATTTCCTCACTTGCTTGGAACAACCGGTGTGTGGTGGAGCATGGTTGTGTCTGATGTTATGGCATTCGTTACAGCCATATTAATATTGTTTTATCATTTCAGAAGAGTTGCCAGGAAAGAGCAGCCTTTAGTCTGAAGACTAATAGAAAAAGATAAAACACTTAACGTAAACATGCAACCAAAAGTAATATTTGTATATTTTCTCTATAAACAAATACCATATTTTTATTTAACGCACTTATAATTCCAAGATTTATATGTAAGTTTGCGGAGAAGTTCTTTATTCAGAGAACTATTATTATAAAAGAATAAATGATCAGCATACTGTTAGAAAATCCACTCTTCAGGGGAACTACTCCCGACGAACTCTCCCTAAATTTTGAAGGAGTGAATTATCAGATTAAGAGCTTCAGGAAAGGAGATATACTCGCCTTTCAGGGTGATGTGTGCAATAAGCTGGTCATTCTTCTGAAAGGAAGTGTTCGTGGAGAGATGATTGATTACTCGGGTAAGCTGATAAAAATAGAAGATATCTCCGCCCCTCGTGCCCTCGCTCCTCTTTTCCTTTTCGGTACTGAGAATAAGTTTCCTGTTGAGGTTACTGCCAATGAAGAGGTAGAGGCTTTGTTTATTCCTAAAGAAAGTGTATTGTTACTCTTCCAGCGTAACAAGCGTTTTCTGGAGAACTATATGAATACCTCGGCAAACTATGCCAAGACTCTTTCCGACAAGCTTTTCTTTCTATCCTTTAAGAATATAAAGCAAAAACTAGCATCTTATATTCTTCGTCTATCTGCTACCGCTGACGATAACGTCGTTATGGACCGTTCACAACAGGAGATGGCCGATTATTTTGGTGTGTCTCGTCCGTCACTTGCCCGCGAACTTTCGCACATGCAGGATGAAGGACTTATATCCGTAGACCGAAAACATATCCGCATTCTTAAAAAGGAAAAGCTAAAAGAGCTGATCCGATGATATTTCTTCGCGTAAGCAGGCACTCTACTTGCTACAAAAACTTTTCCGTATCATCGTTTTTATTTGTAACATTACAGGATCTGATAACCGGTTATCTTGATCATCTGCACCTGCATATAAATGAGATTAACGAATTAATTAAATCAAAATAAGGTCATTGAGAGCTGTTCTTCAGGATACAAAGAAACAAATTCTGAAAAACAGCTCAATTATTTTCATTGTTGTAACATTGGTTACAGAATTGCCTCCTTACTTCCCCATATCTTTGCACATATCAAAATAGTAATAACTTCTAAAAGTAATAAGATTATGAGTATGTTCTGTTTTCAATGTCAGGAAGCTTCAAAAGGTACCGGGTGTACTTTGAGCGGTGTTTGTGGAAAAACTCCCGAGGTAGCTAATACGCAAGACCTCCTTCTGTTTGTGGTACGTGGTGTTGCAGTGTACAATCAGGAATTACGCAAGGCTGGCAAACCTTCCTCTCAGGCTGATAAGTTTGTATTCGACGGATTATTTATGACCATTACCAATGCAAACTTCGACAAGCAGGCTATTATCAATAAAATTAAAGAAGGACTTGCCCTGAAAAAAGAGTTGGCTAAGCAAGTTTCTCTCCCAAATCCTCCGGATGAATGTACATGGGATGGCAATGAAAGTGAGTTCGAGGAAAAAGCAAAGACCGTTGGCGTGCTTCGTACTCAGGATGAAGATATCCGTTCATTGAAAGAACTTGTACATTATGGCATCAAAGGTATGGCTGCTTACGTGGAACATGCCTGGAATCTGGACAATGAAAATGTAGATATCTTTGCATTCATGCAACACGCTCTCGCAGAAATTACAAGAAACGATATTACCGTTAATGAGCTTATCGCATTAACTCTGGAAACGGGTAAGTATGGTGTAGATGCTATGGCACAGCTTGATGCTGCCAACACCAGTCATTACGGAAATCCGGAATTGTCTGAAGTAAACATCGGCGTAGGCAAGAATCCTGGAATCTTAATCAGCGGACACGATCTAAAAGATCTTGAAGAACTTCTGCAACAAACTGAAGGAACTGGAGTAGATGTGTACACTCACAGCGAAATGCTTCCTGCACACTACTACCCTGAATTGAAAAAATACAAGCATCTTGTAGGTAACTATGGTAACGCATGGTGGAAACAAAAAGAGGAGTTCGAAACATTCAACGGTCCAGTGCTCTTTACAACCAACTGTATTGTGCCTCCTACTAAGAACGCTACATACAAAGACCGCATCTATACAACAGGAGCCAGCGGACTTGAAGGAGCCACTCACATTCCGGCACGCGTAAATGGCCAACCAAAAGACTTCTCTGCTATTATTGCACACGCTAAAACCTGTCAGCCTCCTACAGAGATTGAGACTGGAAAGATCGTTGGTGGATTTGCACACGCTCAGGTTCTTGCTTTGGCCGATAAAGTTGTGGATGCCGTTAAGAGCGGAGCCATCAGTAAATTCTTTGTAATGGCCGGTTGCGACGGAAGAATGAAGAGCCGCAGTTACTATACCGAGTTTGCAGAGAAACTTCCTAACGATACAGTGATCCTTACTGCAGGTTGTGCAAAATACCGTTATAACAAACTTCCATTGGGAGACATCAACGGAATTCCTCGCGTGCTCGATGCCGGACAATGTAACGATAGTTACTCACTGGCTGTAATCGCGCTGAAACTGAAAGAAGTATTTGGACTTGAAGATATAAACGATCTTCCTATCATTTACAACATCGCATGGTACGAACAGAAGGCGGTTATCGTATTGCTTGCACTGCTTCATTTGGGAGTGAAAAAGATTCACCTTGGTCCTACTCTTCCTGCATTCCTTTCACCAAACGTAACAAAAGTGTTGGTTGAGAACTTTGGAATTGGTGGAATTAGTACTGCCGACGAAGACATCGCAGCATTCCTTGCATAAGGATACTTTTTCATTATATAAAACAATTTCAGACCCTAACCAGTTTTTATGTATCCCGGTGCTTTTACAGGCATCGGGATATTTGTTTATAAAGTAATAAGCCCCATAACAAGAGCAGTCTTAACCGCCTCTGCTGTATTAGCAACTTGTAGCTTTTCTATAATGTTCTGCCTATGGCGATGAACCGTGTAGAGTGCAATGTTTAGTTGACAAGCTATTTGCTTGCTGGGCATACCTTGTGCCACAAGAGTAAGAATTTCTAGTTCCCGTCGACTGAGAATGCCCCGGTCATAACCTTCGTATTTTTCTACAGGCAGTATCTCACCTGTTTCGTTATTAATAATATTGTTATCAACACCTAAACGTGGAGATTGATCGAGCGAAGGTGCATAAAGACAAAGAGCAAGCCATACACTCCCGTCTGGCAAGCATTTTAAATAGAGAGTACGGTGAGTTATAAAAAGATATTTGTCCAAAGTATTTCGGGCTCTTACACGGCTGACAATACTGTATTTTAAACGTTCTTCCTGAGGTTGGTTTTTCAGAAACTGAAAATATCGAAGTTCCAGGACATGGCGTTCTAACAAATCCTCGGGATGAAACTTATTAAAAATACACTCCTCAAAAGCCGAATCAATAACTATATCCTCAGATGGCAGTCCAAAGAATTTTCCAAAAGCGCCAGCATAAATATAGCTGCAATTTGCCTGAAAATCGGATAGTACAGCCACACTACGATCAACATTTACATATGCTCGTACAGACTGCTTATATTCATTAAGCAACACAGTTTGCTGTTCGCCGGAAGAAAATGCCTGATCCAGCAGATTAATAGCCAGTTCATCCTGGGCTTGTGTAATCGTCATATTTTTCTAATAATTGGTTAATTATAGGCATTGCAAATCCTACTTGATCGCCTTAAATTTGTACAATATTACAAATTATTCTATTATAACAATTATATAATTAAAAAATTATGAAGACAAAAGCTATTTTTACTTGCACCGTACTAGGTATAATTCTACTATGCAGCTGTGGCAACAAGAGTACTCAAAACTCGTCTCAGGCTGATTCAGCAACTGCATCAGCTAAGGATTCTGCTCGTGTTAGCGGAATTCCTTGTGACATTACTTTACCCAAAATCCACTTTACAAAGGCTGTGAATGGAGCCGACACACTTGCCAAAGCCGATAAGAATGGTAAAGTAACTTTCCGTGTAGGCGAGAAAAAAGATTTCTTCTGTGATCCAAACAATAAGTTATCTAACAATACCGCCCCTATATTACTGGCAAAAGTTGACAACACTAGACCGTTTACTTTTGTATCTAAAGTAACATCGGGATTCACAAAAGAAGGGTTATATAATGCCGGTGTATTATACATTTATGTGAATGACAACCGATGGCAGAAGTTCTGTTTCGAACAAGATGAGAGAGGAAATCACAGAATTGTAACTGTGCGCACCATTGGTACGTCGGATGATAATAATCACGACGTTGTGACCAGTCCTTGGGTATATATGAAAATATCTTCTGATACACACACAGTAGCCAGCTATTACTCACTAGATAAAAATAACTGGCAATTGGTACGCCTTTACAAGAACGATTATCCTGCCGAAATATGGATGGGAATTAGTAGCCAGTGTCCTGTAGATAAGGGAACCACAAGCTATTTCGACGAAATTAGCTTAGATCAGAACAGTGTAACGGACTTCCGCTTAGGAAATTAATAACATAATTTCATTTTGAAATCTACATCGAGATATTGTTCTAATTACCAACTTAAAATAATTTGAGTTTTATGTGAACAATATCTCCTTTTGGTTATTTACCTTTGTACAAACTAAAAAGAAAAATATGTTTGCAGAAATAAGAAAGAAAGAGCGGACTATGGAGCCTCAACAAGTAAGAGATGCACTTGAATGCGGAGAATACGGAACATTATCTATGTGTGGAGTAAATGGATACGGATATGGTGTACCACTGAACTATGTACTTGAAGAAGATCATCTCTATTTTCATTGCGCGGTTGAAGGAGAAAAGCTTAGAAGCCTGAGTAAAAATAATAAAGTGAGCTTTTGTGTAGTGGGAAAAGCGCAGGTTGTAGCCAAGGAATTCACCACTTCTTATCAAAGTATCATTGCGTTTGGTAAAGCCACCTTTGTATCTTCCGAAGATGAAATTCGCCGTGCCATGCTGTTACTGGTTAAAAAATACTCACCAGAGTATATGGAAACAGGGGAAAAATATATCAATCAGGCAATTAAACGAATTCAGGTGATAAGATTAGACGTTGAGCACCTTTCAGGAAAGTCTAATAGAATGGCGTAATCCCGTTAATTTACCCTAAAACTTATTTTGTTTTTTCAATTATAAAAGCTCTGCTGCTTACATTTGCACAGAAACCAATCATTTGTGCAACTAGATTTATGAAACAACAAGACTGCTTTATAAAATATATAGAACAAAGCATTATCAAAAACTGGGATTCAAATGCCCTGACAGACTATAACGGAGAGACTTTTCAATATAAAGACGTAGCAAGAAAAATAGCAAAAATCCACCTTCTTTTTGAAGAAGCCGGCATTAATAAGGGAGACAAAGTAGCCGTTTGCGGCAGAAACAGTTCTTTCTGGGCGGTAGCTGTACTGGCAACAATCACTTATGGAGCAGTTGCCGTACCGGTTCTTCACGAATTCAAGGCAGACAACATACACAATATAGTGAACCACTCAGAAGCACGCTTCATGTTTGTGGGAGATCAGGTGTGGGAAAACTTGAATGAAGAGTTTATGCCTAATCTGGAAGGTATCATTATACTCAACACATTTGAACTGATTGTTTCCCGTTCAGAGAAGTTAAGCTATGCACACGAACATCTTAATGCACTTTATGGCAAAAAGTACCCGCGCAACTTCCGTCCGCACGATATATCTTACCAAAAAAATAAACCAGAAGAGCTTGCTGTGATCAATTACACCTCAGGAACAACAGGTTTTTCAAAGGGAGTGATGCTTCCTTATCGCAGTCTTTCGTCAAACGTAGAATATTGCTGGGAAAAGCACCCGATAGGTCCGGGAGACAATCTGGTAGCCATCCTGCCTATGGGACACATTTTCGGAATGATATACGATTTCCTTTACGGTATATCTGCCGGAGCGCATGTTTATTACCTTACCCGCATGCCTTCACCCAAGATTATTGCTCAGTCATTCTCGGAAATCAAGCCAAAACTGATTTCCTGTGTGCCTCTTATTGTAGAAAAGATTATCAAGAAAAACATTCTTCCACGATTTGATAACAGAGTAAACAAGATTTTACTTCAGTTGCCTATCGTCAATGAAAAGCTTAAAGCATCAATCAGACAGGAAGCAATGGATGCCTTTGGCGGAAACTTCAACGAAATTATAATTGGCGGTGCTCCTCTGAATGGAGGAATAGAGGCTTTCCTGAGAATGATTAATTTCCCATACACCATTGCTTATGGAATGACTGAGTGCGGACCAATTATAGCTTCCAGTCACTGGTCCGATTTAAAGCAAGCTTCTTGCGGAAAAGCCGCGTCACGAATGGAAACAGCCGTTGTATCTGATAATCCTGAGTCTATTCCCGGAGAACTTATCTGCAAGGGAGACAACATGATGATAGGTTATTATAAGAACGAAGAGGCAACAAAAGGTGTTATTGACGAGAATGGATGGCTGCATACCGGCGATATGGCGGTGATGGACAAAGAAGGAAACATCAGCATTAAGGGACGTTGCAAGAACCTGCTGATGAACGCTTCCGGACAGAATATTTATCCAGAAGAGATTGAATCAATACTCAACAACATGCCGTATGTATCTGAGTCTATTATCGTGATGCAAAACGATAAACTGGTGGCACTAATCTATCCTGATTTTGATGATGCCTTTGCCAATGGCCTTAGCAACGAGGATATTGAGAAAGTAATGGAAACAAATCGTTTCTCACTGAATCAGCAATTGCCTGCTTACTCTCAGATTTCGAAGATGAAACTGCATCCTGAAGAGTTTGAAAAAACAGCAAAGAAGAGTATCAAGCGATTTATGTATCAGGATATCCAGGAATAAACCAAATACAACAACCAATAAAAGAACTTTTTCTGAACTTCAGAAAAGAAAGGTTCAATTGCTTCAGGATTTTAAAAAGACTACATCTGGTCTATTTAAAGTCCTGACTGCTTTTATATGCAGGCAGTTATGCGGTCTATTACTATCTGCAAACAGAAAACGTCATTCATTTGTGAAGAAAATTTTCTCCTGATTAAGGATATTCATGCTATTCTGAAGAAAATTATCTTCATGATACGATTTATTTCTGTAGTTTTGCAGAAACAAAAATAGTTACAATGAGTGTTTCACCGGAGCTACTAGTATACAAAGCATCCGCCGGATCAGGGAAAACGTTTACCCTGGCGGTGGAATATATTAAATTGCTGATTCAAAACCCACGGGCGTATCAGCAAATCCTTGCCGTAACGTTTACCAACAAGGCTACAGCCGAGATGAAGGAACGTATCCTGAGCCAGCTTTATGGGATATGGACCGAGGATAAAGACTCAGCTGCTTACCTGGAAAAGGTTTGCACAGAGCTGAAATTACCGGAAGCTGACGTGAGAAAAGCAGCAGGAGTGGCGCTGAACTACATGATTCATGATTACAGTCGGTTCAGGGTAGAGACAATCGACTCCTTCTTTCAGTCGGTTATGCGCAACTTAGCACGGGAACTTGAACTAAGCCCCAACCTGAACATTGAGCTTAATAACCCGGAAGTGCTGAGCGATGCGGTAGATTCTATGATTGAAAAGCTGAAGCCCACTTCGGAAGTGCTGGCATGGCTGCTGGATTACATTGATGAACGCATAAAGGACGATAAGCGCTGGAATGTTTCGGGCGAGGTAAAGAACTTCGGACGGAATATTTTTGATGAAGGATATATTGAAAAAGGAAACGATCTTCGGGAGAAACTCAAAGATCCGAACTACATAAAGAGATATAAAAAGGAACTTCAGACAATACAAGAGGAAGCCATTGAGCAAATGAAGGGTTTTGCCGATCAGTTTAACGGATTACTCGAGGAGCATGGACTTACCCCTATCGACTTAAAAGGCGGTGCGCGAGGAATAGGCAGCTATTTCAATAAGATTCATAGTGGTGTTATGAGCAATGATGTACGTAACATTACTGTAGAGAAGTGTTTGGAGAGCGAGGATAACTGGGCAACCAAAACTTCGCCGAACAAGAACACCATTTTACAACTGGCATACGAAGAACTTATTCCGCTATTGGAAAGCTCGGAAGAGTTTCGGGTAAAGAACAATATCATTGTAAACTCCTGCCGTTTGTCCTTGCAACATGTAAACAAAGTGCGACTGTTGGCCAACATTGACGATGAGGTGCGTATTCTGAACAAGGAGAACAACCGCTTCCTGCTTTCGGACACCAATGCATTGCTTCACCGATTGGTGCAGGACGGCGATTCATCGTTCGTTTTCGAGAAAATCGGGGCAAACATTCACAATGTGATGATTGATGAGTTTCAGGACACTTCACGGATGCAGTGGGATAACTTCAAGTTATTGCTTTTGGAAGGCTTGTCTCAAGGCTCGGACAGCCTCATCGTGGGCGATGTAAAGCAATCCATCTACCGTTGGCGCAACGGCGACTGGGGTATTCTGAATGGTTTGCGCGATACAATGGAAAACTTTCCTATACGCATAGAGCCTCTGAACACCAACTACCGAAGCGAAGCCAACATTATTAAGTTCAACAACCGCCTGTTTACCTCAGCCTGTAACTATCTGTGTGATGTTTATTGGGAGGAACTAAACGAAGAATGCTATAGTCTGAAGGAAGCTTATTGCGATGTGAACCAGGAATCGCCCAAGAAAGAGGACAAGGGATACGTAAAAATATCGTTCCTTGAAGGAGACGATAAAGACACTCCGCCCGAAGAGAAAAAAGATTACATGCAATATACCATGGAATCCTTGGCAGAAGAGGTAAACGACCTTATAGCTCAGGGAGTGAAACTAAATGATATTACCATTCTGGTGCGCAAGAACAAGACTATCCCGCAGATAGCCAGCTTCTTTGACGAGAATCTTCCCTATCGCATTGTGTCCGATGAGGCTTTCCGACTGGATGCTTCGCTGGCCATCTGCATGATAATGGATGGCTTGCGCTATCTCTCCAATCAGGAGAACAGCATTGCCAAGGCACAACTGGCAGCGGCTTATCAGAATGAAGTATTGAAACAAGGTATAGAGCTTAACACTTTGCTGCTTAGCGATATAGAAAGTTACCTTCCCCCAGAATTTGTCTCCAGAAGAAACGAGTTGCCTTTGATGCCTCTTTACGAACTGATAGAGGAACTATTCCGCATTTTCCAGATGGAGAAGATAGAGAATCAGGATGCTTACCTGTTCTCGTTCTATGATGCGGTGGTGGAATACCTGCAAAACAATTCATCTGACCCGGACTCTTTTATTGCTCACTGGGAAGAACGCCTTTGCGGCAAAACTATTCCATCGGGAGAAATTGAGGGCATACGAATCATGTCTATCCATAAGTCCAAAGGACTGGAGTTTCACACCGTGCTACTTCCTTTCTGCGACTGGAAACTGGAGAACGAAACTAACAATCAGCTGGTGTGGTGCTCTCCCACCGTTGAGCCATTCAATGAGCTAGATCTTGTTCCGGTGAATTACTCGTCGGCTATGGCGGAATCCATCTATAAAGAGGATTATCAGAATGAGCGTCTTCAGCTTTGGGTAGATAATCTGAACCTACTTTACGTAGCTTTTACCCGTGCGGAAAAGAATCTGATTGTATGGAGCAAAAAAGATCAGAAAAAGACAGTATCCGAATTGCTCAATAGAGCGTTGCGATCGGTTGCGGCCCTGGAATCTGTGGTATGGGATGAGGAAGAGCCTTACGAATTCGGCGCCCTTTGTCCGTCGGAAGTCAAGGAGGTAAAAGCAAGCACCAACAAGCTTACGACTTCTCCCAGCAGTGTTCCGGTACAGATTGAGTCGCACTTGCACAATGTAGAGTTTCGCCAGTCAAACCGCTCCGCCGATTTCATCAAAGGTGAAGACGTGGGCGATGATAACTCCAAATACATTAACATGGGGCAACTGCTCCACACACTGTTCTCGGCCATTGAAACCAAGGATGATGTGCAGCCGGCCATTGAGCGTTTGCTCTTTGAAGGTGTGGTACCTGATAAAGAAACCGAAAAGAACATTCGCAAAACGGCAGAGAAAGCTCTCTCCCACCCAATGGTTCAGGAATGGTACTCGGGCGCTTACCAGCTCTTCAACGAATGTGCCATCATCTATAAGGAGAACGATTCGCTTGAAGTGCGTCGTCCCGACCGTGTAATGATGAATAACAGCGAGGTTGTGGTAGTAGATTTCAAGTTTGGTAAGAAGAACAAGAAATACAACGAGCAGGTTAAGGGGTATATATCGTTACTAGCCAAGATGGGTTATAAGAACATCATCGGATACCTATGGTATGTGTATGATGAGGAACTGGAAAAAGTTGGGTAATAAAAAAACAAGAAATATTTCACATCAATAGAAACTAATATTATGAAAGTAGAAGCATTGAAATCATTAATTGAAAAAGGTAGTCAAATATTAGGTGGAGCAACGGGAACTGCAATCTCTCTTATTTCAGCAGATCCTACTTTTGCTAGTTTTTTAAATGTAGGAATTACACCTCTATTAATCTCATCGTTTAATAAAATAGGTACTGATTTATTAAGCAGAAGACTCAGTGAAAGAGAAACTGCAAAAATAGGTACAGCATACTCTTTTGCTGTTTGCCGCATAAATATTAATATTGAAAATAGAAAAGTTATAAGAAGTGATAATTTCATCACAGAAAAAGATACAAATCTTAATGCTGAAGAGATTATCGAAGGTGTAATGCTAAAAGTTCAAAAAGAGTATGAATTAAAAAAGTTGAAATTTTATGGCAATTTTTTAGGGAATATTTCTTTCTATCCCGATATTGATCAACATTATGCCAATTTATTATTAAAAATAATTGAAACACTATCTTATAGACAATTATGTATTATAGCTTATTTTCATAAAGCCGGTACTATAAATCTATCAAAATGGCAAAATCATTTTGAAAATAATTCTATAATTATAGGACAAAATTTATATGCAGATATGATTAATTTAAATAATTCCAATATTATAAGAAGAACTCCTCCATATTCATTAGGAGCACTTTTAGGTAATTCGATTTTATCTGGAATAGGGAATACTATATTTAAGATTATGAATCTTGATGAAATTGACTATCAAGATATTAATAATGTGGAAACAGAAATAAAGAGTTTACCTAATTAATCATAAATATTAGAAGTCTTATATATTATTCAACGGAAGTTAAACAAAAACAATCCGAAAGATTTTAAAATTAAAGTAGAGCATACAAAAACAATGTCTACTCCTTACATAAATATAGTCTACACTTCGTATAAGTATAGTGTAGAGCATTTAAAGAAACAAACAATGGAAACATTCTTAAGTATCGTCGCAAAAGACTTATATAAAAGGCACGGAGCCGATCTGTCCCGCGTAGCTGTTATTTTCCCTAACAAGCGCGCAGGATTATTCTTCAATGAACATCTGGCGGATGAGGCTAATCGTCCTATCTGGTCACCGGCTTATCTAAGCATTAGCGAGTTGTTTCAGCAACTATCGGCACAACGGAGCGAAAATCCGCTGAAGCTTGGCGACTCCATCAAGTTGGTTTGCGAGCTTTACAAGATATTCCGGGAGGAGACTAAGAGTGAGGAGACGCTGGACGAGTTCTACTTCTGGGGAGAATTGCTGATAAGCGACTTTGACGATGCCGATAAGAATCTGGTGGATGCCGACCGCATGTTCAGCAATCTGCAGGACTTAAAGAATATGATGGATGGTTTCGATTTCCTTAGTGAGGATCAGGAAGCAGCTATCCAACAGTTTTTCCAGAACTTTTCCATTGAGAAACGCACTGCTCTGAAAGAGAAATTCATTTCCTTGTGGGATGTGCTTGGTAGCATCTACCATCGCTATAAAGAATCACTGGTCAATCAGAATATCGCCTACGAAGGAATGCTCTACCGCTCGGTTATCGAGCAGCTGGATGCCTCGCAGATGAAGTATGATACCTATGTATTTGTGGGATTCAACGTACTGAACAAGGTGGAAACTAAGTTTTTCCAGTTGCTCCGTGATGCAGACAAGGCGCTGTTCTACTGGGATTATGACACGTTCTATACCGAAGCTAAGAATCACGAGGCGGGCGAGTTTATCCGTCGTAACCTGAAAGAGTTTCCTTCTGCCCTTAGCGGGGTGAAGTTTGATAAGATGGATAAGCCAAAGAAGGTGAGGTTTATTGCTTCCTCCACCGAGAATGCACAGGCGCGTTACCTTCCCGAATGGATACGAACCAATGTTATCGGAAAGGAATCGGATAGCGCTGTGGTTCTTTGCAACGAAGCACTGCTGCTTCCGGTGTTGCATTCCATTCCCGACAGCGTGAAGCATGTCAATATTACTATGGGATTCCCCTTGGCTCAGACTCCCGTTCACAGTTTTATTACTGCTTTACTGGAGCTGCAGACCGTAGGCTTCCGTTCCGAAACGGGAAGATATTCTTATGCCGCTGTACAATCCGTACTGAAACACCCATATACTCGTCAGCTATCATCAAAAGCCGATGATCTGGAGAAGGATCTTACTAAGAAGAACCGCTTCTATCCGCTTCCATCGGAATTAAAGCAGGATGAGTTTCTGGGATTGCTTTTCACTCCTCAGTTAGGAAACATGAACCTTTGCAATTATCTGACCAGTGTATTGAAGGAGGTTGCAAAAATCTATCATGCGGAAAAGAACAGCGAAGATGTATTCAATCAGCTCTATCGCGAATCGCTCTTTAAGTCTTTTACAGTGATAACCCGTTTTGGCAGTCTGATTGACAGCGGCGACCTTACCGTTCAGACAGAGACCTTCAGGCGTTTGCTAAACAAGGTACTCACTGCCTCAAATATTCCTTTCCACGGCGAACCAGCCATCGGTATGCAGGTAATGGGTGTGCTTGAAACCCGTAACCTCGACTTTGAAAATCTGGTGATGATGTCGCTCAACGAAGGACAATTGCCCAAAGGCAGCGGCGATTCCTCGTTCATTCCGTACAACCTGCGCAAAGCATTCGGGATGACAACCATTGAACACAAAAATGCCGTGTATGCTTACTATTTCTATCGCCTTATGCAAAGGGCGGAAAACATTACGCTGATGTACAACACCTCGAGCGACGGACTGAACCGTGGCGAATGGTCGCGCTTCATGCTGCAATTCCTTATAGAGTGGCCGCATGAAATCAGTCGGGAATACGTGGAAGCCGGACAATCACCTCAGGTTCCGGTAGAAATCACGATCGAAAAAAGCCAGGAAGTTATGAAACGCCTGCAGAACTTTTACGATATCCGCAGCAATAAAAAGGCGCAGTTTTCTCCTTCGGCGCTGAACACTTACATGGATTGCCGGTTGAAGTTCTACTACACTTACGTAGCTGCCCTGAGACCAAAACCAGAAGTGAGCCCGGAAATCGACTCTGCCATGTTCGGAACCATCTTTCACCGATCGGCAGAGCTTATATATGGCGACTTCAAAGCTCATGGAGGAGTGGTAAACAAGGATCAGATTGAGCAATTGCTCCACAACGATGTGAAATTGCAGGGATATGTTGACAGAGCATTCAAGGAAGAGTTCTTCCAGGTTCCTCTTGATGAGAAGCCCGAATATAACGGAGTACAACTGGTCAACTCTAAGGTTATCGTGTCATACCTCCGTCAGTTATTACGCAACGACAAGGAATACGCCCCATTCACGCTGGTCGACATGGAGAAAAAGGTAAGCGAGGACATTGCCATCCCAACAGCCAAAGGAGATATCCTTTCAAGAATAGGCGGAACCATTGACCGTATGGACAGCAAAGACGGAACCCTGCGCATTGTAGACTACAAAACCGGGGGCACTCCCAAAGCAGCGGCAGACATAGCCGCACTTTTCACTCCGGCAGAGAATAGGCCAAGCTATATATTCCAGACATTCCTTTACGCAGCCATTATGACCCGTCAGCAGGAACTGAAAGTTGCCCCTTCCCTGCTCTACATTCACCAAGCTGCCTCCACCGATTACAAACCTTACATAGAAATAGGTCAGCGAAACAAAAAAACTTTTGTGGAAGATTTTACGCCTTACGAAGAAGAATTCCGTGAATCGATGACCCAATTACTTGGGGAGATTTTCAACCCAGAAGAACCATTCAGCCAAACCGAATTCGTAAGCAAATGTGAGTATTGCGACTTTAAAGCCATGTGCAAGAGATAAATAAACGCTTCCCGGATTTTGGGAATTCACAAAATTAATTCTATTTTTGCTATTATTAAAGACTATACTATAGCATTCGGACAAATTGAAAAACGGATTTATTACACATAAATCAAGCATTTAAATAAACGACTAAACTTCTTAAATTATGAAAACTATTAAACTTTTCGCATTGATGATTGCGTCCGCAGGAATGATATTCACCTCCTGCCAGAAAGATTCTTCCGAGGTTTTAACCGCAAGTGGAAACAATTCGTTTGGAGTTCAGCTTCAGGCCGTAAACAGCACCTATTCATTTTCACCTGGTACCAGAGCTGTTTCTGCCGGTACTTTAAAATTTGATACTTGCCAGATGTATGTATCAAGCGTTCATCTCACTGCTACGAAAGAGGTAAGTGATTCTCTATCTACGGAATCGTCGAGTTTTACAGTAGAATTGAAATATAAAGGTTCTAAGCTGGTAGATTTATTCAATACAAATTCTCTGCTTGGCGATACACAAATCCAACAGGGGGTATACGACAAAATCAAAATCATGATCAGATCCAATAAGAAAGATGCCGGAACGTCTCCTGTATTCTATCTTTCAGGCAAATACACCAATGCTTCAGGAGCAGCGACACCTATTGCACTTGTTGTAAATGAAGGATTAGATCTCACTCTTACTGCAAAAGACAGCGTTGTAATAAACTCTGCAGATGATTATATAGCACTGTTCCAGTTAGACTTATCTAATTATATGTATAATAGCAAAATTACAATAGATGATCTTGATAAAGCAACGCTCACTAACGGCAAAATAATAATCAGTGAAGATTCAAATGCAAAACTTTATGATAAGATTTATAAGCGTGTCAGTCTTTTAAATATGATTAAACACGCTTCATTCAAGAAAGTCAATAAGAGAGGATAGTTACTTCTTAATGTTGCAGGCTTATCCTACAAGTCATGCACGTCACATACAAGTCATGCACAGCGCGGCACCACAAAATAAGAGAGGATGTCTTTTGGGACACCCTCTCTCTTACAAATTAGTTCTACCTGATATTATTCAGCAGATATCTCATCAATATACATCACTGCCGCCTTACCTTTACCATCATGCCATGCAGGCATAGAAGTTGTGTTATGTGCTACAACCTTAATAAATCTGGCTTGTGTAGCAGGAAAACCAAGCGTATATTCGTTTATACCATTCTTATCTTCTTTCTTTGCTTCAGGAAGATTCAATCTGGCAACCTCTTTAAAGTCATTTCCGTCTGCAGAAAGATAAACAATAATATCTTTTGGAGGGAATATCCATTCGCCTTTCGATACCAGATTACCCACACGAACAGATGATAATTTAGTGCTTTCAGACAAATCAATGGTCACATCCATTGGTTCAGCCTGGAAACCGATCCACATGTCCGACATGGAACTGATTCCTCCGCGTATACCATCCACCAATGAAGATGCACTAGCAGAAGCCTTAGCCGGTTTAGAGTTAAATACAGCTTTCTTTGCAGTAGTTTTGCTGAATGTAAATGATTTCTCCAGATTGCGAAGTTTCATATTACCTCTGTCGGCCATAGCCTTAAGCGTACAAGAGTAAGGAATCTCTATCGGAGCTGTGTATTTAGTGCTATTAACAGTAGGCTCTGTTCCGTCTGTTGTATAATAAACCGGAGCATTACCAATGGCACTCAATGTAGCCTCAATACATCCTTTCTCTGGATTCACAGCATAAGAGCCATTAACTTCAAATACATGTTTGGCATAGTTTATTCCCATCGCATCATAGATATCAGCAATGTGACCTATACGATTCTGGAAATCGGCATAATTCTTCTTTTCAGGGTTTGTCCATTGCACCTCACTCAATGCTGCAAGACGAGGAAGAAGCATATATTCCAACTGCTCATTTGAAGTAATATACTCCGTCCACAAGTTAGCCTGGGGACCAAGAATATGTTTAGCTTCTTCTTTTGTCAGCTCAGAAGGAACAGGCTCGAAAGAATAAACATCTTCTACCGAAGAGTATCCTCCAATAGCAACCGGTTCTTTTGGATCAAGAGATTGATAGTGGTCAAAATATAAAGGATGTCCCGGAGTCATAATTACATCATGCTTCATTTTGGCTGCTTCAATTCCACCACTAATGCCTCTCCATGACATTACAGTAGCATTCGGAGCAAGTCCGCCTTCCAGAATTTCGTCCCAACCAATAATCTTACGACCTTTCTCGTTCAGAAACGTCTCTATGCGTGAAGTAACATAGCTTTGCAATTTAGCCTCAGCAGAATGTTTATCATCAACTTTCAGGCCAAGTTCTTTAATCCTAGCCTGGCATAAAGGACATTTTTCCCAACGTACTCTTGGAGATTCATCTCCACCAATATGAATGTATTGGGAAGGGAACAGTTGCATAACTTCAGTAAGTACATCTTCAAGGAAAGCAAATGTACTTTCTTTACCTGCACATAAAATATCATCATTAACGCCCCATGTACCCCATACTTCATAAGGACCACCTGTACATCCATATTCAGGATAAGCAGCAAGAGCGGCAACCATGTGTCCCGGAAGATCAATCTCAGGAATAATGGTTATAAAACGATCCTGCGCATATTTCACAAGATCTTTTATTTGTTCCTGAGTATAGAAACCACCATAAGGTTTGTCATCTGAGCTTCCGAAGTTTCTCCCGATCATTGTATATTTACGGGTGCTTCCAATAGTAGTCAGCTTAGGATATTTTTTTATTTCAATTCTCCAACCCTGATCATCTGTAAGATGAAAGTGCATGTAGTTCAGTTTATGAGCTGCCAATACATCAATATATTTCTTTACTTCATCAACACCAAAGAAATGACGTGATACATCAAGATGCATTCCTCTGTAACTGAAACGAGGAGTATCATTAATCTCCACACAAGGAATCTCCCACTTCTGATCCTTAACCAGTACTTTTCCATACACGGCAGCAGGAAGCAACTGCTTTACAGTTTGGATGGCATGATAGAAACCAGCGGGAGCAGAAGCTTCGATAAGCACTCTGTCTTTCTTCACATTCAGCTTATAGCCTTCAGCAGGCACACCCTTGCTCTGCACAAAAGTAATTGTGTTTTGGGAAGCTTTCTTTGCAGCCTTCGAAGATACTTTTATATTCACACCCGAAGTAAGATTCAATTCTCTGGCAAAATCTTCCGCCACCTTAGCGTATTTACCATCCAAACCTTTTTGGACAATAAACTCACATTTACTATTCAATGCAAAAGAACCACTCTCCTTTTCCATTGAATTTGGAATAGGGATCAGATCATAATTACCCGCCTTCATAGTACTACCGTGAGATAAACACGAGCAGAACAGGAGTATTGAAAAAAGTTTTTTCATGTTGCTTTTTGGTTTATTAGGATTAATTAGTATATCCGACAAATATAAAAAAACTATTCTTTATATTAAAGAATATAGATAAAAATCACTTGTGATAATAAGTTTATTTAATAATTAATATCTGCATGATTTAGGTATTCATTAAACAAAAACCCATTCATCTTTTAAATTCAGCAGCTTTTATACCAATGATGCACATTCACAAATTCAATATTAATATCATGGTTCATTAACAAACGGCTGGATAGCATCCGCCCAGATCTTATATCCTTTCTCAGATGGATGACAATAGTCAGGCGCTATTTCCTTTGAAAGAGTTCCGTCTGCAGAAAGCATTTTAGGCCCAATATTCAAAAGAGTGATATTATTCTCTTTGGCAAATACATCAAGAAGCTTGTTTATCTCATTAATCAATATTCTTCTGGGATGTGTGGCACTTTCTTCGCGAGGAAAAACAGACATCAGAACAATCTTTGCACCGGGAACCTTTGAGCGAACACGCATACATATTGCCCTTATCCCCTCTACTATTTCAGGAGCAGTATTCATTCGTGCATTTTCAGTCTGACTTGTATTATTTGTGCCAATGTGAATAATAATAGTTTTTGGATGCAGTCCATCCAGTTCACCATGATCAAGTCTCCAAAGCACATTCTGTGTTCTGTCCCAACCAAAGCCAAGATTCAATACCCGATGATTTCCAAACAACGAATTCCATGTTTTTGGTCCATTAGGGATTCTGATTTGCCCGTTTGCGTATTTAAGTTGTGGAAGGCCACCCCAGAAATGAGTAATAGAATTGCCAATAAGCACAATTTCAGGATTAATCGAATCTTTCATACTAAGTACATCTGAATGACGCACCCACCAATCATAACTATCATTTTCCAGCTTTGAAACTGGTACAATCGCCGTATTAGAAGGAATATCCGTATCCAATGATTTATCGCCCATCAGTTCTGAGAGCAAAGGTTCCATAGCCTGCGCCCATGCTTTTGCTCCTGCAGGAGTGGGATGCAGCCAATCGCCCATCATATCGTGATTAATAGCTCCATCTATATTCAAAAAAACATGATTCACATCACAATAGAAAACATGTTTTCCATCAGCAATCTTCGATACAATATCAGAAGCACGCTCAAGAATCAGGCGATGTGAGGTTGGATTCGGTCCACCGTAACAACCCGGAAAACAGCGTAGTAATATAATCTTTGTTTCAGGTAATTTTTCTCGTAAAAGTTTAACTATTGCTTCAATGCCTCCGGCAAGCTGACCAGCAGTATGCCTTGTAGGATAATTCTTCTCATCAATATTATTAGTTCCTATCTCCAGAACAGCCACTTTTGGAGATTGTCCTTCCAGTTCCCCATTCTGGATATTCCATATAAGATTCTCTGTGCGATAGCCGCTGAAACCAAGATTCAACGCTTTTCTAGGAGCATAGAACTGATTCCAGACAGACTGGTATTGAGGATTCTCAAGACGATTGGTTATAGAATTACCAATCATAATCAAATCATACTTTTCCTTTGCTACAAGAGCTAGCTTCGCTGCATGACGTTTAGGACTATATCCTTCAACAGAAACAGCTGCCGGATTCTGATTAACCTTCTGAGGCTCTGGTTTTGTTTCGAGAAACTTTCTAAGAATACCGGATAACTTAAATTTTCCATCCATGGGAATAGTATCCTTACCGCACACATAAGCATTTTCTTTCTGGGAATAGAAAGATGCTATGCCATCATAGCCAATCCATGTTTTGGTATATTCCTCGCAACTCTTAACCCATGATTTATCTCCATTATCAGGAACAATTGTAAGTAGTCTGGCAGCAGGTTCCAAAGGAGGCAATGCTGCAGGATAAACTGTTCCGGCAGCAGTCTCATTCAAATAGGAAGGAGAAATAAGAATCAGTCCCTCAGGCTGTTCCTTTTTATTTAATCTTTGAACAACTCTTGCTGCAAGATGCCCTCCTGAAGAGAATCCCATCATAACTAAACGATCAGAGCATAAACCCAGAAGTTTCTTATTATTCTTAAGCAACTTGAATGCTTTAAGTGCATCTGTTAATGCCAAATCGCGTGTTTGAAAACCACTAGCCAGATGATGTTCAAGGATTGCCACATCAAACTTTTCCGCATTTAGGAACTTTGCTGTCACCAAGCACTCATTTCTTACTTTTAAAGTCTCATACCCTCCTCCCGGAATTAAAAGTACTGTGCCTTTGTGCATTCCTGACTTAGCTGGGATTAAGTGAAGCAAAGGAATATTAACCTTATGAATCTCACCATCAGCCCCAACCGGATTACCTTTTGACACAAACTGTCCGTCAAGTGAAATATAACCTGTGCGAACCGGACTCTTTACATTATCAGCCCGAACTGCACTTTTGCAAAAGCCTGAAACTGTAATAAACAGAAAAATAGCTAAAGATAGCCGACTAAATGATTTCATCTTTTAATCAATTTATGGAAATGTTTTTTCAATAGTATTCACAGAGCAAAGAACTCCTGTGTTTGCAAAAATAAGGTTTTCTTTTATTTTTCAGTTCGTTCTGATGATAAAAAAAACAGAAATTACATGTGAAGTCTCCTTTTATATTCACTGGGTGTCAAACCTGTCAGTTTTTTAAATAGCTTATTAAAATAAGAGATATTATCAAAAGACAGGTTATAGCCAATCTCCTTTATCGGCATATCATCAAGGATTAGCATTACCTGAGCCTTTTCTATTTTTTTTTGATTAATGAATTGCATCGGAGTACATTTCATCTCATTTTTAAATAGCCTGATAAAATGATCATCTGTGAGAAAACATAATTCAGAAAGCTGATTAATATTGATCTGCTTATCTATATTCTTACGGATATAACTTAAAGCCTTTAGAATCCTGTTGTCGGTAACTTCAATCTTCTGTTCTGCATCTTTAAGAAACCTGGAAAAGAGCTGCTGCAAAATTCCTTTCGTCTCTATCAGTAAATAATAAGGTAACTGCGCATTTTCAGAAATATTTTTCACAAGCGTTTGTGAATTATCGTAGAATGAAGGATCATATCGTTTCAGTTCACGATTGGGATTTATTTCAAGCAAACGCTTTACAAGTAAAATATCAATTTCAGTAGCCTTAACCTCAACAGCCGGATTCATCTGCTCTATAATACTCAGATTATCAATTTGTTCTTCATAAATATGGATATAATACAAAGAAAAATATCCGTCACATTCATAACCATGCAAGGTGAAGGACGGAATAAGATACAAATGTCCCGGAATAAGATTATAAGTACCATCAGGCAATACAATTCTAGCATTTCCTCCATCCACCCAAAACAATCTTGAAAACGGACTGTTCACGTTCGTCCAGTTCCAGTCGGCATTGTGAATAGCATGTCCTATATTCAGCAAAGTAAAGTTCAGACCCTCTTTTTTTTCTCTTACCATGTGTTTTTTATTTTCATAAAGGCGAATATATACCAATATTTTATATTAAAGCATCTGCAGATAGAAATATTATTATTATTTATCGAAATAATGTTATTAATAGGAAATTTCACAAGGTGCTAACATATAGATAATCAGTATAGACAAAAATATTAATATCGAATTTGTATTATAATATATCGAGATAGTATAATATTAATAGTTCCCGAATAACTACTTTTGAAAAAATTAAAAACACACTTATGAAAAACGCTTTATTTATATCATTATTTATTGCCATGTTCGGTACAACCGGCTTTGCTCAGGAGAATTTTCACCACATACAAAACACAAAAGAGCCCATGCAAACAGGAAAATTTGAGCCTACATGGGAATCACTGAAACAATACAAAGTACCCGAATGGTACCGCAATGCCAAGTTTGGCATCTGGGCACACTGGGGGCCTCAATGCCAACCTGAAGATGGCGACTGGTATGGTCGTGGAATGTACGAAGAGGGTTCTCGTCAGTATAAATCACACCTTAAAAAGTATGGTCATCCTTCTAAATCTGGCTTCAAAGACGTTATTCATGAATGGAAAGCCGAGAAATGGGATCCTGAAAAACTAGTCAGACTGTATAAGCGCGCAGGTGCTCAATACTTCTTTGCCATGGGTAATCATCACGATAATTTCGACCTTTGGGACAGTAAATACCATAACTGGAATTCCACCAAGATAGGTCCTAAGAAAAATATTCTTGAAGGCTGGGCCAAAGCTGCCAGACACAACGGTTTACCTTTCGGAGTTAGTATCCATGCCTCACATGCATGGACATGGTATGAAACAGCTCAGGGAGCCGACAAGCAAGGCCCTCTCGCCGGAGTTCCTTATGATGGGAAACTTACTAAAGAAGATGGTAAAGGTACATGGTGGGAAGGCTTAGATCCACAGGAACTATACGCACAGAATCATGAATTAAGTAGTAGAAACCAAAATCCAGGCGCTATCCACTCTCAATGGGATTGGGCAGATGGAGCATCCGTTCCCAGCAAGGAATATTGTGAAAATTTCTATGACAGAACTGTCGATATGATTAATAAGTACCATCCTGATTTACTCTATTTCGATGATACCGCTCTCCCATTATGGCCTATCAGTGATGCCGGCCTAAACATAGCTGCACATTTCTATAACAGCAACATGAAAAGAAACAACGGCAAACTAAATAGCGTTATTTTCGGTAAGATTCTTACCGATGAGCAAAAAGAGTGCCTTGTGTGGGACGTTGAAAGAGGTGCTCCGGACAAAATGCAAGAGAAGCCATGGCAAACATGTTCCTGCATCGGTGACTGGCATTACAATCGATCTGTATATGATGACAACCGATACAAATCAGCAAAAACAGTTATACAAATGCTTGCAGATATTGTGAGCAAAAACGGGAACCTGTTACTTAATATTCCTGTGCGTGGTGATGGAACCATTGATGATAAGGAAGTTGCCGTACTCGAAGGTATTGCAAAATGGATGGACGTAAACAAAGAGTGTATTTTTGGTACCCGTCCATGGAATATATTTGGTGAAGGTCCTGATGCAGAGAAAAAGAATCCAATGAACGCACAAGGATTCAATGAAGGTAAGAACAAATATACTGCTGAAGATATCCGCTTCACTGAAAAGAACGGAGCCTTGTATGCCATCGTAATGGAATGGCCTGAAAGTGGTAAAATAGTTATTAAATCACTTGCAGCAGACTCTCCGAACTACAAAGAAAATATCAAAAAAGTTCAATTACTGGGCAGTGGGAAAGTAGCTTTCACTCGTGACAATACAGGACTGATCATTACCCTTCCCAAACAGAAGCCTGACGAAATTGGACTAGTCCTTAAAATAAACAACTAAATCATAATGGAAACAAAAGAAACTGGTTACCGGGTTAAAGAGTATTTTGGCCCGGTGAAAAGATATTGCCAGACGCTTGATTTGAAGAACTCACCCGAACTGATTGCTGAGTATGTAAAAAGGCACAGCGAATCAGAATCCTGGCCGGAAATAAGAGAGGGCATCAGAGAAGTGGGTATTCTTGAAATGGAGATATACATTCTGGGTACACGACTATTCATGATAGTGGAAACTCCTCTTAACTTCGACTGGACTTCAGCAATGGGCAAACTGGCAACCTTGCCTTTACAGGCAGAATGGGAAGAATATATGTCTATATTTCAGGAAGCAGAACCGAGAGCCACATCAGCTCAGAAATGGAAACTGATGGACAGGATGTTCCATTTATATAATACTTAGCAACATATAATTATCTGTATTTATTAGATTATAATAGTTTTTGAAGATTAATTAAGTTGATGTTTTTCAATTTAATCCTGCAATAAAAGAAGCGTAGAGATACGTACTTTTATTGCAGGATTTTTATTGATATAATGCAAAAGATAAAAACTTTATTATTCCGCCACAAGCACAATTTGCTGCTTCTCGTACACATTTACTTTTGGCAAGGTTACAATGCTTTCTGTCCCTTTAAAGTCGGGCCAGGCCTGTTTGGGGAGATAGATAGGTGCATCCTTGCTCAGAGGCAGAATTGAGATTGTCAGTTCTTTGCTGTAAATATCCGAAGCATAACGCTTCAAGCCAAGCTCAAAGGGTTTGCCATTATAGAAATTGTCCGTCAGCAACTTATTGCCTAGATAAATCCTTGCCACATCGCCTACATAAGGAATGCAAAGGTAAAGATCTCGCTGCGAATCAATATGTTCGGGCAGCTCCACATTCCAAACGGCAGCCCCTTTCTCAAAGTCGGAATCTTCGGGCTGCATAGCTACCTTTGCCTTACCCATTTCAATCTTACGAGCCACACCGGCTTCCTTTACCAACTTTAAAGAGACTGCAAGTGGTCTTACTTCGGGACGATTTATCTCATAACATGTAAACATCCCATCACGAGAACCTTTCAGCACTACCCCATTCATTGATAGTTTCTGAGTAGCGGGATATATTGATACAAAAGCTTTATCTGTGGTTTTGGCATCAAGTAACAATCGATTACCGTCACAAGTCAGTCCACTACCCGACAGAAACAAACGCTCCTTCCCTGCCAACTCCGCCTTCCAGCAAGTCTGCGAAGCAGCATCACTAAGTAGCACTATATTTATCTGTCTCCCTCCGGCATCACGCAAGCGAATTGCCGCATCGATCCCGGGCTTCACATCTGCAAAACAGATGCGTCCGCCTGCTCTTTTTACTTTTACAGACGAAGAAAGGATCTTCACTCCCTTTTCTTCAAATACAAATTCAGCCGGTATGCATTCACTCTTTGCAAACACTACAGTTAGCTCCTTTCCATCGGTAACTTTAGCTATGGGCTGAGCCGTTGCATAGACCAGCGAAACACCATTCAGCTTCATGTTAAACGCCCAGAAGAAGCTGCAGTCTGAAGGGACGGTTATAGGTACTGAAGGGAAAGTCAATCGACCACCAGGCAAATCAATATCAAACTGCACACCTTCTTTCGGAGCAAGCGGTTTGAGCCTGTGATAATTGTTCACAAATACATATCCGGTGCGTCCGTCACTCCTCACACACCAACGTAACAAGGAATCCGTATTGAAATTAGTTGGTGCATTGGCAGGAAATACGGGTTGCATGGTAGTAAGTTCCGAACCAAAGTCGTGCAGAAACAGATGCAACCGCCTCAGCAAATGATACTGTCCGTTTATTTGTCCGAATTCACCTAGCGGAGCCTGAAAATCGTACGATTTCACCGGAAGATCATTCCAGTAAGTATAATTGCTGGCTTGCTTCTCATTCAGCGTAGAAAGCTCCCCTTCAGGATTCGTTCCCCCGTGATACATGTAATATCCTGGCAAGTTACTTCCCGAACCTACCCGCACCAGAGCCATTGAATAAACATCCATCGGAGCAATGCTTATACGGCGATGATAACTCGGCATCATCCCGCCACCCAGTTCACAGGTAAGATACGGATAAGCCATGTCACCCCTATCGTCCTTGTCCGATTGCTTAGGCAACTGCTCTGTGGCAATCACCGTAGATCCACGGAAAGAGCGGAATATATAACTCTTGCCGTAATCACCCGGCATTTCCTTCAGTGACCTATCCCAGAATCCGTCGGCATAATCGCCGTACAGCGGAATAATCTCCCCAAAAGTAGCCGGCGTACTCAGCTTCGGCCATCCAGTTCGGGTGTAAAGCGGTACATCAAAGCCAATCTCTCTCACCATCTTTTTCAGTGTCATCAGGTGTTCCCACTTGCCACCATATTCATTCTCGAGCTGAACCCCGATTACCGGCCCACCATCCTTCCACATCATTCCCTTTACCTGATCATAGATATGACTATACCAGTTCTGCAACTTTGCAAGATATTCAGGGTTATTCTCGCGAAGCTTAAAGCCTTCGTTCACCATCCATTCCGGAAATCCACCGTTGCGCACCTCACCGTGACACCACGGTCCTATTCTCACCACTACATACAAGCCCAGTTCGTGGCAAAGCTCAACAAACTTATGCAAATCATGCTGCCCCGTCCATTTATATTTTCCTTCCACTTCTTCGTGGTGAATCCAGAAAATATAGGTAGCCACCACATTTATTCCTCCCGCCTTCATCTTCAGAAGTTCATTGCGCCACTCCCCTTCAGGATAACGGGAAAAATGGAACTCTCCCATTACCGGCAACACAGGTTTCCCGTTTAACAGCATGCTTTGCGAATTAAACGTAACAGTACTCCCCTCAGGGTTCACAGCCGTCCCAAGATGAAATATATCCCCTTTCACCTTTACTCCTTTGGGTACTTTTACTACATATAGATTCTGCTTGTCTGCACTTTTAAGCGAAACGCCATGCAGATTATCTTTCAAAACAGCATGCACTGATGCGTTGGCATTACAAAGACAACAAGCCGCAAACAGTCCGCTGATTATATATACTTTTTTCATTCTTCTGCTATATCGATATTATGAATTAACGAATTATTGCGGAAAGATAAGAATAAATTATGGAATCGTTTTGTCTCAAATCTCTTCTTCATTAATAACCCGATTTTTTAATCAGCATTTTACCAAGAACAGTATCTTTGGGAAGATATTTCCCTTCCAGATATAATTCGCCAAGACATTTATTAGCTTGCATATCACCTAAAGCAGCACCTTTTTTCAGATTATCAATCATAAACTGTCTCGTTACTTTATCAAAAGAGAACGGGCTCTTTTCATGAACCAGATGATTATTTACAACCTTACAATTACAATAATATTCATAAGAATCTAACAGGTTATAAACATCATAATAAGCTGAAGGATAATGACATGTATTTGCCATTAATAATGAATAAAATAAAGACTTATTCTTATCAGAATCATATATATAGTCAGTTGTATTATCTGAATACAGCAATTGATCATATGCTTTTCTATCATTATCTTCTACCACACGTTTTTCTAGTTCTTTTATAGTAAGATCTGTATAGTTCAATGTAAATACATTCATATAAGGATACGGCTCATTCACTTTATACTTCTTGTAAAAGTAACCCCAAAGACCAATTATGGCAAAGGTACAAAATAGCGTAATTAAAACATTTTTTCTCATTACATCATGAATTGTTAAATTTGCAATTGTCTCAAATCGTATTTTGCTTTCGAATACCCAAGCCTTGCTGCTGCCTTTAAATATTCATACATGAGAGTCTTAGTCTCTTCATTACAACTCATATCAGGCATTAATTTCTCAAGAAATCTTATTTCAAGATAAACATCATAATAAGCTAAAGGATAATGACATTTATTTGCCACTATAATTGAATAAAAAAGGAATTCACCTTCGTGCGGGGTGTTCATATAAATTGCGCGTAACCGATTGTAGGCTATCGTATCACCATTTAATACACTCCTTCTTAGTGATTTTATTAATACTTCTCTCCTTTTATACAAGTTAAATAAATGTTCTCTATTTGCATTTTCAGTGGTTAACACATCCAGCTGTTTCTGTCTTTCTATACAATAGAAGCCAAAGATCGTCAGTAGAATGAGATTTACCAGAGCAATCTTTAAGTTCCTCTTAAACATTTGCGTCTTATCTTTATTATTCATGTAACACAACATTTACTATAAATTACGATATATACTTTTGCTTCATACTTTTCATCACCCATTTATCCTTTACTTTCTCAAAAGTAACTTCACCTCCTTGAAAATTACCACAATAAAGTGCAATAGCTTGCGTTAATTTTTTATTAAAAGTGATTTTTGAAAGAACTGGAGATGATTCTAGAGTCCAAGCAAAGCCAAATCCAGGTCCTGAAATATAAACATAATGGTCTAATTTTAGTGCTCTATTATTTGATTCATTATATAGATCCATACTAGCAACCTGTTCTCCTTTCTCTCTATAGATCTTTTCCAAAGAAAAATTAATCAACGCCTCTCTATACTCTTTTGTGAGATAAACCACTTTATATTTTTCAATTGGTGGTCTAAAATTTATAATTGTGTCAGGTTCGGAGTCAGCTACCGTATAATCAATCTGATTCTGTACAACAAAATACATCGGTTTTCCCTTGAATTTACAAAACACTTTGTAAATGTCATATATGGCCGTATAAACCTTATTTTGATGAATAAACTCATCGGTATTTGGTTTTACAGACTTGTGCCATTCTTCAAAGAAAGCATTCAGGCGAACTGAATCATTTTCTTTGTAAGCAGTTTCTAGTTGCTTAGATAAATATTCAGATGTATGTTTGGGGAGATAATTGTCTTGTACCTTTTTATTGCATGAAGAAAAAAGGAATGCAATTATCAGACTTATAAAAGTCCATTTCACTAATGCTTTATTCATCTTAAGTTTTGATTACATAATCTGCTATTAGTTTTCTCTGTTAACATATTGGTCTATAAAAGTATAATAAGGCAAACAATCACAATGAAAATTATTTTTTATGTAAAACACCTTATTTTTAGCAAATAAAAAGAACTCACCTGTCATTGTACTCCATTGCTTAACATTGTTCTTTATTTCCTTTTTTATACATTGCCTCGATTCTATTTGAAGGCAGTTCAAACTATTAATTATCGAAGATGAAACTCTTTTATTTACTATTACTAAAGCACCATTATCTTTATAAGATCCTGAAAGATAATAAGCATGATGTTCTTTTTTGAGCATATAGTTTTCAAGATAATAATAACATCCGGTTGCACGATACGCAAAAGCGATAGTTTCAGCATCTAAAAGGTCACTTTCAGATATTAAATCAACAAACTGATACCTGATTTTACTTTTTAAATTAATGATAGTATCAGTTTTCAATACCAACTTTGCTTTCTGATCAAAATCAAAAACCGATTTAATGTGATAAGTATACTCTCCTGTTTTCAAACTATCCCAAAACAAAGTAGTTTCCTTTTTAACCGAATCATAATCTACCTTTTTAACTTTTAAAGTATCATGATCATTAGTAAGAAAAGCATTTGATAAAAGCTTGAACTTAATACTACTATCACAAACAATAGTTAAGTTATACTTACCAGCATTCGATGTTTTATTCCTGCAACTGCAAATAAAGAGCGTTGATAATAAAACTACTGTTATTAATATTTTAAAAGTAATTTTCATTTCTCCTAAAGTATTTTCATTGTAAAGGCAAACTAAAAGCAATCGGAACAATATAATAGACAGGAACATTTACCCCATTTTGCTTACCAGGAATCCAGTCGGGCATACTCCGAATCACTATAAGAGCTTCTTTATCACAATAAGCATCTAAAGAACGCATTATTTGAGCATTATACAGTTTCCCTTCTTTAGAAACAACAAACCGGACATAAACCTTCCCTGAAATTTTATCATTCTTTGATAACTCTGGATATTTTATATTCTTAGCGATAAATTGATCCATTGCTGCTTTTCCTCCTGGGAATTGGGGCATCTGTTCTACTAAAGTAAAAGGGCACTCCGATTTTTCATCATAAATATTCGGATCTTTGTTATCAGATGTTTTTATTTCCTCTTTCTCATTTTTTTTAAATTCTATTGAAATTACACGATGCATATCCGCAGGCACTCCATTTATCTTTCCGGGAATCCATTTGGGCATATTCTTTATCAGGCGAATAGCCTCTGCATCACAGTATTTATCAAGAGAAGTCATTACAATAACCTTCTCTATTGCTCCTTTTTTAGTTACAACAAAATTTATTTCTACTTTTCCCTGCACTTTGTTTCTTGCAGATATCTCGGGATACTTCAGATTGTCTTTTATGTATTTTTGTAATCCATCAGTTCCACCCGGGAATTGCGGAAAGACTTCTGTTACAGAATGCCTTTTAGTTGCACTATTCCGTTGATGTATGGTATCATTAATCTGAGTAAATTTATTCAGAAAATTTGAAGATAATTTAATGCTTGCGAAGGATGAAATACTCAATGAAAAGAGTATAAGTACTAACAATTTTGTCTTTTTCATAGTTTTTTTAATTATTTCTACTCTAACTTAACAAAGATAATATTTTTTAGATAAAAAAGAAAGATATATTAAACATATTTCAACATAAAACAGTTATTAGTTAAATAGTTTTTTTAACAAAAATATAGCCATTAACTCTCCTCCGATAGATTGCCAGACTATCAGTGATTTTTATTTTTTCTGAGAGGTTTTCACACCGGATACGGTGGAATAATTAAACCTCATACACTAATAAATAGAAATTATTCGCCAATTATTTTGAACCATTCGGCAATATCTAAAAATCATTCACCAATAAATAAAATTTATTGGTGAATGATTTTTAGATATTCAAATACCACTCCGATTGACCAGATTTGGGATTTGAAAAATATAACAGACAGATATGAACAAATATTTTCAGGGATATCATACTGGCATTTTTAATCAAAAAGAGATCAATTAAGAGGTTATAATTTTAATTATAACTATATTTTTATTAATATTTATTCTGTTCCACTTATGCGTCCACTCTATTTTTAGAAGCTTTTACAAACAGTTGTTAATCAGTATTATATAGAAAAAATAGAGTGGCGCAAAATAATGCACATATTTTGTCTATCAATTTTACCAATATATTTTATGATTAAAGTTCTCAAACTTTCCGATTTAGCACCATTTTTCCTATTTTATACCATTTTACACCATTTTTCCGAACTTATTTGGCATGTATTATTTGTTTATATATATTTGCAGTATATAAAACTGAATATTATGAATAACACAAGTGCAACACTACCTTTTGACGCTCTTACATGCGGATACATTTTAATACCAAAAAAGCTGTTAATGACAATTTTAAACCAGAGGGAAAAAGATATCAGCTACCTGGAAGCTTTCCTTATAGTGCTTACAAAAGTGAACTATATGGATACCAATATTTGCATCCGCGGCCGACATCTTATTTGCAACAGAGGCGAGTCATATCTCTCTTTTACAAGCTGGGCAGAACTGTTTAAATGGAAAAGAGGAAAAACCCGACGTTTCTTTGAGAAGATGGAGAAAGATAATATGATCAGAGTCATAAAAACCGGCCTGACAAATATTTCATGCATCCAGGTGGTTGACTATGATTTATGGACCAATAAGCTTACTGACGAATGGACAAAACGTAAGTCTAAAAACGATGACTTGTTTAATCAATTCTGGAATGAGTTTCACGAGGTGACGCAGACACCTAAAAGAGATATCGGAGCTGCCCGCAGAGCATGGAATAAACTATCTGCAAAAGAGAAAAAGCTAGCTATAGAAAATGTCTATTCATACTATATGGGACTAAACGATACCCGTTTCACAAAGCGGGCATACAGCTACCTGCGTGATCAATCTTTTCTGAACGAGGAAATATATTAAAACAAATCTGCTGAAAGCGGCTAATCTATGGTACAATGCTTCTGCAAACCACTGATTCTTATCAGATTAATTTTCTCAACCTTTTTGAAAGCTTAGTTGTTGTATTGTAAAGATATGTATTAAACCTCAAATAACAACAACTAAAAAAAACAAACAGCATGGAAACAAGCAAAATAAAAAAAGTGTTGATAGCCATAGATTATGACAAGACCGCTGAAGTAGTAGCTGAAGCCGGCTTTAAAATGGCAAAAGCAATGAATGCTGAGATTACATTACTGCATGTGTTATACGAACAGCCTAATTATTATGTTGGAACTCCTGCTGTTTATGAATTTCAGATTGAATTCATCGAAAACTTTAAAGTATCATTGCTGAAATTCTTGAATGAAACAAAAAGGCATCTCGGCGACGACTCAATAAACACGGTAATTAAGGAAGGTCAAATAGCCCAGACAATTGTGGATACAGCAAAAGAAATAGATGCTGATGTTATCGTTATTGGGGCTCATAGCCGGAACTGGTTCGAGAATATCATTATGGGAAATGATGCGAAAGCGATTTTAAAAAAGACAACTGTTCCGCTTTTCATTGTTCCAATAAATACAGAAAACAAATAGTTATCATTAATAAACAAAATCCAGGGTAGTTATCCTCCGCCCTGGATTTTGTTTAAGTTAATCACGACATTCATGCATCACTATTTAACACGCATAAAGGTACGTACTGATACTGTTTTATTGTTTACCATGTGACTTTGAATAAACAAATCGCGCGATTTAAATTCCTCTTTCCATTGTTCATTGGTCTTTTCAATATGCTCAGGATCCCGAATTATAAGTCCAACAGTTTCATTTACATTCTTAGATGAAAACCAACATAAATAAACAGCTACACCTAGGGCAGATTTATCAAATTGCATACCTAATATTTTATCACTATTTTTATCATAAGCCCACAGTTGCTTACACTGATAAATAATTTTGCCTTTAGTCATAACTTTATAACTGCCTTGCATGCCTTTTGTATAAGGAGTAAATACAAACATTTGAGTTGTGTCTTTGTACTCGGATTTCCAGGTACCAAAATACTGTTTGAGTAACTCAACCTGGTTAAGCTGGGTTTCTGTGGTTTGCGCGTGTATTCCATTCGTACCTAGTACCAGGGATACAACAATCATTGTGGTTAAAAAAAATTGCTTCATATAATTAAGTTTTAGTGAATGGGTACTGAACGGCGACTGGTTCTTAATGGTTTTTCCCCAATTTTATATCCATACCAAGTATTAAACAATTAAATATCAATATGGTTTATAACCTTAGACTTGCTTATAAAGTAATTCACGTATATTGATCTTTTTTTAATAACATAAGCATATGTATTTTAATGCCTTACATCGAGCTGAGCATAAATTACAGACTAACTGATAACAAGGTTCAACATTTGATAAAGATCTTGAATCTGAATAGAAATTACATTCTCAATAGAAAACTGACAGGTATGCTATTGCAAATAATCTTTCTTTTGCTCTTGAGTGATTTAAAGGCCAGATTCCGTTTCACGACCATACGTGCGATATTCAAGAGGTGTGAATCCGGTACGTTTTTTGAATAAGGAAGAAAAATGTTCTGTAGATGTATAATTTAATAAAAAAGAAATTTCTTTCACAGATTGGGATGTACCAACCAATAGTTGCTTTGCCTTTCTAAGTTTTAGCTCCTGGAAATATTTTGCAGGTGCATAGCCTGTGTAATCTTTAAACATCTTACGAAACCATGAATAACTGATATTTAACCTCATTGCCAGTTCCTCAGGATCAACATCACTGAATACATTTTCACTCATTATAATCTTTGCCTGCTCAATCTTCTGATCAGCATCACTCAACTCAAATACTTTATTTTTTGAGATGGAAAGAATCATGCCAAGCGCATGCATAACAATGCCTGAAAGATGCTGCTGGGAAGAAACCTTATCAGACTCAGCAACTTCTATGGCACGCACAAAAAGGCTAACCAGCTCTTCATTTAAGCCAACTTCAAGAATCTGACTATCAACCGATAAAAATGAATTTTCGACGAGGTTATCAATAATCGGACCTTCGAAACCTATATAATATTCATTCCATCCTGTTTGCTGAAGAGGATGATAGGTATGCCACTGACCTGGAAAAAGAACTAAAAGCCGTCCTTTACATAGTTGAGTTTCGGGTGTGGAATCTGAAGAAAAGAGGCCTCTACCTTTGGTTATATATACTAACTGGTATTCACGAAGCACTCGTCCTTTACTGGCATTAAAGAAGTATCCGGAAGGATGATCCTTCAAAGGGTAAGGTGAGTTTGGTTTAATAGACTGAAACCCCACAGTATTGACTGAAAGACCAAATTTTTGATCCATCTCATTTACTATGAGATACTTAAAATCAACCCCAGAACCATTAAAATCCTTTGCCATCTTGTCTCTTCATGATATTAATTCCGGTAAAATTAGCTATTATTTCTGAAGAGGCAATATATTGAAATAAAAAATAAGATTTGGGAAAGTTAAAATAAAAAAAGGAACATTTATGAAAACACACACTTATATTTACATAAACGTTCCTTTTATCTAGAAAAAATTGTTTTTTATTTTGGCAAGTTAAAAGCTACTTTCAACTCTTCCATCAGTTCGTCAGCCATACCGGATGGTTCAAAACCCATTGACTTAGCTGTCAAATAAATCTGAGCAGATTTAGAAAGCGTATCAACCATATCAAATGCTTCCATCACGTTTTCACCAACAGCACAAACGCCATGTTTTTCCCACATCACTACATCATAATCAGCTAGTTCTTTAACTGTTGCATCAGCCAGTTCAAGAGAGCTAGGCAATTTATAAGGAATAATACCCAATCCTCTTGGACAGAATGCTCTTGTTTCAGGAATCATACTCCAAAGTAACTTTGTAAGTACGTCTTTTTCAAGGAATGCAGGATTATGAGTCATTGCAACCAAGTCAATTGGGTGGGTGTGCATAGCAGCTTTATAGCTAGATCCGCTACCAATTAAGTAGTTGTGCATAGACAAGTGAGCAGGAAGTTCTGAAGTAGGAAGAACCGGTTGATCGGCAATGATTTCATAACTAGCACAATCATCACAAATACGAATAACTGAACCATTTTCCATTGGGAAACGAGCCAGGTCGCGCATACGCTTGTTGGTTCCTTTACAGAAGAAATAACAACCTTTCAAGTGTGAAAGAGTTGTTCCGATTTGCATCTTATCGCTAATCGGCTTCAAGCTTCTGATTTCATCATTAACCACATCTGTGATATTTATGGTGATGTTTCCTCCATTGCGCTCTGCCCAACCTTTCTGCCAAAGGTATCCGGCCACTTCTGCTACTTCAGCCACTTGCTTAGCAAGAGCCGGATTATTTTCTAAAATAGATTTCATATTCTAAATTCTTTTTATTGATATAAGATTATACAAACATATATATTTCAGCTGGTATAATCTTCTTATTTTTTTAATAAAGTTACGATTGTGCCATTGCTACCACAATGATAGACGAGATAAGTACTACCAAGCCTAATAGAAGAACTCCGATAGTAGCATTGCTTGCACCTTTCCACTCTTTCAGAATGATTCCCCAGAAATTACTAAACGTAACATTGAGCGACATCAGGATACTCCAGGAGAAAGCCAGTAAGATCGGACTATCAGTCAGGAAGCTTTTTCCCATCTCCAGTCCAAAGAACTGTGAATACCACAATACTCCTGCAAGTGCACAAAACAAGACATTATTTGTTAAGGTCTTAGTATCTACAGAGAAATATTCTTTCCCAGTTTTATTCTTCACATTCTGCTGTATGCAATACAATGCATTAGTAAGGAAACCACCGAAAGTTACAAGAAAAATTACAGGAAGCCCTGCATATAATCCTTCAACACCACCCGTAATAGCAGCTTCCTTTATTGGTGTACCAGCTTCAAGTCCCAAAGCGAAACAAGCACTCATTACACCTGCAAGCAGAGCCACAAGTAATCCTTTTGTCAGAGCAAAATCTTTCACGGCAGCCTTTTTCTCCTCATCAGTCATATTCTTAGAACGAAGACTTCCTGCATATCCGATTATAGCAATACCTGCCAACGTGATACACACACCGATAAGCAACATCAGGCCTTCTCCGTGAAACAAATCTTTTCCTCCGAAAATCGCAGGGAAAAGAGTACCAAAAGCGGCACAAGTTCCAAGAGAAATACTTTGTCCCAATGCTACACCAAGATAACGCATACTCAGACCGAATGTCAATCCGCCTATTCCCCAAAGTACTCCATAGGCAATAGAAGAGAGAGCACCACCCGAGCTCCAAAGTTCGAACAAATTACTACCGGCAGGAATACCAAGCAAAGCGCCCAGCAACGGAAAAACCAACCAGGCAAAAACACCTTGTGCCAGCCAAAAGCTTTCCCAGCTCCACTGCTTAACTTTCTTTATAGGCACATACGAGCTACTTTGTCCTAAACTGCCTATGGCAATAATAATTAGTCCTATTAGTGTATTCATATTATTCTGTTTAATCAATAACCATTGTATGAATGAACCCATATGCTTTTACAGCATACGGGTATCCATTCAAAACAACAGCATATCAATTTGTTTATCTTTTACTTGTTACGTCTGCCTCGTACTTCTGAATCTCTGCGATGAATTCTTCACCTACAGGAACATTATTCTGTAAACAGAACATATCCCAAACTGCATTCCAAGGAAGACTCTTAGCTTCTTCCAAAAGAGCAAGACGTTCGAAGAACTGACCGTTAGCTTCATATTCACGCAATTTAGCAAGCGGTTCAAGTAATGCCTGCATGAAACATTTTTGTGTTGCACGTGATCCAATTACATAAGCACCGATACGATTGATGGAAGCATCGAAATAGTCAAGACCAATATTTACACGATCAAGCGCATTACAGCGAATAATTTCTTTAGCTAAATCAAGTGTATCATCATTCATGATAGTAACATGATCGGAATCCCAACGGATAGGACGGCTCACGTGAAGCATAATTTCAGGTGTGAATAACAGTAAAGAAGAGATTTTATCTGCAATACTTTCTGTTAAGTGGAAGTGACCGGTATCCAAAGTCACAATCTTATTGTTCTTTGCACCATATCCTAAATAGAAATCATATGAACCTACTGTATAACTTTCAGCACCAATACCAAAGAGCTTTGCTTCGATACAGTCTTTCATGTTATCATATTTGGTTGCAAAAATTTCATCCAGAGATTGTTTCAGTAATTCACGGTAATACATGCGGTTAACAGTCTGATCTTTTGATCCGTCATGAATCCAAAGGTTCATCACACAAGGAGATCCCTGATATTTACCCATAGCCTCAGCAATTTCACGGCTGCGTTTTGTATGTTCAATCCAGAAATCACGGATTTCCTTATCTGGGTTAGCCAAAGTAAGACTTCCACTCTTTGGATGAGAGAAAGAAGATGAGTTGAAATCCAACTTCATATTGTTTTCTTTTGCCCATTTCATCCAGCTTTCGAAATGTTTTGGTTCAATTTGGTCACGGTCAACAAACTTACCACCAAAATCTCCGTAGATAGCATGTAAGTTCAAACGGTGAGTTCCAGGAATATAAGAAGCCGCCTTCAGAATATCTGCTCTTACTTCTTCAATATTACGAGCCTTTCCAGGATAATTACCTGTTGTCTGAATACCTCCGGATAACTGTCCGTCAGGGTTTTCAAATCCGGCAACATCATCTGCCTGCCAGCAATGTAATGATAATGAGATCTTTTGCAGATCTTCCAAAGCCTTGTTTACATCAACGCCCACTGCAGCATATCTCTCAACTGCAACTTCATAAGCCTTTTTAACCAATTCGTTTTTCATGATTCCTATTTTTATATTAAATACATTAAATATCTTCTCTATATACTTTTAAGAAAGCGGCATAACCTTCATCCCACAGTTCTTTGTCTGCTGGAGTAAATACATTTACTTCTACCGAGCTGCGGATCAATTCGCGCATCTTCTGAATATCAGGAACAAGACCAGCCGATTTGGCCTGTAACATCACATTTCCTATGGCTGTTGCTTCGGAAGGACCAGCAATAACCTCTATGCCTAAAGCATTTGCAGTAAATGAATTTAATAGATTATTTTTTGAACCTCCACCTATAACATGCAATTTCTCAATAGGATAGGTTGCCATCTTTTGCAAGCTTTCCAAAACCTGACGATATCTTAAAGACAAACTCTCAAAAATACATCTTGTTATTTCACCATAAGTTTGTGGAACAGCCTGATTTGTCTTTGCACAATAGTTCTTGATTGCATCAATCATAGAAACCGGGTTAGCAAAACATGGAGCATCCGGATTAATCAGACTTTTGAAAGCAGGAGCAGCTAATGCAGCATCGATTAGTTCACCATAAGAATAATCTTTATCACTAGCCCATTCCTTACGGCAACGTTCTAATAACCACATTCCACAAATATTCTTTAAGAAACGAATAGTGCCTTCTACACCGCCTTCGTTGGTAAAGTTCAGCTCAAAACTTTCTTTCGTGATAATCGGTTTATCAGATTCAATACCCATCAATGACCAGGTTCCTGAGCTTAAATAAGCAAAGTTTTTGTTCTCAGCAGGAACTGCAGCAACAGCAGAAGCTGTATCATGACCGGCAACAGCAATCACAGGAATATCTCCAAGGCCGGTTTGTTCCTTTACTGATTTAGTAAGTGTTCCAACTAATGTTCCCGGATATACAATATCGTTAAATATTTCTTTCTTGAGTCCTACCGCATTCAACAATTCAGGCTCAAACTGTTTTGTCTCAGGATTCAGCATCTGAGATGTTGATGCAAATGTATATTCTGTTACCATCTTTCCTGTTAGCATATATGACAAGGCATCAGGAATAAACAAGATTTTATCTGTAATAGGTAATACTGAAGAATTGTTCTTTTGAATGGTTGCCAACTGGAACAATGAATTAAAATTCATAATCTGGATACCAGTCAAGCCATATACCTTTTCACGTGGCATTTTCTTGAAGAACTCTTCAGGAGCACCAACAGTATGTGTATCTCTGTAGCTATAAGGATTACGAAGTATCTCACCATCTTTACCTACACAAACAAAATCCACTCCCCAGGTATCAATACCAATAGAAGTGATTTCAATTTTCTCCTTGGCAACCAGCTTCAGTCCATTAATAATCTCCTGATAAAGAGCAAAGATATCCCAGTAGAAATGACCATTGGCTTCAATAATATTATTAGGGAAGCGTGTTAATTCTCTTAGTTCAATAGCTCCTTCTTTTACTGTGCCCAGAATTGTGCGACCACTGGTTGCACCCAGATCAACTGCAAAAAAGTTCTTGTTTTTCATATATCTTACTTATCTAATTTAACGTTACTCAATCTATTATTCATGGATTATCAGAAATGTTTGATGCAAATGTATGCTATATATTTATGAATAAAATTGTCTAATTTGATTTTATGAATGTCAGTTTTGCCTATTAGCTATTTTACAACTTAATAAGGTATACAGAAACTATGTTTCCTTTGCTACGTTTTTCCAGGATAACTTGTTCATTAACCAGACTTAATAATCTATAAACTATTTGTATATAATAAATATTTATTTAATTTTGTACTTCGAAAAATAACAAAATTAAATCGTATATAGATATGTCTTTAATAAAATGTCCCGAATGTGGTGAAACAGTCTCAGACAAGGCTTCCAACTGTCCTCATTGCGGCTTTGGAATAGCTGAGAATATCGCCCATTGTCCCGAATGTGGTTCCGTTGTTCCCAAGGATGCCGTTGCGTGTCCTAAGTGTGCTTTTCCGTTGCATGAGAAAAAAGTTCAAAGAAAAGAAGAGGTGGTGGTTAACCAACAACCTAACAACAGGGAGAAAGAGTTGGAATTGCAGCGTATTGAGCCGTCTTTCAGTGACGCTAAAAGATTATTTGAAAGCAAAAGCTTTATTGAGGCCTACAACAAGATAAACATCGCCCTGCATGTTTCTCCCAATAATGTTGAGTGCCTGAAGCTTGAAGAATTGATTGTTGACGGAATAAGGGAAAGTTCCTATAAAAAAGCCAGCGATCTTCTTCAGGATAAACAATATGCAAAAGCATTGGCGGAAATTGACACCGCATTGAATTATGCTCCGAACAGTCATAAGCTAATTAACTTGTCTAACGAAGTAAAAAGCGCAAAATCTCGCCGTCGTGTTAGAACCACAGTTCTCATAATCGTTATACTTTTGGCAATCATAGGAGGCGTGGCATACAGTGTGCATAACTCTTACCTTAAGGATAATGAAGAAAATGCATGGACTGAGGCCAAAGATTCTGCTACAGTTTCAAGCTTAGAGCACTTTATCGAATTATATCCGGACGGTACCCATTCCATGGAGGCCGAACAGTTACTTGAAGGAATAAAGAAGAAAGATACAGATTATTGGGATAGAATCTGCCGTTACGGAGATGTTTCTGTGTTTAAGGATTATAAAGAGAAATTCCCTCAGGGACTCTATCTGGTTCAGGCCGACACTAAGATTGATTCACTGGATTGGTTGCAAGCTGTTCAAAAGAATACGCCTGAAGCTTATTCCAGCTATCTGACCGCTCATCCTCAGGGAACACACTCGATGGATGCTGAAACAGCACAGAACAATATAAAGAATACTACTCCAAGCGAAGAAGATATTGATAACGTGAAGACTCTCTTCACTAATTACTATGCAGCTGTTGAAGGAAAAGATAATGATGCCGTACTTGAGTTCTTTGAAGCGGTAACACCCCGGTATTATGGGATAACGAATGCTAAAAAAGCTGATATCCTGACCAATTTAAAGAAAATGTACAGCAAGGATATTAAACAGTTACATGTAACACTAAATACGGATGGACTTAAGGTTACCAAAGATGCAAGCGGAAATTTCAAAGTAACATTCTCCATTGATTGTGAATACGACCGGGATGACGCTAGTCTTCAGACTACTGCAAGTATGATAGTCAATGCAGTGGTAAATCCGAATCAAAAGATTACATCCATTACTTCTAAAAAGAAGTAATGGCACTGATTTATTTCTGAATCATTTGACAATAAACCTATTATAACAAAGAGAGAGGGCTTCGGTCCTCTCTCTGTTTGCTTATACCACTCCCCTTTTTACGATTTCTCCCAGGCTTCTCCCTGCTCTACATGGCTTAATATAAAAACTATAAAGCCCATTTCAATTTAGCTAATAAATGATTACTTTAAATTTATTCAGCATTTCTTTTTTAACGAACTATTCTCATTCATTATTTGTTTTAACCTATACAATATATACAATATTAACGTGCAACTTTGAATTGCTGGTTCCTACGTTTGATTATTATATTTATACCTACCTGAAGGAACAGGGAAGGAAGCTATAATTTATTTATCATGAAAAGATGTGTTGCTTCTAAATGCCTTTTAGTAGCAAGATGCTTGTTACTAAGTTTAGGATTGCATGCCCAGGCTGCCCCGTCTGTTACTCTGAATGTAACACCAGGTAATCTGGATGCTCTTCTGGGAACGAATAAAGATATAGTTAAGAATTTAAATCTCCACGGCGATATTAATGGAGACGATATTGCCACAATACGTAACATGGAAAAACTATCTGTGCTTGATATGGAAAATGTAAATATTATAGGCGGAAAAGAATTTCCAGTTACCATCGAAAATCAAAATTACAATGTAGGTACCATAGATAATCAGATACCCATTTACATGTTCCATTCCTTGAGAAATATTACATCTATCACAATTCCTAATAGCATAACATCCATTGGGCGACAGGCATTTGAGAACTGTACCTCATTAAAGGAATTCATAGTTCTGGAAGGTAACACTACATATTGTTCCGTAGAGGGCATTCTATTAAGTAAAGACAAATCAAGACTGATAGCCTATCCCAATGCAAAATCACAGTTCTGTGTCATCCCGGATTTTATAACTTCTATTGAAGAATGGGCTTTTGCCGGTTGCACAGGATTAAAATCTGTAATTATTGGCAATAAAGCAACTCCGGTTATTCCAGTTTGTGGTGGGAGTGTTTTTGACTGGTGTTCAGAGCTAAAAGAAATCATTGTTTCAAAAGAAAATCCTGGTTTTATAGATATTGATGGCGTGCTATTCAATAAAGATAAAACTGAATTAGTAGCCTACCCCAATGCAAAATCAACTACTTACACCATTCCAGACAATGTATTATCAATTGGCAGAACAGCTTTTTATTATTGCACAAAGCTAACTTCCGTTATTATTCCCAATAGCGTAACTTCAATTGGCAATAAGGCTTTTGGTTATACCAGTTTAACCTCAATCACTATTCCGGAGAGCGTTGTTTCAATTGGTAAAATGGCTTTCTGTGGATGTACAAAACTAACCTCAATTACTATTCCAGGTAGCGTTGCCTCTATTAAAGAAGGTGCTTTCTGGGATTGTACCGGATTGAAAGAAATCCACTGCAAAAATATGAAACCCTTAAAGAAACATATGTTCCCGTTCGATTACATGGACAAGAAAACATGTAAGCTATATGTTCCAAAAGGTTCGTTAGCAGCCTATAAGAAAGCGAAAGTATGGAATGAGTTTGAAACTATCATTGAAGAATAAACAATCGCTATGAATAAAACAGAAGTCGGCAAAAGAGTTGTTTCAATTGCCGACTTCTTGCTTTAATTATGCTAGATCCTTAATTATACCTTCAGACTATGCAGAAATCAGCAATTTCTCTAATATCCCGCTTTGATCTACATTATTTTCGGGATTCTTACAATAATCGAGCAAAAGAGAAATCGCATTTTTACAAATTCCATTTCCGTCTTTTAATTTATCTCTGTTCTCCAAAACAAACTTTGCAGCACATGCAAAGTAAATACTTAACAGAGACAAATTGGATCTGATAATTTTGCTGGCTGTTTTGCATATATTGAACGTAAAATCAGGAGTACCGGAAACCCAAAGAAATAAAAAATGTTCTGCATACTCTCTGTTTAAATTAGTTCTGTCTAAGGGAGTTGATATTAAATAATTAGCGCATTCAAGTACTTTATTCTCAGCATCAGAATAGTCAGTTTTCCAATTGAACTGAACGTCTTTTAACTGCGAAAAATCCTGCGAATAACTTTTTGCCGTACAGCAAACAGACAGGATAGACGAATTAAGCACATTTGTCGTTTTCATAAGGTTTGATATTAAATAATTTATTGTTTAAGCGATAAACAAAAGTAATAGATTGCAATAGAATGGTCAAAAAATACGTTGGACAAGTTTAAATCATATAAAATATTGGTTATAAGCGAATTAATTATAAATAAAGTTCAATTCCGCGACTTAAAAATTGGACATTTTATTCTTGAGAACATAAAAAAGACAAGAATCGTCCTAAAAAGGCTCTATTATATTCTCACCAGAATTATACTAAAAACAAAACCGCAATGTATCTTTAGTGCATTACTTGAAACTGGAATTCCAAGAAATATTATACACAAAATATTTGCAGTTACATAGAATCAATAGAGCTTTCAGCTTTATCTTGAATCAAGAATTCAATCTTTGAACTAAAAAAATATCGTAATTTGTTTGCGGTTTAAAACAAAGTCATTATATTTGCAGCCATAAACAAACAAATCGTAATGAAAACAATTTTAGTAAATACATGTTGGTGGCGCTTCTTACAACCTCGAAAGTCGTAAGGAAGCAGTACTCGTGTATATATACTAAAATTAATTTTAAGGATATTTTTAAGAGGCCTGTCGCACCTGCGACAGGCCTCTTTTTTTTACGCTAATTTAAAAAAACTAAAAAATAAAAGTGATGAAAACGTATCTAGTCAACGAAGAAGGTTATTATGGTGAGTTCGGTGGAGCTTATGTTCCTGAGATTCTCTACAAGTGTGTGGAAGATTTAAAAAACAACTATCTGGAGATTATCGAAAGCGAAGATTTTAAACAGGAGTTTAATGCTTTACTTAAGGATTATGTAGGACGTCCCTCCCCACTCTATCTGGCTAAACGCCTTTCGGCTCAGTATGGCTGCAAAATTTATCTGAAAAGAGAAGACCTTAATCACACAGGAGCCCACAAGATTAACAATGCAATTGGGCAGATTCTTCTGGCACGCCGCATGGGGAAAAAGCGGATTATTGCAGAAACCGGTGCCGGTCAGCATGGAGTGGCTACAGCTACTGTCTGCGCACTGATGAACATGGAGTGCATCGTCTATATGGGCAAAACAGATGTAGAACGTCAGCATGCAAATGTACAGAGAATGAAGATGCTGGGAGCTACAGTTCGTCCCGTCACTTCTGGAAACATGACTTTAAAGGATGCCACCAATGAGGCTATCCGCGACTGGTGTTGTCATCCTTCGGATACTTACTATTTAATTGGTTCTACAGTAGGTCCTCATCCTTATCCGGATATGGTTGCCCGTCTGCAATCGGTTATCAGCGAAGAGATAAAAAAACAGTTATTGGAACAGGAAGGACGTGATTATCCTGATTATCTGATTGCCTGCGTAGGTGGAGGAAGCAATGCTGCAGGAACCATATACCATTATATTGATGATGAACGAGTAAAGATTGTTTTGGCCGAAGCCGGAGGTAAGGGTATTGAAACAGGAATGTCTGCTGCCACTATCCAACTTGGAAAAATGGGAATCATTCATGGAGCTCAGACACTGGTCATGCAAAGTGAAGACGGACAAATAGAAGAACCATACTCCATCTCAGCCGGACTGGATTATCCCGGTATCGGACCTATGCATGCAAACCTTGCTACCGAACATCGTGCCACAATACTTGCCATCAATGATGACGAAGCTGTAAAAGCAGCATTTGAACTGACCCAGATTGAGGGGATCATTCCAGCACTGGAATCGGCTCATGCACTGGGTGCTTTAAGCAAACTGAAATTTAAACCGGAAGATGTAGTAGTGCTTACCGTTTCAGGCCGTGGAGACAAGGATATGGATACTTATATTGGATTTATGAACGACTAAAAAGAAGATAAAATGAAAACATATAATTTTAGAACTATTAGCAAAACTGTACTGAGCGATCTGCATACTCCCGTAAGTGTTTACCTGAAAGTACGGGATATTTATCCTGAATCGGCTTTACTCGAAAGCTCGGATTTCCACGGAAATGTGAACAGTCACTCGTATATTGCATTAAAACCTCTGGCCAGCATCGGGGTAAACAGCAATGTATGCACATCCCGCTTCCCTGATAACTCAGAACTGAAAGAAGATATCACGGATCAGTTCACAGTAGCCGATGCTCTGAACAGCTTTATCGGCAAACTGAATGTAACAGGCGACGACAAAGATTCCTGCGGTCTGTATGGCTATACATCTTTCAACGCAGTACGTTACTTTGAACACATACCCGTACAGGAATCTCACGATGCAAAGAATGATGCACCCGACTTGCTTTATATCCTTTATAAATATGTACTAATCTTTAATCACTTCAAGAACGAACTTACTCTGGTAGAATTACTGCAGGATGGCGAAAGCAGCGATATTGAAAAACTGGAAACAATTCTTGAGAACCGTAACTTTGCTTCGTATAACTTCTCAACCAAAGGAGAAGAAAAAAGTCCGATTACTGATGAAGAGTACAAATCATACGTTCGTCAGGGAGTAGCCCACTGCCTTCGTGGAGATGTTTTCCAGATTGTTCTTTCCCGCCGCTTCATTCAACCCTATACCGGAGACGATTTTAAGGTATATCGTGCTCTTCGTTCCATAAACCCCTCTCCTTACTTGTTCTATTTTGATTTCGGAGGTTTCCGTATCTTCGGTTCTTCTCCCGAAACACATTGCAAAGTGGCAGGTAATCTTGCAAGCATTGACCCCATAGCAGGGACTACCCGCCGCACAGGAGATGTAACAAAAGATAAGCAGTTAGTAGAAGCTCTTCTGGCCGATCCAAAAGAAAATGCAGAACACGTAATGCTGGTAGATCTTGCCCGTAACGACCTGAGCCGTAACGCTCACAAGGTAAAGGTGGATTTCTATAAAGAGGTGCAATATTACAGTCACGTAATTCACCTGGTATCTCGTGTAAGCGGCGAACTCAACGAAGGCGCCAATGCAGTAAAGACATTCATTGATACTTTCCCTGCCGGTACACTCTCCGGAGCTCCAAAGGTACGGGCCATGCAGCTGATTTCAGAAATAGAAAGCCATGCGCGTGGTGCATACGGCGGCTGCATCGGATTCATCGGACTGAACGGCGATCTGAATCAGGCTATCACCATTCGTTCTTTCGTTAGCCGTAACAACGAACTCTGGTATCAGGCCGGAGCGGGAATTGTGGCTAAAAGTAATGATGAAAACGAACTTCAGGAGGTTAACAATAAACTGGGTGCACTGAAAAAAGCTATCGACCTGGCTTGCACACTAAAAAACTAAATACACAGAACTTATGAAAAAGATATTAATACTAGATAATTACGACTCTTTTACCTATAACTTGCTTCACCTGGTAAAGGAACTTGGATTCACAGACGTAGAGGTGCACCGCAACGACCAGATCACTCTCGATGAGGTAGATAAGTTTGATAAGATTATTCTTTCGCCGGGTCCCGGAATACCCGAAGAAGCAGGAATTCTGCTGGCACTGATTAAACGTTACGCACCAACCAAAAGTATTCTTGGTGTTTGTTTAGGACATCAGGCTATCGGAGAAGCTTTCGGAGCAAAACTGGAAAACCTGAAAGAGGTGTTTCATGGTGTAGAGACTCCTATTAATATAGTAAAGGAAGATTCACTGTTCAGCGGATTATCGAAAGAAATCACCGTAGGGCGCTACCACTCATGGATTGTAAGCAACGAAAACTTTCCTCAGGAGCTGGAAGTTATTGCAGAAGACAAGCAGGGAGAGATCATGGCATTGCGTCACAAGACATACAATGTGAAGGGCATTCAGTTTCATCCTGAATCAGTGCTTACGCCTAAAGGTCGCGAAATCATTAATAACTGGTTAAATAAATAAAGAGGAAAAACCATTAAGCAATTCTTTTCTGGTTATTCGCCAATAGATTTCATTTATTGAAGAATGGATTTTATTTATTGGCGAGAGAATTTCAGATGCTTACCAACAATAATTTTAATAAAAAAACAATGAAAAATATACTATATAAGCTCTTTGAGCATCAATATCTGGGTCGTGAAGAAGCTAAAAATGTTCTTCAGAACATTGCTCTTGGAAAGTACAACGATGCACAGGTCGCATCTCTTATCACAGTTTTTATGATGCGTAACATCTCCGTAGAAGAGATACTTGGCTTCCAGGAGGCATTGCTTGATATGCGTGTAGAAGTGGACTTAGCCGACTACCGTCCTGTAGACATAGTAGGAACCGGAGGTGATGGAAAAAACACATTCAATATCTCAACAACATCCTGTTTCGTTTTGGCCGGAGCGGGTTTCAACGTAGTAAAGCACGGAAACTACGGCGCCACATCTGTTAGTGGAGCCAGTAACGTAATGGAACAGCACGGAGTAAAGTTTACCTCCGATATCAACAAGCTACGCCAGAGCATGGATAAATGTAACATTGCTTATCTGCATGCACCACTCTTCAGTCCGGCAATGAAAGCAGTCGCTCCCATCCGTAAGAGCCTTGGGGTACGTACCTTCTTTAATATGCTTGGCCCGCTGGTAAATCCGGTGATGCCGGCTTATCAGCTGCTGGGAGTGTATAGCCTGCCCTTAATGAGACTATACAGTTACACTTATCAGGAAAGCGGAAGTAAGTTTGCCGTGGTTCACAGTCTTGACGGTTACGATGAAATATCCCTTACCACAGATTTTAAAGTGGTAGATTCGACCAGTGAAAAGATTTACACTCCAGAATCATTGGGATTTAAACGATGCACGGAAGCCGACCTCTATGGGGGTGATACTCCTGAAGATGCAGCCCGCATCTTTGATAATGTATTGAACAACCAGGCTACAGAAGCACAAAAGAACTGCGTGGTGGCTAATGCCGCTTTTGCCATACAGGTTATCCATCCGGAGAAAAGTATCGAGGATTGTATTGGCATAGCTCGTGAATCTCTTGAAAGCGGAAATGCACTGCGAAAACTTAAACAATTTGTTGAACTAAACAGTTAATTACAGATGAAAGATATACTGATGGATATCATTGAAGCCAAGCGAATTACTGTCAGCGCACAGAAGAAGGCTATTTCTCTGGGAATGCTTCAGGATGGAGCTACAGAAGAGCGCAGGATGATTTCTATGCGACAAGCTCTTGCCAACTCCACCTCTGGCATTATTGCAGAGTTCAAACGTAAATCGCCTTCCAAGGGATGGATCAACAAAGATGCCTGTGTGGAAGAAGTTACTGCCGCTTATGCAGCAAACGGCGCTTCGGCTCTCTCTATTCTGACAGATAACAAGTTTTTTGGCGGAGACCTGAAAGATTTGCGCAATGCACGTCCGGGAGTAAATATTCCTATCCTGCGAAAAGATTTTATCATTGATGAGTATCAGCTCTATCAGGCTAAAATTGTAGGAGCTGATGCTGTTCTGCTGATTGCTGCAGCACTGGAAAAAGAAGAATGCAGCTTCCTTGCAGCGAAAGCGCATGAGCTGGGATTGGAAGTGTTACTGGAAATCCACAGCGAAAAAGAATTGGAATATGTGGATAGCAGCATTGAAATGGTGGGGGTTAATAACCGTAATCTGGGAACGTTTGTTACCGATGTTGAAAATTCGTTCCAACTTGCTGCTCTTTTGCCGAAAGATACTCTGCTGGTGTCGGAAAGTGGAATTTCCTCTCCGGAAACAGTGATAAAACTTCGTGAAGCAGGTTTCCGGGGTTTCCTTATCGGGGAAAACTTTATGAAAACAAACAATCCGGGAAAAGCTCTTGGAGAATTTATTAAACAGCTAAACTAAGAAAGTTATGCTTATCAAAGTATGTGGTATGCGAGATTCTGAGAACATCCGTGAAGTGGAAAAACTGGACATCGACATGATGGGAATGATTTTCCATAAGGGTTCTTCAAGGTTTGTGGCCAGTCTGCCCCATTATCTACCCGGGAAGGTAAAAAGAGTGGGCGTTTTCGTGAATGAGAAGCAAGAGACGATATTAACACTAAATAATCAGTTTTTATTTAATTTCATACAGCTTCACGGAACAGAATCGCCTGAATATTGTGTATCTTTGCGAGACAAAGGAATGAACCTGATTAAAGCTTTTTCAATATCCACTCCTGCTGATCTGGAAGCAACGGAAAAATACGAAGGACTTTGCAGCTACTTTCTTTTTGACACGAAATGTGAGGGACACGGTGGTTCCGGAAAACAATTCGACTGGTCAATCATCTCTCACTATCACGGACTGACACCTTTTCTGCTCAGCGGAGGCATCTCTCCCCAGAGTGTGGATAAGCTGAAAGTATTTCATCATGAACGTTTTGCCGGAATAGATATCAACAGTTGTTTTGAAACAGCTCCGGCAATGAAAGACGTGGAAAAGCTGAAAAGGTTTGTGAATGAACTAAAGAAATAGAATAAGTATAAAAACAAAGAAACTATGAATAGAATTAATCAGTTAATGTACAGCAACACCAAAGGTGTTCTTTCTGTATATTTCACTGCAGGCTATCCTAATCTGGAGGATACCGCAAGCATTATAAGCGAACTGGAGAAAAAAGGAGTAAACATGGTCGAGATCGGTATTCCTTTCAGTGATCCGATGGCAGATGGTCAGGTTATACAAGAAGCATCAACACAGGCATTAAACAATGGAATGACGCTAAAACTTCTTTTCGAACAGATTAGAGATATCCGTCATCATGTAAAAATTCCACTCATCCTGATGGGATATCTTAATCCGGTTATGCAATACGGTTTTGAAAACTTCTGCCGTAAATGTGTGGAATGTGGTGTCGACGGAATGATTATCCCCGATCTTCCTTTCAAGGATTATCAGGAGAAATATCACCTTATAGCCGAGCGCTACAACCTGAAAGTTATCATGCTGATCACTCCGGAAACCAGCGAAGAACGCATTCGTTTGATCGACGAACATACAGACGGATTCATCTACATGGTATCTTCAGCTTCCACCACTGGTGCACAAACGGAATTCGATGCTGAAAAGAGAAGCTACTTCAAACGGATTGAGGCAATGAAACTGAATAACCCTTGCCTGATAGGATTCGGCATTTCCAACAAATCTACTTTCCATGCAGCCTGCGAACATGCTTCAGGAGCTATCATAGGCAGCAAGTTCATTACTTTGCTAAAAGAAGAGGAAAACATATCGGTAGCAGTAGATAAACTATTGGCACAACTGAAAGATTAATAAATCAATCAGAAATCCTATTAATAATAAAGAAATTAGCACAGATTACACCGTTTCTGGGATAAACTGAATAAGTTACAATTCTATGAACTGTGTAATCTGTGTTTTTTGATGCTTATTTTGAAAGATTCACTATCTTTGTCCTGTAATTAACAACACAACCGTATGATCACAAAATGTCCTTCCGTATTGTTAATCTATACCGGCGGAACCATCGGTATGATTGAGAATGCTGAAACCGGTGCATTAGAGAACTTCAACTTCGACCACTTGCTGAAGCATGTTCCTGAGCTTAAAAAATTTAATTACCGCATATCGTCGTATCAGTTCGACCCTCCGATTGATTCCTCAGACATGGAACCGCAAGCCTGGGCAAAACTGGTAAAGATTATCAATTATAATTATGATTATTTTGACGGTTTTGTGATCCTACACGGTACGGATACCATGGCCTACACAGCCTCCGCCCTTAGTTTTATGCTCGAGAATCTAAGCAAACCGGTAATACTTACCGGCTCTCAGCTTCCCATCGGAGTTCTCCGCACGGATGGAAAAGAAAACCTGATTACTGCCGTTGAGATAGCAGCTGCCAAGATCGACGGAAAAGCCATTGTACCCGAAGTTTGTATCTTCTTTGAAAATCACCTGATGCGCGGAAACCGCACCACCAAGATTAATGCGGAAAACTTCAATGCTTTCCGTTCTTTCAATTATCCTCCGCTTGCCCGGGTAGGCATTCACATTAAATATGAACCGTCGCGCATTCTCAGACCGAATGAAAACAAACCCTTTAAACCTCATTATCTGTTCGATACGAATGTAATCATTCTCACCCTCTTCCCCGGTATGCAGGAAGGAATCATATCCTCCATCCTCCGTTCGCCCGAGCTTAAAGCTGTTATACTGAAAACCTTCGGATCGGGAAATGCTCCCCAGAAAGAGTGGTTTATCAGAGAACTGAAAGAGGCTACTGAACGTGGAATCATTATTGTCAATATTACCCAGTGCTCTTCAGGAGTTGTAGAAATGGAGCGTTACGGCACAGGTCTGCAACTATTGCAGGCAGGAGTTATCAGTGGATATGACAGTACGGTGGAAAGTGCAGTTACCAAATTAATGTTTCTTTTAGGACATGGCTACAGCAGCAGAGAAATCCGTTATCTCATGAGTTCCTCAATTGCCGGAGAAATCACAAGGAATTCATAGAAAATTATTCCAGGTCCCGGTATTTCACTTCATCTCTCAGCCAATAGGAAAGGCAGCTTCCTACCCATAATCCAAAAAGGAAAAAGAAGATGATAAAGAAATAGACATTCAACTCAATATTCATCAGATACAACGCAAGCATTACAGATACATATCCCCAGAAAGACCAGGTTATAATAGCTCGCCAGTTATGGTATAAACCACTTAATATCTTATCAATCATTTTTCTTATTCAAAATTGTTATTGTTATAATGGCGGTACAAATTTAAATAAATAAATTGAATTGCTGCTATTTTACATTACAATAACCTTTTACCTGTTTGTAGATGATAAAAAATTACTGGAGGAATAAACCGATCTTAAACAGAGAACCACTCAAAGCACTTCTCTATACATCTCTGTAATTGAGAAAACAGTAAAGAGGCAGTTTATTGAAAACTGCCTCTTTACTGTTTTTCTTATGTATAAAACTAGTCATATCATAATAACCAGAAACTATTATTAAGAGCTAAACTAGTTGAAATCAACAACACTTCTTCGGCCTCTTCACTCTTTTTGCAGCCATAATCAAACGAATAGACTGATCATAAGTAAGATAACTCCATATCCAGTTAATCAGAACCATTACTTTGTTTCTAATTCCCAGGATGGAACGCAGGTGAATCACTAACCAGATTATCCAGGCAAACCATCCATGTGTTTTTATCTGTTTGAAATCTGCTACCGCTTTGTTTCTGCCCACTGTAGCTAAAGATCCCAGATCACGATAATGGAATGGAGTCATCTCTTTCCCCTTTTCAAGCTTCTTCAGGTTCAAAGATAACAACGCTCCCTGCTGTATAGCCACCTGAGCCAGCTGTGGATGTCCATTCGGGTAATCATCTTCGGTTTGCAGACAAACGTCGCCAATCGCAAACACATTCTTTAATCCATCCACCCTGTTGAACTCATCTACTTTAATTCTGAATCCTCTGCCCAACATATCAGAGTCTATATTATCAAATGTTACGGCCTTTACACCACTCACCCATACAAAAGTACGGGTAGGAATCTCAATACCATTATCAAGTATTACCTTGCCATCCTTATAATCGAGCACTTTCGTAGTCATCTGCACATTAACCCCCATCTCTCTGAGAAACTTCTCTGAGTTGGCAGACGATTGAGGAGACATACCTCCCAGTAATTTCGGAGAAGCCTCTATCAGGTAAACATTTACCTTGTGATAATCCATATCCGGATAATCCTTTGGAATAATAAAGTGCTTCATTTCAGAAAGCACTCCCGAGATCTCAACCCCGGTTGCACCGCCACCCACAATCACAATATTCTGCAGCGCCTGTTTTTCTTTAATATCCTCGCAAGTGAGCGATTTTTCAAGATTAGACAACAACACATTACGCAAAGTCATCGCCTCTTCCACCGTCTTCATGGACAAAGCTGCATCTTCAATATTCTTATTGCCAAAGAAATTAGTCTCCGTTCCTGCAGCAATCACCAGATAATCATATTTCAGATTACCAATTGAAGTCTCAATCTGGTTATTTGCAGAATCAACCCCTTCAACATCAGCCCAGCGGAAATAGAAATCCTTTCGATGCTGGAAAATTTTTCGAAAAGGGAAAGCAATAGAGCTAGGCTCCAATCCTGCTGAAGCCACCTGGTATATCAAAGGCAGGAACTGATGATAATTATTTCTATCCACCAGCACTACCTGAAATCCACTGCCCTTTAACTTATTTGCCAGCTTCAGACCACCAAAGCCGCCCCCTACAATTACAACACGTTTTTTGTTTGTTTCCGGAACATTAAAACCCATACCTACTATTTTTTATTTCTGTTAAAACAATTATCCCTGAAAATATGTTTTAATGAATAATACTAAATTAAGGGAGAACAAAAGTAGTATTTAAATAGCATAAAACAAAGTATAAAGATCAAAATGAACATATATTGTTAAAATTTCATTTATTGCAAGAAAAAGAAGAAACAGGCAACATGGATATAAAATATTTATATATAAAATTTACTTAAAAGAAGTATCATCCTAACAATGAGAGAGAACTATTTTAGTTAAAAACACATTTTAGCACACATATATAGACAATTTATGTTAATTTTAAGTATATAGATTCGCTACATATAGAAAAATTTAATTAAAACAAGTATCTTTGTTGCGTTAATATAAAATAAAATCCAATAATTTATTATTATAAAAGCATCTAATTAAAAGAACAATTTAAAATATCACAATTATGAAAACAACGTTTAAGAAAATAATGGCAATGACCATAATTACATCTTCGCTGTTTATTTCCGGATGCCAAAAGGACCTTTATGATCCTGATTATGTTGCATCAAAAAGCGGATTAATCACCGGGGTTCCATCCGACTTTAACTGGTCAACAATTTCATCTGTTAATCTTACGGTGAATGTAGATGATCAATATAATGGAGAGTATTACTATGTAGTGGAAGTCTTCGACAGTAACCCGGTTATTGATAGTACCGCTAAGTTGTTGACTAAAGGAGTAGCCAAGAAAGATATGGCATTTACAACTTCTGTTTCAATTCCTCAAGGTATTTCTACAATTTACGTACGTCAAACAAGTCCGGACGGATTGAAGATTGTCAGAACCTATGAATTATCGAGCAGTTCCTTAACGTGTGATTTTAGAAGTGCAATAACTAAGACCGTTTCCAATAAAGCGGTTAGCTCAACTTCTAAAAGAGCAACTTCGATAAGTTCAATAACAAAGCCAACTCCAGTTGATGCAGAAGTTATTCCAAGTTCTGCAAAATCATACACGTTAATTTCAGGCCATTCTTATGTAATTAAAAGCGGAACATATAGTGGAGACATTGCATATAGTGGAGGAACAAATACAAAACTTTACATTGAAGGTGAATGGATTATATCAAAAAAGACAGATTTTGAAGATGGCTTGGAAGTTATTGTCCAAAATGGAGGTAAAATTAATTTTAAAGATGGGGGAAACATCACAATAAAAGGATCGTCCAGTTTATGGATTATGCAAGGAGCAATCTTTAATGAAAGCCTCAATACTAATGTCGATCTTACATTAACCAACAATGGTTCTATCAATAATCAAGGGAAAATTAATGCTGACGACATTACCATGCAGGCTTATGGATCTCAGTTAAATAATTCAGGAACTATATCACTGACAGGCTCATTAACGATCAGTAATAATGGTGAATTTTCAAATGACGGAAAATTCGGAATTTCCAAAAATAAAAAAATAACAATACAGGCTAACGGAAAATTAACGAATTCGAAATCAGGAGTTATTTCTGCTAGTGAGGGATCACTGACAATTAATAGTAACGGAACAGTTCTGAACGATGGAAAATTTGAAATTGGAAGTTTAACTACTGAATCGAATTCAACTATTACGAATAATTGTTATTTTAATGTTTATGGAGATATTAACTCCGGAGGTACAACATATAACTTAAATAGCAATACTTATTTTGGATGTGATAAATTACAGCCCCAAAATGCAACATTTAATATGGCAGCATTTTCTATATTAGAAGCTAGAACACTTGCTAATTTTAAATCCAACAATAAAATTACTGGAACTGGAACTGGTTATGATTTTGCATTGGCACGCTTCTTAAAAGTTACAACAGAGAGTGGACCATGTATTTCATATATGGGTAATTTAGAGATAGAATGCAGCGATCACAAAAAAAATGGTGAATATGATAAATACATTGAAACAAGTTCTTCTGTTCAATCGGTAGCTTATGGATATCCAACGGTGACTATACCTGCAGGAGATTGTACAGGAACAGGTAGTACTCCAAAAACAAAGAATCCAGCAAGTCCCATCTTCCCAATTACGGTTGAATCAGGATATGATTATACTTTTGCTATGGAAGATTCCTGGCCGGCATACGGAGATTATGATATGAACGATTTGGTTACAACAATACATACCACTTATGTTAAAAATAGCTCAAACACAGTTAATCAAATGATTATCAATGCTACATTAAGAGCTGTTGGCGGAACCAAACCTGTAGGGGCAGCTCTTCAGCTTGATAATGTTTCGGCCGATAACATAAAGAGTGTGACCTACGAAGGTGCCAAAAGTTCAATTGATGGGTCTGTATTTGTTTTAAACGGAGCTAATGTTGAAATAGGGCAACCTAAGGCTGTTATTCCATTTTTTGACAATGCACACAAATTTTTAAATTGTAATGGCATAACAAATACGATTGTTGGGACAAATAATGTTTCACCACAATCAGTTAAAGTTACTATAACTTTCAATAATCCTATTACAACAAGTAGCGCAGATATTCAGGCACTAAATTTCTTTATTGTAACAGACGGAAAGAAAGACCAACGTACAGAAATTCACTTGGGAGGTTATAACCCAACAGCGAAGGTAAACAGTAAATTATTTGGAACAGGAGTTGATAATTCAACAAATGGTACTAAATATACAAGTAAGAATGATAATTTAGTTTGGGGAATGATGATTCCAACAATCTTTAAGTATCCTGTCGAATATAAAAATATAAAAAATGTATATCCTACGTTTGAATCATGGGCAGCATCAGGAGGAAAGAATAGTACAAATTGGTATAATTCACCAACTAGTGGATTGACTTATTAAAAGAAGAATCGATCCTACTACATAAAAAAAAGGCAGAAATAAACTTCTGCCTTTTTTTATTTATGTTATTTTGAATAGAAATAAATACATAAATCACTTGATAAATCAAACAATTATTCTATTTTTGTTTTTAGAAGGTAGTTAACATTTTTTAGCGACCAAATTTTAATTAAATCTTATGAGAATAAGTACCCCAAAAATAACGACCATTCTATTCTTCTTCACAATGTTAATATCAACATATAGCTGTAAAGAAGACTATTACGATCCATACTATGTGGCTCCTTCTCCCTTTACAGGTGTTCCCGATAATTTCGACTGGTCCACTATCAGCTCTATAAATTTAACTGTAAATGTAAACGATGAATATAAAGGAACATACTACTATATCGTTGAGGTTTTCAACGACAATCCCATCTTTAACGCCAATGCCACCTTGTTAGCCAAAGGAGTTGCTAAAGAAGGAGAAGCATACTCATCTGAAGTTAACTTTCCACAGGCTCTACAGACAATTTATGTCCGCCAGACAGGTCCCAACGGTTTAAAAATAGTTCAGGAACGAACCATTGATGCCAAGAATATTACAGTTAATTTTGCAGGAAATTCCTCAACGGCAGGCGTAAAATCAAAAGCAGTTACCACCCGTTCTACAGCCCCAGCCTATCAGGGAGTCAGAGATGGAGCCACACTTATCGACCTGAAAGCATCTTCAAAGACATTGACCGCAGGAAAATCATACGTTATCACCGGGGGCACTTATTCCGGGAATATCATTTTTGGGGGTGGATCTACAACAACTCTTTTTGTAGAAGGAGAATGGAATGTGCCATCAGGCCAAAGCGATTTCAAAAATGGGCTCGAAGTTGTGGTACTAAATGGAGGCAAAATCACTTTCAATAGTAGCAGCCAGACTATTAAAGGCAATGGAGCAAATTTGTTTATTATGGCTGGAGGAGCATTTAATTCACAGAAAAAGAATATTAATATTAACTTTACTAATTCCGGGGGGAATATATACAATGCCGGAGAATTCTACCTCAACCAAATGAGTCTGAATGGTGGTTTGTTCTACAATAATAGCTCAACAGTGAGCATTGCTGAATTTACACAAACAGGCACCATCGAAAACCATGGTGTACTTACTTTAGGTACCATCAATGCCACCAGTGGCTTTATCCTTGATAATTATTGCAATATAAAAGTTACCGGAGGTATTACCACTTCCGTTGGCACGTTTTATTTGCATGGCAGCACTATCCTGTCCTGTGTATATTTCGACCCAAAAGGAACAACTATAAACATGGAAGCTTATTCCTTGTTTGATGTTACAGGTACGGCAACTTTCAATTCCTGGACCACCATACTAAATGGCCCCGGAAGTGATTACAACTATGATAATTATTACAGTTCTGATTTTGCGCTGGCCCGAATTAAGAATATTGTGTGCAACGGATCAAAGAACGTTTACTTAACAGGGAACCTGGAGCTTGAATGCTCAAAATACAAAACCAACGGTAAAGGAATTTATCTCTATTACCCGGCCCACATGGTCAGCTATGGAGACCCTACAGTGCTAATTCCTGCAAGCGAATGCACCGGGAAAGGAAGCTACCCCGCAGGAACTGCGCCACAAGATCCTGTTTTTCCTATAGAAGTACCCACAAGTAGTGTCTATACCTATGCTATAGAAGATTATTGGCCGGCATACGGAGACTATGATATGAACGACCTTGTTGTGGAAAGCCAGACCTCTTACTGGATTAATTTATGGAGCTGGACAACAAGCGTATCAAGCATGACTATCACCGCGAGAATAATGGCAGTAGGTGGAACAAAAAAACTAAGTGCCGCTTTCCAGTTAGACCGCGTTCCCGCAAGTAGCGTTGCCAGTGTCTCCGTTGTAACAGATTCACCCAACAACCGGTTAAACGGCAAAGTGTTTACAATTGGTTCCACAGGAACAGAAACCGGTCAAGCGAAAGCGGTGATCCCTCTTTTCGACGAAGCACATCATTTCTTATTAGATAATGCAAGTGAGAGGTATGATTTGCTGAATACCTCTTCAAAAGCTCAGTATATCACTCCCAAACAAGTAACGATAACCATTAATTTTAAGTACGGCACAGTCAGCCCATCAGATATCGCCGTAAAGTATCTGAACTTTTTTGCCGTAACCGATGCTAAAGCAGAGAACAGAAAAGAAGTCCATCTGCCCGGATATGCCCCAACAGACAAAGCAATACAATCCTTTTTCGGAGGAGGTCCCAATAATATCCCATCCAATAACGACCTGTCTCTCAATGGTGTATATTACAGGGGTACTGATAATCTGATCTGGGGGCTTATGATACCCGGAACATTTAATTATCCTGAAGAATATGCAAGTATTCTGAAAGCTTATCCAAAATTTAAGTCATGGGCTACCTCAGGAGGTACCACCAGTCAGGACTGGTACAGCAGTGAAAATGCAGATAATACATACATTTATACAAAAAACTAGAAAAAAAAGACTATTAAATTTTAAATTTAAATAACTTTGTTCCCTTAAGTAAAACAACACGTTTAAAGCACAAAGAAATAATGAAAAAGAAAATACTATTAATTGACGACAAAGAATCTATAGCTAAAGTTGTTTCTATTTATCTGTCAGCTGAATTTGACCTTACCTATTTCGAACATCCAATTAAGGCTATAGCATGGTTGCAGGAAGGGAACATCCCCGACCTTATTATCTCAGACATCAGAATGCCGGAGATGCGTGGAGATGAATTTCTGCATTATCTAAAAACCAATGCACTGTTTAGTCCCATTCCGGTAATTATGCTCTCTAGCGAAGAAAGTACTTCTGAACGAATCCGATTACTGGAAGAAGGAGCAGATGATTATATTCTGAAACCCTTTAATCCAATGGAGTTAAAGATCCGAATAAAAAAAATAATTAAGGAATAAATGCAACATCTTGTTTATATAGGCAAAAACGCACAGACTGCTACTCATTTCAGCCGGTTATCTGAAGGCAAAATGAAAGTAACACAGAACACCTATGAGGCAACTCAATGGCTATCTCAGTGTGATAATAAAATGCCTGTTATTATACTTTTCGAAAAAGGACTTAAAAAGAGAGATTTAGCAGATGTTTCCTATCTGCATAATAAGTTCTATCACACCTCTATTGTTCTTATCACGGACTCATTAACCAAAGATGAGAGCATTCTGTATTTAAAAAGCGGCATTTGCAATACCTTATCGCCCAATGAGAGCAAAGAGAATTTTGAGCATACCCAAGAGTTCATATTCAACAGACAACATCAGTTTCATACAGCTCTTCAGAACCAGAAATCAATTGAGCAATTTCATTTACCACTAACAAAAAGAATCTTCGATATTATTTTTTCAAGCATTGCTCTCATCTGTCTTTCTCCGCTACTAATTCTGGTTGCCATTGCTATCCGGTTAGAAAGCAAGGGGCCTGTTGTTTATAAATCCAAACGGGTAGGAAGCAATTATCGGGTATTCGACTTTCTGAAATTTCGTTCCATGTACTCTAATGCAGATAAGCGACTGAAGGAATTCAACAACCTCAATCAATATAAAAGTGATCAGGAAATAATAGAAAAGGCAGAAGTTACCCAAACAGAACAAACAATAGAGACAGAGGAGATACTTCTTGTATCAGACGATTATATAATTCCGGAACAAGAATACATCGCACAAAAAAGCGTTGAAAAGAAAAATTCGTTTGTAAAACTGGAAAACGATCCGCGTATAACCAAAGTGGGGCGCTTCATCCGTAAATATAGCATAGACGAACTCCCGCAGTTAATCAATATACTAAAGGGAGATATGTCTATTGTGGGTAACCGCCCTCTCCCACTCTACGAAGCTGAACTGCTGACCAGTGACGAATACATAGACCGTTTCATGGCCCCGGCGGGGCTTACCGGTCTCTGGCAAGTGGAAAAACGAGGTGATGCAGGAAAGATGTCTGCTGAAGAACGTAAACTTTTGGATATTCAATATGCCAAAAATTACTCTTTCGGCATGGATATGAAGATTATTTTAAAAACAGCAACTGCTTTTGTTCAAAAAGAAAATGTGTAACTTTGACTAAAGTTTATAATATGAGAAAGAAACTGTTTCTGATTCTTGTTTTTTTTAGCTTATACTTTGTATTACCATTGCAGGCACAAGAGAGCAATATAGCCGATATGAGTCCGGAAGATTATGCTAGTTTAAAGCTTCCTCCATTGGACTCTTTATTCGAGAATGCGAAGAAAAATCCTGTTATACAAATTCATAATACAAAGAGAGAAGAAGAAGTTGGTCTACTTCAAAAAGAAAAAAAGAGTTGGCTAAAGTATTTTTCTGTAGGGTCTTCATATCGTTATGGAATACAAGCGTACACATCCGGTTATTCCGACTCTGCAACCCCCATTTACTATCAATATAATAATAATGCAATGAGTTATTACAACATAGGCGGTTCCATATCAGTTCCTTTGGATGATTTGTTTGATCGAAAAAGAAAAATAAATAATCAAAAACTCCTAATTAAGGAAAGCGAGCTTCAAAAAGAGCAGAGAATGGATGAGCTAAAGCTACAAATAATAGAATTATATACATCTATTTTATCCAATATTTCTATCTTAAAATTGAAAGCTGAATATATGACATTTGCCAACGCCCAATATAAGGTTGGGGAAAATGATTTTCTAAATGATAAAGGAGATGCAAGTACATTGAGTAATAAAAAAAACACACAAATCACGGCAACGAGTGATTATGAGTCTACCCGAGCCACACTAAACAATTCACTTTTAAGACTTGAAGTGCTTACACGTACTCCAATTATCAATAAAAATAAAACAAAATAAGCCCTGAGTTATGGAATATTTACTCTATCTTTCCAGATTTATATATCGCATTCGGTGGTGGCTAATAATTGTACCTATTGTGCTTACTTTACTGGCTGTTTATTCAACAAAACATATGGGACGGACGTACAATACCAACACAACCGTCTATACAGGGATTATTTCAGGCTATACAGTTGAAGCCACCACTGGAGCAGGAATTAATTTAACTCAACAAAACACCACCTTAGATAACATTTTAACCCTTATAACTTCAAAAAGCACATTAGAAAGAGTCTCTTTACGTCTTTATGCAGAAAACATGATGCATGGTAATCCTAACCAGGACAATAACTATATCCAGGCTTCCACTTACAATGCATTATTAAGGATTACTCCAAAAGAAGTGCAAAAACTGATCGATAAAAAAGATGAAAAGAAGACTATCGCCAATTTACGTGCTTATGAAAGGCCCAACTCCAAAAATTTCATTTTCGGTTTGTTCAATTGGAATCATCCGGATTACAGCTACGGTGCATTATTCAATAAAATAAAAGTGAACAGAATTGGTGGCAGCGATATGATAGAGATCAAATTTTCAGGTGGCGATCCGGGCATTGCTTATAACACATTAAAGATCTTAAACGAAGAATTTGTTGAGCAATATCAGGAATTAAGATTTGGAGAGACTAACAATGTAATCAAATTTTTCGAAGAAGAATTGGCCAAATTATCAAGGCAATTGAATATGTCCGAAGATTCTCTCACTGCTTACAGTTTAAGCAAGCGGATTATTAATTATGGAGAACAGACAAAGCAAGTGACAGCTCAAAACAGTTCATGGGAACAACGGTGTGAAGATTTCCTTCTTGAATATAACAGTGCAAAAACGCTGATAACTGAATTAGAAAAAAGGATGGATAGTCATGCCAAATCACTCCGAAACAACGCTGAGTTTATTACCAGAATGCAGAAAATCACAGATCTGACTTCCAAAGTTACAGATATTGAAGCCTTTAATGATGAAAACTCTTCTAAAAGCCAGGATTTAAAATCTTATAAGAAGCAGTTAAAAGAAGAAGAAGAAAACTTTAGTAATTTTGCAGAAAAATATAGCAATCAAAAATATACCAAAGAAAAAATCGGCTCAGAAGAGATTCTGGAACAATGGTTTCAGCAGATGCTAAATATGGAGAAAGCAGAAGCTAAACTTAAATTAATGGAATCCAGAAAAGGACTGATTGATGATAAATATACTTTTTTTTCACCAATTGGCAATACTCTGAAACGGAAGGACAGGGAAATTGGCTTTTTGGAGCAGAATTATATGTCTATGCTTAACAGTTTAAATACCGCCCGATTACGCCAGAAAAACCTGCAAATGAACTCTGCTACTTTACGAATCATAAATCCCCCCGCATATCCGTTGAATGCAGAAGCTACTAATAGAAAATCAATCGTAATGACAGTTTTCTTTGGCAGTATTCTCGCCATTTTAGGTTTTTCATTAATTATTGAATTGCTTGATCGAACACTAAGGGATAAGACACGGACTGAAAGATTAACATCTTGTAAGGTTATTGGAGCTTTCACCGGAAATGAAATTGTTCGTTTCAGGAACTTCAGCAAAGCCAGAAATCAGATTGCATCAAAATTTTTGTGTAATACGCTCCTGAATTACCTTCCAAGCAACGGGAAGAGAATTATCAACCTACTAAGCACAGAGTCAGGAGATGGTAAATCTTTTATAGGGAAACAACTGGAAGAATACTGGAACTCCATTGGATTAAATGTAAAACACATCTCCTGGAATGAAGATTTTCCAAAAGATTCCAGAGAATTCTTGCTGGCAGAATCTGTAACCGATCTGAGCAAATCAACAGAAGATACCGATATTCTGCTTGTGGAATATCCACCGTTAAAAGAGTGTACAATTCCCAGGACACTAATTAATGATGCTGCATTAAATCTTGTAATTGCAAGAGCCAATAAAACATGGAAATTAACGGATCAACTTCTACTAAGTCAATTAAAAAAGTTAGCCAGTCCCGAATCTCCTGTTGTCATTTGCTTGAATAAAGCAGAAAGTAATGTTGTAGAAAGTTTTACCGGACTTCTTCCTCCATACAATAAATTCAAAAAAATAATATATCGATTTTCTCAGTTTGGATTAACAGCTTCAGAATAAAAAAAATGCTAACATTTATAAAAAATATAACTAAATTAATATTGCCCAAAATATTTGTATATGCAGGCTTACTGATATTTATTGTTATATTTTACAAAGCAACAATGCAAAGAGGCTGTAATTTCGGATATATTATAGTCTCTATGCCGTTTGTTGCTGTAGGACTATATTTATTATTAAAAAATCCGCTATGGAGTTTTATAATTCTCTTTATTTGCAATTATTTTATAATGGGGATTACCCGGTATATCACACTTCCTGTTCCAATAAGTGTATTTATGGATTCTGTTATTTCATTCATCTTTTTAGCTCTTATTTTAAAAACAATTCACACAAGAATAGAATGGAAAAGAGTATTAAATCCTTTAACTTTAATAATATTCATTTGGTTAATTTTCTGTATAATAGAGCTATTAAATCCTAAATTAATATCTTTTGCTGATTGGTTTACCAAAGTTCGTTCAATTGCTTTTTACCCTATTATATTAATAGTTTTAGTTTCTGTTTTACTTAATAAATATAAGCACATTAAACTTATATTATTGATGTGGTCTGTTTTAACTCTTCTAGCAGCATTAAAAGGATACTGGCAAAAAAACCATGGATTTGATTCTGCTGAACTAATATGGCTTTATAACGGAGGAGCAAAAACTCATTTTATCAGTACAGGAATTCGCTATTTTTCTTTTTTCTCTGATGCCGGTAACTATGGCTCAAATATGGGCTTTTCACTAGTGGTATTTTCCATTGCTGCTTTTTATATAAAAAACAAATGGCTTAAAATTTATTTTTTGATTGTAGCATTGGCTGGAGGATATGGAATGGTTATATCAGGAACCCGTGGAGCATTAGCTGTTCCATTTGCAGGATATGCAATTTTTATACTACTATCTAAGAAATGGGAATTTGCTTTTTATTCTTTATTTATACTAGTATCTGCTATTTGTTTTCTTAATTTTACCACAATTGGAAATAATAACCAAACAATCAAGAGAATGCGTTCTGGTCTCGATACAAATGATGCTTCTTTAAATGTAAGATTAGAAAATCAAAAGAAATTAAAAGAGTACTTAAAAGATCTTCCGTTCGGAGCAGGTATAGGATTCGGTAATACCCCAGATATAAACAGCCCTGATTATGAATTTTCAGGAATTCCAAGTGACTCATGGCTAGTAAGAGTATGGATACAAACAGGAGTAGTCGGATTATCCTTATATATTATACTTCTATCTGCAGGAATTATATCAGGTGGATATATTATTCTTTTTAAAATAAAGGACAAAGAATTAGGAGGGGTATTAGCAGCTTTATTGGCAGGAGTAGTGGGTATGACTGCCTCCGCCTCAGGAAACGAGATATTAGGGCAATACCCAACCTGTTACCTTTATTTTATATGCTTCGCAATTGTCTTTATGGGCAAATATTACGATAAAGAATTAGAAGAACATGAGCAACTTACCTGAGCTATCCATCATCACCGTAAATTACAATGGATTGAAAGATACATGTGAGTTTATTGAATCGATCCAAAAGTACGTATTGTCTCTTTCCTGGGAAATAATTGTGGTCGATAATGCTTCCAGAATTAATGAAGCTGTAATTCTGAAAGAGAGATATCCATATATAATAACCATTCGCAGTGAAAAAAATCTGGGCTTTTCCGGAGGAAATAACTTAGGTATAAAAGAGGCAAAAGGAAAATATATTTTCTTACTAAACAACGATACTTTTATAGAAGAAGATACTTTTAACTTTCTTATTGAACGATTGAACAGCAATCCTAAAATAGGCGCTGTTTCGCCCAAGATAAAATTCGCGTTTCCTCCTCGCAATATTCAGTTCGCAGGATATATACCTCTTACAACAATTACCTTACGTAATGACCTGATTGGCTTCGGAGAACAAGATTGCGGACAGTACAAGATTCCGGTTTGTACTCCATATTGTCATGGCGCAGCTATGATAATAAAAAAAGAGGTGATTGATAAAGTAGGATATATGCCCGAAATTTATTTTCTTTACTACGAAGAGCTGGACTGGTGTACTCAAATAACAAATGTGGGATATGAATTGTGGTACGAGCCACGCTGTACTGTATATCACAAAGAAAGTCAAAGTACGGGCCAAGAAAGCTATCTGCGTACTTTTTATCTTACCCGTAACCGTCTTTTATATGCCTGGCGAAACAGATGCGGAATCACCCGATGGATCTCTATCTTGTATCAAATGCTAGTTGCTGCTCCAAAGAATACGCTGCTCTTTCTTTTAAAAGGAAGAGCAGACTTAGCAAAAGCAACATTCAAAGGAATAGTTGCATTTATAAAATTAGAATACAAACTCGGTTAGCGTATGGATGAACTGATTATTATAGACACATTAGATACTATACTCTTTTTTCTAATGGCAATCTCCGTGGGATATCTTTTTGTGTTTGCAGTTGCAAGCATGTCAAGAATGAACTACTCCTATCCTCTTGCGAAGAAAAAATACCGTTTCGCTATACTTTTCCCAGCTTACAAAGAAGATAAGGTAATAGAACAGACCATGCAATCCTTCTTGCAACAAGAGTATCTCAAAGAGAGCTATGATGTTGTTGTGATCTCCGATAAAATGAAAGACAGTACAAATCAAAGACTTCGGCAATTACCCATAGATTTACTGATCGTTGATTTTGAAAACAGTTCGAAAGCAAAAGCACTAAATTTTGGAATGGATCAGTTAGCAGATCGTGAATATGATATGATTGTGATTCTGGATGCAGATAACACTGTTCAACCAAATTTTCTGCAGCAAATCAGCAATGCGTATGAATCCGGTGCAAATGTTATTCAGGCTCACCGCATGGCAAAGAACCTGAATACAAGTACAGCCATTCTGGATGCAGTCAGTGAGGAGATCAACAATTCTATTTTCCGGAAAGGACACGTAAAACTGGGATTATCTTCAGCCTTAATTGGTTCAGGAATGGTTTTTGAATATGGATGGTTCAAAGAGAATATTAAGAAAGTATCATCAGCCGGCGAAGATAAAGAATTGGAAATGTTGCTCCTAAAACAAAGAGTTTATATTGATTACATGGATAATATTCCGGTTTATGATGAAAAAACACAAAAAGAAAATGCATTCAACAATCAGCGCCGCAGGTGGTTGTCTGCACAATTTGCATCCTTGTGGGAAGCATTGCCGGACTTACCTGATGCTATTTTTACAAGAAACATTGACTATTGTGATAAAATATTCCAATGGATGATGCTTCCTCGTGTGCTTATGATCGGAGTTATCGGACTACTATCTATAGCTACAACATTTATAAACTGGGAATGGTCAATAAAGTGGTGGATACTATTATTGATTCTATTTGGAGCTTTATGCATGGCTATTCCAGATTATCTGGTCAATAAGCCATTTAAAAAAGCTATAATAAAAGTCCCCTTACTTGCATTTATGATGTTTTTAAACCTTTTCAGGACCAAAGGAGTTAATAAAAAGTTTATTCATACAGAACATGGTGAGCATTAATACAAAAAACATGAAAACTCAACAAATAAAAAAAAGATTAAAACAGAATCCTTATATAAAACATCTGGTGCTGAACTTTATTATGCATCCTGTAAAAACTCGTCCGCAATGGTGGATAAGGATGTTTCAGTTTGCCTATTTAAAAAGAGGAAAAGGTTCTGTTATATATCACAGTGTGCGGAAAGACCTTGTTCCTTTTAATCGATTTGTATTGGGAAATTATTCTATTGTAGAAGATTTTTCCTGCATAAATAATGCTGTGGGCGATCTTATTATAGGAAACAACTCCCGTATAGGATTAGGGAACACAATAATTGGTCCTGTAAAGATAGGGAACGAGGTAAATATAGCACAAAACGTAGTAATCTCAGGACTTAATCATAATTTTCTAGATCCTGATAAAACCATTGCATCACAAGGTGTATCTACTTTATCTATTCTGATTGAAGATGATGCATGGATAGGTGCTAATTCCGTAATTCTGGCAGGTACAAAAATTGGAAAGCATAGTGTTATCGCTGCAGGTAGCATTGTTACCCGTTCAGTACCTCCTTTCAGTGTGGTAGCCGGAAATCCTGCAAAAATTATCAAACAGTACGATTTCGAGAAAAAAGAGTGGATTAATTTAAAAAGCTAAAAAGTACTATTTCTTAAAACAAGATTAAAAATTAATTGTTATCTTAGGATATGTTTTTCAAAAAAACACTATCAATAATAAACTTAATATAGGAGATAATATTATGGAATTAAGTTTTAAAGAAGCTTTAAAGAATCGGAGAACATATTACACAATCAGTAACAAATCCCTTGTATCCGATCAGGAGATTGAAGATATTGTAAACTATGCCGTTACTCATGTACCTTCAGCATTCAATTCACAATCTACAAGAGTGGTGCTTTTACTGGGTGAGAATCATAAGAAATTGTGGAACATCACTAAGTATATTCTTCGAAAGATTGTTCCTGCAGAAGCTTTTCCCGCCACAGAAGGAAAGATTGACGAAGCTTTTGCTGCCGGTTATGGCACTGTACTCTATTTCGAAGATCAAGATGTGATTACAGGGTTACAGAAAGCTTTCCCTGCTTATGCAGAAAAATTTCCAATCTGGTCAAACCACACCTCAGCCATGCATCAGCTTACTATTTGGACAATGCTTGAAGAAGCCGGATTTGGAGCATCTCTGCAACATTATAACCCACTGATTGACGAAGCTGTAGCAAAAGAATGGAATCTTCCTTCAACGTGGAAACTGGTTGCCGAAATGCCATTTGGTGTTCCAACTCAGGAAGCCGGTGAGAAAGAATTCAAGCCATTGGGCGAACGGATTAAAGTTTTTAAATAAGGCAATCGCTTTTCTATGAAGAAAGAATAAGATGAAAAAGATTGTAATTTTAATATGCATAACAATTATATCTGCCGGATGTATCGGGAATAAGAAGGAACAAATGCAAATATCAAAAACGAAAGAGCAAATATTTCATTTGCCTGAAATACCTTCTATGCTGATTACTCCTCAGAAACGTGCAGAGTATCTGGCAAAACATTATTGGGATCATTTTCCATTTACTGATACTTATTATAAATCAGGAATCATAGAGCCGATCTTTGCCGATTTTATAGGTGTCTTACCACATACAAATTATTCTACCGCTTGCTCCGGCATAAAAACATTAATGAAAAAAGCAGAAATTAATGTTCAGCTATATTCTTATCTGGGTGAATTGGCTGAAAAATATTTATACAATTCCGAGTCGCCGATGCATAATGAAGAATTGTATATTCCTTTTTTAGAAAGTATAGTTAAATCGCCGGTAATTGATAATATACATAAAAGCTCTTATAAACAACAACTGGTTATGGCATTAAAAAACCGTCCGGGCAGCATGGCTACAAACTTTATATACACTCTTGTATCTGGTAGAAGTTATGCTCTATCTGCTTTAAAAAGCGAATACACATTACTTTTTTTTAATAATCCGGATTGTGAGGATTGTCTGGAAATAAAGAACAAAATAATTTCTTCTTCCGTTTTAACAGCATCACAAAATAAGAATAAAAAAATAACAATACTTTCTATTTATCCCGATGAAGAGCTGCATATATGGAAAGAACATCTGTCGGATTATCCTTCAAACTGGATTAATGGTTATGATAAAAAGCTGAATATACGCAACAAGGAGCTATACGATTTAACAAAAATGCCAACTTTATATCTTCTCGATAAAGAAAAACATGTGCTTCTTAAAAACACTTCAATAGAAACATTAGAAAATTATCTTGAAAAGATATAAAAAGAACGGCTTACTTCCATAGCAAACCGTTCTTTTAAAGTATAACATATTACCGGCAACATATCTTCTGAGTTTTAGTGCTATCTGAACTTTGTGTGCGGATTATATAAACTCCGCTCGGCAATGATAGTTCTGTTTCTATCACATTCAGATTGTTTAATTCCTTCAATATTGTTCCGCTTAAGCTGTATATCTTGATATTCTGAAGTTTATCCGATGAAGAGGTTGTTACTACTACTTTCTCTTTTTCCGGAGAATAGATCATAATTTTGTCTTTTCCGTTCACATCCATATCGGTCAGATTCAAAAAATATCGGTTATGATTACTGCCAGGAACAATAACCGTTGTATTTTCCTGATTTAACTCAATGGTTTTATTTAACAACGCATCGTAAAGCTCTATGTCTTCACCCAAATTCGTTATGCCTTTGAACGTTAATGTTACGTTTTCATTATTTTCGCTATAAACTCCCAAGGGAATAGTCTTCAGAGAAGAAATAACGTTAATCATTGCAGCCTGATTACCTGCCATACTATAAAGCGTAGGATTGTCTGCCAGGTTGGAGTCTACTAATACAGGCACATCCTCTTTTGCATCGTAATCATTGGAAGCATTATCTTCTTTTTTAATCAGAATATTACTTGTATTGCCACTACGCTCTGCTGTAATCCATAAACCTGATGCATTGTCAGTTTGAGTGACATTGGAATTTCCTGAGCGAACCATTATGCTTGTTGCAGGTTTGGCTATGGTCATGTCTGAAGTATAAGTTACAGTAGGATTTTCTGTTACGGATGATTTCTTTTCAATAAAGAACGATTGCATTGGAGCTACAGAACCTGTTAATGTTTCACTGCCGGAAGTTGTTAACGTACCATCTTCTGCAATTGCAACAGCGCTTTGTCCTGTTCCTGTTAATATCCAGAATCGTCTTTCAAATTTAGGATGAGCATCAAAAAACTTTTTCATATCCAGGGTGGCTACGAAAGGATTCCCAACCAAGTATATATTATTGCTTCCTGTTGCATTTGTAAGAGTGAATGAAATATCGGATGCCTTATTTTCAAAAGATAGTTTTCCGTTATCAGTACGCGTAATCGGAGTACTATTACCGGAAACAGTTCCATCATAACTGTAATAAGAATAACTTATGTCATCTTTGGGCAGACGGAACAAAACTTTATCTGTTCCTTCAGTACCATATATAGGACGGATAGAGAATCCTTTTCCTGAAGTATATCCTTCATCTACTTTATTATACACCTGACTCCAGTTGGCTGAAATATATGAATCGAATGAGCTTCCATCGGTTTTGAAAACAGTAGAAGTGCTGTGATCCCAGCTTCGTTGATAAACAGCCGGATTGAAACGGTTATTTGTTGAAGTACTATAGGTTATCGGTTTAAATGCTTCTGTCTCTTGCCTTCCCGTAGCCGTAGGAAGATACATGTCTCCCGCTACTACTCCTTTTAGCGGAGAAGCCAGCATGTACCAACGGCCGGAAATCAGTTCAAAATCTATCCATGCCTTTTTATAAGAGAGATAGTTCGTATTTCTCATTTCTGCTAACGGTTTAAAGTAAATCTGATCACAAGTGTTACCATAAAAATTCTCACAATCGTAATTATCGCCGTTTGCTTTTACCATCATACTATATTCTATACTTGCAGTAGCTGCATTCTCTTTTTTGCTAATGCTGTCAGTATAGTTTGCATTCCCCATGGATGGATAAGGAGAACCAGTCAGTTTATATAGCCATGGAGCTTTCCTTGTATTTGCTATTGTTGCTTTAGAAAAGTTCATCGGAACAAGACCATGACTATTAGAATCGTCAGCATAGCTATCAGCATTACCTTTATATAACTCTGCTTTTAAAGAACGTTTCCAATTGTCATCATTATTCCAGTTATCGCCATTACCACCTGTCCATGTAAGATACTCAGGAACTATTTTCAGATAAAAATCAATAACCCCATCACATGTCGCCTGATCGCCGGTTAATAACTTCTGATTAAAATGAAATTCTAATTTGTAAGTATATCCTTCTTTAACTGTAATAGAGTTTGCCAGAATCTTGAATACCAAATAATCATTATCATTAGTATCGGGAGTAACATGGATCGTATCCAGCTTTGCAAGCTGTATGCTCGGATTTAGTGAATCAACGTTTTGAATAGACGGATCATCTGTTCCGATTAAATAGACATTAGTATCAGTAACTTTAATAAGATCTCTGGTTTTTGTCTGATCTTCATTCCTGAAATCAATAACAGGCACCGTTAAAGTCTTGGCTGAATTGCTTTTTAAATCATTGAACTGTTTTAAACCCATTCTCACGGACAAAAGATTGTAGTACCCCTCTCCGCTTAAAGCAATAGTCGGATTCTTGGGAACATTACCTGTTTTTATAGGTATGTTTTCGTTGCATAGTACAAGAGTTGCTGTTGTAGAAGTTACCTCAGCTGTTGCTAATATCGGAACCGCAAGTAAATATTCGCCTCCTTTTATCAACCGGGTAATTTCTTTTTTATTAAGTATTAATTTATTGTTATTGATTAAGTTTTGAAGTATATTATATGCATCTTGAGTAAAGTTTCCACTCACAGGAGACAAAGCGGTATCAGAAGTTGCAGGATTGGGATATACTTCACGATATTTAGTCAGAGCTGAATTAACAGACATTCCTCCGGTCGGTATTGTTTCAAAATCTTCTTTTGTTCCCATATACCAATCAAACCGGCAAGTTATATTTTCGTGTGTTATTCTGTCTTTAAGTTTAGCACTTATTACAAGATCGTGTCCATAACAGATTCCATCGCCTTCGTTCCACTCCACACCATCTACAGTAATTATAGCCGGTGGAATAATTTTAAACGGATCACTGATCATATCGCATATTCCGGTTCCAAAAATTCCGCTTGAATTAGCTATTGCCGAATAATATGTTTTATTTTCTTTTAGAACATTATTATTAGGAGTCTGAAATGTAATATAACGGTAAGTTGTTCCATCAATAACTTCTGTTTCTGTATAAGCCAGTGCAGGATTCTTACTGAATGTATATGGAGCTTCCGTTGATAATGTCATTGCTTTCATGGCTGTAAAATCCGTACTTATTCTTACTGAGCCATAATTGATATCCGGATCGCTATCTGTATTATAATTATAAGAAATGGCATTCTTTGAGCTATCTAAGAATTTATATTTAACTACGATCTCTTCTCCTGATCCTGCAGCTGATTCTGTTTTATTTAATGCAGAAAGCAACTTCTCATATTCTACCCGGATTTTTACTTTCGAAGATTCGCTGCCACAGGGTAAAGTTACCTGATTAGCCTGCACCGCGGGCTTACTTCTGTAAACACGAATATCATCTATTGCATAGTCTCCACCGTCTGTACTTGATGCATTATTATCTATTTGTAAAATATAATGATCATAGTCAATATTTGTATTATAACTAAACGAATAATACGTCTGATACCATTCTGCCTCGGATTTTATTGTTTTAGGTATATCACCAGATGTAAATCTATGCAATTCCGTTTCTGTTCCGTTAGCATCTACTCCTTTAAATATAAAATTTACATCAGCATCTGAATATCTTGTTGTCATGTTGCATATTCCGGCTGATACAAAAAGTCTGGTTCCCGGACAAAGTTTCTCCTGTAATTGAAGCTTGGCAACAGTACCCGGTTTATTAGAGGCGTCCACATAAAAGAAATACCCATTTTCAGATTTATTACTATCATAGTACCTGCGGTCATATACTTTTTGTCCGGCCTGATTCCACCAGCTATATCCATTAGTAAAAACATTTGTTGTTTTATAGAAACCATATTCATTCCAATCGGCAGTACATAAGTCTGGTGCTGTACGATAACCGGCAAGATATAATTCCCGGGAAGCAAATCCATAAGAACAGATATCCCAGGAAAGAGGCTTCGCCCACATATTATTACTTTCGGTAGCAGGTGCCGTATCGTAATCAAAATCGAGTTTCGTCAATAAAACATAATTGGAATCAAGATAACTAACAGAGCGGCTTGTTCCCTTTAAGTCATCATATTTCATTGGCAGGTTATTTTCAAAAATGATTTTAAATCTGGCAATGCGGTATGTCTGAGTTCCACAAGTCATTGTTACGGTTACCTCCTGAGTAGTTCCTGCTGCTTTAGGCTCAACATACAATAGTCTCCCGTTATTGCTGCTTGTGCCGGTAATGGTGAATGTTCCATTTGCTACAGTTGTTTTGCCAGCTGTAGTATATCCAAAATAGTTATTTCGCTCATATTGTAAACAAACTCTTGGATTCTCAGTACCCATTTTAGCAGATGGTACATAAACTGTATTCTCTTCCAAATACTTGTCGGAAGCTAAATTTGCCAGTTTGTCTGCTATTTCTTTCGCATCCCTGATATCAAAAATACATCTGTACGAGAGTGTTGGTTCCGTAAGATTATTATTGTTATAGGTAAAATCCTTATATGCCGATACATCACATGCAATAACGGCAGCTCCTCCTGCATTAAAATTGTAATCAGCCCGCTGCGCATTTAAAGCACTATTGTTTAGAATATATTTGCTATTTGTTCCATTAATGTAATCAACTTTAGGAGTTACATTTGCTGGTAAACCATCCGTGGCGTAATTATACCACCGGTAATAAGCATGTGGTGCAGAGGCTCCCCCCAATTCCGGCGGAACAGTTAATGTTACTGTTGAAGAGGGCAAGGTATATATTATATAACGGTTTAAATGTGTTTTCTGAACAGACGCTCCATACTCATTTGTCATAAGGTCAGAATAAAAAGCTCCTGATTTATGCACAATAGTATATTGTCCCTGCATATCTTCAATAAAAAGAAAAGATAAGATTAAACTGATTATTATTGGTAGCTTATTATTGTATTTATTCATAAAATGTTCATTTAATTTTGGCTGATATACATTTTATACGAAAGTGTGCGAGTTACACTGGCAGACGTTTGTACGTTTACTGAAATATTACATAATGCAACGCCGGTAGCAGACGACTTTAAAGAACCTTTGATTTCGCCATCTTTCAATGCCGGAACCTTGTCGAATATCGTAGTGGAGGCATCTGTAAAGGTGAAAGTCCAGTCAGAATCAGTTAATGGTATGGTTGAACCATCTGAAAGTTTTTTAAGCTTTGGAATTATAATAAACGGACCTCCACCCGGGAACATGCAATGATAGCCATCTGCATTTGTAGTAACAGAGGCAGGATAACCGCCTATAGGAGGATATGACATTACTTCCACATCCAGTTTATAATCTGTCAGGATAATATCAAGCGGAAGATAATCATTCCGGTTTAAATAAGACAGGCTGGTTAATGACATGCGCATTTCTTCTGTCGATCCGTCTCTCAGGGTATTAAGTGTCAGTTTAAACCATCCACTGTTCAGAACCTTAGATTCATTCATATAAAACTGAAAGTTGTTTAATCTTCCCCCATCAACAAAACTTGGAGATTCGCTAAAATTATAAGTATAACTGCTTGTTGTGAATTTATCCGGAAGTTCCGGAGCTGTATTCTCGTTTAACCGGGGCAATAAATAGACTGCTGATGTGGTTACGGGATCTATAACAACATTTTTTAATGTAATGGTATGTCCTGTTTCGTTCTTGAAGTTAAGCTTTATTTTACACAACATACGGAGTAGTTCAAGACTAAATGTCTGGTTTTCCTTATTTTCAACAGTAAATGTCGTTTTATTGCTCATTGGAATATAATTATCCGAGGTCGCAGTATATCCATTGGCAAGAGTTGCAGTTGCATTGGATAAGTCAGGCATCGACGCTCCCTCTTCAATATCAAGCCCTGCATTTGCAATGTTCTCAGCCGACAGATTTGCAAATCCATAGACCGTTTTAGTACCGGTTGTTAATTGCATTTCAGTTTCATACTGTTGCTGTGTTGATACTAAACTTTCTGTTACTTTCTTTTCGACTTTGTTATTTGAATCTACAACAAAAAGAAGTATTTTTTTTATCATTTCATTATCCGAAGCATTGGGATCACCGCTGCTTCTGGTACTTATAAGGTATGTCAAATGAACGCTTGTTTTTTCTGCACCAGATATATTTTTTTCTTCGCTGTTGCATGATGAAAATACAACGGCTAAAAGAAAAAACAATGTTATATATATATGGCCTTTTTTCATATTTACTTTAATTATAGTATTATTTCCGGATGTGTAATGACTCTCCAGGGAGTAACTGTCACAAGTATATTTATAGAAGGGTTTTCTACCGGATCCTCAGGGTCGGGATCGTAGGGAGAAGGCCATCCTATTTTAGAGAAGGAATTCACTTTTAGCTTATAAATATTATTACGGACAACTGCAAATTCCATAATCCCCTCGTCTGTATTACCATTATTTGAATGGCGGATCCAGAACGGATAATAGCAAAGTCCATTTTCATAGCATTTTATGCCTAACTGACTTAAAAGAAGCCTGGTATCCTTACCATTCTGATTGATAACTGCAGCACCGTCATTAAAGGAATAGCCATAAGCTTCCAGGACGAAACGATTCCATGAAATAGTTTCATTTAGGTGGTTTGAAAGTGATTGCCCGCCTATTTTCTTTTGCAAATAAACTTTAAAGCCTAAAAGATCATTTTCATTAAAACGGTTTATATAATCCTGTACTTCTTGCCAGGTATTGGAAGAAGTAAATATCTGTGTAAAAAAATCATTCGTCAAAGAAGAGCTTTTCAGCGATTGAAATACGATGCATTCAATTGAATTATAAGTTGCATTCCCATTACCATAAGTAAAAAATGTAACAGCTTTAGTGTTGTCTGTAATTTCATTAATCCTATTTGTGTAATTGTAACTGGTTAGCTTAAACGGTATGTATGTTGTCTCTAACATAGCACCTGTACAATATCCGTTTAACTGATAAGCTTTGTCTGTTGTATTCTCTAATGTGTAACCCAGAATATAATAATTCACTCCATTATTTACAAGGTTAGACTTTTTTATAGCATCATCATTACTAAAACTGAAATTGTTGCTATAATTGTTTGCGTATAATGAAGAGGCATAATCTGTTCCCGAGCCACCAAGGGTTAAACTAAAATGTTGTCCGGTCAGGTTGTCTTTCGTTTTTAAAGAGCTCCATGGATCTATCACATAATTGGTTTGTATTCCCCCAGAAACAGGTTCTTCATTTCCTAAATATGCAGGAGTACCGGATACAGATGCAGCCACTCGTTTTAATATATACGAACCGGCGTTAAGTGCATTAAACAACTTGATTTTATTTATAACAATCTTAGCTACAGAATTATTACTATTATCTTTTAGCAGATAATTGTTCAGGTCAGTATTTTCATTATCTTTATTAGGGATAAAATCAATTCTGGCAGCTATCCTTCCAACCTCAACACTAATCAGATTAGGGCTGGCTTGGCTCGCCTCAATAATATTTGCTGAGACATCAGAAGTAGAAGACATCACAAATTGCGAGTAGGTGTTTCCATTCTTAACCCATGCTGTTTTTTGTAAATAATCACAAAGATCTTTTACATTAGCATTAGTTCCAAATTTACCAGTTAAATCGCCGGCATTGGTTACTACAATCACGTGGTAAGTCCCTTTGAGAATTTCAATCTGCCGCGGCTTAGTTACATTTTCCATTATATCAGAAGATCCAAAGTAAGTTGCACCGGTTATAACAGCATTTGCTGCAATAGCTTGATTTATATCATTTCCCTGATAAAAAAACACTGTCAGATCCGATATTGCATTTTCATTTGTTTGCCCATCTTCCTGACCATCTCCTGTTTCTCCTCCTGTAGGGGTAGAGCGTGTATTACAGGAAGTGTTAATTGTGAGAGAAATAAAAGTGCCGTTTTGGTTATCTAAACATCCTTTATCGTCGTATTTGTCATAAATGCCATTACATGCAGTAATCATTAATGAAATAATCACTGTTTCTATGATCTTTTTACTTCTATTTATTGCTCTTGCTATCATATTCTAACCAAGGTTTGAACTATTATAACGTATTGTCCAACCATTGACAATTATCTGAACTTTCAGCCAGGACTGATTTTTATCGAGGAAAAACACCAATGAATATTCATCCTGACGATCTAAATATTCCTGTTCTGTCATACTATTTTTATGTCCTTCCATTTCGGTAAGCATAAGATATGCTATTAATGGAATATCAACAATTAAACTATTATCAGCCACTTTATAGATACGCAGACGAGACTTACTATCAGCCATTAAACGTCCTGTGTGCATTTCAGCATATGCAGTGGTAACAGGTTGAACATCTCCCACCGTATTTTGTCCGGTTGCATAAGGTGAGTAAGTTACTGTTCCATTATCAATAAGGCTGTTATCATAGCTAATCAGGCTATTACTATCAGTGATTTCAAACCGAAAAGCTTTATTATCAACGGCATCACCATTGATCTGCTGTAATACAACACGCACTCTGTGGGTATCTTTGGTCAAGGAAATAGTTTGTTCCTGAAATGTTCCTGTTATATTGATTTCATTGATCTCACCATGCCATAATGGATGCAAATCTTTATCAGATTTCTGATCTGTACTTTTTAGTGCAACCTTTAAGTCGTTTAAAGTTGAAGCACTGGTTAATGAATCCGTTGAAAAAGATTCACCGTCTAATCCTCCCCATGCCACTAAATGATATTTACCGGGAGAAAGATTGAGTTTCATGTAATAATCATCATTTTTTAATGCATTCCCTTTGTCTGTCAGTTTTTTCACGAAATTACCTTTATCATCAAATACATAAAGATCAACTTGTTTTACCTCATTTGCAAAGGCATCGGCAAATTTCATATTATAGTCGTATTTAAAATGAATACGGCATTCATCCTGGCAATCAGATTTGTCATCAACAACAGCCGAACAGGCAGATAGTACGCTTACTGTTATAAGTAGAGCTACAAAACCAATTTTATTTTTAATTTGCTGCAATTGTTTATTCATTATTTCTTTATTAAGGGTAATCTATATACTTATTCTGATATATTATAACAAGCCATATCAGCTCAGGCCCTATCTTGTTACTTACTCTTTTTCCTTATTTAATTCCTTAAGGTTAGTTGCCGCTTCCGGTATTCCGGCTTTCAGTGCTTTATCAAACAAAGACTGAGCTTCTTCCTTCCGACCCTCAAACATAGCCAGTATACCTAGATTATTAATTGTTTCAGGTAACTCGTTATTAGCCTTTTGCAGATATTTTTTTGCAGAGTTTAAGTCATGCTTGATTAAGGCTATGGATGAAGCATTTAAATTTGCAATTGGATCTTCCGGAAACATACGTACAGCAATTTCGAATACTTCATTAAACTCACTGCTGCCTTTCTCATAAGTCTGAGCAAGCATAAACATTTCCTTTAAGCTTAGCTGCTGAGGACGTTTACCTATTACATCTTTTGTTTCTTCTATACTAAATCCTCGTACAACATAATTTACCATATAATCCGAGTGTCGTAATGCCGGGAAGCATTCAATCTGCAAATAACGAAAAAGCTCACCACCTTCGAGTTTTTTTAATTTCAATTCCTTCATATCCGGATGGATATTCTGATCGATAATTGCCTGTATTTCTTTTTTCGTTTTTATGCCTGAAGATGTTACAAAACGGGACAACCCTTCCCAATCTTCCGGAGTATAAGTTGTAGTTATTATATTTTTATCAAAATTATAAAGATTACGAACATAAAGTTTTAATGCATCAGCCCTCTCTTTAGCAAGCCGCTCATTATTCGGGTAACTGCCTTCCGGAGATGCATATCCATGAATTGTGATTGAAGTAATCTTCGTATTATTATCATTCTTGACTATTTCAATAGTTTGTTTTATTTTCTTTAGTTCGTCAGGATTGCGTCTGTAATCAGGATAGATTATAGTCTCATTCACCGGGAAATCTAAATATGCACTGCCTTTTTCTGTACGTTTTTTTATGGCTTCATTTTGTGGAACAAGATAAGCTACAGCGGGTATAAAATTATGTTCATCGTTTTCTTTTATATTCAGATCAGCCAGAGCCAGAACTTTTAACTGAGCATTTTCTTCTGAGTTGCCACCACATCCACATAAATCCAGGCGAAGAGATAAAATTGCCTGCTGCATCCATTTCTGGAATGGAACACTGATTTGGTAATTAACGTGCTGAAATACATTATCAATGCGTTTTACTTCTATGGCAACATCCTTGTACTTGTCTCTTTGAGTATTACGTGTGTAAACAATATGTTTCGTTCTTCCATTAACCAGTATTTTAGATAATACTTTATTGTTATCTTTTGTATAGAGTACAGGTACAATACTCATGGAACGGTTAGGTTGTAATTTCAGCTTCGTTAAATCAAGAGTAATATTTATAAGTAGCAGAGAACCAACTTTACTTACATCAGACGACATCACACTAACAGGCTTATCTAATAGATTTTGCTGTGCTTTTACCGGAGCAATATGAATAGTTGATAATAGTGAAAATATAATGATAAAAAGTTTAATCTTCATAGTTAATATGCTATTAGTGAATTACATAAATCATAGAAATTGTTGCTTTTGTTACTCCCCAGTAATTTTGATTGCCAGTTTTTAACTTCGGACCACATTTAGGACATATATATTTATCATAGTGAATTCGTGCATACCCTCCTCCAATACTTGTTTCCAGATTCCAACGCTTGCCTAAAACCCATTGATGACCAATACTGATTCCTCCGCCATAAAAATAGCCTTCATAGCGATGATCCTTTAAGTCGGGTAATATATTGAAAGGTAATTTTATATTTCCGACATTAAATTGTCCACCAAGTGCATGAATCCCCCAAAATGTACCGTTGAATCGTTCACAAGTCCAAAATCGGAGTTCTGGTTGTGCTACCCAATGCTTCCACTTTTTATTATCATTAAAAGTAAAAGGATTGAACCCATAATTCAAATCTAATGTAGTTTTTTCTCCTAAACCAGTTTCCAAAGCAATATTGGGAGTTGCGCTTGCATCGTATAGAATATTATTCTTTATCACGAGATTTTGTGAACAAACCATTTTAGGAATTATCAATATAAAGAGAATGTGTAAAAGTTTCTTTTTCATTTTATTAACCGAAGTAAAGAAGAGTACTTTAATTATATCTGTTTTACAAGAATGTGTGCAAATATAAGTTGTTTTATTTTAACTATTCATAATTTAATTGAATATTAACTTATAGTTTAACCATTTTTTGCTAAAAATATTGATTGCTTTTTATTAGAAGTAAATGTTAATTTTTTGAATAAAAAGTACACTTAAATGTATTAAATAAAATAAAACTCCCGCCAGTCAGTATTTCACTAACTGGCGGGAATTCTTTTATAGACTCCAACCTTCCTTCATCACCTCAAAGCAAGGACAGAATTTCACCCATTCACAAGATTCAATCACCCCGTTGCCATTGCGGTCGGGACTAAGATCCCGGTGACCTTTTACACTGCAACCAGGGAAGTCTCTTAGCAGCGTGAGTACCAACACCCGCATGGAATGCTTTTGTTCCGGTGTCCGGGTATCAGCTGGTTTTCCGTTCCTGTCCAGTCCGCCTTCATAACAGATGCCAATACTGTGGGCATTATAGCCCAGGGCGTGCGCTCCTTCTTCTTGCAGCGGACGCATGGATTTGATGGCTCCGTCTTTGCGGATATAGAAATGATAACCGGCACAGCGGAAACCTCGTGCCCGATGGGCAGCGTCCACATCCCGCTCCGTGAAGGTTTTATCTTCACGGGTAGCGGAACAGTGGATTACTATCAGATTGACAACTCTCATCTTTTCTTTATGCCTGCTTTTATTGCCGTTCCTTGCAACTTTGCACTGCACACTGAGTTCTCAGTGACTGGCTTAGCTGAGCATTCAGGGTGATAATCTCCTGATACATCTGCCGCACTTTCTCCGAGAGCTCAAAATAGTCGGTCTCAAACCGGGTTATCTGCTCCATCAGATAGTCGAACTGGCTCTTTACCAGTTCGGTGAAATCCTGCATTTCCTTGGCATCTTTCTTCTTGAGAAAGGGAAGTAACAGGGTGAATACATTCAATAGTTCATTGAGTATTTTCATTATGCTTCAGGTTTTACAACTACCGGAGGTTTTACTGACAGCTTGGCTACCTGACTATATTCCAGGGTTTTCAGCATCGTGGTGAGCAATTTGCCTGGACGAAACGCAATTCTGGCTCCTTTGATAAATCCGGTATTAAAATCTTTCTGAGTACCAGCACCTTTACTGCGAACGCCAATCTGGAAACTTCCAAAGTCTCCGAAACGAACCACTTCTCCTTTACGAAGACTTTGCTGAATGGTAATCAATGCTCCTGAAATGGAAGCAGAAATATCTGCCTTTGTTGCAGTACAACGGTTGGATACATCATCACACATGGAATCAAAATCCATTTCCCCGCTACCTTGTGCCTGGGCATAAAACTTCTTAGGATCTTGTGGCTTTCTTGGATTACTTCTCTCTACTACTGAATACTTTACACTCATGTTTTTGTTTTTTTAATGGTTTAATAACTTTATTAGGGGGGCCCTTCCCTTTCGACTTAACAAAGATACGACATCGAAACTGGTCGATATGCTGAATATTGCAGTACGATGCAGAACGTGTATAAAGCTGTATCAAGTTGTATTCTTTCGTCTGTCACCACATTATTAATTCTTTCATTTTTTATGTCATTTACTCTTGCTTTAATTTGCTTTTTAAGAGATTTTTCACTATCTTTAAAAAGTAAAACAAATAGATTATAATAAATATGATGGACGAAAATTTTGAACTCAGAAGTTATTCAAAAACTGAGTTGTCGAGGAAATATAATCCTCTGCTATGTGACCGTTCGGCTCAGCGAACTTTGATAAAGTGGATAGAGCGCAACAGGGAGTTAAGTGAACGGCTGCTTTCTACCGGTTTCAGTAAAATGGACCGGTTGTTTACACCCAGGCAAGTGGAACTGATTGTCTCCTTTCTGGGAGAACCGTAAAAATCTGCTCTCCAAAATGTCTGGTCATTCCTGTTAAAGAGACTTGAGACTTTGGGTAAAGTCTCAAGTCTCTTTTTTAATATGATTTGATAAAAATGAAAAAAAATGATAGGAGTGTATGCAATGATAGCTATTTTGAACATTCTATAGGGGGGCAGGGGCATCCTATAGAGTGCCCCTTTACTATAAAAAGTTTCAAAATACGTATTTTTGCTATCATTCCTATCACTAAATCAATTAAAACGGGAGTTCCGGTTCTGCAATTACAGCCTCATTTACAATCATTTGAGGTTCATTTACTATTACTTTATTATTCCGCTCAACTTCATTCAAATCGAGCTCATAAATGAAATAAACGTACCCTTTACTGAGTCTTTTCGACTCAAAACCATGCTTATCCAGCACTTTTGTAATAAGATTTGTCCCCGAACTAGTAATATTAATGCCTGTTCTCTCCGAAATTCGCTTTAAAATTTCACTTGCCGTCATAAAAAGAGGGCTTTCTCCTGGCAATGGTTTACGAAAATAGACAAATAAAAATTCCTCTTCGGGAGAACGAGACCGAAACTTATCGTTGTGATTATCCAGTTCTTCAATCTCTTCCATGTTGAACCAAAAGCGAAAACCGGAATCGATTAAATGCTTAATCTGAGCATACAGCTGCAAATAATCAATAGTAAACGCATCATTAATATCATTCACCAGAAAAGTGATAAAACGACGCGAACCTGTGGGGTCATTCAATACTTTCTGGTTATTGCTGGAAGCTAACAGAGACGCATGGCGAGTGTAGCTTTCCTCATTACGTCCATAAGCTTTGCGCTCGTCGATACTGATTTGCGTAATAATTTTCTTCAGCTTTGCCATGTCTCGTGGTTTGAGAGCCTCGAGCTCATCAATATTGACCAAGGCACGGTGAGAGAGTTTCAACAGCAAATCTTTCTCTTGCTCCATAACAGATGCAGTGGCATAGTAAACCTGCAACTCGGGTGGAAGAAGTTTCACCGTCCAGCGGGTTTTACCCCTACCCTGATTTCCACAAAACACCGGTACCACATGATTCACCGTATTTTTATCCAATAAGGAAGCTGCCATAGCCACCAACCATTTCCGGAAGCAAAAAAGCCAGTATACATCATCATCCGTTTTCACCGTTGTAGACAGTTGAGCTATATAATCATATCCATCCCATTGGGGAAGTTTCTGAAAATAAGCAATAAAAGGATTAAAAGATGGGAACAGATCAGACATTAAGAGACTACGGATATCGTTCATTTTACACTTAATACCCGACTTGTTTACCGCCCTCCATACAGAGTTTTCCGTTCTGTCCGTTAGATTCTCGAAATCATTTCTCGAATCTTTTTTACGAATTTCCATCCTCGTACTAACCACGTTATAGTGAAGCTCGTAATTTTCAGTCAGAAAATCTTCCACGTCATCAAAAAGACCCTGCGTGTTCCGGGTATTCTTTGCTACAGCATGCTCGGAAGCATGAGTATAAGCACTGCGGATGGTAGAAAGTAACTCTTCTGTTTCCATATCAACATACTTTGCCAGACAGAAACGCTCCGTATCTTCCTTAGTCAGCCCTCTCCTATTGCAATTATTAGCCAGCAGATTAATAAACACATTACGGTTTCCTTCCTTGTAACTCTGTTTTTTCGTGGTATAACGTACACACTTCGCAAAAGTCTCAGTCACACACCTTGCATCATCGGACGCCCCCTTTGCAGCTTTCTTTGGCAAAGCTTCTTTCACATCCTTTATTCCGGCCATAAATATATCAGCCTGTTCGTTAAGAAAAAGAAGCGGATCATAGCTCACGTAACAAAGTCTGCCCACATCCTTGCCAGACACATCAATAGTAGCCAAGGTTAACGTCGTGTAATAACGCATCACTCTGTTATACATTTCCCGATGAAACTTCTTAATTTCTTCTATGCCAACAGGCAATGAGCCATCTTCTCGGGCAACAGAAACCAACACCTTCAATCCCAGTCCTCCGGGACTCACAAAACAAGCATACGTATGTTTGTCGGCTTCAATAATAGACCTCAGCCTGATCACCTCTTCAGATAAAAGATCATCTATATCAAGAACTACCATTCCGCAGTACTCGGTGAGATTCACATCCCTTCGCCCGCCAATATACAAAGCACAAATAGTAACAGAGGCCAGCAACTTCTTCAGCCGCTGAGCCTCCTCCTCATTTTCTTCACGGATTAGCAAACGGATCTTTTCAACTTCAGTCCGATAACGGCCATTTTTTACTTCCCGCAAGAATTCCTGCAAAACTTTGTTTCCAAGAGGCTTGTTAAAGCCGCTAAATACTGTAATGTTTTTCATTTATTATTCATTAAAATTATGAATACAAAGTTCAACATTTATAAGAAAAATGATTATAACTATTTGTCTGTATTTTTAAAGTAATTAAATAGATTGTAACTAATTCATTATTAGCAATGTAAAATTTTCTATCTTTAAAAATTCCTGAAATTTAAATTATTTATTAAAAAAAGCAACTAATACTCCTCATTCAAATGCTCTTTTTTCATGTATTGACACACCGTACTTTCCGAAAGATATTGATCTTTTCCTCCTTTGGAAGATTGAAAACGGATAAACTGACAGAAGATATGCGCAGTAAGTACACGATTCACACCACCATTTGTAAGCAACCAGCCATCAACAATCCATTGTTCAATGGTATGAAAAAAAAAGATGTGGAGAAACTGTCCACTCAAGCGGAATCGTTTTATTATTGCGCCCTAACTTCTTAGATAACTCTTTTTGCCTTGTCAGACTTTTATGCAGATTTTTTGTATGAAAATCAATCTCGCCCTGCACCTCTTTCATTTCTTTCTCTAAATCCTCTTTCATTACTCTTGTTTTAAGTTTAAAATTTATAATAATACTGTTTCTTAAAAAAAGGCGCAAAAATAGTTCCTTTTTATTAAATGATTATGCTATATTTGTTTTATAGTTTAAGAAAGTTATCAACAGGCAGCAGAAACAAGGAGATTGCTTTATATGAAAATATGTTTTTATTGTGATACTATTTTTACATTTGGGGGAGTTCAGCGGGTATTAGCTGTAATAGCAAAAGAGCTATCTAAAGAACACGATATTACTATATTAACATTAGATGATCCGTCATTAAATGATACTACAATGTATGGATTGGAATCGACTGAAATTCATTATATAAATTTACAATATTCAAAGATACCTTTCTACGAAAACATTCCATGCAAAGCATTCAGCCTGCTATACAAAACCATATTGCCACAAAATAAGCTTTTCTCTAAATGGTATGGATATAGTTCTTTTCCTCACACTCAACGTTCCTTACTTATTAAAACGTTGAATCAAGAAAACTACGATGTAGTTGTGGGTGTACATGTTTTTCTGTCATTTCATTTGGCAAGCATTAAAAGACAGATCCAGGCAAAGACCATTGGCTGGATGCACAATTCCTATGATGCTTTTTTTTCTATAAAAACATCTTATGTAGGAAAACAAAAAAATCAGTTTAAACACTTAATGCCCAAGCTCGATAAGGTTATTGTTCTTTCCAAATACGATCAGGAACGATTCCTGAAAGAATTAAATGTACAGACAGAAGTAATATACAATCCTTTAACAATAGAACCTAAAGGAAAAGGCTCCCCCGAACATAAAAAGTTCCTGGCTATTGGACGCTTTTCTCCCCTACATAAAGGTTTTGATATATTAATTAATGCCTTTGCCCTTTTTGCAAAGCAGAATCAAGACTGGACATTAGACATCGTTGGCGAAGGACCAGAGGAAGATATGCTTCGTTCACTGATCACTAAGCATCATCTGGAAAAAAGAGTTACTATATATCCTTTTACCAAAGAAGTAGAAAAGCATTATGAATCAGCCAGCGTGTATGTACTTAGTTCCCGGTGGGAAGGATTTGGACTGGTTCTGGTAGAAGCCATGTCATACGGACTTCCAATAATATCCTCCAATCTTCCGGTTACTAAAGAATTATTTGAAGGCAAAGGAGTTGGAGTTTTCTTTAAAAACGAAGATATTGCAGATTTAGCGGAGAAAATGAACTTAATGACTAAAAACAATGATATAGAAATAATCTGTGATAATGCTTTTGAGTATTCTAAGCATTTTTTCACTATCAATATTTACAAGCAATGGAAGAACTTGTTCCTTAATAAAAACGACTAAGAATAATGATAAATTCACACTTATTATAATAAATGAAAGAATCGAGATTACACAAAAGTATTTTAAACGCCAGAGTCAACCTGATTTTTTATTTCATAACTCTGGCACTATCCTTCTTCTCTCGCAAAATATTTTTAAACTGCTTAGGCGCTGATTTTGTAGGACTAACAAGTACTATCGGCAACCTTCTCAGTTTTTTGAATCTAGCAGAATTAGGCGTTGGTAGTGCTATTGGGTATGTGCTCTATAAGCCAATATATAATAACAATCACAATAAAATAAACGAAATAATATCTGTTTTTGGGTATATTTATAGAAAAATAGGACTAATAATCCTCACTGTAGGATTAGTTTTAGGATGTTTTCTACCATTGATTTTTGCTAAAACAAGTTTTAACTTAGGCCTTATTTATTTTGCGTACTTTTCTTTTCTTGCCTCTTCTTTAATTAGCTATTTTATAAACTATAGGGAGACATTATTAGGGGCTGATCAAAAAAATTATGTTATTGTAGGCTACCTTCAAACATCTCTTGTAATTAAATCCTTAGTTCAGATGTGCCTTGCCTATTATACCAAAAACTATTATTACTGGATTACAATAGAACTAGCTTTTGGTTTTTTATTTAGTATAGTGCTTAATAAGAAAATTGATCAGACATATCCCTGGCTTTCAACTAATATAAAGAAAGGAAAATTACTATTCAAGCAATATCCAGATGTAATGAAATACACCAAACAGCTTTTTGTTCATAAAATAGCAACTTTTGTATTATCACAAACATCCCCATTTCTGGTTTTCGCCTTCTCATCATTAAAATCGGTTGCATTTTATTCAAATTACACACTGATAACGGACAAGCTTAGTGGATTAATTAATAATATTCTGGGAAGTACCGGTGCAGGTGTTGGCAACCTTGTTGCAGAAGGTGATGAAAAGAAGATAAAACAGGTTTTCTGGGAACTAACATCAATCCGCTATTTTATTGCCGGAATATTTATTTTTTCTTTATATCACTTAATCGAACCTTTTATTTCTTTGTGGCTAGGAAGTAACTACATTATGGATAAATCAATACTGATCCTTATTCTTGCAAATTCATTTATCATGCAAACTCGAGGCACTATTGATCAATATCTTTATGGCTATGGATTATTTAACGATATATGGGCCCCTTTAACTGAAGCTGCACTTAATCTAAGTATTGCTATAATCTGTGGAAGTTTTTGGGGAATAGAAGGCGTTTTAATGGGACCTCTAGTAAGTATGACACTTATTGTATGTATATGGAAGCCCTGCTTTTTATACAACAAGGGATTCAAAACATCTTTATGGAGTTACTGGCTTATTCTTTCAAAATACTTCCTGATCATAACATCGGCATGGATTTTATCTACTCTCATATTTAAGTCAATAATAACTATTAATCCGGCAAGTTCTTATAAATTATGGATTTTATATGCCCTTATAACTACATCAATATATTCTATTATTAGTTTCATATTAATGTATATATTTACCCAAGGAATCAGAGATTTTAGCTATCGAATGATCAAAAAGATAAGAAGATGAATCCAACATTAAGCATAATAGTACCAGTATATAAAGTAGAAGAATATATACACAAATGCATTACAAGCATTTTAAACCAGACATTTACCGATTTTGAGCTAATTCTGATTGATGATGGTTCTCCTGATAATTGCGGAGCAATTTGTGATGATTATGCAAAAATAGATAATAGAATTATTGTAATTCATCAAAAGAATCAAGGACTAAGTGGTGCAAGGAATGCCGGACTTAATATTGCTAAAGGAGATTATATCACATTTGTCGATTCTGACGATAGTATTGCAACTAACACATATTATGACAATATAGAAATTTTATTAAATGACAATAGCATTGATGTATTAGAATACCCATACCAAAAAGTTTATAATCATGAACAAGAATTGATGACGGACCCCACCTGCCATATTTATAGAAAGAAAGAAATATTTTTATATTGGACTTTACATTCAAATAAAATGCATGTTGTTTGGAATAAAATTTACAAAAGAAATATTTTTAACAACATTCGTTTTCCATATGGAAAAATACATGAGGATTCCTATCTATTGCCTGATATCTCAGAAAATGTATCTCATTTATATGTTTCTGAAAAAGGAATGTATTTCTATCTAATAAGAGAATCTTCTATCAGTTTTGGAGATACATTTAGCCGGAAACGACCATTTAAAGATCAATTAGATCATTATGATTCTTGGTTAAAAGTAAACGAAAAGATTAAATATTATAACGCATATAATAACAAATTAATACTTGGCTATAACCGATACATTTCAACCTTTATCAACACAGAAATAGATCATCCAGAAAATGATTTTTACGAATATGAGTCTAGGTTCGAAAAATTAAATTTTAATATAAAACAAATTATGCAATCTCAATTAGCCAATACAGAAAAGTTAAAGCTTATTCTAATAAAGACAATTGGATTAAAAAAGATAATTATAATATATAAATTCTTAAAAAGCAACAGGTTATCTTCGCCCAGATGATCTTTTTCCACTGCTCCAAAATAAGGAAATAAAAAGAGAATACAAAAAATATATTTTTTTTAACATCCATGAACAAAACAACTGAAATCTATAATCATCTTTTGTCGTAATCATTACATCTAGTAATGGTGATTTATACCAATTGTCAAATTTCATATAGTCTAAATAAATCCTTTGAGGTAATAATCTACCCAATATTTCTTTCTTCTCCTTTATGCATTCTGTACTTGAGTTTGTACTAATACCCCCCATATCATATATAACAACAGGATTATTAACTATTTGAATTGAGCCATTCTCAAATACTAATTTGGAAACAAAGAAATACCAATCACCACATATTTTCAAATTTTCATCATAATATGTATTAGAAAATAAACTTTTTTTAATAAAAGCAGCTTGATGATTAATGCCATAGAAATATAAATCCAATAAAGAAAGCTCCTGAGGATCATTCGACCTTAATGGGTAAATTTTTTTATATTTATTTTCATACGTATCTCCTAAAACTATATCCGAATTCATTCCTATTTTTACAATACTTTTTAAAGTATCAAAATTATAGAATACATCTCCTGAGTTCATAAAATTTAGATACTCACCTCTTGCCTTTTGGATGCCTTTGTTCATTGCATTATAGATACCATTATCTGGCTCTGAAACCCAATAAGATATCTGATTTGAAAACTTCTTTATAATATCAACACTACCATCATTCGATCCACCATCAATAATTAAATATTCATAATCACTGAAATTTTGAGAAATAACACTTTCAATAGTTCTTTCCAAACCATCACGATTATTATAGTTTATTGTAATTATTGTAAATTTGCAAAAATAATCCTCCACCATTTTAATCTGCTTATTATCTTAATATAAATGCAAATATAAGATTTTTTTTATTCTTCTTATACAAATTCATTCTAATAAGCTACAATATAACGATCTATTAATTCCTTTTGAAAATATTTTTATATATTTGCATAAATAGAATATATGCGAGAAAAGATGAAAATAGCAATTATTACTGCAGGAGTATTACCTTTTCCTCCAATTAAAGGTGGTGCAGTTGAAAATTTAATTGATTCTTATATAAAATATAATGAAGAATATTTAGATCATAAGCTCACGGTATTTAGCATAGATGATAAACATATAAATAAAACAATTCTTTCGGAATATCATAAAACGAACTTCATTTTCATAAATACGCATAAATATATTTACAAGGCACTATTCTTTTTAAAAAAGAGGATCAATAAGTATCACAAATACACAGAAAATATTTATCTTAACACAATTTTAGACACAATTAAAAATATAACATTTGATTATATTATTATTGAGAACCGTCCAGAATTTGTTCTACCAATATACAATGCCTCTAACAGTAAATTAATTCTACATTTACATAATGATACATTGAATCCAGAAACAAAAGAAGCAGATAAGATAGTCCTTCATTGTTGCAAAGTTCTCTGCGTCAGCAATTTTATAAAAAACAGAGTGCTTGATATAAAAAATATAGACAAAAATAAAATCTACAAATTGTACAATGGAATAGACATCAATTTATTCCATTTCAATCATATTAAACGTGAAGAAATCAGAAATAGATTTGGCGTCAAAAATGACGAATTATTATTATGCTTTTCTGGACGCCTCACTCAAGAAAAAGGATTATATGAATTACTGCTTGCATTAGATTTGTTGTTAAAAGAAAAAAGAGTAAAAATAAAGCTTTTAGTTTTAGGTAGCATTTTCTATGGTAAAAAAGAGGAAGAAACCACATATAAAAAAATGCTTCAAGAACAATCCTGTAAAAACATCGATCACATTATTTTTACAGGATACGTACCCTATAATGAAATACCTGATTACCTATCAGCGGGAGATATAGCTGTATTGCCATCAATATGGGAGGAACCTTTTGGCTTAACAATTTTAGAATGTATGTCTATAGGACTGCCAGTAATATCATCTGATAGTGGTGGAATTCCGGAGATTGTTGATAATAAATCAGGAATCTTGGTTAAAAGATCAGAAAGCTTTGTAAAAGATCTAAGTAATGCAATTTTAGACTTAATTAATAACCAAGAAAAAAGAGAAAATCTAGCAAAATATGCAGCAATCAGAGCACATAAATTCACTAAAGAAAATTTCTGTGAGCATATTTTCTCTATTTTAAGCCAATAAATATATTTTAAACAAACAGGACTTGCAAATCTAAAATTCAAATTTAAACAATTTAAAACATCCTATATGATATTCATATTCAATAATTCCAATCAACTATGCAATCGGCTTTGGTCTTATATCCCAGTAATAGCTGAGGGCTTAGAAAAAAAAGAAATTGTTTATATTCCTTTCTTTAACGAATACATTAACGCTTTAAATAAAAAGAATAGCCACAAATATATAAAGTTTATAACAATACTAAGTTTCTTAGGACGAAATAGATCTGAAAAAATATCTAACCTCATAAAAAGCCTATTCTATAACCATTTTACAAAAGACAGAAAATGCAAGGATTTATATTCCAATAGTAAAATAAAATTTATAGACGGATGGAAATACAGAAATTCATGTAAATATATACAAAGACACGCTATAGAAATCCGAGAAATATTAAAATTTTCAAAAGAAATAACTCATCCTGTCGACAATATATTTCAAGTTCATAAACAAACATCAGATATTATTGTTGGCATTCATATGCGAAGAGGTGATTATAAAGAATGGCTAAATGGTAAATACTTTTTTGAAATTGATTCATATAAAAGAATAATAAATGACACAAGAAATGAATTTTACAAGAAAGGAAAATATATTAAATTTTTACTGTGTACAAATGAGCCTTTTAATATAGAAGAATTTAAAGATTACGATTGCTTTATCATCCCTCATACGTCGTTATATAAAGATTTGTATGCTCTCTCTTTATGTGATTATATAATAGGTCCCCCAAGTAGCTACTCACAATTTGCTTCATTTATGGGAGAAGTACCTCTCAAATTGGTTAAAGATAAAAATGAGCAGATTTGTTTAAAAGATTTCTCTAGAACCATTACTTTAGACATTTTTGAGAATGGGAATATATTAGTTGTATAAAACTATCTTCTTCGAATACAAAATTAAACCATAAATCTCATTTAATATCATAAATATTTATACAACAAAATACAAAATGAAAATCGTATATATATATCATTCTTTAGCCATTGTAGGAGGAATTGAACGAGTTATAGTAGATAAAGCAAATTACTTCGCTGAGAAATATGGTCACGAAATATATATTATAACTACTGACCAAGGTAGTCACCCTGTTGTATATTCATTACACAAAAACATACAACATATAGATTTAAATATTTGTTTCCATAGAATATATAAATATCCTTTTATTAAACGTGAAATAGAACGTTTAATAAAAAACTATAAGTTCAGAATAGAACTAACAAAATTGCTAAAAGTCATAAACCCAGACTTCACCATATGCACAACAAATAATCTAAAATATTTCATAACCTCTATCACTGATAGCAGCATAAAAATAATAGAATCGCATGGAGCAAAGGAATTCAATGGAAACCAATATATATACAGAAAGAGAAATATCTTTTTTAAACTTGCAGCTGATTTTTTAGATTGGAAAATGCATTATATTATAAAAAAATATAGTGCACTAATTGTATTAACTAATAATGATTCTATATGTTGGAATAAAATCAAAAAAGCAACAGTTATACCCAACTCATTACCTTTCTATCCAGAAAAAATAAGCACTCTTAATAATAAAAAAATTATTAGCATAGGGCGTCTAGAGGAACAGAAAGGATATGATTTATTAATCCAGACATGGAAAATTGTGGTAGAAAAACATCCTGAATGGTCGTTACATATATATGGAAATGGATCTTTAAAAAACACCTTAAAAGAATTTATAAATAAAGAAGGGTTAAATGATTCATTTATCATTGAAAATCCAGTATCAGATATTTATAATAAGTATGTTGAAAGTTCGATCTATGTCATGAGTTCCCGTTATGAAGGTTTTGGTATGGTACTTATTGAAGCCATGGCTTGTGGCATTCCTGTTGTATCTTTTGATTGTCCCAATGGACCATCTGACATTATCACAGATGGAGAAGATGGGTTCCTTGTTAAAAATAAAGATATTGAAGCTTTGGCTGAAAAAATATGTTACCTAATAGAAAATGAAAACACAAGAATTGAAATGGGGAAAAAAGCACACGAAAATGTAAAACGATATATGCCTGATATTATTATGAAAAAATGGATCGATTTATTTAATTCATTAAAACAAAATAATCAAAATGTATAAAGTAACTATTGCTATCCCTGTATATAATGTGGCACCTTATATAGAACGGGCTCTTCTATCAGCATTTAACCAGTCTTTTGACAGCATTGAGTTTTTACTAATAGACGATAAAGGAAAAGACAATAGCATGGATATTGTCAAAAAGATAATAGCAATGCATCCAAGAGGTAAAGATGTTCGAATAATAGAACATCCTGAGAATATTGGAACAGGAGCTACCCGAAATAGTGGAATTGACTTTGCACAGGGAGAATATATTTTCTTCATGGACAGTGATGACGAAATTACTCCTAATTGCATTGAAACTCTCTATACTAAAATAAAAGAAAATCCAGTTGACTTCGTAGCTGCATCTTTTGACAGGATAGATTGTAAAGGTAATATTTCATATGGCTTTAACTGCGAGGATCTACTAATCAAAGGAGAACTTGAATTGGCTCAAAGGTATTATTCTGAAAGGACAAATAAGAAGGAGCTTGTTTATATTTGTACATGTAACAAGTTATACAATCTATCTTTTCTGAAAAAAAATAGAATTAGATGCATACCTCACCATTTAAATGAAGACCTGCTATTCTCATTTCAAGTTATACTAAAAGCTGAGTCTTGCAGACTTCTTCCAGAAATAACCTATCATTACTATACAATACCCGGATCTACAACAAACAAAATAGAGAAAAAAGAGACAACAAAAAAGGAGGTTTATGAATGTAAGGAAATTATTCAGTTTAAAAAGAATTATTTGAATGAGTTAAAAAATAGAACAATATATGAGACTTTACTTACTATTGTAATGAGTGATAACTTCCAGCTAACATCAATAATATATAACCAGAAGTTAAAGGAACCTATTAGTAAAGAAATGCTAAAGGAGATGCTTGCATATCCAATCTCATTTTTAACATTGAAAAGTTTTAAAAATCATAAAGCCATTAATTATCTTTTATACATCATTAGCATTATGCCATTTTCCATACAAAAATTTATGTTAATAGGTCGAAGAAAAGTGATGGATATAAAGAAAATAATAAAAAAATAGTTCATGAAAATACTCTTTTTAATTTTCCATGGATTCTCAGAATACAGTGGTATCAGCAAAAAAATACACTATCAAGTTAACGGGTTAAGAGAAGCCGGACACGAGGTAGATCTATGTTATTACACTGTTGATTCAGATGAACATCGCAGACGCATGATTAATGAGGATGTACTGGAAGATTATGGATCGGGAAAACTTGCACCTATTAAAAAACGAATTCTATATGGTTCTATTTGCCGCTATGCCATAAGAAATAAAATAGAGTTGATTTATATGCGCTCCGATCACAACGCAAATCCTTTCACTATCCATTTTATAGATAAACTCAAAAAGCATAACATCAAAACCGTGATGGAAATCCCAACCTATCCTTATGATAAGGAATACAAGGGTTTCCCTCTTAAATTTCAAATAGAACTATGGACAGACTGGTGCTTTCGTAAATATCTGGCAAAAAAAATATTTCGCATCGTTACTTTTTCTGAAGAAGATTTCATCTTCGGAGCTAAAACAATAAAAATTTCCAATGGAATTGACTTTAATCAGGTAAAACTTAAAAAAGTTCAAAAAGATAATTTATCTTCCTTTCATTTAATCGGGGTAGCAGAAGTGCATTCTTGGCATGGCTTTGATCGGATAATAAAAGGGATTGGTGAATATTATCAACATCCAAATAAAAAAGAAGTCTATTTTCATATTGTAGGTGGAGTTGGTCCTTCTGAGATGTCAGTTTTTAAGCCTATTATTGAAAAATACAATATAGGAAAATATATCATATTTCATGGAACTAAATTTGGTGATGAATTAGATATTCTTTTTGAAGAAGCTAACTTTGGAATAGCTAGCCTTGCTCGGCACAGGAGCCATTTAACACATATAAAAACACTTAAAAATAGGGAATATGCTGCCCGTGGAATTCCATTTATATACTCTGAAATAGATTCTGACTTTGAAGATAAACCATATATTCTAAAAGCTACAGCTGATGAATCACCAATCGATATTAATAAAATTATTTCTTTTTATGATCAATGCACTTTTACTCCTTTGGAAATAAGAAATTCAATAAAGGATTTATCCTGGAAAATACAAATGCAGAAAGTTGTGGACGAAGTCTTAAAGAATAAATAAAATGGAAAATATAAAAATAGCTTATTGTCTGCCTTCTTTATATATTTCAGGCGGAATGGAACGAGTTTTAACTATAAAAGCAAATTATTTTGCTGATATTTTGGGATACGAAATTTATATAATTCTAACTGATGGTAAGGATAAACAGCCATACTACCCATTGTCACCAAAGATTCATGTAATAAACTTAAATATCAATTTTAATGAATTATGGAATAAATCATTTCTGCAAAAGGCACTTTTATACTTTAGTAAACAACGGATTTATAAGAAGAAGCTAAAAAAGTGCTTATTTGAAATAAGACCCGATATTACAATTTCAATGTTGCGCAGAGAAATTAACTTTATAAATTCCATACAAGATGGAAGTATAAAAATTGGGGAGATACATATTAACAAAGATAATTTTCGGGATTTTAAAAATGATAGCAAAGTAAATTTTACAAAAAAAATCATATCCATTTTTTGGATGAAACAGCTTATAAAAGAGCTAAAAAAATTAGATCGATTTGTAGTTCTAACTAATAAAGACAAAGAAAAATGGATGGAATTAGAAAATACTTTAGTAATACCTAATCCATTGCCATTTTATCCTGAATCTATATTCAAAAGTTCAAATAAGACTGTCATAGCGGTTGGAAGATATGTTTATGAAAAAGGCTTTGATCGTCTAATATCCGCATGGAGTTATATTCATAAAAGACATCCAGATTGGTGTCTTCATATTTATGGCGATGGCTCAAACAAACAACTTTTAGAACAAATTTATTCATTAAAGTTAGAAGAATCTTGTATATTAGAACATGCAGTTTCCAACATAGTAGACAAATATTGTGAAAGTTCAATTTTTGCATTAAGCTCAAGATTTGAAGGTTTTGGCTTGGTTATTTGTGAGGCTATGGCATGCGGTTTACCTCCTGTTGCTTTTGATTGTCCATGGGGACCAAGGGAAATTATCAAAGATGACATTGATGGATTATTGGTTGAGAACGGTAATATTCAGGAGTTAGCAAATAAAATTTGCTATCTTATAGAACACGAAGATATTAGAAAGGAAATGGGAAAACAAGCAAGAATAGATGTTGAACGTTTCAAAATAGAAAATATAGCAGCACAATGGAATATCCTTTTCAAATCATTACTTAAACAAAAAAATATCAAAATCACTAACCATTAATAATTATGAACTGGTACACAAAATACTTATCTGTATATGAAAAACCTTTTAGCAAAGCTCCTAAAGAGGCGATATTAGAGGTTAGTGAGAAACTAAAAAAGTTAGAATGTAAAAATCCAATAGTTTCTGTGGTTGTTATTGCTCATAATGAGGAAAAAAGACTGCTAAGTTGCTTATGGTCGTTAAGTGAAACGACATGTAAATATCCACTAGAAATAATTGGAGTTGATAATAATTCTACAGACCAAACTGCTGAAGTTTTTGAGAGTGTTGGTCTGAAATATTATACTGAACTACAGAAAAGTTGTGGATATGCAAGACGATGTGGACTTGAACATGCTAACGGGAAATATTATATTTGTATTGACTCTGATACAATGTACCCTCCAAAGTATATTGAAACTCTAGTTGATGAACTTATGAAACCTGGCATAGTTGCTGTTTCTTCTTTATGGAGCTATATACCTGATAAAGACCATCCATGGTGGGGACTTAAAATATATGAATTTTTAAGAGACACTCATCTATTTATTCAATCGTTTAAACGACCGGAATACAGTGTTCGTGGGCTGGTATTTGCCTATGAAATAGAATATGGCCGTAAAGTAGGTTATAGAGTTGACATAAAACGAGGAGAAGACGGTTCTATGGCATTTGGGCTAAAAAAATATGGTAAAATAGTATTTGTAAGAACACGTAGAGCAAGAGCTGTTACTGGTTATGGAACAGTAGGCTCTGATGGATCCTTATTTAATAGTCTTAAGGTCAGACTAATAAAATATTTGAAGGGATATAGCAAATACTTCACGAGTGTAAAAGAGATTAAAGACGAAGACTCTAATCTGATAAAATAGAAAATATTAATGCAATCAATAACTGTTTTAGAGGTAATACGACAAGGCCAGATTGGAGGAGGTGAATCTCATTTACTTGATTTGGTTTCGGGTTTTGATAGCACAGTCAACACTATTGTACTTGCTTTCACGCCGGGACAAATGATTGATGCATTGAGAGCTCAGGGAGTGAAATGTTATGTAATAGAAACCTCCCACCCTTTTGACTTTAGAATTATAAAGCAAATACGGGAATTAATTAAAAAAGAAGAGATTCAGATTATTCATGCCCATGGAAGTAGGGCAGCTTCCAATGTGGCGTTGATTGCGAAAATGATGAGAATACCCTTAATATATACAGTTCACGGATGGAGCTTTCATCAGGATCAATCACCAATGATTAGTTATTTAAGAGCCAGGAGCGAGAAGATTATCTGTGCTATGAGTAACCAAGTTATTTGTGTTTCTGAGAGTAATCAACAGACCGGGATTCAAACTTTTGGTCTTAAGAAATCTGTTGTGATTGAGAATGGAATCAATCTTTCACGATTCAATCCTGACAACTCGTTTAAAAATATCAGAAAGGAGTTTGGTTTCAATGTGGATGATTTTATTGTGGGATTTATCGGAAGAATTACGCTTCAGAAAGATCCAATGAATTTCATTAAGAGCATTGCCATAGCTCATAAGAAAGAATCTGGAATAAAAGGTTTTTTAGTTGGCGAAGGGGATATGAAAGACGAAGCAATAGCTTACATCCGAGAGAACTCTTTAGAGGATGTAATACGAACTTCAAATTTCAGAAGTGACATTCCTGATTTACTGAATGCGATTGATGTCTTTTGTCTGCCAAGCTTATGGGAAGGATTATCTATAGCTTTACTGGAAGCAATGGCGATGGGAAAAGCATTAGTTGTTACTCCAACTGACGGAACAAAAGAGGTTATAACTGATCAAGTAAATGGATTGGTTGCTCAATATAACAATCCGGAAAATCATGCAGAACTTTATATAGCCTATTTCAAGGATTCTCTGCTAAAAGAGAAATGTGAGAAAGAAGCCAAAGCACTTGTCGAGAAACGTTTTGACAGTAAATGGGTCTCTGCAAAAGTAACTGAAATATATAAATCATTAGTACTAAAACAATGAAATTCATAGAAATACTCTTCTGGTTAAGCCTGATAATTGTATTTTATACGTATCTGGGCTATGGCATGGTGCTTTACCTGATGGTAAAGATTAAGGAACTCTTCCTGAAACCTAAGGAAAAAGAATTACCTGAAACGGGGAAACTGCCGGAAGTGACGCTTTTTATCACTGCTTACAATGAAGAAGCGATTGTGAAAGAGAAGATGGACAACTGCAGGAAGCTAGACTACCCGAAGGATAAACTAAAAATTGTGTGGGTAACGGATGGCAGCAGTGACAGCACGAATGAGTTGCTGAAAGCATATCCGGAGGTTACTGTTTTGTTTCAACCGGAACGGCAGGGGAAGACGGCTGCACTGAACCGGGGAATGAGGTTTGTCTCCTCTCCCATTGTGGTGTTCACGGATGCCAATACGATGATTAACCAGGAAGCAATCGGGGAAATTGTAAGGCAGTTCCGGAATGTCTGGGTGGGATGTGTGGCCGGTGAAAAGCGTATTGCTGCCAAGGAGAAGGATGATGCTGCCGGTGGCGGTGAAGGTATTTACTGGAAGTATGAATCTACTCTGAAAGCGCTGGACTCTCGCTTATATTCGGCTGTGGGTGCAGCGGGTGAACTATTTGCCATCCGACGTGAATTATTCGAAGCAATGGAACGGGATACTTTGCTGGATGATTTTATTCTATCGCTCCGGATTGCTCAAAAAGGATATAAGATTGCTTACTGCGAAAAGGCGTATGCAATAGAATCGGCTTCCGCTGATATGAAGGAAGAGGAGAAAAGAAAGGTTCGCATTGCCGCGGGTGGTCTACAATCGATCTGGAGACTGCGCTCTTTATTAAATATTTTCCGCTACAGAATATTAAGTTTTCAGTACATTTCACATCGGGTGTTAAGGTGGTCGGTCACTCCTATCTTACTCTTTTTAATGTTCCCTCTCAATATTTTGCTGACTGCAACAAAAGGGACTAACATTTACTCTATATTACTGATTGCCCAGATGTTATTTTACCTATCCGGGGTATGGGGGTATTATCTGTCTACCAAACAAATAAAGAATAAGTTGTTGTTTATTCCTTACTATTTTCTTTTTATGAACATTAATGTTGTTAAAGGAATTTCTTATCTGAAAAATAAAAAAAGTAACGGAATATGGGAAAAAGCTAATAGATCCATATAATTCTTCAGATAAAGTTTGCAATTTTTCATTATTTATTTGTACATTTGTTAGATTAACACTTGTCTTCCTTTTTGTTTCAAAGAAAAGTAATAATGAAAAAAATTCTACATAATCCACAATACTCAGATAAGATCTTGCAGATAACTGCGGATACGATGTTTTTAGTTAACTATGAAGGTGTTTGTGTTGATATGGTGATACACGCAAATCAAAGGTTCTTTAAGAATAGAAGGAATTTATTAGGTGAGAATCTTCTAGAAATATTACCCCAGGAGACATCTGCTTCTTTGAAAGAAGAATTTGAGAAGGTTATTAATAATAAAGTTGTTTCCACTAAGAACTACATATTACCTCTTCCCGAAGGTACTTATTTCTTTAAATGCATTATGCATCCGTTTGAAGAGGGATTGGTGCTGTGTCAATACAGAGATATTACGAGTAGAACCTTGATCAAAACTCAGCTCGAGAAAACGAATATTGAGTTACAGGAAGTTGAAAAAGCAGCCAAAATTGGTCAATGGAAATATGACTACAGCAAACAGACCTTTTATTATAAAGGATTTACCGGAGCAATGTCAAACAGCGAAAGATATAAATCCATTTCACTGGAGAAATATCTGAGTATAATGCATAAAGATGACCGCCCGGGATTTGTGTCATGGATGAATAGTATTCACGATAATACAAATACTGAAACGTTTGAATACAGTATTCAATGGAAAAATGAGGCTGTATTTCTACGACTAAAAGTGTTAAGCAAAAAATTATCTCCAGGCGATGAAGCAGTTGAAGGATATTCTCAGAACTTAACAGACATTATCAAACTGGATGAGAGCTTAAGAAATGCGACAAAAGCAATTAATTATGCGTCAGAAGATATTTTTGCTATGAAGCTTGACGGAACGCTTACTTTTACAAATGAGCAGTTCCGAAGACATTATCTGCTGACAAATGACACGGACTTATCTACCATAAAAGTGGATGATCTCCCTGTTGATCAAAATCTGAAGAAACGGTGGATGGAAATGCACAGCAGATTTATCAACGTAACAGACATTGTGCGATATATTGAGAAAAAACCTTTCCCTCACCTGAAAGGGATTCTGGCTTTTGACTTCTTTTCTTATATTGTCAGAGATTCTGAAGGAAACGATACGATCTGGACATTTGGGCGCGATATATCGGAACAAATCAGACATGAAGAAGAAGTGAAGGAGGTGAACCAGATTATGAACACCGTATTGAAAAATCTCCCGATTGCCATTTCTGTAAAAGATACCGGGAATGATTTAAGGTATATTTACCGGAATCCTGTTTCTTTTTTAAAAATGAAAACAACGGATGTGATAGGAAAAACGGATTTTGATGTTTATCCGGATGATACTGCATTAACATTCAGAAATGAGGACTTAGCCCTTATAAAGGATAATAAACCGATCATTTATAACAAGGAAACTACTGACGGAAACGGGAATAAGTACATAGTTCATAAGCTGAAAATTCTTGCTGATAATGGAGACAGATCTCCTTTGATTATATCTCTGGAAACAGACATTACAAAAATGAAGGAGCTGGAAAGTGAATTGATTAAGGCAAAAGATAAGGCTGAGAATTCAGACAAGCTGAAATCTGCTTTCCTGGCAAATATGAGCCATGAAATACGTACTCCGCTGAATGCTATTGTGGGTTTCTCGAGGGTGATTGCAGATACGCAGGACCCAAAAGAAAGGATGGAGTATTATGATATTGTGGAATCAAACAACAACCGGTTACTGCAACTGATTAACGAGATTCTTGATCTTTCAAGAATTGAATCGGGAATTATGGAGTTCGTAGAACAACCGGTTAGCATGAATGTGATATGCCTGGAGGTTCTGGATGCTCACAAGTTCCGCTGTCCGGAAAATGTTGAGCTTATTTACGATGACTCTGATCCCAATATCTGGATTTACAGTGATAAAAACAGGCTGATTCAGGTATTCTCAAACCTCATTGGAAATGCCTTTAAATTTACCAGGGAAGGAAGTGTAAGGTTTGGCTACAAACTAAAAGGGGAATTTATAGAATGCTACGTAAAAGATACCGGAGTAGGCTTCTCAAAAGAAAAATCAAATAAAGTATTTGAACGATTTGCCAAGCTGAATACTACTGCACAAGGTACGGGGCTGGGGCTTTCCATCTGCCAATCAATTATTGAAAAGCTGGGAGGAACTATCTGTGCCAAATCTGACGAAGGAAAGGGTGCCGAGTTTATATTTACACATCCATATGTGGTTCCTGAAGAAGAAGCGGGGTCCGGCAATAATAAAGACAAGAATGCGGACCAAAAGCTTTCAGAGAATAAGAGGGTGGAACTTTCAGAGAAGAAAGATATGGTTGTTCTTGTGGCTGAAGACAACGACAGCAACTTTAAATTACTGAATGTAATGATTGGGAAAAAGTTCACACTCTTGCGTGCTCATGACGGAATAGAAGCGGTAACTATGTTTGAGGAGCACAAGCCCAACATTATTCTGATGGATATAAAAATGCCAAACATGGACGGACTGGATGCTACACGTGTGATACGGGAAGTTTCACCGGATATACCCATCATTGCTTTAAGCGCTTATGTATTTGACAATGATATAAAAGCTGCTTTGGGGTGCGGGTGCAATGATTTTATACCCAAACCGGTCTCCCTGGATCTGTTATCTGAAATTTTGAAAAAATATCTGTAAAGAATGGGTAAGAAAGCCACCTTTTTGTATCTTGATTTTTTATCTGTCCTTTTTACTGCTGCTTTGGCGGTTCTTACGATTGTTGTGGGAATTGGTTCGCACAACAATCCACATCAGGGAATCTTATTGCCGATCATGGGGTTGGGGATGATTCCATTAATGGTGGCTAATCTGCTTATGATGCTCTATTGGACCATCCGATGGAAAATGTGGATATGGATTCCTGTAATTGCCATTGCAGCCAATTATGAATATATTTCTGCCAAGTATCAGTTCTCTTTTAAACAACTACCTCCCATTGCCAAAAACAGATTGATCAGAGTAGGCAGCCTTAACGTAGAGAGTTTTCATGGGGATCCTTCTGTCTATTCTGTAGGAGAGGTTACTGAACTAATGAGGGATTATCAAGTGGATGTGGTTTGCTTGCAGGAATTCTCGGAAAATTCTTTCTTTAGCATTGACAGCATCAACGCTGTGTTTAAAGAGTATCCTTATGTAGCTATTTACAAAAATAAGCACGAGGGATTTGACCTGGCTATTTACAGCAAATTTCCGATAGAGAACAAAGCCGGTATTTTGTTTAATTCTTCAAACAACGATGCCATGTGGGTAGACATAAAAGTGGGGCATACACCCGTACGGGTATTTAACTGCCACCTGCAGACCACCAACTTTAACCAGACAAAAGATCTGCTGAGAAAAGTAACGGTTGCCGGATTTTACGAATCGAAAAAAGAGGCAATCAGGGAGATTATGCTCAGAATGGGAGCAAATGCACAAAAACGTGCCGATCAGGCTGATAAGCTCTATCAGATAGTTGATACAACCAAAAGCGCAACCATTGTATGCGGGGACTTTAACGATACTCCTACATCTTATTCTTATTATCGGATGAAAGAGAAATTACAGGATGGTTTTCAGAGCGCAGGTTCAGGGTTTGAATCTACGTTCCGCTATCTCCATAGACTCTTACGCATTGACTATATATTTCATTCTAAGGAGTTAGCGGGAAGAAGTTATTATTCTCCTTCTTTTGACTTCAGCGATCATAACCCTGTGATTATGGAACTGGGTCTAAAGAAGGAGTAAAAAAAGCTATGACATTTTGTTCAGATAGAAATTAAAGGTAGAACCTTCGCCTTCTTTCGAGGAAAACCAAAGTTCTCCTCCGTTTTTCCTTACAAAGTCCTGACACAACAAAAGTCCCAGTCCGGAACCTTCTTCGTTCTTGGTTCCAAAGGTGCTGAAGTGAGTATCTACATGAAGCAGTTTGCCTTGATCTTCTTCTTTAATGCCACGTCCGTGGTCTTCTACACTGACAACAATCTGCTCGTCTTTTTCATCAATGGACACAAGAATTTCACCTTCCAGATTACTAAACTTGATGGCATTACTGATCAGATTACGGACAACCGTTTTAATCATGTCGATATCCGCACGAACCTCGAGCTGCTCAGGAGCCTTTAAATTGATCTTTATCTTCTTGAGTTCCGCTACCATGGAAAACACCTCTATAATTCCGGCCGCTACCCCTACAATGTCAAAATCCTGAGGAACAACATTTAGCCTGCCAATCTGACTTTTGGTCCATTTCAACAGGTTATCCAATAAAGAAAATAGTTCCTCTGTTGTCTGGTTTGCCATATCCAGCAACTCATGCATCTCCTCTCCCACCTTTTCACTTGGAAGATTAATCATCAACATGTTCAATACCATTTTGATGGAGGCCATTGGCGAGCGAAGGTCGTGGGCAATTACAGAATAGAGTTTATCACGTCCTTTAATAGTACGTTTTAGTTCTTCCGTTTGGTTATAAATAATCCGCTTAGCTGCTATCAATGAAATCTGATGTGTGACACGGATAATCAGTTCTTCCTTATTGAATGGCTTGGAGATAAAATCATTGGCACCCGTTTGAAATCCTTTCACAATATCTGCGGTTGAGTTCAGAGCTGTCAGAAAGATGATTGGAATCTGTTCATATCCCGTTTTTGCTTTTAATTTCTGAGCCACTTCAAAGCCACTGATATCAGGCATCATAACGTCCAGTAGAACTAAATCAGGTAATTCGGTTTCAACCATTTTCAATGCCTGAGTACCATTCATGGCAGTAACAACATTAAACTTCTCATTAGTGAGCAGTACCTTGAGTAATAATACATTAGACAAGACGTCATCAACTACTAATATCTTATATTCCGAGGGGATAATCTCCATCTTCATTTTCTTAATTGGCATTATTTCGTTTTAATTATAGGTAAAATTATTCAGAACCAGATTTTTAAATGATTTTTTTAAAATAATCTATTGTGCTCAGTAGTCCTTCTTCCAACTGTACACGAGGCTGCCAGTGCAGTTTCTCTTTTGCCAAAGAGATATCCGGCTGACGTTGTCTCGGATCATCAGAAGGCAACGGTTTGTATATAAACCGGGACTTTGAACCTGTAAGTTCAATTATTCTCTCCGCCAGTTGCTTAATAGTAAACTCATTTGGATTGCCAATGTTCACCGGACCAGTAAATTTATCGTCTGTATTCATCATGCGGACCATTCCTTCTATCAGATCGTCCACATACTGAAAGCTGCGGGTCTGGCTACCGTCTCCATAAAGAGTTATATCTTCGTTTTTTAAAGCCTGTACAATAAAGTTAGAGATTACCCTTCCATCATTCATACTCATATTAGGACCATAGGTATTAAAAATGCGGATAATTTTTATGATAAGTCTCTTCTGCCTGTAATAATCCATAAAAAGCGTTTCCGCACATCGCTTTCCCTCATCATAACAAGAACGAATGCCGATGGTATTAACATTACCCCAATAGACTTCTGTCTGAGGATGAACAATAGGATCTCCATAAACTTCACTGGTTGAAGCCTGAAGAACTTTGGCACCTACCTGCCGGGCAAGGGTCAGCATATTGATAGCTCCCATTACGGAGGTTTTCACTGTTTTCACTGCATCGTGCTGATAATGGATGGGGGAAGCCGGGCATGCCAGATTGTATATTTCATCCACTTCTGCGATATATGGGTTAATAACATCGTGACGGACAAGCTCAAAGTGAGGATTGGGCATTAAATGCCAAACATTGCTTCTGTTTCCCGTAAAAAAGTTGTCCAGACATATAACACTATGCCCCTCATTTATTAATCTCGTACACAAATGAGAGCCTATAAATCCGGCTCCTCCTGTTACTAGTATTCGCTTCATTCTAATTAGTTCTTTGTGAATCCGTCGTATTCTATTGGTCTGTAGCATGCCATTTTTAAGCGCACACTTAATATAACATAACAAATATATTGCTTTTTTTTGTTTTTCAGCTCAAATTGCTTATAAAGTTTAATGAATTGGTTCTTAAAAAATAATAATAAATAATCATAATAACGACCATATTTAAATATATTTTTATAAAAAGATAGTCTTATTTTATAAAATAGGAAGACAAAAAAAATATAGATAGAATGGTAAGATTGTGAAATAACGTAGTTAAACAGTCATAAAAACCAGATAATTATAAAATAGAATAGCTCCAGTTAATATTCAGTTGTTAAAACATTATTCTATATATTTTGTTTCTTTATTATAAACCGAATTATAAACTAAAACATCAATAATAGCCAATAGAGTCCTTTTAAATTTAAGGATATCCATTTACATTTAGATTTTATGAACGCAAAAGCACAATATTGTAAATACTCCTTAATAGCCATTATTCTGATTCTAGGAGTGATTATATTTATCAGATTTACTCCTTTCTTAAACGGAATTCTGGGAGCATTAACCATCTACATTCTGTTAAGAAAGCAAATGTTTCATCTCATCGAAAAGAAACACATGAAACGTTGTCTGGCTGCAACTCTTATGTTAGGCGAGGCTGCACTCTGTTTCTTTATTCCCATTTCACTGATAGTGTGGCTCTTGGTTATAAAGTTGCAGAATATCAATCTTAATCCTCAGGAATACATCCAGGCTATTCAACATCTTGCAGACCTTATTCAGCAAAAGACTGGCTACTATTTACTCAATAAAGAGAATATATCATTCATAACCTCTTACTTACCTAAGTTTGGACAGCTTTTAGTAGGAAATATCAGCCACTTTATTATCAATATTGTTGTGATGCTCCTCATGCTCTTCTTTATGTTGATGGATGGAAAGAAGATGGAGATCTTTTTCTACGAGATGCTTCCTTTTACCAAATCAGATAAGAAGGATGTGTTGACAAGCATCAAAAAAATAGTAAGATCGAATGCAATAGGTATCCCATTAGTGGCAACAATACAAGGAGGAGTTGCTATGATCGGGTATTTTATATTCGGAGTACCGAATCCTATTTTCTTTGGCTTTCTGAGTTGCTTTGCATCCATTATTCCCGTGGTAGGGATTGGATTGGTGTGGGCCCCGTTAATAGCCTATCTTGTATTGACCGGTGATTTGGGACATGCCGTCGGTCTGGGAGCATATTCCATTATTTTTACTACAAACATAGATAATCTAATGCGTTTCATTCTACAAAAAAAGCTGGCAAACATACATCCACTGATCACTATCTTTGGGGTAATCATAGGATTATCACTATTTGGCTTTATGGGAATAGTTTTCGGTCCGTTGATGCTGTCGATATTCATTCTTTGCATTAACATCTTCAAGAAAGAGTATTTGGATAGAGAAAAGTAAAATGAGGTAAAAATAAAAAACGCTGATTCTTTATTACATAAAAAAGCCTTGCAGAAATGCATCTGCAAGGCTTATATAATACTGGAACAAAAGGCGGTGCGTACGAGACTCGAACTCGTGACCCCATGCGTGACAGGCATGTATTCTAACCAACTGAACTAACGCACCATTATTTTTTATTGTTGCTTTCTCTCTCGATTGCGGTTGCAAAGGTATATCTTTTTTTTAATCTTGCAAGCGTTTCCGGAAAATAATATTAAACTTTTTTATACTAATTCTGATTATGAATGAGTTATGCTACACATTTTTTTTGGAAACCGGAAACAAAGGGGGTGAGAATTATTATGTATATTTGCACATCGATTAAAACTACAGAAAAAAAACATAAATAGCAGATGAAAAAGACTCCTATCGATTGCAAATTCGTTGATGAAGCAATTAATGAGATGCATATCGCCGATTTATCAAAGGCAACAATTCGTGAAGTTAAAGCAATTGCCGCTAAAGCTGAAGAGCTTTCGGGCGTGGAATATATCAAGATGGAAATGGGCGTTCCCGGTCTTTCTCCTTCAGCTGTGGGAGTAAAAGCTGAGATTGAAGCTTTACAGAATGGCATAGCCAGCCTGTATCCTGATATAAACGGACTACCTGAGTTAAAGAATGAAGCCGCTAAGTTTGTGAAGGCTTTTATTAATGTAGATATCAATCCGGAAGGATGCGTGCCGGTTACCGGTTCCATGCAAGGTACTTACGCCTCTTTTATGGTGTGCAGCCAGTGCGACGAAAAGAAAGACACGATTCTTTTTATTGATCCGGGATTTCCGGTTCAAAAACAACAACTGAAAGTAATGGGTGAGAAACACGAGACTTTTGATGTTTACCATTACCGGGGTGAGAAGTTGCGTGGTAAACTGGAAAGTTACCTCAGCCAGGGAAATATTTCGGCCATTATCTATTCTAACCCCAACAACCCAAGCTGGGTATGTCTGAAAGAGGAAGAACTAAAGATAATTGGTGAACTGGCAACCATGTACGACGTAATTGTACTGGAAGATCTTGCTTACTTTGCCATGGATTTCCGTACTGATTTGAGTATTCCATACCAGGCTCCATACCAGCCAACGGTGGCACATTATACAGACAACTATATTTTACTGATCTCAGGATCAAAAGCTTTCAGTTATGCAGGTCAGCGAATTGGTGTAAGTTGTATCTCAAACTCATTATATAACAGGGTTTATCCAGGATTCGTAAAACGATTCGGGGAAGTAACATTTGGAAGCGCATTCATACACCGGGTACTTTATGCACTCTCTTCGGGAGTAAGCCACTCGGCACAATATGCCATGGCTGCCATGCTGAAAGCAGCTAATGAAGGAAAATACAATTTCGTGAAAGAGGTCAGTGTATACGGTGAACGTGCCCGCAAGTTAAAAGACATCTTCCTGCGCCACGGTTTCTATATTGTATATGATAAAGACCTGGACGAGCCTGTTGCAAACGGTTTCTACTTCACTATCGGTTATCCCGGAATGACAGGTGGAGAGCTGATGAGAGAATTAATGTATTATGGTGTAAGTGCCATTTCACTGGATACCACCGGAAGTAACCAGGAAGGGCTCAGAGCTTGCACTTCTTTTATAAAAGATCATCAATATGCTCAGTTAGAGGAAAGGATGTTATTATTTGAAAAAAATAATCCGGTAACTAAAAAATAACAGGAAAAAGATTTGAGATGATTATTTTGTTATTATATTAGGGGAATGAAAATCCACAAACTCTTAATATAATAACAATTTCATTATGATGGGAAAGAACCAGGATTATTTCAAAATTGAATCAAACAACGTGATGCCTTCCCGGGGAAAAATACTTATCTCGGAGCCATTCTTGCGCGATTCGGATTTTGGTCGTTCAGTTGTTCTTCTTATTGATCACACAAAAGAAGGATCCATGGGGCTTATTATGAACAAGCGGCTACCAATGAAACTGAATGATGTTGTAAAAGAACTTAAATACTGGGAAGATATTCCTCTTTATAAAGGAGGACCGATGGGAACGGACACGCTATTTTATTTGCACACATTGAAGGACGTAGAAGGTGCTCTTGCCATTGGAGGCGGATTGTATCTCAATGGCAATTTTGATGAAATAAAGCGCTATATACTTCAAGGCAATCAGGTGGAAGGAAACATCCGCTTCTTCCTTGGTTATTCAGGATGGCAAGACGGTCAGCTGAATCACGAGATTGCGGCAAACACATGGATGATAGGAAAAGGTGAAGCATCGAGCCTGATGATTGATGAAATAAAGCACATGTGGAAAAAAGCTTTGGGCAGCCTTGGCGGGAAATATGAAACATGGTCACGTTTCCCTGTTATACCTTCCTTAAACTAGATTGATTAGCTGCATAAAAAAAGCATCTTCGTACCCGTCTTTTACACGAAGCCAATCTTTCAGAACCCCTACTTGAGTAAAGCCACAAGAAATAAAGAGTTTACGGCTTGCTTCGTTTCTTACAGACACATACGCATAAAGTTGTCTTAGATGTAAAAATTCAAAAGAATAACTAATCAGTAGTTCTAATGCCTGGTGGGCAAAGCCTTGCTGACGAAAATCTTTTTTCACTGCAATGCCAACCCCTGCCCTACTATGCATTGGAACAAAATCTGTAAGATCAATGGTTCCAATTACCTGATTATTCTCCCTGCTGATCATCATCAGCCGCAATTGCTTATCAGCAAAAATATCACACTGAGAAGCTTCGATGTATTGCCTGAGCACATAGCGGGAATAGGGTACGGTAAAACAACTTACATCCCAGGAGGAGGGATCATTTTCCATGTTATACATTAAATCAAGATCTTCAGGCTCCGGCGCACGAAGATAGATTTTATCATTGCTTAGATAATTTCGTTTCATTGATAACTGTTTTGAGGGGTAACCAATATTCCTGTATGCACGGAATAAAGGCCCAGTTCGACTCCTTTTTCAGGAGAAGATGATATTAGGCGAATAATATTCTCATAAGAATAGGAATCACTGTCATAAATAACGTGGGTAAACTTATTCTCCAAATGCTTAATTTCCAGATGCCCTTTAGGTTGTAAATGCTCATCGGCAACAAAATACCGATGCGGTCCTTTTAAACCGTTTTTATTGCAAAGAGCCCTTACTTCGTGGATCATACTTTTACTGCCCATCACCAGAAAGGATAGTTCAGAAGCACTGTCTCTTTTTCCAGTAACAGGAAATAATTGTTTTGGCACTCTATTCAGAATAGCGACTAATGCGCGGAGGTAAATACCAGCCTTCACAATGCAGGAAAAGAAAGTACTGTAGTGAGGATAATGTTTCCGGAAAAAGATTATCATGGCTTCATAAAAGACACATACATATTTAAATGAGTTTTTTTTCGTACTCTCTCCTTTGTAATGAATAATAGGAAACGGCAGATAGTGGTTTTCATACCCAGCCTCCGTAATACGGTAAGACAAGTCTATATCTTCACCATACATAAAGAAATCCTCATCCAGCAATCCGCATTTATCCAGTGACTTTTTTCGCAGAAGCATAAAAGCTCCAGCCAGAACATCAATGGAGTGGCTCTCGTTTTCATTGAGGTAACGGAGATGATATTTTCCCAGACAACGGGAATGGGGAAACAACTTACTGAGTCCGGTAAACTTATACAATGAAGTCATCGGAGCAGGAAATCCCCTTTTGCTCTCAGGCAGGAAGGTTCCGTCTCCGGTAATCATCTTCACCCCTGCTCCACCCACAGTAGGATGAGCATCCATAAAGTGAAGACAATCTGTTATTACATTTTCTCCCACAACCGTATCTGGGTTGAGTAACAACACATATTCTCCCAGGGAAAGAGCGATAGCCTGATTATTGGCACGTGCAAATCCCACATTTTCCTTGTTGGCAATAAAGCGCACCTCCGGAAAACGAGGAATAAGATATTCGAGTGAACCGTCTGTAGAAGCATTATCCACGACAAAGACTTCAGCCGGAAGCTGGCCTATTGCACGGAACAAAGAGCACAAACACAATTCAAGAAAGTGCTTCACATTATAATTGACTATAACTACAGACAGTTTCATCGCTATTAATTTAGAACTCTCCCTTATCAATGGCTTCGCCTATACGTAAAAAGATATTTTTCTTCTTTCCGCTGGCACGTCTGGTTTTCCCATGACCTTCAATTGGAATATCAAAACCGCCACATCTATAGGATCCGTTTTTAATCATTTGATAAATCACTCCCCAGTCCGGCAAACCACCCAGGTTACGATCATCAATAAAAAGATCTGCTTTCAGTTTACGGGAATAACCTTTTCCACGGCCATGTTCTTCAGGGAAATTTCTGTTTTCAGCATAGAACTCCAGTCCGCGTTCTCTGCAAAACGCTATTGCTTCTTCCAGTAATTGTCCTTCACGAACACTCCACAGAATCAGGATGTGTTGTTCTTCCTGAAGTTTTTTCAATGTATCAATAGCAAAAGGTATTTCCTTTCCTATTTTAGGATATTCGTGTTCCACAATGGTCCCATCAAAATCGACAGCTATAATCATAGTTCCTTTTCTTTTTCTATAACCAGGTTCAACTCTTCACGCAATTTTTTCTCGCCCGGCAGGCAGAATATGGAAGCGGTAATTCCTATCAGGGCACAAAGACCTCCGATACTGTTCAGAGTCATATAATAAACAAATATATTCATATAAGTAACAACGGCAAGAAGCATGAGACGGATATTACTCCAGTGCTGATAGAGTTTTAGAGCCTTTTCAGCCCCGGCCTCTTTAATCTCCTTATCCAGTTTTACATTAAATATTTTCAATGAGAAAGGAATTAGGGCAATGGTAGTGAGAATACCTACTGTCTCCAGAATATATTGCATACTGAAATCTGCAGCATAAGTTCCCTCAAGAAAAATATCCGACTGATATAAAACGACCAATATAACAGCGATGCAGATATAAAGTCCGTACTGTGCCTGCAAGATGCGGGTTACCGCTTTAATCTTTTTGTCCATTTAGTTTCTTATTAATTATACTGTTCCCGTAAAGAGTGTCCGGTTGGCAATGGAGCGTCCCAGAGTCACTTCGTCCGTATATTCAAGTTCGTCGCCGATAGAAATTCCTCTGGCTATAACACTTAACCTGACACTTGTCTTAGCCAGTTTGCGAAATATATAAAAGTTTGTCGTATCTCCTTCCATGGTAGAACTTAAAGCCAGAATTATCTCTTTCACTTCTCCTTCTTCCGCTCGTTTCACCAGACTTTCTATCTGAAGATCTCCCGGTCCGATGCCATCCATGGGCGAGATTACTCCGCCCAGCACATGGTACAATCCCTTAAACTGCTGAGTGGATTCCACTGCCATCACATCCCGAATATTTTCCACTACACAGATAACAGAAGCATCCCGCAAGGGATTGGCGCAGATCTGGCAGGTATCTGTATCAGAAATATTGTGACATACCTTGCAATACTTCACTTCCCTTTTCAGCGTAACGATAGCATTACCAAAAGCCTCAACGACTGACGATTCCTGACGTAAAAGATGAAGCACCAATCTCATGGCTGTCTTCTTGCCTATACCCGGCAATTTGGCAAATTCTCCTACTGCCTTCTCAAGCAATGCCGATGGATATTGTTGGTTCATATATACATTTCTCTATTGACATCGCAAAGATAGAAAATAAATTCCTACCTTTGCGCATTCAAATTGCAATTTATGAACAGTTATTATATATTACTGACCATAGTTCTTTATTTCGGAATTCTGCTGATAATAGCCCGCCTCACGGGAAGAAAAGGGGGCAGCAACGCTGCTTTCTTCAAAGGAGAAAATAAATCGCCATGGTATGTAGTATCTTTCGGAATGATTGGTGCCTCTATTTCGGGGGTAACTTTTGTTTCTGTTCCGGGAATGGTCAGGGGCATTGACATGACTTACATGCAGACTGCTTTTGGGTTTTTCTTCGGCTATCTGGTCGTTGCTCTCGTACTCCTGCCTATTTATTACAAGCTGAATCTGACAAGTATATATACCTATCTGGGAACGCGCATCGGCAACCGTGCCTATAAAACCGGAGCTTCTTTCTTCCTGCTTTCACGTATGGTGGGAGCTGCTGCCAAACTCTATCTGGTTTGCCTCATTCTATATACCTATGTGTTTCAGCAATGGCATGTTCCTTTCTGGAGTATTGCAGCGGTCACCGTCCTGCTTATCTGGCTTTACACCAAGAAAAGCGGAATTAAAACAATTATATGGACGGACACGGTGCTAACCTTCTGTCTGCTGGCAGCACTAGTCCTTATCATTACTGAAACGGTGCAGATTCTTCATCTGAATTTCGGAGGTGTGATATCCACCCTCCAGAGCAATGAACACTTCCGGATTTTTGAATTCAACGACTGGCACAGCCGGCAGAACTTCTTAAAACAGTTCTTCAGCGGCATCTTCATAGTTATTGTTATGACTGGGCTTGACCAGGACATGATGCAGAAAAACCTGAGTTGCAGGAATCTGAAAGAGGCTCAGAAGAATATGTACTGCTACGGATTTTCTTTTATCCCAGTGAACTTCTTATTCCTTTGTCTGGGTATCCTGTTGCTGGTACTGGCTCAGAAAATGAATCTCACCTTGCCGGCACTGTCAGATGATATTCTTCCCATGTTTGCCGCACAGGGATATCTCGGTCCTTCCGTGCTGATTCTCTTCTCTATCGGAATTATCGCAGCTTCGTTCAGCAGTTCAGATTCCGCACTCACCTCACTGACTACTTGTTTCTGTGTGGATATTCTGGGAATAGAGAAAGATAGTGAAGAGGTGGCCACAAGAAAACGACGCAGGGTACACTTCGGCATGTCTGTAATACTGGTACTGGTGATTTGTATTTTCCAGATAGTGAACGATAAAAGTGTGATTGACGCTATTTATACAATAGCATCATACACCTATGGTCCGTTACTTGGCTTATTTGCCTTCGGACTCTTTACCAGTCTGCAGCCAAAAGATAAATTTGTACCTTATGTAGCTGTTGCATCGCCCTTGATCTGTTATGCAACAAATCTGTTAGTGGAAAAATATAGCGGATACAAGTTCGGTTATGAAATGCTGATGTTCAATGGAACATTAACTTTTGCCGGGCTGATCCTTATCTCAAAGAACAATAGAAATAAATTAAAACAAGAAATATGGAAATCTTAAGCGCAGAGTTCGTTATCAGCAATGCCGAAGCATCTAAATGCCCCAAGAGTACTTTACCCGAATACGCATTTATAGGACGTTCCAACGTGGGAAAATCCAGTCTGATAAATATGCTGACCAAACGCAAAGGGCTTGCAATGACCTCTGCTACTCCGGGAAAGACAATGCTTATTAATCACTTTATCATTAATGATGCCTGGTATATTGTCGATCTTCCTGGATACGGATATGCTCGTCGCGGAAAAGCCGGACAAGAAGGCCTACGTACATTGATTGAAGATTATATCCTGGAACGGGAACAGATGACGAATCTTTTCCTGTTGATAGACAGCAGACTTGAACCTCAGAAGATTGATATGGAGTTTATGGAGTGGCTTGGAGAGAGCGGAGTACCCTTCTCCATCATCTTTACCAAAGCAGACAAGCTAACCTCGGGTAAGCTGAAAGACAACATCAACCGTTATGTGAGAAAGCTTCGTGATCAATGGGAAGAGCTTCCCCCCTACTTCGTTTCTTCTTCAGAAAACAAACTGGGACGTATGGAAATTTTAGATTATATAGATAATATAAACAAGAGTATTAATCAAAAGTAAAAATGAAAAGAAACAGTATTCTGATAGCAGCCTTATTGGGTATGCTAATCTTTTCGGGCTCAATGAAAGCCCAGTCTTTAGGAGACGTATTAAACAGTAAAACAGTTAATGACGCCGTAAACAAAGTAAGTGGTGCTGCCACAGTTACAAAACCTCAAAGCATAGTAGGTGTCTGGAAATACAAAGGAGCTGCCTGTGCTTTTGAAAGTGACAACGTGGTAACTAAAATGGGATCAAAGGTGGTAACTGACAAGATTGAACAGGAACTGGACAGCTACTGCAAGCAAGCAGGTTTCAATCCGGCTTCAAGCAACTTTATCTTCACTGCCAAAGGAACCTTTGTAAACACAGTGGGAACTCAGAAATTTACCGGAAGCTATACATACAACAAAGCGAATGGTGCATTGGTGTTGAACTACCAGCAATTAACTGTGAGCATTAACGGAAACGTAAGTGCTCAGAACGGCACAACCTCTCTTCTTTTTGATGCAAACAAAATGATGAAACTGATTTCTTCAATGAGCTCTAGCACTAGTGCAGAGGAAACTGTAAAGTCTATTTCTGCCATGCTCAACGAATGCAAAGGGGTAAAAGTTGGATTTAAAATTGGCAAATAGTTATGAAACGGAATAGTATTCTGATAGCTTGCTTGTTGCTGGTCATTTCGGGATCCATGAAAGCCCAGAATATTTCTATAGGCGATATTTTGAATAGCAAAACCCTCAGCGGAATTGCCGATGCAGTGACGGGAACCTCAACTACATCTGTTGATATTACCGGTACATGGAAGTATAAAGGAACGTCATGTGCTCTGAAGAGTGAGGATGTAGTGAAGAAGATTGGTGCAGCCGTAGCTACTTCTGCCTTGGAAAAGAAGATGAATACACAGTGCGCCAAAGTGGGTATAAAGGCAGGTGCATGTAACTTTACCTTTAACACCGACGGATCGTTCATCACTACCGTAGGCAAAAAGAGTTATTCCGGCACTTATACCTTTGACAAAAGCACTGGTTCAATGGTTTTAAGTTATCTTCAGTTGATGAATCTGAATGCAACCGTAGCTACAAGTGGAAGTGACATTTCCCTTCTTTTTGAAGCCAGTAAGCTAATGAAACTACTTTCTTACCTGAGCAAAACCAGCACAAAAAGCAGTATAAAAACAATCTCGTCCATCCTTAATCAGTACGATGGCGTAAAGATTGGATTTAAACTAGAAAAGTAAACAAAGATTCCTTGAAAGATTCTTTGTTTGATATATATCTAAGCACTCTTTAGATATACATCTAAGGTATCGTTTGATATACATCTAAAGTAGTCTTTGATATATATCAAACGATCTTTTTATCTGGAACTTTTATATCTTTTATATCGAGCTTAAAAAAATTCTTCTTTAGAAGTAAAAAGTCTCTTCCTTAGTACTTATTATAAGAGATCACTTTGCCTTTTTCTTTTCGTATTTTCCCCCTTTTAGGTTTAATAGAATAACCAATGGTTATATCGAGAATTAATCGTTTATTAGAGGGAATACCCACTAACGATTTAATCTCTTTCTCATCAAACCAGCCCAGAATGCAGGAACCCAATCCTTCACTTTCGGCGGCCAGAGTTATATGAGCCGTAGCAATTCCCAGATCAACGAGCGGAAAATGCTTGTTCTTCACTTTACCTCCCAACAGAGAAGTGATATTTGCCGACTCTTCCACTACCAGAATATGCACAGGAGCATCCTTGGCAAACTTATTCATTCCCATTCCTGAAGCAGCTTTCCCCACTTTCTTTGAAAGTTCTTTGTCTGTTACCACCACGAATCTCCAGGGCTGTGCATTACAGGCCGAAGGAGCCAGGCGAGCAGCTTCGAGTATGCGTTCCAGTTTTTCCGGTTCCACATCACGCGTAGTGTCATAAGCCCGATCGCTCTGACGGGATTTGACCAACTCCAGAAAATCATTCATTGTTCTATGGTTTTGAAGGATTATTTATTTTGCATTGGAGATTACTTATATTGAATCATCCGGCTGATATACTTGCCGATAATATCAAACTCCAGATTAACAATGGTGCCAACCTTAAAAGTATGAAAGTTTGTATATTCGTAAGTATAAGGAATGATATTCACCTGGAAAGTATCTTCTGTAGGATTACAAACCGTGAGGCTCACACCATTCACCGTAACCGAACCTTTATCTACTGTAATGTATCCACGCTTTGCCATTTCCTTATCAAAAGCATACTTAAAAGTGTACGTCCAGCTTCCGTCGGCATCTTCAACAGCCACACAAGTTGCAGTCTGATCCACATGTCCCTGAACAATATGTCCGTCCAGACGGCCATTCATCATCATACTTCTTTCCACGTTCACCTTATCGCCTGCTTTAAACAAACCAATATTGGAACGATCTATGGTTTCCTTCATGGCAGTTACAGTATATGTGTCGTCCGTTTTGCTCACTACCGTAAGACAAACACCGTTGTGAGACACGCTCTGATCTATCTTAAGTTCGTTAACGAACGAGCACTTCATGGTAATGTGTAGGTTTTCGCGGTCTTTAACCACAGCCACTACTTCAGCATATTCTTCAATGATTCCTGAAAACATAATCTTTAGTTATTAATGTTACGGGGGTAAAAATACAAAGAAATTACGAAAAGAGAAGAAGGTTGACTTGTTTAATTGTGAAAGTTGAATTTCCGCCCGCCTATGAAGCTGTCGCAATCTGCATATACAATGGAAATAAGAGAAAAAACTTGTAGCAGCCACAAAATAAACGTAGACTGACTGATCGGTTATAAAACGAAGGTTTCAATGCAGCCGGAAACAATCCGCTGATTCTGCCTGATTATAGCGGTTAAGTTATGGGCAAAAAAAAGGAGTCACGCCTGACTCCAACCTTTGTTAACCTTAAATCTAATACTATGAAAAACACAGTTGCAAAGGTACGGACTTTTGCAACATCTCCAAACATTTACCAAGGAAAAGTATGTTTCATAACATACTTTAATATTTGTAGATTCAAAATGTTTATTTTTTATAGACGAAACACATGGCATCTTCCCACTCTTTTCTCTTGGTTTCAAAGTTCTTCATCGCATTTGCCGGACTAGTGGAAGGCATTACCCGATATTCTATTCCCGGTAACTGTCCATAAGCTTTCAGAAAGTACTTATAACTATTCTGTCCATTGAATATAAGCATCCGTACATTGGGGTACTCTTTAAGCAGAGCCGGAAAATCATTGAATGATTCCTCTTTGATATTACTGTCCAGGCTCCCCTGACGCTTACAGGAAGCCAGAATATCCCATAGTCCGATACCATGACACCTGGCCGTAGCAACTTTATCTTCGTAATTCAACGGCACGCGACTGCCTTCAAAAACAGAAAAAAGAATCTTCCAGAACTGATTTCTGGGATTTCCGTAATATTCACTGAAACGAAGAGAATCCACACTAGGCATTGTGCCCACTACCACACGAGTGGTATCTTTATCTATAATCGGAGAAAAACAATTTATCATCTCATTAATATCATACCCATTTCCGTACTCACCATTTTGCAATATTAAACATTTGAGAATACAAAACATTAATTCATGTTATAAAACATACATTTTTCATCAAAACACTTGCAGGTTTCCTAAAATGCCGTACCTTTGCAACGTGTTTTTCATAGTATTAGATTTAAGGTTAACAAAGGTTGGAGTCAGGCGTGACTCCTTTTTTTTGCCTGCAACTCTGACAGGCTGATTTTAGTTATGCAAGGGGTTAGTCACCGTTACCTTTTCGTACTTGTATCCCAGACGCTTCAGTGCAACAGACACACCAACTTTGAAAAGCACCTTTACGGAGCGAGCAAACACATAAAAAGCGTCAGGGCTTTGCGGTTCAATATTCTCTTTTCTGATCATATCAACAGCTGTTCTGGCACAACTACGTATCACTCCTTCAATCTCCGTAAATTCTTTCGATTCCAATCCAAGACCAAGTAACTCCTCTACAATAAATTCGTCCATACAATCAAACCCACGTGGCCGTACAAAGAATTTGTATAAATCAGGATCATCCTTATACTTGCCCCACTCTTTATCCCAAAGAACGGCAAGGCCTATTCCAAGATAAGCAGCCCATGCAACCGAAACAGTAGGATAATCCTTTATTTGAGGAACGGCATCCACCATATATTCAGGTGCAATCTCTTTCCATTTTTCTTCCAATTCCTCAGCAGCAAGAAGCTGCCCATTCATTGCACCTAATCCTGTACATAGTTGCACTAAGACATCTGTCAAACTCTCTTCGTACTTATCAAAATATTCCCTATTCTCCATCATTTCTATCATTCAGTTAATCGTGTCTTTGCTCAATGCAAAAAGACAACTTACAATAAAATTCCTGCAAAGGTATTGCATTTTTAAGTGAAATTACTAATCTTGCCACACAAAAAGGCTAGTACCATTCCTTGTTCTCAGAGAAGTATATCAATGCAAAATCAGCGTTCATTATTTATATTCTTAAACATTTCACTACAGGAATGATAAAACATGTTATAAAACACACTTTTTATTAGAGAACGCTTGCAGGTTTCTCAAAAAGCCGTACCTTTGCAATGTGTTTTTCATAGTATTAGATTTAAGGTTAACAAAGGTTGGAGTCAGGCGTGACTCCTTTTTTTTTGCCCATAAACAAACTTTCTTTCATCCACCATTTCACTGGTTTCTGAAATCAAATTTCATTCCACTCAAATTATTTACATTATTAAACATTTGGAAGTTCAAAATATTAAATCATGTTATAGAACATGCTTTTTATAAAGCAACGCTTGGAGATTTCCTAAAAAGCCGTACCTTTGCAACTGTGTTTTTCATAGTATTAGATTTAAGGTTAACAAAGGTTGGAGTCAGGCGTGACTCCTTTTTTTTGCTCTAAACTCAGAGTCACTATTTGTAATCACTATATTCAATATTCAATTGAAACAATATCAATAAGAGTGTCCCTCCTCTTCCATTTCCTTCAAATCAATTTTCTTTTTGTCAAGTGCTCGCCATGCATAGAAAATATAGGCTACAACAAATGGAATTAGGATAGTAACAAAAGCCATTGTCTTAAGCGTAAAGAGGCTGGAACTGCTATTGGCAATTGTGAGCGAGCTCTGCAGATCAGCTGTAGAAGGATAGTAAGCGGTATTATTCAATCCGGCACACAAGAATAGAGACAGAACAGTTAAAACAGTTCCGCTTCCTGCAAACCAGATGCCATTTTTAAATATACCTTTAAAGATAGTCTTCCCAATTCCAAAAAGTACTAATACAACACCCACAAGAAAAAGAGCAAGTACCACTGGCATTTCAATAAAGTTATTCAGATACTTATAATGTTCCATCACAATCTGCTGGGTATGTGGATTAACGGCAAAACCATCAGCGAGTAAACAACGCACCACAAAAGCAAGGAAGAATATCAGGAACAAAACAGCATTAGGCAGTAATGCCTTGCGAAACCTTGGTTGTAACTCATCGTCATCAATATTATTTGTAAAATAAAGCAAACCAAGCACACGGGCAAGGAAGAATACAGCCAAACCAAGAACTACATTCCATATATTCAGCAGCGCATCCAGTCCGTTAGAGCCATTGGCCCAGGAAGAAATAACCGGCATCAGTTGGTCTGTAATATTATCTTTATTTATATAAAAATTAGATCCGGTAAAGAAAGTAGCTACGGCTCCGCCCAAAAGAACCGGTCCCACTACTCCATTTATCACCAAAAAAGTCTGATAAGTCTTTTTACCGAGTAAGTTTCCGGCCTTGGACTGAAATTCATAAGACACAGCCTGCAGGATAAAGGTGAAAAGAATAATCATCCACAGCCAGTAAGCACCACCAAAGCTAGTGCTGTAGAACAAAGGAAACGAAGCAAAGAAGGCTCCTCCAAAGGTCACCAGCGTGGTAAAGGTAAACTCCCATTTTCGTCCGGTGGAATTTACAAGCATCTTGCGTTGTTCATCGGTACGGGCAACAGAAAAGAGCAGTGAATTTCCTCCCTGAACAAACAATAAAAAGACCAGTAATCCTCCCAACAAAGAAATAATAAACCACCAGTATTGCTGCAATAATATATATGTTGTATTCATAATAATGACGAATTAAATAATCAATTTATATTGTTTTTCTCAGGCCTCCGGACCTTTTTTTATTTCTCTCAGCATAATACGGATTTCTGCTATTAACATAACTGTAAAGAGTAGCAAGAAGATAAAGAAAGTGGTCTGCACCGAACCAACATCAAGTTTAGAAATTGAGGCTGATATAGGAAGCATATCCTGTATTGCCCATGGCTGGCGGCCCACTTCAGCAACCACCCATCCTGCTTGTCCGGCAATGTATCCCAAAGGAATTGTGATCATAGCAACCCAGTGCATCCATTTCATCTCTGCCAGATTCTTTTTGTATGCCATAAATAGAACCAAGGCAAAGAATAAAATAAAATAGCCTCCTAATATAACCATGATACGAAAAGCATAAAAAGTCAGCATAACATTTGGAATCAGATCATTTACATCCTTTATGTATCCATAGCCAAGATATTGTATGTTGCTCTTTAGTATTTCACGACAAAACATTGCATCGTTCCTGTTTCCCGCTTTCATTGCAGCCCTATAAGCAGACAAGGCCGAAATAGCGGTTTTCCCCATTGCAATCTTATCAGAAGCAGGTAGAGCTATTGTTCCATCTTTTAATTTATATCCGCCATCGATAATATTCTTAATCCCCGGAACGTAACCATTCAAATTGCGCGTAGCCAGGAAAGAGAGCATTTTGGGCATTTTTATATCAACAATAAAAGGATAGATATTATCATTATACGACTTTTTATCTGGATTAAGAAAGCCTACCGCCTCTAAAGGAGCACCTTGCTGTCCGTTATAATAACCTTCCATGGCGGCAAGTTTCATTGGTTGTGTCTGTGCCACTAGGTAAGCAGAACTATCGCCAGTCCAGGCAACAAGTAAAGAAGATGCCAGACCTACTATGGCGCCAATCTTCATACTGGCAATTGCAAATTCACGATCACGTTTTTTAAACAAGAACCATGCACTTATCCCTACTACTAATATTGCTCCCAATATCCAGCCGGAGAGTACACTGTGAAGAAACTTGCTTAAAGCTACGGGAGAAAAAGCGACAGCAAAGAAATCCATCATCTCGTTGCGAACCGTATCCGGATTAAATTCCATTCCTACAGGATTCTGCATCCATGCATTAGCTACCAGAATCCACCAGGCAGAAAGAGTGGCTCCAATTCCGGTAAGCCATGTTGAAGCTAGGTGAAAACCCTTTCCTACTTTGTTCCACCCAAAGAATATAACAGCGATAAAGGTAGATTCCATAAAGAAAGCCAGAATACCCTCAATTGCCAGCGGAGCTCCGAATATGTCGCCTACAAACCAAGAGTAGTTACTCCAGTTGGTTCCAAATTCAAATTCCAGGATAATTCCGGTTGCTACTCCAATCGCAAAATTAATACCAAACAGCTTCATCCAGAACTTAGCTGTTTTTTTCCAGAACTCCTTACCGGTCTTATAATACAAGGTTTCCATGATAGCCATAATCAAGGCCAGTCCCAGCGTAAGCGGAACAAAAAGCCAGTGATACATTGCAGTGAGAGCAAACTGTGCTCTTGACCAATCAATTAAAGAAGGATCTATACTTTCTAACATATTATTATTTATTAGGATTAGCTCTGTTTATTAATTCATTTCCTACATAATCTTGTTTTTGCACTTCCGTTTTTTGCTTCCCAAGAAAGTTGGGAAAGAAAAATAGCTTCAAAATAAAAAACATTATAAAAAGCTTGATAAGGATAATCGCCCATAAGGTTTTGCCTAAAGTCATGGAACGAAAGCCCTCAACATAGAAGTAATATATGCGTACAATAATATTTCTTTTAAGCATAACTTTAGATATTTAACACAACAAAGAAAAGTAAATAATCGATAAAAACAAAACATCTGTCGATATAATTATCCGATCGGTATATTTTTATTTTATTTCTTCATACCAGCACATACTTTTGCAATATTACCAACGAAAAGAAAGTATGAAATGCTGCCGGAAGATAATGATTTTGCTTTTATTGCTCATCTCACACCTAGGGTGGTCTCAGGAACAACCTAAGAAGTGGGACCTGGCAACTTGCATTGATTATGCAATGAAGCAAAACATTCAAATTAAGAAGAGTAAAATTACCCTTCAGGAAAGTCAGGAAGATACTAAAACAGCAAAGGCTGCCATGTTTCCAAGCCTCTCCTTTTCTGCAAGTCAAAATTACGTAAGTCGCCCATTGAACAACGCAGAAGGTTCAGCGCGTAACAGTTACAACGGAAATTATGGTTTTAATTCTGACTTAACTGTTTATGATGGTGGCAAACGCACCAAAGCTATCGAACAATCAACTATACAGAACAGTATAAAGGAATTATCTATTAGTCAGGCTGAAAATAACATTCAGATTGCTCTTTTACAGGACTATGTACAAATCTTATATGCATATGAATCTGTAAAGACCAATAAGAGTACAGTTGAACTTTCGCTAGCTCAGCTTAATCGTGCTAAAGAGTTATTAAAGGCCGGCTCTAAATCAAAAAGTGATGTTGCCCAACTTGAATCTCAGTATAGCACTGATAAGTATCAATTGGTTGTTGCTGAAAACACTTTGAAAGATTACAAGCTACAACTTAAACAGTTACTGGAGCTAAGCGGAGACGAAGAAATGGATCTTGAACTTCCTTCATTAAATGATGGTTCAGTAATAATCACTCTACCTAATAAAATGGATGTATATAGCACAGCTTTAACAATCATGCCCGAAATTAGAAGTAGTAAACTCACTACTCAATCGGCAAATATGGATGTATCAATTGCTAAATCAGGATACATGCCAACAGTAAGTCTTACAGCGGGAATAGGTACCAGTCACACAACAGGAACCGACTTTACTTTTGGGCAGCAAGTAAAAAATGGATGGAATAATTCTCTTGGTCTTTCAGTCAGTGTACCTATCTTCAATAACAGAAAAACAAAGAGTGCTGTTCAGAAAGCAAAACTTCAGGTGCTGGATAGTGAGCTAAGTGAGTTAAATGAGCAAAAGACTCTGTTTAAAACAATCGAAACAATCTATCTCGATGCAGTCTCTTCTCAGAATCGCTTTAAAGCAGCGGTTGAAAAACTCCAATCAACAAAAACCAGCTACGAACTGATAGATGAGCAATTTAACCTTGGAATGAAAAACACTGTGGAATTGCTTACTGAAAAGAATAGCCTGCTAAGTGCGCAACAAGAAGTGTTACAAGCAAAATATATGGCTATTCTCAACATTCAGCTATTGAAGTTCTATCAAGGAGAGCAAATTGCACTGAAAAATTAAAAGATTACACTATGAATAAGAAAAAGAAAATAAGCATTGCATCTGTTATTGGTATCCTTGTTATAGGAATTGCCACATGGATGCTATGGGGACCTGCTCCTCAAAATAAAGTTACCTTTGAAACAGCAAAAGTTTCAAACGGGAACATCAGCAACATGGTTACAGCTACAGGAACAGTCAATGCAATTACTTCGGTTGAGGTTGGTACTCAGGTTTCAGGTATTGTAAGCAAACTATTTGTTGATTATAACTCGGTAGTAAAAAAAGGTCAGCTTCTTGCAGAATTGGATAAAACTGTATTGCTCACAGAACTTGCTTCAAAGAAAAGCAGCATGGCTTCGTGTAAAACGGAATATGATTATCAACTGAAAAACTATAATCGTACAAAAGCACTCCATGCAAAAAACTTAGTTAGCGACAGTGATTATGAAACGGCTTATTACAATTATCAAAAAGCAAAAAATTCGTATGATATAAGTAAGAATGATCTGCACAAAGCTCAGACAAACCTAGGATATGCCACAATTACCTCTCCTATTGACGGAGTGGTCCTTTCCCGTTCGGTAGAGGCTGGGCAAACAGTTGCCGCAAGCTTTAGCACACCAACTCTTTTTATCATTGCCAATGACCTGAAGAAAATGAAAGTTATTGCTAATGTAGACGAAGCTGATATAGGTAATGTAAAAAAGGGACAACGCGTAAGCTTTACTGTTGACGCCTATCCTAATGACACATTTGAAGGTGAAGTTACAGAGGTTCGTCAGGAAGCAACTACCACAAACAATGTAGTTACTTATCAGGTAGTGGTTAATGCACCAAATCCTGACCTGAAACTTAAACCAGGACTCACAGCCAATATCACAATTTATACATTGGAGAAGAATGGTGTGCTGAGCGTACCATCAAAAGCCTTGCGCTTTAACCCTGAGGAATTAATTGGAGCAGAAGATAAAGTAGTCAAAGCAGCAGGAATCAAGGTGGACGACACTCACAAAATCTTGTGGAAACGAGAAGGCAAAACATTCACAGCAATACCTGTAGTAATCGGAATAACGAATGGTACTCTGACTGAAATCGTATCAGGCATTTCAGCTGGACAAGAGATTATTGTAGACGCTACATCAGGACAAATGCTCGGACAAAGCAAGGATTCGGCTCAAGTTGCTCAGGGAGATAAACAAAAAGACAGCGAAACGTCTCCATTCATGCCAAAACGCCCGGGAGCAAATAAAACAAAATAGCAATGACCAGCAAATCAATTATAAACCTAACCAACATCAAGCGACAATTCATTGTCGGAGAGGAAACGGTACATGCCCTACGGGGCGTGTCGTTTTCCATCTGCGAAGGTGAGTTCGTTACCATCATGGGAACCAGCGGCTCCGGTAAGTCTACACTTCTGAATCTATTGGGTTGTCTTGATACTCCCACATCAGGAGAATATTACCTGGATGGAGTAAAAGTGCGTGATATGGAAAAGGCTGAACGGGCTATACTACGTAATCGCAAGATTGGTTTTGTATTTCAAAGCTATAATCTGCTCCCCAAAACAACTGCCATAGAAAACGTAGAATTACCATTGATGTATAATGCAAGTATATCGGCAACCAAAAGAAAAGAGAAAGCCATAGAGGCTCTTATCAAAGTAGGACTAGGCGACCGGCTAATGCACAAAAGCAATCAGATGTCCGGTGGACAGATGCAGAGAGTAGCCATTGCCCGTGCACTGGTAAACGATCCGGTGATTATCCTTGCTGATGAAGCTACCGGTAATCTGGACACACGCACATCATTCGATATTTTAGTACTTTTCCAGCAACTTCACGCAGCAGGAAGAACTATTATTTTCGTTACTCATAATCCTGAAATTGCACAATATTGCAGCCGTAACATTATTTTAAGAGACGGTCGTGTTGTGGAGGATAAGATAAATGAGCATATATTATCTGCCAAAGAAGCCCTGGATGCTTTGCCCATTGAAAAAGAATAAAAAATGAACGGAACAAATTTATTTAAGATAGCACTTAGGGCTCTGGACAATAATAAGTTCAGAACGTTCCTTACCATGCTTGGAATTATTATAGGTGTGGCATCAGTTATCACCATGCTTGCCATCGGACAAGGCTCAAAAAAAAGTATTCAGAGCCAGATTTCCGAGATGGGAAGTAACATGATAATGATTCATCCGGGAAATATGGAAAGCGGAGGGGTACGTATGGGAGCAAGTGATATGGAAACACTGAAGCTTGAAGATTACAAATCCTTGCGCGACAACAATAAATACCTTGCCGCCGTTTCTCCTGTGGTGAATAGCTGCGGGCAACTTATTTATGGAACCAATAACTATCCAAGTTCCATTTACGGTGTTTCTCCGGAATACCTGAACATTCGTCAGTTATCAGTAGAGAGTGGAGAAAGCTTTTCCGATCAGGATGTAATTGCTTCTGCAAAAGTATGCCTGATAGGAAAAACAATTGTGGATAATCTATTTACCGGAGGAGAAGACCCGGTAGGAAAAGTAATCCGTTTCAATAAGATTCCGTTTAAAGTGATCGGAGTCTTGAAAAGTAAAGGATACAACAGTATGGGACAGGATCAGGATGCCGTAGTACTGTCTCCATATACCACCATTCAAAAAAGAATATTGGCCATAACACACTTACAGGAGATTTATTGTTCGGCCCTAACCGAAGACATGACAGACAAAGCAACAGACGAAATTACAACAACACTCCGTCACAATCACAAACTCAAAGATGCAGACAAAGACGATTTTGATGTCCGCAGTCAGCAGGAACTCAGCACTATGCTGAGTTCCACCACTGACCTTATGACAATTCTTTTAGCCTGTATAGCTGGAATTTCATTACTTGTAGGAGGTATTGGTATTATGAACATTATGTACGTCAGCGTTACAGAGCGCACCCGTGAAATTGGTTTACGAATGAGCGTTGGCGCCAGAGGCATAGATATTCTGAGCCAGTTCCTTATTGAAGCTATTCTAATAAGTATCACCGGGGGTATTATTGGTGTAATACTTGGCGTTGGAGCCTCATTTGGAGTAAAACTCATTGCTAAATGGCCTATTTATATTCAACCATGGAGTGTATTCCTCTCCTTTGGAGTTTGTTCTATCACAGGAGTCTTTTTTGGTTGGTATCCGGCAAAGAAAGCCGCTGACCTTGATCCGATTGAAGCTATACGGTATGAATAATTACATAGAAAAGTTTCATCCCGACTTCAATTTATTATATTTGCAACAATTATGAAGCAACAACAAAAAAATGCCCGTCTCCTTGAACTGCTTATCCACCTGATAGGCTGGGGCTTAATGTTTAGTTTTCCCTTTTTCTTTATGAATAAACAGGGAACCAGTACTATAAACTGGATAGAGTACCTTCGGCATTCGATGGTACCTATCTCCTTTTTTGTGGTATTCTATGTGAACTATTTCTATTTAATACCTCATTACTTCTTTCGTCAGCAGCTTAAACGCTTTATTATAATCAATATTATATTTGTAACAGCAGTGAGCATTGGTCTACATTTCTGGCAACAGATAAACTTTCCACCAAGGCCTATGTATTCTTCTGAATATAGGCCCCAAATGCCCGATTCAATGGCAGTATCGGCTACAACCTCGTCGATACCATCAGCAAAGCCGGGGTTTGCAACTCAATCAGGCCCTGTATCTGCGCTTCCGGCTTCTTCCAGGCAATCAGTTCAAATGCCTCCAATGCCACCAGACCCTCATATGGAAGAAATAAAAGGGAATTTTCACCATAGAAAGATTCTCTTTCTCCGTGATTTTTTATCACTAATTCTTACAGTGGGGTTATGTGTTTCCATCAGGGTAAGTTATCGCTGGACAGATATGGAAACTGCGCGTCGCGAAGCTGAAAAAAGTATGGCTGAAGCTGAGCTGAGAAATTTGAAAAATCAGCTAAATCCTCATTTTTTGTTAAACACGCTGAATAATATTTATGCATTAATAGCATTTTCTCCTGACAAGGCTCAACAAGCTGTGCACGATTTAAGCAAACTATTGCGATACGTGCTATATGATAACAATCAAACTTTTGTGCTTCTTGCAAAAGAAACTGAGTTCATGAAGAACTATATTGAACTTATGAAAATTCGTATTTCAGATAATGTTAAGATCGATGTAAACTTCAATATACCTCAGAACAGCCCAACTAAAATAGCTCCTTTGCTTTTCATTACCCTTATTGAGAATGCTTTTAAGCATGGAATTAGCTATAGTTTTCCTTCTTTTATCAATATCCAGCTTGAGGAGCATGAGAATGGTACAATAGAATGCCAGATAAGTAATAGTTATTTTCCAAAGAATGAAAATGATAAGAGTGGATCCGGCATCGGATTGGAATCGTTACAAAAAAGACTTGATCTATTATATCCCAACCGCTATACCTGGCAAAAGGAAATAAAAGACAATGTATATGTTTCCAAATTGGTTATAAATAACGGATAATAATATAACAAACTAAAAAACAAAGCTATGACTCTAAACTGCTGTATTATTGACGATGAACCTTTGGCACTCGATTTATTGGAAAGTTATGTGCTGAAAACCCCTTTTCTTAAATTAACAGGAAAGTATCTGGGTGCATTACAGGCAATGAATGAAATTCAGAGTAGTGAGGTAGATCTCATTTTTCTCGATATTCAGATGCCCGGTCTAAACGGACTTGATTTTTCCAGAATGATAAGTGAAAAGGCGCGCATTATTTTCACCACAGCCTTCAACCAATATGCTTTAGACAGTTACAAAGTTAATGCTCTCGACTATTTGCTTAAACCCATCAGTTACCTTGATTTCTTACAGGCGGCCAACAAAGCCTTGCGATGGTTTGAAATAGTTCGCCGTCCGGCAGCACCTGCCCTGGCACCGGAAAATGTACCCCAGGCTACGCCCGCCGCTACGGCAGCAAAAGAAGAGATTGACAGTATCTTTGTTAAAAGCGACTATAAACTGGTTCAGGTTAAGCTCGATAACATCCTCTATATTGAAGGATTGAAAGATTATATTAAAATCTGTACCGACGACGATTCCAAACCATTGCTGTCACTAATGAGTATCAAATCAATGGAAGAGCTTCTTCCTTCGGGACGATTTATGCGGGTACACCGTTCCTTCATTGTGCATGTAGACAAGATCAAGATAATAGACCGTAATCGCATTGTGTTTGGCAAAACATATATCCCTGTCAGCGACAGTTATAAAAAAGAGTTTAATGCATTTCTGAAAGATAGATCATTATAACACAAGAAAAAGTATATTTCCTCTATAAATAAGTGCCTTTATTTTTATTTGACGCGTTTATAATTCAAAGATTTATATGTAAGTTTGCAATAGAGTTATACCTTTAGAAGAAAAGTGATGAGATTAAACATTCATCGCTGATACTTGTTTATTAAACCTAACAATATAGATAAACATGAAAAAATACACTATTGCTTTCTTTGATACTAAACCTTATGACGAAGCTTCTTTTAATCAGGCTAACGAAGCGTTCAATTACGAGATTAAATACTTTAAGGGACACCTCAACAAAAACAATGTAATCCTGACCAAGGATGCCGATGCGGTGTGCATCTTTGTTAATGACATTGCCGATAGCGAGATTATTGATGCAATGGCTCAGTACGGAGTAAAGTTGCTGGCTTTGCGATGTGCCGGTTTTAATAACGTAGATCTTGCCACAGCACAAGGGAAAATGACAGTGGTACGTGTACCGGCTTACTCTCCTTACGCAGTGGCAGAGCATGCTGTTGCACTGATGATGGCACTGAACAGAAAAACACACCGGGCATACCTGCGCACCCGTGATGGAAATTTTGCTCTTAACGGTTTAATGGGGTTTGATATGCACGGAAAAACAGCTGGTATTATCGGAACAGGGAAGATTGCTAAAATTCTGATCCACATACTGAAAGGCTTTGGCATGAACATTCTTGCTTACGATCTTTATCCCGATTATAATTTTGCCAGAGAAAACCAGGTTGTGTATACCACTTTGGATGAACTTTATCACAACTCAGACATTATCTCTCTTCATTGCCCGCTAACAGACGAAACAAAATATCTCATCAATGACTACTCTATCAGCAAAATGAAAGATGGGGTAATGCTTATCAATACCGGACGGGGGCAACTGATCCATACGAATGCACTGATCGAAGGTCTGAAAAATAAAAAAATAGGTGCAGCCGGACTGGATGTATACGAGGAAGAAAGCGACTACTTTTACGAAGATAAGTCGGACAAGATTATAGATGACGATGTACTGGCCCGCCTGTTATCATTCAACAATGTGATTGTAACCTCCCATCAGGCTTTTTTCACACAAGAAGCTTTAAGCAATATTGCTCATACTACCCTTCAGAATATAAAAGATTTCATAGACGGGAAACCTCTTGAAAACGAAATCAAGATCAAATAAAGCATAGCATTGCAAGCTCTCGATTCCTGCAAAAGCAATAGCTAAAAATTCATTGGTTATTGCTTTTCATTTATTGGAGAATGCTTTGTATTTATTGGCGAATAAACGGAAAAAAATTGCTTAATGGTTTTCAGTATATAGAACCAAATATTTACCAACATCCGGTTACAAAAAATAGCCGGATGTTTTTACTTCATATTTTTGCAAATGACGTATATTTGTTTACTCTATAATTTATTCCATTTGCTTTTTAAACAATAACAACAATGTATTTGTTTTTTTCTTTAATATTGAATATCAATTCTATATAGCAAAAAACAAAAGACATATGCTGACAAGAATCATAAAGTATTTTCTTGAAAACAGGCTTGTCACATCCATTTTATTGATTGTCATTATTGTTTGGGGACTGGCTACTGCTCCGTTTAACTGGCACGGCGGTTTACTTCCGCGCGACCCTGTAGCTGTAGATGCCATTCCTGATGTAGGCGATAACCAACAGATTATTGCTACTGAATGGATGGGGAGGTCACCCAAAGATATTCAGGACCAGATTACTTATCCATTAACAACATCTCTGCTTGGCATTCCCGGAGTTAAAACCATACGTAGCACTTCCATGTTCGGAATGTCCTTTATCTATATCATCTTTAATGATAATGTGGAATTCTATTGGAGCCGTTCCCGGATACTTGAAAAGCTGAATTCATTGCCTTCAGGAACTTTACCCGAAGGTGTTCAACCATCTTTAGGACCTGATGCCACTGCATTGGGACAAATCTTTTGGTACACGCTTGAAGGAAGAGATTCCAAAACAGGGAAACCTACCGGTGGCTGGGATCCGCAGGAGTTACGAACCATTCAGGATTATTATGTCAAATATTCATTGTCCAGTGCCGAAGGTGTTTCCGAAGTTGCATCCGTTGGTGGATATGTGAAGGAGTTTCAAGTGGATCTGAATCCTGATGCAATGCGTTCTTTCGGAGTGTCAGTGATGGATGTAATGGAGGCGGTTAAAAAGAGTAATCTCGATATCGGAGCCGAGACTATAGAGATAAATAAAGTGGAATACCTTATTCGTGGATTAGGTTATATTAAAAACCTTGCCGATCTTGAGAACGCTGCAATTACTTCGCGAAACAATGTTCCCGTAAGAATAAAAGATGTTGCAACAGTAAATTACGGTCCGGCAACCCGTCGCGGAGGGCTGGATAAAGAAGGTATGGAAGCGGTTGGTGCTGTTGTTGTGGCAAGATACGGTTCAAATCCGATGGAGGTTATTAATAATGTCAAAGATAAAATTAAAGAGACTGCAGCCGGAATGCCTCAAAAAGTATTGCCCGACGGGAGAGTTTCCAAAGTAACCATTGTTCCGTTCTATGATCGTACCCAACTTATAAAAGAGACAATCGGTACACTGGAAAGTGCTTTGACGCACGAAATATTAATTTGTATCATTGTGGTTATTGTTTTGATAGTGAATTTGCGTGCATCCATAGTAATAGCGGGTATATTGCCACTTGCCGTGCTAAGTACTTTCATCATCATGCGTTATGTAGGAGTTGAGGCTAATATTGTAGCTCTATCGGGAATCGCCATTGCCATCGGTGTAATGGTAGATGTGGGAGTAGTCTTCATGGAAAACGTAGTCCGTCACCTTGATTTCCCCGAGAATAGAGGAAAAGCTCATGGAGAATATCTTGTAACGCTCATTTTTAATTCTGTAACGGAAGTTTCCGGAGCAATCAGCACTGCAATGCTTACTACCATTATAAGCTTTATTCCGGTGTTTGCCATGCAGGCACAGGAAGGTAAAATGTTTCATCCGCTGGCTTATACCAAAACATTTGCTTTGGGATCGGCCTTTATTCTTGGTTTAGTTTTACTTCCCACATTAGCCTATTGGATATTTTCTCTGAATATACCCAGACGAGGCATCCGCAAAGTGGCAAATATTCTGCTAATAGCAGCGGGTATATTCTTGTTTGCCTTTAGTGGTGTAATACCGGCGCTTGCTCTGACTGCCATAGGAATAAATAATTTGCTGGCTTATAAATGGGAATCAGGGAAGGAGCATTACCCTAATTATATAAATATAGGCATAACACTGCTAACTGCTGTCTATATCTTATCATCAGAATGGCTTCCATTAGGACCTCAAAATGGAATCTTGATCAATATGTTTTTCGTGGCAGGCATAGTAGCAGTTATATTGGCCTTGCTATGGTCGTTGGTTATTCACTATGAAAGGATTCTTCGCTGGTGCCTGGCTAACAGATTGAAGTTTATTGCTATTCCTGTCTTTACTTTATTGTTTGGCGTAGTAATTTGGCTAGGATTTGATAAGACATTCGGCTTTGTAGCTAAAGGTTTTGAAACTATAGGTTGGAACACATTTCGAAAAACATCTTTTTGGAGTGGTGCCAGCGCCAAATTTCCCGGTATAGGAAAGGAATTCATGCCTAGTCTGGATGAAGGATCATATCTGTTGATGCCTACCAGTATGCCACATTCCGGAGTGGAACAGAATCTTCAGAATATAGAGAAACTAGATAGAAGATTGAAAACAATTCCAGAAGTAGAATTAGCTGTAGGTAAATGGGGACGCGTAAACTCAGCTCTCGACCCTGCACCTATCCAGATGTATGAGAATACAATCAATTATCGTCCGGAATATATGTTGGATGAAAATGGTCAGAGGGCAAGGTTTAAAGTAGATCACAAAAAACGATTTATGCTTATTGGAGGTAAAACGTACGACCCGGAAAAAGGATTCCGTGTAATCTCCAAAGACAGCCTGATTCCTTATAGATATGGAGAATACTATCGTCAATGGCGTCCTCAGATTAAAAACAAAAATGATATTTGGGATGAGATAGTCAAAGTAACACATCTTCCCGGACTCACGTCTGCTCCGAAACTCCAGCCCATTGCTACCCGTATGGTGATGCTTTCCACCGGAATGAGGGTGCCTATGGGACTGAAAGTTTATGGCCCCGATCTGGAATCAATTGAGAAATCGGGAAAGATGATGGAACAGGTTTTGAAAGAGGTTCCTTCAGTACTACCAGCATCTGTATTTTATGACAGGGCTGTAGGTGCTCCTTATCTGGAGATAAAGCTGAACAGAGAAAATATGGCGCGCTATGGAGTTAAGGTTTCCGATCTGCAAGAGATTATCGGTGCGGCAGTGGGTGGAATGAAACTTTCTACTTCCGTGGAAGGTCGCGAACGTTTTCCTATTCGTCTACGTTATGCAAGGGAACTGCGAGACAATCCCCAATCACTTGGTCAGATACTTATACCGACTTCTAATGGAGTACAAGTACCTCTGAATGAACTGGCAGATATCAATTATGCCAAAGGGGCACAGATGATACAGAGTGAAAATACATTCCTTGTAGGTTATGTTATCTTTGATAAGTTATCAAGTAAAGCTGAAGTCGATGTAGTGGATGAAGCACAGAAAGTACTGGATAACAAGATCAAGGAAGATAAGATAATACTTCCCAAAGGGGTGACATATAAATTTGCCGGAAACTATGAACAACAGGCTCGGGCAACCAGTAGATTGCTGATCGTAATACCAATCAGTTTAATCCTGATATTGCTGATTCTCTATTTCCGCTTCAAGTCAGTAACGGCATCATTCATTCACTTCTCGGGCGTATTTGTAGCCTTTGCCGGAGGATTCATACTTATCTGGCTTTACGGTCAGGAGTGGTTCCTTAATTTTAGTATTGCAGGAATGAATATGCGAGATCTGTTTCAGATGCACACCATTAATCTGAGTGTGGCGGTTTGGGTAGGATTCATTGCTCTCTTTGGTATTGCTACCAACGACGGAGTTTTGATGGGAACCTATATTCATCAGATGTTTCTTGATGAGAAGCCTACCAATAAAGATGAAATCCGTGAAGCTGTAGTGAGGGCCGGACTCAGAAGGGTACGTGCTGCTTCAATGACCACGGCAGCTACTTTGATTGCCTTGTTGCCGGTGCTCACTTCTACCGGAAAAGGTTCTGATATAATGGTACCTATGGCTATTCCCACATTTGGTGGAATGCTGATTCAAACCATGACTATGTTCGTGGTGCCTGTCCTTCAGTGTTGGTGGAGAGAACATGCCGTAAAGCATAACCGACTGCCCGAACAACTTGAAACTAACTATTCAATTCAATCAGATGAAAAGGACTATAAGATTTAAATATGTTTGTTTGTCAGTCATGTTACTGGCAGCAAACGCCAACCATCTCAGGGCACAGGATAGTCTTGCCGTCTATGTAGAACAGGCTGTTAAAAACAATCCGAAAGTGCGTGCAGACTTTGCAGCTTATCAGGCTTCCTTGCAGCGTATAGCTCCTGCAGGATCTCTGCCCGATCCTGAATTTGGATTTAGTTTCTATCTGAAATCAATGGAACAGGTTAATGGCAAGCAAATAGGAACACTGGATTTAATGCAGATGTTTCCATGGTTTGGAACCTTGAAAGCTGCAAAGGCCGAGATGTTATGGATGGCAAATGCCTCTTACGAGAAATTCAGAGTCAGCAGTCTTGATGTGATTTACAATGTTCAGGCTCAATGGTACCTGTTAAACAGTATTCAGGCTAAACTGACTAATATAAGAGAGAATATTAAACTGTTGAAATCATTGGAGGAGATTGCTCTTTATAGGTACAAATCTCCTGGCATTAAAGGAAAATCAAGTGGTTCATCTTCTTACTCGTCGGGATCTTCTGCAGTTTCATCGACTTCCCAGGCAATGCAGGCTACTCAGGGAGGCAGCGGAATGTCTGGAATGGGAGGTGCTTCATCGGGAAGTGTATCATCATCCTTGGCAACACCTTCTAGTCAGTCGGCATCCATGGAAGGAGCTATGCCCTCTTCATCAATGAGCGGAAGCAGTGTAGGTATGTCCGATGTGCTACGTATTCAGATTGAAAGGGCAGAACTGGAAAATACTTTGGAAACTACGCAATCTCAGTTTACTACAGTTATGGCAGCATTTAATGCTTTATTGGGGCGTGCGTCTGCTACTTCTACATTTGTGCCAGATACCCTGTTAATTAAACCATTTATAGCCAATAATGATGTTGCATGGCAGAGAGTTGTAGAGCAAAATCCAATGCTTTCCATGTGGAAAGCAGAAAGTTCCTCTTATGAAGCTAAAGGAGAAATGGTAAAAAAGATGGGCTATCCCATGGTAGGGATTGGTCTGGAGTATATGATTAATAAGAAGAAGCCGGAAGATATGAATAGCATGAACAGTATGAATGGAATGGATATGATAATGCCTATGGTTAAACTTACTTTACCTATTTACAGGAAAAAGTACAAAGCTCAGCTTAAAGACAGCAAATTAATGAAACAATCTGCTGAACTGGAATATCAAAATACCCGGAATGAATTGCAGGCAAGCTTCGTGGCTATAAACCTGCGAATAGCCGATGCCTCACGTAAGATTGCTCTTTATGCAAAACAGCATAAAATGGCACAAACTACTTTCGAACTAATGCTTCGTGAGTTTACAACCTCTAGTGCAAGCTTAACGGATGTGTTGCAGGTACAACGGGATTTATTAAACTACAGTTTAAAACAGGTGGAAGCTGTAGTAGAATACAATATAGCTGTTGCTGAATTTGAGAAGATAATAGCTAAAGATGATCTGATTATAAATAAGAAATAAAATGGGAAAGCAATATAATAAATGGATCAATGAGACTTTGAAAAAGAGTTCTTTGCGGTATCTGCTAATCTTGATCGTAGGACTGGCGTTAGGATGGTTATTTTTCCATTCTTCTGGCCACAATGATATACAGGCTAGTGCAAAAAAAGAAGTTCATGAACAGAAACACACCATCTGGACCTGTTCTATGCATCCTCAAATCAGAATGGATAAACCTGGGAAGTGCCCTATTTGCGGCATGGATTTAATACCTTTAAAGGAAAGTGGCTCATCTGAAGACAGCTCTGCTGCTATTGATCCTAATGCCGTTCAAATGTCCGAAGAAGCTTTGTCATTGGCTAATGTGCAGACATCAGTTGTTAGTCGTGAGAATCCGGTGAAGGAGTTGCGTCTTTATGGAAAGATTCAACCCGATGAACGATTGATGCAATCGCAAACAGCTACAGTAAATGGTCGGGTGGAACGTCTTTGGGTTAATTATACCGGAGAATCTGTGAGAAAAGGACAAACACTTGCTTCAATATATTCTCCTGAACTATATACTGCGCAACAGGAATTATTGGAAATAGCCAGAATGCATGATTCTCAGCAGAAGGCTTATTTACTTGATGCTGCCCGCGAGAAACTACGTTTATGGAATCTCACAAATCAGCAAATTTTAGCAATAGAAGGATCTGGTAAAGTATCTCCAACTGTAGAGATAAAGGCAACTACCAGTGGCAAGGTTATTGCAAAACAAATAAATCAAGGTGATTACATTAATCAGGGCGCGGTGCTTTTCCAGATAGCTGATTTATCTCGTGTGTGGGCTGTCTTTCAGGCTTACGAGGGCGATTTACCATTCTTAATGCAAGGTGGTAAGGTTGATTTTACTCTTCAGGCAATTCCTGGAAAACATTTTTCCGGAACAATTTCTTTTATAGATCCTCTAATCAACCCTTCCACGCGCACTGCCGGAGTAAGAGTAGAGTTAAACAATCACGACGGTAAATTAAAGCCGGAAATGTTTGTCACTGGAAATCTAAGAGCTTCTTTGGCTCAATATAAACACCAGTTGGTTATTCCGCAATCAGCTATATTATGGACCGGACAACGTTCTATTGTTTATGTCAAAGTATCCGGGACTCCCACTCCGACCTTTATGATGCGGGAGATAATTCTTGGTCCTTCGCTTTCGGGAGCTTATGTTGTACTGAGCGGACTTGCGCCCGGAGAAGAAATTGTAACCAATGGGGCATTCTCTATTGATGCCAGTGCACAGTTGGAAGGTAAGCAAAGCATGATGAATCAAGATGAACCTAAAATAAAGAAAACTAGCAGCATGCCAGGAATGAATATGTAGAATGTTAAATGGAGCTTTTAATATGTCAATGCAGTTAAAGTTTGTAAGTTTCTAAATCAAAGTAGTTAAGGTTATTGTTATCTATATGTAGGGGTTAAATATGAAGCAATGAAATATTACATTAGTAAAAAACTGAATATTAGTTTTGATCAAGCGGTAATCAAGGTTACCGAGTCATTAAAAAATGAAGGCTTTGGTGTCTTGTCTGAAATCAATTTACATGAAAAACTGAAAGAAAAATTGAATGTAGATTTCAGAAGATATAAAATTTTAGGAGCCTGCAATCCTTCATTCGCCTATAAGGCATTGCAAAGTGAAGACAAAGTTGGAACTATGCTTCCTTGTAATGTAATTATTCAGGAACTAGCTAAAGATGAAATAGAAGTAGCTGCGGTTGATCCTGTTGCTTCTATGATGGCAATAGATAATTCAAGTCTGGAAAATATTGCCACAGAAGTTAAAGAAAAACTTAAGAGAGTTATTTCATCTTTATGATCTCTTTAAAACAAAAGTCTAATGATCTGCTTTTTTAGAAGTGATTAATAATTGTAAATGATGTATTATGAAAACAAAAAAAATTTATTCACTAATTCTTGTTTTAGGATTAGTTTTTTGCGGTTCTTCTTTTAATAGTGCTTATGGTCAGAATAAAAAGAAAACCACCACCACTACTACAACAACTACCACCACCACAACGAGTAAGCATCATGCTATGAAATATACATGTACAATGCATCCTAAAGTTGTAATGGATAAACCGGGTAAATGTCCAAAATGCGGTATGACATTGGTAGAAAAGAAAGAAATGAAAAAAGGAACTATGAAGATGATGAAGGATTCTACAAAGATGAAACATACTCCAAAAATGAAAAACATGCCTATGAAATAAGATATAGCATGATGTTGGTAAAGTATAATACCCCCCGATCTCTGGATTATATGTAAATTAAGCCCAGATAACGGGGGGTATTATAGTCTTGAATATGCCAACAATACTGCAATCTATAATGTTTAGCCAAGTGACTACCAACAGTTATTCGGGTGGCAGAAACCTCTTAAAAACGAAATCAGGATCAAATAAAAGAAGTTAAAAGAAAAACCAAGTCAGGCAATATCTGTTATATTTGCAGTCAATATCACAGACTGTAATGAGACAACTAAAAAAAATATTCATCTATACGCTGGTACTTGCATTCGTCTATATAGGCGCAGGCGTACCGCTTACAAGCTATTGCTGCCAGCAAAAGCAAGAGATGAAAATGTCTTGTTGCAAAAGCCATGACTGTAGTAAAGGTCACGACTGCCACAAAACTACGATTCTAAAGATTGGTAATTTCGAGAAGGCTTCCGCCTCTATCTCTGTTACCCCTATTCTGAATCTGGTTGCAGACGTCTTTTCTCCATATTCTTATCAACCATCTCAACCTGAGGTTGCACTAAATGACGACTATGGCTTCCCACCTGGTCCCGACTCTTCGCGGCATTACCTCAACCTCTTTTGTGTATTAGTGATTTAATTATCAGCTTCGTACTGTCATGGTTTACTGTGGCAGTTAAGAGTTTATGATATTAAATCAACTTTAGATACACAGAAATAATGAAAATATATATCGCATTACTCATGGCTATAATGGCCACGAGCAGTTATGCACAACAGTCCGTTACAGGAACAGTCTCCGATACAGATGGGGAACATGTAATCGGGGCAACCGTTGCGTGGAAAAACAGTACCGTTGGAACCACAACAGATGTCAACGGTAAATTTGAAATAAAGTCCGTTAAAGGCAACAAAGAACTAACTGTGAGCTTTATCGGTTATGAGCCGGTAACAGTAAAAATATATTCTGGTACTGTCCCCCCTTTAGAAATAAAGCTCAAACCGGGTATTGAATTAAAGGAAGTTCAGGTTACCGGTAGGAAACTAGGATTGGTACAATCAAGAGCCGGCATTCTGAACTCACAAACCATCACCTCTACTGAGTTGCTTCGGGCAGCTTGCTGTAATCTGGGTGAGAGTTTTGAAACAAATCCTTCGGTAGATGTATCATATAGTGACGCAGCTACAGGTGCCAAACAAATTAAGCTACTTGGTTTGTCGGGTACTTACGTGCAGATGCTGACAGAGAATATACCTAATTTTCGCGGAGCTGCATCACCTTACGGACTGGGATACATTCCCGGACCGTGGATGCAGAGCATTCAGGTGTCCAAAGGAACCAGTTCTGTAAAGAACGGGTACGAAGCAATCACGGGACAGATTAATGTGGAATATAAAAAACCACAGACTGCCGATATTGTTTCAGCGAATCTATACGGAAACTCCATGGGACGTATTGAAGCCAACAGCGATGCTTCCGTATTGCTGAACAAAAACCTCAGCACAATGGTGTTTGCTCATTATGAAAATGAAACTATGCAGCGTGATGATAACCACGATGGATTCAATGACTCTCCCACCATGGAGCAATATAACTTACAGAACCGATGGGCATATCATTCCGGCAACTACATGCTTCAGGCAGGAATCAAGGGATTGAGTGAGAAAAGAGCCAGCGGACAGATGAGTGATGTTAGCAATCCGTATCGAATAGGAATTAATACAGACCGTGTGGAACTGTTTGCCAAGAATGCTTTTATCCTCGATCCGAAAAGAAACAGTAGTATAGCATTGATCCTTTCGGGAAGTGTGCATAATCAGGATTCTTTCTTTGGAAGAAAGCTCTACTATGTGAATCAGAAGAACGGATATGCATCTCTTTTGTTTGAAACAGATTTCACCAAGAAGCATAATCTGTCTACCGGATTAAGCCTCAACTATGATTCTTATGATCAGGATTACAGACTTACTCACGATGCTTCTTTGGGCAAATCGAGCGATTTTACAAAAGAAGCTGTGTCGGGAGCTTATGCGCAGTACACATATACTCCTTCGGAAAAGTGGACTTTGATGGCGGGACTTAGAGGCGATTACAGCAGTCAGTACGGATTCTTTGTTACTCCACGTGCACATGTTAAATACAATATGAATGAGTACGTCAACTTCCGTCTTTCTGCCGGAAAGGGATATCGCAATAACCATGTACTGGCCGAGAACAATTATCTTCTTGCAAGCAGTCGTAATGTGAATATTGCCGATAATCTGAATCAGGAAGAAGCATGGAACTACGGAGCCAGCGCATCGTTTTATCTGCCTATAGCCGGCAAAACGCTAAACGTTAACACAGAGTATTATTATACCAACTTTGTTAAGCAAGTAGTGGCCGATATGGATACTAATCCTCATGCGGTGAGTTTTTATAATCTCGACGGAAAATCGTATGCAAAGAACTTCCAGGTGGAAGCTTCCTACCCTTTCTTCAAAGGTTTTACCCTCACTGCAGCTTACCGTATGACAGATGTGAAGACTACTTACAACGGAGTATTAAAAGAAAAGCCGCTTACCGGGAAATACAAAGGACTGATTACAGCTTCTTATCAAACACCGTTGAAGATATGGCAGTTCGACACAACTCTTCAGTTTAACGGCAGCGGACGTATGCCATCACCTTATACCAATGCAGACGGAGCAGCATCATGGGGTGAACGTTATAAAGGTTATCCGCAGCTAAATGCACAGATTACCCGCTTCTTCCGTTTAGGTTCCATCTATGTCGGAGCAGAGAATCTGACAGGCTTTACACAGAAGAATCCTATCATTGCTGCCAATGATCCTTACGGACCTAATTTTGATTCCACAATGATATGGGGCCCAGTGCAACACGGCAGCAAGTTTTATGTAGGAATACGTTTCAATTTACCAAGAATGACTGAATAATTATAAAAAAAACAAGATTATGAAAACAAATTTTTTTCTTTCAATCGTAGCGATCTTTTTCGCATTCACAGGTGTTTCAGCAAAGGATATTAAAAGTGCCACTCTTAAAGTAGAAGAGATGGTTTGTGAACTTCATGAAGCAAAGATAGACAATATGCTTCGTTTTGAAAAAGGAGTAAAAGAAATAAAGACAGACGTACCATCACGCACTGTGGTGATTAAGTACGATGCTGAAAAAACTACTCCTGCGAAACTGATTAAATCTTTCGATAAGGTGAAATGTACAGCAGTATTAGTATCCGACGTACAAGAAAAAGAGAAGAAATAAACAATAACTTATAAAAACAAGTATAAAAATGAAAACATTAAAATTCAAAACCAGTGCTGTGTGTGGTGGCTGTGTTGCTAATATTGGCAAAAGCCTCAACGAAATAGTAAAGCCGGAAGCATGGTCTATTGACGTAAACTCAAAAGATAAAGTTCTGACTATAGAAACAGATAAAGAAGCTGCTGAGATTATCCGTCAGGTTGAAAAAGCGGGATATAAAGCAGAGCAAATCTGATAAGCATTATTAATAGAACGAGGGTATTACCGTATGTGGTACTCTCGTTTTTTTTACTATCCAAAAGCATTCTCCCGGGCGAAACAAAACTTATCTTTGCTCAAGCAATATTCTCAGGGGATAATGTTTGATCGTTATTTTGCATTCTGAAAAAAAGAAAGACAACCCCGCTACCATAGAAATTGCTGAATTATTTGATTTTATTCGCCAATAAATAAAAACCATTCTCCAATAAATAAAAATCATTGGAGAATAAATCTGAATGATTGGCCAATTATTTTTCAGAAAAAACTATTAAGAATAGTTGCCAAATGATTTCTCTGAAAGTCTCAAGTAATGTTGAAGAATAAGTCTTGACGTTTTTAAAAAGTATCAAGACATTTAAAGCCTTACAGCAAGGAGTTTTTAAGGTCAGCAATATTATATATTATACAGTAAATTGGAAATAAGTTATCCAGAAAACTTAATCCCTAATTTTGCGAAAGCCATTATGTTAACGAATGCAAACACATTATTAAAACACAGCATACTTTTACTGCTAAAACAGCTCGTGAATACAGAATTAGCAGATCTATAGTGCTGTAAATCAAATGAGAAACACTTTTTAACTCAAAACACATTCATAAAACGAGAAAAGCTCGCCAATTTTTCCGTCCTACTATTTTACTTTTAAAGATAATGAATTGATTATTAGGCGCGGGCAATTTTATACCAACCCGTAAGAAGCCGAATTCAAGTTATAAACGCAACTCTCTCCTATGTTTTTTTAATGTATTAATAAACTCCATTGGGGTATAATATCCCAACCTTTTTCTCGGTCTTGAATTAATTAAATTTTCTACTATTTCTACCTGTTTTTCAGTTACTTCACTAAAGTCTGTCCCCTTAGGAAAGTATTGCCTGACTAATCCATTTATATTTTCATTTGCTCCTCTTTCCCAAGAATGATAGGGTTTGGCAAAATAGAAATTAATTCTCAATTTTGTTTCTATTTTTTTATGAAAAGCAAACTCAAACCCATTATCCGAGGTTATAGTGAAGATTTTCCCTTTAAATGATGTTAAACATTTAATAGCCGTATCTGCCATTGATTTTGGATCACGCCCCTTAAGTTTGCGTATCCATAAGCGTCCGGTAAGCCTATCATTAATGGTCATTAGTGCACTCTTTTTATTCTTTCCAATTATAGAATCTATTTCAAAATCACCAAACCTTTTGCGTTCCTCTACAATGGCAGGTCTTTGATCAATAGTTCTGCGATTTTTAAGTATCCCTCTACTATTATATTCAGAGCCGCGTTTTTTGTTTTTTCGCCCTCTTCGGCGCAAATATTTATAAAGGCGTCCTTTCTGACGTTTATCTTTCCAGATCCATTGATAAAGTATTTCATGAGAAACCATGGGAATCGACTGTAATTTGCACCGACCTGATATCTGTTCCGGACTATAATTAAATTCTATTAGCAGATCCTTTGCAAGAGCCTTCATTTCTTGGGTAAAGACTACTTTCCCAGGGCGACATTTCTTTCTTAAGTCAGCTTTCTTTTGAGCTTCACGGGGCATGTACTGATGCCAGGAGCCATAAGAATTACGAATGATTTCACGGCCTATGGTACTTTTATGAACCTTTACAAGAGAGGCTATCTCACTTTTACTTTTTCCACTGTGAAGATATGCAGAAATTTCATATCTTTGTTCTTGGGTTAAATGTTTCATCTTGTAACTGATTTTGTAGGAGATTGAGGGAACAAGATAATTATTTTATCCCATCAGAGAAAGGGGGGAAGAAAAACATTTTCCCCTTCTCTGAAAAAATATTCAATCTAAAATTCCATCAGTTGCATTTAACACTTGAATTTAGGGAATACAAAAAAATGATATAGTTGCCCGCGCATAAATTTAGGGTACTTTTTTACCAGAACAATTCATCCAATTCTATAATTTATTGATTAAACAGCGATCGTTTTTATTTTCCCATCTTCTGTATATTCCAGTTCACAAACCTTCAGACTACGAAGCCATGTCTGACCACCAGAAGGAACGCAATCGTGATGGAACAAATACCATTTTCCCTTGTATTCGGCTATTGCATGGTGAGTAGTCCATCCCACTACCGGAGGCAATATCACTCCCTGATAAACAAAAGGTCCATAAGGATTATCACCAATAGCATAGCATAACAGGTGAGTGTCACCTGTAGAATAAGAGAAATAGTATTTCCCGTTATATTTATGCACCCACGAAGCCTCAAAGAACCTGCGGTTGTTATCGCCTGCCGTCAATGGCTTACCAGTTTCATCCAGAATAACTATAGGCTTAGGTTCTTCCGCAAACTCAAGCATATCCTTACTCAATTTTACTACACGTGAAGGAATGGCAGGTTCGCCATCGGCCGGGAAAGAAGCACTTTCCAAGGCTTTATTATCCCGATAGCGCTGAAGCTGTCCGCCCCAAAGACCGCCAAAGTACATATAATAATTCCCATCGCCATCATCTAGTACGGCAGGGTCAATACTGTAGCTACCTTTTATAGGATCCGACTGAGGAATAAAAGGACCTTCGGGACAATTACTCACGGCAACACCGATATGAAAAACATCATTCTTATCTTTCAACGGAAAGTACATGTAATATTTTCCATCTTTACATGCCACATCACAATCCCAAAGCTGACGTCCGGCCCATGCTATATCGTCTACCTTCAGCACTACTCCATGATCTTTAATCTCTCCGTTCATCACATCGTCTGTAGAGAACACATGATAATCTCTCATATCAAAATGATCACCATTATCATTTTCCGGAATTCCTGATTCCCAGTCATGGGAAGGATATATGTACAACCTACCGTTAAACACATGTACAGCAGGATCTGCCATATAATCATTTTCAACTAAATATCTTACTGTCTTCATCACTATTATTTTGAGCTATTTAAAATCTTATTTATAAATGGTTTAGGGTTGTAATTGCGGTCAAACAACAATGGATAATCTGTTCTTCCTCTTACCGGAAATCCGTTTTTCCATGAATCACCGTCAGTTACTCCCCATGCAGTTACGCGAGAGATAACATCAGAATGCTTGATAAACAGATTAAAGAATTTCTCCATACGATTATTCCATGCCAATGAAACAGAATCGGGCAGGCCGTTAGGATAAAGATTTTGTCCTTTTTTAGAAGTCAATGCATCTGCAATGTTAGCCCCAGTGTACACCGTAGGTAGAGCACTCATATCCCACTCCGTAATCATAACCTTCACACCAGTACTAGCAAAGCTTTTGATACTTTCTTCAAAATCTTCATAACGAGGATAATCCATACCCATGTGTCCCTGCATGCCCACTGCATCAATACGAAGTCCTTTTTCCTTCAGTTTCTTTACCATCTCTACAACCTTGTCACGTTTTCCTTTTGCATCCATGCCATAATCGTTATAATGCAATTCTGCATCCGGATCAGCTTCATGTGCATATTGAAAAGCCAGAGGAATATACTCCTCACCTAAAATCTCATAAAACTTAGTCTTGCGCCAGGAACCATCCGATTCAATTGCTTCATTAACCACGTCCCAACCTTTTATCCGGCCTTTATAACGGCCTACAATTGTATGAATATGATTTTTCATGCGTTCTTTCAGCACTTCCGGAGATACATTTTTTCCATCTTTATCTACACAAAACCAGCGAGATAATTGCGAATGCCATATCAGACAATGTCCTATAACTTTCATTCCATTTTCTTCTCCAAACTTCACCAATGCATCAGCATCAGTGAAATTATAACTATCTTCTGTAGGATGAATCACTTCAGATTTCATACAATTTTCAGCAACAATAGAATTGAAATGCTTTTTAATAATCCGCAGAGCATTTGCATCCTGACCGGCTACCTGCCTGGTACTGACCGCTGCTCCAATAAGGAAATATTTACCTGCAATATCTTTTAAAGCTGAATCTGAATAGGTTACCGGTTCAGAACCTTTGCAACTCATTGAAACAGCTGCAATAAATAATAAGAGCGTCCGAAATTTTATTTTCATGATATTAAGTTATATATTAATTTTTAGATTTGCTTCTGATTGACTGCAATTCCAGCTGCATTTTCTCATTATACTTCTTTGTAATGGGGTAGAAATAAAGCGACATAACAGCTACAAAGAATGTACATGCAGGGATAAGACTTGATGAAAGAACTATTCCATTTATTGCAGTGCTACTTTGATTAACACCAGCTCCCGATATATAACCAAATCCGGAAAGCAAGAAGCCCAGAATAGCTCCGCCAATACCTAATCCGGCTTTCAGAGCAAACACAACACCGGCAAAAACCAATCCCGTAGCACGACGGTTGTTTACATATTCAGAATAATCGGCAACATCAGCAATCATAGCCCACAACAAAGGTACAGTTGGAGCATATGCCAGACTCTTCAGAAAGTTCAGTAAAAACATAGTTCCTACATCTGCCTTTCCAGGGAAGTAGAAAAGAGCTGTGAACAAGGTTGTCAAAGCCAGACAAACAATAAATACACTCTTTTTCCCATAACGGTTAGATAAAAAGCCCGACAGGAAAATAACGCCAAAGAACTGTACTAATGCTCCAAGCATATTAAATACTCCAAAACCTACCTCATACGCTTTATCCGGACTGCTGACTATAAGTCCGAAAGCATTCAGAATATTATGCCAAACACCATTAGAAGATGTTTTTGCCACTAGCCCCATTTTACCAAGAAAATCATAAAGAGCATTTTCATCCACATAATTTTCAAAGTAGTAATTCATTGCACTGCCCCACATTGCCAGAGTTATAAAAAGAAATAGAGTAAGAATGAACATTGCACGCCACGGAAGACTGGCCACAACATCTTTAAGATCTTGTCTGATATTGGTTTTCTGACTGGCCGGAGGTGTAATACGTTCACGGGCGGAAAAGAAAGTTATAACTAAAAAGATAAAGCCGATAACAGCAAACAGACTAATGGTACAGAACCATCCATGTGCTATGTCTCCTCCTGCAGAGAATTTTCTTACAAGCGGAAGCGTAATCCCTGCACAACGAACTGTGCAATGGTAGCTGCCACAAAACGAATAGATGTTATGCTTGTACGCTCCCTGATATTACTAGTCATTACTCCTCCTAATGAAGAATAAGGAGTATTATTAAATGAGTAGACTGACATCAGCAAGGTATAAGAGACTGTTGCGTAAAGTGCCACTAAAGCTTTATCTTCAATACCCGGATTGGTGAAGGCAAGAACATAGAACACCATAAAAGGTAATGCAGTCCACAACACCCACGGACGGAATTTCCCAAAACGAGTTTTTGTCCGGTCAGACAAAATTCCCACTGTTGGGTCAACAAATGCATCGGCAATGCGGGCAACCAGCATTACAGTTCCGGCAACAGCACCTTCAAGACCAAAAACATCCGTGTAAAATTTGGTCTGATAAATCATCATCATTTGGAACACTAGGTTGGCAGAACAATCTCCCAAACTATAGCCGATCTTTTCAAGCATCGACACTTTTTGAAATTGCGTATTCATAACAGTTTTTCTATTTAAAATTTCTAATAAGGCTATTTATTTCCCTTGTACAAATATACCTCACTATCAGATTTCGAATAACAACATTATAACACACATACTTTGTTCTGTATTACATTTTCTGATCCAATATAACAAATACTTTTCTCTACGTTACATTATATGCTTTTGCCTTATTATTTAGCTATTTGCCGGTTCTGTTTTCTTAAAATAAAAATGCCCGGGTTAAATGTATTCCACATTAACCCAGGCAATCTTTTATGCGCTATTATAGAGTCAGCTTTATCGTCTCAATGCTTATTTTGCTTTCAGTTCTTTTTCAATTTCTTTCACCAGTCCGGCAAACTCTTCTTCATTATACAAACGAGTCATCTTCACAATCTTTCCATTTCTGTCGATAAGCACATTGCGGGTAATGCCAGCTTCACGATCAGCATATTTGGCAAAGATATTGGCTTTGGGGTCTAACCCCAGCGAATAAGTAATCTTTGTCTGCTCCTTAAAGCCAAGAACAGTCTTCAGTGGTTCGTCACGATCAATAGCCATCAGCACAAAATCCTTGTTATCTTTGTTCTTCTGCCAGATATCACTCTCAATGAAAGGCATCTCCTTGCGGCAAACACTACACCAGCTGGCAGTAAACTGCAGCATCACCACTTTTCCCCTGAACTGAGACAGCTTTATCTTCTTACCATCAGTAAGAGTCATTTCAAAATCGGGAGCAACATCACCCACCTTTACTATGTAACCTCTCACATCTGCAGCAACCTTCTGGTCTGCCGGTTTATCCTTTTGCTGAGCACTTACCTGAGTTATTCCCATGCCCATCAATAACAGACAAAACAAATACTTATACACTTTATTCATACATAAAAACCATTCTGGTTAAACAATAAACCTATCTACTGATATATATAACAAATCCATTGGCCGAATCAATCATTTTTAACTCAACCAATAGATTACAAATATACATCAAATAAAATTAGAACTTATAATGAATTGCTACCGACATTTTAAGAAAACATCAACAATATTCCGATTATAAAAACAGAAACCACTACAAATAAGATTATTCTTTCCATAAGTTCTCTTACAAATTATTAAGTCTAATTGAAAAACGGCGCAATTTAGAGATAAAACTGAAAGCCCGCAAATTCCTTAACAAAACATACTTTGGTTTAGTATTTTTAAATAGAATGAGCTAATTCACTGACTGCAAGTTACATAATTTAGCTTATGGAACATAGGTTTCATTTTTAACTTGTTGGCTGCAATCTCTATTTCTATAACAGGTATATGGGAGGCAATCTTGTAGGTTCTTATCTTATCGGATTATAAATATTTGCAGCCACATATAAAGTTGAAATTTCCTATTTACAAGAACCCGAGATTTCGGCCAAATGGTTATCACGCATCTTATTGTACCAAACGTTGTCAATGAAAATATATTGATTATTTTTTAAATCAATAGAAGGGTACTTTTGCCCTTTAAAAAACCTTTGTGAGTTCATCTCGCCTTCAATTTTATAGTTTCCTTCCAATCTGAGATAGGTTGTATAGAATACTTTATTATTCTCATCAAAGCAAAATTTTATTGTATCCGTTTTTTCGTAATTATCCCTTTTATTAAACTTAGACTTTACCTTTTCATATTGAATTGCATGTAACATAAAACCCTGCCCTTCATTTTGTAAATCAACCAATCTTAATGTACATAAACCGCTCTCATTATACAATTTTAAAGAATCCGTAGCTTTATCGTAAGTGTCTTTAAATTCATAGCTTTCCGTTGACAAAACATCTAATGCTTTGCAAAATTTGCCATTAGAGATACATATAAGTGCAGTCTTTCTCACTTTAACGCCACTCCCACCTCTGGTTCTATACTGAATGACAATAAACTTATTACCCAAAATCTTCATATCTTCTTCCAATCCCCTGTAATCATTGAGACAGAGCATTTCTTTAGAATTAAGTTTGAGAGTAATTCTGTCGTTAACATCATCCAGTTCAACATTAACTCTTACCGATTCATTGGACAAAGAATTCAGTTCAAGGTTCATATCTTCATTTTCCTGCGACATTGCATGATTGGAAACAAAAGACAGAACTGCCGTAATGATCAAAATATAAATGTTTTTCACTATCACTTTATAACTATTTTTTAGTATTCAAAAGCTACTTTATTTTCTTTGGGGCAATAAATTCAATTGGAATTACAAATTTCATAGGAACATTCGCCCCATTGGTTTTGGCCGGTATCCATTTTGGCATTATCTTTATTATCCTAAGAGCCTCTTTGTTGCAATAAACATCAAGCGGAGAACGTATTATCCGGGGATCTTTCACATCTCCATTTTCTGAAACGATAAAGCGTACATAGACTTTCCCATGAGTACCAAAGGGTCTTGATTGCTCCGGATAATTTAAGTTCGTTTTAATAAACCTGAGCAATGCAACATCTCCTCCCGGATATTGAGCAAATTGTTCCGGTTCGCGATCTGTTGGAAACATATTCTCAAGAGTTATTGAATCGTTTTTTAAACCAGTTTCATTTCCCTGAGCTATAACCTGACTAATTACAATTACAAAGAATAACAAACAACACATATACCTATATACATTATCTATTTTATTCATTTCATCAAGAATATTAAACGATATTCAAATCAATTTCAAAACAAAGATAATATTTACTTCATAAGTTTGGCTTTATGAAGTATAAATATTTTATATCAAAGCCGTATTATTTGCACATGCCAAACATTTAGCAAATATTGCAGGCCTATAGCAGATGTTGAATCCTTATTTTAAATTCTTAATAGTTATCAGAATGATTAACATCAGTAGAATCAGAAACTTTGAATGATCATACTTTTCTATTTTAAATTATTACAACATATATAAAAGTCCTCTCAATATTAATTACAATAAATCGTAAATTCCTTAATATAAGCAAATACAAAATTATTCTATCAATAATGAAGATTAGGTTACTTTTGCTTATCTTCGCACCATTATTTGTATAGCTAACGATTATCCTATATTGATTAATAGTGAAAAATAGAGATCTTTCTTTAGATTTGCTCCGCATTTTATCCGCAATATCAGTAATTACAATACACGTTTCCGGCGATAACTGGAACAAAGTTAACGTACACTCTTTTGAATGGCAGACTTTTAATTTTTATGAAAGCCTGGTTAGGTTCTCTGTTGCTGCATTTGTTATGATCAGTGGCGTTTTTCTGTTAGACGCTTCTCATAAACTAACTCTTTCTGATTTATACAAAAAGAAAATTCTAAGGTTTGTCCTTATGTTTATTGTTTGGAGCTTATTTTATAACTTCATTTTTTCAGGTCCGGATAATTTCATCAATAATATTATAGATAGTTTTTTAGAAAGCGAAGGAACTACCCATTTGTGGTTTTTAAAGATGATTATCGGACTATATATTTTAGTTCCCATTCTAAGAAAAGTAGTTAGTGACGCACAAGTTGTGAAGTACTTTCTATTCATATACATAGCCTTTCTCTTTATTTACCAATTAGGGAAACTGGAATCTACAGAAATGATATACGAAGAGTTTTTCACGGAAACGTCTATGCTTATACCTTTAGGCTTTATCGGATATTTCATTGCCGGCTACTATTTCAAACGGATGATTAACTTAAATAAGAAAGCCAGAACATACATTTATATAATGGGGATCGCTGGTTTTATTATAACCGTACTGGGATCTGCCATAATTTCACACATCAAAGGGACCCCAATAGAGTTACTCTATGACGACCTAACTCCCAATGTGGCAATGGTGACACTCGGCATTTTCACCTTTTTTAATTACAGAGTATCTAAAATTGAATTTAGTGACAAAACAAAAAAAATAATCACTAATATCTCAGAGTGCACACTTGGCATTTATCTCCTTCATCCTTTATTTATCTACCTTCTCGGTCATTTCGGAATAAATACACTGTCTGTAAACCCTATACTATCAGTGCCTATGATAGTATTAACTGTACTTATTTTATCTTTAGCCAGCACAGCTCTTCTAAAGCAGATTCCAATTATAAACAAATACATTGTGTAAATGTACAATATACAAAATCCTGTAATCTAAGAAAACAGAGAAAGAGGATGGATTGAAAGTGAGACCACTGAAAAAGTATTTATAGTGCTTTCTCTTTATAAAACTACGGTAAAAACAAAGCTTTTACAGCTTTACTTTTACCGTAGTTTTTATGTTAATCGACATAGTAAAAACTATTGTACGATGAGGCTTTGTACAGGGATTTTATAAAGTTGGGGTATTCTGTTCAATTTTAATTTTATTTCTTCAAAACAGCTTTAAGTCTGCAATTCTTCAGTCCTCTGATACCTTCGGCAACAGTCTGCGCATTTAATATTGCTCCGGTTTTCGAAGTATGAGTATGATCGCCGTAATACAATGGCTGAATAGCATCTTTTCCCATTTTATCAAGCTTATCAGCTACAAGCTTGTTCAGATCAATATATGGAACTTTTTCCATTGCGGCAGCATCTTTAGTCCAAAGTCCATAGCTGTCACTATTGCGGATAACGGCTACACTATCTTTAGTTGTAAACATGTTACGAGGTATGTGTGATAATAAAATGGGAGTTGCTTTTTTAGCTTTAACATCTTTCGCATATTTACGCATATACCAGCCAAAAGAATGAACTGTTTCCTCTTTACCGGTAGCTTCCATTACTACAATGGTATCGTTATCGCCATTCCCCTTTAGCGAAGCGCGGGCACGCCCCATATTAAGTGATCCGCTATCATTATGGCCAAACTGAATCAATACATAATCACCTGGCTTTACAGCTGAAAGTACTTTGTTCCAAAGTCCTTCAGTAATAAACGTACGGCTACTTCGTCCACCCAGCGCGTGGTTCTCTACCGATACTTTTGTGGTATCAACGTAGCCAGCAAAGAAGTGTCCCCATCCCCATTGGTGATTGCTGCCATCATCTTTTCCATTTTTTACAGTAGAGTCACCTATAATAAAAATAACTGGGCGACCTTTCTTTCTGGATGATCCGGCAGTTCCCACATTTGCCTTTTTCGGATCTGCTCCCGACTTCAAGCCCAATAAGTCTTCTCCTGCAATCTGAGTTTTGGTTGTTTGTCTCTTTACTATTTCCTGAGCTGAAATTGTCATTGCAGATAGTACAAATGCCACAATAAAACACAATTTTAATACTTTCATCTTTTCTAAAAATTTAAGTCGTAGATATCTATTCTGCAAAAATCCAGATTTAGACTTACTTCAGGAATAGAGATATGTACATTCATATTAAAAAACATACATTATTGCATTAAAAGTGATATTTTTGTGGGTAATCTGAAAAAACTAAGGATAACAAATGGCATTGATGATGTTAAGATTAGGAAACATCACTTCTTTACTTTCCAAAATAAGACCTGCTGTAGAAAAAGCAAACAGTTCTTATAAAGGAAATAAATCATCAAAGAACGATGATTTCATGGGTACAGTATGCCACTTTAATGTTCATATATCAATTGATGAGATAAAAACTAAAAGCCCTATCCTATAAGAGATGGAAGAGCTAAATAAATAATGATTATTGGAGCAATCTATGACATAAAAACAGGAAAGGTGGATTTTCTATAGTTGCTATTTATAGCCGAAATAACTCTCATTTTTCCGTAAGGAGCCTAATAAAAACAGCTGGGTATACTTATTTCTCTCAATCATTTTAATACCCCAAAGGCATATTCCCAGAATTACAAATGTTAGAGCCAAAACAGGTAAGAAGTCTAAATATAAAGCCAGGGCAAAAAATAATCTTTCAAACAGAACCATTTGAAGAAGATAAATACCTAATGTGTACTTTCCCATTACACAACATATATCTACCAGCTTATTATTTTCAGATCTTTTATAAAGCATCTGTATGGAGAAAATAAAAAAGAAGCTTCCTACCAGACCTATAAAGAATCGGAATAACATAACCTGAAAACAATCGAAAGCAAAATGGAACGGACTAAATGAGAGCAATTCTATCGGATTATTATAGATAGTATAATTCCCATTCCAGAAAATCAAAGATAATGCGAATAAAACCAGGCACCCTTTCCACAAAAACAATGCTTTCTTCTCAACAGACACTCTGTATTTCTGGAAAAAGAAGCCAATCCAGAAAAAAGGTAACAGAAAATTAATGGAAAGCAGATCGCCAAATGGAATCAGACACAAAGCAATACATGTAATCAGACATGCTGCCAACTGATTCTTAATCAGTTTCATGGAAAGAAATACGATGAGATAACAACCAAACAGAGACTTTAAAAACCAGAAACTACTTATCAGTCCATGAACGGAAAATTTCAAGGCTGTTTTCTCATTAATAAAAGGATTAATGAAACAATACAAAAGACATAGAATAAAATACCACACTAGCGGGGGCAAAATCAGTTGAGCTGTTTTTTTTCTAAGAAAACTTCCAAATGAAAGTTGAAGAGAGGAAGAAAAAAAATACCCACTAATTATCATGAACAAAGGCAAATGAAAAGAATAGATAAATTCCCAAACCGGATTAGACCAGAAATTCTTTCCAATAAACTGCATGGCATGTCCTAAAAGAACACAATATATCGCAAAGAATTTTATTAAATCTAAATATTTTACCCGTTTCTCCATAAGTTATCTTCAGTTAATCCTTTGATTTTGTTTCAAATTCAAAACAACAGCTACGCCTCCTCTAATTATTATTGGTTTTGAAAAGGAAATACAAAATTAATTAAAAATCAGGCAATACTAATCTCATAAAAGGTATATTATCACACAAAAGGTAAAATAAGCACTATTTCGCACATGAGATACCCTCTGTACCTTTCTTCTTTTGAAAATGGGGATCATCAAATAGATTCAATAGCTGGTTAATCTACTTTTATCAGATCTTTCTGGCAAACAAATTTTGGAAAAAATCTCAGGAAGAATTTCGCTACCGGAATTGAAATGAGGGCCACAAAAAACAATATTAATAAAGATGACAACCAACCGTTAGCAATAATAAAGAAAGAGAAAAATCTGTTTAGAATAGATATCGCAATCATATGAGTACATAATACAATTACGCTATATCGACCCAAAAAGGATACTACAGGAACTTTCAAAAGTAATTTTGAAAGCAGTAATACAAACAATGTTCCACTTATAGCTACTACATAAAATGAGAGATAACTTCCCTGATATTCATTTAATACCATTGTTACCTGTTTGGCCATAAGATAAACTATCATTCCAAAGATCAGCAAGAAAACCGGAATAAACTTATCTAATTTGTTTGGCAATAAAATATTTGTTTTTTCTCTAAGAAAAGATCCTGTATAATAGAAAGGTATGGCAGTGAGGGATGTATCTATCCAAAGAGGCAGATCTATCTTATGAGCACCTAATTCAAAACCTATTAGTCCAACCAAAAAACAAATTACAGCCATAATCACTTTTCGTCCTTCTTCTTTTATTTTTAAACTGTCACAAAAAACAGTCAGCAAATAGAATATAGCCGAAGTTTCAAACAAGCAGACAAAAAACCATAAAGGACCATTTATATAAATATCTTCCAGTCTGAATCCTTTTTCAATATTAAAAGGAAGTTGTAATATTAGATCAGATCGCCCCTCGAATAACCACTTTACACAATAGAAAAGATAAGTTATAACCAGAAAGAAAACAAACGGAATCAATAGTTTATTGGTCTTTCTAAGTGTAAAATTTACAAGCCCTGCATATTTCTTAAAAAACAAGCCTGACAGGAAGAAATACAAAGGCATTCTGAAGCATGAAAATATTCTGCTGGGTTCACCAAAACTCAACGGACCAAAAGTGTGGTTCAATATGACAAGCAAAATACAAAAACCTTTTGCTAAATCAATATAGTCTATCCTTTGTTTCATTTCATTTATTATCAGTAAGATCTCTTTTACTTATAACAAATAACAAAGAATTTAACTTTAATGTTCTTAACTAAAGATATTTTTTACATTCAAATTATTTAGTATCGCTTATGCTCCGGATGAAAATACTGATGTTTCTTTAGCGTAGCTTTACCATAATGGATGGCATGACGTGGGCAAATATGATAACAAGCAAGACACGAGGTACAATTATCGCCCCACACAGGCTTTTCATCCACCTTAACATTATGCATTGGGCAATGTTTTTCACATAATCCGCATGAAATACAATCATCCGTAGCATAGAATGGCTTTGACGTAACCTGATATTTATTGAACAGCGGATTTATAATCCGACTCTTCAGAAAAGCAAAGCTCCCTTTTTTGCAATCAAAATAGTATTCAGTGCGACTTTCCAACAGACCGTTTATTCGTTGAACATCTCCAACCGAATCATCCAGTTTCTTCTTTTCCAACTCCTTCGGATCCGTATCAAAACCAGGTAAAGAGACGTAATTATTAGGCATAATAACCGAAAAGGCAGCTTTCCACTCCCACTCTTTCATGCGGATAACCTCATGCATAATCTTCAGAGTCAATCCAGCTTCATCACCACACGAGCAGATAAAAAAGCAATAATGGCTATTGTAGTTGGTAAAACAGATCTTCTTTATAAACTCTTTCACAATTGCAGGTGGAGCCCACGAATAGACTGGGAAGACAAAACCAATCATTTCAGACTCTCCCAAGGTATATTGGAATGTATTATTAAGATCAATCATTTCGTCTGCAATGGAGATTAGCTTTTCATTCTGATAAGCCGCCACCTGTCGGGCTATCCATTCAGAGTTTCCTGTTCCCGAAAAATAAAATATCATAGATTATATCAATTATAATATGCAAACTTACACATAAATCTTGGAATTATAAGCGCGTCAAATAAAAATAAAGGCATTTATTTATAGAAGAAATATACAGAAAAGTTATTCCTTCACGATAAATTATTCACCAATAATTTCCAACCATTGGTCTATAATTTCCATTTATTCTCCAATAAATGAAGATTATTGGTGAATGGTTTTTATTTATTGGCGAATAAAATCAAATAATTCAGCAATTTTTAATTCTTACATTGCATTTTCATGGATCAAAAATGGTAAAATATATTATTTATTCGTGGCAATATGAGTGACTAAGACATATTGATATAAATTCTTCATATATTTTTGCTTTATCAATAAAAAAACATACATTTACAAAAAAAAACAAAAGCTATCTATTTCCATTGGATAGAAATAGAAACATTTGCTATTATTCTGTACCTGAATACCTTAATAATTAACACAACAAATTTATTTACTATGAATGCACAAGAAAAAAAAGCCGATAGAATAATCAGAATGGCTTACAAAAACGGAGGAAGCGTAAACTTGTCTATATTAAAATTCTTGAACAATGAAGATCGTATATCTCCCCAAGTAATACAAATTCTATCTGTATATGGATCAATGACTTCAAGTCAGATTGACAGTAATTATGGCTGGGATGTTTTTAAATTAAACGAAAAGGGTATGAACTTTGTTAAAAACAAGATGTTTAGAGAAGAATAATAAAAAATACAGAGTATATCTGATCGCTGTTCAAAAACTTATTCAAAGATTTTGAACAGCGATTTTTTTGTTGCTTAATTATCTTGTCAGTCTCTTTATATGTTTTCTCAGTAGAGTAATAATTGCTGAAGAGTGTACCACTTTCTCATTATCGTAAATTATGCTAAAACATTATGCCACTTTCTTTTGTTTTATAATTTTAAGCATGGTTAAACCTTTTAGCAATTTAATCTATGAGAAAGCAACTTATCCCCATAATAATTGCGTTTTGCATTCTCAACGGATGTATCCAAAAAGCAGGACCATCCCCGAAAGAGAAGAGAATCAGCAAATTGTCTGCTCCAAAATCAGAAAAGGAACCGGTCAATTCAGACTCAGCTTACAATAAAAAGCTAAAAACTCTGGCGAACGGAGACACCAAAGGATTATGGCCTGTAAAAAATCAACCCTTTCCTAAGAAAGGGGCTATACTTCCTTTCAAAAGAATTGTGGCCTATTATGGTAATCTCTATTCGAAAAGAATGGGAGTTCTAGGCGAATATCCGCCGAATGAATTGTGGAGAAGATTAAAAAACGAACTAAGAGCCTGGGAAAATGCCGATCCACAGACACCGGTGCTGCCTGCCATTCATTACATTGCCGTAGTAGCACAAGGCTCTCCACAGAAAGACGGGAAATACCGGTTGCGTATGCCCAAAAGCCAGATAGATTCTGCATTGTCGATCGCCAGAATGGGAAATGCTATTGTATTTCTGGATGTACAGGTAGGATTAAGCAATGTGAAGGAGGAAATCCCTTTGCTGGAGAAGTATCTGAAAATGCCCCACGTACATCTGGCTATTGATCCGGAGTTCTCCATGAAAGACGGTAGCAGACCGGGAACAAAAATAGGGTCGTTCGAAGCAGATGACATTAATTATTGTTCAGATTATCTGGCAAGACTGGTGCGGGAAAACAATCTTCCTCCGAAAATCTTTGTTGTACACCGTTTTACGCAACGGATGGTTAAAAACTACAATAGAATTGTGTTGCATCCTGAGGTGCAGATTGTGATGAACATGGACGGCTTTGGCCCACCGTGGCTGAAATACGACTCCTATATTGCTTACATCTATCGGGAACCGGTACAATTTACCGGCTTCAAACTCTTTTACAAGAACGACCTGAGACGTCCGCCTCATCGTTTGCTGACACCTCTGGAACTGATAAAGCTGAAGCCTCAGCCCATTTATATTATGTACCAATAGCAAGCTGATAACAAAATAAAACATTACATTATGAGAGTATACATTGGAGTTGATCTGCCTGTTTATGTTAAGGAATCCCTTCTGGAATCACAATTTCAAATGAGAAAGCAGGGAATAAACGGTTCATGGAAACCAGCAGACTATTTTCACATAACACTCGAATTTCTGGGAGAAATGCTCCCAGAATCTGTTCCACCATTGGCTAAAATAGTAGAAAACACGATTGCCGAAAAAAGAATGTTCAGACTGAACATTGACAAACTCGGAGCTTTTCCCTCTTTTCCAAGGGCTCACACGGTATGGGCAGGAGTGAGTGGAAGTGTAGGAAAATTGAATCAACTCTGGAGCGATCTCCATAATGAACTAATAAAAAACGGATATGAATTACAAAAACCACCATTCCGGCCTCATATCTCTCTGCTTTCCCGTCTTAAAGAAAGTGTGGCCAACCTCTCTGCGTTTCCTATAAAAAGACCGGGGAAATTTACCGTTTCTGAGGTGATTATCTTTGAAAGTAAAGTAGTGGATGGCAAACGTGTCTATCCAGCTTTGTATCATGCCCGACTGAAAAAATAATTAAGTTAAAGAAACAGATATTTTTCAGTAATGATTTAACTAAAACATTTGCAGCTCACCCTTGAAATAATTACTTTTGTTCTTTAATAACAAACACAATTGTACGTTTAATATGAATAAAAAAATTATTTCAACCTTTGCTTTGACTCTGGCAATCTATGCCAATGCTCAGCAAAACGTTGGAGGCATATCGGGGGATATGCTGCAAAGTATCAAACAGAGCTATCAAGAGACTGCTTCGGACAAGGCTATCCGCAATGCTATAGGGGGTAGTGATATCCGCAAGCTAGCTTTAAATCAGGATAATCTGAAAGGTCTGGACACATATTTTTCAAACAAAGTAGAATCTAAAGGGATAGCCGATCAAAAGAAGTCGGGCCGTTGCTGGCTGTTTACCGGACTAAACGTGATGAGAGCCAGAATGATTTCCAAATACAATCTGGGGCCTTTTGAATTTTCACAGAATTACTGCTTCTTCTGGGATCAGCTGGAAAAATCGAACCTCTTTTTGCAGGGGGTAATCGACACGTATAAAAAACCAATGGATGATAAAATGGTGGAGTGGTTGTTTAAGAATCCATTGAGCGATGGCGGTCAGTTTACCGGTATCTCTGACATCGTTGGAAAATACGGATTGGTTCCAAAAGAAGTAATGCCTGAAACAAACAGCAGTGACAATACTTCCCAGATGGCCAGTCTGCTCACTACAAAACTTCGCGAATTTGGACTGCAATTGCGTGAAGAGGCGACAAAAGGCGTAAAACAGGCTAATCTGCAAAAGAAGAAAACTGAAATGTTGTGTACCGTCTATCACATGCTGGCTCTTAACTTAGGAGTTCCTCCCACAGAGTTTACATGGACACGTACGGATGTAAAGGGTAATCCGGTAAATACTAAACAGTATACTCCGCTGTCGTTCTTTAAAGAATACATAAACGATGATCTCACCAACAATTATGTGATGATAATGAACGATCCTACACGTGAGTATCATAAGAACTACGAGATTGACTTCGACCGTCACCGTTACGATGGAAAGAACTGGACGTATGTAAATCTTCCAGTTGACGAAATCAAAGAGATGGCTATCAAATCAATTAAAGACAGCACCATGATGTACTTCTCCTGCGACGTAGGCAAATTTCTCAATTCAGAAAGAGGTTTGCTTGATATCAGAAACTATGACTACGAATCTTTAATGGGGACAACTTTTGGAATGAACAAGAAACAAAGGGTACAAAGCTTCGCCAGTGGATCTTCTCACGCAATGACACTGATGGCTGTGGATCTGGATCAAAACGGAAAGCCAAAGAAATGGATGGTAGAGAATAGCTGGGGCTCAACCAACGGTTATCAGGGACACCTGATTATGACCGACGAATGGTTTGATGAATATATGTTCCGTTTGGTAGTCGATAAAAAGTATGTTCCAACAAAAGTGCTGGACATTCTGAAACAAAAGCCTATCCGCCTTCCGGCATGGGATCCTATGTTTGCTGACGAGGAATAAATTGAAGCCATAAAATTCATTTCCAGATAAAAAAGCCTGCTTTATGCAGGTTTTTTTTTATGTTACAGCATTTTGTAATATCTAATTTAGTAAATTATTTAAAAAAAGATTTTATTGTATTAATATTCTTATTAAATTTGCTTCAGCATAATACAAAATAAATATACAACTATATGCGTAACCTTTATCTCCTTTTAACTGGAGTCCTTTTTCTGTTCTCCCTAAACTCTTGCGTCTTAACGGATGCAGATGATCCAGCTACCATTTCAGGAACCATAACAGACACCTATGGAAACGGTTTACCAGAAGTTACAATACAGATTAATTCCAGCACCGGAAAAGAGAACATTCAGACAGATTCAAATGGTAAATATAGCATATCCTTACCATCTGGAGGGGCAGCTGTTCTTACTTTCTCCAAAGAGAAGTTTACCACTCAGATAAGAGAAATAGAATTTAAAGGGGGAGCACGTAAGGTTGTAAATCTAAAGATGACCTCGCTTGAAGAAGATTCATATTTTGATATCAAAGCCAGTAATATTTATGTCAAAAAAATAAATGGGCAAGTATTCGCCTCAATAAGTACGAATGTAAATTATGAAGCCAAATGTAATGATGATTGGGTAAAACTCACAAAATCATCTTCCATCTTATTTATCGACTACGATACAAATTTTACATTTGAGGAACGTACTGCCACTATCAATCTGGTAGACGAATACGGAAAGACTCATACCATCAAAGTTGTTCAGGAAGCAGGACCACCTTTTTGGGTTACAGATTATTGTGGCAAAGATAATAAGACTCAGTTCTATAAAGATGTTCCTTTTATCACATTCACCAACGATGCAACAATAAAATCAATCAAAGCATTAAGTGAGGAATTGGATTTAACACCTGAATATTCAGCCAATAAAAGAACGGTATATCTATCCAATCTTAAAATACCGGCTTTTACACCCGTAAGCATTTCTTATACGGCGGAGTCTCCCAAAGAAGAGATACTGAATGGTCAATTTGATTTGAAAGCTTATATAAATTGTGTGAACACTACAACAAATACGGCTCAAAAAATACTCTTTACCAAAGACAGCAAGTATTGCTGGGCTTATACCTATACTGCCGGAGCTTCCACTTTGATTCAATATTCAGCCAATGACCTCACAAATACAGGAAACATTGCATGGGAGCAGAATAAGTACAGCACGGTTTCATACAACAGATACAACAATTGCCTCTATATCTCTGAAAAGAGTGGAAGTATGATAGCTATCTATGATGCCACTACAGGGGCATTTTTAAAAGAAATTGATTTATCGTCAACATTAAAAGGCAGTACAGTCTTTGACATTGAGTTCGCCGAAAACGGTTATGGTTTAACCCTCGTCAATGGTTTATTGTATGCTATCAATTCTGCGGACAAGAATACATGCCGGTTATTTTCAGCAGATACTTCATTATACGATCCTTCGAATCCTCAGAAACTTATAGTGAAGACTATAGCAACCTGCAATGAAGGGAAAACGTTTGTTTTAACCGATAAAAATGGGGAAATAAACAATGTATTTACAATTGATGCATCCACTAAAAGCATGAGCAGCTATTATAATCTCAGGGATTACTTTTTTGCTGTAAGCAACGCCTATCCGGGCATTGTGTTAGGCTCATCAAAAGAAGTTACATATATTGATTTCTCAACCGGATTAAAGTATAATATTGCTTCAAACTATACAGGAAACAGAACTTCCATACTCATAACCGGAGATCAGCTTCCAACCATAATGACGTCTGTCTTTGCCACTATCTCAGTCAAGAACGGGGAACAAAAGAAATTTGAGCTGAGCAACGGAGCTCCTTCCATCTCTAATGCCTATCCATCAGACGACGGTAAAGTGATCGTTATCACATTCAACAATAAAATTTATCTGTTTAGTCAGGAACTATTTACTAAAAACAGCAACAAGCTAAAATAAACCGACATGAAATATATATCAATCTTCACTCTTCTGTTCTGCCTTGCAATAACAGTAAAAGCGCAAAGCAACTATAAGTCCGGTTACATTATAACTAATAGTAATGATACTATCAGGGGACTTATTGACTTCAGAACAGATAAAATGAATTCCAGCTATTGTCGGTTCAAATTATCGGAAAATGCAAATGAGAAAATCTATTATCCAGATGATATTCTAGGTTATATGTTTATTAATGAAGTGAAATATTATGTTTCCCGGACTATTACCATAGATCATAAAACAGAAAAAGTATTTCTTGAATATCTGGTTCAAGGTTTGAAAGACCTCTACTATTACCCCCTAAATAATGGTTACTATTTTATTGAGGATAAGGATGGTAAAATGATATGCTTCACAAAGAAATCAGATGAAATCGTAGACAACAAGTATATTGAGGACAATAAATACATAGGTGCATTGATATATACATTTCAGGATTGCGAATCTGTTTTAAAGAATATCGATAAAACAGAATTTGATCGTGGCGACATGATCAGGTTAACAAAAAAGTATCATACACAAATGTGTTCTCCGGGACAAGAGTGCATTGTCTTTGAAAATGATTATAAAAAGAAATTTATTGAAATTGGGGGAGCGTTATATGGTGGACTTCAGCTTGTTGATTATGTATTTAAGAATACGGATTTAACCATATTTAATTCCGCAAAATCCTTATCACCCGTAATCGGAGGTCAGTTTAGTGTTACCAGTCCACGTATGATGAAATCTCTCAGCTTTCAGATAGACGCTTCACTAGCTGAAATAAAAGGTATAACAGACCGTTCGGGCCTGGACTTTGCTATGTTACCATATCGTTACAAGAGATATAAATTCAATTCAATGATCTCTACTGGCATCATGGGATTGAAATACACCTATATGAAAGGAAAATGGCAACCATTTATTGAAGCTGGGATCTGTTATTCACTACTCTTTCATTCTTCCAGTTCATTTTATTGTGAGGCTATTACTTTTGATCATATAACTCATGAAACGACAGATAATTACCAGCCAGTTCCTCCAAATATGTATGGATTAAATTGTGGTATAGGATTGACTTATCAATTAAAAAACAAACATTCAATATTTGGACAGATTGTTTATAACAAATTGATAAATTATGAAGCCGACATTAACAGAATTCAAATAAAACTGGGATACACACTCTAATTCATATCAGATCTTTATAAAACTAATTTCCATTATTTAAATCTAATAATGAAGAAAAAACTAACAATTATATTATTGGTAATACTGATAAATATTCTGCCACTTAGTGCACAAATCAGTAAGACTATATCCGTCGCCCAAGCCGGCACACTCGATTCGCAACTCACTTCCGATGAATTAATGACTACAACCAGCCTGACTCTCACTGGTCAGATTGACCAGAGAGACTTTGTTACCATGAGCGAAAGGATGCCTGTTCTGGCACATATAGATATAAAAAGCACCAATATTGTGGCGTATAACAGTTATGCGGCAAATGAGATTCCAAACTCAGCTTTTTATTCACCTTTTCTGGGAAAGAAAGCTTTAAAATCGATTGTTCTTCCTGCAACACTAACCAGCATAGGAGAACTGGCTTTTTGCTATTGTAGATACATAACCAGCATCGACCTTCCCATAACATTAACTAAAATAAGCAATCACGCATTTTACGGTTGCTCAGGATTAAAAAATATAGAGATTCCGACTGCTATTAAATGGATTGGCGAGTATGCCTTTAATGAATGCACATTTACTTCCATTAACATTAAAGCCACAACACCTCCTACTATACAAGAATATGCATTAGGAGAAATTCGGATTGTTTATGTACCTAAAGGATCGGGCGATTATTACAAAGCAGCTCAATACTGGAACGAGAAATCGATAATTGAAAGCGAAGGAAGTCCTCAGGTTAGTAAAACCATCAATGTAACCACTCCCGGTTCACTTGGTACCTTACTCACTTCTGAAGAATTAAGCTCTGTTACTGATCTTTTCCTTAGCGGAGAAATAGATCAGAGAGACTTTGTAACTATGAACGAGAATATGCCCGTATTAGCAAATATTGATATGAAGAGTACAGCAATTATTGCATATAATAATTACAATCCGAATGAAGTTCCGATAAATGCTTTTTATACAATCAATAGTAGTGAACGTTTTGGAAAAAAGAGTCTGGAATCAGTTATTCTTCCGGCATCAGTCACCAACATAAGTAATAATGCTTTTTGTGACTGTAGAAATCTGAAAAACGTTACTCTTCCAGAAAAACTAACCATCATAAATGACAGCGCCTTTTACAGATGCAATATATCTTCTTTAACCATAGAATCCCAAACACCTCCCTTTATGCAAACCAATTCTTTTAGCGATGTACAGGTTCTTTTTATCCCAAAAGGATCAGGAGAGAGTTACAGAACTACCGAATACTGGAAAGATAAAGTGATTATTGAGGGAGATGGAACAGCTCTTCACTTAAATATTTATACTGCCGGAACGTTATCATCGGAAATAAAGGTGGCTGGGTATGCAGCAAATGAAATTAATGCACTCATTTTAGAAGGAGAATTGAATAATGACGACTTTGCTGTTATACAGTCTGATATGCCGAGCTTAATTTCAATCGATCTGAACGATACAAATGTTACTTCCATTCCGGCACCCACATTTACTGGGAAGAATCACTTGTTTCATCTTACAATTCCAGAAACACTCACAACAATAACAGAGGGTGCATTTAAGGGTTGTACCGGTTTAACTAATATCACTCTTCCAGCAACCTTAACTTCCATAGGAAACAGTGCATTTCAAAATTGTACCGAATTAACAAGCATTGAAATACCAGAGACTATAAATACTATTGGCAACAATGTGTTTCAGGGTTGCACGAGCCTTTCAAACGTTCTTATTCCAAATACTGTGATTTATATAGGAAACGATGCATTTAATAGTTGCATAGGTTTAACAAGTCTCAGCCTTCCGAAAGCAATGATCTCTATCGGAAACAATGCATTTTACAACTGTATAGGTTTAAGAGAGATCAATTTCCCAGAAACATTGCATGGCATTGGAATGAGTGCGTTTGAAGGTTGCAGCAGTTTATCAAACATAGATCTTCCGGAAGGACTAAACGATACAGGATATGGTTCATTTGCAAATTGTACAGGTTTAAAGAGCATAAACTTTCCATCAACGCTAACTATTGTATCAAGCTATTCATTTCAAAATTGCACTAGCCTGGCAAGTATTAACCTTCCGGAAACATTAAAACAAATAGGAACAGGTTCGTTTCAGAAAGCCAATTTAGCCAACATCAATATTCCTGAAGCAGTAACCCGTTTAGAAACCTCAGCATTTAGCTATAACCCTAATATGACTAGTGTAACACTTCCGGCAGGGCTCAACTCCGTAGGAAATACTTTATTTGAAGGATGCAATTTATCGGAGATAAAAACACTCTGTTCTACTCCGCTGGATTTATATAAATTTCTTGAACACGGCATATATATCTTCAGTGGGGTAAATAAAACTACCTGTAAATTAATTGTTCCCAAAGGAACACTAAATTTATATAAATCGGCATATATCTGGAGCCAATTCTCAAATATAATTGAATCCGATCCAACCGGAATAACATCTCTTCCATGCTCTCAGACTAAAACATGTACAGCCAACGGACAAGTATATATTTCCAGTGATAAGACTATAAACACGATTGAGCTAATCTCATTATCGGGGAAGATTCTTTCAAAACAACAGGCTGTTGGGTATTCGTGCCAAATGGATTTAAATAACGAGAAGATCGCCATTCTGAAAGTGAGATACGAAGATGGATATTCTGAAACCATCAAGGTGGTAAACAATAAATAGTCTTTATTCAGAAGTAAATAAGGAAACATAAATAAAAACAAGGAAATATTTTAATGAATAAAAATTGATTAAGGAATTTTGTATGATATATGTATATAATTTAATAGTTTTGTATCTAACTATTAAATTATATACATATGAATAAATTTATTATCTGCATTGCATTTGCCTGCACAGCAATATTCTCTCCTCCTTTGTGTGCACAACAAAAAATCTTATTGCCGGAAGCCAGATTCAAGACCGGGAATGACTTATCATGGAAAGAAAAAGATTTAAACGACTCGCAATGGACAACCATTCGTACAGATCGTATCTGGGAAAATCAGGGTTTTAGTAGTTATGACGGATATGCCTGGTATCGCATCCACTTTTATCTGCCTTCTTCCTTGATAGAGAAATCCTATCTGAAAGATTCCATTTGCTTCAATCTATCCAAAATAGACGATGCAGATGAAACTTATTTAAACGGTACATTGATTGGTAAAACAGGTTCTTTTCCTGAAAGTTCATCCGGATACCAGAGCTATTACGATGTCTTAAGGAATTATAAAATCTCTGTAAAAAATTCAGCATTAAAATGGGATCAGGAAAATGTTCTGGCTATCAGAGTTTATGATGGTTCCAGTAGTGGCGGAATTTATGAAGGCACGCCCTATATCAGTAACATTGATTTGATTGACTACGTTACACTTCAACAATCGGCTGTAAAGAACAACTATACTGTTACACTGAAAAACAGTTCTCACGTTTTTGTAAAAGGACGGCTTACAATTAAAGTATTAGATACTGAACAGGAAAACGACAAGACAATCAAAGAAATCTCTGAAAACATCAATTTACAAGCCTTTGGACAAAAGACAAACACTCTTAATATCCCTGTGAACAAGAGAGCTTGTTTGATGGCATCGTTTGTAGAATCACACACAGGAAAAGTTAAAGAGCTGGAGATTGCTACCCCTTACATATTAACCCCCTCCTCTCCTGCCACCCCAAAAATTAACGGGGCAAAGGTTTTCGGTGTTCGTCCACAATCACCATTCCTTTTCCGAATTCCAGCCACAGGAAAAAAACCTTTGCATTATGCTATAAGTAACCTGCCTGCAGGTCTTAGTTTGGATGAAGAAACAGGGATTATTACAGGCTCACTTTCTGAAAGTGGTGACTATAAAATGAAGTTTATTGTCACTAATAGTTTAGGAAAAGCAGAAAGAGATTTTACTGTGAAAGTTGGCGACTTACTTGCCACAACTCCTCCAATGGGTTGGAACAGCTGGAACTGCTGGGGCCTCAGCGTTACTGAGGATAAAGTTAAAAGTTCTGCCCAGTCATTACTTGATAAAGGATTGGCAGATCACGGATGGACATATATCAACATTGATGATTCCTGGGAAAACGGAGAACGTGCGTCCTCAGGTGATATTCTGGCTAATGAGAAGTTCCCTGATATGAAGGCATTGGGAGACTGGCTTCATCAGAAAGGACTAAGATTTGGAATTTATTCTTCACCTGGCACCAAAACCTGCGGAAATTATTTAGGTTCGTACCAACACGAAAAGCAGGATGCCAGCACTTATGCAAATTGGGGAGTTGACTATCTGAAATATGACTGGTGCAGTTATGGAGATGTATTTGCTCAGGAAAACGATAACTCTACATCAGCTTACATGAAACCTTATCAGGTAATGGAAAAAGCATTGCGTGATCAGAAAAGAGATATTGTTTACAGTCTGTGCCAATATGGAATGAAAGATGTTTGGGAATGGAGTGCTGCAGTAGACGGCAATTGCTGGCGAACCACAGGAGATATTACCGATACCTGGCAATCATTGAAAAGCATTGGTTTCAATCAGGACAAATTATATCCATTTGCTAAACCCGGACATTGGAATGATCCGGACATGCTGATCGTTGGCCGCGTAGGCTGGGGAGATAATTTACACCCTACTCATTTAACCCCTGACGAACAGTATACTCATATCAGTCTTTGGAGCTTATTGTCATCGCCATTGCTTATCGGTTGCGATATTTCCGGAATGGACGATTTCACATTGAGCCTGCTTACAAACGATGAAGTAATCGGAGTAAATCAGGATCCATTAGGAAAACAAGCCAAGCGCTTGCTTGAAAAAGGAGACTGGCAAGTCTGGGCAAAAGAGCTGGAAGATGGTAGCTATGCTGTCGGTATCTTTAATTTAGGTGATAAAACAGATACAACAGAGATCAACTGGTCTGAATTAGGTTTACCTGCAGCCACAAATGTAAGAGACTTATGGAGACAAAAGGAGCTAAATGTAAAGGGGAATCTTTTTAGAACTAAAGTAGCCTCTCATGGCGTCACATTAGTAAAACTGGAACGCTAGTATAATCAAAAAGATTATGATTATGTCCTAAATCACTGTTACAGATTCTGTGACAGAGAAAATAAAACAAACGCAGATCGTTGCAAGTCTATCTTGTAGCGATCTGTTTTTTTTAATGTCTTGACACTTTTTGAAAACATCAAGACATATTCTTCAATATCACTTGAGACTTTCAGAGAGATTATTTGGCTGCTATTCTTAATAGCTTTTTTTTGAAAAATAATTGGTGTATCATTCAGATTTATTCTCCAATGATTTTTATTTATTGGAGAATAAAATTAAATAATTGAGCAATTTTCGGCTCACCCGATAATTAGTGGGGTAATAAGATAAAATGTTATCTTTGTCATATGGAAAAGGACGTTTTATTATCATTAGTAAGTTTGATGCTTCCCGAAAACATCTTATCAAGGTTTAGTATCGTAAATGTAGAAAAGAGTTCAGATGCAATACTTATTTATTTGGAGGAGAAAATAGATGCTAAATATGCTTCGAATGATCTCTTTGGATCCAAAGGCTTCCTGAATCCTGTCACCATCAGAGATTTTCCTCTTCGTGACAAAGCTGTTGATTTGGTGGTTCGTCGCCGCCGTTGGATTAATCGGCAAACAAATGAAAGTTTTACAGTTCCTTATGATGAGTTTAAAGCCGAAGGTACCCGCTATTCGAAAGAATTTGCGGCTTTTTTAAAAGAGGTGTATGGAGACGAGACCTACGAGCTCCCGTTCGCTTGATGCTTATTATCATATAAACGGGGATACATTTGAAAAACAGTATAAAGAAGTCCTGAGTGGCTATCGTCGATGGAATGAATATTCTCATGCGGATGAGTGGCTTATATTCCCGGATAATGTTGGTAAACGGCTTTGCATTGATGAGACATCCATAAGTGACGGCGAGCTTTATACCATAGTCTCCAACCCAGAAGCGCGTGGGAGAAAAGGGTCACTGGTAGCTTTGGTTAAAGGTGTTTCCTCAAATGATGTAATCGATACTTTAAAACTTATACCTGAAGATAAACGATCTGTCGTGGAAGAAGTTACAATGGACCTATCCAATAGCATGAATCTTATAATCCGAAGATGTTTTCCCAAAGCCAAGCGTACAATTGATCGTTTCCATGTTCAAAAGTTGGCATGTGATGCATTACAGGAAATGAGAATAGCACATCGTTGGGATGCCATTCAAGCCGATACGGATGCAAAAGAAGAAGCTAAGGAAAAAGGAGAAGATTATCAGCCAACCACATTTGCAAACGGTGATACGCAAAAACAATTGTTGGCAAGGAGTCGATATTTACTGTTCAAATCCATGGACAAATGGACGGAAAGCCAAAAGGAAAGAGCTGCAATATTGTTTGATATCTATCCCGATATAAAAGAAGCTTATTCTCTAACGCACTCACTGAGAATGATATTCAACAAGAACACGGTAAAGGATGCAGCCAGGATGTCACTTGCACGTTGGTATGACAAAGTGGACAACTCTGGCTTTAAAAGCTTTAATGTCATAGCAGGAACATTGTACGAACATTACGACGAGGTATTGAACTTCTTTACAAACAGGGCTACCAATGCGTTTGCAGAATCTTTTAATGCAAAGATCAAACAATTTAGGGCACAGCTTAGAGGAGTGATTGATATAAAGTTTTTCTTCTTTAGATTGAGTAAGCTTTATGCCTAGCCCCACTAAATATCGGGTGAGCCCAATTTTCCACTGTTAGCCAAACTATAGAAAACAATTATGAAAGAATATTGAACTTCTTTATTAATAGAAGTACAAACTGATCCTTAATACAACCTGAAAGATTTCGGGGAATAAAAAAGGTCTCGAATAATTACTCAAGACCTTTTACATTTCTGGGTGGAGGATGGGTTTCGAACCCACGACCTTCGGAACCACAAACCGACGCTCTAACCAGCTGAGCTACATCCACCATGTTTGTTTCCTAATGCGGTGCAAAGATATGCATAATATTTAAATCTCCAAACTTTTGCTGCAAAAAAATTATCAAAAAATATATTCATCAATACCTTTATTATGCGTGGCAAAGAGCTCTCTGGAGTCTTTCACAAAGATTTTCAGTCGGTTAGATGATCTGGATGGCAAATCTTCACGCGGACTGGCTGCCGGAATTATTTTATAATTTTTTTCGCCACTATGCTTGGGACGGGAGGTCCACACCAAACTATAGCCACATTTTTCTACCCGTACCGCACTATCTTTACATAACTCCATCTTAAACATGGCTCCGCCGTCTGTTTTAGACTCAGACATATCCGACAGGTAATTGCCCAACGAATAAACTAAAATATGCTGTTGCTTATTAATGCGGTCATAACGCATCTCCATAGGCTGCACTACATGCGGATGGGTACCTATTATGTGATTTACACCGTGAGCAAAAAGCCAGCTGGCTAATTCTATCTGAGCGCTATCAGGAACAGACTTATATTCTGTACCCCAATGCATACAGGCGATAATAACATCGGGGTTCTTTGCAAGGGCTTTCTTTATATCGCGTAAGATTTCATTCTTGTCTATATAGTTCACCACATTGGGTTCTCTCACCTTTAGACCATTTGTTGCATAGGTATAATTCAGTAAAGCTATGCAAAAGCCTTTCTTTTGAATAAATAAAGGATATTTGCTTTCTCGCTCTTCCTTATTAAGGTACGTGCCTACATGGGGCACTTTCAAAGAATCGAGTTTATGAATAGTTCTTTCAAGACCTGAACGCCCTCTATCAAGGCAATGATTGTTTGCCAATGTTATTACATCAAAACCTGCATCCAGAATAGCGTGCATATATTCGTCGGGAGCACTGAAGCCTGGATAACCTGCATAGGGTTCACCTCCCAATGTCAGTTCGAGATTACCTATAGCCACATCGGCCTTGCTCACCTCTTCTTTTACCTCACTGAAACAGTTCTGATAATCATATCCACTATCGGTAGCTGCTGCATCAATCTGCTCCTGGTGCTGCATAAAATCACCTGCAAATAAAAGAGTGATCCTTTTGGTAGCAGTTGTATCTCTGTCATGAGCCTCCTTTTTTGGGGAAGTGGAAGCACATGAAAAACAGAAAACAACAGTCACCAAAAGGATCAGATGTTTCATTGAAGAAAGTTATTTACTTATATATTTCTTTCTTTCCTGCCAATAAAGTATTTCTCATCAGAGAAACAATAGTCATAGGTCCTACTCCACCTGGAACGGGAGTAATAAATGAACATTTAGGAGCTACCTCATCAAAGCAAACATCTCCGGTGAGCTTGAATCCTGACTTAGTTTTTGTAGAAGGCACACGAGTGGTACCTACGTCGATTACTACCGCACCATCTTTTACCATTGAACCTTTTACAAAGTTAGGCTGACCAAGTGCTGCAATAATAATATCTGCTTCCTGACATTCCTTAACCAAATCTTTTGAATGGCTATGGCATACGGTTACTGTAGCATCGCCTGGATAAGTTTTCTGCATCATAAGGGAAGCCATTGGTTTACCTACAATGTTACTACGTCCCAGTACTACGCATTTCTTTCCGCTAGTCTCTATCTTATAACGTTTCAGCAATTCCAGAATTCCATTAGGAGTAGCTGATACGTAGCAAGGAAGACCGATAGACATACGCCCTACATTTATTGGATGAAATCCGTCCACATCTTTACGATAGTCAATGGTTTCAATAACTTTCTGTTCTGAAATATGCTTAGGTATAGGTAGCTGAACAATAAATCCGTCTACATCCGCATCCTCATTCAGTTCTTTTACCTTGTTCAATAATTCTTCTTCTGTAACATCCGATTCAAAACGAATCAGAGAAGACTTAAAGCCACAAACTTCACATGCTTTCACTTTAGCTGCAACGTAAGTTTCACTTCCTCCGTCGTGACCAACAAGGATTGCAGCCAGGTGAGGCCGCTTACCTCCTTTTGCAACGATTTCGGCAACTTCAGCAGCGATTTCCTGCTTCACCTGTTCCGAGATTGCTTTTCCATCGATTAATTGCATAATATTATCTATTTTTTATTTTCTCATTTTAGGCATCATCTTACCCATTTTAGTACTGGTAACCATCTTCATCATTTTGCGAGTCTGGTCAAATTGCTTCATCAACCGGTTCACTTCCTGAATGGTTGTACCACTACCGTTCGCAATACGAGTACGGCGTGATCCATTAATAATCTCAGGATTTGATCTTTCAGCCGGAGTCATGGAGTGAATAATTGCTTCAATCCCCTTAAAGGCATTGTCGTCAATATCAACATCTTTAATCGCTTTCCCAACGCCAGGAATCATAGATGCAAGGTCTTTCAGATTACCCATCTTTTTGATCTGGGCAATCTGACTGAGGAAGTCATTAAAGTCGAACTGATTCTTTGAAATTTTCTTTTGTAAGCGCTTAGCTTCTTCTTCATCGTATTGTTCCTGAGCACGTTCCACCAATGAAACTATATCACCCATTCCCAGAATACGGTCGGCCATACGAGCTGGGTGGAACTGATCTACAGCTTCCATTTTTTCGCCTGTACCCACAAATTTAATTGGCTTGTTAACTACCGAGAGGATAGAAAGAGCAGCACCACCACGAGTATCTCCATCTAACTTGGTAAGTACCACACCGTTGAAATCCAGGCGATCATTGAACTCTTTAGCAGTATTTACAGCATCCTGACCAGTCATTGAATCAACCACGAACAAGATTTCTTCCGGCTTGATTGCATCCTTAATAGCAGCAATCTCGTTCATCATCTGTTCATCGATAGCCAAACGTCCGGCTGTATCGACAATTACCAGGTCGTATCCTTTTGACCGTGCTTCAATAATTGCATTCTGAGCAATCTTAACAGGATCTTTGCTGTCTATTTCACTATATACAGGAACTCCGATTTGTTCTCCTAAAACGTGTAACTGTTCAATAGCCGCAGGACGGTAAACATCACAAGCAACCAACAACGGGTTTTTACCACGTTTGCTTTTCAGCATTTTGGCAAGTTTACCAGAGAATGTTGTTTTACCGGAACCTTGCAAACCAGACATCAGGATAACAGCAGGAGTGCCTTTCAGATTTACATCTACAGTCTCACCACCCATCAGTTCAGTAAGTTCATCATGAACAATCTTCACCATCAACTGGCTAGGCTTAACAGCAGTGAGAACGTTTTGTCCCATAGCCTTTTCCTTGACCGTATCTGTAAAAGTCTTGGCTACTTTGTAGTTCACATCAGCATCCAGAAGAGCTTTACGCACATCCTTCAGTGTTTCAGCAACATTGATTTCGGTAATTTTACCTTCACCCTTTAAAATCTTAAAAGACCTTTCCAGTCTCTCACTTAAATTATCGAACATATCTTATTATTGTTATTATTACTTCTTTAGGTCCGCAAAAATACAAAAATATTGCATAATTCAGAGCTTTTTGCTCTGCCAATTTGCTTTTTTCAGATAAATAAAGCTTCCTATCAGCAGCAGTGAATAATAAAGCACCTCAATGAAAAAGCAAATAGCAACAGGAGCCTTGAAATAAACCCCCACCAGGAATATGTATCCGGTATAAAAGAACAGTGTAATAACCTCCAACATAAGTGCCGACCGTGTATTCCCGGTTCCTGATATTCCGTTGAAGTACACATTGGAAACTGAGGCTACCAACATAGCGATGGAGATAACATAAATGGAGGATACCGACTCTCGTATCAAAGCCACCTCATTGGTATATACCGATAAAACATTTTCAGGAAAAACAGCAACCAAGGCCACTATCGAAAAGACAATGAGAAAAGACTGTCTTGCAATTCTCTTCATAATATGCATTACCTGATTCACACCTCCAGCGCCTATCGCATTACTCACAAGTGTATTCGTTGTGGTAGAAAGAGCATTAACAGGAATGAGCATCACTACATAAATACTTCTTACAACATTGGCCACTGCCAGTTGCCTTTGTCCCAACCTCTCCACCGCCACAAAAAAGACAAACCATGTAGCCATGGAAAGAAAATACTGCATCATGGTAAAACTAGAAATACTTAACACACGAATTAATAAATGCACATCAAAAGATCTGAATTGAGTCAAGCCATACTTTCTGAAATCGACAGTGAGATAAGTATAAATAATAAAGAATAAAACAGAGGAAGCCTCAGCGATAACCGATGCAATTGCTGCTCCCTTGATTCCCATCCGAGAGAAACCAAAATGTCCAAAAATCAGTGCATAAGCAAGAATCACATTGATCAGTGCCATCACGGCCGCATTAACGGTTAATACCTTTGTACGAGTAATTCCAATATAAAGTGCCCGGAACATTACATTGACAAAAGCAAAAAAGAAACCGTAGATACGCCAGTTCAGAAAGATCATGGTGGCATTAAATATCTTGTCGGACGAGACCAGAAATCTCATAATACCCGGGGCTAGCAATCGTGACATGCAAAAAAGAAAGAGAGCCATGCCCAACAGGAAGAAACTTCCCTGAACCATGACAGGTCCCACATCCCTGAATCTTTGTTCACCGTTTCGCCTGGCCATAATAATCTGAGAACCGGTACTAAATCCGAAAGCGATGGTGAAGATACAAATATAAAACAGACTGCCCATAGCCGCTGCTCCCAGTTCCACTTCCCCTACTCTACCTAGGAATGCAGTATCGGTTACATTGATTACGTTTTGTGCCAGCAAACTTAAAAAGATAGGATAACTAACACTCCAAATCTGTTTGTTATTATACATTGCCAAGCCTGTTTTTGTTTATAAAAAAAGAGTGAAGAACACATTAGTAGCATCCTTCACTCTTCTCTATATTTATATCCTTTCTAAGAGTTCATGCTCATCAGGAATTCGTCATTATCTCTGGTCTTCTCTAAGCGATCTTTCACAAAGTTCATTGCTTCAATAGGATTCATATCCGCCAAATATTTGCGTAAAATCCACATACGGTCAAGTGTTTGCTTATCAAGTAACAAGTCGTCACGGCGAGTGCTTGATGCCACAATATTAACAGCTGGGAAGATACGTTTGTTGGATAGATTACGATCTAATTGCAATTCCATGTTACCAGTACCCTTGAATTCTTCAAAGATTACTTCATCCATTTTAGAACCAGTATCAATCAATGCTGTAGCAAGTATAGTCAATGAGCCACCATTTTCAATGTTACGGGCAGCACCAAAGAAACGTTTTGGTTTATGAAGTGCATTGGCATCCACACCACCTGACAAGACCTTACCTGAAGCAGGAGAAACAGTATTGTATGCACGAGCCAGACGAGTAATGGAATCAAGCAGAATCACAACATCGTGACCACATTCCACCATTCGTTTTGCTTTTTCAAGCACAATGCTGGCAACCTTCACGTGACGTTCAGCCGGTTCATCGAAAGTTGAAGCTATAACCTCTGCATTTACGCTGCGGGCCATATCTGTTACTTCCTCCGGACGTTCGTCAATAAGCAGTACAATCATATAAACTTCAGGATGGTTGGCTGCTATTGCATTTGCAATATCTTTTAAAAGGATAGTTTTACCGGTCTTTGGCTGTGCCACGATCAAGCCACGTTGTCCTTTACCAATCGGTGAGAATAAATCTACTACGCGGGTAGAGAGGTTGTCGCTGTATCCACCTTTGCAGAGTTTGAATTTAACGTCAGGGAAAAGCGGGGTTAAATGTTCAAATGGAACACGATCACGGACAAACGCAGGATCACGGCCATTGATTTTCTCTACTTTTACCAGCGGGAAGTATTTCTCACCTTCTTTTGGAGGACGGATAGCACCATCAACCACATCACCGGTTTTAAGTCCGAAAAGTTTGATTTGTGACTGAGAAACATAAATATCATCGGGTGAAGAGAGGTAGTTATAATCTGAAGAACGAAGGAATCCGTATCCGTCCTGCATAATTTCCAGTACACCGGTTCCAGTTAATATACCATCAAATTCGTAAGCTTTTTCACGTTCTACAACCTTACGTTCCGGAGCTTTTGGAACTTCAGTTTCTCCTTCTGCCGGACGATTAGAACGCTGAGGTTGCTTATTACTTTTTTGATTAGCATTAGTTCGCGAATCGTTTTCACGAAGACGAATACGTGGTTTTTGTTGTTGAGCTTCAGGAGGAACCACTTTGGTTGATTCAAATTTGCCTATTAGCTCAGATGGCAGTTCCACCTTTTCAGAAGGCATATCCTCGATAGGAATAAAATCTTCTTCGTTATCAAATGGAAGTTCCACTTCTGGTAGTATAACCTCTTTGCTTACAGGTGCTACTTCTTCTTTCTTAACTTCCGGTGCAACTTCTTTTCTCTCAGAAACAGGAATAGGTTTCTTTATCACTTTCTTAACGGCAGGTGTTTCAGCCTCTTTCGGAGCAGCAGGAGCTATTTGTTCTGCTTGCGGAGTCTGGGCAGGCGCTTGAACAGGAGCCTGAATATTTTCTACCAGAGCTGCAGCTGCTTCCACACTAGCTGGAGCTGTCTTCTTCTTTGGAGCTTTTTTCTTCGCTGGCTTCTTCTCTGACAATTCCTGTTTTTCCTGAGCTGGCTGTTCTGCAATAACAGCTTTTCCTTCTTTCAAAGCAGCAGCAGGTTTATCTGCAGGTGCAGCAGGAGCAACTGTTTTTGGTTCAATCTTTTCAGCTTTGTCCTTGTTTGCCGTGTAAACCTTGTCAGGTCCTTCTTTCTTCACAACATTGATACGTGAACGCTTCTTCTTATCGTCGCGACGCTCTTCTTTTTCTTTTTCGGCAGCCACTTTTTTGGTTGCGCTTGCAATAGCTTGTTCATCAAGAATCTTATATACAAGCTCTTCTTTCTTGAAAGAATCTGCTTTTTTAATTCCTAGTTCTTGTGCAATAGCTTGTAGTTCCGACAGGTTTTTGTCGTTTAATTGGATAATGTTATACATACGTATAAAATAAGTTTTTTTATTTTTTTCTTTGGCCCGACACATAAATAAATAAAAACACACAATTAGTGAGATCATTCATCTTGAAGCGTGGACGAAATAAAATGAGTTTTTTTTGGGATAATAAAAAATAGACTTTGGAGTACATTCTCGCTCACCGCAGGAGTGTCGTCGAATGTTTCAACAAGGCAAAGATACTACTTTATTTTAAATGCGCTTCAATTTTACTGTATTTTTTTAATAAAATGTATTTCATTTTCAAATTATTAATAATAGCACTTTCTAAACGCAAGCTTTTTAAATTACGCTGATCTATATCAGGTTATTGACGTTAAATCTGTCAGAGCACCTAAAGAATAATTGATAAAAATAAATTAGCAAGTATGGAAGAAAGATGTTCCAGGTGCTGTTTATCTATCTCATCAAACGTATTAAGTTCGGCACTGTCAATATCAAGTACTCCCCATATTACCCCTTCCTTTTTCAATGGAACCACTATCTCTGAACGAGAAAGAGAGCTGCAGGCAATATGTCCTGGAAAAGCTTCTACATCAGGCACTACCAATGTGCGGGCTTCTTTCCAGGCTGTACCACACACCCCTTTACCGTATCTTATGCGCGTACAGGCTAAAGGCCCTTGGAAAGGGCCTAAAACCAGGTCGTCTCCTTTCACAAAATAAAAACCCACCCAAAGAAAATCAAAAGCTTCCTTCAATACAGCAACGGTATTCGACAAATTAGCAATCAGATCTTCTTCATCTTCAACTAACGATTTAATCTGTGGAATCAATGATTTATAAATTTCATCCTTTGTCCCTTCTTTTTTTTTCAGTGACTCAGCCATTTTATTCAGTAGTTTCAAATAACAATTTTCTATCTCTTTTCGCAGCAGCTTTTACCCATTCACGGGGAATAAACTCCCATTGGTTCAATGTGCGGGGCGATATTTTTTTCTTCTTTTCAATCCATTCCATCATATAGTAACGCAAATCCTGATTTGAAACAGCAACAATTCTGCTTCTGAGTGAATCAACTGAAATACCGGACCCCATTGTCAGGAGTCCTCCTCCTCCACTGGCACGATAGGAATTTAGCGCAACTTTGTATTTTTTCGTCAGATCAAAAGGATCTCCATTTGCCATACGCTTAATCTGTATCTTATCTCCGGTCGGCTTTGTTACATCCACTGTATAGATAATGCCCGCAGCCGAATCAAAGCGATAGCTATAATTCACAAAATTATAATCGTTTCCTCCATCTACCGGTTTGATAAGCAACAAATGATCATCCGGATTCTTCATCTGATTAGTCCAGATGGCATAAGACAACTCCAGATAGTTCTTCACCTCCAAACCTGTAAGTTCCATTGTATAAAGCAAATTTTCAAACTGATAAAGCTTAAACAAGTCGTTTACCCGAATCGTTCCTTTGCTAACCTTAGCATCATTCGACAAGGGAGCAGTAAAAGAAATATCTGCCCCGGTAGCTTTTAACTGAAGACCATGAACAAAATCAATAAGAGACGACGGGCCAAAGAATGCATCTTCAATAGAAACCGATTTATCGATTTCTCCTATAGGTCGTGAAATAAAGGATTTTACAACTTCAATCTTAGGAGCAATATTCTTTAAAAAGGCTTCCTCCAGAGCATAGCATTTCATCTTCACCAGCTTACCTTCTGAATGCTTGCTCACCACTTTGCCATCTTTCAATTTCACTTTCAACAAAATATCAGAAACGACATCTCCTCCGTAAGCAGGATCAACAATCAGTACGGAATCACCGGCAACATTCTTCAGCTTTTCACAGTACACGGTATGATCGTGTCCCGCCAATATCACATCGAAACCGGGCACATTCATCGCAATTCCCAAGGAAGAATTCTCATTGAATCCCTCATCTAATTTGTATGGTTCCACTCCCAAATGAAAGAGTCCGACAACAACATCAGGGTGTTCCTTTTCCCGGATTATTTTCATCCATTTTTTTGCAGAAACTTCCATATCATCAAAATGTAATCCTTCCCACCTGTCTTCCGGTACCCACTCAGGTACCGAAGGGGTTATCATTCCCAAAACGGCAATCTTCACACCATCAATGACAAATATTTTGTAAGGAGGCAAATAAGTTGTACCATCGTTGCGAAGTACATTAGCTCCAAGAACCGGAGCATGGCACTGACTGATCCATCGGTCGTAAACAGCATGACCGGTTTCCACGTCATGATTTCCCAATGCTATGGCATCATATCTCATGTAGTTCATCACATCAGCACAAATATGTGTTGAAATAGTATCTTTATAATCATAATAATACATTGAGGGCATTCCCTGCAACAAATCACCTCCATCCAGGAGTAATAAATGTTCTGGATATTTCTGTCGTTGATTATTCACATACGAGCTAATACGAGCCATTCCCCCTTTCATTGGCTTATTATTCATATAATCGTAAGAGAATATTCTTCCGTGAATATCTGAAGTATGTATAAGTTTAATTGTCACCTCTTTGGGCTGCGAAAAAATCTCTCCTACAAAGAAAAGTAAGAAAAATAAAGAAATAGCTATTTGTCTCATTAAAGAGTGCCTTTAGTTTAATAACACAAAGTTAATAAACTAAATTATATTAAAGCAAACACTTCGATAAAAATCGAATTTATCATCTGTTCATTGAGCAAATATCCCTAGGAGCAATATTATGTTCTATATATTTCCTAAAATACCTAACACAGACTTCGGCGTTTGAAAAATTAAGTGATTTGTTTGAACTTATTTAAAATGATTGGTAGCTAAGTTCAAAGGCTATTTTATTAGCTTATGGTTAGCCCACTCCAAATAAAGGTCACAGCTAAAATTTATTGGCCAATAACACCCCGATCATTCACCAATAATTCCAGATAACCGGCCAATAAATTCAAGCTATTGGCGAATAAGGATTTTTGGGAAAGAGTGTTATTCCTCTTTCAAATACAAAACTTTAAAAAGGCTTACGATTGTCCCAGAAAGACTATCTTTTTATAAAGTAAGCACACAATAAAGCGCATATTGTGGTAATCAAAAAAGAGACTGTGTCAAAAACGACGCAGCCTCTTTTTAAACTTTTCTATAAATTATTTGTGATTATATCTCAATGCTTAGTTTATTCAACTTTGACAAAAATTGGTATAATACGTTTATTCATATTCATATCTACAACCGTTAATGACAGTTTGTGATAAGATTGAATAACTTTTATGGATGAGCCATCATTATAGTAATAATCTTCAATCCAAGGAATTGTAACTGCATTTTCAGGCACTACAATCTGCGCAGTAAGAGTATAGCTTTTAGGCGTTGCAGGAATATCTCCTTCTGGATTAGCGAAATTAATATATTTTGAAAACAACCAACTTGAATAACTTAATTCAGCCGTTTTAAGAGCTACATTATCACTGATTTCAACGCTAACATTGATAGTAGATCCTTTAGTTACTGTCAAAGTTGGAAGAGATATTTTTTCCAAGTTAGATGTAGGAACAACTCCCCATAACAAAAGAGAGGATATATTGTCATCAATTGTTACAGTTTTCCCATTTGAAGAAAGTGTAACTGATTTACAGTTAGGCACCTCATGATCAAGTCCTTTACTTATATCATCAGACGATTCACAAGAAATCAATCCAAATAGACCTATAAATAAAGTGACGGTATTAATTAATTTTCTCATCTTAATATTTATTAAATTATTATTCCCAACCTGGATTCTGAATAATTGTTTTGCCTGCATTTCGATATTTTAGAATCTCTTTACGCGGAATAGGGTACCAATACATTTTTGTGTCGAAAGTCCTGGTATCAGCATCAAAAACAGTATATGTAAAATTCCCTGAATCATCTTTAGTTATACGCATTCCTTTTACGGGCTGATTCAATACGGTCTCAGCATCTTTCCAACGACGCAAATCCCAGAATCGATGCTCTTCAAAAGCAAGTTCAAGCCGTCTTTCCAGTTTAATATATTTACGCATCTCATTTTGATCTTTCAGGAGTGTATTATCTGCTGCATCAAAATTTCGCTGACCAGATCTAGCTCTCAGTGAATTAAGAACAGAAGTTATCGCTGAAAAATTAGCGACATTATCATACTCATTTAGTGCTTCTGCATAATTAAGTAGAATTTCAGCATAACGCATATATATCCAAGCACGATTGCTGGTATTCCCTTTAGCCAAATCAAGTGTCTGATCAACAAACTTACTCATATAATAACCAGTTTTGGTCGCAGTAGGTGTTGAAAATAAACCATCTTTTCCACCTACGTATGTAGACACAATTGTATCTTTAAGTTTGCTTGTATTGAAGAAAACCGTATATTTAAATCTATTTTCCCTTTTTATTGCATTATTAATACTGTAAGGGTCTTCAGAATTATAACCTTGATAACGATTTTTATAAGTCTTCGAGGCCATTCCAAAAGCTTCAACCAAATCTTCAGTTGGATTCATATTTCCAGCCCCTTGATAACTTACCGGATAATTGTTTACTTCAATATCATTTCGGTTAAAAGCCCTGGCGGCAAAGATTATTTCAGGATTATACAGCGTATTAAATATCGCAGTAAATGATGAATTCAATGAATATTTCTTAGAATCAATAATAACTTTCGCTGCATCAGCAGCACGTTTCCATTTCGATTTGTCATTCGTCGGATTATTAAGAGGGCTTGCAGCATACAATAATACACGGGATTTTAGAGCCAATGGGGTCATCTTAACCGGACGACCTTTGTAACTATCATCTGGATAGGTTGCTGGCATATATACTGAAGCAGAATCACAATCATTTGCAATAGAATCAGCAACTTGACTAAAGGGTAATTGATTCACAGCAAATAATTCTTCTTCATTAAACGGATCGAGAACCTTACTCACATAAAAAATATTCCCATAACGTTTTAGAAGTTCAAAATGGAACAAAGCTCTCAAAAAGAATGCTTGACCTTTGTAATAATCGCGTATTCTTACACCATCCTTTACTTCCGGAATACTATTGGTTTTTGTGATTATGCCATCAGGTTGTAATTCGTTTAAGAATATATTACATTTACGAATACCTTTATACATATTATCCCAAACATCATCCGGATTTGTTGTTGCATTTATTGCATTTTTATTAAACAACTGAATATTTGAACCAGAATTAGAACAAACGGCCTCATCACAAGCTTCAGCAAGCATAGAACTTCCAAAACGAGAAAATCCATCAGGCACTGTGTTATAAATATTATTCAAAAATCCTGGAGCAAAATGCACATCGGAAAATATTTCCTGATAATTTAAATTAGTATCCAAGCTAGGATCTTTGTCTAAATAATCGGCACATGATTGTGTCAGAAACAGGTATCCGGCACAAAATAATGTTACTATTAATTTTTTCATATTAGTTTTTATATTCTTAAAATTTAAGGTTTACACCAATATTTATAACTCTTACTTCAGGGTACATAGTTACACCAGCATTCGGGATTTCAGCACTCAAATTATATTTTTTCAAACCATCGAAAGAAAATAAATTGTAACCATTGATAAAGAATCTGACATTACTAATATTAGCCTTTAAAAGCATTTTTTTAGGTAAACTGTATCCGATTTCCATTGTTTGAATCCGGAAGAAATCCACATTTTTAATCCAAAGTGAAGATGGCTGATAATTATGTGAATTCAGTTGCGTAGTTAAACTAGGATAAAGTGGATTTTGACTAACTCCCCAAGAGTTTTCTGCAACTTCTGTCGTAATCTTATTATTGTCTTGCATTCCCCAAAGAACATTGTTCGACATAAACAAACTACGGTTTGCAATTCCAGTAAATAAAACATTAAAATCAAACCCTTTATAGTCGCAACCTAACGTTAGTCCAAAATTCCATTCAGGAACAGAAGGATTGCCCAACGGTACATTATCCTGACTATCAATTACTCCATCCTTATTCTGATCAACATATTTTACATCTCCAGGTTTTACAGCTCCGTAAGTTGATTTTGCCCAGTTATCAATATCAGTTTGATCTTTAAAAAACTTATCTGAACTCACTTGTAACCCCCATTGTTGCATAACAGGATTTCCTGTTCTATATTCCCATGAATTCATTCCAGCAACTTCTTCTTGAGAGGTTATTTTGTTTTTCGCTAAGGATATGTTTCCTTGAACAGTATACGAAAAATCACCTAGTCGGTTATTGTGTTTCAAAGAGATTTCAAAACCTTGGCTACGCACAGATCCACTATTTACATAGGGTAAATCCTGTCCTACTATACTTGGCAAAATATTCCATCTTCCGGTAATGATTTTAGTACGATTATTATTAAAAAAGTCAATATCCATTTCCAACTTTCTCAACAAGCCGAGTTCAATACCAATATTTGAATTAAGAGACTGTTCCCATGTAATATTAGGGCTAGAAATTCTGCCCTCATAAGATCCATCTGTATCTGATGTTCCAAAGTAATATCCACTTCCACTGTAGTACTTGTTTTCAAAAGGGAAACGATATCCTACTCCAATATTTGAATTACCTACTTTTCCATAAGATCCTCTTAACTTAAGAAAGGTTATTAGTTCATTATCTTTCAAAAAGCTCTCATTAGATAACACCCAAGCTCCGGATATTGTAGGGAAAAAGCCAAAACGGGAACCCTTTGAAAAATTTTCTGATCCATTATAAGCAAAACCAAATTCAACAGTATATCGTTTATCAAACGTATAAGTTGTACGACCAAACATCCCTTGGTTGCGATAGTCCGCATTATCACCATCAACTGATTGACTTGATTGCATATATTTAATATCAGCTGCAACTTCGTTTTTTCCAAAATTGCGATCAAAAGATAATCCTAACATATAATTAAGCATCAAACTGAAATCAGATCCCCAATTAGAATAACCTAAATCAATGCTGGAGTCTTCTCCAAATTTGGTATAAGAGCCATCAAGATTTTGTTGATATACAGCATATTTTTGATTCTTTGATCGTGCAGAAAATTTATATGCATCAAATCCAAATAGTCCATTAGCAGATAACCCTTTTAAAATCATGTCCAACTTCAAATCTGCAGTTGTTGTGCCCTGTAAATAACGACTAAGCCGGTCTTGAAATCCGGTCTTTGCTATCATGCCATAAGGGTTGTAGTTATAAATTGCGGAACCTGCTATAGAATTATCCTGATTAAACACAGGCATTGTAGGTGGTAATTTTGATAAAGCTGAAATAATTGTTCCTGCACCAGTAGAAGGCACATGACGATTTTCGACTCTACCACCTAAATTAATTCCTACTTTTAGATTTTTACTCAAATTTACATCCACTGTAGATCTGAAGTTATAACGCGAAAATTCATTACCTGTAAAGGTTCCAGGATTCTCATTCGTGCTTTTATACAAACCTTTTTGATCAACAATTCCTAACATCACATAATATTGAGCAATTTCAGTACCACCTCTTAGGGATAATTTATAACTCTGTTGCGGAGCTGTGCTGTTAAGGAAGGATTTATACCAATCTGTATTTGGGTACAAACCCGGATTACTGCCATTATAATTGGACGGAATATTTCGAGGATCGCTTAAAAATAAAGAATTAAACTCTTCATCTGATAGATTATTATAATCATTTCTTAAAGCAATATTGTGATATTTTACATAATCCTCTGAACCAGCATACTTTGGAAGTCGGGTTGGTGATTGTACACCATATTGAGCAGTCAGTGAAATAACAGGTTTCCCAACAAATCCTTTCTTGGTTGTTACTAATATTACACCATTAGCACCGCGCATTCCATACATGGATACAGCCGCCGCATCTTTAAGAACAGTAAACGACTCAATCTCTTCAGGATCTAATTGTGAAAAATCACGTTCAACATTATCAACTAATACCAATGGACTTGTAGCACCACTGAAAGACTGCACTCCACGAATATAAAGGCTAGGTTGATCCCATCCCGGTTCAGCTCCAACAGTACGCAAAACTGTAAGCCCAGAACTTAATCCTTGAATAGCATTTCCTAAAGTTGAGACCGGCGCTTTACTTAATTCATCTGCTGAAATTGTTGAGATAGCCGCAGTAAGAGACGATTTTGATCTTTTACCATAAGCGACCTGATATTCAGGTTCTTCAGTCTGTTTTTCAATTTTCAGATCAATAAATGAATTATCCTTTACCTCAAATTTTTTAGGAATAAATCCTATTTTGCTGAATAGAAGAATTTTACCAGCACCCGCTGAGATTAAAAAATTTCCAGCTTTATCTGTTGATGCCTGAGTAAATTCATCTATTACAGAAACAGTTACATTGTCAATCGGATTCCCTAAATTATCTGTTACTTTTCCTTTAAGGGCCGAATTGTTTTGAGCATATGTGAATGTTGATAACAGGAAAAGCAGCAACAAAAGCTTTTTTTCTAGTTTTTTCTTTATGGTCATCATAATATAAATATTTTCAAATGTGACTTAAAACGTTTAATAACCAGGGTTTTGAACAAATAAAGGATTTTTGTACATTTCTCCCGTTGGTATTTGATACAAGTTGTTAGCTGACTTATAAATACGTGTAAAATAAGTTTCCTCGTTATAAGTAACAGAAGCTCCTACTTTTGTAATTGCTACACGATACATTGGACCGCCGAACCATTTTGCAGCCAGTTCTCCGTCATCACCAGTGCTCCAACGGCGAGCATCCCACCAGCGTTGTTCCTCAAAACAAAGCTCAATAGCACGTTCACGTTGAATTCGTTTTCGCATAGAACTCTTATCACTAGTAAGGTTAACAGGAAGATCAACTACTCCTGAACGACTTCTAACCGCATTAACAGCCGCACGAACACGATCTGTCGGACCTTCCACTTCATTCATTGCTTCAGCATAATCAAGATACATTTCTGCTAAACGGAAGAAAATCCAGTTGTGATAAGTTGTAACTGATGTATTCTTTTTAACCTCTTCAGGCACATATTTTCTTACAAAATATCCAGTAAGAAAAGTCCCTGATGGAAACTGTTTGGTAGTGCTAGACATATCCACAGTAGCACCTTGCCACTGACACCCTTGATAAATGATTATTTTATAAAAACGGGGATCTCTATTTGTGTATGGATTGGCAGGATCATACCCCGAACCCGGTTCATCAATAGACAGGCCATTCTTCATTTCAAAGAGTTTTACGAAATTATTTGTAGGCTGTACAGCTCCTGCTCCTCCAAAATCGCCACTTGGCATCCAAACATTTATTTGAGGAGCATTAAATCCTACAGGAGCTTCATGTCTATAAAATATGATCTCTTTATTTCCATTTTCACGACGTTTAAAAAATAGCTTTTCATAATCGTCGGCTTTATTTGCAGCTCCAGTTTGATATAATTCATAAACTAAGTTTCCGTCTTCATCTGTTAAGTCAATTACAGCTTTTGCTGCATCAGCAGCTTTCTGCCACCATGACTTTCCATCTTTATCCATCCAATCATCTTTATCTCCTCCCATTCCCCAAAGGCCAGTTTTATTGCTAAAAAGTGGACTGGCAGCATACAACAGAACTCGTGCTTTCAAAGCCATAGCTGCTCCTTTAGTAGCTCTTCCGTATTCATTTGTATTTAAAGTAACAGGCAAATAATTGATAGCTTTATTCAAATCACCCATAATAAACGCAAAACAATCACGATATGAATCACGTGGACGCATCAAATTATCTCCAGGAACAAACAAATCCTTTTCAGTCAGAATAGGCATTCCACCGAAACGTTTCAACATCTCGTTATAATAAAATGCACGTAAGAAATAAACCTCACCTAACATTTTTTCTTTTGTTTTTGCATCAGGATAAGGTACTCTTTCTGAGTTTTTCAGAAAAAGATTAGCTTTTCTAATAGCTGCATAATAGAAGTAAATATTAGCATCCACGCCATCATAATTACCCATATTGAAAACTTTGGTTCCAAAATACCCCGCATTTGATTCTGATTCGTCTGATGCAGAGGACATAGGCACAGGTAGGTAATCACCAACTGCGTTGAAACGTTGAGTTAAACCGCTGTAAATATCAGCTTCGAAAGCTTGTGTATTAACATAATTCGTAAATACAGCATCTTCACTAAGGTTAACACTCGGTGCTCTGTCTAAGAAATCATCGCAAGAAGTTAGCCCCAATATTAGAAATAAGAATATATATATTTTACTTTTCATAACATATGTAGTTTAGAAGTTAACATTTAATCCAAAGTTAAACGCTTTAGTAGGAGGCATCTTACCTCCACGGGAATCACGGTTATCTGGATCAAGATATTTTTCTACCGCCCACATATAGGGATTTATAGAAGAAAAATAGACTCTGACATTAGACATTCCAAATTTCTGGATAAGTGCAGTAGGAAGAGTATAGCCAAATTCAACATTTTTAAGACGAATATAGGTTCCAGATCCTGCTTCGTAGGTCGAATAGTAACGTTCATTATTTTTCCAGGATTTTCCGTAAAAACGAGTAAATTGAGCAGCACCAGCGGTCTCTGGAGCCCAATAATAATTATGTTTTCCAAATACATTATCATTATTAGAGAAGGCCCACATAATTTCCCAGTTTTTCATGAATAATGCATGTGTTGAACCTTGAAATAACACTGAAAAATCAAATGATTTCCAAGTTCCTCCCAATGTGATACCATATTGTATTTCAGGCACAGTACCATAGCCCTGACGGTAAGCATCATCATTATTAATAACACCATCCTTATTAAAGTCTTGGAACTTTAAGTCACCAGGTACAATTTCTATATTTCCAGGTATACCATTATTGTTACCTAATTGAGTAGGACTATTTCGTATTTCTTCATAGCTAGTGAAATATCCGGTATTCTTCCACATCAATGGTGTACCAATTGAATATCCTTCCTCTTTCTGATAAGGTAATAGTCCAAGTGGATCCGCTTTCTTCAGAACCTTATTTACATTATAAGTAAAATTACCTTTTACATAATAACTAAAATTCTTGTTTATACGCAAATTATGCTTCAGTTCAATTTCTATACCTTTATTTTCCGTTTCCCCAATATTTGCAACATTAAAAGCAGCTCCAACATAATCAGGTTTTACAGCATCAATGTTAGTTAAGATATTACTTCTATGTTCGTAGAAAACATCCACATTGAAACCAAACAAGCCTTTAAAAAAGTCTGTTTCTATACCAATATTTTCTTTTCGAGCTACTTCCCAGGTAACATTTTCATTAGCTATGGCTCCTTGCTGAATGCCATTGTAGTAGTTATCTCCGGAACCAAATGTATATCCACCAGCATTATTATATTGCTGTAAGTAAATAAATCGTTGAGCAACATTATTTACTGTTGATTTATCATTACCAACCCAACCTAAAGAAGCTCTCAGTTTTAATGTGGAAATAATATTGCCAAGAGATGTATTAGCAATAAAATCTTCATTACTTATCAGCCAACCTAAAGCAAATGCAGGAAAAAAGCCATAACGTTTGCCTTTAGGAAAGTTTTCAGATCCATTATATCCAGCGTTAAATTCTCCAAAATAACGTTTCTTATAGTCATATGTGGCACGGCCAACTAATCCTTGGTCAGCATAAGGAACTTCACCATTTTTTGTCAGTTTATTACGATTTACTAAAAAAAGGCCACTAACAGAATGATCTCCAAAAGTGCGGCTGTAATTCAAACCAGCTTCCATATATAACTTATACCAGTTGTTCAAGTGACCACTTGCAGTACCAACATAAGAAAGTGGTCTGTTTTCTCCAAATACTTGATATGAATTGGAATAAATATCATATACATAAGTTGCTTCTGATTTATTCCAATATCGGCCATTTTCTCCTTGTGTATCAAATGAAATCTGACCTTTGGCCGAAAGACCTTTAGTTATAAAATCAAGCTTGTAATTCAACATTAAACTTGATTCCAAAGTACTAGTGACATCTTTATAAGTTGCAGCATCTTTTAATGCTTGCACAGGGTTACCTCCATTTTCAAGACTTCCTCCCGATTGTCCTGCATAAGATCCATCAGGATTATAGACAGGATAATCTCTTCCGGATATTGCAAAAGCCCTATGATAAACACCCCAACTGCTCCAGATTGTAGAAGTCGGCGATTTAAGAGTTTCAACTCGCGAGCCAATATTAAGTGATGCTGTAAGATCTTTCGTAACATCAACATCCAGATTACTTCTAAAATTAAATCGTGAATATTTGGTTAGATTATCGTTTTTATAAAATCCGTTCTGATTTATAAATCCACCTGATATAAAATATCTGATAGTCTTTGTTCCACCTGAAATATTTACATTGTATTGTTGTTGAGTAGATTGTTTTTTCATTATTTCATCAACCCAATTTACATCCGGATGAGTCCAGGGCGAAGCTCCGGTTCTATAATATAACAAATCGTCAGCAAGTGTTCCATTTTTGACTTTAGGAACACGGGAACTATTATATTGTCCCCAATCTGCCAGATACCTAAGGCTTGTAGCATCATAAGCACCTAATGGTTGAGGAATGTTCGTTGTTTGTGTGATAGCAGCCTGCGCTGTAAATGAAACTTTAGGTTTTCCTAAGGAACCACGTTTTGTTGTGATAATAATTACACCATTTGCCCCTTTTACACCATAAACAGCAGTTGCAGATGCATCTTTCAGAATATTAACTGATTCAATTTCATTTGGGTCAATTTTTGCATACTCTTGCCTTACAATACCATCGACTACAAAAATAGGTGTTGCATCATTCCAGGTTGACATACCACGAACATATACATCGGCCACATCAGATCCAACTTCACCTGAGCTTTGTACAACTTGTATACCTGACAATTTTCCAGCCAAAGACTGTGATATATTTGTAACCGGCGACGAAACCATCGTTTTGTTGCTTATTGATGAAATAGAACCGATTACAGATTCTTTCTTCTGGGTGCCATAACCTACAACTACAACTTCACTGAGTTGCTTATCAGTTGCAATGAGTTGTACCTTTAAGGGAGAACGATCCTTTACAGTTAATTCAAGATCTTTATAACCAATATAGCTAAACTTAATTACAGGAGCACCTGCATTGGGTATATCAAGTGCAAAATTACCATCCAAATCGGTAATTACAGCTTTTGTAGTTCCTTTTATCAGAACACTTACGCCAATCAATTCTTCACCGGTTTTCAAATCAGTAACTTTGCCACTAATTTTATGAGTCTGTTGTGCTTGTAGCGGCAACAATACCTGAAGGGCTACTAGCATTAGAAATATTATTTTCTTCATATAATTTCTCTTTTGCTGTTATTAATAAGACTCTTTTTTAAACTTAAAGACATAAGTTTTCAAAGTCTGAAGTTCATTAGAGATGATCCAATAGTTTTGGTCTGTTACCAATTTGGGGATATAGTTAACTGCACCAGCTTTTGCTTTTTTTAGTTCTATAAAATCAGCAGGATCCGGAGCAAAAAGAAGATTATATTTCTTTTCTCCTACAAATGTCTTTATTCTTATCTCCATTTCATTGTCTGATAAATTAAGTATGGTAAATCGAGATGGAATATGATATTTTGCCCACTGCTTTTGTACACTTGCTGCTGTATCAATGACTAGTTTATTATTAGTATCCATTTTTGTAACTAAAACTACTTTGCTACTATCACTTGTTAACGGAGCAATTAATTGCCATTTATCAGCAGAAAAATTAACCCATTTACCATCAGTTATATTCCAGGATCCATAGAAAGTAGTTGGACCATTCCCATTATTATATGATTTAAAAGATTGGTGATAACAACGATAGGCACCATTGGCATCAATCAACAACTGGCAACATTGCTGTTGTGGGGTTAGAGAAACTGGCACACCATCTTCAGTTACAGAAACTTGCTGCCATAAGCCAACCATTTCATTATCTTTGAATTCTTCTTTTTCGCAAGAAAAAAAAGAAATTAAAGGAAATAGCATTATGAAAAGTTTAAAAATTGTTTTCATGCATTTATTATTAAGGAATTACTTAATTTCGAAGTCACCAACCCGCTCAAACTTTAAAATAGTTTTACTGAGTGTCCCATCAGAGTTAAAATCAACTCTTTGAAGAGAAAGAGAATTGGAATCTACAATAGGAGTCCATGATGCCGGAAGATCTATTGCAATATTGAGCAAGCCTTCTGTATAACTCCACCCAGATCTACTTACAATAGTTTTAGCTTTGACAGCAGCATAAGAGGAGTCACAAAGAACACAAATTTGATTTTTGTTGATTTGGAGCAACAGCCGGGAACTATCCTTAGCAATATCAATTCCATCTTTTGTTTGGGATATCTGATGCCATGTTCCCGCCATATTACCAATAGAATCATCAGTAGTTGAATCTTTTTGGCAAGCAGTAAACTGTAACAATAAAGCAAACGCACCACAAACAAAGAGGTTACAATGAAAGAATGTTCTTCCAGATCTATTTTTCATAAGCTTTAACAATTTAATAAAAATATTGGAGATTGTATACAAAAAACTTCTTCAGTAAATCTTTTTACTCAAAAAAAATAATAACGAAGAAAAAGGAGTAGCTTATCTACTCCTTTTTCTTAAAACTAATAAAAAATTATTATTTAACAAAAACTTTAGCATTGTATACTGAACCGTCTTTTGAAACAGTTTTTACAACATATGTTTGGCCCTGAGCCATAGGAATTACGTTTAATGAATTTTGAGCTACTATTTTTTTAACTAGTGAACCTAACAAGCTGTAAACTTCAATAGAGCTAACATTTCCATTAACAATAATTGCCTGGTTAGAAGAATTAACAGAAACGCCATTTGCTTTAATATCTTTAACACCTGTTGGAGCTACTACTGAAGTACGTGGGTCTTGACTATTATTTATAACTGCGGCATCCATGTAGAATGTACCTGCTGGTGAATTAATAAGATTATCATTTTCATCACGGCGAACATCAAAACGAGTTGTAAATTCCTGTACGTATCCTAAAGAACTTACGTCAAATACACAATCAACCCATTTTCCTGCATCTTCAGGATAAACTTTAATAAGATCTCCAGAATCTATTTGATTTCCTTTATAATCTTTAGCATTCAATTGAACGACATAGCCATTTACCATTGCTGGATCCATAGTTGGTATGTTTACCATTAAATGTAAATAAGACGCATTTCCATCTGTACCTACTGGCAAAATACCAGGTAATACAACACGAGGACCTTGCCACCAAGCAGCGTTGGCACTTTTATCAAATTTAAAAATCTTTGTTGAATTTAAAACATCAGTTTGTGTAGTAAAAGGATTATCAACAATAGAATATGTATTTTCAGCATTTTGCATATCTATATTTTTCACCCATTTGTTATATGATGTCTCATTGCCAAAGAAAAGTGACATTTCTTTATCAGTTAAGATATTTACACCTCTAGGAAGTGGGTTATCACTCAAAACTATTTCATCAAAATAGTAGTTTGTTGCCGGTTCGTCACCACCACCCCAGTTAGCATCCATCAAAAAACTAATTGTAGATAAAGATTGGCCATTGTCTATTAAGTATTTTAGGTCGACTACAATATCTTCCCATGCACCAGCTTTAGACAGTTGTCCATCAAAACGCGTTTTTAATTTCATGTTATCTTCTGGTAAAGTCCCTCCACCAAGATACAACGCAAAGCCTTGGTTCAAATTTTCCCTGTAGTGATACACATGTAAATACCTGTTACTTTCAGTAATAGTGACTGCGTCTGTCAAATCAAAATTAAAGAAATCAGGCCACCAAGATTTTCCTTTCATTGATGTAATATGCAACGCCATGTCAGATGTATTTAATCCGGTTTTATCAGGATTAGTTGCAATTTCAGTGTACGAAGGTGCTGCATCTGTTCCATAATTAACATAATGTCCAACGATGTTGGGATCGCTCACTGCCCACGAAATAACGTCCATACGACTGAACAACGACGGCGCTGTATCACCGGTAAACAATTTCGTCTCTGCTGCCGAAGCAAATAGAGAAAAGCAACAAAGTGCTGCTGAAAAGAGGAATAATTTTTTCATAGTAAAATAATTAATGATTAATAATAAAAAATAAAAAAATCATTTATATGCATTAACAATAGCTGACGCCATGTATTCTTATCAGAAAACATCCATAGCAATTATTAGTGCTGACAAAGTACGCAAAACTTCAACTTTAAAACTTTAACTCCTGTATCAAATATCTTAAATATTGTAATATTGACCGGTTTTTAATGCCAAAATCAATAAACATCTATCTTTCTTTTAACTATTTTGTTATCTGTTTTTGCAGTAACAATATATAAGCCGTTTTTCAAATCAAGTGGTTGAACTCCTTGAGCAGAAACCTGATTAAATGTTTTAATCTTTTGTCCCAAAGTATTAAATATAGCAATATTAACCGATTTGTTTGTACTAAAATTAGTATAAAGCACTCCTTCTGAATAATACATGCTACCACTATCCTTACTAATTTCATTTATTGCCGATGATCCTTGATTAATAGGAATAATATATGTTGCAACAGATTCCGGTAAAGCATCGTAACTAAGCGAATTGTCTATAATATTTATAAGTGTAGAAGCATTTTTAATTCCTAAAGATTCTTGAACACGTGTCCGGATCTGCTTTGATTTTCCAAAATTTGAGAACTTTGAAAGATCAAGCTTATATTTTTGAGTATATGTTTGCTGGTTACTGATTACTATAACAAGCTCATTTTGATCGGGACTAATTGCGGTCAGAACATTACCAGCATTATTATCAATGATGGTATAACCAGCTTTTACATATCTGCTATATTGTGAGCGAATATAGAATCCAATTCCTTTTGATAGTGGAGCTAACGGATCAGTCAAACTTCCTGAAATCAAACCCCAGGCATCAACAAGACTATAACCTCCAATTTGCCAATCGTTCCAGGCTGTACATTTTAAATCACGCAAATCAGTGATAATGCGATCAGACATTACCATAATATTATGTTCTGTCGTTCCACCTACCCCAATAGGACCTGATTCAGACTGCCAGAGTTTTTTATTATTATTTTTAGCAAAATTAGCCAATTCACTTCTTCTGTTGCCACCATAAGTATGCACCGAAATAAGAGGTATTTTTTCAAGAATATCTCCAGATGTTTTATAAGCTGAAAAAGAGTTTAAACCATTGTCAAGGTTATTGGCATCATTCGCCGTTATTTGACAATACGACAGCAAACCTTTATCAGAAAGTTTAGTATAAAGCTCACGAATCATTTTAATCTGATCATCATTTGCAAAATAACACCCTTCTTGATTTCCGTTTGCCTTCCACCAACCACCATCCGGTTCATTAAAAGGTTCTATATAATTGAACGTAATTCCTTCACTATCATGATAGTGTTTTACTACTTCTGTTAAATAGTCAGCAAAAGCAGTGTACATATCCGACCGGAGATTGCATAAGTTTCCCTCAACACTTCCGGCAGAACATCCACTTCGGGTCATCCAATAAGGTGGCGAATTTGAGAAACCAATTATTTGAATGTCATTTAAACCAGTTAACGCTATCCGCGATGCAATTAGCTGCTTCAATATTTTTCTCTGATTAGCATCTTGATTCCAATCATAAGGGCTATCAAGCGAAGCTTTATATCCAGGCATAGCACCACCATCAGATCGCATATGATTGTGACTTGGATCATCACCTCCTCCAATATTAAATCTAAAGATGTTCATATTTAACCCGTTAACCGGATCAGTAATCCAATCGCATAACGTTTTTATTTTAGTATCAGAATAACCACCCATAATATTACCCCACCAACAGATTGAACCTCCCCATCCATCTATAGCTTGATTTGTAATAGCAGGATTAATAGAAACAGTAGTTCTTGAAAGAGAAGCAGGATTATCAGAAAGTATAATCTGATCAAAATAGTAATCTCCCGGATCATCAGCTATTTTGATAGCAAACGTTTTTAAATCAATACCTGCAGGAATAGTTAACACATAATCAATCCAACTGCCGGTAGTACTATTTGACTGCCATGCATCTGCACTTTGACTACCACCACTGGGAGTATAAGTAAGTGCAATTCTTGAACCAGTATTTTTATATATAAAGACATGCAAATATTGGTTGACTGCTGAAATTTTAATCGGCGTTGCTAAGTTTACTTCGAGCCCAATCCAATAAACATCACCTGCTTTTTTTGTAACTTTGTAGCAATTTGCTGTGCTATTAACTTCATCTGGATGTGGGTTAGCAATTGACCAAGTGCTGGCAGATAACCCAGAACCAGCATAATTCAACCATGAAGATACACTACCAGGAACAGTACTTGTTTCAAAATCAAGAAGTACTGTGTCAGCAGCAAAAAGATGGAAAGAAAGAATTATAGAGAACAATAATGTTGCAATCTTTTTCATTATAGAATAATTTCAAGGTTAATTCATGTGTTAGGAATTTCAAGTATTATATTTAATAAGAACAAATTTTCCTAAGTTCAGTTCACAGTTCAAAGGATAAACTTTTCAAATATTAATAATAATGATCTCAAAAAAAAATAAAAATTGAGTAAATCTGTTATTTACTAATCACAATGCAAATGTAAGCTATTAGAGTTTAAACTGGCTTAACTATAGTAACAAAAGCTTTTAAACTTGTAACAGAAGTACTATATTCTGCAATATATTAAAACAAGCCTCTTATGGAAGAAACCATTGAAATACAAAGATATAAGTACGATTAATTTTTGCATTTTTTTATTTTTAAGATTCACACTACAAAGGAAAACCTAATTCACAAAAATACGAATAGAATAAATAACGATTTGAATGGACTATTTTATTATATATGCAATTTCACTGCTGTTGCCTAAATTTATTCGCCAATAAATCCAAATCATTCACCAATCATTCCTGATAATTGGCCAATAAATTCAAATCATTGGCGAATGATTGACCTTTCCTGGAGTGGTTTACGTTTTCTGTGGTTATTACTAGAATTGGTTCACACAATCTCGCTTAATCAAAAATATAATTTTGCAATAAGCTCATACCGTAAATAAATATCATTCAGTCTTTTTAAAAAGGAACTCTTTTTTCTAATCCAAAAATAGTAAATCAAACAGTTTATAATTTATTATAAACAATATTTATTATTTGTTTCTTCTGTGACAAAAGCGCGTGCATTCACTATTTTTAAGAGACACCTATCTTATTAATTGTAAGCTGTTTATAGTACAAAAAGTTGTGGCCCTTTTGGCAGCGCATTATTTTTCGTTAAAGAGTAACGATCTTTCGCGTATATTTTGTATCTTTGTATGTTTAGAAATTATAGCAACAAGCACAAAATGGAGTTATTTTATAGAATGATTTCTGCGGCGCTCAGCATAGCCGTAAAACAGATAAGCAGCACATTATCATTACTTAATGATGGAGCAACAATTCCTTTTATAAGCCGTTACAGAAAGGAAGCTACCGGAGGTTTGGATGAGGTACAAATCGGGAATATCAAGGATCAATACGATAAACTTTGCGAGTTAAAGAAACGCAAGGAAACAATATTAAGCACTATCGAGGAACAGGGAAAACTAACGCCTGAACTTAAAAAAAGAATAGATGCATGCTGGGACAGCACGGAACTGGAAGATATCTATCTGCCTTACAAACCCAAACGGAAAACCCGTGCGGAAGTGGCTCGACAGAAGGGTCTTGAGCCTCTGGCTACCCTGTTGCTTTTGCAAAGGGAAAACGATATAACCACAAAGGCCGAAGCTTTTGTGAAGGGTGAAGTTAAAGATGCGGAAGATGCCCTAAAAGGCGCCCGTGACATTATTGCCGAGCAGGTAAATGAGGATGAGCGTGCCCGTAATCAGGTTCGTAACCAATTCAGCAGACAGGCTGTGATTACCGCCAAAGTGGTGAAAGGCAAGGAAGAGGAAGCTGCCAAATATCAGGATTATTTTGATTTCTCGGAGCCATTGAAACGTTGCACTTCGCACAGACTGTTGGCTATCCGCCGGGCAGAAGCGGAAGGATTGCTGAAGGTGAGCATTTCTCCCGATGATGAAGAGTGTACCGAACGACTGGAACGACTTTACGTGCGCAGTAACAATGCCTGCGGAGCACAAGTGGCCGAGGCTGTAAAGGACGGATACAAGCGTTTATTGAAGCCATCTATTGAAACGGAATTCTCCGGAGTCTCCAAAGAAATGGCAGACGCGGAAGCCATCCGGGTATTTGCCGAGAATCTTCGCCAACTTCTTCTGGCTCCTCCGTTGGGGCAGAAAAGGGTGTTGGGACTGGATCCGGGATACCGCACCGGTTGCAAACTGGTTTGTCTGGATGCGCAGGGAAACTTAGTCCACAACGAGGCTATCTACCCTCACCCACCTCAGAACGAAAAACTGATGGCGGCTAAGAAGGTTACAAAGCTTGTAGAAAGTTATGATATTCAAGCTATTGCCATTGGTAATGGCACAGCAAGCCGCGAAACGGAAGCGTTTATCACCTCCCTGCGGTTCGACCGGGAAGTACAGGTATTTGTGGTAAGCGAAAACGGGGCTTCCATCTACTCTGCTTCGAAAACTGCAAGAGATGAGTTTCCGGAATACGATGTTACGGTGCGTGGAGCAGTCTCCATTGGTCGCCGGTTGATGGACCCATTGGCTGAATTGGTAAAGATTGACCCAAAATCAATTGGTGTGGGGCAATATCAGCACGATGTAGACCAGGGAAAACTGAAAAAATCATTGGATCAAACGGTGGAGAACTGCGTGAACTCGGTGGGCGTAAACCTGAACACAGCCAGCACTCACCTGCTTACTTATATATCCGGTCTGGGACCGCAACTAGCTCAGAATATCGTAAACTACAGAACAGAGAACGGGGCTTTTACTTCCCGCAAAGAACTGATGAAGGTTCCCCGCATGGGAGCAAAAGCTTTTGAGCAATCTGCCGGATTCCTGCGTATTCCACAAGCAAAAAATCCGTTGGACAACTCGGCGGTTCACCCGGAAAGTTACCACATTGTGGAGCAAATGGCTGAAGATTTGAGTTGCACCGTAGAGGAACTGATCAAAAGCAAAGAGCTTCGTGGGCAGATTAAACCTGAGCGTTATGTAACCCCTACCGTGGGAATGCCTACACTAAACGATATTATGCAGGAACTTGAGAAGCCTGGAAGAGATCCGAGGCAGACCATCAAGGTATTTGAGTTCGACAAGAATGTGAAAACCATCAATGATCTGCAGGAAGGAATGATTCTGCCCGGAATTGTAACCAACATCACCAACTTTGGTTGTTTTGTGGATGTAGGTATCAAAGAGAACGGACTGGTTCATATTTCTCAGCTGGCCGACAAATTTGTGAGCGACCCGACTGAAATAGTGTCCATTCATCAGCAAGTAATGGTACGCGTTGAAAGTGTGGATCTGGGAAGAAAACGCGTACAACTTAGTATGAAAGGAATTGATCAATAATAATTTAATAAATAAACACATGAAAATAAAACAGCTAGGAATACTTTTTCTATTTTGTCTCAACGTTTATGGGTTATCGGCACAAACAGTAAGCAAAACTCTTTTCGTTCCTAAAGCCGGAACACTGAAAGAGCAGCTCACAGCAACGGAAGCAAATAGCATAACAAATCTGACACTGACCGGAAGTCTGAATGCAAAAGACTTTAAACTCATGCGTGACAGTATGGTAAATCTGGAAGTACTCGACATTTCGAATGCTTCTATTAATGTATACATCGGAAAAGAAGGAACTTACCCGTTAAAACGATATGTATATCCAATGATGTGCATCCCTGCTTATGCATTTTGCAATGCAGAAGATGGGAAAATTCACGGAAAGAAAAGTCTGAAAAAGGTTCTTCTCCCCACTTCCACTATCAATATTGAAGACTGCGCATTCAAAGGCTGCAATAATCTATCCATCGTTCAGATTAACAAAAAGACACCACCTAACCTCCTGAAGGATGGTCTCAGCGACAGTCTCACAGCGGTATTTATTCCTGCAGGCAGCAAAGATAGCTATAAGAAAAAGAAAGGATGGACAGACTTCGCCATACTGGAAGGCACTCCTGAAACACTTACTATGAATATAACCCAGCCGGGTGAACTGGGAAACGAAATTATGAAAACGGGGCATCAGCCGGGCGAACTGAACTATCTTACAATCAAAGGAAATCTGAACGAAGAGGACTTTAAGGTTATCCGCGACTATATGCCGAATCTGGTATTTCTGGATTTATCTGCAATCTCAGCCACAGAGATTCCGGACTTCACCTTTACCCAAAAAAAATATTTAATGTCTATTGTTCTTCCAGGTAAGCTGGTTTCTATCGGCGAACGTGCTTTCAGCGGATGCATCCACCTTTCAGGCGAGCTATTGCTCCCCCCTACTGTAAAGATCATCAAGGAAGGTGCCTTCATTGACTGCAACAAGCTATCCAAGGTGATTGTGCAAGGAGACAAACTGTCCGTTTTGGGAAAAGATATATTCAGGGATACAAGTAAACAGAAGTTAGAATTCAGAAAATAAAAAGAGATTCTAGCCTAGCTTAAATAGCTGAATATAATATTATATAATAATTAAAAAGCGCTTAGACCAATAGATCTAAGCGCTTTTTTATATTTGCTATTTTCCGATTACTTATCGCCGTACATCTTCTTACGAAGTTCTTTGATATGATCGGAAGTGATGTATTCATCATAACTCATCATCTTATCAATAATTCCGTTTGGAGTAAGTTCAATCACACGATTAGCAACAGTTTCAATAAACTCGTGGTCATGTGAAGAGAACAATACATTACCTTTATAAGTCTTCAGGTTATTATTGAATGCCTGAATAGATTCCAGGTCAAGGTGGTTGGTAGGTGTATCAAGAATCAGGCAGTTTGCATTTCTAAGCTGCATACGTGCAATCATACAACGCATTTTTTCACCTCCGGAAAGAACACTTACTTTCTTAAGCACTTCCTCACCCGAGAAAAGCATACGACCAAGAAAACCTTTCATATAAACTTCATTTCCTTCACCATACTGGCCAAGCCAGTCTACAAGGTTAAGGTCTGAGTTAAAGAAATCCGTATTATCCACAGGGAGATAAGCCGTTGTGATAGTCACACCCCAGTCATAATGTCCGGCATCGGCTTTGAGGTTACCATTGATAATCTCAAAGAAAGCAGTCATGGCACGTGGGTTATGCGAAATGAATACAATCTTATCGTCTTTCTCTACATTGAAATTAATATCATTGAACAACACTACACCTTCTTCGGTCTTCTTGCTCAATCCTGATACTTCAAGAATACGGTTACCTGATTCACGTTCAGGAGTAAAGATGATTCCCGGATACTTACGTGAAGACGGCTTTATTTCATCCACATTAAGTTTCTCCAACATCTTCTTACGACTGGTAGTCTGCTTACTTTTTGCCACATTGGCACTAAATCGGCGGATAAATTCTTCCAGCTCTTTCTTCTTCTCATCAGCCTTTGCTTTCTGGTTTTGTTGCTGACGAAGAGCCAACTGACTAGATTCATACCAGAAACTATAGTTACCGGCAAAGAGGTTAATCTTTCCGTAGTCAATATCAACAGTGTGTGTACAAACAGAGTCAAGGAAGTGTCGGTCATGGCTTACTACCAAAACTGTGTGTTCAAAGTTGGCAAGATACTCTTCCAACCAGGTTACAGTATCCATGTCAAGATCATTGGTAGGCTCATCGAGCAACAAGTTATCCGGATTACCGTAAAGAGCCTGCGCCAACATAACACGTACCTTTTCCTTACCACTAAGCTCGCCCATCAAGGTGTAATGTTTATCTTCCTTCACACCTAGTCCGCTTATCAGCATTGCCGCATCACTCTCAGCATTCCAGCCATCAAGTTCTGCAAATCTTTCTTCCAGTTCAGAAACTTTCAGACCATCTTCGTCTGTAAAATCGTCCTTTGCATAAAGAACTTCGCGTTGTTTCATAATATCCCAAAGAACAGTATGTCCCATCATTACAGTATCCATAACTGTAAAGCTATCCCACTTAAAGTGGTCCTGACTTAACACAGAAAGTCTTTCGCCCGGTCCTAACGCAATAGAACCGGTGGTAGGATCTAAATCACCATAAATTGTGCGAAGGAAAGTAGATTTGCCCGCACCGTTGGCACCGATAATACCGTAACAATTACCATTCGTAAACTTTAAATTTACGTCATTGAACAATACTCTCTTACCAAACTGAACTGAAACGTTCGAAACTGTAATCATTATCTTTTGTCTTTTATACCTTATCAATTAAACGGGCACAAAGGTAGTCATTTTAAATGAATAATCTCGCCAATCTGTCAGATTGTTCTTATTAGTTTCTTCTTTATTCACTAAAAAACTGTACTTTTGCACATTCTTTTGCTTAAGAGATAATCTTGGCAAAGATTTTGTAGCTCAACTTTCAGATTAATCCTTATAACAGGAAGCATGATAAAATCATTTTGGAAGAATAAAAAGAATATATATATGGATCCAAAGAAAAAAGAAACAAGTAAAAAAGAGGAAGAATTGGTAGATAACACCCAGGAAGCTGCTCAAGAGATGAATGAGAGTGCTCAGGAAAATGAAGCTGCTAAGGAAACTCCTTCACAAGAAGAGGAAGTACTTACACCCGAGCAGTTACTTACCAAACAATTAGAAGAAGCAAGCGCAAAAATAGAAGATCAGAATGATAAGTATCTTCGCCTTTCAGCTGAGTTTGACAATTATCGCAAACGCACCATGAAGGAAAAAGCTGAGCTAATTAAGAATGGCGGAGAAAAGAGTATTAGTAGTATCCTGCCTGTCATGGATGACTTGGAAAGAGCACTGAAAACAATGGAGACTTCTGACGATATTGCTGCCATTCGTGAAGGAATGGGACTGGTCGTTAATAAATTTATCAGCATACTAAGTCAAAACGGCGTGCAGGCTATCGAAGCTAAAGAGTGCGACTTCAATACAGACTTCCATGAAGCAATTGCAACAATCCCTGCTCCTGCTGAAGAGCTTAAAGGAAAGATTCTTGATTGTGTGCAAACTGGTTATTTACTCAATGGTAAAGTAATTCGTCATGCCAAAGTTGTAGTAGGCGAATAATAAAATAAAGGATAACGAAACTATGGCAAAAAGAGATTATTATGAAGTGCTTGGGGTTGAGAAATCAGCGACAGCCGACCAGATAAAGAAAGCTTACCGTAAGAAAGCAATTCAATTTCACCCTGACAAAAATCCAGGAAACAAAGAAGCTGAAGAACACTTTAAAGAAGCTGCTGAAGCGTATGATGTTCTGAGCAATGACGACAAGCGTGCGCGTTACGACCAGTTTGGACACGCTGGAATGAGCGGAGCAGCAGGCAACGGAGGTCCTTTTGGCGGAGGATTTGGCGGAGGTGCTGGTATGTCAATGGACGACATTTTCTCTATGTTCGGTGATATCTTTGGCGGACACGGCGGAGGTGGTTTTGGCGGCTTCGGTGGTTTTGGTGGCGGAGGCGGTCAACAGCAAAGACGTTTCCGCGGATCTGATCTTCGTGTAAAGGTAAAACTTAACCTGAAAGAGATCTCCACAGGAGTAGAAAAGAAATTCAAACTAAAGAAATACGTTTCCTGCTCACACTGTCACGGTACAGGTGCAGAAGGTAACTCAGGTTCTGAAACTTGTTCTACCTGTAAGGGTAGCGGCTCAGTAATCCGCAATCAGCAGACTATTCTGGGAACTATGCAGACTCGCGTATCCTGTCCTACCTGCGGTGGCGAAGGCAAAATCATTAAAGAAAAATGTAAAGTCTGCTTCGGAGAAGGTATCATGTACGGAGAAGAAGTTGTAACAGTAAACATTCCTGCCGGTGTAGCTGAAGGAATGCAACTGTCCATGGGTGGAAAAGGAAATGCAGGAAAGCACAACGGTGTTCCGGGCGATTTACTTATCCAGGTGGAAGAGGAACAACATCCAGACTTGGTTCGTGACGAAAACGATTTGATCTATAACCTACTACTTAGCTTTCCAACAGCAGCTTTAGGTGGTGCAGTTGAGATACCAACAATAGACAGCAAAGTAAAAGTGAAGATTGAAGCGGGAACACAACCAGGCAAAGTTCTCCGTCTGCGTGGCAAAGGTCTGCCAAGCGTAAACGGATACGGAACAGGCGATTTGCTTGTAAACGTAAGCATCTATGTGCCCGAAGCATTAAGTAAGGATGAAAGAAGCTTACTTGAAAAAATGGAAATATCTGAGAACTTTAAGCCCAACAGTACTGTAAAGGAGAAAATATTCAGAAAGTTTAAAAGCTTCTTCGACTAATTAGTATAGCTTTCACTAATTATTTCATTGTCCGGTATAAACTGGAATTTTTCAAAACGCATTGCTAATTCCTTGAAATTAAGCAATGCGTTTTGTTTTTCCATTCCAATCCACCACACTTAGAAAGTAACAAGGGATGTAAATCAGCCTTATTCAATAATTACCTTCTGACTTACAATGTTCTTATTGTTTATCTGCAGGGTGAAAATATATCTGCCGCTATTCAGTCCCTTTACTTCGAGCTCTTTTCCTGCAAACGGGATTTCTTCAATAAATGCACCGTCAATAGTCGTGATAACTAATTTCTTGTCCTGTATAGATTCATCTGGCAGGGAAAGAATCACTTTTGTTCCCTTATCTTCTTTGGAAGGATTAGGATAGATAACTATCTTAATGCCCTGTAATTCTGCTGTATTTATTCCTGTTCCCTTGAACAGGATAACATCAGGCACATTCGTTTTTACCTCAACATTGCCGGCACTATCTGTAGCGGTAACATAGAATGAGTATTCCACATTCTTTTCATATTTGAAATCAATTGAGTGTTTGGCAGTTCTGCTCAGCAAAACACTGTACCGTTCACCCGCTTTCATAGCATACACATTATAGCTATAGATTCCGGAACCACCTTCATTGTCGTAACCTGTCCAGCTAAGCGTAGCAATACTATCCGACACGATTACCGGTTTCAACATATTGCTTACTGGTGCGATAATGTCTTTGGTATTACTCCAGACCGGCGTTACAATCGGGTCATTGTAATCGAAAACAATAGAGGCCTGATTCTTTACCCTTGCACCATGTGCAATACCATCTTTCAGGTTAATAGAAAAAGATACGCATCCCTGCCCCGAAGCAATACTGTCGTTTGGAGGCAGAAAGCCAATTAACTGATTAGCGGGAAGGGTATCGGTTTCAGCATCAATGGCTCTGAAAGTCCATTTAGCAATGCCTGTTTCTTTATCTAGATTTAAGTATACCCTCGTGTTCAGATCAATGGCAGGACGCATGTTCACCGTCCATGTATTATCCTGAACACCGTAAGGAGCCTGTACAGCTTTAGCGCCGATTCTGATACTGCCAGCACGGAAAGTACTGATATCAAAAACATTCAGATCAAGCGTATCAGTAATAAAAACCTCCCGGGCAGGTGCCGTAGCCGTTGGTTTGTTTTCAAAGTTTATAATATAAGTAAACCTTGAGATATTATCGTTATAATAGGTGCTACCAGATGGAGAACGATAACCCGTTTTATCATTAGGATCCATAGAGCCGTAGGTTTCTACATGGAGCTTCCTGTACCATTCATTATTGAATGCATTCTGGCATGCATCCAGTGTTTTATCCAAATTGGGATCTGTAATTAGATTTATAATATCCCACAGGCCTTGTATATACTCTGGCGCTCTTGTAAGATCCATAGCACAATCTATTGTTGTTTTTGCCAGATTCAGAATGAAACTTCCCAATACAGGATCGCTGGCAGCATCCTTTTGACCTGATAATGCTTTTTCAGCCTCAGCAATGGCCTTTCCAACCGAAGCAGCGCAACTAAGGCCTGGAATAAATTTACCTGCAGCAATAATTCCTAAGTCTTTAGCGAGATCTTGTGCACCACTCATACAATCAAGAACATTCTGATTGGGATTTATTTCTCCTCTAGGCGCAGAGCGTGTTCCTGTCTCTTCACCTTGGATGGAACAGTACATAGGAGCACCTCCAATGACATTGATTTCGGTTGGTTCAAGCAGCCTTAAACAAAAAGTGAGTGAACCACTTCCGTGGGGTGGTATCAACGGGATTGTAGGGATAAGTACAGTTGTTGTTTCCCCGGTTTCATTATTCCTCTTTACATAATATAGATTCTGCTTTGTAGGAATATATCCGTCAAAATCAGGTATATAATATTCCCATCCTTCTTTAATAATTACGTCACTCGTGCTTGTAAGCTGAATGGAAACAGGTGTTTCGTACGCATCTACATTTCCTATGTTGGTATAATTAATGGTATAATAAGTCGACATGCGCCTACGAACACTTGTTGGCCCCATAAGTGATATTTCGATTTTAGGAGCTACATACTCCTCTATTTCTAATTCCTCTTTGAGTATGATTATAGTATCGCCAAAATTAACGTGGATGTCCCATTTACCCTTTTCTTTATTGCTAAAATCAAAAAGAACGGAACATTTTAGGCGATTGTATGTAAGTGTATCTGCTAAAATGGTAGCTTGTCCTGCTTTAACCAGACTAATGGTCGACTTATCATTAAAACCGTTCCCTTCAAAAAGAAGGGTGCTTTTTCCATAATTACCTACTTTCTTTGTATCACAGCAAACTACTTTATACTTGCATGTCTCAATGTTAGTGAACTCACTCCAGATTGCAGCATTTCTATATGCCTCAATGGAACTAGCAGGAACAATAATAATACACACTTTCTTATTGACATTATTGAAAATATCGGAAGTTAAATTCACTGGAGTCTGAGAATAAGCATAAACCCCTTCCAGGCTGATGCAGTTATTGAAAGCATCACGGTCAATGAATGTGGCCTTGGCAGGAATGTTTATTGATACCAGTCCTCTGCAATCCAAAAACGCTCCATACCCTATCGATGTAACATTATTGGGAATGGTAACAGTGGTTAATGCCCGGCAGTTTTGAAAAATAACCATACCAAAAGAGGTTACACTGTTTGGGATAGAGATTGAAGTTAATCTGGTGCAACCACGAAATGTTTCATTCCTGATGGCAGTAACTTTGCCTGGTAAGGTGATTGACGTTAATCCTGCACACCCATAAAAAGCTCCCTCACCAATGGAATAAACGCTATTAGGAATTGTAACCGATTTTAATCCGGCACAATTATAAAAGACATAATCGCCAATGGAATAAACACTTTCAGGAAAGGTAACGGACTCTAATTTAGGACATTCATAAAAAGCATAGTTGGCAACAGAGCCAAGAGTATTGGAAAGAACCACCGAAGTTAATCCTGAACAACGATAAAAAATCCAAGGGCCAATGGAGGTAACACTGTTGGGCAGAGTGACTGAGGTTAATCCGGAGCCGGCAAAAGCATACTGATCGATAGACTTAACGCCGTTCCCAATGTTGACCGATGTTAATCCGGTGCAATTCTGAAATGCCTGATAGCCGATATAGGTTACTTTTTCCGGAATGGCAACTGACTTTAAGCCTGTGCAGCCCAGAAAAGTATAGCTTTTAATAGAAGTAAGATTATTGGAAAGAATTATGGAGGTTAACCTCGTGCATTCATTAAAGGCATATTCACCGATGGAGGTAACATTGTCTGGAATAGTAATTGACGTTAATCCGGAACTATAAAAAGCATTGTTAGCAATGGAAGTAACGCTGGCAGGAATCGTGATTGTCTTTAATGCTGTGCAACCTGAGAAAACATATTTAGCTATGGATGTAATTTTGTCAGATAAATTAATGGTATTTAATCCGGTGCAATTTCCAAAAGCAAATTCACCCATGGAAGTAACATTAGCTGGAATAGTGATTGATGTTAATCCGGAACTATAAAAGGCATAATTACCAATGGACGTAACGTTGTCAGGTATAGTAATTGCCTTTAATGCCGTGCAACTCCGGAAAGCATAATTGCCTATAGAAGTAACACTTTCTGGAATGGAAACAGACATTAATCCTAAACAACTATCAAAAACATAGTTATCAATATATGTAATTTTACTTGGGATAGCAAATGAAGTCAATCCCCTGCAAAAAGAGAAAGCATGGTTTCCAATGGAAGTAATGCTTTCGGGAAGAGTCATCGAAGTTAATTTTCCACAGCCGGCAAAAGCCCCTTCGTTAATAGAAATAAGATTATCCGGAAGGCCAATTGAAATTATAGAATTGTTATTAACAAAAACATATTTACCAATGGTAGAAATATCCTTGGGAAGTGTTATTGAAATCAAATTATACAGATTGGCAAACATATAATCTGAAATAACACCATTCTCTGTATAATACTTCTTATTATCAAAAAGAATATAAGAATCACCGCCTGCTACAATGTTTGCATTCGCCAGATTCAGTTTGGTCAACTTTCCCTCTGTAGAAACATCCTGATAATCAACGCCGGCCATTTCCCGGATATAAAGAATATCTGTTCCGTTTAAATTCCCGGTTAGGGTAAGGTCTGCAATTAAATATTTATTTGCAGACGGAATCAGCGTAGACAATGTGCCTGCTGTCTCTACGTGAATAGTATCAGAAACAACCTGAGCATGCAAACTGAGACTTAAAATGAAGTAAACTGTTACAAAGAATAATTTGGGTGTAATGTGCGTTTTCATTTTTTTCTTGTTTTTCCTGTTAATAAAAGGGGCAACCAAGCAATATTCTTCAAGCCTTCATGATATTAACATCAGTTTGATATACACAATTAATATAAACGCGGCTGCACCGCCTTTTCAAGACTCTATATCAATAGATCGTTCCTTTAGCAGAAAGCGCATGCTGCTAATCCAGGGATCAAATAGTTTAGTAATAAAGCCAACAAAGCTCCTTTGATTGATATTTTCTTATTTGAGAGATATTCTTTTATTCGTCATTATTAATTTCAATAGAAATGCGTTTTAAAAGAATACATACACTGTATATAACATTATTTCCAGGAAATATGTTTTTATATCTTGCACATTTCACTATCGCTGCCCAGTAAAAGCATATACCTTTACTTATAGCACTTACTGTTGCTTTTTTCGATACAATACTAAACAAAAAAGGGATCCGGGTGTTTCAAAACAAACCCGAATCCCATTTTTATAATATGAAAGAAGTAACTTGTCTCCTTACATCAAATTACTAGCCAGTTCACTAAGCATACTACGTTCTCCTTTCACCAGATTCACATGAGCAAAGATATTCTGGCCTTTCATGCGGTCAATCATATAGACTAATCCGTTGGATTCGCTATCCAGATATGGCTGGTCAATCTGCTGAATATCTCCTGTGAAGACCATCTTTGTACCTTCTCCGGCACGGGTGATGATGGTTTTTATTTCATGCGGAGTAAGGTTTTGCGCCTCATCAATGATACAGTAGGTTTCAGACAAACTTCGTCCACGGATAAAGGCCAGTGCTTCAATAACCAACTGCCCGCTCTTCTGCATATCATCCAAACGCTTTACTTCAGACGAATTAGCGGCAAACTGATGCTTAATCACATTCAGGTTATCAAACAGGGGTTGCATGTAGGGAGCCACTTTAGCTGCAGCATCTCCTGGAAGGAAGCCCAGGTCTTTATTGGAAAGAGCCACGATAGGACGAGCCAGCAGAATCTGCTTATATTCGTTCATATTGGTTAATGCAGCAGCCAGAGCCAGCAATGTTTTACCCGTTCCGGCCTTTCCGGTAAGAGCTACAAGTTTAATATCGGGATCATTCAGAATCTCAAAAGCGAAACTCTGTTCCGCATTACGGGGTTCAATGCCATAATTTTTGGTTTTTACTACTCTATGTACCGTATGGGTAAAAGGATTATATCTAGCCAACACGCTATTGCGTTCACTCTTCATCACAAAGCACTCATTGGGTTGCAAAAGATTCTTAAATTCTATGTCGCTGATATCCGTCCCTTCTTTGGAAGAGTAAATCTTATCAATCAGTTCAGAGGACACTCCGTCATATGTTTCGTTAGTCTTTTCGAAAATATCAGGATTTGTCACCTTGTCTGTAATATAGTCCTCACAAAGTACACCAATGGAGCGCGCCTTCATGCGCAGGTTTACGTCTTTGGTAACCAGAATTGTTTTGGTTTTCGGATTTTTCTTTCTCAGCATATCCGCTGCAGAAAGGATTTCATGGTCGGCTTGTCTGTCTGGAAAAGATTTTTTTACTGCCTCAGACTCAATTCCTCCTGTGAGAATAAAGAGGCGACCCATTCCCTCACCCAGCGATGCACCTTTAGTAAAAAGGTTATCGTCGGTGATCGAATCCAACTCTCTCACAAACTCGCGGGCATTGTAGTTTATTTCACCATTTCCCTTTTTAAATTTATCTAATTCTTCGAGAACAACTATCGGAAGGTAAATATCATTCTCCTGAAAACTAGTCAGACAGTCATGATCATGCAGTATAACATTAGTGTCTAAAACGAAATTTTTCTTTGTTCCCATACTTTTTAGATTTAAAATGTTGATATTTGCATCTAATATAGTAATTAATCACATACGATATATCTCTTCGCATTTAATTTTTTCATAAATGAATTACAAAGAAACACTAAATTACTTATTCGAAAGTGCTCCAATGTTCCAGCAGATTGGGAAATCTGCCTACAAAGAGGGGCTTAGCAATACTTATGCACTGGACGAACATTTTAATCACCCTCATCAAAATTATAAAACGATTCATATTGCAGGGACCAATGGAAAAGGTTCCTGTTCACATACTCTGGCAGCCATTCTTCAGTCGGCCGGATACAAAGTGGGACTTTACACCTCTCCTCACCTGATTGATTTCCGGGAAAGAATCCGTGTTAACGGGCAACCTGTTTCAGAAGATTATGTGATTAAGTTTGTGGAGGAAGAACGCTCTTTCTTTGAACCTCTTGCTCCCTCTTTCTTTGAACTGACTACTGCAATGGCCTTTAAATACTTTGCAGATCAGAAAGTGGATGTGGCCGTTATTGAGGTTGGCTTGGGCGGACGACTGGATTGTACAAACATTATTCATCCGGATCTATGCATTATCACCAACATCAGTTTTGACCATACTCAGTTTCTTGGAAAGACTCTGGAACTGATTGCCGGAGAAAAGGCAGGAATTATGAAAAGAGATGTACCTGTAGTTATCGGTGAAACAACTGAAGAAACCAAACCTGTTTTTATTGAAAAGGCATACGATATCCAAGCTCAGATTTTCTTTGCAGAAGAAGAACGGCTGCTTTGGCGCTGGGAAAAGAATAAAATGGGCTACTTGCACTACTACACAGCCGATTATCCAAAACTGAGAGGTGAATTGGGCGGACTGTGCCAGCTCAAGAATACCAATACGCTTCTTCTGGCTATCAGGTTATTAAAAAAGGCAGGTTATCGTATTCCGCAGAAAGCAGTAGAGAAGGGATTTGGCAAGGTATGCGAACTGACCGGATTGATGGGACGCTGGCAAAAGCTGGGAAGTGCCCCCACAATTGTCTGTGACACTGGGCACAACGTAGGTGGAATTACTTACATTGCCGAACAGTTAAACCGGCTGACTTACAAAAAATTACATATTGTAATAGGCATGGTAAACGATAAAGATATCAGTGGTGTACTGGCTTTATTGCCTAAAAATGCGGAATATTACTTCACCAAAGCAAGTGTAGCAAGAGCACTGCACGAGGCAGATCTGAAATTTCTGGCAAGCAAAGCCGGACTAATAGGCAGCACATACCCTGATGTACCGAAGGCATTCGAAGCAGCCAAAGCGAATGCATCCGAGAGAGATTTCATTTTTGTGGGAGGAAGCAGTTTTATTGTGGCAGATCTCCTCACCTATCTGGCAAAGAAATAGTAGTCTCCAAAACTGAAACCGGATAAAATAAAATCAAAAGGATTAAGCGGTAATCTTAAAGAAATTATCCCTTAATCCTTTTGATACATTATACATACTGCTCTCCCAAAGGTGAGAAAATTATTCTAATATAATTTTTATTTCACAGCAATACATTCAATCTCCACAAGTGCATTCTTAGGCAAAGCCTTTACCGCTACGGCAGAGCGCGCCGGAAATGCCCCATCAAAAAAGGTTGCATATACAGCGTTCATATCTGCAAAAAGAGACATATCAGCAAGAAAAACTGTAGTCTTCACAATATTTGCAGTTGTAAGACCGGCTTCTGCCAAAATATATTTGATATTCTCGAATGATTGCTTGGTCTGCTCGGCAACTCCACCCGGAGCAAACTCCCCGGTAGCAGCATCTACAGGCAACTGACCTGAAACAAACACCATGCCACCAGCTTCTATTGCCTGACTGTAAGGTCCGATAGCTCCCGGAGCCTTTTCACTTGAAATTACTTTCTTCATTTTTCCGCTATTTATTAATTAATAGATTTTGAACGCAAGTTAAACATTATTGCTATTAACTCCAAGTTTTCCCATTTTCTCCTGTTATCTTTTTCACGAGCTGCGCAGGTCATCCTCGCGAGTTGCGCAGCTCGTGATCGTGAGTTGCGCAGGTCGCCAGATCGAGTTGCGCAGCTCGATTGAAAAACTATTAGAGAGATTTTTAAAACTATTCCGGAGATTAAGGAAACTTCCCGGAGAATTGTCAGAAGCTTCCCGAGAGAAAAAATAAAGACTATATTTCCTGACCTTTTACATCCAGCAAATAAGGCATTATCCCTTAATACAAAGAAGATATAAGGACAGCAACAAAGAAAAAATAATTATCACGAGAAAATAATGACCTCTTCCATGCAGTATTTTATATCTTTGTGCATTTATGGATTGATACACGTGAAGTTAATGAATGAAGTTGAACTTACAGAACGTTGCCAGGCTGAAGATAATGAAGCACGCAGGGAATTCTATGAGCAATATGCCGGACAAATGTTTGGCATATGTTTCCGGTACTCAGGCGACCGGGATACAGCTCAGGACCTTCTGCACGATGGTTTCATCAAAGCATACAGTTCATTTAATAAGTTCACGTATCGGGGAGAAGGCTCATTGAGAGCATGGCTAAGCAGAGTAATGGTAAACGTCTCGCTGGACTATCTGCGCAAGAATGAGGCAAGCCGGCAAACACTTACTCTCGATCAGATACCGGAAACAATGGAAGAGCCTCAGGAAGAAGATGTTTCTGTGATTCCTCATCAGGTTTTAATGAAGTTTATTGCTGAGTTACCTGAGGGATATCGTACGGTATTCAATCTATATGCCATGGAAAAGATGTCGCACAAAGAGATTGCTGAAAAACTGGGAATCAACGAGCGAACTTCATCATCACAGTTTTTCCGGGCAAAAAAACTTTTGGCAAAAAGAATTAATGAATATTTAAGGGATCATAATCTATGAAACAGGAAGAAGAAGAAAAATGGATTAGCGCACTTCGGAACAGTTTGGAAGATTATTCTGAACCGCCCATGATTGGTAGCTGGGAGAGACTGCAGAAAGAACTCTCCTCTGTACCCGTTGCGCCTAAGAAACGTTCCTTTACAATGTTTTATGCTGCAGCAGCGGCAGTAATTTTACTTTTTGTCATTTCAACCGCTTTAATCATGATGTTCAATAATTCATCGGGTAAATATATGGAAACAGCAAACATTCCAAAAAATGCCGAAGAAATATCAAGCAATCAATTGCTAAAAGGAACAATCAAACCGCTCGTTAACAGTAAGCCCCTGAATGGAATACTGGCTTTAAACAAAGCTGGGAGTAAGTCCGCTTCAGCAACAAGATCAGGCAAAGCAATGCATCCGGGTGCTGCTGTCGCTGTTTTAGATGAAAGAACTAACTCCGAGGTAGAGACATTGGAAACTACGGAAAAGAATAATGCCCTTATTTCCAATAAAGAGAATAAAGAGAATAGAGAGAACGAAGAAAAAACGCAGAATACCAACGATAAAGAAAGTGAAAACAAATCTTCCCGCAAAGAGAGTTTTAAAAGAGCAAGGAAGACAGAAGAACGAGCAACCGAATTCAATACTCTTCCACGGAAGAAATCTCCAAAGAATTTGTCAGTAGCTATTTTTAGTGGCAATAATGCCGGCATATCCGGAGGTGGGAATAATGGGAATAACATGCAATACGAAGCAGTTAATAGTTTTTATAGCGGTTCTTATTTATTCACTAATTGTGAAGAGATTTCATATAGCACAATTTCTCAGTCGAAATGGAACCATAAACAGCCTGTCACCTTTGGTCTGTCCATACGCAAGCAGCTATCCGGCCACTTTGCTTTGGAAAGCGGAATTACTTATACTATGCTGGAATCAGAAGCTTCAAATAAATACACGAAACTCTTTAATTATAAACAAACGCTCCAGTATCTGGGTATTCCGGTAAAGCTTAATTATATGATTCTGGATAAGCGTTATATCACCCTTTACTTATCTGGAGGAGGAATGGTAGAAAAGAGTATCTCAGGGAAAATGCAGACCGAAAAGATCTCTTTGGGAAACAAGGTAGACGTAACTTCCACCAACATCGATATAAAGCCGCTGCAATGGTCAGTCAGCAGTACGCTGGGAATACAGTTTAACGCAACCCGTCAGCTTGGTGCCTTTGTGGAACCGGGAATTATATACTATTTTGATGATGGATCAAATATAGAAACTATCCGCAAAGAAACTCCTTTCAATATTAACCTGCAATTAGGTTTACGGTTTACATACTAAATTTGAAGGCAATAGATAACATCCTTATAAAATAAAGTAAAGGAAACATATCTGCAGAATTCTGCTATAGACAGAAGTCCGTTTAGAAATGAATGCATTGAAATTATAAAAGAGAGCTAAATGTAAAGCAACAAAAAAGTCTGAGCTTCTGCAAGCCCAGACTTTCTTTTCATATCTTATAGCGATTCTTATTTACAATTCTTCTCAATCATTGGAATCACAGCCTCATCGCCCAGTTCCTTTGCCTTGTTAAAGTTTTCACAAGCTTCTGTTTTCTTACCTTGCTGTAACTGACAGAAACCAATTAAACGATAACAAGCTGCAAACTTAGGATCAATGGCAAGTGCATTCTTCAGATTCTTTATTGCCTCATCATAACGGGCTACGCGAAGATTCACCGCTCCAAACTCAGCCAGATACTCTTTGTTTGTGGGTTCTAGTTTCACAGCCATTTCAATATCTTCAATCGCACGTTTAAAGTTCTTTGACTTATAATTAGCCTGTTCACGGACATAGTAGAAATTAGCATTTACACCGCTGCCAATAATCTGATAATATAGATCGTAATCCTGCACAGCCTCTTTATACATCTCCTTCTGATCCTTAATCATAGCACGTTCAGAGATATATGGGGCAGCCTCTTTCGGATAAGGAGCCGTATATTTGTTCACTGCACTATCCAGCAAAGCAATGATTTCGTTCAGATCACCTTTCATCATCTCTTTCGCTTTCGCTGCACAATAATATGTTTCGGCCGAAACCATATTTGAATGATTTACTTTATTATAGCATTCAAAAGCCAAGTCGTATTTAGCCATTGCAAAATAAACATCTCCCTGATGCTGAAGGTAAAGAGGAAGTGGATTTACATTGATTGCTTTCTGGATTTCTTCAAGTGATTTTTCAAAAGTCCAGTCCTTATAAGCATAATCCTTACCACGAAGCGCTGTAATATACATCAGGCGTGAACGGTTATAGATTACGTCCTCCTTTTTTTCTGCTATATTCTGTGCTTTATCAAGATCCTCTTCTGTCTGAGCAAGGTGCTGGGCATCTGTGAAATTCATAACGCAGTAATTTGCCCTGCGCACATAGCCTTCCGTACTATTTGGAAATTGCTCTACAAAATCATTTAGCAAAGAATAATATTTCTCAGGAGTCTGTTGCGTGGAAGCCATAAAAATGGCAACCAGCGCTTGATCTTCCTTATCGGGAAAAATCTTCTTAATGCCAATGCTAGTCAGCTCAGAGCTATTGAATTCGAGAGCATTAATAGTGAGTTCGTTCGCAAAAGGAGCGCTGATAGCATAACAATGCGTTGTGTCATTGTTTACATCCTTCTGAACCAACCCAAAGACTTCACCCTCCGCATTCATTACCGGACAACTAACCATTTTATCTTTCATTGACATGGCCAGCTTAAAGTATTTATGTGGACCCGCAAGATTGGAAATCTCTTCCACTTTTCCCATAGTACATGAACGATCTTTCTTAGTGGAATATGGAAGCATTACCGCTTCCATGTCTTTAGCCGGAACTACTGTGGCAAGTTTCAGCGCAGCAGCACTCTTTTTACCGAGATCTACACGAAACTTAATCACATCATACATGCTGTTTGTACCCAGAATTACTTTTACCGGCATTTGCTTACCTTCAAAGTTTATCACCTCGGCCCTGGCAGCTCCTTTGAATAATGTGTAGTCTGACAATGCCACCCCGTCTTCCGTTACAAAAAATCCGTTACCGGTATTCAGCAATTTGTCATTAGCATCGTATGTTACTATAGAAAAGACCGCCCGTTTTGATTTCTCAACCCATTTGGGAGCATCTTTCTGTGCCATTGTCCACTGTGAAAACAGACAAAGAGCCATAAATAGTATTTTCTTTCTCATGATTTTTAGGTTATATTTTAATTTTATTCTTTATCAAAGCCACGTTGTTTCACAGCCTCGTAAATTAAGATACCTGCAGCAACAGAAACATTCAGCGACTCAATCTTACCGAACAATGGAATTTTTATCCATTCATCACACAGAGCCAGGTGATCATAAGAAACACCAGTATCTTCTGCTCCCATAATAATACAAACAGGATCTTTATAATTTGCTTTTGTGTAGTCATAATCACCCTTTTCGGTAGCAGCTACAATCTTAAATCCGCTATTTTTCAGGTACTTTATAGTAGCAGTCAGACTCTGTTCCTTACATACAGGAAGTGTGTGAAGTGCTCCGGCAGAAGTTTTCATGGCATCTGCATTTACACTTACACTGTTACGTGAAGGAATAATAATTGCATCCACCCCTGCACATTCACAGGTACGGGCAATAGCTCCGAAGTTACGAACATCCGTTACCCCATCAAGCATTACAAAGAATGGAACCTTTCCTTCCTCGAAAAGAGTAGGAACAACATCTTCCACCTTATAATAAGTCACTGCAGACACAAAAGCCAACACACCTTGGTGGTTTTTAGTTGTTATCTTATTAATACGCTCTATTGGTACACGCTGTACAAAGATATTAGTACCCTTTATAGCGGCAAAAAGCTCCTTTGAAAGCTCACTTTGAATGTCCTTCTTTACTAAGATTTTATCAATCTCTTTACCTGCCTCAATGGCTTCAATCACGGCGCGTACGCCAAATATCATTTCATTCTTTTCCATACTCTTTTAATAATTCTTTTGCATTATTCATCGCTGCATCCGTCAAAGTAGCCCCACTCAACATGTGAGCTATCTCCTCAACCCTCTCCTCTTCTTTCAATCGGCGGATATTACTGCTGGTCGATGTTTCGTTATCTTGTTTATATACTTTATAATGTACTTTGCCTTTAGCCGCAATCTGAGGAAGGTGAGTGATGCTGATTACCTGCATACACGCTCCCATCTCCTTCATTATTTCGGCCATCTTATCGGCAATTTCGCCGGATACTCCGGTGTCTATTTCATCAAATATGATAGTAGGCAGCTGAGTGGCTCCCGCAATCATTGCTTTTATGGAAAGCATTACCCGGGCTATTTCACCACCGGAAGCCACAGACGATATGTTCTGTAAAGTGGCATTCTTATTGGCAGAGAAAATAAAAGCCACATTGTCTCCACCGGTTGCATCAAAATTTGCTTTCGGAGTAATGTGAACCTTAAAACGAACATTGGGCATTCCCAAAGGAATGAGACGATTCTGCATTTCGTGCTCCACCTTTTTAGCCGCATGTGTACGTTTATCTGTCAGCAATAACATTGCTTTTTTAACCTTACCCAATAATTCTTCTTTTTGTTTCTGAAGCACCTCAATCTGTTCTGCAAATGAACTGATAGCATTCATGCGGGCACGAAACTCATCCTGAACGTTAAGCAATTCCTCAAGCGTACTTACGTGATGCTTCTTCTCTAATGTATAGATTAAGTTGAGCCGTTCGTTCACGAAATCCAGTCTGCCCGGATCAACTTCAATATTCTCTTGTTCTCTGGCTAAATCTCTGGCAATCTCTTTCAGTTCAATGGATAAGTTCTCAACTCTATCGGATATATCCCCTGCAGTATTGTAATGCTCCTTGAGAGAGCGCAAAATACCGGAAACTTTTTTAATATTGCTCAGCAATCCTCCTTCATCACCCATAAGGATTTGTTCGGAGTTATACAGTCCCTCTTTTATTTCTTCGGCATGATTCAGTCTTTCTTCCTCTTTTTCCAGCTCGGCATCTTCCCCTTTCACCAGTTTAGCCTCATCAAACTGTTCCAATTGAAAACGAACATAATCTTCATCCGTCCTGCTTTGCTCTTCTAGTTCAATGAGTCTGTTTAATTCTTCAGCAACCTTACGGTATGTCTGATACGCTTCTTTATAACTGGAAAGTTCTTTCTCGTCATTTGCCAGTGAATCCAGCACATTCAACTGAAAATCTTCCTTATTCAGCAATAGGTTCTGATGCTGAGAGTGTACATCAATCAGCTGTTCGCCTAACTCCTTCATCAGCGTAAGCGGAGCCGGAGAATCATTTATAAATGCCCGGGATTTACCTGAAGCCTGCAATTCTCTTCTTAAAATACATTCGTTGGAATCGTACTCCAACTCGTTTTCATCAAAGAACGATTGCATCTGGTAAGAAGAAATATTAAAATGAGCTTCAATCACACATTTGGAAGCACCTTGTTTTATGGCCTTTACATCTGCTCTTTGCCCCAGCAACAGACCAATAGCTCCAAGGATAATAGATTTACCCGCACCCGTTTCACCGGTTATGACAGAAAAACCTTTATCGAAGCTTATATCAAGAGTGTCAATCAGCGCATAGTTTTGAATTGATATAGATTGCAACATAATTTTATTTCGAAGACTTTATTTTATCCCAAAAATTACTTTGAGCGGGATTGATATCAACTAACATATTATACACCTGTTCTTTTTCGCTCTGTGTACCTTTAGAATAGACATTCACCAGTTCGTCTTTCTTTATTTCGGTAAACAACTGCGGCAAAACAGACAATGGTTTGTTTTCCTTTGCTTTTTTGAGCTCCTCCAAAGATGATGTAATTTTCGCCCTTCCCCTATCTGCGTTCTGAGCCATCTCATCCAGTCCTGACCGATGATAATCATATATCATCTGACGAAAAGGTTTCATATTTTCATCCAGATAATCGGTTATTATCCCATGACGGTTACGAGTGTCCTCAAAAGCTTTCCATCCTGTTTCAGACAAGCTCTGGGCAGCAGTCACAATGTTCTCGGCTGTTCTTAAAACATCCGTGCCACCCATTGGAGCCATGGAATCCATATCCATACCTATTATCAGATAAGCATAATATGCAATAACCGCAGTAAGATTACTGTCTATTTGATTCTCCCGAAGTTCTAAAGGATCAAACTCCAGATATGTGAAATTGAAATTCACATCCTTGAAATTAAAAAGCGTGGTATTGTAGTTTGAGTCGAATACCGGGCGATTAGCCTGAACAATAAGTTCACATTTAAACGTTCCGTCATCGGAATGCTGTTTCACTGTGATATTCATACTGCAGGATATCCGCTCGGCAACACTGTATTGAGCGGAAGTCCATTTATGATCATTGATAAATTCCGTCAAAGCAGTTTCAAGTGTTTTAAAAACCTGCGTATTTGTTCCCTGAATCTGCGAGTAATTAATGCTCACTTTACAATTCAGCTCCTGAGCCGTTCCCGATAAAGAAGAACAGAGCAACAGGAAAGCCAAACAAATGCAACGGAATATATTCTGAATGATCTTTTTATTCATTTTATTTCTTGATTATTTAATCAACTGAGCCAGCCGGTCAATGATATCTGCCGCTACCTCACGTTTGTTCTTCAGCGGATAGTCTGTTTTTCCGTGTTTATCAATAATTGTAATCTTGTTTGTATCATGGCGGAAACCAGCTCCTTCATCATTCAGAGAATTAAGCACAATGAAATCAAAGTTCTTTCGTTCCAGTTTACTTTGAGCATTTTGATACTCATCATTTGTTTCAAGAGCAAAACCTGCAAGCAATTGGTCTGTCTTCTTTATCTTTCCTAACGAAGCCGCAATATCCTGAGTGGGTTTCAAAACGACTGTAAGCTCATTGCCCTTACGCTTTATTTTCTTATCGGCAACTATTTCAGGAGTAAAGTCCGCTACTGCTGCACACAAGATTCCGGCATCCGACAAAGGATAATTGGCAACCGATGCTTCATACATTTCCTGTGCTGATTCTACATCAATGCGATTTATATTGGGGTGAACCGTTTTTATTTGTACCGGTCCAGTTATTAAAGTCACTTCAGCACCTCTGGAAGCGCATTCTTCTGCCAGGGCAAAGCCCATCTTTCCTGATGAGTAATTACCGATAAACCTCACCGGATCAATCTTTTCATAAGTTGGTCCCGCAGTTATCAGTACTTTTTTTTTTGAAAGATCCTGTTGCTGGGCAAAGAACTCCTCAAGTACACGGATAATCACATCCGGCTCTTCCATTCGTCCTTTTCCTACCAGATGGCTCGCCAATTCCCCTTCCCCCGGTTCAATAATGTGATTTCCGAAAGAACGAAGTGTTTCAATATTCTTCTGAGTGGAAGGATGAGCGAACATATCCAGATCCATTGCTGGTGCGATAAAAACAGGAGCTTTTACAGAAAGATACGTGGTGATAAGCATGTTATCTGCTATTCCATTAGCCATCTTTCCAATTGTGGATGCCGTGGCCGGTGCAATCAGCATCGCATCCGCCCAAAGCCCCAGATCCACATGACTGTTCCACGTGCCGTCTCTTCCCGAAAAGAATTCACTGATTACAGGCTTACTGGTCAAAGCAGATAAAGTAATGGGAGTAATAAATTCCTTTCCGGCCGGAGTAATCACAACCTGAACTTCAGCCCCCTTTTTTATCAGTCCTCTGATAAGATAGGCAGCCTTATAGGCAGCAATACTTCCTGTTATTCCAACTATTATTTTTTTTCCTTTCAACATATCACCTATTCTTTTTCAACTTATTTGCCGGTAAGTTCCCGTAATTTAATTTTTGTAAGGACAGCTTTAGTGTTCAATGTAAAGTCACTGTTCTGCATCCATGAATAATAGCCCAGGTCTTTCTTAAATACTTCAGAAACAGCCACGCCCTTATATTTTCCAAAATTAAATATTTCAACTCCATTTTCATCATAAACTACCCTTCCGGCAAAGTCCACATTTTTATTGTAGGCAGAAAAATCGGCAAGGAAAGCCATATCATTTTGCAAGTCGGCAGGATAGCGGTCAAGTTGTGCCTTAAGCACCTCGTATGTAGCACGAGTATCCGCTTCAGCTGTATGAGCATCGTCAAGATCTTTCTCACAATAAAACTTGTAAGCTGCAGAAAGCGTTCTTTGCTCCATTTTATGGAAGATAACCTGCACATCAATAAACTTACGCTTACTCATATCAATGTCCACTCCTGCACGGAGAAATTCTTCTGCAAGTACAGGAATATCAAAACGGTTGGAATTAAATCCGGCAAGATCAGCACCTTCAATGTCGCGTGCAATATTTTTTGCTACTTCCTTAAAAGTAGGACAGTTAGCTATATCCTCATCGTAAATGCCATGTATCTTTGATGATTCTTCTGGGATATGCATTTCCGGATTTATGCGAAGAGTTTTTGATTCTTCATTTCCGTTTGGATAAACTTTCAAATAACAAATTTCTACAATTCTATCAGAGTTTATGTTCGTTCCGGTTGTTTCCAGATCAAAGAAAACAATCGGGTTCTTTAAGTTCAGATTCATTTTATTTTATTAGTCATTTAACATCATTGGCATAAGCAACATCAGCAAGTCATCATTTTCGTCCTGTTCCAATGGGACAATAACACCTGCACGTGAAGGATCGGCCAACTGAATAATTACATCAGAAGATGCAATATTATTTAAAATATCAATTAGGAAAGTCGATTTAAATCCAATGCTCATTGGAGCACCCTGATACTGGCAAACCAAAGACTCCTCAGCAGAAGTCGAAAAATCGATATCCTGGGCAGAGACTACAATCAGATTCTCCTGCAAGCGTAATTTTATTAAGCTGCTTGCTTGTGAAGAAAACACAGACACACGCTTAAGAGCACTAATCAACTGTAAACGGTCAATAGTAACCATATGCGGATTATTCTGAGGAATTACTGAGTTATAGTTAGGGAAACGCCCTTCAATCAGACGGCATACCATACGATAGTTTTCAAGAGTAAAGACAGCATTTCTATCGTCAAATTCAATAGTCACAGAACCTGCTTCTTTAGGCAAAAGGTTCTTCAATAAACTTGCAGGCTTTTTGGGTAGAATAAATGCAGCTCTTTCATCACCTTTAGCTGCCATTGTTTTGCTACGAGCGAGTTTATGCCCGTCAGAGGCAACAAACGTAATATCTTCTGTTGTAATATCAAAGTAAACACCGTTCATTACCGGACGAAGTTCATCATCTGCTGTTGCAAAGAGTGCACGGTTAATACCAAGCAGCAACAGATCGGCATTAATTTCCAAACGAACAGCATTGTCACCCAATGAAGCAGACTGAGGATATTCATCCGCATTTTGTCCCATGACATTATACTTTCCATTCTGGTATTGCACTGAAATCTCATAAGTTTCTACATTAACTTCAAAGCTTAGCGGTTGTTCCGGAATTTCCTTTAATGCATCCAGGATTGTTTTTGCACCAACAGCGAACTTACCGTTTGCATCGCTTTCATTGACCTCAAGGGAAGTAACCATTGTCGTTTCACTGTCAGACACAGTTACCGAAAGTTTTCCATCTTCCAACTCAAAGAGAAAACAATCTAAAATAGGCAATGAATTTTTAGAGTTAATAACACGGCTAATTGCTTGTAAATGACTAGACAGAGCCGTACTCGAAACGATGAATTTCATACTTATAGCAGTTTAAATTATTATACTTATAATGAAAGACAAAGATAAATAAAAAGATTCTCTCAGCAAACAAAAGAATAAAGAAAAAAAAGTAAAACATTAGCTTTGTAACAGATAAAATACTATTTTCGCAACCCAAATTATAAAACAAGAATATGGAAATAAGTGGAAAAATAATTGCAATCCTACCACTGCAAAGCGGAACAGGAAGAAATGGATCTGAATGGAAGAAACAAGATTATGTTATTGAAACACACGATCAATACCCAAAGAAAATGTGTTTTAACCTGTGGGGAGACAGAATTGATCAATTCACAATTCAAATGGGTGAAGAAGTTACCGTATCATTCGACATTGATTGCCGTGAATGGAATGGCAAATGGTTTAATGACATTCGCGCATGGAAAGTAGATCGTAATCCTGGCGCCGGCGAGAATGCTCAACCATTTCAACAGCCAGCCAATGTAGAATTTACTGCGACAGATGCAAAAGATGATCTTCCATTCTAAAAAACGAAGTATAAAATAACAGACAAAGCCGAGACTCTTCATTAGTAAGATTTTCGGTTTTGCTTGTTCTGTAGGTTTAATTATCAAATAAAATTCAAAAAATAGCTGGAAAGGTTGTTCCGATTAGAATAAAAGATATACCTTTGCACGTTTTTTAATTAGGATGTTTTATTATTAGGTTTGCAAGTATTGCAGAATGAAATGAGAAAGATAATTTTAGGTGCTATCACATTGCTTTTATTAGCCTCTTGTAATGGCCAGAAAGCAAAGATAGATCCTTTCAAATCGTTAACAAATTTAGTTGACTCAGCAAATGAGGTCGCTGATTCTATAGGAAGTGATTCTGTTCAGGAAGCTCCGAAGCCAATCAAGGCTGATGAGACTTTTGATGACTTTATTTTTAGTTTTGCATCTGATATTAAGTTGCAACAAAAGAGAATTCATTTTCCCCTTACTTTCATAAACGGGAAATCGGTGAGCAAGATAGAACAAGAGTTCTGGAAAAAAGATAATCTGTTCACAAAGCAAAGCTTCTACACAATGATTTTTGATAAAGAGTCGGACATGGATCTCATGACTACCACTCATTTGAAATCGGCTAAGTTTGAATGGTTTTATATGACTACCAATAAAATTAAAGCTTATAATTTCAAACGTGAGAGCAATGGTGCATGGATGCTGAATTCTATCTCTATTAACTCTATCAATAGTAATCAGAATGAAAACTTCCTGGAATTTTTTCATAAGTTTGCCAGTGACAGCATTTTCCAACGATCACGTATTCATGAGCCACTTACTTTTGTGACAACAGACCCCGATGATGATTTCTCTATTCTGGAAACCACAATGGAGATTAATCAATGGTTTGCTTTTTCACCAGATCTGCCTACAGTAAGATTGTCTAATATCAATTATGGGCAGAGCAATTCTGATGACTCCAATACTAAAATTATCACAATGAAAGGTTTAGGCAACGGATTCTCTAATACGCTTTATTTTAAACGACAAGGAAATCAATGGGAATTTTATAAATTTGAAGATCTGAGCAACTAATCAACTTCTTTCTAATATTTCCATTATAAAGGGGTTAGCATATCAGATATACTTTTGATGCTTTTGTAAATCAAAGATTTTATGCGTATTCAAAATAGAGTGTAATCAGAATTTTAGTATATTTGCCCGCAAATAAACAGTATGATGATTACAATAAAAAAACAATATTCTTTACTTTCACATAATACTTTTGGAATTGATGTAAATGCTGATACCTTCGTAGAGTATTCAAGCACTGATGATCTGAAACAGTTTTTACACGACAAGGAGATTATAGGCAATCCTTATTTACATATTGGAAGCGGAAGTAACTTGCTCTTCCTTTCTGATTATAAAGGAACAATCCTTCATTCCAGAATTCAGGAAATTGAAGTTATTGAAAATGCCAATGATCATGTTCTGGTAAAAGTCGGAGCCGGTGTAGAATGGGATAATTTTGTTGCTCATTGTGTATCTCAGGGCTGGGCCGGCGCAGAAAACCTATCATTAATCCCGGGAGAAATCGGAGCCAGTGCCGTGCAAAATATTGGTGCCTACGGAGTTGAAGCAAAAGACCTGATTACGCAAGTAGAGGCAATAGAAATAATATCCGGAAAAGAACACATATTTTCAAATGCGGAATGTAATTACTCTTACCGTCAAAGTATCTTCAAGTCTGAATTAAAAAACAAGTTTATCATAACGTATGTTACTTACAAATTAAGTAAACACCCGGTTTATAATCTTGAATATGGTAACATCAAAGCTGAATTAGAAAAATATCCTGAGATATCACTGACCACTATTCGTCAGGCTATTATCGCAATCCGAAACAGCAAATTGCCTGATCCTAAAGTGGAAGGCAATGCTGGCAGCTTCTTTATGAACCCTATCATTCCTCGTTCACAGTTTCAGGCATTACAAATGCAATTCCCAACTATTCCACATTACGATATCGACCAGGATCATGTAAAGGTTCCCGCCGGATGGATGATAGACCAATGCGGATGGAAAGGAAAAACCTTAGGACATGCCGGAGTACACAGTAAGCAAGCGCTGGTAATTGTAAACAAAGGGAATGCAACAGGCAATGATATTATTACTCTTTCCCGTGAAATACAAGCATCGGTAAAGAATATGTTCAATATTGAAATTCATCCGGAGGTGAATTTTATTTCATAAGATCATGGAAATTACTATATTAGGAAGCGGAACATCTACAGGAGTCCCGGAAGTAGGCTGTACATGTCCAGTATGTTCCTCTTCAGATCCTCACGATAACCGACTTCGGGCTTCGGCTTTAATTCAAACAAAGGGAACAAATATTCTGATAGATTGCGGACCGGATTTTCGTGAACAAATGCTTCACAGAAAATATGCCCGTATTGATGGCGTGCTGATCACTCATGAACATTATGATCATGTTGGCGGAATAGATGACCTACGCCCCTTTTGCCGTTTCGGAGAAGTCCCTCTTTATACTGAAGAAAACACCGCCCATCGGTTACGTCTACGTATGCCTTATTGCTTCTCAGAGCATAAGTATCCCGGCGTTCCTCAAATATCAATAACCGATATTTCATCCGAATCTCCTTTTTATATTAAACAAGTTGCCATACAACCCATCCGTGTGTTCCATGGCAAATATCCGATTCTGGGATACCGAATTGATAATATGGCATACATTACCGATATGCTCACTATGCCACAAGAAGAATATGACAAGCTTAAAGGTTTGGATTGTCTGATAATGAATGCCCTGAGAAAGGAACCTCACCTGACACATCAGAATCTAAAGCAAGCTATAGAGAATGCCAAACGCATTGGAGCAAAACAAACCTGGTTTATACACATGAGTCACCACATGGGATTACATGCCGAAGCAGAAAAACAACTTCCTCCAGGAATGCATTTTGCATATGATCAATTAGTGATTAAACCTTAATCACTTTTTTACGTCTAAAGAATAAAGTTCCGGCCGGAGCCTATATTTAGAATTATTCATTTTTTTGTTTAATTAAAAATAGACGTAATATGAAATCAAAGTTTTTTATAACATTAGCCATTGTGCTAATGAGTGTATGTTGTTCACTACAGGCTCAGCCAGGCAGAGGAAGAAAAGCACCAGAGTTTCCAAGTAAAGAAATGATTAAGGAATTAAAGCTAACTGATGATCAGATTGCTAATCTAAAAAAAGGTGATGCTGAGCTAAGAACCCAGATGAAGGCTACTTGGGAAAAGAAAGACGTTTCCAGGGAGGAAATGAAGGAAGCAATGAAAAAGATGAGAACTACCCGTAATGAGATGGTAAAAAAGAATCTTACTCCAGAACAGTACAATAGTTATCTTGAGTTAGAGAAAAAGAATGCAAAAAACAGGCATGAACCTCAAGGACCCAGACCTGAAGGCGATGGTTTTGGGCCTGGTAATGATGGTGGATCTGGACCTAACGAATAAGAAACATTCAATAAATTAATCAGAAACTAAATTATAGTTCTGATCATAAGAAAAAAAACGTCTGTTTACTTTTGAATAAGTAACAGACGTTTTTTTATCGCAAATATTAAACCTTTCTGGCTTTTAGTTTTTCAATCATGTCTACGGTCATGCTCTGCAAATCGTACTGAGGTTTCCAGTCCCACTCCTGACGGGCACAAGTATCATCCAGGCTATCCGGCCAACTGTCTGCAATCGATTGTTTTAATGGATCTACATCATAATCCATTTCAAAAGAAGGTATATTCTTTTTTATTTCCGCAAAGATTTCTTCAGGAGCAAAACTCATTGAAGCAATATTGAAAGCATTACGGTGAATCAATCTTGCAGGATCGGCTTCCATAAGTGAAACAGCTGCATTCAACGCATCAGGCATATACATCATATCCATATATGTTCCTTCTTTGAGTGGGCAAACAAACTTTTCGCTTTTCACTGCCGAATAGTAAATGTCTACTGCATAATCAGTTGTTCCACCACCGGGAAGAGTTACATTTGATATAATTCCAGGAAAACGAACAGCACGAGTATCAACTCCAAATCTATGAAAATAGTAATCACTGACTAGTTCTGTAGTTACTTTTGTCACACCGTACATTGTCGTTGGGCGTTGAATGGTATCCTGAGGAGTTTTAACACGTGGAGTAGTTGGGCCAAATGAACCTATTGAGCTGGGAGTAAATACAGCGCAATTAAATTGACGGGCAGTTTCAAGAATATTAAGTAAACCATTAATACCAATATTCCATGCCAGCATAGGTTTACTTTCTGCTACTACAGAAAGAAGAGCGGCAAGATTATAAATCGCATCAATTTTGTATTTTTTTACTATTTCGGGTATCATATTCGGATCAACCACATCAGCTACCTCAGACGGTCCGGAATCACGTAATACTCCTTTTGGAGCCGCACTTGGAATATATCCGGCTACTACATGATCATTTCCATAACGTTTACGTAACTCCATCGTGAGTTCCGACCCTATTTGTCCGGTAGCCCCTACTACCAAAATATTCTTCATTATCTTTTCTATTAATTTGTTATATTTATACTGCAAAGTAAGCACTTTTTTTATTATTATAAGTCCAAAAACCTTGTTTATTCAAACAATTATATTGACTTTTGTAAAGTAATTCATAGAAAACACTTTTAGGTTATGTAATTGAATAAATACTAAGCAAATCCATTAAAAATATAATAATGTACAACAAAATGAAAGATTACCTCAGCGACACAATTGCTGAGATTAAAGAAGCTGGTCTCTACAAAGAAGAGAGGTTGATTGAAAGTGCACAGCAAGCTGCAATTTCAGTTAAGGGTAAAGAAGTGCTTAACTTTTGTGCGAATAATTATCTGGGACTATCAAATAATCCACGTTTAATAAGCGCAGCAAAAGAAATGATGGACAAACGTGGATATGGAATGTCCTCAGTACGTTTCATTTGTGGTACTCAGGATATTCATAAAGAACTGGAAGCTGCTATATCAGATTATTTCAAGACAGAAGACACTATTTTGTATGCAGCTTGCTTTGATGCCAATGGTGGTGTATTCGAACCTTTACTGGGAGAAGAAGATGCCATTATCTCAGACTCATTAAATCATGCTTCAATCATTGATGGAGTAAGACTTTGTAAGGCAAAACGCTATCGCTATGCCAATGCGAATATGGAAGAGCTGGAAAAATGTTTGCAACAGGCACAAGAACAACGTTTCCGTATTATTGTAACAGACGGTGTATTTTCTATGGATGGGAATGTGGCTCCAATGGACAAGATTTGCGACTTAGCCGATAAATATGACGCGCTTGTAATGGTTGACGAATGTCACTCTGCTGGTGTAGTTGGAAAAACCGGGCATGGAGTGAATGAGCAGTTCAACACCTATGGACGTATTGACATTATGACAGGCACACTGGGTAAGGCTTTTGGTGGAGCCATCGGTGGATTCACTACTGGTCGTAAAGAGATTATCGAACTACTTCGTCAGCGTTCTCGTCCTTATCTGTTTTCAAACTCTGTTCCTCCTTCAGTAATTGGCGCCAGCCTGGAAGTTTTCAAAATGCTGAAAGAAAATGATGATCTGCATGATAAGCTGGCAGACAATGTAGCTTATTTCCGAACCAAAATGATCGAGGCAGGATTCGATATCAAACCTACTCAAAGTGCCATATGTGCGGTAATGCTTTATGATGCAAAACTATCACAGCAATATGCTGCAAGATTACAGGAAGAAGGCATTTATGTAACCGGTTTCTACTATCCTGTAGTGCCTAAAGATCAGGCTCGAATTCGTGTTCAGCTTTCTGCCGGTCATGACAAAGTTCATCTGGACAGATGCATCAACGCCTTCATAAAAGTTGGAAAAGAATTAGGCGTTTTAAAATAACTTGCATGAAGGTATTATATTATATCTACCAAATTTGCATTGCGCTTCCTATACTTTTAGTATTAACAATACTAACCGCATTAATCACAATTGTGGGATGCACCTTGGGAAGTCCGCATTTTTGGGGATATTATCCTGGTAAAATATGGTCAAGACTGGTATGTTTCTTTTTATTGATTCGTGTAAAAGTCATTGGTCAGGAAAATATTAAGGGAAAAATATCTTATGTCTTTGTAGCTAACCACCAGGGGGCATTTGATATTTTCCTTGTATACGGTTATCTGGGTCGAAACTTTAAATGGATGATGAAAAAAGGTATCAGAAAGATTCTTTTCGTTGGTAAAGCCTGCGAAGAAGCCGGGCATATTTTTGTAGACAGAAGCGGCCCCAGAAAAGTGTTAGAAACTATTCGAAAAACCAGAGCCATCCTTACTGGAGGAACTTCCGTGGTAGTCTTTCCGGAAGGAGCACGAAGTTTTACCGGCCACATGGGATATTTTAAGAAAGGCGCTTTCCAGCTGGCAGACGATTTGCAAATGCCTGTAGTTCCTTTAACGATTGACGGTTCTTTTGATATTTTATCCCGAACGGATAAGTGGATTCATCGTCACAATATGACGCTCACAATTCATCAGCCAATTCCTCCAAAAGGAAAAGGAACAGATAACATTAAAAAGACATTAGAAGAATCTTACGTGATAATAGGAAACAGCCTTCCCCACCAATATAGGGGAATGGTAGAGAATCCAGATCAAGACTAAAAAAACATAACTTATTAATTAGTAGTAGCATTAGCATTAGCAGCAGGTTCAGACATTATTGAAGCCTGCTGTTCTTTTTGCTGCAACATCTGATGTTCCTGAATAGACTGCATATTTTCGTGTGCTTTAGTCACATACTCTTTTATTAAAGGATTATTCTTAAATGATTCTGGAGAGCTCTTTACAATATCTTCCATAGCAGGCGTCATCAACGGATAAGGGAAGTTGCTACACATCATCATAAATACTCCCGGTCCCAGCACATTTTCATAATTCTCAGAGATAAATGACTTCACATAAGCATTCATCTCAATCATTAGCTGATCGCTTTCCTTGGTAAGTATGTCTTTTATTTCTGCAGGATCCATGCCATCAAGAATCATTTTGGCTTCTTTATGCCCCAGGTCATCAGCCCGTGCATCCATGGATGCTTTCTTTTCTATAAATGAATATAATTTATCGTTCAGAGGAGAGCCCTTAACTGCCAGTTTAGTATCAGATATAGAAACATCAATCTTTCCACTTTCCAATACCATTGGCATAATATTTTCATCATCCATGAAAAGAGATACCATCTGCACTGAATCCACGCTACCTTTCATTTCAAACTTACCATGCACAACTGCTGCAGAATCTACTGTTATCCATTGTCCATCCTTAGCAACTTTAAGAAACAACATTTTCCCATCCAGACTGGATACCGAAGATACACCTGTTATTTTATAACTTTTACTGCAAGATGTAAGTACCAGTAAAACAAGGATCAAAGAAGAGTAGAATTTAATCATATATGTCTAAATATTTAAAAACTCTGTTTTTTAATTATAAGACAAATGTAACACCAATAATTCAGTCAAAAAAACATTTTATTATTATTTAAAACTTTTGCCAATGTAAATCTCATTTCTAATCTGAAATTTAACTCATCAATGGATTCATTTACTCCATTTACGGAAAGGTTTGAGTTATCATATAGACAACAAAACTATCCATCTTCATAAAATAAGAACTATTGCCTATAGTCAAAAAATAGAATAAGAGTATGTTCCTTTACAAATCAGAATTTCTACAGGCCGATAGAATACAGTCAGATACAATACAGTCGGATATAATAAAGAAATATAAAATTCATCTCCTCTTTACAATGTTATGAAAAAGATTAAAGAACGAATAAGTATTTAATTATATCTTTGCAATTCAGAATAAATACAAAATATAAATTACATGATTAGATTTAGAACTTCTTTATTCGTACTCTTTGTACTTACGTTTGTATCTGCAAGGGCAGATGAAGGCATGTGGCTTCTTCAGTTAATGAAAGAACAACATTCCATTGACATGATGAAAAAGCAAGGTCTGCTGCTTGAAGCAGACGATGTGTATAATCCAAACGGAGTTTCCCTCAAAGATGCCGTAGGTATTTTTGGAGGCGGATGTACCGGTGAAATTATTTCTTCGGAAGGATTAATCCTGACCAACCACCATTGCGGATATGATGCCATCCAGCAACATAGTTCTGTAGAGCATGATTTTTTAACTGATGGTTTCTGGGCAAAGAATCGTAAAGAAGAGATTCCTACTCCAGGACTTGCCTTTACTTTTATTGAAAGAATTGAAGACATAACAGATGTTGTTAATACCATGATTAAAGAAGGTAAAACAACTGTTATTAACTCATACACCACAGGATTCCTTACAAAGCTAGCCAATGACTTATTGGCAAAAAGCGATTTAAAAGAGAAACCGGGTATTAGTGCTCAGGCTCTTCCTTTCTATGCAGGAAATAAGTACTACTTAATGTATAAGAAAAGATATAGTGACGTACGTATGGTTGCTGCTCCTCCTTCATCAGTGGGTAAGTTTGGTGGAGAAACAGATAACTGGATGTGGCCTCGCCATACCGGAGATTTCTCTATGTTCCGTATTTATGCTGATGTTAATGGCGAACCGGCTGAATACAGCCCAAACAATACTCCTTTGAAATGTAAAAAGCACTTAAACATTTCATTAAAGGGAGTTCAGGAAGGAGACTATGCCATGGTAATGGGTTTCCCGGGAAGTACTTCACGCTACCTTACTGCTTCGGAAGTTAAGGAACGCATGGAAGCAGAAAATGCGCCAAGAATCCGCGTTCGTAATGCCCGTCAGGAAGTATTGATAGCCGAAATGAACAAAAGCGATAAAATTCGTATTCAGTATGCCAGTAAATACGCACGTTCATGCAACTACTGGAAAAACTCCATTGGAATGAATAAAGCAATTATCGATAATAAGGTTATTGAAACAAAGCTAGCTCAGGAAAACAAATTTCAGGAATTTGCACGATCAAATGAAAATAAAGAATACACAAATGTAATTAAGGATATTGATGATGCCGTGGCTAAAGCTTCAGCAAGCAATTATCAATGGACTTGTTTCAGAGAAGTATTCCTTGGTGGAATAGAATTTGGAACCCCTTATCTGCTATGCGACGAACTTAAAAAAGCATTAGAGAAGAAGGATAAAACATTGATTGAATCTACTATCAAGAAGATGAAAATTATGTTTGACGATATCCACAACAAAGATTATGATCACGAGGTGGACCGCAAAGTAGCAAAAGTTCTTCTCCCACTATATGCAGAAATAATTCCTGCCGAACAACGTCCATCTATCTATTCAGTGATTGAAACTGAGTTCAAAGGAGATTATAACAAATTTGTAGATGCTTGTTATGACAAGTCTATCTTTGCCAGCCAGGAAAACTTCGACCGTTTTATTAAGAATCCAACTATTAAATCTTTGGATAAGGATTTAATGACAAAGTATGTTCGTTCAAAATACGACAAATTTAAATCACTTAGCGACGAACTTACAGCATTGAGAGAACCACTAATCACTCTTCACAAGACTTACGTACGCGGGTTAAATGAAATGAAGGAACCGGTTCCCTCCTATCCTGATGCAAACTTTACCATTCGTCTGACTTATGGTAATGTAAAATCATACGATCCAAAAGACGGGGTGCACTACAAGTATTTCACAACCATGAAAGGAATCATGGAAAAAGAAGATCCTGATAACCGCGAGTTCACTGTTCCTGCAAAATTGAAAGAGTTATATAACAAGAAAGACTTCGGACGTTATGCCATGAAGAATGGTGAAATGCCAGTTTGCTTCCTTTCTACAAATGACATTACCGGCGGTAATTCAGGAAGTCCTGTTATCAACGGTAAGGGTGAACTAATCGGTGCTGCTTTTGATGGTAACTGGGAATCATTAAGCGGAGATATCAATTTTAATAATGATCTTCAGAGATGCATTTGCGTGGATATACGTTACATACTGTTTATCGTTGAAAAACTAGGCGACAGCAAGCATTTAGTTGACGAAATGACTATTGTAGAATAACGACATTCATTTTATGAAAAAACTTTTATTGGCAACGGCAGCATTTATGTACTTCATGGGTAGTAATGCCCATGAAGGTATGTGGATGTTGCCCGACCTGAAAGAGCAGAATGCTGCCGCAATGTATGAACTGGGACTTGAAGTTCCCATTGATCAGGTATATAATCCCGATGGTATCAGCATAAAAGATGCAGTTATCCATTTTGGCGCTGGATGCACCGGCGAAATTATTTCTTCCGAAGGTTTGATTCTTACTAATCATCACTGCGGATATAGCTATATACAACAGCAAAGTTCTGTAGAGCATGATTATCTTACAGATGGATTCTGGGCAATGACCCGCGAACAGGAGCTTCCGTGCAAAGGATTGACTGTTACTTTCATTGATAAGATTCTGGATGTAACTCCTTTTGTGCAAGATAGATTAAAGAAAGACGATGATCCTGAAGGAGTGAATTATCTTTCACCTAAATATCTGGCTACAGTAGCTAAGAAGTTTGCAGAAGAAAACAAAATTGAGCAAGCTCCATCCACCGTTCTTGAGCTGAAAGCTTTTTACGGAGGAAACAAGTATTACCTTTTCGTGAAGACAGTTTATAAAGACATCCGTATGGTTGGCGCCCCTCCCTCTTCCATTGGAAAGTTTGGTGCCGATACCGACAACTGGATGTGGCCTCGCCATACCGGCGACTTCTCCATGTTCCGTATTTATGCGGACAAGAACGGAAAGTCTGCCGAATATTCCAAAGACAATATTCCTTTAAAAGTAAAGGAACACCTCACACTTAATATCAGTGGAGTGAAGGAAGGCGACTTTACCATGACCATGGGATTCCCCGGACGTAACTGGCGCTACATGATTTCCGATGAAGTGGAAGAACGTATGCAGACAACCAACTTTGCACGCGACACCATTCGTGGAGTTCGTCAGGTAGCCATGATGAAAGAAATGCAAAAAGATCCGGCCGTACGTATTCAGTATGCCAGTAAATATGCCTCTTCCGCCAATTACTGGAAAAATGCCATTGGAATGAACGAAGGACTTGTCCGCTTAAAGGTGCTCGATACAAAGAAAGAACAACAAGAAAAGCTCCTTTCGTATGGCAAAGCTCACAATGATGATTCTTACCAGAAAGCTTTCGATCAGATTCGTTCCATCGTAGCTCAGCGCAGAGATGCAATGTATCATCAGCAGATTATCAGTGAAGCATTATCTACCGGTACAGAGTTTTCAAAGATACCTTCTACTTCGGCTTTGCTTAATGCGTTAAAGAGTAAAGACCAGGAGAAGATAAATGCTGAAAAAGAAGCCTTGAAAAAAGATGCCGAAAACTATTTCAATAAGGATTACAATCCAGAGGTTGACAGAATAGTATCCAAAGAAATGCTGAAAACATACACAGCTCTGATTCCTGAAGGAAAACGTATCAGCATTTTCAGCATTATAAGAGACCGCTTCAAAGGAAACTCTTCCAGATTTGTTGATGCATGTTTCGACAATTCGATCTTTGCTTCCAAAGCAAACTTCAACAAGTTTATTGAGAAACCAAGTATCTATAAAATAGAAACAGACTGGATGGTATTATATAGTCTTTCCGTAATCAACGGACTGGCTGAAACTGCAATAGCGATGAAAGATATGGATAAAACATATAATGCCGCTCACAAAACATGGGTTAAAGGAATGCTGGCCATGAGAAAAGATGCCGGCATGGCAGTTTATCCTGATGCCAATTCAACATTGCGTCTCACTTACGGAAAGGTACTTTCTTATGATCCCAAAGATGGTGAGGTTTGCGATTACTACACTACTCTGAAAGGAGTAATGCAGAAAGAAGATCCTAGCAACTGGGAATTTGTTGTTCCAGCCAAACTGAAAGAGCTCTATAACAACAAAGACTTTGGACGCTATGCAATGAAAAACGGAGAGATGCCCATCTGCTTTATTACCAATACAGACAACACCGGAGGTAATTCCGGAAGTCCGGTTTTCAATGGAAAAGGCGAACTAATTGGTACAGCATTCGACCGCAACTATGAAGGATTAACCGGAGACATCGCTTTCCGCCCTTCCTCACAACGTGCTGCAGTTGTCGATATCCGTTACACACTTTTCATCATCGATAAGTTTGCCGGAGCTTCGCATTTGGTTAAGGAAATGACCGTTAAGGAATAAGCATAGCACATTCTGTTTTGATTACTCGGCATGAGTTACCAAAACGAGAAAAATAACGATAAAGGAGAAGAGCTAATCTTCTCCTTTTTGTTTTTTATAGGTAATTGTTCTGAGTTTATCATCTATATGACCAGATAACAGTTAGGTGGATTTCAGAGACTATATTGAAAAATGCACTGTGAGAGTGCAATGTTTGTTGTTTTTTGCACTATGAGAGTGCATTTTCTTATTATATATCTTGGCTAGACTAACGTTATTACACTCTGGCAATTTATTGTGAATGGACAAAATTATAGTAATTTTCGCATAGATAATCGACTCTTCCTCGATTATCTATGCGAAAATTACTATAAATCTACAGCTAATAAACAAAGTTCGTAACAGATACCCCCCAATTATTATTCTATTGGATTAAGGCAAGAAACTTATGAAAACAAATATGCATTTGTTATAGCCACACCCGAAAAGGTCTTGTGTGATATGTTTATTTCCACAAAGGGAATAAGGATACAGTCGGTTAAAGCAATTCAGATCTTTTTGGAAAAAGATCTAATAGTTAATTTATCCGCTTTGGAAAATGTAAACCAGGAGATCATCAAAGCATGTGCAATTCCCAGTAACAAAAGGAAACCCGAATTAATGCTATTATATAACCTATTAAGCAATGAATCTATTTGATCAGAAGCTTATGTAGTTTGTAGATAAATTATGTTTGAGTAAAGACTTTTTTAAACTGATAAAGGAAATGCCAATTAAGAAATAAGCATAAACTATAAATAACCACTTATTGTTTCGACGACTATATATGACTGTATGACAAACAAATGACAATAAAAAGGAAAATATTTTTTTCTCTTTTTGTTTTAATCGAAATATATTTTATACATTTGTAGGCATTCTTATTTACAACAATATTTTTATGATCAGTGCACAAATTTATCGTGGCAACTTTTGAAAAACATAACAAAAATATAAAATAATTACTATGTATCCCAAAGCTGTTAAAACAGTACTCAAACAGATATTTTATCAACACGCAAAGATTCTCTCCAAAGCATCAGCCTTAAAAAAAACGAAATATGGAATTGATTACGAATCTCCTAGAAAGCCTTTATTCTTGAGAAACACATTGTTTTTCGTTAGTTCGTAAATGACCGAAAGAGAAAAAATCCAAACACATGCACCTATTGTAAAGAAACTAAGGATTTAACAGTTGAACATATATTCCTCTACGTTGCAGAGGAGAAGATATTTCCTATTATGTAGCATGTTTTATAAAAGTCGTAACACATTAAAGAGTAGCAGACGCTTATGAGTGAAGAGTATTGAAAGCAAAAAATCAGTATCACTGCATTGCTGAAGGAAAATATAAAAAGTTCTGTTATCGTCATGAAAAAGAAGATAATAGGTGTTGCAATATTTTCAAGCTATGTGAACACAGCAGCAGAAATATCAGGTATTATCTGTATATTACATTAAAAATATTTATATTTAATTCAGACCTTACATAGTATAATACATTAATCATAAAAACACATTCATTTCGCTATAAACGATAGATTTCAAATAGAAACAGTACATAATTAGAACCTTTAAAAAAAATGATACGATCACAATTAATTAATCAGAAATTAGAAGAATACAAGAAGCATTGTATTCTTGCATTAGATTTTTACTATAAAAATGATTTCGAACATTCTCTGACTGATTTCAGAAAAAGTGCAGAAGCCTTTATGAAGATCCCTATATTAAACAAATATGGAGATAATAATGGGTTAGAAATTATTCTTGGAAAAATTGATTGTTCATTAAATCCTATTAATAATAAAAAAGAGCTTAGTTATCAAGAACTTCTAAATATTATTAAGAATAACAACGATTTATTATTACAAGATTTTAATCGCCTAAAGGACATACAGAAAGAGAGTAATCCCCCTTCTCACAATTCAAATAGTGCCAATATTATAGATTATAAATCAGGAGCAGAGTTATGTAAAGTCCAATCATTACAATTAACTAAAACACTATATTCAAGAAAAGCTAATATGCCTATACCTCCAGAACTATCACAAGCTTATGAAGGGACAATTAGTGACACTTTAGTTGCAACATTTCGTTCATCAGATTGGGAAGAACTATTAAATTATACAGATAGTTTTTCTTCACAAAACAAATATATATTAGTAGCACCACCTAAATTTATTGATTGTAGTAATAGTCAAATTCAAGTACTATCACGAATAAATTGGTCGTTTGTTATTGATTTCGATTCACAATCAAAAGAAAATGGCTTATTTAAAAGTTTTGAGCCAATAATTGAAAAGAAATTTAAGCCCATAACTTTAAAACAGAAAGGTCAGAAAGGTATTGTTGGATCAGGATCATACAGTAATGTTAATTGGTTTTTTGCAAATGGATTAAAAACAATCCCTGATACAGTAACATCAAGCATAAAAGATTGGCGAAAGGAGAAATATCACACCTTTATAAAAGAGTTATTTAATGATTTTTTTTCAAAATCACTAAATCGATATTTTATCATATATTTATGGGATGATTTAGATTACATTGAAGAAATTGTTCGAGTAATTTCTGAAATAGACGAAGTTCAACTGGATTTGATTAATCATGCTTTTGTATCTAAAAATAATGACATATTAAATAGGATTAAAACTTTTGACAAATATGATATTAAATACAAAACTCTAAAATTATCAACACAAGAAATTATTGGTGAAGTAGCATCAACACTAATTCAAAAAGAACAAGAAACTGAGCACATATTAGTTCCAGCCCGAACTAAATCAGAAGAACAGACTGTTGTAGATATAAGCAATATATACCATAATTTATTAGATAATTATATAAATGTCATACATAAGAATATTGAACAGAATATAAAACAAGCAATCCTTATTAATGAAATCCCTTCATTTTATAAGGGAGAACAAATATCATGGAAAGAATTATCTATTGATCTAGAGGTTAAACGTAGTAAATACAACCAATTACTAAGTAATGTAAAGTCACATTTATCCTCTGGTAAAAAGTCATTAAAATATGAACTATTCCATAAACCAGGGGCTGGAGGAACTACAATAAGCCGCAGAATTGCTTATGACTTACGAAATGATTATCCAACGATAGTTATCACTCGTTTTGATAAGCATTCTACATATAAAACACTTTCACTTTTTATAGAAAATGTAAATAAACCAATATTAGCTATTATAGAAGCCTTAAATGTAGGAATTAACGACATAGATGAGCTCATTAGATCATGTAATGCAAATAAACAAACAGTCCTATTTTTATACATCCGTCGAAGTTTAAAGAAAAATAAGGACAGTGAATTTAGCACATATCTTAACGATACATTAGTAGACATTGACGAACGAGAAAAATTTATTTCAAAATTAAATATATACTCAGAGGACAAGTCAATTTTAAATAATTTTGTAAAAAAGCAACCTTCTGAGTGTGAAGTAATAGACTTCTCACTAGCAATAAATGAGAAAGAATATAATACAATTAGACTTGTTGATTATATAAAGACATATATTGATAAAATACCAGAAAATCAAGTACAATTTATTGCTTATATTTCGATAATATACTATTATTCTCAAAAGAGTGTTTCTGAATTAATCTTTAGATCATTATTCAAAAAATCCTTATCAGAAGAATTACATCAAATTGCAAGTTCAGAACAATATATTCGCAAAATAATAATTCAGGAATATGATCAAATCAATAACAACTATACAGAATATTGGAGACCTCGTTTTTCTAAATTTGCAGAAACAGTCTTAATGATTGTACTAGGAGGAAAAAATATTAATAATTGGAAGGAGCAATTGCCATTTTATTCAACTGAATTAATAAAAATAATAAAAAAAAATAATCCCTATCTCATAGATGAAACTAGAGCTGTTCTGAAAAGTATTTTTTTGGAACGTAATAATGAAGATCTTTTAGGAACAGAAGAACAATGGCAAAGTAAGATTTCAAACGATCAATTTTCTGATTTATTAAGAGATATTAGTGATAAAAAAAATCAGAAATCATTATTAACTACATTAGTAAATACATATCCCACCGAGATACACTTTTTAGGGCACCTTGCACGCTTCTTATATGAAAAGGCAGAAGATGTCTCAGAATTTATTGAAGCTGAAGACTATATTAAAAGAGCTTTTGAATATGGCGGAGAATCTGACTATAACTTACAACATATTGGTGGAATGTGTAAACGTAGGCAAATAGAATACCACAAAAGAAATTATTCAAAAGTTGGCGATATAGAAAAAAAGCCCGAATCGTTCATTAAAGAATTAGCTAATGATGCAAATCTATATTTCAGCAATAGTCGTTCAATAAATCCTTATAATATTCATGCATATATTGCTCAGATACAAACTCTAATTACTGTTATTGATTTTGGAAAAGAAATCTCTGGGATTGAAAAAAAGGAAGTTTTCATTACAAATCCAAACAATCGTTGGTATTTAGAACAATATGAAACTTTAGAAACCTTAATTGATGAAGCCCAAATATTAATAGAGCAACAAGAAACACTAGGAAAAACAAATAAAGCTGTCAAAGCAAAATCTTATCTTTCATTAAGCGAAAGTCGTTCATATGAGTTATTAGGTGATTACTCCAAATCAATAGTCTTATTTAAAGAAATGATTGAGAAAGCTGATCGTAATCAACGTCCTCAATTAAGAATTATGTATATCAATTCAACTCTCTTAGCAAAAGTTAAAGGTAATAAAAAAAATATCAATAAAGCATGGGCTCTATTAAAAAATGATGAAATTAGTAATATAGAGAAAGCGTTAAATGATAATATTCTACAAGACCACAGTAACATACACACTCTAAGAATTTGGCTTAGATTTGTTAGATATTCCAATATCGATATACCTTTGGAAGAAATTATTTCTAGGCTTAAAATATGGTATGACAACAGTAGTGAATACAAAATGTTTAATCTTGAAGCAGCGTATTATTTGTATATTTTTAACGCTTGTATAACAATAAAAGCTGGAGATTCTTTTAATCAAAGAAGCCTTAAAGAAACTAATAAATTCATAGATATATGCAAAAGTTTGTCTAGTAACGATAAATTTGCATTCGAATGGTATGGTAAAGGTGATGATATAAATTGTTTAATAAACCATAAAAATCGAATTGGAGAAGAAGCAGATATTCTTGAAAGAGTTGAAGGTAGTGTATCAAAAATAAATAGCCGGCAACAAGGAAGAGTAACTTTACGATCGGGATTAGAAGCATTTTTTGTCCCATATATTGGCAATTTCATTCAAGGACAAGATGAAACAACAGAAGTTAGCTTTTATGTTGGATTTCGCCATGACGGCTTGTTCGCGTTAGATGTTAAGCGAATTAATAACAACGAAGATATTATTTTAACAAAAGAATATGAATTAAAGACTAGCACAAGCATCATAGAAAATATAGATACAATTGAAGAAATTGAAGAGATAAATGAATATAATGAAAAAGATGAAAAAGAAAATATTTTTCAGACAGAAAATTCACAAGCGATAAAAATAAAAATTATAGGTAAAATAGATATATCTAAGTTTGAAAAAAATAAGAAAAAAAAATAACATGCAAATAGATTACACATTTGCCTTCTATATAAAAATGTCGACATATCTGGTAATCATTTGTGAATTATAAAACTTTAGAAATCAATTTGTCGATTGAATTATCCAGATTATAGCAAATACAAAAAAAAAGATAGGCAAAGCAGAAGTCACCGATCAAATTAACAATCAAAAACAAAGATGGTCATATCGCTCACATGAGCGATATGATCCAGAGAAGCAAAGGCACTTTTAATAAAAAAACATCTCCTCTATTTATAACTATGCAGACAAGCAATTAAAGGACGAAATCTGGTTAGTTTGAGTATCTTTTCGGAGAAGACAATATCGAAAAAGAGTTTAAGACTCATTCAGTTATCCAAGAAATTTGGATAACTGCCAACAAATCAATAGAGGATCAGAATATATTCTTAAATGTTAGCAAAATTATTCCATAAAAGGTTTACAATTAAAATAAAATATATAATTTTGTAAACCAAAGCAATTCTCATCAAACTATATTATGGAAGAAGTATTTTCTAAGAGATTAAAAAGTGCCCGGGTAATGCAAGGACTCTCTATGGATGCATTATGTGTCCGTATGGATAACATTATATCCAAACAATCCATTTCTAAATACGAAACTGGAAAGATGATGCCGGACAGTACTGTATTGATAGCTTTGGCAAATGCTTTACAAGTTAGCGTGGACTATCTGTTCCGTCCTTTCAAAACTGACTTGCAATCTGTTGAATTCAGAAAAAAGAGCAAACTAAAAATTACGGCACTAGATAGTATTAAAGAGAAGGTCCGGGATTCCGTGGAACGTTATCTGGAAATTGAGAATATATTAAATATGGATTCTCAGTTCAAAATTAATTTCTCAAATGTAACTGTTCAATGTGCTGATGACGTAAAAAATCTGGTTGTTCGTCTTCGGAAAGAATGGAATCTGGGAGAAGATGCTATTAGCTATGTTTTAAGTCTATTGGAAGAGAATGAAATAAAAGTAATTGAGCTGGATGCTCCTGCCGGGTTTGATGGTTTAAGTGGTTGGGTGAATCAATCTTATCCTGTTATTGTATTAAATAAGAATTTTCCTGCTGAAAGAAAACGTTTCACTGCTTTACACGAATTAGGACATCTTCTACTCTCTTTCGATCCGATTATTTCGGCCAGTGAGCAGGAAAGTTTATGCCATCTGTTTGCAAGTGAAATGTTGCTACCTTCTAATCAGTTTATAAAACTTCTCGGAGCTTCGCGTAAAGACATCTCATTACAGGAATTGATTGATCTGCAGATGCAATACGGTATATCAATTGATGCTCTTATGTACAAAGCAAAAGAGTTGAATATAATCAGTGAACAACGATGCAAAACTTATTTCATTAAAAAGAATACTACTCCGAAGTTTAAGGATGATGCTAATGAAAGCAGATTTCCTATAGAAACGTCGTATCGTTTCCGTCGTTTAATCTACAGAGCCATTGCCTGTGAAATTATTTCATTATCAAAAGCATCTGTATTACTTAATGCTCCGATTCAAGAATTGAAATTGTCACTTAACTTAGTGTAATGAGTAATATTGCAGTTAGTGACACAAAAAAAACAATTTTCCAAAATCATCTCCCACCATCTGCTACTAAACGCATAAAAAGCCTTACAATAAACATTCTCAGCTGGTAGCAGATGCAAAATCATCTGCTACTAAATTCAGGTTATCTGCTACTAATCAGCAGCATCTTCCACTAAGTTTAAGACTCTTATACAGCATATTACGAATAGCTTCCATTATAAATGAAAACTATTTTGCATTTATAATGAAAACTATTATATTTGTTGCACATAAATCTAGTAGTTATGATTCAAAAGGAATTTCTTCAGGAGATATTGAAACAGCAAAAGGAGCATCTGGCTCATAGAGATGTTGGAATGTTGCGGGACGGATTAGGCTCTTTGCCTGATATTGATAACTATGCACTGATTGTATCTGGTGTGCGTAGATGCGGTAAGAGTACATTACTTTATCAACTCTTAAAAAAAAGTCATACTAAAACATTGTATATCAACTTTGATGATCCTCGGCTATACGATTTTGAACTTTCAGACTTTCAAAAATTAGACGCTCTGATTAAAGAATCAGAAAACAACGTCCTCATGTTTGACGAAATTCAAATTATAAAGGGATGGGAAAGATATGTACGACAAAAGCTGGATGAAAACTATAAGATATTTGTTACCGGGTCTAATGCGTCTCTGCTTAGTCGCGAGTTGGGAACAAGTCTTACAGGAAGGCACATTACTACTGAACTATTTCCATTCTCTTACCATGAGTTCTGTCTATTCAAGCATCTGGAAGCAAACAAAGAATCGGTGATTGAATATATGCGTAACGGGGGATTTCCAGAGTTTCTAAAAACTTCGTCTGAAGAGATTCTGGCTAATTTATTAGATGATATTCTTATTCGTGACATTGCAGTGAGATATGGCATCAAAGACACAAGAGGTTTAAAACGTCTTACAATTTATCTTCTTTCAAACATTGGCAATCTTACCTCTGCAAATAAACTTCGTGAGCCATCCGGTTTAAACTCTACAACTACTGTTTTAGAGTATCTATCTCATCTGGAACAAAGTTACCTGATCAGCCTTGTTCCTATGTTTGATTATTCATTAAAAAAGCAGGCTATTAATCCGAAAAAAATTTATGCTATTGATCTGGGGTTAGTCAATGCAAATGTAAGCAAGATAAAGGGAGACGAAGGGCACAAACTCGAAAATATGGTTTACAATAAACTTCGCTCGAAATTCAAAGAGATTTATTATCACAAAGGTAAAGTAGAATGTGATTTTATTGTTCTTGATAAAGGTACAATTACCCAAGCCATACAAGTTTGTCTGCAACTGGATACAGACAACAAGGAACGAGAGTTTGCCGGATTAATAGATGCTCTTAAAAAATATCATTTATCTGAAGGAATAATTGTTACTTTATCACAGGATGATATTTTTGAGATAGATGGCTTTACTATTCGGTTAGTACCAAGCTTTCAGTTTTTTAATTCGTAACTATTCTTTCACAACTTAAATACAATAAATCTATTTTTCAAAAAGCCACTCCCCTCTTTGCTACTAAATCCTTGTTATCTGCTACTAATCAGCATCATCTGCCACCAACTTTATTCTCATCATAAAGAACAGTAGTAAATATTGTCGTTGTAATATTATAATAAAACCTATTTTAGTACAAGATAAAGATTTAAAAGTAACAGTATCTCTATTTGTATTATCGAAATAATTTTACTACATTTGTAAAGGAATATAAGTAAGCCCTCAGATGAGTGCTCATGGGTTCACAGTTGAAAACCCATCAGTTCTCAGATGAAGTCTCATCGGTTCTCAGCTGAGAACTCACTTAGTTCTGAAGTAAAAATCTAATAATTAACCTAATAGAATACTATGGCAGCTACCTATGATTTGAGAGAGAACCCAAACCCGAAAAAAGACGGAAAGCAACAACCATTACACCCACGCATTGTATCAAAAGGAACCATCCCTTCACGGGAGCTACTGGAGGAAATATCCTCGGGAACTACTTTTAATGTTGGTGAATTGGAAGGAGCACTTAGCGCACTGGCCGAAAGAATGGCGTTTCACCTGAAGAACGGATATCGTGTGGAATTGGGAAATCTTGGCTATTTCTCTGCTAAACTTAAAGCACGTCCGGTTATGGAGAAGGATGAAATACGGTCGGCCTCTGTTGAATTTGACAATGTAAACTTTCGTGCTTCGGCCTGGTTCAAGAAACACACCCGCGGAACGGTGGAACGTTCTAACAGAGGGTTTCAAGCCTCGGCTCAACTCAGCGAAGAAGAACGAAGAAGTCTGCTGGAAAAATATCTGGACGAGAATACTTTCATTACCCGCAGAGATTATACTTTCCTCACCGGATTACTAAAGAATAATGCAATGAAGGACTTGAAAGAGTTTGTGAATCAAGGAATCTTAGTTTCAAGTGGTCGCCTGAACCAAATGATTTTTCTTCGGGCTCCGAAGAAATAAGCCGGAAGCAGAATAGTGAAAGACTAATCAAACATCTTTTGCATTCTTTACTAATTCTATTAAATGTGCATTTTTTGCACATTGCAAATTCAGCTAAACCTTTGAAAATCAGAACTTAATTTAATAAACTAAAACAGCCATATTACATTTATGCTTACACATACCATGACTTACAAACAAATGCAAGAAGAGTTTTTTTATGACATGCACAATCTTCTTTTGCCACATTTAATAAAAGTATATGATAAAAGAGCTAAAAGAGCAATAATAAAAACGACTAAATTTCCTGTTATTTTCAATCCTGTCTATTTTACCAGTAAACGACTAAATCGTTGGATAATTATGTATTATGCAATCGATAAGAAACTTGCGCATGATGCATGCTGTGTTATTCTACTAACCGTAAATACACCGGAAGGAATCTATGTTTATAGAAAAGATATGGGACCAGACAATATGCTGATTACAGTCTACCCGCCCCATTTCTTTTCCCGTTATCGTTCTCGTCAGCTAAAAGACGACTCATTAACAACCGAAGAAGTGATTGTGAAATTTTTCAAGAATAATTTTGATGGCATGATTGCTCGTAGAGAAAATATAGCAGAAACAGCAATAAGAGAAGGATATGCATTGGGAGAAGTTTTAAGCTTGGAATGCAATCTAGTTATGATGAAAACCTTTATTACGAATAAAATGCTTAAGGAAGATCAGAGTCTTGGACAGATTTGGAAAAACATGGATCAGGAAGAAATGAACTTCCTGAAAAGAAGTGGGAACGAAAAACTGATTGCGAAGGTGAGTGATAATCTGTTGAAGAGAAAAGTTGAATTAGAATTAAAGGCTATGACAGCTAAACAATAAGTAGATATAAAACGACCATAAATCCAGTAGCAGATACCAGATTTTAGTGGTAGATAAACCGTAAAGAAAGTTTATCTACCACTAAAATAGACAATTGATTATCAAACTATTAAGCCCAATTTAGTAGCAGGTAGCAGATGATTCTGTTTTTTCTTGGTTCTTCGTCACTTTTGGTGCAAGCAAACGGCCTCAAATGCTTATTCAATAAATACTCTACATGCTTTTTAATAAGCCATTTTTTGAATCTGATGAAAAGTCTGCAAAACAATCATAAATAAGTAGCTTAATGCAATAGCTTGCACCAAAAGTGACGAAGAACCTTTTTTTTGTTTTTTTTCTGATTACACATAATCTTCCACAAGATACATATCATTCATATACTCGTCCATATTTTCCTGAAGATATTCAATTGCTTCCTCAGGTGTGTCACCATAAGCATTGCATTGCATATTGTAAGACAGATAAGCGCAATAACCACCATCAGCAGTACGCTCCAGAACATAATCTTCTTTGTTGAGTTTCATTGCTAAAAATAATTTGATAATGCCGGAATGGCAAAAATTGTATGTTGATCTATATTTCCTTCCAACTCATCTATGAGCGCTCTTTCACAACTATTTACCCAATAGGTAAAAGAACGGTTGGGAACGTATTCCTTTGAGAATTCAATCAGGTTATCCAGATTAAAAGAATCATCTACTATACCTGCTCCGGCACGGGCGGCATCGTAAGCATTGCAATCCTGCTCAATGTGCACGGGAACCATCATTACCGGCTTACCTATATACATTGCTTCACAAATAGATTCAAATCCGGCCGTACTTGCATAGGCTTTGCATCGGCTCATATATTTAAGGAAATCCACATCGTTAAGCGCATGAAAGAAAAGGTTATCACCTACTTTCATTTCCTCCGGCATATCTGGTTTGTCCCAGAAAAAGTGCATTGCCTGGTCGGGATGCTCTTTATTATAGGAAATAACCTGATCTGCATAACCTGCATTCACCATATATCCGTGAATATAATCGCCTTGCTCTGCTTGAATAGAGAGAACTTCTCTTCGCAAAAGTGGTGGAATAACCGTTATATTATTATCATCCTCCATTGGATTAAAAGAAAGTGCAAGTTTCTTTGATGCGCCAAGACTCGTAAGCCGTGTAAAGAAACGCAGCATAAAGAGACTTAACGGATTCTTCTTTGGAAACTCAAAGTCCTTATGAAGGAACAAGTATTGATGACCAATGCACACATAAGGAATCCGGGGACGCAGAAATGCGTAAGTGAGTCCGGTTAGAAGTTCGTAGAAGTTAATAACCACGTCGGCGCCGGATTCTTGTATGCGTTGCTTTATGTAAAACATACTATTTATGTATGCAGGCAGTTGCAATAAATTATAAGCTACACTCCTACCCAAAGAGACTCTTTTGTTTTGTGCGGTAGGTAGAAAATTGGGACTGATAAACCGTTTAACCGGAGCTTTTATGGTCCGGTTAAAAAAGCCGGGAAGCGAACGGGAAGAACTTTTTCCTACAAGTACCTCTACCACTTCGTGCCCGTTTTTCAATAACATTTCTTCCAGTGTTATGGCCTGAGTGAAGTGACCTCTGCCCTCTCCCTGAACAATAAACATAAATTTCATGAGGCTATATTTATTTCGTCAATCACACTATTCATATCATTCTGCATCAACGCTCCTTCATAATAGCGTATACTCCAGTTGCCATCCTTGTCTTCCACAAGTGCCGAAAGTGTTTCCACCCAGTCGCCCGAGTTCAGATAATGAATTTCCTTGTAATAAGTATTTTCAGGATGGTGAATGTGTCCGCAGATAATGCCGTTGCAGCGCTTTATCCTTGCAAGATCCACCAACTCCTTTTCAAAGTCGGATATGTAAGAAACGGCCGATTTTACTTTCTGCTTGATGCTTTGTGAAAGTGAATAGTAAGGTTTGCCTTGTTTCACTCTGCGGGCATTATATATTTTATTCAGCCAAAGTAGAGCGGAATATCCCACATCGCCCAGTTTGGCAAGCCATTTCATCTGAGTGGTTACAGAATCGAATACATCGCCATGAGTAACATAATATCGTTTGCCGTGACTTTCGTAAATATAATCTTTTACTATGCTGATGTTGTAAAGGGTAAGCGGAGCCAGATTATCAAGAAAGTCATCGTGATTACCGCGAACATAGATTACTTCAGTGCCAAAGTTCTCCATCATTTTCATGATTACCTTAAAGAACTGAGTATGCTTTGGCTTCCATTTATTCAGTCCGTTTTTCTGCAAATGCCATCCATCAATAATGTCTCCGTTCAGAATCAGTTTATCACAATTGATTGATTTCAGGAAATTGCTCACCTCCTCTGTCTTGGAATGAGGAGTTCCCAAGTGAATGTCCGATAGGACAACTGTAGGGTAATAAGTTCGTAATTGCATAAGCTTTTGTTTTTTGCTCTACAAAAGTCACTCAATTACATTACAATATAATGAATACAGGATTACTTTCCTGTTAAAATTACGTCATTACAGATTATCTTTAAATAAAAACGCAGGCAACTTATATTTCTGTTACCTGCGTTTTATATAATAAATATCTCTTAACGAGACTATTCTTTTTTTTATTCAGCTGTTCTAATTCATCGGTACCAGTACTTCGCCGTAGTAGTGATGCACTCTCCAGTTTCCCTTTTCATCCTCGACCAAGGCTGATAACGATTCTACCCAATCGCCCGAGTTAAGATAATGAATATCTTCGTAGTATCTGTTTTCCGGATGGTGAATATGGCCACAAATTACACCATCGCATTGCTTTGTCCGAGCAAGAGATATGAGTTTCTTTTCAAAGTTGGACATAAAAGAAACTGCCGACTTGAATTTCTGTTTAATAACCTTTGAAAAAGAATAATAAGGTTTGCCGTGTTTTATTCTGTGATTATTATATTTTTCGTTTAGCAAAAGAAGCAGGGAATAACCTAAATCTCCCAGTTTGGCCAGCCATTTCATTCGTGAAGTTATTGAATCAAATACATCTCCATGAGTAACATAATAGCGCTTACCATGACTTTCGTAAATATAATCTTTTACGATTTTGATATTATCGAGAGTACGTGTAGCTACATTATCAAGAAAGTCGTCGTGATTTCCCCTAATATAAATAACTTCAGTACCAAAATTCTCCATCATTTTCATGATGTCCTTAAAGAACTGAATATGCTTTAGCCTTAATTTGCTAAGCCCCTCTTTACTAAAATGCCATCCATCGATAATATCTCCGTTAAGAATTAGCTTATCACATTTAATGGATTTCAGAAAATTACTCACCTCTTCTTTTTTTGAATGAGGAGTACCTAAATGAATGTCAGAGAGAACCACAGTAGGATAATAAGTTCGTAATTGCATAAGCTTTTGTTTAGCTCTACAAAAGTAATGCAATTACGTATAATATTGAATATCAGATTACTATTCTTATATAACTTTCTATTTTTTTATATTACACCCAGCGCTTTTTTCTGAAAATCCATAAAATTCCAGCACAAAGAGTAAAGGAGAAGCCAAATACAAAGACAAATTACCAATTAGATAGGTTAACAGGAACTTTTAAAAAATAAAAAATCATCTTTTTATTAAGGTTTTCTTTAATTCCTATTTTTTGTTTGATATAAAAGGACTACTTTTGTACCGCAAACCAAAATCATTAAAGAAATGGACGAAGGCCCTGCGGATATATTAAAATCATTTATTAACCTGATATAGCAAGGCTGACATTCCTTTGTGTATGCTTCTTTCTATATCTTAAAAAAAGAAGCATATGAATTCTTTGACCACGTTTTATTTAAGCCGTGTCATTGGTAAAAAGGTGTTTGACACCAATGGCGGATTTGTAGGTATCGTTAAGGATTTATTAATCGATTCCGATTATGCAAATCAAGCTATAGAACGCCCGCTTGTTAAGGGCATCATGATCAAATGCTCCGGTAAAATAGCATTTTACTCTTTTGAATACTTCAATGTTGAGAAAATTAATAGTAAAATTAAAGTCAGTTGTACTCAACTTGTTGAATTACCCCAGAAAAATATAGATAACGACCTCTATCTGGCCAGTGTGGTACTCGATAAACAAATCGTTGACCTTAACGGGCGAAAGCTGGTACGAGTTAATGATATACGCCTGGTTTCAATAGCCAACGGAACTTTTGCCGTAGCAGTAGATATAGGTATTGAAGGTCTATTGAGAAGAATCGGCATTGCAAAACCACTTAAAATCGTTTTATCGTATTTCAATGTCAGCATTCCTGCTAAATTCATTCTCTGGGAAGATGTAGAGGCTATTGACTTTTCAAATCTGAATATAAAGCTGTCCAAAAGTCATTCTAAACTTCAGACTCTCCACCCTTCTGATTTAGCCGACATTATTGAGGACTTAGGCAAGAAAACCAGTGCTGAGGTCTTTTTATCTCTGGATGAAGAAAAAGCAGCCGACGTACTTGAAGAACTGGAAGCTGATGCTCAGATTCATATTATAGAAAGTCTTTCAATAGAAAAAGCTGCTGACGTGCTCGATAAAATGCCAGCCGATGAGGTGGCAGATATTTTAAATGCTTTGGAAGAAGAAAAGGCAGAACTCCTTCTTAATGAAATGGAGAAAAAAACATCCGAAGAAGTCAGGGAACTGCTTGATTATCCCGAAGACTCAGTGGGTAGTATCATGGCCACCGAAATTCTTTCATTTTCTAAAGACAGAACCATTGATGAGGTCATTAATGAACTAAGAGATAAAAAACCGGAAGCTGCGACTTTATACAACCTCTTCGTTACTGACGAGAAAGAAATATTAATTGCAACCTTTTCATTAAGGGATGTAGTTGTGTCTCCGCCAAATGCGAAAATCAGCGAAATAATGAAGCCTTCACCTGTATGTCTGCGCGATAATCAGGACATTGATGAGATTGCCGAAATCGTTTCTAAGTATAACTTGCTTGCAATACCAGTTGTCGACGATGACAATGTATTACAGGGTATGGTCGTGATTGACGACGTAATAGAAGACTTAATCAACAAACGCAGAACAAACAAATAAAAAAATCACTTTTCCTATGTTTAAAAATAAAAAGAATTTTTTTGGCCAGCTGGCAATGTTTCTGGCTATTCTGGGACCGGGAATAATTACAGGAAGTGTTGATAATGATGCTGGCGGAATTACCACCTATTCCGTTGCAGGTGCAGTTTACGGTTATAATCTTATATGGACGCTTATACCCTCATTTATAGTACTTTTAGTTATTCAGGAAATGAATGCCCGTATGGGTATTGTTACCGGTAAAGGACTTGCCGACCTGATTCGTGAGAATGCAGGTGTAAAGATTACCTTCTTTATTTTCATCGGTCTGCTTATTGCCGACATTGGCAATACCACAACTGAATTTGCCGGAGTTGCCGGCAGTATGGAAGTCTTTGGTGTAAGCAAATATATTTCAGTCCCCATTGTCGGAATCATGGTCTGGCTGCTGGTAGTCAAAGGTACTTATCAGATAGCCGAGCGCATCTTTCTACTTTTCAGTCTTTCGTTATTGATGTACGTCGTATCGGCCATTATGGGAAAACCTCACTGGGAAGAGATTGGACATTCTATTGTTCATCCTCAAATGGAAATGAACACCAAAAGCCTTGCCATGATAATTGGTATCATAGGTACAACGATTGCTCCCTGGATGCAGTTTTATATGCAGTCGTCTGTTATTGAAAAGGGGCTGACCATGAAGAACTACAAGTATTCGCTCATTGATATTGTTGTAGGCTGCATTGCCACTGTAGTTGTTGCTTTCTTTATTATTGTAGCCTGTGCCTCTACATTACATACAAACGGAATACAGATAAATGAAGCAAAAGATGCAGCTTTAGCCTTGAAACCGCTAGCCGGAGAACTTTCTTCCCAATTATTTGCATTTGGCCTTTTCATCGCATCAATCTTCTCGGCAACAATCTTACCATTGGCAACTGCATTCTACGTGTGTGAAGCATTTGGGTTTGAAGCCGGTATTGACAAAGACTGGGATGAGGCAAAAGAGTTTTATATTCTCTACACAGGAATTCTGATACTATCTGTTGTAATCATTTTAATGCCTAATGCACCGCTTATCGCTATTTCATTGTGGTCGCAGGTTATTAATGGTATGCTTCTTCCTGTTGTTTTGATATGTATGATTTTGCTAGTCAACAACAAAAAGATCATGGGTAAATATGTAAATAAACCAGTTAATAATATTATTGGCTGGGGTGCGGTGATAACTCTGATTATTCTATCAGCAATACTTCTTTTATTACCATTATTTAATAAATAAGGAAACGTTGTACAAACTTCAAATTAAGAAATAGTAGACTTATAAATCATAATTAGAAAAACAAATTATAGATTTTAGTGTTCTTACTTCAAAAGTTATTATAAGTTTGTATCCGGAAACTGATATTTATTCGTTTCAAAAAAAAGGATATCATGGAAAAATTCAATGATGTAATTAAAAGCAATGAACCTGTTTTAGTTGACTTCTTTGCAGAATGGTGCGGCCCCTGCAAAATGATGGAACCCATCCTCGAGGATCTAAAAAAACAAATAGGAGATTCTGCCCGGATCATTAAAATTGATGTGGATCAGGATGAAGAACTAGCAAACAAATATCGCATTCAGTCGGTCCCTACTCTGATGATCTTTAAAAATGGCGAACCGGTATGGAGGCAATCGGGAATAATGCAAGCAGCAGATATAAAAGAGGTGATCGAAAAATACAAATAACTTAGTATGAAGAGAATCCTATTATTAGTGGCTCTGTTAATGGCAGGTATTATAACGTATACTTTTGCTTATTCTCAGGGAGACGAGAAAAATAAGCCCGAAAAAGGAGTGGTAATCCAGATGAATGGAGATTTGTTTCTGAAAGACATTACAGATTACAACAATATCAAGGAGTGGAAATTCAAAGGAGATAAGCCAGTGGTGATTGACTTTTACGCCGACTGGTGCGGTCCCTGCAGGCTGGTGGCTCCTCTGATGAAAGAACTGGCAAAAGAGTATGAGGATAAAATAATAATCTATAGAGTCAATGTAGACAATGAAAAGGAACTGGCCACAGCACTTAACATTCAAAGTCTGCCTACAATCTTGTTTATTCCCAGGAAAGGTGAGCCTCAGGCAATCATTGGCTCGGCTAGCAAAGATACTTTTAAACAGGCTATCGAAGAGGTTCTCCTGAAAAAACCTGCAAAATAGCTGCAATCAGTTCTTATTACAAGATTTATTTACCCAATAAATGACGAAAAGCATCAAGGGGGTGATAGAGAAGCATCCGGGGACCGGAGAATCTCATCACTTTCTTTATTTTTTCTCGCATCGCAGGCTTGTAACAATGAGTAGAGCATTTGGCGCAAGCACCTTTCTTCTGCCCGTATCTGCATTTATCTAACCGTAAAGCAGCATAGTCGAACAGTTCTTTGCATTCAGCACAAAGTACATCCTCCCGATGATTCAGCCGGCAATATAGCCCAATCATCTTTCCCATAATTTTCTTCTCATAAGTTATTTTATCCATAATATCTCTTCTGCATTTAACAATAAGCATGCAAAAATAAAGTATCAAATCAAGAATGGCAAACTTCACCACGTTTTAAACAAAATAAAAGCGATGCTAAGCCAAAACAAAGGCAATACTAAGCCTAAAGAAAAGCACATTATTATAAATAGACGTACGCTTAAAAGCTATAAAGTGTACACTAAACAAACAAAAGGTCTACACTTTTTAAAAACAAAGTGTAGACCTTTTAATAAATTATTGCTTAAAGAGCAGCTTAACTATGCTGAAGAAATAGCTTAGTTATGCTCAATTATTTGAAATATCTGTTATATAAAGCTTCAAATACTTTTCCGTGACGAGCCTCATCTCTGCACATTTCGTGAACAGTATCGTGAATAGCATCCAGATTCAATTGTTTTGCACGTGTTGCAATACGTTTTTTGTCTGCACAAGCACCCTGTTCTGCATCTTTACGCATCTTCAGATTTGTTTTGGTATCAGATAAAACATCACCCAGTAGTTCTGCAAACTTAGAAGCGTGTTCAGCTTCTTCCCAGGCAATTCTCTTGTAAGCTTCAGCTACTTCAGGATAACCTTCACGATCGGCCTGACGACTCATTGCAAGATACATACCAACTTCAGTGCATTCGCCCATGAAATGAGCATTTAAATCCTTAATCATCTCTTCGTCACAGCCTTTAGCTACGCCAACCACATGTTCGTCTGCAAAAGATAATGCTTCAGCGCTCTCTTCTATTTCTACAAATTTACTGGCAGGAGCTTTACATAACGGACATTTTTCAGGAGCAGAATCACCTTCATGAACATAGCCACATACTGTACATCTAAATTTTTTCATTTTTCTAAGTTTTAATTAGTTAATCAATATTTTAATTATTCAGGCAATATCTACAAATGCCTTTATAATAGTAGTGCAATTCAGTTATAATATGCCCATCGGATTCCATTTGCATCACATCTTTCACAGTTGAAGGCATTGGCAAATCAAATATCTTCCCACACTTCTTACATAAGAAGTGTGAGTGAGGGGACGTATCTCCGTCAAAACATACATTGTTTTCGTCAATGGTAAGCATCAAAGCTGCACCATGTTCCGCCAAAAGTTTTAACGTGTTATAAACTGTTGTCTTGGACAAGGTTGGCATTGTTCCACTCAAATCAGAATAAACTACATCTGCTGACGGATGTGTGCGATGAGTCAACAAGTAATCCATTATTGCAATTCTTTGAACAGAAGGCTTAATGTTGAACGAGACTAATTTATCATATGTTTTCATCAATATATGTTTTTGTTTCTAATTTGTACTCATTACAGCCTTATAACATTTGCAAAGGTAGTAGAAGTTTTAATATCTCCAAATAAAAATTGAATTATTTTTTTATTTCATCTTGTTTCTGATACACAGAAGGTGCAACTCCAAACTGCGATTTAAAGCATTTGCTAAAATAGAATGGATCGTTAATTCCCACTTTATAAGATACTTCCGACACTGTAAGGTTAGTAGAAAGGAGCATTTCAGCAGCTTTCTTCATGCGAATAATGCGAAGATACTCATTGGGCGAATGTCCAGTAACACCTTTTACTTTTTTATAGAAAACAGTTCTTCCCAATCCCATCCGAGCAGCAAAATCATCTATGGAAAACTCTGCATTAGCAATCTCAGCCTCCAGAATCTGGTGTAATTTATCTATAAATTCTTTATCTTTATCTGTGGAGCAAATGGCAAGACGAGTGACGCCCGGTTCACTGGAGAATTTTTCTCTCAGCTTTTCGCGCTGCTCAATGAGTTTAATAATACGTGTTAACAGCAATTTCACACTAAAAGGTTTAGTCATATAGGCATCAGCTCCACTTTCAATTCCTTCCAGATGATTTTCCGTGGTGCCTAATGCTGTAAGCAATATAACTGGGATATGACTTGTCTGGAAATCATCTTTCAACCGTTTAGTAACTTCATAGCCATTCATATTCGGCATCATAACGTCACAAACAATTAAGTCGGCATCATAATCCTTAATCTTCTCAAGTCCGGCAACACCATCCTCGGCTGTTTCAACCTCAAAATACACACCAATTTCCTCTTTAAGGAACTGACGTACATCATTATCATCTTCAATAACAAGTATCTTATATTTATTTAAAGGTACAGCATCAGAAACTTCCTGAGATTCATTGACTGTCAGTTTAACATTATTCATGAACTGTTCTTCTTTCATCAATATGTTGTTCGGAATCAGAAAGTCCTTTTCACCATAAATATTCTCATCCAAAGGTAAGCTTACACTGAACACAGAGCCTCCTTCTTCATTTTCATCATACCAGATCTTTCCTTTATGCACACCAACCAACTCATTAACCAAATGAAGTCCAATGCCAACACTGTTGCCAGAGAAGTTACTCTGCATAAAACGTTTGAATAACTCAGCACGTTTTTCCTTTGGAATTCCAACTCCGGAGTCCTTTACACGAATAAGGAGAACACCTTTTTCCTGGTCAACGTTCACCAAAAGAGAAACTTTACCTGATGACGGTGTATATTTAAAGGAATTGGATAGCAAGTTATAAACAATCTTATCAAGTTTCCCTTTATCTATAAACATCATATAGGAATTCACGGAAGATTCAAACTGAAAATCCATATTCTTCGATTCCGAGATATCACTGAAGCTGAGAAATATCTCATATACAAAAGCAATTACATCTGTCTTTTCAAGAGAAAGAGCCAGTTTATTATTCTGCATCTTTCTGAATTCAAGCAGTTGATCAATCAGGCGAATCATACGATTGGTACTTTTCTCCATTGTTTGAAGAGGATGGGCAAAATCCTTCGGATAATTATTTATGCGCTGAATCCTCTCAAGTGCACCCTTAATAAGAGTTAGCGGAGTGCGAAACTCATGAGATATATTGGTAAAGAAAACCAGTTTATAATCCGTTAGTTGTTTCTCAACCTGTATTTTGTTATGAAGTCTTGTAAAGTCACGCGTAATCTTAAAGGCAAAATAAAGAGCAACTCCCAAAACAATAGTATAAATGAGGAATGCCCAGATAGTAAGCCAGAATGGAGGATTGACAACAATCTTCAGGGTTGTTACACGATAATCCCAGACTCCCGATCCATTGCAGACTCTTACCTTTAAAAGATATTCTCCTGAAGGCAGATTTTTATACGCAGCAAAGTTCAATGAAGTTGGCGTGCTCCATTCTTTATCGTAATTCTCGAGCTTATAGGAATACTTAGTCAGTTCTGATTCATAGAAATTAAAAGAAGAGAAGTCGATCACAAACGAATTCTGAGAATGCTTTAGCACTATCTTATCAGAGTATGAGATAGACTGTTTGAGTGGTGAATCCGGATCCTCCGGACTCACGTTAATGCCATTAATCTTAAGACTGGTTAAGACTACCGGAGAAGAGAAAAATGATCTTTTAACCTTCTTTGAATCAAGTACTATTAATCCATAGTTTGTTCCAAAAATCAGTTTTCCATCACTGGATTTGCTTGTACTATTTTCGCTATATACATTTCCTAATGAATAACTTGAAAAGAAATAGTTCTCAAAAAGCTTTGTCCGTGGATAAAACTTAGACATTCCATATTCAGTAGCAATCCACAAGTTTCCGGATTCGTCCTGATTCATTGACTGAACCACATCGTTAACCAATCCATTCTGAGTATTGTAATGCTCAAATGTTATTGTACTATAATCTTTCTTCAGTTCACAAGTGCTAAACCCGGCTCCTGATGTACCAATCCAGATACGGCCATTCTTATCCTGTATAATAGCACGTATCTCATTACTTTTCAGTTTTCCATTATTGCAGTTAAACACATAATATCGCTTTGGATTCTTTACAATCAGATCAGGATTAAAGACATATACGCCATCACTGGTTCCCGCCCAAATCATTCCATTCTTATCTTGCAGAAGCACTCTTACCTGCTTCTGGCCATAGAACTGATTAAAGAAGTGCTTAAAAATATACTTCCCGTTAGTAAAGACAGCCAGATCCAGACCACCTCCAAAAGTGGCTATCCACATTCTGTTTCTGCTATCTCGCAGAATTGAAAACACATTGTTTTCTGAAATAGAATTAGGATTATTAGGCTCATTTTTATACCACACACCATCAATGCAAAGACCATCGCCCCGGCTTCCCATCCATACCTTTCCTGAGGCATCTTGTTTTACAGCATAAATATTTGAGTTATAACTATGGGCTGTACTTTTTACTTTCAGATGAGAATCATATAGATACACACTACCTTTTCGTGTTCCAATCCAGATATCACCATTATCCATCCTTGAAATCATTCTAACCGTATTTGAACGATCAGATAATGATTTGTCTTCCGGATAAATACGGTTTGTATTTTCATTTAATACAGTAATCTTTGATAATCCTGCAAACTCAGAGCTAACCCATATCTCCCCGGATTTATCCTCCATCACAAATTGAAGAAAGTCTGAACTGATATGACTAAAACCATTGATATTTGAAGTATAATGTTCTAATTCATCCTTCGCAATATCATAAGCAAACAAACCGTTTCCATAGGTTGAGATCCAGATAATATTTCTTGAGTCGTGTACTATGTGATATCTTTCATTATCGATATAGTTAATCTTATTGGGGGGAATAAGCTGGAAACTTTTAGTTTTATTTGTCCGGACATTCACATACCACAATTTCCCGGTATGATTAAATATCCAGCAATTGCCTTTATTATCGTTAATTGTAGAACCGGAAATAATTGTTTCCTTAAACAATCTGGTATCCTTTATTAAAGACTTTGAACGGAAATTATAAGTATAGACACCCGCATTTGTAAAAATCACCCACTCATCCTTTAAAAGAAGACATCCGGTAGGTGTTATTTTACTACCCTGGCCCGGCAATGAAGCCATTGCCATCAATTTATGTGTAATGGGATTGTACCAAAGCACATCACTTCTGTCAGTCACAAAATAGGTTTGTCCTTTATAGCTGACAGTATTAATAAAATTCCTGTGGTTATCAACAATATTGCTTGTTCCATTGTATATCCGTGTGAGTCCGAGTCCAGTTCCAATCCAGACAGTACCTTTGGAATCATCAGATACAAACGTTACCAGATCACTGGGCAATGTCCTGTTCCTCTTGGTGTAACTTAATGACGAGAATTTACCATTTTCATATTTTACCTGACGGCATCCATTCCCTGAATTCCATAACCAGACATCTCCATTCTTAGCAATGATCTTTTTAGAATACGTCTGCCTTAATTCACCATTCCCTGTAAAATCGACAAAGCAATCATGCTTCAAATCATAACAGCTATATAATTCAGCAGAAGTGTTTATCCACAAAAAGCCATTCTTATCTTCTCCCAGATCGTATATACGATGATCTATCAATGATATTTTATCGCCAAACTGAGGTTTGAAAGTTATGAACGAATTGCCATCATAACGACACAAGCCGTTAAGAGTACCCATCCAAATAAAGCCTTTACTGTCCTGAAGTATATACCGCACAGAATTGTTGGCCAACCCGTTACTGGTTGTTATTTGCTTTGAGCGGATTTCTATCGACGCAAAAGAATGTAAGATGAGAATGAAAAATAGAAGAAAAAATAGGATCTGTCTTTTCATGTCAGAAACATTAAGATTATATTGCTAAGCAAAAATATACATTTTTTCTTTTCTATTGCCAAACAGTACACACCTTTTTAGAAAAAAGATGCCTGGTGAGCATTTTCATCAGGCATCTTTCAAAAAAACAATTAATCCATGTGGAAAACTTCCTTTATAGGAATAGAAACCGGAGAATTATCAGGATTAGTATCCATGATATCAGCCATATAAGCCCACCATTTCTGAACAATCGGGTTATCTCCCAGATCCTGCGAACCATTGCCATCCGTTTTCTGAACAGCAAAAAGTACATTGGTCTCCCTATCCCAAAAGATTGAGTAATCTGAAACGCCGCTACCTTGCAACAGTTTTTTCAATTCCGGCCAGATAGCAGCATGTCTTTTCTGATACTCATCTTCAAATCCTGGCTTCAAAAACATTTTAAAAGCTTCTCTTTTCATCATTGTGTTTTTCTTTTTTTATTGTTATTATCTGAGGTTTATGTAAACAGGTTTATCTCTGTCACACTTTATTTCTCCGTTTTCATATTCCAGTTTCCCCACCTGAATGGAGCTACGCCTGGTTTCATAGTTATCCAGCTTACCTGCCGGTATGTCTACTCTTCCCGGATGAGTAAAGTAGATAATATATGCATTGCCATTATTTACAACCACATCGGCATGTAAACCATTGGTTCCGTCATCTGTTCCTTTACCCGGTTCACGAAGGATATTATGTTCCTGCCGTCTCCAGTTTTCCATATCATCCGAAGAGTAAACAGCCTGTCCATTCCAGTTATCTACAATCATGAAATATTTTCCTTTCCAGGCAAAAACTTTAGGGCCTTCTCCAGCACGGTCACCAATTACTTTGCCCTTATCTTCCCACTTATTCAAATCTTTGCTTTGTGCATAATAAATTGACTTATGATCTTTTTCATTATTGTAATACATACGCCACATTCCATCAGGAGCTTTAACAATGCATGCATCAATTACTTTATCTGAAGCTAAAGATATTTTAGAATTAAAGGTCCAGTCTATAAGGTTAGAGCTGGTAAGATGAATAATCTCCCGCGGATGACTCCAGTCTGAAAAGATACCTGGAACAACTGTCAGGAACATGTGGTAAGTGCCATTGTTCTCAATTATATCCGGTGCCCAAAAGGTTGCTTCCTTTGAACCATAATTAATATTGGCTGTTCCACGGTATTTCCAGGTAGCTCCGCCATCAGAAGATTCGGCAATTCCTATAGGCGTTCCATGAACCCAATCTACTCCTTTGCTATTGGCCATATTAGCACGTCGGTTTGTATAAAACATAAACCACTTTTGTTCTTTCTTATTCCAGACAATAACAGGATCGGCTGCTCCATCATATACCGGATCACGGAATAAAGGTTTGCCGGCTGCTTTATATTCTTTGGATAAAGCCGTTTTCTCAATATATTTATTTAGTGGACAATCGGGCAAGTCAAGTATGCCTTCAACAACAGATTTCGCATTCAGAACAGCTCCGTCAAATGTTGTATGCACACCATCCTTATAATAAGACTTTGTCTTTTCTATTCCAAGAGATTCAAACTTTCTTGCACTGCGATCATTTATATCAATGAAATATGCGCCTTCTTGCTCAGCCACTTCTTTAGACCATTTGCCATAAGTTTCATTGCAACGATCCATCTTATCTCCAGTCCACTTATTACCGGGAGTATGAGAAAGAACAATAGGGATTGCTCCGTGAGCTTTTGCCTGACGAATATAAAGACGCAGGTAATGACCAAATGTGAATACCTCTTCCGGTCCGCCGGTACGTTCCATGATTACTGTTTGCGATTCCTCGCCTGTACCATTCAATGAAGCGCGGGCACGTCCTGTGCTTAATGAGCCACCATCGTTATGTCCGAACTGGATAATAAGATAATCTCCTTTTTTAATTCCTGGAAGTACTTTTTCCCATAAACCAGCCGTCAGGAAAGTACGACTGCTCATTCCACCAAGCGCATGATTCTCTACTGAAATTTTGCTAGTATCGAAGAAATTATCAAAGAAAGCAGCCCAACCCCACATGTCGCCATCACCTTTACCCTGACCGTTTTTTACAGTGGAATCACCAATAACAAAGACTACAGGAGCATTTTCATTTTTTCTGCTGCTACCAGCTACAATTGCTTCCGGGCGGCCAACATTTGCATCCGAGCTAAAAATTGGAGAAGCGGAATTTTGCGGAGTTGAATAATATTGCACCGCACTATCATTCATCTTAGGATATTGGCTGTTCAATAGCCTGATCATTTCCGCACCAGCCCAGATAACCGGGCCGTAACCGTGTGCTGCATATGTATTTACCGGACGATAACAGTAATAAGCCGGATCAAATCCCATTCCTGTTCCCACACAGGTTCCTTCTACTTCCCCTTTCTCATTAATCTTTGTGGAAATAGCATGCCAACCAAGCTGAACTACAGGACCATAAGCCGCAGCATCAACCCATCCACGATTGATTGCATGAGCAATACAATAAACATATATTGCAGTAGCTGAAGTTTCCAAATAGGAATCATTCCGATCGAGAAGCTGATGCCAGAATCCTTCACCGGATTGGCAAGCTGCCAAACCAGCGATATGTGCACGAAGTTGTTCCAGTATCACATTATACTGAGGATTAGATTGTGGCAAAAGATCAAGAGTCTCTGTTAATGTAAGAAGAGCCCATCCGTTTGCTCTGGCCCAATGAAACGAAGGATGCTGATTCATACCCTCTACCCATCCATGGCGGTAAAGACCTTTTTCTTTCACAAACATACGTGATGAGAATTGCATAATCTGCTTCACTGCCTCATTGTAATACTTATCCTCCCCTGTCAGTTTTCCCATTTGTACAATAGAAGGAATAGCCATAAACATATCATCAAGCCAAAGCGTGTTTTTCTGAGGACGATTACGTGCAAAAGTACCATCGGAAAGACGGTATTCCTTATACATAATAAAGTTCATGTAATTGTCTATTAACGGACGAAGTTGCAATGACGGATTCAAGCGACTCGCCTTTATCATTGCGGCACACATTGCACCTGCATCGTCGAGAGCATGTGGATCCAGAAGTTGCTTCATCTGAGGATCAGTAAAACCTGTTGTTTCCAAAACTTTTTTAAAAGATGGAGCAACATTATTCAGGAAGCCAAAACGTTTATAGACATAATCGGAAAATCGGTTATCACCTGTAGCCAATGCTGCATCGAGCATTGCAGCATAAGTAACACCCCATTCATAGCTGGCCAGACGGAAAGTTCCAGACTCTAATTGCGAATTTGCATTTATCATGCCATAATCAGTAATTTCATTTTGCGTATTTTTATCAACAACACGAGCCGGAGTAGCTATCTCAAGATAAGAAAGAATGCGGTTGAGATCCTTCCTTATTGCTCCTGCAGAAAGTTCACCATACGGAACCTTATATGCAGGTTGCAGCAAATGAAGCGCAACATTCGAGTCGTTTATCTTTTCTTTTTTCTGTGCTGATATTGAAAAGCCGGAAGTAGCTAATATTACAGCAATCAATAAAAATAATCTTTTCATATGAATGTATTAAATTTAATTAGAGTCTAATCTATTTTTTACCTGAGCCGAAATCATATCCTCTGAATACACCTTTCAGATCGGGACCAAAATAGAATCCGGGCTGAGTTGGCTGATTGTATGCCACATTCTGTGTAGCGATACTGATACGATAAACAGGATCTTCCAGGAATGTATGGAAACGATATTGGGTAGGAATAGTTGATACATATAAGTGTAAAGCGGAATTATCCGATGTACGAAGCAAAACCTCTTCCCTCCAATCACCGATAATATCTCCCTGCAGACACGGTGTGGCTTTTGTACCATTATTCGAGCTGCAACCCTCTGCTGTAAAAAGAGGCTGGCATTCACCCTTATTCCAGTTATATTTGCTGATTGTAGCTTTATCAAGAAGCTCACGCAAAAGATCGCCGTCCCACCACACTGCTGAGTTCACAGAGAATGATTTCATATCTGGATTAATAACCTCTCCTTTAATATTACGAATTCCTTTGCTTTCATATGACCACATTTCCACTCCCGGATACCGAGGATCAATATCAGCTGCCATTGCGCGGCCTACATCAATTGTACTATTTACCTGAAAAAGGACTTTTCCGGTACGAGCATCACGGAATGAAGAACCATCCTTTTTGTTTTCGTGACAGTCCCACACCTGAAGTTCTTTTTTGGAAGGATCAAAAGCTGTCATATGCAAAGCATCTCCATGTCCCATACCGGTAGTGTAAAGTCCCTGGCCATTATTATCAATAGCACATGCTCCATAAATTATTTCATCGCATCCATCACCATCCACATCTCCTACACGAAGATTGTGGTTACCTTGTCCGGCGTATCCTTTATTACCTGAAACATTTGAATCAAATGTCCACCGGTTTGTTAATTGCTTTCCGTCCCAGTCAAAAGCTGCAAGTACCGTACGGGTATAATATCCACGGCACATTACCACACTGGGATGCACTCCATCCAGATAAGCTACACAAGCAAGGAAACGATCGGACCTATTTGCCTCATCATCTCCCCAATCCATCAGATTACCCCGTTGTGGAATGTAATCAATTGTAGTCATAGCAGCCCCAGTCTTTCCATTAAAGACAGTAAGATATTCAGATCCGGTAAGAATACGACCTTTTTTAGAACGATAATCCGCCTCCTTATTTCCTATTACTTTTCCTGTTCCATCAACTGTTCCATCAGATGTTTTCATCACAATTTCGGCCTTATTATCTCCATCCAGATCAAAAACCATAAATTGAGTATAATGTGCTCCGGCACGTATATTATGTCCCATATCAATACGCCAGAGTTTTTCTCCATTCAGGCGATAACAGTCAAAGTAAACATTTCCGGTATATCCGTTATGTGCATTATCGTGAGCATTGGATGGATCCCATTTAAGTATGATCTCATACTCTCCGTCTCCGTCTACATCACCAATACTGGCATCATTGGGAGAATAACTATATTTATCACCTGTTGGAGTAACTCCATCAGCCGGTTTATCAAGAGGTATATTTATATATCCAATCGGAGCTTCAGCCGGAAGAATGTATGTACCCGACAAGTCGTCCCTTTCCTGTCCTTGAATTACCGGTTTTATGGTATAAACCTTCTTATCAGAATCCTTATCAGTATATTTAAAGAACGTACCCTTAACAATAGGCTTCATCGTAAGTTTGGTTCCATTGCGATAAACATTAAAGCCAACGTTCATCGGATCAGAAGAAAGATATCTCCAGGAAATAAATACATCCTTAGAGTTTTGACGAATGGCCACAACTCCACGGCCAAGTTTTTCACGTTTCAGCACCGAATAATTATAATTGGGCTGAGCCAATGCTCCAAGAGAAAATAAAAAGAATAGTGTTACTATTAGCTGTTTCATAATTTAATCTATTTTTGGATAGTGTTTTTTATTTTACCAGACTTTTACGATTAGTCAAGGACCATAAACAAAGATATAAACGATACAAAATATAATCTTATTAAACTCATACACATATTTGAAAGGGGGACCAAGAATAACAATTATTTGTATCAAAAATAGCATTTCCAGGTATGTTCTGAAATGCAATTCCGTACAAATCCATGTAAATACAAACAATAAACGCCCTGCATGTTTTGTTTTTCCATGCAGGGCGTTCTTTATCTGATAATATATCTATTAATATCCGGGGTTCTGCATTGCAGCCTTTTGATCAGCAGTCAAAGCTACACCATTTTGATCGGTGATATTATCCAGGAATGATTGTGGAATAGGACGATAATAGTGAGTAGAAGCACTAAATGCTGTATTACCTCTAACAAAACCATCATTGAATGCTTTCCAACGAGATTCAAGAGTTTTTGTTCTTGCCAAATCTTCCCAACGATATGTTTCTCCACAAAGCTCACGAGTACGTTCATTCAGTAAGAAACACATCATCTTAGCTGCATTTGTTGTACAACCTAGTTTATCGTAAATAGGTGAATCAACCTTTGAGCTATAAATATCATTTACAGAGTTGATATGCATAGCAGATGCAGTAGAAGTTGTAGTCACTGGCATATCATTATTAGATTCATAATAGGTATTTTTGTCCCAATAGATAGCTCCATCAGCAGAGAAACCTCCACCTAAACCTGAACAATATGAGTTATTCTTATAAGCCTGACCTCCATCTACGTTTTTAGAACGATCTTCACCATCTTTGAAAGCTGCACGATCACGCAATTTATTTATCCATATAATTGCATTGGAATATTGAGCTTCTCCCTGACGGATATAAGCTTCAGCTACCATCAAAGCATCTTCAGCAGAACGAGCTATAATAGCATCACGTGTACCAAACTGGGAAGAAACAGCATTACGATAACCATCACGATACTTAGATAAAGCAACGGAACGTTTTGGTATGCCAGAATGGCCTTCATTTCCATGTATACCTACCCATGCTTGCGGTTCGCTATTAAAGTAACGTACAAAAGTATGAGTATTCTGCATAACACTATTTTTCAAAACACCTGTAGGATCATTTGTAACTTGTGCATAACGAGCATCACCGGCATCATTCACAATATATTTGATAGCCAACTGACCACCAATAAAACGTTTAGTACCAGCTACAGTACCTGTAGGTCCTAGTGGAGCATTTGCAGCCGACCAGGTAGGAGCATCTTTCGTATAGTTACAACCATAGCAAGTAGTGAATGATTTCCAGAAACGAGAGTCGTTTACACGGTCAAATACATCCATTGAATAATTGGTGGCACGAGCATATGAGAACTCACGATCACCTGAAATATCACGTTTAGTACCAGCAATATCCTGATAAACAGAAGGATAATACAAGTGCATTTGGTTACCATAACGTCCCCAGGTAGTTTGGTCGTCAGAGAACTGAGCTGCCAGAACTACTTCTGATACCAATTCGTTAGCACTATTAGCCTTTGTGAAATCCCACAGATTAACATAGTTGTCACACAATGGCTGAGCAGTAACCACTTCCTGTCCGTATTTGATAACAGCATCTAAATCTGCAGCCGTTGTAGAAGAGTTCCAGGATGAGTACAATTCACTGGAACGGGTTAAATGAGCTTTGGCCAAAAAGTGAGCTGCCGCCCATTTAGTTATACGACCAGTTTGAGCCGCTTTAGTTGGCAATAAACTATAAGCCTGATCCAAGTCTGAAATGATCTGAGCGAAACAATCTTGCTCAGAAGCACGGGTAAAGTAAGTTTCAACACTTGTAGAAGGTTGTAATTTCAAAGGTACACCACCGTATTGAGTTACTAGCTGTAAATAAAAATAAGCACGTAAAAAATAGCTTTCACCCAAGCGAGTGTTATAATTTGTATTAGTCTTATCATAATAAAGAGGAATATTCTGAATCAATGTATTGGCTGATTCTATACCTCCGTACATATTATCCCAAAGAGGAGCGTTGGCTCCAGTTTCCGCCGAATTCAAGTCAGCACTGTAGCAGTTGAAACTTGGTATTGCGTTATTGGCATCGGTAAATTCATCCACGCCTAAGTTATACATTTCAATACCCCAGATATAGTTGAATTTGAATTTCAATTTCTGATAAGTACCAGTAACCAATTCGTCAAGACCATCTTGAGTAGTAAAACGCTGAGTACTATACTGTGTAGTCAGATTTTCATCCAAGAAATCACTGCTACAAGATGTGATAGTCGCACCTACTGTACCTGCCATCACTGCTGCTAATAATAATTTATTTATTTTCATCTTAATTTTCTGTTTTAAAGTTAGAATCCAACATTAACACCAAACACAAGACCTCTTGTAGTAGTTGCAGAACCGGTAGTTACAGTGTTGTTATCATAGCTGGAAAGATCTGTATCCAAGAAGTCGCATTTCTTGTAAATCATGAATGGATTCATACATTGAGCATAAACCTTCAAAGAACTAAAGCCTATTTTCTTCAACTGCTTTTGAGTAAAATTATATCCAAGATTGACATTACGTACTTTAATGAATGAACCATCCTGGTAATTCATAGAAGAGTTATAAGTATCGGCTGTTTCACTTTTAGTTGAACCTGGAGAATAGTATTTTGCATTTTCATTTGTGCCAGCTACCCAGTAATCAACCTTACGTTGCATATAGCGGCCGTCTAAGGTTACTGCACCACCCTTGAATGTAGATCCCCAACGAGTATAGATAAAGAATGAAAACTCAAGATTCTTGTAATTGAATGTATTGGTAATACCACCAGACCAGGCTGGACGTTGAGAACCTACTATTTTCATATCGTTATTGGCATCTATCTTTCCATCAATATTTAAATCCTTCACTTTGATTTGTCCTGGTTTACGACCATACTTAGCAGCTTCAGTAGCTTCGGACGTTTTCCAGATTCCATCATAAACAAAGTCATAGAAAACACCAATTTCCTGACCTACAAACCATGCACTACCTATATTTTTTTGATTTCCATTGGCCAGTTCTGTAATCTTACTCTTATCTTTCGACCAGGTTAAATTAGTAGTCCATGTAAAATCACGGGTTTTTACATTAACAGTATTTAGTTGCAAATCAATACCCCAACCTTCAGTCTTACCAACATTAGCAAAAGTAGATGTATAACCAGTCAATGAAGGTATAGACATTGCCATTAACAAATCGTTTGTTTTGGTTTTATAAACATCAATATTACCATTGATACGTCCCTTTAACAATCCGTAATCCAAACCTAGGTTATACTGTGTAGTTCTCTCCCAGCCCAATTTAGGATTTGCCATTTTTGCCGGAGATGCCTGTGAAGGATCAGATGCAACATAACCTATTGTAGATGCAGTAGCTCCCCAATTATAATACAAGGTAGAGACACCACCTTTAGTTCCATAAACAGGTACTGTAGAGTTACCTGTTGTACCCATACCCAAACGAAGTTTTAATGCATCTACCCATTTTATGTTTTTCATAAAACTTTCCTGATCAATACGCCAACCTAAAGCTAACGAGGGGAAACTAGACCATTTGTTACCATCAGCTAGTCGAGAAGCGCCATCCCAACGAATTGAAGCAGTTAATAAATACCTATCTTTAAAGCCATAGTTGGCACGCATCATATATGATTCCATCTGAGATTCAGACAACCCTGTACCAAATGAATTTAAAGCACTAACTGAGCTCATATTGTACCACAATTCAGAAGAAGTAGCAACGCCGAGAGCTTTCATTGTACCATATTCATAATGACTAGCAGATGATGACTGCATCAAAGTCAAACCTATTTTGTGATCTTTAGCAAAAGTGCGATCATAATACATCAAATTATCTAATGTCCAGGCACGTGTCTGATAGTTATTATAAGAAGCTGTATTATTACCATCACCATTTATACCTCTTTTATCATAGAAAGTACCTGTACGATAATATTTAAATTCAGGACCAAACTGAGTACGGACTTTTAAACCTTTCAAAGGATTCCATATCTCTCCAAGATCCATTTGTGCATAGAAACTTCCTGTAGCACGAAGTGTCTGACGATTATTTACAGTATAGCTAAGTTCGTTAATAGGGTTGATGATATTAACATCACCAGCTGCCGGGTTACGAATATAATCACCGTTCTCATCATAAGGAACTGTCCACGGAAGCATACCTTTCAAAGCAGAATATAAATCACCAGCACCTGTCACTGATTTTGCAAAGTTATAACCATAATCCTGATCACCCCAGGAAAGATTCATTGATGTTCCCATCTTAAACCATTTTAATGGAGAAGCGTCAAAGCTTGTCTTTGCAGTGTAACGTTGGTACAACTCACCAGGTTGTGTACCTTCCTGACGTAAATAACCGAATGAACCATAACCCTGGAATTTTTCAGAACCACCTGATGCACTCAATGTATGTTCTGTTGAAAGACCTGTCTGTTTACCGTATTTGCTCCAGTCATAATTACCCACTTTGCTACTGTCATACACAGTATTGTTGTCTGTCCAACCTTTAGCTATATTTGCGAAAGAAGCACCTACAGAACCCCATGCAGCTAAGTCGGCAGCATAAGAAGGAGTAGCAGATTTGTAAGTACCAATATTGTATTTTGCCAAACGAGCATAATCCAACCATTCAGCAGCATTCATATATTCAGTAACATCATACATTTTTTCCATAGTTACTGAACCAGAATAATTTAAGGTTACCTTACCATCTTTACCGTGTTTGGTTGTTACCAGGATCACACCATTGGCACCACGAGAACCATAAATAGCAGTTGCAGAAGCATCTTTCAGAATATCGATTGACTCGATGTCACTCGGATTAATGTTATCAATACCACCACTCTGAATAACCATTCCATCAACAACACACAACGGATCATTGTCTACACTTAAAGAACGAACACCACGAATCTTAATGCTTCCAGTTTCACCCGGACGTTGGTTTGAAGTAATATCTACACCGGCAACCTTACCTTGCATTGCTTGAAAAGCATCCTTAACCGGCATTGCTTTCAGTTCTTTGTCACCAATACGTGCCATTGCACCTGTTACGTCTGTCTTCTTTTGAACACCATAACCAACAACAACAACTTCATCCAGAACCTGAGAATTTTCCTGCAATACAATTTTTATATTGCTTTTACCTCCTACTGGAATAGTTTGAGAGACATAACCAATATAAGTAACTTGTAAAGTTGCACTACTAGCTACATTCTTTAATGTAAAATTACCGTCAAGATCAGAAATAGTACCGTTTGTGGTTCCTTTTACCATAACACTAGCACCAATAACTGGTTCATTTTTTGCATCAACTATAGTTCCATTAATCGATTTATTCTGTGCAGATGCCAATGAAGCAATCATAAAGAATAAGGCGACCATGGAAAGCCTAGGAAATAAACCAAAAAGACTCAGTTGTTTAATTTGCCTTTTGTTTTTCATAAATATAAGTTTAACAATTAATAATTAATTCACTATTATTATAATTTGAAGCAATGCTTCCACATAGAATAGAAATGATGTGGCAAACATAGATCAATTGCCAATCACAGACAATAGACAATCGTACATTTGCATGTATTTTTATAGTATAACAGTCTTTATACTATTTTATATGTTTATATATACCGTTTAATTTCAGTTCTTTAATACCCTCAGCAACATATTTAGCTATTTGCTTGGCACCAGCTTCTAAGGAATGAGTATCATCTTTGCTTCCATCAGGTTTCGATGGGTCTACTCCCGGCTCTAACCACATATATAAGGATTTTGATTTCTCATCTCCCAGCTTTAAAATAAGATCTCTTGTCTTTAGATTAATATCAATCATTGGGACATTGTATTCTTTAGCCACTTCCCGAGTGATTCCGGGGTATACTTTCAGACGGTCGTCAACCAAAGCTCCATCTTTGAATGTTCTCATTACAACAGAAGTCAATAGAATGGGATTTGCTTTTTTCCGGCGAACATCAGTGATGAATTTAATCAGGTTTTTCCGGTAGTCTTCCGGAGATGCATGACGTTCAGGTTTATCTGAAGTATCATTGTGCCCAAATTGAATAATTACCCAATCGCCTTTCCTTATATCAGATACAATTTCAGTCCATCTTCCTTCGTCCTGAAAAGACTTGGTACTTCTCCCAGCCTTTGCTTTATTAATTACTTCAACCTTGTCGTCAAAAAAGGAAGGTAACATTTGCCCCCACCCTCTCTGCAAAGTTTTAGTTGTATCATATGTCTGGGCAGTTGAGTCGCCCGCAATGTAAACACGAATCTTATCCGAACTCTGAAAACTTAATAGAAAAGGGATCAAGATTAACAATAAGATCTTCTTCATAGTTATATATACTACATTATTATATTATACCATTTTAAATAGCTAGCGATACAAAGATAAGTCTCCCATCCAAAATCAACAATGGAATTTTGTTCAGGTGAATTATATTATATGTATAAGTATAATATTCCATTTATGCACATATTGTTTTAATCTATCTTTGCTTCTGTACATTTCAAGTGAATCATATCTTATTAACATGTGAAATTCCTAAACACTTTTATATGAAGAAAAAAATATTAATCCCATTTCTACTAATAGCCTTTGCTTCCATTCATTCATCGGCTCAGATAATTCCGGATCAGAAAGAGACATTGAAAACAACAATGCTGGTGAATGATTATTTTATGAAGAAATATTCTGATCCAGGTATTCCTACATTCGTTGGAAGAGTCAGGCCAAGCAATATATGGACCCGTGGAGTTTATTACGAAGGGTTAATGGAATTACACTCCATATTGCCTAGAGAAGACTATTATGAATATGCTTATAACTGGGCCAGTTATCATAAATGGGGATTAAGAAACGGAAATACCACACGCAATGCTGACGATCAGTGCTGCGGGCAAACTTACATTGATCTTTACCGCATAAATCCGTCGCCCGAAAAGCTGAAGAATATAAAGCTATCTATTGATATGGTAGTAAATACTCCTCAGAATGACGACTGGTCGTGGGTTGATGCCGTACAGATGGCTATGCCGGTTTTCGCCAAATTAGGTAAGACCTTTAACGAGCAAAAGTATTTTGATAAAATGTGGGAAATGTATTCATATACCCGGAATAATCATGGAAAAAACGGATTGTTTAATTCTAAAGACGGACTGTGGTGGAGAGATAAAGATTTTGTTCCTCCCTACAAAGAGCCCAACGGGGAAGATTGTTATTGGTCAAGAGGAAATGGATGGGTATATGCGGCATTAGTACGTGTTCTCAACGAAATTCCAGCCAATGAGAAACACCGTCCTGATTATCTGAATGATTTTGCTGCAATGAGCAAGGCTTTAAAAAAGTGTCAGCGTACAGATGGATTCTGGAATGTAAGCTTGCACGATTCTACTAATTTCGGAGGAAAAGAAACATCGGGCACGGCACTATTTGTTTATGGAATGGCTTGGGGAATATCCAACGGTTATCTGGATAGAAAAGAATATCTTCCGATTGTAATAAAAGCATGGAACGCTATGGTTAAAGATGCTGTTCATCCTGATGGACTTCTGGGATATGTTCAGGGAACAGGGAAAGAGCCCAAGGACGGACAGCCGGTATCCTATGATAATGTTCCCGATTTTGAAGATTACGGGGTGGGATGCTTCCTTTTAGCAGGAACTGAAGTTTATAAATTAAAATAATTCTATAGGTATAGATATAACTAGAATTCAGATTAGAAAATGGTGATTAGATTAGTTTTTAAAGAGGAATGGTCGCGAGATTATTCCTCTTTTTTTGGCTATAGCTTATAAATCATACTCCAATAATTCTAAATTATTCGCCAATAAATAAAAATCATTGGAGAATAAATCTGAATGATACACCAATTATTTCCCAAAAGAATCAGAGTTTGACCTTTCCTAGAATGGGTTTACAGTTTTAGGGGTTATTACTAGAACTGATTGGCAATATTTTTCTTAATCCTAAATTCGGTTTACATTATTTCAATGGGTAATGTAGACCGGCAGTTCTGTTGTCAAGAACGGGAAGGATTCGATATCCTTCTCGTTCTTTGAATTCTTACAATGGTACAACGTTTCCCATCGTTCTGTTGTCGCATACAAAGTTAGCGTTCTGTTCTGTTGATTCCAATATTTTTGCATACTTATTCTTCCAATGTTTCTTCAATTCACCACTCTTCTGACGAGCTTCCCTGGGAGTCATCATATTTATGCTTGCATGGGGTCTTTTGGTGTTATAGTATTCAATGATCCTTTCCACAACCGGACGTACATCATTTATAGTCTGAAAGTTATATTGATTCAGCCATTCCTGCTTTAAAATACCGTTTACCCGTTCAGCCAGAGCATTCTCCAAAGGATCTCCGTTCTCGGTCATACTGATTTTAATTCCATTCGATGTAAGTAGATTAATGTATGAATCATATGCATATTGTACACCTCTATCAGAATGATGGATTAATTCTTTAATATCTGTATTAACACAGTCTATCGCATTCTGAAGAGCTTGCTGAGTGTACTTATATTCCAAAGTAGGGGCCAATACCCAGCCTACAATTTCGCGTGTATAGGCGTCGGTAACCAATGAGAGAAAACAAAATCTAAACGATAAAGGGATATATGTAATGTCCGATACCCACAGCTGATTCGGGGCTGTGGGGACATACCCCCGTATCAGATTGGGATACAAACGGTAATTATGATAAGAATTTGTTGTACGGGTATGCCGGTGACGTATTCGTATCATCAATCCCGAATCGCGCAAAAGACGGTAGAAAGCATCCCGCCCCAGGCGGAAGTCTTCCCCAAAGAAGTTGCGGCACATAACAAATAGTTTTTGACAGCCTGCCCGGGGAGCCTCTTTACGGATTTCACGGACATACTCCAGTATACAACATTTGAATTGCTCATGTTCAAAATCAAAGTCTTTACACTGATAAAACGCCTGACGGCTTACGCCAAACAGTTTACATAGCGGAACCAGCTTATACTCCGGTTTCGCAGTATGCAGCACCTCTACTGTTTGGCGCCAGTTTTTTTTCTTATCGGAATCTGAAGCTGTTTTTCCGCCAGCGTAATCATGGTATCAAACGCATCGGCTTTCATTTCTGAAAAAGCCAGATCTTTCTTTAATTGCTTTATCTGCTTTTTCAAGTCCTCAATTTCCTGAGATTCTTTCTTTTTAGGCATAAGCGATAACGGTATTGGTTGCGGATGTGGGTTTTCAATGCCAAAATTACACATCCATTCGTTAATACGGTTAGGATCAGTCAACTTATATTTCTTTTTTAACGAGTATTTACTTGATCCGTCTAAATACTCTTGGATGATTTGCAGTCGCATTTCATCAGTCATACCTTTAAATGTCCTCATACTTTTAAATTTTTACGGTTTGGAAACTGTAAACTTTTTCCAGTATAAGACAGTTACACAGCAAAAGCTATTTTTATCTGTAAATCAGAGCTTTAGTTCCTATTCAATTGAGTGCTTATAAAAGCAAACCCACAAAATAATTATAACATGGATTAGACCAAGACAACTTATAAAAAGATATAAATAATTATTTTAACAGTAAATAGAATGGACAACAGGCACCAAAATGCAAAAAATACTGCCAAAAAAGAGGCAACTTATAACTGAATCATTTGTCCAGGTATTTTATTTTTCATGGATAATCAACTAATAATCAGCGTCTGCCAGTAGAAAAACGTGGGGTTATAAAGCCGAATTCAAGTTATAAACGCAACTCTCTCCTATGTTTTTTTAATGTATTAATAAACTCCATTGGGGTATAATATCCCAACCTTTTTCTCGGTCTTGAATTAATTAAATTTTCTACTATTTCTACCTGTTTTTCAGTTACTTCACTAAAGTCTGTCCCCTTAGGAAAGTATTGCCTGACTAATCCATTTATATTTTCATTTGCTCCTCTTTCCCAAGAATGATAGGGTTTGGCAAAATAGAAATTAATTCTCAATTTTGTTTCTATTTTTTTATGAAAAGCAAACTCAAACCCATTATCCGAGGTTATAGTGAAGATTTTCCCTTTAAATGATGTTAAACATTTAATAGCCGTATCTGCCATTGATTTTGGATCACGCCCCTTAAGTTTGCGTATCCATAAGCGTCCGGTAAGCCTATCATTAATGGTCATTAGTGCACTCTTTTTATTCTTTCCAATTATAGAATCTATTTCAAAATCACCAAACCTTTTGCGTTCCTCTACAATGGCAGGTCTTTGATCAATAGTTCTGCGATTTTTAAGTATCCCTCTACTATTATATTCAGAGCCGCGTTTTTTGTTTTTTCGCCCTCTTCGGCGCAAATATTTATAAAGGCGTCCTTTCTGACGTTTATCTTTCCAGATCCATTGATAAAGTATTTCATGAGAAACCATGGGAATCGACTGTAATTTGCACCGACCTGATATCTGTTCCGGACTATAATTAAATTCTATTAGCAGATCCTTTGCAAGAGCCTTCATTTCTTGGGTAAAGACTACTTTCCCAGGGCGACATTTCTTTCTTAAGTCAGCTTTCTTTTGAGCTTCACGGGGCATGTACTGATGCCAGGAGCCATAAGAATTACGAATGATTTCACGGCCTATGGTACTTTTATGAACCTTTACAAGAGAGGCTATCTCACTTTTACTTTTTCCACTGTGAAGATATGCAGAAATTTCATATCTTTGTTCTTGGGTTAAATGTTTCATCTTGTAACTGATTTTGTAGGAGATTGAGGGAACAAGATAATTATTTTATCCCATCAGAGAAAGGGGGGAAGAAAAACATTTTCCCCTTCTCTGAAAAAATATTCAATCTAAAATTCCATCAGTTGCATTTAACACTTGAATTTAGGGAATATAGATAAAAAAAGGAGCTATTCACCCGCAGTAAATCGCCCCTTCTTGTTCATAAAAACTTATCTAAAGTTCTGCAATATAATTCTATTTAAAGACTAATACTCCGGCAGTAGGAATCATTGTATCTCCAATCAGGATCTTACTACCCTTTGGCAACTGAAATTCATAAGGTTTATCAGAATAATTAAGAACGATGCCCAGTCCATTTCTATATTCCATTGTTACTCCGTAAGGCAAGTCCATTACCGGAATATGAAGAACGGAATAGAGTTTTGTCAGCACATCTTTCTCCAGTGAGCCATCTTTGGAATCAACACCCACGTAAGTGACAGTTCCTTTTCCTAAATGATGCATCGTTACTGCCGGCTTGCCATCATAGAATTCATTAGTATAAGTAGCCCAGACTTCAGAATCTTTGCCGGGAATCAATATTTCGCCCCAGGTATTCCAATTATACTTTTTCCCATCCATGGCTACAGTTCCAGGATCTTCGGGTAAAAGCAGGTCATAGAAATCCACTTTATTTCCAGTCAGATTATCAATCTTGGAACGGAATGGCGCTTCAAACAATCGTCCGCTTCGATCCTTATGTCCCGTACGGCAGGTAAGAATCAAGTTACCGCCATTCTTTACGTATTCAGTCCAGCGGGCAATCAAGGCATCGTCTACCAACTGATAGGCAGGAGCTATCATAACTGGATATGCACTGAAGTCCTTATCTTCGCTTATAAAATCGACAGGTGCTCCAAATGCTTTTAACTGGCGATAGTATTTATCCACATGAGCCATTGTATTCCAGGTTGCATTTTGCTTCTGGCGTTGAATGCTCCACGAATTTTCATGATTAAAGAGGATGGCAGTTTTACGTGCCAAATATTCTTTGGGTTTATCTTCGCGGGGAGAAGCCTCTTTACGCAATTGTTTTACCTCCTGCATAAACTGCTGGTACTCTTTTCCACCCGGAGTTACTGTTACTCCATCAGAGCCAACAATTCCGTAATGATATTGCTCAGTACCATACAATGGCTGACGGTAACGATAGGTACATACAAAATCACTGCCTCCGGCAAATACACTCCACAACCACAATCTTACTGCACCGGGAAGTGGCTGAGGGTTAATACCTCCCCAGTTTACCTGTCCCGGTTGAAGTTCCATCACGCCGTATGTTCCTTTAAAAGGACGGAAAAAATCGTTGGCAAAGGCAATTCGTAATGGATTACCCACACGGTATCCTCTCCTGCCGATCCCTTCATTTTCTCCATAAACCATGTAACGGGTATAAGAAAGGAAATCCAGATCTTTACTTCCGCCAATGTGCCCATCCTCATAGCTAGGAATATAGTTGGTGGTCACCCACTGATTCTTAACATACTTTTTTATCAGCAAACACTGGTCGTTCAGGAAAGAGTTTGTCTGCTCTGCGGCAAAACGACGATAATCGAGTATCTGATGATGATTCATAAACATCTGACGCATTTTAGGAAGAGTTATTTCATCAAACGAGCTATACTGCTCGCTCCAGAATGCAGTTCCCCATGCATCATTCAGAGACTTAATATCATTATTATATTTCTTTTTCAGGAAATCACGGAATCCCAGCTCTGCTTTTGGATTAAAGTCGAACTGAACTGCAGGTTCATTATCTAATTGCCAACCCACAATGCGTGAATCGTTTCCATAATGCTGAGCCAGTTTTTCAATCATCTTGAAAGAGAGCTCTCTGTAAAGTGGAGAAGCAAACGATGCATGTTGACGAGCACCATGATCCAGCACAGTGCCATCTTCCTGTTTGATAAGAACTTCAGGATATTTACGACTCAACCACACCGGAGGCGTAGCAGTTGAAGTACACATTATTACTTTCAGTTTATACTTGGCAGCCAAAGCTACAGCTCTGTCAAGCCAGGCGAAATCGTATTTTCCTTCCTGTGGTTCCAGCTGCGCCCAGGCAAACTCGGCAAAGTGAGTAAACTCAAACCCCAGATCGTGCATTTGCTTAAAATCTCTTTCCCACTGACTTTCGTTCCAGTGTTCAGGATAATAATAAACTCCCGTCTGAATCAAATCCTTATCGGGAAACCATGACTTCTTATTCTGTGAGAATGAGAAAAGAGCGACTGCACAGAAACAAAGAGCAAATAATAGAAATCTTTTCATAGTATTATTATTAAAATCAATTCTCTTTCAACAACTTTTTCAAAAACGATTTCTTAACCGGAAATGCAGTTCCATGACGGGTTCCGGCAGGAAAAGATACTTCATCGGATACATCTTCCCAATGAATGCGGTCTTTTGTACGGACTGCCCCATATTTATGATTACGATATTTATCAAAATACACATATAAAGAATCACCAACAATCAAAGGCGAAGGTCCTTCCGCCCAATAATCACCGGTGATAGGTTCCGATACCTGAACAGGAAATCCATCTTCAATATGTTTGGTTTTGGTGATACGAAGATTCTTTTCAGGAGGGTTTGAGTTCTCATTCTTGACAACCATAATCAGTTCGCCGTTTTTATCCTTCACGATAGCTGCATCAATCACGCTGAAATCAGGATCAAAAAACATCTTTGTTTCAGAGAATGTCTCAAAATCTTTGGTTGTAACATAATAAATACGGTGGTTCAACCCTTTTTCACTTTCGCTGGTTATCACCTCTTTGTGTCTTCCCGGAATAGTGGTAGCCCAGAAAATATAATAGGTTTCCGATGGCTCATCGTAAAACAGTTCGGGAGCCCAGCAATTGTGAGCTGTAGGTTCGTGCATCATTACCGGAATAGCCTTTTGCTCTGACCAGTTTATCAGATCCTTTGAAGAGGCATAACCAATAATCCGGTCTGTCCAACTGGAAGTCCACACCATATGAAATGTTCCGTCCGGTGCCTGACAGATACTTGGATCTCTCATTAGTTTATCTTTTCCAACCGTAGCAGATAAAAATGATTTTCCGTTTTTCAAAGTTTCCCACTTCAATCCATCATAGCTATAGGCCAGATGAAGACCATCTTCACTATTGCCTGTGAAATAAGAAAATAAGTATGCTTTCCCTTTTGCGCTGAGTAATGTTGCCGCAAAGACAAGAAGGAAAGATAAAGCGATTAATTTTTTCATAATACAATAAAATTAGAGGTAAGACTCAATAAGTGTACAAATATACACTTATTCAAAAGAATACTAAAAGAGACAAGAGACATTCTCATAGACAGATTACTAAAAATAGATGTATTATTGTACAAAAATCCATTCATAAGGAATATTCATACGAATTTCTATGTTTGTGTACGACTTTCTATTTAAGAAATTATGTAAAGGCTGTACTTTAGCGAAGTAAAATTCAGAAATATATATATTATGAAAAGAATTCTTTCATCAATCATTTTATCAATCATATTCGTCCATGTTATATATGCCCAAAACAGCATCGATCTTTCTGGAAAATGGAATTTTCAGATAGACAGGCAAGATGCAGGGATAGCAGAGCAATGGTTCAGGAAACACCTGAAAGAAGAAATCAACCTCCCGGGATCTATGCCCGAAAAGCTGAAAGGAGATGATGTTACCATCCGCACGAAATGGACAGGTAGTCTTTATGACAGTTCATTCTATTATAATCCTTATATGGAAAAATACAGGGTAGAAGGAAATATTAAATTACCCTTCTTCCTTACTCCCGATAAACATTATGTAGGTGTGGCATGGTATCAGAAAGAAGTTATCGTTCCCTCTTCCTGGAAAGGGAAACGCATTGTCCTTTCACTGGAACGCCCTCACATAGAAACCACTGTTTGGGTAAACGACAGGAAAGTAGGCATGCAGAATAGTCTTTGCGTTCCTCATGTATATGACCTGACCGGGTATCTTCGTTCTGGGAAATGCAGTATATCAATTCGTGTAGACAATCGATTGAAAGATATTAATGTAGGACCAGACTCGCACAGTGTAACAGATCAGACACAAGGTAACTGGAACGGCATTGTTGGAAAGATTAATCTTGCAGCTGGCTCAACTGTCTATTTTGATGATATTCAGGTATTCCCTGATGTGGCAAACAAAAAAGCATTGGTTAAGATAAAACTCAGATCGGATAAACTAAAGAATGTATCAGCACAAGTTACACTCTCGGCTCAGAGTTTCAATACTGAAAAGAAACATACTCCCCTCCCCGTTTCAAAAGATATTTTTATTAAGAACGATAGTCTTTCTCTGGAAATGGAACTTCCCATGGGCGACGGTATGCTGACCTGGGATGAATTTGACCCGGCATTATATAAGCTGAAAGCCAAAATCGTATACGGAAAAAACAGTGAAGAAAAAGAGGTTCAGTTCGGTATGCGAGACTTTTCTATCAAAGGAAAATACTTTTATGTAAACGGCAATAAGACCGTACTCCGCGGAACAGTTGAGAACTGTGACTTCCCTTTAACCGGTTATGCTCCTATGAAGGTTGAAGATTGGGAAAAAGTGTTCCGTATCTGTAGAAACTATGGATTAAATCACATGCGTTTCCACTCCTTCTGTCCGCCGGAAGCCGCTTTTGAGGCTGCCGACCTGGTTGGTTTTTATCTTCAACCAGAAGGACCAAGCTGGCCCAACCACGGACCTAAACTGGGGATGGGACAACCTATAGATGCATATCTGATGGATGAGACTATCCGTATGGCTAAAGAATATGGCAATCATGCCTCTTTCTGCATGCTTGCATGTGGTAATGAGCCTTCCGGACGCTGGGTGTCATGGGTTAGTAAATTTGTGGATTACTGGAAAGAGAAAGATTCCCGCAGAGTATATACCGGAGCATCCGTAGGTGGAAGCTGGCAATGGCAACCCAAAAGCCAATACCACGTTAAGGCAGGAGCACGCGGACTTGACTGGACAAATTCAAAGCCGGAATCAATGTCCGACTATCACGCAAAGATTGACTCTGTAAATCAGCCTTATGTTTCTCACGAAACAGGACAATGGTGTGCCTTCCCCGATTTTAATGAAATCAGGAAATATACCGGGGTAAATAAAGCCAGAAACTTTGAGATATTCAAAGACTTACTGGAAGAGGGAAAGATGGGAAGTATGGGACACGACTTTATGATGGCTTCCGGAAAGCTCCAGGCGTTGTGTTATAAAAATGAGATTGAAAAAACATTGCGCACACCCGGCTACGCAGGATTCCAGTTACTGGGTCTGAACGATTATTCAGGCCAGGGAACTGCTTTGGTGGGCGTACTGAATGTATTCTGGGAAGAAAAAGGCTACATCAATGCACCGGAGTTCCGCCGTTTCTGCAGTCCTACAGTTCCTTTGGCAAGAATACCGAAGTTTGTCTATAAGAACAATGAAACGTTTCAGGCAGATATTGAGATTGCTCATTTTGGAAAGGATGCATTAAAAAATGCCCGTACCAATTATAAAATAACAGATGAATCAGGTAACATAATCTCAAAAGGTGTAGTCAGTACCAAAGATATTCCTGTAGGAAACTGCTTTAACCTGGGTTCTGTGAAGTGTGCCCTTAACTCTGTTGAAAAAGCGCAAAAGTTAAATCTGGAAATCACCGTTGAAGGTACAGAAGCCGCAAACGGCTGGAACTTCTGGGTATATCCTGCAACCGTCACCATTGATAAGGGATCTGTCTATGTAACCGATTCTGTGGACGAGAAAGCTACCGAAATATTAAAGAACGGAGGAAATGTGTTGCTCACAGCTGCCGGAAAAATAACATACGGAAAAGAGATACAACAATATTTCACCCCTGTGTTCTGGAACACTTCATGGTTTAAGATGCGTCCTCCTCATACAACTGGTATTTTCGTAAACAATTACCATCCGCTTTTCAGGAACTTCCCGACAGATTATCACAGTGATTTGCAATGGTGGGAACTTCTGAACAAGGCTCAGGTTATGCAATTCACAGAGTTTCCGGCAGATTTTCAGCCATTGGTACAAAGCATCGATACCTGGTTTGTTAGCCGTAAGATAGGAATGCTATTCGAAGCAAAAGTTTTAAACGGCAAACTGATGATGACAAGCATGGATATCAAAACGGATTCAGATAATAGAATAGTTGCCCGACAGATGTATAAAGCAATTTTAGATTATATGAATTCAGACAGTTTTCGTCCGCAAACAATTGTTCCACTCGAAACGATAAAAGATTTGTTTACGAAAAGAGCAAAGAAAGTAGATCTATATACAAAAGATTCACCGGATGAATTGAAGCCAGTTAAAGGAGATAAGGGTATTTAAAGATAAAAGAGAGACACATGAAATTTAAATTATTAGCTATCGCATTATTAATTAGTTCTTTTTGTGCAGCACAAAAGGAACAATTTAAGTTCGATTTTACATCGAATAAAGCACAAAAAGGATATATAAAAATAGATTCTTCAAACAGATATACAGCTTCAAAAGGTTATGGATATGACCTTCAGCCCAGTTCAGCAGGAGAAAATAAACCTTTTTATTTTTCTGTTCAGGTTCCGGATGGTAATTATAAAGTAACCATAAGAATTGGTTCTAAAAATAAAGCCGGAGTAACAACTGTAAGAGGAGAATCGCGCCGTCTTTTCATTGAAAATCTGGCTACTAAAAAAGGAGAAATCGTTGAGGTAACATTCATTATCAATAAGCGCAATACTAAAATCAGTGAGAACGAGGATGTAAAAATCAAACAACGTGAGAAAAAGAAGCTTAACTGGGATGATAAACTAACTATTGAATTTAACGGAGATGCTCCTCTTGTAGAGTCTATGACCATTCAGAAGGTGAATAACATTCCTACCGTTTTTCTTTTCGGAGACTCTACCGTGGTAGACCAGGATAATGAACCTTGGGCAAGCTGGGGGCAAATGATTACCAGTTTTTTTGACATGAATGTTTGTTTCGCCAACTATGCTGAATCAGGAGAATCAGCCAATACATTTATTTCTGCTGGAAGACTTGCAAAAGCGCTGACCCAGATGAAAGCCGGCGATTATATATTTGTTGAATTTGGTCACAATGACCAGAAACAAAAAGGTCCGGACAAAGGTCCTTACACCTCATACTTTACTAGCCTTCGTACATTTGTTACCGAAGCAAAAGCACGTGGTGCACATCCTGTATTGGTTACTCCAACTCAAAGAAGAAGCTTTAATGAACAGGGTAAAATAATGGATACTCACGGAGAATATCCTAATGCAATGAAACAACTGGCTCGTGAAGAAAATATTCCTTTGGTTGATCTTAACTCCATGACACGCACACTCTATGAAGCATGGGGAGTGGAACCTTCAAAGAAAGCATTTGTGCATTATCCGGCCAACACTTATCCCGGACAAATTCAACCTTTGGCAGACAACACGCATTTTAATCCTTATGGAGCATACGAAATAGCCAAATGTATCATTGAAGGGATGAAAATCAATAAACTGGATATCGTAAAATATTTAAGAAAAGATTATAAGCCATTCAATCCTCAGAAGCCGGATGCCATTGATTCTTTTCATTGGAATCAGAGCCCTTTCACAGAAGTAGAGAAACCAGACGGTAATTAAAAATAAAGTAATCCAGAAAAAGAATGAAGAAGAGTTTTTTAGTATCTCTGCTTGCGATTTTAGTTACGGGGTGTTTGGCTCAGGATAAAGCTATTCCCTCTTTCAGTTGGATCAGGGGAAATGAGAAGCCAGATCTTTCATGGGCTCTGAAAGTAGGGGCAAAAACATACCCTACTTTCAATGTCTTTAAAGTGAAGGATTATCAGGCTGTAAATGATGGAAAAACAATTTGCACCAAACAGATACAGAATGCAATTGATGCATGTAGCTCTGCCGGAGGAGGAACTGTAACGTTTGAACCGGGGAACTATCTGACGGGTGCGTTGTTTATTAAAAAAGGAGTAAATCTGTGCATAGGCAAAGGAGTAACTTTGATGGGGAGTACAGATATAAATGACTATCCGGAATTCAAATCAAGAATTGCCGGCATTGAGATGATATGGCCAGCAGCGGTTATTAATGTTATTGACCAAAAAAACGCAGCCATTTCAGGAGAAGGTACACTAGACTGTCAGGGGAAAGTCTTTTGGGATAAATACTGGGAAATGCGTAAGGAATATGAAAAAGAAGGACTTCGGTGGATAGTAGATTATGACTGCAAACGGGTAAGGGGCATTTTAATATCAAACAGCTCGGATGTTTCTCTGAAAAACATTCATGTAATGCGGACTGGTTTCTGGGCAGTTCAGGTTTTATATTCCTCGTATTGCACCATCAATGGAATAAATATTAATAATAATATTGGTGGTCACGGACCAAGTACAGATGGAATTGATATCGATTCTTCCACGAAAATTCTGATTGAGAACTGCGATATTGATTGTAATGATGACAATATCTGCATAAAATCAGGAAGAGATGCCGACGGACTAAGGGTTAACCGCCCTACGGAATACGTGGTAATCCGCAACTGTATTACCAGAAAGGGAGCAGGACTAATCACCTGCGGAAGCGAAACGTCCGGTTCCATCCGCAACATCCTGGCATACAACATGCAGGCTTATGGAACGTCTTCCGCTCTTCGGATTAAATCTGCCATGAACAGAGGCGGTACAGTGGAAAACATCTTTATGAGTCATGTAAAAGCCGACAGTGTAGGTAGTGTTTTAGCTGCAGATTTAAACTGGAATCCCAGTTACAGTTACTCCGCTTTACCCGAAAAATATATTGGGAAAGAGATTCCGGAACACTGGAAGATTATGCTTACCCCTGTAATTCCTGCAGAAAAAGGCTACCCACATTTTAAGAATGTGTATCTTTCGGATGTAAAAGCTCAGAATGCCAGACAGTTCATCTCGGCTTCTGGCTGGAACGATAGTTTAAGACTGGAAAACTTCCACTTGTATAATATCAAAGCTAACGTTTCCGAAGCAGGAAAAGTAACTTTTACTGATCATTTCTACTTGAGTAAAATACGTTTAAAAGTTGCCAATAAGAGTAAAATAGAGTTCAAAAAAAATACAAATATTCAGAAAGATATTCAATATGAATAAAATAAAGAAAATATACCTTGTTCTGCTATTCATCTTTACCGGTATTTATGCCTATGCAGGTGAAGATGGTAAATTTTCAATCGCATTATATGGCACACAAACTTCCCACAGTTTACTGGCATGCAAAACTCCGGAATTCTCTTTTCATTTTCCTCAGATGGCAGGAAACTTTAAACTGGGAGTCATCTCTGGTCAGAAAAGTCGTTGGTGCAATGAACTGAAGAGCGTGAAACTTAAGAAAAGTCCTGGAAAGCTAACATACACTCTGGAAGATAACCTCCTGAAAGGAGGGAAAATAATTGTCCGCGTATCTAAATTAACAGATAGCGATGGACTTATCATGGAGGTTGAAGGAGTTAACTTACCAGACGGACTAGATCTGTTCTGGAGTTTCGGAGGAAGTTATGCTGTAGAACTTCCCAACAAAACAGACAGCGGTCTGAAGCCGGAATATTGCAAAGACAATGTTTTCAGTGTGGAAGGCAATGCATTCACGGTTTATTATGGTGAAAGTCTGAATCTGAAAGTTGTTCAGGCGGTTGTTCCAGATAACTCTGATATCAGACTCTCTGATGCACATAAGCAGTCAACTCCGTTGGCTTTTCATCAATCCGGGAAGAAGACCGATGCTCCGGCACTTACCGGAACCAGCAGATTAGTCAATGGAAAACTCTACTTTTGTTTTTATGTTCAGAATGCAAAGGCCGACTATAACAGTTTTATGTTGCCCGAACTATTTAAAAAAGAATTTTAAACAATGAGACACACCAAAATACATATCCTGTTCATGATCTTTATTATGACAGGAGCCATCCAGGTTCAGGCAAAAATATATAATGTGAGAGATTTCGGTGCAAAAGGTGATGGAAAGACCATCGACTCTCCTTCCATCAACCAGGCAATTGAAAATGCTTCAAAAGACGGAGGAGGGATGGTTTATGTTCCTTCCGGCGAATATGCCTGCTATTCCATCTGTCTGAAAAGTCATATCACTCTTTATCTGGAATCGGGTGCACGTATTGTTGCTGCCTTTCCAACACAAAATCAGGGTTATGATGTTGCCGAGCCCAATGAATTCTACCGATATCAGGATTTTGGTCACAGTCACTGGCAGAACTCTCTTATATGGGGTATCGGACTGGAAGATATTACCATCTGCGGACCTGGACTCATTTACGGTAAAGGACTATCCCGCGAGGAAAGTCGTCTGGCTGGTGCCGGAAACAAAGCCATCAGCCTGAAAAACTGCAGGAATGTAATTCTAAAAGATGTTTCCATGATGCATTGCGGACACTTTGCGTTGCTTGCAACAGGCGTGGATAACCTGAGTGTGCTTAACTTGAAAGTGGATACAAACCGTGACGGATTTGATATTGACTGCTGCAAGAACGTGCGCATCACCGACTGCAGCGTCAATTCTCCCTGGGATGATGCCATAGTTCTGAAAGCATCTTATGCACTGGGATACTTCAGAGATACAGAGAATGTAACCATTACCGGCTGCTATGTATCCGGATTCGACCAGGGAACAGCGATGAACGCCACCTTCGAGCGAGATGAACCACAAGCTCCCGACCATGCCTATGTGTGCGGAAGAATAAAACTGGGCACCGAATCAAGCGGAGGATTTAAGAATATCGCAATAACGAACTGTATCTTTGACCGATGCAGAGGGCTGGCGCTGGAAAGTGTGGATGGCGGACACCTGGAAGATGTTGTGGTAAGCAATATCACCATGCACGATATTGTCAACTCACCAATATTTCTACGCTTAGGCGCACGCATGAGAAGTCCGGAAGGAACACCTCGGGGAACCATGAAAAGGATACGCATCAGCAATGTAAATGTATATAATGCCGATTCACAATACTCCTCCATCATCAGCGGCGTACCCGGAAGCATCATTGAAGACGTTTCTTTAAGTGACATACACATTTACCATAAAGGTGGATACAGCAGTGAAGATGGAAAGATCATACCTCCTGAACAAGAGAAGGTTTACCCCGACCCGTTGATGTTTGGAACCATCCCGGCTTCCGGTTTTTACATTCGCCACGCAAAAAACATTACGTTCAACAACATAGATTTCCATTACGAAAAACCCGATGGACGTCCGTTATTTGTTACTGATGATGCAGAGATGACAGAATATAACCACATCACTGTAGAAGGTGTAAAACAATGATTATCAGATTGCATTTTTTCTTATAAATCCCAGGATATTTCAAAGCAAATAAATAAAGCTGTTTATTTAATCGGAATAACTCAGAATTCACTATTTTTGCAATATCCAAACAGATAAAAAAAAGAAAGATGAACTACGGATTTGTAAAAGTGGCAGCAGCAGTGCCACGGGTTAAAGTAGCCGATTGCCAGTATAACGCTGATCAAATAGAGGAAATGATACATGAAGCCGAAGAAAAAGGGGTTCAGGTTATCGCTTTCCCGGAACTATGTATTACAGGATATACCTGCGCCGATCTGTTTGCCCAGGAGCTATTGCTTGAAAAAGCAGAAATGGCACTGGTGCAAGTTATGAATAATACCCGGCAACTGGATATTATTTGTGTGGTGGGAATGCCTGTAACAACCAATACCATTATTTTGAATGCCGCAGTTGTCTTTCAACGGGGAAAGATTCTTGGTGTAATACCCAAGACCTATTTGCCTAATTATAAAGAATTCTACGAACAACGCTGGTTCACTTCCGCCAGAGACGTGATCGACAAGACTGTCCGTCTTTGTGGTCAACTGGCTCCTGTCAGTTCCAGCCTTTTGTTCGACACGCCTGATTTCTGTTTTGGGGTTGAAATATGTGAAGACCTCTGGTCCGTTATTCCTCCCAGTTCCAAACTGGCATTGAAAGGTGCTGAGATTCTCATTAACCTGTCTGCCGACAATGAAGGAATAGCCAAACACAATTATGTACGCTCGCTCATCTGCCAGCAGTCGGCCCGTTGTATAGCCGGATATATATTCTCATCCTGCGGATTTGGAGAATCAACCACCGATGTGGTCTTTGCAGGCAATGGATTGATTTACGAAAACGGAACGTTGATAGCAGAATCCAAACGTTTCAGTCTGGAAGAACAACTGATTATCACAGAAATAGATGTGGAAAGGTTGCGCACCGAAAGACGCATCAATACCACTTTCTCCGCAAATAGCGGTGATTATAAAGACACAGAGGTCATTCATGTCACTACAGATATAACAAATAACAAGCCTTTAAACATTACCCGCAAAGTGGAACCTCTTCCCTTTGTGCCAAACGGCAAGACACTAAACGAGAGATGTGAAGAGATTTTCGAGATACAAGTTTCTGGTTTAGCTAAACGGATTGTACATACCCAGGCAAAAACTGCTGTTATAGGGATCTCCGGAGGATTGGATTCCACACTTGCTTTATTGGTATGTGTGAAAACTTTTGATAAGCTGGGGCTTTCACGAAAAGGAATTCTGGGAATTACCATGCCCGGATTTGGAACAACAGACCGTACTTACAACAATGCAATCAATCTGATGAAGGAACTTGGAATCTCAACTCGGGAAATTGATATAAAAGCGGCATGTATCCAGCATTTCAGAGATATTGATCACAATATAAACGTGCACGATGTAACGTATGAGAACTCACAGGCAAGAGAACGGACTCAGATTCTAATGGATATAGCCAATCAAACGAACGGAATGGTAATCGGAACCGGCGACCTTTCTGAACTGGCTTTGGGATGGGCAACCTATAATGGAGACCACATGTCTATGTACGGAGTAAATGTCAGCATTCCAAAGACACTGGTAAGACACCTGGTGGACTGGGTTAGCCAAAATGAGGTGGAAGAAGAAGCCGCAGATATCTTAACGGATATAGTAGATACCCCTATCAGTCCGGAACTTATACCAGCCGACGAAGATGGAAATATTACACAAAAGACAGAAGATCTGGTAGGTCCTTACGAGCTACACGACTTCTTTCTCTATTATACCATGCGGTTTGGTTTCCGTCCGGCTAAGATATTCTATCTGGCAGGCGTTGCTTTTGGCAACAAATATGAAAAGGAAACAATCAAAAAATGGTTATACACATTCTTCCGCCGTTTCTTTAATCAGCAATTCAAACGCTCCTGCCTACCCGACGGCCCTAAAGTGGGAAGCATCTCCATCAGTCCGCGAGGAGACTGGCGCATGCCAAGTGATGCTAGTTCGGCTTTGTGGTTAAAAGAGATAGAAGAGCTCTGATCAGGTATCCCAAATAAAGTATCCTGATTTGATTAAACAAAAAGAAATTCATATTAGAGGTTGCATTGAACAGGAAAACGAAGTAATGATATTGTTTGTTTTGAAATAAAAAAATATAAATAAAGGAAGTCTCTGAAAAAGGTATAATCATGTATGTCGGAGACTTAAATTGTACTATGATGGTTAAAAGAATATTGTTGATCAGTTGTTTCGCTTTTTTATATATTTACTCTCCTGCTCAGGAAGTTGCATGGCCTAAAATAACGACAGAAACCAAACCTGCTGCCCGCTGGTGGTGGTTGGGAAGTGCGGTAGATGAAAAGAATCTTTCTTATAATCTGGAAGAATATTCCCGTGCGGGCATGGGAACCATGGAAATCACTCCTATCTATGGAGTAAAAGGAAATGAAGCCCGTGATATTAAATTCCTTTCTCCTACCTGGATGAAGATGCTGCATCACACGGAAGCTGAAGCGAAAAGGTGTGGCATGCAGATGGATATGAACACAGGTACCGGATGGCCCTTTGGTGGTCCGGAAGTGAGTATTGAGGACGCTGCAAGTAAAGTTATCTTTGAAGAATATAAATTAAATGGAGGTGAACAGCTTAAAGAGCTTATCCAGGTTTCCGATGAAAAGCAGAAAGACATTGCAACACTTTATCGTTTGATGGCTTTTTCACAAAATGGTCAGCGAAAAGATATCACCTCTAAAGTTGATAAACAAGGTAAGCTAAACTGGATAGCACCTGCGGGGCAATGGCATCTGATTGCTGTTTTCAATGGAAAAACGCTGCAGAAAGTGAAACGTGCGGCTCCCGGTGGTGAAGGGTATGTAATGGATCATTTCTCACGCAAAGCGGTAGCTAGCTATCTTCACCTTTTTGAGAAAGCTTTTGCTGAAACAAAAACGCCCTACCCGCACAACTTCTTTAATGATTCCTATGAAGTTTATAATGCAGACTGGACACCGGATTTTTTTGAACAGTTCTATAAACGACGCGGATATAAGCTGGAAGAGTACCTTCCTGAATTTCTGGATGAGAAACGTTCTGATACAACAGCACGCATTATTTCAGATTATCGCGAGACAATAGCAGAGTTGTTGCAGGAGAATTTTACTGCTCAATGGACAAAATGGGCACATACTCACGGAAGCCTCACCCGTAATCAGGCTCATGGTTCACCTGGTAACCTGATTGATCTCTATGCCACTGTTGATGTTCCCGAGTGCGAAAGCTTTGGCATTTCAAATTTTGGCATTAAAGGCTTACGAAAAGATTCACTAACCGTAAGGAACTTCTCTGATCTGTCTATGCTAAAATATGCCTCTTCGGCAGCCCATATTTCAGGCAAGCCTTATACTTCCTCCGAAACATTTACCTGGCTCACGGAACATTTCCGTACCTCATTATCACAATGTAAGCCAGATATTGATTTGATGTTTGTTTCAGGAGTTAATCATACTTATTTTCACGGCACTCCCTATTCACCCCAGGATGCTAAGTGGCCGGGATGGATGTTTTACGCCTCAATCAACATGTCGCCCATGAATAGTATCTGGCGGGATGCTCCGGCTTTCTTTCAATACATTACCCGCTGCCAGTCATTCCTGCAGATGGGTAAACCGGATAATGACTTTCTTATTTATCTGCCTGTTTATGATATGTGGCATGATCAGGATGGGCGCATGTTACCATTTGATATCCATAAAATGGACAAGAGAGCTCCTAAGTTTATTGAGGTAGTACATAAAATTAATGAAAGCGGATATGATGTGGATTATATTTCCGATCAGTTTATCCGTGACACAAAGTGTGTGAATGGCTTGCTTCAGACAAAAGGTGGAACAAAATACAAAGCAATCATCATCCCTGCTGTAAAAAAGATGCCGGATGATGTGCTGGCCCATCTGATCTGTCTGGCTGAACAAGGTGCAAAGATTATTTTCATGGAAAATTATCCGGAAGATGTTCCCGGTTTTTCTAAACTTGAGAAGCGCCGTCTTTCTTTCAAAAACTTATTGAGTACTCTTCCGGTTGTTACTGATTTTAAAGAAACAATAAACACTCCTTTTAAGAAGGGAATGGTTACCACCGGAAGTAATTATCTGAAAACATTGGGCACAACAGGTGTTACTAATGAAGAAATGAAAACGGTTTACGGATTGCAGTGTATTCGTCGCTCTAATGAATCAGGATATCATTATTTTATTGCATCCTTGCAACCAAAAGATGTGAATGCCTGGATAAACCTTGGCGTAAAGGCTACTTCAGCTGTGATTTATAATCCATTAAATGGAGACAGTGGCAAAGCAAAAATCAGACAAGCAAATGGACACACTCAGGTTTATTTGCAGGTCAGATCCGGCGAATCCTTGCTACTGAAAACTTTCACGAAGGATAGTATCGATATCTCCGATTGGAAATACCCGGAACCGCAAACAGTGGGACTGACAATTGAGAACAACTGGAAACTCCATTTTACTCAAAGCGAACCGGCAATAGACAATGTTTACAAGATTGGCGAGCTCTGCTCCTGGACAGAACTCGATGAACCAAAAGCCAAAGTAAATATGGGCACTGGAGTGTATAGCGTCAGCTTTACTCTGCCTGCTATCTCAGCTGACGACTGGATACTCGATTTAGGAGACGTGAGAGAAAGTGCCCGCGTTAAAATCAATGGCAAAGAAGTTGCAACGCTTTGGTCTGTACCTTATATCACTAAAGTAGGAAAATACCTTCAGCAAGGAGAAAACCGTTTAGAAATTGAGGTAACCAATCTACCAGCAAACCGCATTGCTGATTATGATCGTCGCGGAGTGGAATGGAGAAACTTTAAAGAGATAAACGTTGTAGATATTAACTATAAAACAGATAAATACAATAACTGGAAAACTGTGCCTTCAGGGTTACTCGGCCCAGTGAAACTTATTCCTGTGAATTACAGGAATAAGTAAACACGCCACTTAATGTTTTTAACTTAGGTATCCATTAAGAAAGTTTCCCTTATTCCCAAACCGAGCACATCATCAGTAATAAAAACAAATACCACCAGCATTATTCTGCTATTTTCATAGAGTCCGTTAAAAAATTAAATCAGAAAAAAGCTAAGAGTGTTTCCTCTTTGTCAGTAAAGCATTTGTTTTGAGGTGTAAAATTTAAAACAAGATGCATATAACTGATTTGAAGGAAACACAGTAACAATATATAAAGAAAGTGCTGCATATCCAAAAAAGAAAGCGAAATATGATTTACGTTCTATTTGGAATGGCATATTTTACTTAGTAAAAACGGGATGTCAATGACGCAAGTTGCCAATAAAATATCCTCCATGGCAGTTCTTTATTGAATAAAATTTAAACAAGAACAAAGATTAGCATTATTTTATTTTGAATTTTCGGAATTATATCGTACGTTTGATGTCGAAATAATGACCTCCATAACGAAGACTAAAGGAGTTAAAAGAAGACCCCAAATTCAGGCCTAATTCGTAACAAACGAGTTTGCTGCAAATATAACTCATTTGATAAACCAAGATAAAAAGAAATAGTTTATCATACCTCTTCATTCAGATCAATTACTATATTCCGGTTCAGGTTAAGGCATTTATACAGCTAAATCATTGGGAATAGCCATTGCTATATCCCAAATATCTGTACCATCCTAATCGACTAACTGGAATTCCAATTATTGAGATTTCTATTCATTTAAAAATTAATATTATGTCGAAAGAAAAAGAAGGAAAAGAAAAAGAAGGAAAAAAGAAAGCCGTTAAAAGTCTAAAAGAAAAAAGAGCTGATAAAGCATTAAAACGCAAAGAAAAAAGCGAAGCTTAATTCATGATTGGAGGTATCTATTTAAAGATCCTAAAATATCCAATTTAAATCCAATCCTTCTCATTGTCAATCGACAAAGAGAAGGATTTATTATTCATATTGCTTCTTGAAAAGAATATTATGGATCACCAGTAAAATCATGTGTTATGCGTAAATTTTTGTTAGCCTAAACATAAAGAATGGTATATCTGTAACACCTCTTAGTGATGCTCTGAATGCTTTGATTTTAGCATTAAGTGATTCTGCAGAAGCATTTGTCGCTCTATTATTGAAGAAGTTCAAAACTTCTTGATAGTGCTCATATAACGTAGCTGCAATGACATTGAACGAATCCAGTTTAGCTTCTTCCACTTTATTATACCATTTAGCTAAAGCTATTCTTGCCACATCTTTGACTGTATTCTTTGCGAATATCATTCTTAATGAGTGTGATAAGCCATAAGCATTCTTTAGTTTTGGATATAATTCAAATAATATAGCTGCTCTTTCTTTTTGACTTTGAGTCCATTTGTCTGCTGATTTAAATAATAGATATCGACTTCTGACCAATAACTGCTTTCTGGTATCTCCATTGGCTAATATCTCCGTTTTATAGGTTTCTGCCTTACCTTTAGCTTCCTCCATGGCATCCGTTTCGTCTTGTATAGCTTCCCATCGATAATTTATCCTAATTTCCTGTACGGCATCACAGGCTAACTTTTGAATATGAAAACGATCTATAACCTGTGTTGCTTTTGGAAAACTATGACGTATAATTTTGCGCATTGTATTTGCCATATCCATCGTTACCTCTTCTACCTTTTGGCGTATATCAGGAGCTATTCTGTCAAGAACCGCTTCTACATCTTCGGATTTAGTTCCCAGCACAACTGCAGCGATACAGCCTTTGCCTCCTTTGGCGTCTTTGTTTGAAAGAATAGTATATAGTTCTCCGTTGGAAACACATGTTTCATCAATGCTCATGTGCGGACCGATGTTTTCGGAGAAAAGAACATAATTAGCTGCATGCTCCTTTTGGTGCCATTGCTGATAATCACTCAGATGTTCCTTATATTGACGCTCTAGCTGAACGCCATCTACATGGAAGAATAGCTCAAGAGAGCGGGCCGTAATCGGGTATGAATCCAAGCATACCTTTTAAAAAAGAAGCGAACTCTTCTGTGTATCGAGTCCCCTCTGCGGTCAAAGTCAAGCATCTTGTAGTACTTTCATTAGTCGATAAAACAAGCCAACGCCGACGGCGAACATGAAGGAATACCTTGCGGTCTCTGATGGGAAAATCACGAATAAGAACTTCGGGAAAGAAACCATTGGCCTTAACTTCCCAAGATTCATATTGGGATGGAACTTGTGCTTGTTCATCTAAGTAAATATGAAGATCATTATTTGAGCATTGGACATCTACTATATCAAAATAATCATTTATTTCCAATGGCAAAATAAAGGAGGCCAGAGTGCGTAAGGAATCAATTGAGCTCATAACATTTTTTTCTTGCAAAGAAAACGGTTTTAGAACTTTATACAATGGACTAACACATGATTTTACTGGTGATCCAATATTATCACTATACACGCTACCACCTTTCAAGGTATTTACCACTCAAATTACATCTTACAACAAATCAACCGGCTTAATTGAAAAATGTCTCACCCTACTCGGTCAACATTAGTCTAAAAACGAACTTAAAATAAAAAGCAGCTTTTACTTTCATTCTGTAAACAATTAGAATCTAAAAAAGCAAATTCATTAAAGATTTGCGCACTAAAAAAACATCTCCTTATTTACCCCTCAAAAGGACAATTGTTTCCAACCAGACCAGCATGTTTTATTAGCATATTTATTTGTTAAATATTCAATTTTTTATTGTTTTTTCTTTTGTATTTCAAATCTAGTTTTTATCTTTGACGAACAAAATGATAGCAATACTGGATTTATAATCCTATAAAATAGAATAAAAGTCCAATATTACACCTATTATAGATTAATTAAATAACAAATTGACATAACCAATAAAAACTTCTAATTATGAAAACGTTTGTATTAAGTAGCCGCAAATTAGTAATTAGCATTACTATTTGTTTATTGTTTGTAAGCATGCAGGCTGTTAATGCCTTGGAACCTAAAAACTTTGTATACAACAAAAGCGACGACAATGAAGTTGTATACTTATATGACTCAACTTCATATGCCTTGACTCCTTATCTGAAATATGATTTTACTTCTAGTAAGAATGGACTGGAGAAAAACAAAACAGCTTATTATTGGAATCCTTCAACAAAAAAATGGGCTCCATATTACTTGCTTTCTATAACTACTATAGGGGAAAATCAAATCCATGAGTTTGCTCTTTGGGACAGCAAAAAGAACGACTTCTCTTTGAATAAGCAAAAAGCTATTTATTACAAAGAAACAGGAAAAGATATTCCTGCCTACGTTTCTTTTATGTGGAATAATAAACAAGACAAATGGGAAGTTAAAGATGCAAACCTATTAGAGAACTATATGGAATTAATGGTGAACAATGCCGTTAAATTGGGAAAGAAACTACCATTGGAAAACTCTATTGAATAAAAACAGATTTAACATTTTACATATTTTCTCCGATACCTAATTGAATTATTTAAGGGGCTATCCAAAAAGTTGGTTAGCTCCTTTTGCTGTTGTTTATTTCGGTAAAAATCGCTATCTTACCGGATCAGTCCTAATTCTTAGAGGGTGGCTTTGCAACCCTAAATAAGAAAAATGTCATAAAATTGGTGTATCATTCAGATTTATTCTCCAATGATTCTTATTTATTGGAGAATGATTTTTATTTATTGGCGAATAAAATCAAATAATTCAGCAATTTCTATGGTACTGGGATTGTCTTTTTTCTTTTTCAAGATGCAAAAATAAGGATTTTAACATTATCCCCCAAGAATATTGACTGAGCCGAAATGAACCAGCTCTTATCCAGATGGGTAACGGCCAAATATAAGCGCTACCCTGGAAAACCATACCGTGCGCATTATTGGTTAAGGAATATCTCTGAAAAGGAGAAAAGCCTATTCTATCATTGGGTATGGGGTGTTACACCGACCTCGAATATACAGAAATCTCATGTTGGTTGAATAATAAGAAGAGACGTATGACGGGAGACTGTCACGCACGGTTCAGTGAGAGGCTTGAGCTGAAATGCTCAAACCTACTCGATTATTTTTGCGTTTTTACTATTTTTTGTGGAGAACGAAAGAAACTGATCACAATCTTGTAAGAATAATATTATGAAATTTAATCCATGAATCATCTTGTATACTCTTTACTTTCAAGGTATATGTTCCCTCTGGTAAAGTAACCGTTCCTAAGTCCTGTACCTGAAAAATTCCATTAATTCCACCAGGGGTTGAATGATTTTTACCAGCCACATAAATATTATCATTAAAATTAAATTGAATCTCGCCAGAATAATCGCTTGCTAAATCCATGCTTATTTTATAAGTTCCACTTTTTTGAACAATTAGTTTCCATTCAATATCCTCATTATACGCGAACCAACAAAGACAAGGTATATCATCCGACCAAGACAAAGCTACACGCTTAGATAAAGCATTCATAAACCTTAAATCTATTTGGTTATTAAATTCTCTATTTCCTTCCTCAATATTTGGGTCATTCTTAAAGATTAACTCTATTGTAGTACATAATTCATCTATCTTTTCTTTAGGGAGACCTATTAATTTCAGCCCTATTCCAGGAATTGCTTCAATGTCTTCTATTTTCTGTCCGGTTTTTAATATATACGCTTCAATATCATCACTTGGATTTAGTAGCCCTGGAATTAACAATTCTCCAGTTCCATCCCAATAAAATACATTATAAAACAAATGCGTTTTACCATCAATAATACGTTTTGTACACATACCCCACGGCAAACTATAAACAAAAGGATTTCGGATTGAACCATAAACAGCCTTTCCACTATGATTTAGCCAATTGCCAATATCATTAAGTCTGCTTTCGGCAGCAGGAGGAACAGTACCGTCACCCATAGGACCAATATTCAATAACAGATTACCTCCTAACTTCGATGTTTTCATAAGAGTGTACAACAGATCTCTGCTTGATTTAAAGCTCTCATCAAACTGATTATAGCCCCAGGTATCATTTGTAGTAAGACACATTTCAAAATCTCCATGCAATTCTTTTTCATCCATAGTTTGCTCAGGAGTAATAAAATCGCCCCCGTATCCTGGGAAAGAATTAGCCAAACGGTCATTCGTTATTATTCTGGGATCAAATTTATTCACCAGATACTGGCATCTCCGGGCGAAATCGATTGATGTATTATCATATCCTGCATCCCACCAGAAAATATCCGGATGATAATTTTCCAATAATTCCTGAATCATTGGATATGTGTATTTTTCCATGTACTCTGCATTCTGATCAAGGCTATACTTTTTATTCCCTAATTCAGGAATTTCCCCCAAACCTCCTTCATACATCCAATCGCGAGCCTGCGAAAAATAGATACCAAATTTCAACCCTTCAGCCCGTACTGCCTCTGCCAAAGGCTTTATCAAGTCATTGTTCCACTTCTGACCTGCAGGAGTATTACTTACCTGCCAATCAGTTTGTTTTGTATTCCACAAACAAAAGCCATCATGGTGCTTTGCAGTAAGAACCACATATTTCATTCCACTGCTTTTCGCTAATGCAGCAATCTTCTTTGGATCATAGGATGCAGCCGTAAATTGACTAGCATAAGTTTTATAATTTTTTCTGGGAATCATAGCTTCCCGCATAATCCACTCAGCAGGGGCTCCCTTTCCTAATGTAATTGGGTCTTGAGGAGTGCTGGGTGTATTCCTGTTTCCTATAGTTTGAAAGTGTATTTGCTGACCATAAACATTCTCACCTTTATATTCACCAGCTAATGCAGAATAAACGCCCCAATGAATAAACATTCCAAAGTGAGCCTCCCGCCACCAGTCAAGCTTATCTGTATCTTTTACATATATATGAATTGAATCTGAATAATAAGGATTACAAGGACATGTAGAAACTTTATAACGAAGAACACTGGTAGAATCGTTTTTATGTAAATAAACAGTTGAATCGGCATCTTGAATATCACTCCAGCCTTTACCGGGATCAAAGCTTTGCCATTGAATAGCTCCATATTTATATCCTTCAACTTCAAATTTCAAAGGAACCCCACGTTCCCGAAAAAGATCACTTTGAGCATTCGATGCATTAGATACAAGAAACAGCATAAAAGCAATCAATACTATTTTGTTTTTCATTACTTATCAATGATTATTTTAAATATTTCTGCACCCTCTAAACACTCTGTTTTTACAATATATATTCCATCATTAAAGGATGTCAGATTAACCTTAAATGGAAGATCTTTATCTCTATCTATCGAAATAATATTTCCACTTGAATTAATCACCGTTATTGTTGTTTTAGAATTATTTCCTCCGTAAATAAGCAAGTAGTCCCGAGTCTGGCTGTACGAAAGTTTTAGTAAAGGAACATTAATATCTGTCAAAGTCACCTTAAGCTCCGTCTTTGCTATACAATTATGGCTATCTGTTACTGTTAAATTTACTGCATCATTATTGTTGTTGGGTTTCCAATATGGATTTTGAGATGTTGGATCACTAATTATGCTTTCTGGAGTCCACCTATAAAAATAAGGAGCTGTACCACCACTAACTAAAACGTAATCTCCTAAATAATATTCCTCAGCATTCGCCTGGAATTCTTTTTTGTCAATTTTCAACGAATCAGGTTGATTAACTTTCACAAAAAAATGTTCAATATCGCCAGCGTTTATATTATTTATAAAAAAAAACGCTACGAAATACAATAAAAACTTTTTCATCAAAAATTAATATATTATTAATAAAATTAAAAACAGAAAATATCTGCAAATATAATAAAAATAGCAAACATACATTTTTTATTACTAAGTTATCACACATAATTAATGATTTTTTCAAATTAATGATTGAAAGGCTTGATTCAATTATTTTTAGATTATGAACAAAAATCTATTTCCCTCGATAAACCACTTTCCCTCCAAGTATCACACAATCCACCAAATCAGAAGTATAAGCATAAGGCAGAAAGTAGAGCGATGGTATCTCTTTCGTGATAAGCACATTTGCCCGCTTGCCCACACAGATAGAGCCGTGACTATCACTAATCCCCATCGCATAGGCACTGTTGATGGTGGTTGCATTGATTGCCTCTTCGGGAGTTAACTTCATGATGATTGTTGCCAACGACAGGATAAACTTCATGTTACCCGATGGCGACGAACCTGGATTATAATCAGATGCAAGTGCGATGGGTAGTCCGCTATCTATCATCTTTCGGGCGGGTGGATAGTTTATTCCCAGAAAGAAAGCTGCTCCGGGTAGCAAGGTAGGCATTGTACCGCTGCCTTTAAAGGCTTCAATCTCAGCATCACCAGTAAACTCCAGATGATCTACCGAAAGCGCATTATGCTTCACTCCTATCTGCACACCACCAGAAAGAGCAAGCTCATTGGCATGAATCTTCGAACGCATACTATATTTGGCACCAGCTTCCATAATGCGTTCTGTCTCTTCACAGGTAAAGAAACCTTTATCGCAAAAGCAGTCAACGAAATCTGCCAAACCTTCACTTGCCACCGCAGGTATCATCTCATTGACAATCAAATCCACATACGCAGCCTGCCTGCCTTTATAATCGGCTGGCACAGCATGAGCACCCAGAAAAGTAGCACGGATAGTGAGAGGTGTTGTTTCACGAAGACGTTTTATAACACGCAACATCTTAAGTTCATCTTCGATATTTAGTCCGTAGCCACTCTTTATCTCGACCGCACCTGTCCCCATACCAATCATCTCATTAACCCGGACAAGTGCCTGTTCATAAAGTTCATCTTCGGTTGTTTCGTGCAAACGTTTAGCAGAATGAAGTATGCCTCCCCCACGTTGTGCAATCTCTTCATACGATAGTCCGTTTATCCTATCTATAAATTCCAACTCTCTACTACCGGCATAAACAATATGCGTGTGAGAATCACAAAACGCAGGTAGCACAATCTTTCCCGTTGCATCAATTACTTCATCAGCTTCCAGAGTTGGAGAAAGTGATGACATTGTACCAAAAGAGGCAATACACTCATCTTCCATCAGCAAGTAAGCATCCTTGATGCAAGACAAAGAAGCCATCTCTTTTCCACAAACCATCATCCGTGGCTTCTCTTCCACCTGATAAAGCTCTATGATATTTTTTATTAGTAACTTCATTCTTCTAGAATTTCCATTTTCTCAGAAAATCAACACTATTATGAATGTGCGGATACATCACACAATCGTTCTCTATAAACGGCACCACCTTGCGATATGCCGTGCACACCTTTTGCAATACAGGCGAGGTTTTAAGCGGACAACGAAAATCAATTGCCTGCACAGCATTAAACAATTCAATAGCCAGTAAACGTTCAGTATTTTCCACCACCTTGTAACATTTAGTTGCCGCATTAGCTCCCATGCTCACATGATCTTCCTGCCCTTGCGATGACTCAATCGAATCTACCGATGCAGGAGTACACAGTTGTTTGCTTTGACTAACAATAGAAGCGGCAGCATATTGAGGAATCATAAATCCACTATTCAAACCAGGATTACCTGCCAGAAATATAGGCAGTTCACGTTCGCCTGCAATAAGTTGATAAGTTCGCTGAGAAGAGATACTTCCAAGTTCGGCCACACCAATAGCCAGAAAGTCGAGCGCCACAGCCAATGGCTGTCCGTGAAAGTTTCCTGCCGAGATTACCAGATCTTCATCGGGCACAATCGTAGGATTATCCGTGGTAGAGTTAATCTCTGTGGTAAACACACTCTCCACATAAGCAATGGTATCCTTAGATGCACCGTGAACCTGTGGCACACAACGGAATGAATAAGGGTCCTGCACATGTACTTTCTTACGGGCAATAATCTCACTACCATCCAGCAGTTCACGGATGCGTCGGGCAGTTTCAATCTGTCCTTTGTGTGGACGAATAGCATGAACGGCAGGATGGAAAGGTTCAATGCGGCCATCGAAAGCATCAATAGAAATGGCAGCCGTTACATCTGCTATAGCCGATAATCTGTTTGCATTCATAATACACCAGCAACCATAAGCACCCATAAACTGCGTACCATTCAGCAAAGCCAGTCCTTCTTTGGATTGCAACGTGATAGGCTCCCAACCAAACTTCTCGTTCACCACCTGAACAGCCACATCCCTACCTTTGTAATTTACCTCTCCCAAACCTAAAATAGGCAATGAAAGATGTGCAAGCGGTACTAAATCGCCCGATGCTCCCAATGAGCCTTGTTGATAAACAACCGGACAGACACCATTATTAAAGAAGTCAATCAGCCGTTGTACAGTTTCCAACTGAGCACCCGAATAGCCATAAGAGAGTGATTGAATTTTTAGAATAAGCATCAGTTTCACAATCTCATTAGGTACACGTTCGCCAAGACCACAAGCATGAGACATCACCAGGTTACGTTGAAGAATAGAGAGCTGTTCACCACTCACACTGATATCACAAAGACAACCAAAACCTGTTGATACACCATAGATAGGCTCTTTTTGAGTCTTCATCTTATTATCCAGATACTTGCGTCCTTTTATAATCAGTGCTTTCGATTCGTCAGACAATTCTAACTTATATCCCTTTACAATAATCTGTTGCAATCTATCTATTGATAAATGTTCTGTACTTATTTTATGTATTTTTGCCATTGTTATTTATGTTTTAATACCGATTTAATAAGGTTATCATCAGCTATATTGGGTAAAGTTACTACAAGTTCAGGGGTACGAGCCATCTCTCTGCGGACAGCATCCATTGCTCCCGGGTTACGAGCCCAGCTGCGGCGTGCCAGTCCGTTATTTACATCCCACAAAAGCATGGACCTGAGACGACGGTCAGCATCAGCCGAACCATCAATCATCATTCCGAAACCGCCATTGATAACCTCTCCCCAGCCTACTCCACCACCGTTGTGAATGGAAACCCAGGTAGCGCCACGGAAAGAATCACCAATTACATTCTGCACTGCCATATCTGCAGTGAACGAAGAACCATCGTATATATTTGAAGTCTCACGAAAAGGCGAGTCAGTACCCGACACATCGTGATGATCTCGTCCCAGTACTATTGGTGCAGAAATCTCTCCACGCCCGATTGCCTGGTTAAGTGCCTTAGCCACCTCAATACGCCCCAATGAATCGAGATAAAGAATACGTGCCTGCGAACCCACCACCAGATTATTCTTACCGGCCTCCTTTATCCAATGAAGATTATCATTCAACTGCGACTGAATATCGGCAGGTGCCGTTTGAAGAATCCGTTCTAGCACCTCAGCGGCAATCCTGTCACTTGCTGCCAGATCTTTTGGATTGCCCGAAGTACACACCCAGCGGAAAGGTCCGAAACCATAGTCGAAAAAGAGAGGTCCCATAATATCCTGCACATACGAAGGATAACGGAAAGTACCATCGTCCTTCATCACATCAGCTCCCGCACGGGATGCTTCCAGCAGAAAAGCGTTGCCATAATCAAAGAAGTACATACCCTTGGCAGTAAGTTTATTGATAGCCGCAGCATGACGCCGCAATGTATTGCGAACCTTCGCCTGAAACTTCTCAGGTTCTTCGGCCATCAAACGGTTAGCCTCATCAAAATCAAGGTCTGCCGGATAATAACCACCCGCCCAGGGATTATGCAAAGAAGTCTGATCGGAACCAAGATCCACATACATCTCTTCGGCAGCCAACCGCTCCCATAAGTCCACCACATTTCCCTGATAAGCAATTGACACTACTTCATTCGCATCAACCGCCTTGCGGATACGTGGAATCAGTGCATCCAAATCAGTAAACACCTCGTCCACCCAACCTTGGGAGTGACGAACAGCCACTGCTTTGGGATTAATCTCGGCAATAACGGAAACCACTCCGGCAATATTTCCCGCCTTTGGTTGCGCACCCGACATACCGCCCAGACCAGAAGAAACAAAAAGTACACCTTTTTGGGAAGGATGTTTGGCCCGCTGCATGCGTTTGGCATTCAGCACCGTGATACTCGTACCGTGCACAATGCCCTGCGGACCAATATACATAAACGAACCCGCTGTCATCTGCCCATATTGAGAAACACCCAGCGCATTGAACCTCTCCCAATGATCTTTGGAAGAGTAATTTGGTATCACCATACCATTGGTTATCACCACACGCGGGGCATCTTTATGAGAAGGGAACAATCCCATGGGATGACCGGAATACAGCACCAGAGTCTGCTCGTCCGTCATTACGGACAAGTACTTCATGGTAAGCAGATACTGCGCCCAGTTCTGAAACACTGCACCATTGCCACCATACGTAATCAGCTCGTGCGGATGCTGAGCCACCGCATAATCCAGGTTATTGCTCAACATCAGCATGATAGCCGCTGCCTGTTTCGACTGATAAGGATAATCTTCGATGGGGCGCGCAAATATCTGATAATCGGGACGAAAGCGATACATGTATATACGACCATACTTAGCCAGCTCTTCAGCAAATTCCAGAGCCAGCACCGCATGATGTTTGGCTGGGAAATAACGAAGTGCATTCTTCAAAGCAAGCTCCTTTTCAGTGTCAGTAAGAATATCTTTCCGCTTGGGTGCGTGATTGATGGCTGGATCAAAAGGCTTGGGCTCGGGCAAAACATCAGGAATGCCTGCCGAAACCAATCTGCGAAACTCCTCTTTAGTTATTTCTTTCATGGCAGTATTATATTTTACTATTCACGATTTCAAGAATTGCACTCTCCCTCTCCTGCGCCAGTTTTGCCATGGCAGCAGCTTCTTCGAGTATGGGTTCAACCAACGCTCTGTTTTTTATGCCACCGGCATTGATACGCACATTGAGCCAGGCACCCAATACAGCCGACCGAGCAGCCAGCGCACCTACTCCGGCATCCGACACAGAATTAGGATTACCCTCTTTAGCCATCTGTTCCACAATATCAAACACCGCCATTGAAGCCTTCATCACCCTAAACGGTATTTGAGTGGCATAGAATGTAGCCTCCTGAATAGCCTTAGTGCGTGCAGCTTTTTCTTCCTCTGTGTTCTTTGGCAGACCAAAAGCATCCATCACCTTGTTAAATGAACGGGTATCTTCATCCACAAGAAAGATCAGTTCACTCACCAAAGCCTGACCGCGCTCGGCACAATCAGAGAACTCTTCCCAACGGGCATCCCACCCCGCTTTGTGAGAAGAGAGATTAGCAACCATTGTACCCAAGGCAGCCCCCAACGTTCCCATGTATGCAGAGATAGAACCGCCACCGGGAGCAGCCGATTCACTGGCCGTCTCTAAAGCAAAGTCCGAAACAGTCATATCCACCAGCTTCTCTTCAGCATCATCTTCCATCATGTATTCTATCACCTTATCCTTAGCGTCAAAAGGTTTCAGATCATCAAGTCCCATTGACTTTATGGCAATCTTAATAATCTCCTTTTCAGAGATACCCACAGAACGTTGTTGCTTACGAAGAAAATATTTCCCTGCATCAATCAGTGTGGATTTTGGTACCAGTCCCACAATCTCAGTGCCCGTAACCCGCACACCACGAACCGCAGCCTTTGCCACCACCTCTTCAAAAGCAATATGTACGGGGGTAACAGCAACATTGGTTATATTCATGGAAACCTGAGCAATGCCATATTCTTTAATAAACCACCCAATAGCAGCCGTACTTTTCAGCGTACCCGGAATAAATATTTCTTCTCCATGTTCATCTTTCATAATTTTTCCTGCAGGAGAATCTCCTTCACGCTTCACACGTCCACGTTCACGAACATCGAAAGCAATAGCATTGGCACGACGAGTAGAGGTTGTATTGAGATTAAAATTCACAGCAATCAGAAAATCTCTGGCTCCTACAGCAGTACATCCCGCCTGAGCAGCACGCTTAGTCCATACCTCACCGCCAAAATCGGGCATTTTATCAGGAATACCAAAACGTGGTTTCAAGCCTTCGTACTCGCCTTCGCGGCAAGCAGCAAGTTTTTTACGTTCAGGACGAATCGCAGCATATTCATAACAATAGGTAGGTATGCCACCTTCGATAGCAATTCTTTTTGCAAGCTGTCGGGCATATTCAGCTGTTTCTTTCATAGAAATACCAGAAACAGGAACAAGTGGAAGTACATCGGTAGCTCCCATACGAGGATGTTCTCCGTGATGTTTTCTCATATCTATCACCTCTGCGGCTTTCACCACACAACGAAAAGCAGCTTCCACCACAGCATCAATTTCTCCCACAAAAGTAACAACGGTACGGTTAGTAGCTTTACCAGGGTCAACATCAAGAAGTTTGATGCCCTCTACGCCCCCTATAACATCAGTTATTTGTTTAATGACAGCCATATCACGTCCCTCACTGAAATTGGGCACGCATTCTACGATTCGTTTTTCCATCTATGTACAAAGAATAAGGTTTATATCTTTTTTTGATCTGTAAGATCCATGCCTCTAAAATAGTGTTTCGCTTTGACTTAAGCAATATTTTTCGCATAAATATTTAGAGAGTAAATTATTTCTAAGATAGAAATATGATAGCAAAAAACATCAAAACCAATCAATACACCTTTTAATATAGGATAAACACCGCAAATAAAAGATTTTATACAATCAAAATGATAAAACAGAATTGTTTTGGCATTACGTATAAAACAAAGTAAGAATGCAATTGTTGTGGAATAAATATCAGTACGAGAAAATAGAAGAACAATAGTTATTGCAAAAATGCTAGTTTAATTCAGCATTTTCTACACAATCATAATAAACTACGTAAGCGTCTCCGCGATACCATCTTGTCTGTGATGATTTAGCCTTTTATCTTTGTCTTCCAAAAAAGAAGAAAGATGAAATCATCCGAACTATACACAAAAACGATAGAAGGCTACAAGCAGGAAATTAGTGTCAGTCTTATTACTTTGCATGATTACTGTAAAACACATCATATAAATTATAAGGGTATTCAACTCTGGATGTCCAGAAATTCAATTACTGTAGCCCAGTTGAAAAGAGAAATCACTGTGCATTCTGATTCTCCTTCAGATTTTCCGGTTGTCCAAACAGAATCAGGGCAACGGATTTATCCTCTATCTTTTCAGACAGCGGGAGTTCAAAAAGAAGACATCCGTAAGAACACTTATTCATGCGTGAAAGGAGTGAATATCACTTTCCCGGACGGAGTGATTGTTTCGATTAAAGAGATAACCCAGGAAGATCTTAATAAATTTATTCTTTCATATAATACCCATTAATAGTATGTTTGCACTTACAGAATCCATGAGCTACTTTCTCTGTTCTCACTATGTGGACATGCGAAAAGGCATCTACTCTTTGTACCAGTTGGTAAAGTCAGACATGAAACGGAACCCGCTATCGGGAGAGGTTTTTCTGTTTGTAGGTAAGAACAGAGAGTCAATCAAGATCCTACACTGGGAGAACGGAGGTTTTGTTTTATATCAGAAGAAACTTGAAAGAGGCACTTTTGAGATACCCCGTTTTAATCCTTCCAGTGGTCAGTATGAGATGAAATGGACGACGTTCGTTCTGATAATGGAGGGCGTCTGCATCCGTTCCGTAAAGTACAGGAAACGATTCTATGCAGATTTAATACGTTGATATACAAATATATAGATAAGTAATAACCTTTATTTTTCTTGGTAATCCTAACAATTATTCGTACCTTTAAGGCATGAATTACAAACGGATTGTTGAACTATTAGAAGATCAGCTCTGACTTTCTTCCGAAAGAGAAATGGTTCTGCTGGAGCAAAATAGGCAGCAGTCTGCACAACTTCAGCAGCAGTCTGCGCAGATAGAAAGGCTATCTGTACAGACTGCTATTCTAACCGATACGGTCCGTTCATTGGAAGAATCCCTTCTTCAGAAGAAAGGCGACATACAAGTGCTGACCGGTAAGAACCGGGGACTGGGCAAACTCTTGTCCAACAAATCAGAAAAGATAGTTCCTCAAATCAAAGAGGAGGATAAAGTGGAAGAAAAGCCTCGTCCGTCACTGAAAGAACGTGGTAACAACAACGCCAAACGTAAAGAGTATTTTGATCTGAAAACCATTATTGATGAGGTTTACCCCAATGATCCCGGCTTTGATAAGGAAAAATCCAAAATCATTAGTTATGTGGATTCTATCCGGTATGAATACATCCCACCTCAGTTTGTCAAACACATCTACCGACAGTACAACTGTTTGTTTAATGAGAAGATGTATACCGCAAAAGCGCCAAGAACTCCGCTGCAGAACTCTAACTACGACGGTTCTTTCATGGCTGGAATACTACAACTCAGATACATTTACTCCATGCCCGTTGAACGAATCATCAAATTGTTTGGCGAGCAGGGATTTGAATTGAACAAAGCTACAGCTCACTCCCTGATTAAGAAATCCGCCTGGATGCTGGATCGTTTGGATGAAGTCTTAAGAAAAACGATTCTTGAGGACAGTTACCTTTGTATGGATGAAAGCTACTATACCGTACTGACTCCAGAGAAAAACGAAAAAGGGAAAGGTGTTCGCAAAGGCTATATATGGGCAGCTCTTGCAAATCAAAAGAAACTCATACAATACTTTTATGAAAAGGGTTCCCGCTCACGCGAAGTTCTGACCAATTATATCGGGGAAGAGTACAAAGGAGCCATCCAATCGGACGGACTTATAGATTATAAAATCCTTGAAACTGATGAATATCCCGATATAATAAGACTTTCCTGCTTTCAACACTGCAAGCGTAAGTTCCTGGATATTGAAGCAGATAAGGATGCCACTCAAATAATAGATGTGATCAATAAGCTTTATAGGAAAGAGCATAAAATAGGGAAGCACTGGAAACCCGACAGGATATTAGAATACAGAAAAAAGTATGCCCCACCCATATTAAAGGAACTCAAAAGAAAACTCTTAAAAATACAATCCAATCCTTCCATGCTTCCAAAGAGCCCACTCTCGAAGGCGATTAATTATACCCTGAACGAGTATGACGCATTGTGCAATTATATAGACAGACCAGAATATGCCCTTGATAATAATGCCATAGAACGATACATGAGGTACATAAGCTTAAGCAGGAAGAACTCTCTGTTTTGCGGAAGCCACGACGGAGCAAAGAGAACAGCACTGCTTTACTCACTGGCTTGCTCATGCAGGCTAAATGGAATAAACACGTTCGAATACTTTACGGATATATTAAACCGGATGGCTTATATCAATCCCAATGCATCCGATGAAGTTTATCAGAAACTACTTCCGAATTCCTGGACAAAAGAATAAACCTACTATAAGCCCAGAAAATATTCTATAGGGTATCGCAGAGACGCTTACGAACAAGGGTGAGGGATGAGTGAGGGATCTTTCTCTATTTTCGCACATAAACAACTGTGCATAAACTACTTAACAGAAAAGTGGTGAGGGATGAAAATAAAAAGTTTTTTTAAAGCTAAAAGAGTAACAAAAGTCCCGCCAGCTTTTTAAGAAACGTAACCGGACATTGAGCAAACTCCCGCCGGCTTTTAAAAAAAACTGGCGGGAGTTTTTAGATTATTCACCAATGGATTTTATTTATTGAGGTTTGGAATTTATTTTATGCCCTGCTTTTTATAACCTTCAAAGACTTTGTTTACGTTAAAATAGTAAGTTTTGCTGCTGCCATCTTCTGTTTTAACTACCATTTTATCGTAATATCCATTATTATTTGTAAGAATACTCTGAGTAATTAAATCAACATCTAGCATATTTAGAATAAAATACTCTTCATTTACTTGGGTTACATGCCAAGCTGATTCACAAGTATTTCCATCTCCACTATCTATTATAGAATGAAGAAGTCCAAATTGAATCGTTTTATATTTCTTTGCATTCAAAGTATCACCTATAATATTGTATGTTTGACGCAAGATTTTATGCGCAATCATGCTCGTATAATCAATGCTTAACATTGCTTTTGTGATTCTTATTATTTCCTTAGAATTTGATTTATCCATTTGAACATACATTTCTTTCTCTAGACGTTCAAACTCTTTCGACTTGTTTGAAGCTACTTTAAATTGTTCACTTTCAATAAAGCTTTCTCGAAATTCCCGATAATTAATATCGGTTTTTCCAGCTTCAAGTTGTTTTACAAATCCTGAATATTTATCATTAAACTTTGGGATCATCACTTCTGAGGTTGTCTGTCCGAATGAATAAAAGGTAGTCAGCAGATATGTCAAAAGAATTAATGTTGTCTTAGTCATAGTGTGTGTGTTAAAGAAGAAGTACTTTTTTCGTTTTATAATCTCAAAAGAAGTTTATCAAGCAGTGCATTAAACTCGGCAGAATTCTCTATCATCGGATAATGGCAGGTGCCGTTCATTATGCTGAGTGTATAATTTGTGCCAACATATTGTTTTAAAGCATCCTCGTCGGTAGGGAAATAGTTTACATTAATAAGATTAAGTTTCAGTTTAAGCACTTTCAAAAGTTCTTTCTCTCTTGCCGAATATCTAAAACAATCTTCAATGACAGGAATGCCAACAGTTGGGTTCATGTCTCGAAAAGCTGCAATCAGTTTGTTTGCAAGCTGTTTTTCCGTTTTAGCATTCATCAGATAAGCAGAGGCATACCCCCCGCAAGTGTTGGCAAAATCAGTTCTGAGACTGTTACACAATCCATCAATCATCTCCTGTGGAATTTCAGCATTGAGGTTCTTGAAATTATCTACCCCAATCAAACCGATTATATTGCTATCACTTTGAGCTACGGTTTCAAGCATTATACTCGTCCCCATTGAATGCCCAATTAGAACAACATTTTTCAATGACAATGCTTGTATCATCCGGCTCACATCTTTCCCATATTCCTTCATATTCCATGTGCTGCGGTTGTGAGTGGAATTTCCATGACCTGCCAAATCCATAGCTACCACCCTATAACGGGGTGAAAAATAGGCTATCTGTTCTGCCCAGTAGCCTTTATCGATAAATGCCCCATGAATAAACACCAGTGTTACATCTCCACGTTCGCTGTCGATGTAAGATATTTCTTCATTGTTAATTCTAATGCTTTTAGCATTCAGTTGTGTATTGGTTATTTGCATTTTCATTGTTATTAAAATGTATTGCTCTTCTGCTATTATGTTTTATGTTGTTCTACTCTTATTGCTTTACAGTTTTTAAATTCAATGTAAAGCACATCAGGGTCTATATTGGCAAATCCAGGTCTGTAACCAAGATTATAATACCAATCGTCACTTTGTTCAGAGTTACCCCCGTCACCTAAAATTTGTTGAATTTCAGTTTTAGTCTTGCCGATAAGCATATTGCTTTCAATAATATCGTCGGACATCTCATAGCGTTTCCCCTCGTCCGTAAACCATTTTTCTTTATCAAAGTCATGCGTTGGATAATAACTCATGCTAAAAAACAAAAGCACAATGATTCCTATATAAATTAAGGGTGTCGCTATAAGAGTTGCCACCCAAGATGCAATCTTCCTTGTTTGGTCAACTTTAATAAACTTTTTCAGCAACCATCTCCAAAGAAAAAAAGTAGGAAAACAAATCACAAATAGAATAAAATAAACCTCAATGCTCACTCCAAAAATTGTTGGTATATAAAGTAATGTCGTCATTTTAAATATCAGATAATTAATTATTAAAGTTTGTATAAGGGTATTTCATTTGTTATTCAGTTGAGAAACTATATATATCACCATTTACTGAGATCAGTATTCCAATTAAAAGAATTATTGCTTTTCTCATATTCATTCAGGGTTAATCTTTCTGCTTTATTAGATGCTTGCCACCAATATTTCTGTGTAAACAGCATCAGATTCTTTATTTGTAACTAATTGAGCATAATTAATATTCATGTACAGAAAAGCAGAATATTAGCTGATACGATTAAGTAGTACGAGCTTCTTAATATTCAAATCTTATTGGCATAACATACCACCGTCTTGTTGGTTTTCCATACAAATATCCCGGTATCCAATTGGGCATTTGATTTATTATAGTAATTACCTTTTCATCAATATCTTTGTTTATTCCTCTCAAAATTTCAGGATTTGAGACTTTCCCTGTAGAGTTGACAATGAATCTTATATACAAATTTATTTTTAGATCCTCCTTTTTTATTCCTCTTTTAACAAGGCCGGATGATATATATTTAAACAATACTAAATCTCCTCCTGGGAATTGTGGATCTTTTTTCCAATTTAAACTAGTTTCTAAACTGTCAGCTATTATTCGGGCTCTATTTAAGAAATTATCGCCATGCTTGGTCTTTAATAATTCAGTCATTTCATTGTCATAACAGTTATAATAGCCCAATGAATCAGTAAAGTACCAGTATATCTTATAGTATTCTCTTAAAACATATAAATAAGTGTTTTCAATAGGCAAAAATTCTTCAGAATGAAAAGAATATTCAGATTTATCAAAGTCCAATTTAGCTTGTTGTTTCGCTTTTTGACAATCAACCTGAGCATAAGCCGAGTTTAAAGTCAAAATCAATAATAATATAGTAAATATTTCCGTTTTCATTTTATATACAGCATAGATAGCTAAAATTAAGAGCGTGTCCATTTAAGTAAATCATTTTTCCAGACTTAGAGAACTCTACCTGTCCAATCCATGCTGCCCAATCATCAGCATATTCTGCCTTCAGTTCAATATATTTAATTTGTGATTCCATATCAAATGCTCTGCCTTTTATTCTATTATTATCTGATTATCAAAAAGAGTCTTGAAAACAGCTAATGATCCTTCGTTGATATCTTCGCAACTATCTAACATAATGGCATAGAATATTCGTCCTTCAAATCGGCCTTTGCTATCTGTTGCCCTAAAATATGAAACCTTACTTTTATTACCATCTGGAATAGTCGCTGGATTTTCCAAAAGCAGTCCAGAATACATTGGGCTATTTCTTTCAACACCAATCATATATATACAACCTCCACCCATCTCTTTATATATATTTTTATCTTTTATTTTGTAAGCAACCATCTTTTCATATTTATCAGAAAATGTTATCTCACTTTTATTTGAGTAATTAGAGGTCAGAGTGTTTATGTAATCATCTAATTCGTCCGTTAAGTTCGCCGCTTTCATGATTATAGCGATAGTATAACTAATGTCTTTCCCTTTTTTACCCTTAATAGCCGGTGGATTTAAGATAAATGCGCTTTGATTATTCTTATAATCATATATTGATAGCCTCCATGTAGAATCAACCAAGACTTTAATACCTAACGGCCGGGAAGTAAATGCTAATTTATCTCCTTCTGACGATGACCATATATCTTCTTTTTTATAAGAACTATTTTTATCTACATCAATGATTCTTTTATGTATTTCCGATCCAAGTTGGGATTCAAAACTTCCAGGAGTACCCGAAATACTTCTTACTTTATCCATAGCGTAAATGCAATGTGATGGCATATTTGTAACAGCTGTAGCCCAAGCATATTCTTCCCAAAAGTCAGCAGGTTGTTTTGCAGGCAATAATTTTTGTGCTTTTAAAAAATTATCAATGCCTAATGTAGGAACACTGGAAAGCACATAATGAAACCCCAGAAACCAGTAAGTTCTATAATCATTGGGATTAATCGCAATGGCCGAGTTGTAATTATTTACAGCTAACTGGTAATAATCAGATTCGTTAAGATTATACAGGTAATGCGCAATATCACCCAGCAACATGAAAAGTTCTTCATTTTTTGTTGAAACAGATGAAAACATGACATAACTTTCAAGAAGGTTCTTTATTAATTCTTTTTGGGACTTGTCATAGTTCCACTCATTTGTCCAATGATCAAAGTATTGCTGATTGTCTTTAATATAGTTGAAAGCTGTTACAAACTTACTCTCATTACTGATTTTAGAGATATCAATGTAGTTCACATTCGAGAATGTGTTTACTGAGATCAGTGTTCCAATTAAAAGAATTATTGCTTTTCTCATATTCATTCAGGGTTAATCTTTCTATATTTTTTTAGATGCTTGTCACTAATATCTCTGCATAAGCAGCATCAGATTCTTTACTTGTAACTAATTGAGTATAATCAATACTCTTTTACAAAGAAACTAAATATTTTAATCACTTTAAATAGATTTGACAAATAATAAAGAAATACTTAAAAAAATATTTTCTGTGAGGAAATTCGTGAGGGTATAAACAAAAAGAGGAAGTCCCGTTTATCTGAGTAAGTATAAGAGGGGTTTCAAATATGACGTTCTTTTTCAAGGTTGCAAAAATATATGCATGAACCAGAAATGAAGAGAATAAACGTTATTACCCCCCAAGAATAGGCTCACCCGATATTTAGTGGGGCTAGGCATAAAGCTTACTCAATCTAAAGAAGAAAAACTTTATATCAATCACTCCTCTAAGCTGTGCCCTAAATTGTTTGATCTTTGCATTAAAAGATTCTGCAAACGCATTGGTAGCCCTGTTTGTAAAGAAGTTCAATACCTCGTCGTAATGTTCGTACAACGTTCCTGCTATGACATTAAAGCTTTTAAAGCCAGAGTTGTCCACTTTGTCATACCAACGTGCAAGTGACATCCTGGCTGCATCCTTTACCGTGTTCTTGTTGAATATCATTCTCAGTGAGTGCGTTAGAGAATAAGCTTCTTTTATATCGGGATAGATATCAAACAATATTGCCGCTCTTTCCTTTTGGCTTTCCGTCCATTTGTCCATGGATTTGAACAGTAAATATCGACTCCGTGCCAACAATTGTTTTTGCGTATCACCGTTTGCAAATGTGGTTGGCTGATAATCTTCTCCTTTTTCCTTAGCTTCTTCTTTTGCATCCGTATCGGCTTGAATGGCATCCCAACGATGTGCTATTCTCATTTCCTGCAATGCATCACATGTCAGCTTTTGAACATGGAAACGATCAATTGTACGCTTGGCTTTGGGAAAACATCTTCGGATTATAAGATTCATGCTATTGGACAGATCCATTGTAACTTCTTCCACGACAGATCGTTTATCTTCAGGTATAAGTTTTAAAGTATCGATTACATCATTTGAGGAAACACCTTTAACCAAAGCTACCAGTGACCCTTCTCTCCCACGTGCTTCGGGATTGGAAACGATGGTATAGAGCTCGCCGTCACTTATGGATGTCTCATCAATGCAAAGCCGTTTACCAACATTCTCTGGGAATATAAGCCACTCATCCGCATGAGAATATTCATTCCATCGACGATAGCCACTCAGGACTTCTTTATACTGTTTTTCAAACGTATCCCCGTTTATATGATAATAAGCATCAAGCGAACGGGAGGTCGTAGGTCTCGTCTCCATACACCTCTTTTAAAAAAGCCGCAAACTCTTTCGAGTAGCGGACACCTTCGGCTTTAAACTCATCATAAGGAGCTGTAAAACTTTCATTTGTTTGCCGATTAATCCAACGGCGTCGACGAACCACCAAATCAACAGCTTTGTCACGAAGAGGAAAATCTCTGATGGTGACAGGATTCAGGAAGCCTTTGGATTCAAAGAGATCATTCGAAGCATATTTAGCATCTATTTTCTCCTCCAAATAAATAAGTATTGCATCTGAACTCTTTTCTACATTTACGATACTAAACCTTGATAAGATGTTTTCGGGAAGCATCAAACTTACTAATGATAATAAAACGTCCTTTTCCATACGACAAAGATAACATTTTATCTTATTACCCCACTAATTATCGGGTGAGCCCTAATTATCGGGTGAGCCCAAGAATATCGGCAGAGTCTGGACTTACACCGTCAAGTTGTGCACCATGCACGGCACACCAACAAAAAAGGAGCCCTGTTCATTATGAACAGGGCTCCTTACTAAAACGGCAGCTACCTACTCTCCCACTGTTACGCAGTACCATCGGCGTGATCAGGCTTAACTTCTCTGTTCGGAATGGGAAGAGGTGGAACCCTGATGCTATAGCTACCTTAATATTTTTATTTCTCTTTTTCCTGATTTTATTTATTCGACTTTTATCTGTTCGATTTTTATATCAGAGGATATTAAGATAAACACAATGCAAAAGCAATAAAGAAAAACTCTCTTTGATTTTTGGAGCTAAATTATCTAGCCAACCATATATGGCAGGAAGAAAGTGTACGGGCAATTAGTACTGCTCGGCTTTGACATTACTGTCTTTACACCTGCAGCCTATCAACGTTGTCGTCTTCAACGACCCTAAGAAATCTAATCTTGTGGCTGGCTTCGTACTTAGATGCTTTCAGCACTTATCCAATCCCGACTTAGATACCCGGCAATGCACCTGGCGGCACAACCGGTAAACCAGCGGTCAGTCCAACACGGTCCTCTCGTACTAGTGTCAGAGCCACGCAAATTTCATACGCCCACGATAGATAGAGACCGAACTGTCTCACGACGTTCTGAACCCAGCTCGCGTGCCACTTTAATGGGCGAACAGCCCAACCCTTGGGACCTTCTCCAGCCCCAGGATGTGACGAGCCGACATCGAGGTGCCAAACCGCTCCGTCGATATGAGCTCTTGGGAGCGATCAGCCTGTTATCCCCGGAGTACCTTTTATCCTTTGAGCGATGTCCCTTCCATACGGAAACACCGGATCACTATGCTCTAGTTTCCTACCTGATCGACTTGTCGGTCTCCCAGTCAAGCACCCTTATGCCATTACACTCTGCGGACGGTTACCAATCGTCCTGAGGGTACCTTTAGAAGCCTCCGTTACACTTTTGGAGGCGACCACCCCAGTCAAACTACCCACCAAACAGTGTCCTCGTTAATACGAGTTAGAACTCAAATAATCAAAGGGCCGTATTTCAACAGCGGCTCCACAAACACTGGCGTGCCTGCTTCAAAGCCTCCGGCCTATCCTACACATCAATTACCCAAATTCAATGTTAAGCTATAGTAAAGGTTCACGGGGTCTTTTCGTCCCATCGCGGGTAATCGGCATCTTCACCGATACTACAATTTCACTGAGCTCACGGTTGAGACAGTGTCCAGATCATTACACCATTCGTGCAGGTCGGAACTTACCCGACAAGGAATTTCGCTACCTTAGGACCGTTATAGTTACGGCCGCCGTTTACTGGGGCTTCAATTCAATGCTTCTCTTGCGATGACATCTCCTCTTAACCTTCCAGCACCGGGCAGGTGTCAGGCTATATACTTGATCTTTCAATTTTGCATAGCCCTGTGTTTTTGTTAAACAGTTGCCTGGACCTATTCTCTGCGCCCTCATCGCTGAGGGACCCTTTTTCCCGAAGTTACAGGGTCAATTTGCCTAGTTCCTTAACCGTGATTCACTCAAGCGCCTTAGTATATTCTACCCGACCACGTGTGTCCGTTTACGGTACGGGTACCTTAAAGATTAAGTTTAGCGGATTTTCTTGGAAGTCTGCTTACGTGTACTATCCAATCACCACAAGGGCTCTCGGTACTATCAGGTTCGACTAAATCTCCGGATTTGCCTGGAGTTTTAATATCTACACCCTTCAACCAGCTATTCCGTCAGCTGGCGACACTTTCACTACTCCGTCTCCACGTCACTCTTTAAGGTAGTAAGGGAATATTAACCCTTTCTGCCATCGGCCTCGCCGTTCGGCTGAGCCTTAGGACCCGACTAACCCTGATCCGATTAGCGTTGATCAGGAAACCTTAGTCTTTCGGCGAGGGGGTTTCTCACCCCCTTTATCGTTACTTATACCTACATTTGCTTTTCCACACGCTCCAGCAAAGCTCACGCTTCACATTCAACGCTGAGTGGAATGCTCCCCTACCAACCATTACTGGTTCCATAGCTTCGGTAAATTGCTTATGCCCGATTATTATCCACGCCAAACTCCTCGACTAGTGAGCTGTTACGCACTCTTTAAATGAATGGCTGCTTCCAAGCCAACATCCTAGCTGTCTTAGCAATCTGACTTCGTTAGTTCAACTTAGCAATTATTTCGGGACCTTAGCTGATGGTCTGGATTCTTCTCCTCTCGGGCACGGACCTTAGCACCCATGCCCTCACTCCTGATATTGAACTAATGCGCATTCGGAGTTTATCAAGACTTGATAGGCGGTGAAGCCCTCGCATCTTATCAGTCGCTCTACCTCACATTAGTAATTATCAAGGCTGCACCTAAATGCATTTCGGGGAGTACGAGCTATCTCCAAGTTTGATTAGCCTTTCACCCCCACCCACAGTTCATCCGGAAGCTTTTCAACGCTTATCGGTTCGGTCCTCCAGTTAGTGTTACCTAACCTTCAACCTGACCATGGGTAGATCACTTGGTTTCGCGTCTACTACCACTGACTAAATCGCCCTATTCAGACTCGCTTTCGCTTCGGCTGCAAAACTTAATTTTTTAACCTTGCCAGTGACAGTAACTCGTAGGTTCATTATGCAAAAGGCACGCCGTCACAGCACGAAGCTGCTCCGACCGCTTGTAAGCGCATGGTTTCAGGGACTATTTCACTCTTCTATTCGAAGTTCTTTTCACCTTTCCTTCACAGTACTGGTTCACTATCGGTCTCTCGGGAGTATTTAGCCTTACCGGATGGTCCCGGCAGTTTCACGCAGAATTCCTCGTGCTCCGCGCTACTCAGGATACCACTACAGTATATATTGGATTCATGTACGCAACTATCATGCTCTATGGTGACACTTTCCAGAGTCTTCCATTCTCCAATATAAGTCCGATATCGTGGTCCTACAACCCCATATATGCCGTAACATACATGGTTTGGGCTAATCCGTGTTCGCTCGCCACTACTTACGGAATCATTTTTTATTTTCTTCTCCTACAGGTACTAAGATGTTTCAGTTCCCTGCGTTCGCCTCCATCATAAGATGGATAATATCCCTTCAGGATATTGGGTTGTCCCATTCGGAAATCTTCGGATTAAAGGCTATTTGCACCTACCCGAAGCTTATCGCAGCTTATCACGTCCTTCATCGCCTCCGAGAGCCAAGGCATCCGCCATGCGCCCTTGCTTACTTTCTTCCATACTATACAATCTTATTCGTTTACACGTTTTCAATTGCAATATGGTTCGATATATATTTTAAAGCTCTTTTCATCACTGAAAATTACTTCTTTATTTGCTTTTGTACATTATGTCAAAGATCGTTTTCAAGCCTTAGCTTGATCGTGGAGAATAACGGATTCGAACCGTTGACCCCCTGCGTGCAAGGCAGGTGCTCTAGCCAGCTGAGCTAATCCCCCGTGAAATTATTATGAAGCGTTTTTCTTTGGAATTGGTTAATCCATTAAGCTCCTTTTTTTCGCGTAGTCCCAGGCAGAGTTGAACTGCCGACCTCTACATTATCAGTGTAGCGCTCTAACCAACTGAGCTATAGGACTGTCGTTCAAAACCTCTTACCTTTCGGCTCGGCTTCTTTCTAATCTCTTTTTTTTTATATTTTGAATAAACAATAAACAGTAGCACAAAGTAAAATCCGAACCTAAGAACGAAATCACTCCAGAAAGGAGGTGTTCCAGCCGCACCTTCCGGTACGGCTACCTTGTTACGACTTAGCCCCAGTTACCAGTTTTACCCTAGGACGCTCCTTACGGTTACGTACTTCAGGTACCCCCAGCTTCCATGGCTTGACGGGCGGTGTGTACAAGGCCCGGGAACGTATTCACCGCGCCGTGGCTGATGCGCGATTACTAGCGAATCCAGCTTCATGGAGTCGAGTTGCAGACTCCAATCCGAACTGTGAGAGGCTTTTGGGATTAGCATCCTGTTGCCAGGTAGCGACCTTCTGTACCCCCCATTGTAACACGTGTGTAGCCCCGGACGTAAGGGCCGTGCTGATTTGACGTCATCCCCACCTTCCTCACATCTTACGACGGCAGTCTTGATAGAGTCCTCAGCTTAACCTGTTAGTAACTATCAATAAGGGTTGCGCTCGTTATGGCACTTAAGCCGACACCTCACGGCACGAGCTGACGACAACCATGCAGCACCTTCACAAATGCCATTGCTGGCTATAATATTTCTACTATATTCATTTGCAATTTAAGCCCGGGTAAGGTTCCTCGCGTATCATCGAATTAAACCACATGTTCCTCCGCTTGTGCGGGCCCCCGTCAATTCCTTTGAGTTTCACCGTTGCCGGCGTACTCCCCAGGTGGAATACTTAATGCTTTCGCTTGGCCGCTTACTGTATATCGCAAACAGCGAGTATTCATCGTTTACTGTGTGGACTACCAGGGTATCTAATCCTGTTTGATACCCACACTTTCGTGCCTCAGCGTCAGTTGTACCCCGGTAAGCTGCCTTCGCAATTGGAGTTCTTCGTGATATCTAAGCATTTCACCGCTACACCACGAATTCCGCCTACCTTATGTACACTCAAGAATAACAGTTTCAACTGCAATTTTACGGTTGAGCCGCAAACTTTCACAACTGACTTATTATTCCGCCTACGCACCCTTTAAACCCAATAAATCCGGATAACGCTCGGATCCTCCGTATTACCGCGGCTGCTGGCACGGAGTTAGCCGATCCTTATTCATAGTATACATACAAAAAACCACACGTGGCTCACTTTATTCTACTATAAAAGAAGTTTACAATCCATAGGACCTTCATCCTTCACGCTACTTGGCTGGTTCAGGCTCTCGCCCATTGACCAATATTCCTCACTGCTGCCTCCCGTAGGAGTTTGGTCCGTGTCTCAGTACCAATGTGGGGGACCTTCCTCTCAGAACCCCTATCCATCGAAGACTTGGTGAGCCGTTACCTCACCAACTATCTAATGGAACGCATCCCCATCCATAACCGATTAATCTTTAACTTATTTAAGATGCCTTATATAAGTACTATCGGGTATTAATCTTTCTTTCGAAAGGCTATCCCCGAGTTATGGGAAGGTTGGATACGTGTTACTCACCCGTGCGCCGGTCGTCAGCGGTATTGCTACCCTGCTACCCCTCGACTTGCATGTGTTAAGCCTGTAGCTAGCGTTCATCCTGAGCCAGGATCAAACTCTTCATTGTAAAAGTTTCATTTTAATTCTGTTCAGGATTCCGTTCTTATTTTTCTTGTTTCTTCAACTACTTAATCACTTAAGTCGTTGTTGACGGTTCGAAATTTATTACTCTGTAAGTATGCCAAAGCACACCAACAAGAGCTCTTGTACTACTTGTATTGTTTATATCTAAATCTTATTCAAAGAACGATTTTTAGCTCTCATAATGGGCTTCTCTCGAAGCGAAAGCGGATGCAAAGATAAGAACTTTAAGTTATATACTCCAAATGTTTTCGAAGTTTTTTTTAAAACTTTATTCCTGCGAACCTCTTTGTCATTATGTCAATGCTAAGCCTTGTTTCTCTTACAAAGCGAGTGCAAAAATACAGGATTCAAGCATAAAATCCTAATATATCTGACTCTTTTATTCAATAAATATGAAATAAATTTGTAACTTACTGATTACTAGATGTGTTATAAAGCATGTTTTTTAAATGCCAAAATAAAGGATTACAAGAGCAATACATTATTTATTTACGCGCGCGTAAAAGACAATTATATATTTAATCATATCTTTATTTCATGTTATCTCTAACGAAAGCAGATTTTACTTTTTCTTATATGGAACTCTGGTTATTTACTTTTTTTGTGTACGTCCAAGCTCATCTTCAATGCCAGTGTTCCGTGAACGATGCTCCTTTATTTTATCCGAGCCAAATTTATAACCGAAGCTGATGATGAATGTCCTTAAATTGGAATCGTTATAGTTCTTACTGTATACGTTTTTATATGTAACTGTATTACGCTCTATCTGACCTGATAAGAGATCGTTTGCGCTGAGACTAATTGTACCTCTATTGTTCAGAACTGTTTTACGAACGCCTAATGATAAATTATTAGTTAGCTTATCGCTCTTTGAATAGCCTATTCTCATTGCAGGTAATAGCAATACATTAATTTCAGCAGAGAAAGTTTTGCTGATTTGAAGATTATTGCCACACCAGATAGCCCGGAAAGGCCGTTGTTATTGAAATTAGTAACCGCTATATTTGCTTTGTTCTGAATATAAGCAAATTGCCCCATAAAGTTAAATTGCCAGCATTTAAGAAAGGTATCATTATAATTGAGCATAAAAATGTAGGCTGTTCTACTTCCAAAGTTCTTGTATACTGATCCGTAACGGTTATCCTTAAGGTTTTCCAAAGGTTCCAATAGTATCATCTTCTCATTATGTGTCCAGGTTAATGTAGCACTTAACTTTTGCAGATAGGTATATTTCAAATCGATGTTATTGTTATACGAAGGACTGAGATAAGGATTACCTGCCCAATAAGAGTAATTATCCAATCTGATTTCAAAAGAATTTAGTACTTCGTAATTCGGACGTCGAATTCTTCTTGAATAGGATGCTCCGAAATTATGCTTTTCAGAGGCTGCATATTGAATAAACATTGAAGGGAAAAATCCCAGGTATGATTCTTTATTTCTTTGACTTGTTGTAACCTGATTCCCATCAGAGTGAGTGTACTCCGTCCGTAATCCTAACTGGAATGCCCATTTCTTAAGTTGTTGAGCATAATTTATATAAGCAGCAGATATATCCTCCTTGTATTTAAAGTAATTACTTCTATTGTTGTCATTTGTCCAGACTCCATTAAGTAGATTCTCATAACAAATATCATTATCTGTTTTAGTGGAACTCAATTTCAGGCCTGTTTCCATGAAGGCTTTTTCAAAAAGAGGATGTTGGTAGTCCAGTTTAGCCGACCAAACATTAGTCTTTTGAGGAAGAAAGCTTCGCTGAGAGCTGTTAGACTCCGATTCTGTATTGTCAATAGCGTAGAACAAATAGCTCTGATTCTGATTCTGCTTATTGGAAAAGCGGGCATAATCTACATCTAAATTCAGTTCTTTACCATGCTTATCAAATAAATGCTTGTAATTAGCATTATACATCATTCCGGAATGATTATTCTTTATCACACTGTTCATCCGGGAAAGAGCTGTGTTAACTAATGCCGGAGTTATTGTTGTAATGTTATTTAAATCCGAAGCATCATTTGTGTGAAATCCATTAAAGAGTAATCCTATGATATTTGATTGGTTGGGGAATAAGTCTAATCCAGCCCGATAGGAGTTTGATATGGTACGATATACATTGCAATCAGCCACTCTGTTGTAAGTTCTCGTTTCAGGTCCTAAATCATACCTGCTTATATCTTTTATAGTTTGCTCATCTGTTCCTCCTTTTAAGCTATAACTTCCGTAAATGTTATACTTTTCTTTCTGATAATTGAGATCTGTCCCTAAAACACCTTTCTGCTTCTTGCTTAACTCATAGCCTGTGTTCACGGAACCATTCATAACATTCAGATTTTGGTTTCTTTTCGTTTTAATATTGATAATTCCACGGCTCCCTTCTGCGTCAAACTTAGATGACGCATTAGTCATCACTTCAACCTGGTCAATACTTTCACCTTGAATACTTTCCAGATATAGGGACAATTCATTTCCTGATAAATGTGTGGGATGACCGTTTATAAGGATTTCTACTCCTTCGCCCATAATGGAAACGTTCTTGTTTTGAACTAAAACGCCTGGAACATTTCTTAATACATCGATTGCATTTTGTCCTGCAGTAAGTAGATGATCTGATATATTCACAATGTAACGATCAACTTTCTGCTGCATAAAAGGCCGTTTCCCTTCAACTACAATTTCATGCAACATTTCAGCATTTTCAGAAAGTAAAATATCATCCAAATGAGTCTGCCCTAAAACATTTACAGGGGAATAAAATGTTTCGTTGCCGATATGAGAAACTCTTAAGATATACATTCCGTTATTGATATTATTAATAGAAAAACGTCCTGTTTCATTAGAGATGCCCCCTGCAACCATTGATGAATCTATCCTGAGAACAGAAACTGTTGCAAATGCTATGCCTTCCATTGTCTTCTTGTCTTTTACTATACCTGTAATACCGTATTGCTGTGCAAACACAGATACCGAAAGCAGGCTCATTATCAAATAAATAATTCTTGTTTTCATTTTTTATTGTATATTTTACGACCCACAACCTCAATTACTAGAGTTGCTACATGCCCATGGTTATTACTTGCACAAAAAAGAAGTATTCCGTCTTTTCTGCACTTAAACGTTTTTGTTCTGATAATGGAGTTATAATCTATTTTACCAGAGTCACTGACGGAATAGTATTCTCCGGTTATAACTGCATTTCTTTTATTTTGTGCAGACAAGATATTAATTGAGGCACAAAACAGAACGAATAATAGAGTTATTCTTTTCATCATAAATCGTCTTTTGATTTATGTAAAAGTATACATATTATCCCTGTTTATTGATTTATATGGACATGTTAATAAAGTGCAGACTATTTCGTAAACACTTGACATATTGATAAATATAAAAGGCTAAAAGCTAAAAAGTTTATATCACCTCATTTTCCGTTTATATAGTGGAAATGCAGAGTTGATTTTATTAGAAGAAGTTCACTTAGTACACTCCTTAAGTGACTATTTTAGAAAAGAAACAATATCTTCTTTCTCATCCATGTTCAGTTTCTGGCGAATGGTAGTTTTACGTTGATAAATGGTGCGAAGGCTTTGTTGAGTAAGTACACTGATTTCTTTAGTAGAGAATTCACCACAAAGCAGACAGCAAAGTTGCATCTCTTTCTCTAAAAGTATATTTCCATATCTTTGAGATAAATGAGAGTAGAAATTGTCATAGATAGAATCTATTACACGATATAAGTCTTTCCATACTAAAAGTTCAGATACCGGAATTTCTTTATTTGCAATACGAGCCATTTGTTTCAGGAGTTCTTGGTTCTGGTTTGTTGGATTGGTTGCCATTATATGAATAAGACCTAATTGTTGAAGTAAAATCTGCTTAAAGAAGTGGCTATCTATTTGATTACTCGTCTGCCCCTTTATTGCATCATTAAGCAATATATGAAGTGTCTCAGACCTTTCTTCTACTTCTATTAATCTAATCCTTCTGTTACGTATATAAATATAGATTATCCCTGCTAAGAGTACCAAAATAAATAATCCTGCAATAAGTAAAAGTTGAGTATGCTGTTTGTTTACTTTCAATTTAAGATTTTGCTGTTCCAACTGATTCTTTATACTCACTTTTTCATTGATTATAAGTTGTTTATTATGAGCATCGAACATGATAGAATCATTAAAACGAGCCATTTTAAACAAGTCTACTTTTTTAGTTTGCTGATATCCAATAATTGCATCTAAACCCATTATAAGATTCCGACAAGTAATCAATGAATTCGCCTTTTCTGTATCAGCATTCTTGTTTAAAAGAGATTTTGCCTGATTACAATAACATTTTGCCGAATCTAATTTATTGAGTGATAGATAACACATCGCTGCTGTGCAAAATAAATTAGGAGAATATGCCGATTGATGAAATGATAATACTCTTTCTATACAATGAATTGCTCCCTGGTAATCATTATTGGCAAATAATATATCAGCATAGTTCCGAAGGTAATGGGAAGCTGAAAGTGTATCTTTCTCATTTAATGTAAGCATTCGGTAAACCCCGTATTGTAAAATCCTTGAAGAATATCGAAAGTCTACAGATATTCTTCAAGGATTTGCTTTATTTTTCAATGATATTTTCAAAAACTCCTAAAACATTCGGAGACTGTTAGGAGACCTTCAGAGACATCCAAATTTATAGATTTTCTCCTATTTGAGTTTTTAGGTTATGAGGAAGAAGTTCAGCAAGATCTTTGCTGTAATCGTTATCATAGTCATGTATGTGGTTAAACACATACTCCATCCACTTTCTGGGGTCCACATCACAAGCTTTGCAGCACCCCATCATGGAATATATAATAGCTGCTTCCTCTGCAGCATCATGGTTTCCACAAAACAAGAAGTTTTTTCTTCCTTATGTTGGCAATGCAGTTATGTTGGCTTCGTGATGCAACAATCTAAAGTTAAGCCTACGGCACGCTCTATTGCCAACATAACCACACTATCATATTGACTTCAAGAATGCGAGTAATGATTTGTCCTCTCTCCAACAACGGTCCTTCTTTGAGTTTGATATCTCACATGTCTTCAGTGCGTCTGCTTTCATTCTCATATTGACTTCTGCATATATGTTGGTAGTGTTTACCGACACATGTCCCAACCAAGAACGTATCGTATTTATATCCACACCAGCTTCGAGCAGATGGGAAGCTGTTGAGTGCCGGATTGTATGCGGACTTACGTTCTTTTCTTTTATTGACGGCATAGTCCCTGAAGCCTTCTCTGCATACCTAGTTACCATCTCATAGATACCAAACCTGGTTATCGGTTCACCATATCGATTCAAGAAGACATGTTCCGTTTTTGGTCTTTCAATATAAGGAAGTAGCAGATGTACTGTGTTATCCCAAAGAGGGCATACCCTTGTCTTATTTCCTTTACCATGTATCGTCACACGTGGCACTTGTCCAGGATAGCCAATCTCAAGGTTATTTATCGTAAGGTTTGCTATCTCCGATGCTCTAGCCCCACTATTGTATAGGAACATAAGGAGAACATAGTCTCTAGATCCTTGTTGTGTCCTTCTGTCTGGAACAGACAATAAAGCCTCTATTTCATTCTTTTCAAGATATCTAATTTGAGGAACGATCTTTCCGTTAACTTCCTTGGGAACATCCCGCTTGAGAGGTATTGCTTTCAGTTTACCAAACCAATACATATACTGGGGATCTGATGTTGCAACATATTGGGCAAAGCTATGTATTGCGGCAAGCCGTTGATTTCTTGTCCTTACAGAGCAACTCTTACTTGTTTCGAGATGGAGTAAAAAGTCTGTAATCAGAGCTTCTGAGATGTCCTCTATATTGATAGATTCCAGAGATTTACCTCTGGATACAATGTATTCCAACAATTGACGTATAGCATCTCTATAGCTTGTAATGGTATTACGAGAGAGATTCCTTATTGTCGGCATATATTCTTGCAGGTATCGCTTCAACCAATATCCTACCCATTCTTTATCTGTCTTTTTCATGTCTCAACGTAGGATTTGAACTTGTTACTAGCTTCTGCAAGGAGATTATCAGTAAAGCTTATATATACTGCTGTACTGTCCAGGTTGCAGTGACCAAGGTAGGTGGATAATACAGGAAGGAGTGTTTGAACATTTTTACCTTCTTTGTACCATTGAGTAATCCGATTAGTAGCAAACGTGTGACGCAAGTCTTGGAGACGCACATCGCATCGTGACGCATCATTTCTATGAACATCCGCCATGTCGCATATCAGACGAAAAGCCTGTTGTAAGGCTGATAATTTTACCGGCTGTCCCTTTTTATCCAAAAACATATGATTATCGGTAGAGGTTATCGTACGAACAACATTAGCTCTCCAACTTACATATTGCTTGATCATACTCAGAACTTGATCTCCCACAGGTATCATGCGACTCTTATAGAACTTTGTCTCTCTGATATAGACTATCCCATTAGTAATATCAATGTCATTTACATGAAGGTTAACCGTTTCACTTGGACGGAATCCAAGACTATAAGTAACTTTTAGCATTGTTTGTATGACCTCAGGATAAAGGATATTGAAGCACTTTCTGTAAGATACAGCTGTACTAAAGAGCCTTTTCAACTCGTCGTTTGAGTATATATATGGCTTAAATATTTCAGGCTCATTAGGCTTGTATTTCGGGAGTGCACAGTTTTCGACATAACCTCTGACAATTGCCCACTGATAAAGCCCTTCTATTGCCGAGTATATGCAAAACCAATAACTTGTGGCTTTCCCGTTTTGTATGCCTTTAAAATCAAGATATTTGGAACAGCTATCTTCTGTTATGGTAACAAGCTCGTTATCAAAACCGACATATTTTCCAAACCCAAGCAACAGATACTTGATTGTTCGAACTTTCTCACCGAGATTGCTGCGATAATCTATATACTGAGTTATTGCCTCATTTACTTTCATATTACGCCCTCCCAATTTATTTCAGCGACGCTTCTTAGATTGTTTATATCTACTTTTGCATAGATACGTGTTGTGTCAAACAGTCTATGTCCCAATAAATCTGATATTTCCTTTAGTGAACTGCCATTATTGATCAGATGGCTTGCACAGGCATGTCTTAAAGAGTGCCCACCTTTATGTTTTATGCTTACATCAAGATTTCCGTACGCTTGTGATACTATATTATAGATGCAGTTCTTTGATATGTTTTTATAAGGCATGAACAGAGTCAAGAACAGATTATCTCTGCCAAGTTCGTTGTTTCTTCCGTTCCTAAGATAGTCAGCAATCAGATTACCAACCTCTGGCATTAGTGGGAAAGACTGAAGGCCACCACGTTTGGCACGATGAAGATATATCAGCTCTTTGTCCCAATCGATATCCTTCAATTTGAGATTTGCCACTTCACTTGAACGCATTCCGTATATCGCCATCATTGATATTATTGCAGTATTCCTTTTTCCCCTAACATCAGATGTACCATAATGCTTAACTAGTACATTCACTGTTTCCCATGATGGCGCTGAAGGTAGCGTTTCAAGGGAGAACTGCTTAGGAGATCGCATTCCAGGCGCCAGATTTTTACAACATCCCCGGATATATGCATATTTGGTAAAATCCCGTAGCGTGGTGACTATTGTTGCTAAAGATCGCCTTCCACACCCACAGTTATGTCTATAACCTACGTATTCATCTACATCATATATTTCCAGGTTTCTTACAGACAGATTCCGTTGGTGCACATAAGTAACAAATGACAAAAGTTCACGTTCTCTCCCCTCCAATGTTGGATTAGCTAATCCTTTGGCCTCCTTTGCCCACTGTATATATCTCGACACAAGATCAGCTTCAGGAGGGAATGATGAATTATCCTCTGACAGCATTTTCGCATATTGTAACCAATCATGAGCGACAGATTTAAAGTTTTTTATCCACTTAGCTGATATTGTAGAGTGATTCCTTTCTGAGTCGGTCTTTGTTTTTAATATAGCTTCCTCAATTTCTACTTTTGTAACCAAGCGTTTATCTCTAATGTTTAATTTGTCAATTATAACAAGTTGAGTCTCCGCGTGCTCTCTTAATGTACTGAATGCGGCACCGTTATCCTTGAGGTATTCAAGATATACCAGTCGTTCCTGATATAAAGGATATGTCAGGTATCTCAACCGATAATGACATTTCGTGCTAAAACTGTTGAAGACGATACTGTTGTCACAATAGCGAAGATCCAGCATATTGTTGCTGTAGAGCCATTTGACAACTGTACTTACGTAGAATTTAGACTTCTTGTCCTTCCAGAATTCTCCACTTGACACAATGTCTTCAAGTCGTACAATTCCATTGTTGTCATTCAAATCAAGAGTATGAACGGCAAACAGGAGATAATCTGCAGCCATCTGCAAAGACCTTAAACAGCGGCCTTTTTGTTTCATTACTTTCAGAAAAGATTCTCTTTCCTGAAGTCGCGGCGATAGAAGATGCGTTTTCGCCTTCATTGGATTTTTGAATAGTGTTTCAATCATATTGTAGAATTGTCCATTAGAGGACGGCTACAATATAGCCAATCAATATGTTGTGATGAAATAATCGTTTAGTATTGATTAATAAAAAAATACATCATGATGCCAACATAACTGCATTGCCAACATAAGGCAGATTATGTTGTGCTGCACATAATCTTCCAAGTGCGATAGGCCTGATGGCATTTTCAGCCAGATTGTTGTCTATCCGATATCTGCCATCAAGGTGATATCTGGTTAGTCTTGGGAAAATCTTATAAGTATAGCTAATAGCCTTACCTATTCTGCTTTTGGGAAGTACTTTATCGTATTCCTGATAAAGCCATTTTTCAAAGAGTACAAGGATTGGATAAGCCAGTCTGCTTCGCAGATCAGCACGTTCTTCATAAGATAAGTTCTCATTATCAGCCTGTTTTTCCACATCATAGAGCAAAGCTATCTGTTCCAAGGCATATGTTGCCCTGGCTTTATCATTATCCAAAGCCTGTTCAAAATATCGTCGGGCATGCGCCCAGCATCCTATTGGTAAAACACCTTTCTTTTTTTCATAAATGGAGTAAACTTCATAGCCATCTGTCTGAAGCGCCCCGCGGAAGTCTTTCAGTAGCCCGATTGCTACACTTTGCGCTCGTGAACCGTGGTCGTAATAAAAGAGCACCAGATTTTGTACCACCGCCCGTACCATCCAAAGATATCCTTTGACTGTTTTATGCTTCTCATTATTGATTATCGGGATCGTGGTTTCATCTACCTGTAGATAATCCGTAGAGAGAATGATCTCTTTTAATCTGTAGTATAATGGTCTGAGCATATCTGCCGATTCTGAGAACCATCCGTTTACTGTAGACGCAGACAAAGAAAGGCCTGTTTGCTTAAACATTTGCAGCTGGCGATAGAAAGGAATGTGATAGGTGTATTTATTATTTAATATCTCTGCCAGGAGCGAGGCTCCGGCAAAGCTTTTGGCTATAGGAAGAAAAGGCATAGGGGCTATAACGACTTCTTTTTCAACATTCAGCGTTTTATTCTTTAGAACCCATTTTTCACGGATGATACGACGAACATAGAATTCATCCGGTTTGTGTTCGAGTATTTCAGTTATTTCTTCGCCAATCTTTTTCCAGTTTACCTCATCAATACCGGCTGGTCTGATACGTTCTTCTCTTCGTTCCAAAGAATCAGGCAAATTCTGGCGTACTGGTTTATCATTACTTTTTGCTGTAGTACGACGGATTTTATATTCTATGATCTGTTTTTGGGCTTCTTTGGCAAGCGCCTTTTCTTCCGGCAAGACATCAAAGCCTTCAAAATCGAGTTTTCTTTGCAAGGGATCAGGAGTGATAAACTTCTCACTGGATTTACCGAAGTACTTTCTTCTCAGGTATTGAAGCTGATACTCCAGTTGCCCAATCTTTTGGTCCTTTTTCTCAATGATAAGCTTTTGTTCTTCAATGGTCTGCTTACAGGAGGCTATTTCAACATCGGCAGATTCTAATTCATCCAGTTTACTTTGTAAACGAGCATTGTGTTGATAGAGTCTGTTCCGCTCTTCCAACAGTGCCAAAATGAATTCTTTGTCGTTTGCCGTGTCTGTCATTTCCCCTTTGATCTTATACTCCAAAAGTACTTATTTTAGGGGAAAATACAAAATATTAGACTCGCAAAATTGTATTTATTTTAAACATAATTCAAACCTTTTTCTTCGTGTTACTTTATCGGCATCAATACCCTGAACCATTAACATCAGACTTTGCCAGGTCATCCTGAAAACATGAGATTCTTCATCGTAAAGAGGAAGTTTAAAGGTGCCGGATTCAAGTTTCTTGTGATAAATCACAAGACCACCATATTCCATATGGAGTATCTTCATGCTGGTGCAGGTACGGTTTATGAAGATGAAAACATCTCCGTCTTTCACATTTTGCTGCATATAATCGGCAACAACTCCGCTAAGAGTATAAAAACTCTTTCTCATATCTGTGGGCAACGGACACAGATAGTAGTTCATTGATTCATTCAGGTTAAACATCGCTATCAGTCGTCTAAGTGAATGAGCGTTCGTAAAACGGATGGATCAACATTCCCCTTGATTCTAAGGGTTGCACCGTTGAGGTAGCTTACCTCAACGGCAAAATCATTATCCGGTTGCCGGCATGGCTGTACTTTACTATGAGCGTGATTAACCACTGGAGTTGATGCTGATTTATCGATCAGCAAAGGAATTAATCCGGAAGATTTATTTGCTGAGTTAAGTTTTTTCTGCCAATAATAAAACCGACTCTCTGTAAAGCCTTCATTATTGCAGAAATCTCTAACGTTCAAGCCGGATTCTTTAAAACGGTTATATACCTCTTCGAATTGTACTTTTGTCATCATAGCTATTTAATTTTGAGACAAAAGTAAGTAACTGAAATTAGGAAGTAAATACGGGGTTCACCGAATGCTTACCATTTAATGCAAATTCGATGCTTCTATTGATATAAAACTGAATAGAATCTGCTTGTTTCAGCCGGGCATAACAAAGACTGATAGAATAGTATGTTCCAGCCTTCTTTTTATTGCTATTTCTGTAAAACAAAGATTCTTTATAATTTGATAACGCGGCTAAAAACAAATCTTTATCCATTTGCAGGCTCGCAATATCTTCATAATAATTTGCAACTCCGGAGCTATCTCTATTTTGTTTGGCTACATTTATTCCTTCATTTAAAAGATTAATCGAGGCAGAAATATCTTTTTTCCATGCCCTATAGATTGCAGCAAGCTCGTAGGTTTCAATTAATTTATTTGTAATTTGATAGTCCTTATAATATTGAAGTGAATAGAGAATTAATGAATCTTCTGTCATTGCTTTATCTAAGCGAAAATTAGCCGTAGCTTTTAGACGCCAGTAATCAGCCTTCTCCATTCCCTGAAGATCTTCAGGGGCATCTATTTTATTTAGTATACTTGTCGCACTATCTGGATTCTCTTTGATTATTTTTTCCGCATTTGTAAGAGCGTCGGTAGCATTACTTTGGTCTTTGCATGATAAAAGAACTGCCACAAGAAATAGATACAACAGTGTGTGTCTCATTATAATATATTATTGATAGATTTCCTTATTTCATATAACAAGTTGTAAAAGTATAATAATTATTTGTATTATCGGGGATGTATCCAAAACTTTGTGAAACCGCATTTGGCGGCAGCGTTGATAGATATTGTTATATACTCAAATTTTATTTTTCTATCTCGTGAATAATATCTGTGAAAAAGCAATTCTATTTGTACGAAATCAATTAACCGGCTTTATTCCAGTCCAAAAAAGTACTCTCGAATTTTAATATGTAATTATTAGATCAAAAATGATATATTAATGAAAACTTACGAATATTACTCTATTAAGAGATCATTCACTTTTACATTATCTAGAGTTATTCCTTGTATCAGGCTTTTATCGAACGAACCATTTACAGCTTTAATATTTAAATTCTGGAATGAAAAATCAGACAGTTTGTAATTTTCGGGAGTCTTTACATCATAAAACACTCCGCATTTTAAATTTATATTTCTTAAACTGACATTTTCACAAGAAGATAATGGCATATCCTTACGTCCTTTTAAATCAAAAAACTGACGCCATGGTTTAATATCAATTAAACGATATACTTCCCCTTCAATGTTTTCAACTGTAACAAACTCGTATTTCTGAGGAGTGTCAGATCTCATTTTAAACCACAATAATCTCTGGGGGCCTTTTACCTTACAATTTCGCATCCACACGTTTCTGTCATGTATTGATTCGCTTCCACATGTCAATGCTGAATGACAAAAACCAAATTCACTATCTTCAATGATGATATTTGAGTTAGCACCATTGCAGCTATTTTTATCAGCCCAGGGACCTTTTCCTCCTTTTAAAGAAATAGCATCATCGTTTACTGACAGATAGCATCCTTTTATCAGGAAGTTGGAACATACATCAATATCAATTGCATCCGTACTTGGAGCTTTTACGGGGTTAACTGGTGAAAAGATATAAAGGTCGATCATTTTTACATTGCTACATTTATAAAAGTGATTTGTCCAGAAGCCCGAATTAATTAGCCTTACATCTTGTATCTGAACATTATTACAATTCCAGATAAATACCAATCGAGGTCTGGATACTTCTAAGTTAGTGCATTTGGGATTTTCTTTTCTTCTCCGCCAAAAAGCGTTCCAATAGTTAAGCCCGTTTCCGTTTATTGTACCTTTGCCCGAGATAGTAAAACCATCGACTCCATATGCATTTACTAAAGCAGGAAAATAATCGAGGTTTTGACCTTCCATTCTTGAAGGCATGACGGGATAGTCAGCAATATTATCTGATCCCTTTAAAACAGCTCCTTCAGAAACATATAAATGTGTTTTGGGTTTAAAGAATAAAGCTCCGCTTAAAAAAACGCCTTTAGGTATTACAATTACACCTCCTCCTTGTTTAGCGGCTTCATTGATTGTATTTTGAATGGCATTGGTTTGAATTGCCAAGCTATCGCTAATTGCCCCATAGTCGGTAATTATAAACTTTTTACCCAAATCGTTTAATTCAACTTTTGTTGTTTTCAAAAACCAATCTGGAATTTTTGTACCATCCGGGAATAAATCGTTTTTATTTTCTTGCATAAATGCATTTTGCGAAAACCCTAGAATACAAATAATCAGAGTAAGGATATTTTTCATTTATTTCAGCTTTTTATATACCAGATCTAGTTTCTTATATTGCTTGTCCACCGTATTATTCAAATGTTCAAAAAGTCCGAGGGGCGCTATCTGAACTATTCTTTCTCCTATCAATATTTATATCAAAATGTTTTAACTGTCATATTAATCTCTTAAATTCATATTACTGTTCAACAAATATAGATATTCATAATAAAACAAACATCGGCAATTAAAAAAAAAGTATAAACACACAGACCATCTGAATGCGTTTCCATGCTTTTGAACAATATTTTCAGGCAGCCAGTTTTTCAAGAGAGATAAATAAACGATGCGGTGATAAGTCAGAGACCTATCACCGCATTGTTACTGTAATTTATGTAGAGAATATTTCTGATTACATTTATAAAATTCCTTTAGTTGAAGGCAGTTCATAATGATAGATATCTCTCTTCACAGCCATCTTCAAGGCACGTGCCAAAGCTTTGAAGATTCCTTCAATCTTATGATGTTCGTTCTGTCCTTCAGCTTTGATATTCAGATTCATTTTGGCTGCATCACTTAAGGATTTAAAGAAATGCAGGAACATCTCGGTGGGCATCTCTCCTATCTTCTCGCGTTTAAACTCGGCATCCCATACCAGCCAAGGACGACCTCCAAAGTCAAGTGCCACCTGACACAGACAATCGTCCATAGGGAGGCAGTAACCGTATCTTTCAATACCGCGTTTGTTTCCTAACGCCTGATAGATGCAATCGCCCAAAGCGATGGCTGTATCTTCAATAGTATGGTGCTCGTCTACCTCTAAGTCGCCTTTTACCTTGATGGTTAAGTCCATTCCCGAATGCTTTCCTATCTGTTCCAGCATGTGGTCAAAGAATCCCAGCCCGGTAGAGATATCACAAGCACCGGTTCCGTCTAAGTTCAACTTTACAAATATATCTGTTTCCTTAGTGGTTCGTTGTACCTGTGCCGTACGTTCGCCAGCAAAGAGGAATTCCGTAATGCGATCCCAGTCCGCAGTTGCCAGCGCACAAACATCTTCCAATCCTTTACGCTTCAGTTCATCTGTCGAATCCTGCAGGAAGATGGCTTTGCATCCCAGGTTCTTTGCCAGTAGCACATCCGTTATGCGATCGCCAAGCACAAAACTATTGGCAATGTCATAGGCATCTTCTTTCAGGTATTTCCCCATCATTCCAATGCCCGGTTTGCGGTTCGGACTATTCTCCTCCGGCATACTTGGGTCGATCAGAAAATCATCAAAAGTGATTCCTTCATTTTCAAAGGCTTTCAACATCATGTTATGTGCAGGCCAAAAAGTCTCTTCAGGAAAAGAATCCGTTCCCAGTCCATCCTGATTGGATACCATCACAAACTCAAAATCAAGTTTACTGCGGATAAATCCGAGATTCTTAAATACCTTTGGATAAAACTCCAGCTTTTCCAGGGAGTCTAGTTGAAAATCAACGGGCGGTTCAATAACCAGCGTTCCGTCTCTATCTATAAATAATACTTTCTTCATGCCTTACATCTATTTATATTGCTTCAAAGCTTCAATCAACTGATCATTTTCCTGACGGGTTCCCACTGTCACCCGCAGACAGTCCTTGCAGAGAGCAATGGAAGTACGGTTGCGGACAATAATGCCCTTGGTCACCAGATAACTATAGATTGCTTTAGCATCAGTTACTTTAGCCAGGAAGAAGTTTGCATCCGTTGGATAGATCTTTTCCGTGCATGGAAGAGCCGCAAACGCTTTTACCAGATAAGCACGTTCCTCAAGCAACATATTTACCCACGCTTCTACCTGAGAATAGTTCTTCAGCGTATTCATAGCCTGCTGTTGAGTGAGCAGATTTACATTATACGGATACTTAATCTTACTGAGAATATCAATAATCTGACGAGAAGCAAACGCCATTCCCAGGCGGATAGCAGCACACCCCATAGCTTTGGAGAATGTTTGAAAAACAATCAGATTGGGGTACTTATCCAACTCTGAAAGGAAAGAGGGTCTGTCTGAAAAGTCATTGTAAGCCTCATCCAGAATCACCAAGCCTTCAAAGTCATTGATTACTTTCTCTATCTCCGAATGCAATAAATCATTTCCTGTAGGATTGTTGGGAGAACAAAGAAATATAAGCTTTGTATTTTCGTCAGTAGAAGCCAGCAATTTATCTGCCGAGAACTGATAATCATCATCAAGCAACACATTGCGGTAATCCACATTGTTCACATCAGCACATACCTTATACATTCCGTAAGTAGGATCAATGGCAACCACATTGTCTATTGCCGGCTCACAGAAAGCACGGTAAACAAGGTCAATTGCTTCATCACTTCCGTTTCCCAGAAAGATATTTTCAGGTTTTACTTTTTTTATTGAAGCAATCATTTCTTTCAGATCTCTTTGCATAGGATCCGGGTAACGGTTATGCGGACCATTATACGGATTCTCATTGGCATCAAGAAATACTGAAGCTTCTACACCCTTATATTCATCACGAGCCGAAGAATAGGGTTTCAAATCCCAGATATTCGGACGAGTTAATTCTTTTAATGCTTTCATTGTTCTACTATTTTAAACTGTTAAGCCTAACTGTAACCGCATTCTTGTGAGCATCCAGTTGCTCATTGGCCGCCATTATTTCAATAGCCGGACCAATAGTTTGAATACCCTGACGATTAATCTCCTGGAAAGTGATTTTACGTATAAAGCTATCCAGACTTACACCGCTGTAGGCCTTTGCATATCCATTGGTAGGAAGTGTGTGATTGGTACCCGAAGCATAATCACCAGCACTTTCAGGAGAGAGTGAACCAAGGAACACTGAACCTGCGTTGGTTATCTGTTCGGCCACGTCCATATATCCTTCAGTTTCGATAATCAGGTGCTCAGGAGCGTACTCATTGGTCATTGTTATAGCCTCGGCCAGATCTTTCACCAGAATCAGTTTGCTGTTCTCCAATGATTTTGCAGCAATCTCTTTCCGTGGAAGACGAGCCAGTTGTTGTTCTACCTCTGCAAGAACCTTCTCTACCAATTCTGAAGAGGTGGTAATCAGTACTGCCTGACTATCCACTCCGTGTTCAGCTTGTGATAATAAATCGGCTGCCACAAAAGCAGGATTGGCAGATGAATCGGCAAGAACTTCCACTTCAGATGGTCCGGCAGGCATATCTATTGCCACATCCTTCAAAGAAACAAGTTGCTTGGCTGCTGTTACATATTGATTTCCCGGACCAAATATTTTGTATACTTTTGGTACAGATTCTGTTCCATAAGCCATAGCAGCAATTGCCTGTACCCCACCCGCTTTAAAGATTTTGCTTACTCCGGCCAGTTGAGCAGCAAACAAGATAGCAGGGTGTACTTTTCCTTCACGGTTGGGAGGCGTGCAAAGCACAATCTCCTTACATCCTGCAATACGTGCCGGAGTAGCCAGCATCAATACGGTAGAGAATAAAGGGGCTGTTCCTCCGGGAATATACAATCCCACCTTTTCAATGCCTACAGCTTTTTGCCAGCAAACCACTCCCGGACGGGTTTCCACCTTCTTTCCGGTAAAACGTTGTGCTGTGTGAAAGGTTTCTATATTTTCTTTGGCTAGTTTAATAGCTGCTTTCAGCTCTTCACTAATCAAGCCTTCTGCTTCTTTTATCTCTTCCGCAGTAACAGCCAGACTATCCAGCTGTACTTTGTCAAAAGTAGCTTCGCATTCAAGCACGGCTTTATCGCCCTCTGCCTTTACACGATCAAGGATTCCTCTTACTGTGTCGTTCAGACTTTCAGTATTGAGTGCGGGGCGTTTAAGTATTTCTTTCCACTCCTCTTTTTTGGGATATTTGATTACTTTCATAGATGTATTAAAGAATCATCTTTTCAATAGGCAATACTAAAATACCTTCAGCTCCAAGAGCTTTCAACTTTCCGATAATTTCCCAGAAACGCTTTTCTTCCAGTACAGTGTGAACAGAACACCAGTCTTCCTGTGCAAGTGGCATCACTGTAGGACTCTTCATTCCGGGAAGAACCTCAATAATATCTTTCAACTTATCTTTTGGTGCATTCATCAGCACGTATTTTTTGTCTTCTGCAGTTTTAACGGCATCCATTCGGAACAACAATTCATCAAGGATTTCCTTATTCTCTGCCGACATCTCCTTATTACCAATCAGTAACGCTTCCGATTTCATCAATACTTCTACCTCTTTCAACCGGTTGCTCACCAATGTAGAACCAGAACTTACAATATCAAAAATAGCATCAGCCAATCCAATGCCCGGAGCTACCTCTACAGAACCGTTAATCACATGAATTTCAGTCTTGATACCTTTCTCTTTCATGAAATCCTGCAGAATAACCGGATAAGAGGTTGCCACTTTTTTACCATTAAACCAGGATAGTCCCGGATAATCAATATCTTTAGGAATAGCTAAAGAAAGTCGGCACTTGCTAAAGCCCAATCGTTTAACAATTTCAGCATCTTCTTTCTTCTCTACAAACTCATTTTCACCCACGATACCAAGGTCGGCTACACCAGTAGCAACAGCCTGAGGAATATCGTCATCACGAAGAAACAACACTTCAACAGGGAAATTGGTAGATTGAACAAGGAGAGATCTCTTGTGAGAACTTAACTTAATGTCTGATTCCTCGAAAAGAGCCATTGTTTCTTCGAACAAACGGCCTTTAGCTTGTACGGCAATTCTTAGCATAAATTTATTTTATTAAAATTTGAATCAATAAGGAATAAAAAAAAAGGCTCACCATAACGGCAAGCCTTTCTATTTCATATATACATAATCTATACGCCCACCGATTTATTCGTTAGGATAATGATGATGATGTATAGTTGTATTAAACATATTGTCTTCTTTAATTTGATGCGACAAAAGTAAACTAATCTATTTGCATTTCCAAATAATTATCATAAAAAGATCTTAATAACTAACAATTTAATGGATTTACATCTTCTTCTTCCACTTCACAACCCAGAAACTGCATTTCTTCACGCACCTTTTCTCTAGAAAAAGTGAAGTAGGTGCAAACTGATTTTGTGCAAAGTTCACCAGCTTCATTATACAGCCGTCCTTCAACAATAACAATATTGCGCTTTACTTCCTGAATGTTTGCCCGCAGTGTCAGATAAGAGTCGTTTGTGCTAACAGACTTCATATACCGTGTTTCCATTTTTGAGGTAACACCCGTGGTTTGGAGTTTACGAAGAATGGCCCATGCACAGATTTCATCCAGCAAAACAGCCTGAATGCCACCGTGAAGTGTATTAACCCACCCCTGAAACTGAGCCTGAGGCTTCCATACACTGACAACTTCATCGCCATCTTCATAGAAATCCATTTTCACTCCGCTCTCATTATGTTTGGAACAACCAAAACAGTTATAGCCTTCTTTCTTATTCCAGGGATTAATTATCTTCTTCATCTTATTATCAGTTCTCTTTATTTCTTTTTGTAATTCTGCAAACCTTTCTGCAGGAAGTCCACATATTTGTCTATGTTTTCGTTGTACGAATAAGACATGTTAAGCGGATTACCTTCATTGTCAAGCAATACATAGAAAGGTTGCGCATTTGCACCAAACTTACTTCTTTGCAGATAGCTCCATCTATCGCCTATCGTTCTGAGAGTTCTTTCAGTTCCGTTCTCTTTTACAATAATTGGCTCAGGAAGAGGCTTTTTATCATCAACATACAAAGAGATCAGTACATAATCATTCTCTATAATATTACTTACCTTCGGATCAATCCACACGGCAAGCTCCATCTTACGGCAGTTCACGCATCCAAATCCGGTAAAATCGACCATTACGGGTTTCCCTTGCTGTTTGGCATATTCCATTCCGGCATCGTAATCATCGAATTTGGCACGCACTTCTTTGGTATAGAGATTAAAATCCTGAGTTTTCATTGGAGGAGCAAAAGCGCTGACAGCTTTTAAAGGAGCACCCCATAATCCCGGAACCATATATACGGCAAACGCCAGAGAAACAAGTGCCATAAAGAAGGCAGGAACAGATACATGGCCCTCTTCATCGTCATGCGGGAAACGGATTTTGCCCAACAGATAGAGACCAAGCAAAACAAAAATCACAATCCACAAAGCAAGGAATGTTTCACGGTCAAGTAATCTCCAGCCATAAGCCAGATCGGCTACGGAGAAGAACTTCAGAGCAAAAGCCAATTCTAGAAATCCTAAAACCACCTTAACCTGATTCATCCAGCCACCCGAACGAGGCATTGACTTCAGCCAGGACGGGAACAATGCAAAAAGTGTGAAAGGCAGTGCCAAAGCAACAGCAAAACCCAGCATACCAATGGCGGGTGCAATAATACCTCCGGTAGTAGAGACCTGTACCAGTAGGAATCCGATGATAGGACCGGTGCATGAGAACGAGACAAGAGTCAGCGTGAATGCCATTAGGAAAATGCTAAGCAATCCGCTTGTTTTCTCGGCTTTACTATCTACCTTCGTGCTCCAGGATGAAGGTAGGGTAATTTCAAACGCTCCAAAGAATGAAGCGGCAAAAATAACCAGCATCAGGAAGAACAGGATATTGAACACAGCGTTTGTGGACAAAGCATTCAGGGCACTTGCTCCAAAAAAGAGCGTAACGGCCAATCCAAGGGCTACATAAATCACAATAATGGAAGCCCCATATAAACAGGCATCCCTGATTCCTTTCTTCTTATTCTGGGAACGTTTCAGGAAGAAACTTACCGTCATTGGGATGATAGGCCATACACACGGAGTAAAGAGTGCCAGTAAACCGCCCAGGAATCCGGTTACAAATATATAGAGCCAGGAATAATTCTTGTGATCTACCCCACCACCGAAGCTTTGCAGCTCCTTAACCACCGGCTTCCAGAAATTAGAAACTGTAGCAGAATCGGTCACTGCTACCGAATCTTTGGCAGCAACAGCCAACGTATCGGTTGGCAAAGTTGTGGCGGATGCTTCTGTCCCTTCTTTTGATGTTTCAGCAGTTTTAGCTGCTTCGGCAACCGCTTTTGCACTTCCTTTACCCTTATAGTTAAATGGAACCTGTGTAGGTGGCAGACAATTTTCATCGTTGCATGCTCCATATTCCAGATAGCCTTTTATACTATAATTGACACCGGTAATCTTTATCTTCTGAACAAAGACAGCACTGTGCTCAAAGTACCGAAGATTCATTTCAAACACTTTATCAAACTTGGAGATCTCTTTGCTGACAGGAGTCAGTTTACCTTCAGGTTTAGCTCCGTCCATCTTCTCAACATTAAATGTGGCAGATATGGGACCTCCGGAGGGAAGATTCACGGAATAAACATGCCATCCCTTGTCAATAGACCCGGTAAAGCGAATTTCCACTTCTGTCTCACTGATCGTTTTAAGCTCCGCTTTAAAGGTAATCGGATCTTCAATCTGAGCATGAACAGTACCTGTCAGAGAGAATAGCAAACAGAATAGAAAAAGTATCTTTTTCATTCGAATATTTTAAGTTCAGAATTAAAATTCATAGTCTACGCATGCACGGCTTTCCTTCACTTCAGCCAATAATTTTCCGGCTGCAACGTGCAAAGGATGCTTTGCATAGAAGTTTACATCTTCCAATGTGTCGAACTCACTCACTAAAGCAATATCAAAAACTTCTGCAGGATTCATATTAAACCTCACTTCAATCTTACGAATTACATCAATATCTTTAGGCAAAGCTTCTATCGCTTCCTTAAATTGGTTCATTACTGTTAGTCTATCACCCTCAGATACCGTTTTTTTAAGCTGAAACAATACAATGTGTCGTACCATACTTTGTTTTATTAATTAATTTGTTCTATTTTTGTATATAAATTCAATTCTAATGAATATAGAGCAAAAGTAATTTATTTGTTTTAAAAATCAATATTAAACCATGTTAATAATAGGTATTGCAGGCGGAACGGGTTCCGGCAAAACGACCGTTGTCCGTAAAATATTTGATAGTCTCCCTAAAGGTGAAGTTGTATTGCTTCCGCAGGATTCGTATTACAAAGACAGCAGTAATGTTCCTGTCGAGGAAAGGCAGTTTATCAACTTTGATCATCCGGATTCTTTCGAATGGGACCTATTGTCAAAGCATATCCAGCAACTTAAAAAAGGGAAAAGTATAGAACAGCCTACTTATTCCTATCTGACCTGCACCCGCCAACCTGAAACCATCCACATTGAGCCACGCGATGTTATTGTAATTGAAGGGATTCTTGCTCTTTGTGATAAAAAACTGAGAGATCTGATGGACCTGAAGGTTTTTGTGGACGCTGATTCCGACGAACGACTGATCCGTGTAATAAACCGGGATATCGTGGAAAGAGGACGGACTGCCGAAATGGTTATGGAGAGATACACCCGCGTACTGAAACCCATGCATCAGCAATTTATTGAACCAACCAAGCGATATGCCGACCTGATTATACCTCAAGGCGGAAATAATCAGGTAGCTATTGATATTCTGACACTGTTTATTGAAAAGAATCTCGGGCTGGAAAAATAGAAAATCAACAGGTATGCGTAAAATCCTTCTTACTTGTATTCTACTCTTCACATTACTGGCTTGCAAGAAAGCACACACTAGCCAGAAGGATTTGAATGCTCACGACCTGCCCCAGATAAAAGCAAGTGGAGAGCTGGTTGTTCTTACGCTTTACAGTTCCACCTCTTACTTTAACTACCGCGGCCAGGAGATGGGATTCCAATACGAACTTAGTGAACAATTTGCAAAATCTCTAGGATTAAAGTTACGGGTAAAAGTAGCTAAGAATGTTCCGGAACTGGTCAGCAAGCTTAAAAAAGGCGAAGGAGACATGATTGCCTATAGTCTGCCGGTAACAAAAGAGATGAAAGACAGCCTGACTTACTGCGGACTGAAAGTAATTACACACCAGGTAGTGGTTCAGCAGGATAAGGGGAAAAAGGAGACTTTGACAGATGTCACTCAGCTGATTGGAAAAGATGTCTATGTGAAACCCGGAAAATACTATGATCGTTTAGTTAATCTGAACAAAGAACTGGGAAGAGGCATCAAAATTCATAAGGTTACCAACGACAGTATTACGGTGGAAGATCTGATTATGCAGGTCTCTGATGGAAAGATTCCTTATACAATATGCGACAATGATCTTGCCAGATTAAATGCGACCTATTATTCCAACATTGACACCAAACTGTCCGTTAGTTTTGACCAACGAGCTTCGTGGGCAGTAAGAAACGATTGTTCGCTTTTGGAAAAAGCCGCAGATAACTGGTATAAAAAGAGCGTAAACTCTCCTGATTATACAGCCAGTACAAAGCGGTATTTTGAACTAAACAAAACAATGGTACACTCTCCCATTCTGTCCATTAAGGATGGAAAAATATCGCATTTTGACCGATTATTCAAGAAGTACTCTAAAGACATTGACTGGGACTGGAGGCTTCTTGCTTCGCTTGCTTACAACGAATCGAATTTTGAAACAAGAGCTGTTTCATGGGCCGGAGCAAAAGGATTAATGCAACTAATGCCTGCTACTGCAAGAGCAATGGGGTTATCTGCCGGAGAAGAAGAGAATCCCGAAGAAAGTATAAAGGCTGCAGTTAAATATATTACTTCCATCGACAGAAGCTTCAGCATGATTCCCAATAAAAAAGAGCGAAAGAATTTCATTCTTGCCGCATATAATGCCGGACTAGGACATATCTACGATGCAATGGCACTGGCTGAGAAGTTTGGCAAGAGTAAGTTTGTGTGGTATGACAATGTGGAGAATTATATTCTTCTTGAAAGCAACGAGGAGTACTTTACTGATCCTGTCTGTAAAAACGGTTATTTCCGGGGGATAGAAACCTACAATTTTGTCCGGGACATCAATGACCGTTATAAGGTTTATAAGCAAAGAATCAAGCATTAAATCTTTCTATTGGGTAACCAAACGATTGGTGAATAAATAAAATTCATACGCCAATGGTTCTCCAATCATTGGCGTATGAATTTTATTTATTGGCGAATGCTTGAGAGCTATACTACGAAACTCTTAAAAGCCTTTTTATTCAAAAATTAAATATTCAAAAGTCTGAATCTTTTTCATATCGAATCAGAACAACGAATAATACTCTTATTACAAGAACATTTGAAAAAGGGGATAATCCCAATGGATTATCCCCTGTCTTTGTTGTTAGATGTGTAATTGGATTTAGATTAAGGAATGCAAATTCTTAAATCAGAGGCAAGCATTAATAAATGCCTCCATTTCAGGAAATTTCTCTTCAATGCTTTGAAGTAACTTAAACTGAGCTCTTGAACGTACCAAGTTATGCTCAGGATATTGAATTTTATAATATGTATCTCCATTTATATAATCCGCAAGAAAACGTACTAACTGCATATATGGGAACAGAGCTGCAGCATACGGCAGATTTTCTATTTCAATAGGCAGTAAGAAAGAACGTGCAGATTCCAGATATCCTTTTGTGAATGCTTTAAAAATTTCCATATTAAAGTTCACATTATCAAGGTTCTTATCATCTTCGTCACCGTTATTTGCTGCAGTGCGAAGAAAATCTCCATAATCAGAGAATATAAAGCTTGGCATCACTGTATCCAGGTCTATAACACAAAGCACTTTACCATTTTCATCGAACATCATATTGTTCACTTTCGTATCACAATGGCAAATTCTTTTAGGTAGTATGCCTTCTCGGTACCAGCGTTCGGCTTTGCACATCTCGTAAGCACGTTTTTCAATCTCGTCAATTAAAGACTGTACCTTAGACAGGCGTCCGGCAGCATTCTGAGCAACAGCCTCACGAAGCTGTTTCAAACGAAATTCCATGTTATGGAAATCAGGTATTGTTTCTCCTAATTTATCTGGAATATCTGCCAGCATTGCCTGAAAATTACCAAAAGCTACCCCGGCAGTATATGAATAAGCAGCATTAACCGTCTCATGAGTTGTTGCGTTAGAAATAAAAAGGGTCATTCTCCAATAATTCTCTCCATCGAAAAAATAGAATTTCTCATCTTTTGCAGGAATTAATGTAATAACCTTGCGGTCAATATCTGTTTCATTATTCTGCTCTAATTTTTTACGAATAAAGGAGGTCACTGAATATATATTCTTCTGCAACAGTTCTATATTCTGGAATATAGCATGGTTAATTCTTTGAAGAACGTAGCCGGGACAATTGTCTCCTTTTATCGTTACCTTATAAGAATCATTGATAAGCCCTGTTCCTAACGGAAGAATCTGATCTACTATTCCCTTGGTTTTAAAATGCGAGACTGTTTCAAGTAGGTTATTCATAGTACTGTATATTGTAGTCAAGCACAAATATATCAATTTAGTTCTTAATAATAGCACTTTTATACAAAATTCAAAATTTCCTTTGAAAAATTATAGTCTATTACTAATCAAGATCACGAGATTCGCAAACGATAACAGATACTTTTCCCAGGTAAAACTGTCAACCACTAAGTTTAAATTTCAATAATGGCTTTAAGAAAAACGCGAATCATTATAATGCATGGTTGTAAGATGAGCTCCCATTAAACGAACTAGTCAGAATCTTGCATCTCCTTCGAGTCTAAGCAGCGTGGTCTTTGTATCAAGTCCGCCGGAATAGCCACCTAACGAATTGTCACCGGCAATCACACGGTGACAGGGAATGATAATTGCAATAGGATTTTTCCCGTTTGCATTACCAACAGCGCGGCAAGCTTTGGGGTTACCCACTTTTTCCGCCAGTTGCTTGTAACTGATAGTCTGCCCATAAGGAATGGTTTGTAAAGCCTTCCACACCGATTGCTGAAAATGTGTACCTTCGAGAGCCAGAGGCAATGAGAAATTCTGCCTGCTCCCGGAAAAGTATTCGTCCAACTGACTGATGCATTCCTTCATTACCTGAGTAATAGTTTCAGAAGATGTTCCGGCAGAGTCCTTAAATAACAGCTGAGTAATATGATCGTCTGTAGATTTAATCTCAAGAATCCCCACCGGAGATGAGTAATAAAAAGTATTCATAGGTACTCAGTTAATTTAATTAGAACAAATTCAGTTTATTCTTCTGTGCTTCATCAATTGAAACAGTATCCACCTTCTTATTCTCATTCTTCTGACGGAGAACTTTGTACTCCTTATTCAATTCCCCGGCAAGCTTTTCTCTTGTCTGCGGGTTTTGTAAGCGAGAAGCCAGTGAGGCATTCTGGGCAGCATCCTTCAGGTGAGCCACTATACCACTGTAGACAGGTGCTATTTTCAGCGCAGTATGCAATTTGGAGGTAGTTGCCCCGCCAATCATCAAAGGAATATTGAGTCCGGCTTTCTGAAGCTCGGCAGCTACATGTACCATCTCTTCCAGAGAAGGAGTGATTAATCCGCTCAGTCCTATAAAGTCCACCTTTTCCTCTATGGCACGCCGCACAATCGTTTCGGCCGGAACCATTACCCCGAGGTCAATCACCTCGAAATTATTGCAGGCCATCACCACCGAAACAATGTTCTTACCAATATCGTGCACATCCCCTTTTACTGTAGCAATAAGCATCTTGCCGGCAGAAGTAGAACCTTCTTGCTTTTCAGCTTCAATCAGCGGCTGAAGAATGGCAACAGCTTTCTTCATGGTGCGAGCTGTTTTCACCACCTGAGGCAGAAACATCTTTCCAGCTCCGAAAAGATCGCCTACGGTGTTCATTCCATCCATCAGTGGACCTTCGATGATATCCACAGCTTTGCTGTAAAGAGGAACAGCCTCAGCTAGATCTTCTTCCAGAAAATCGCCGATACCCTTCATTAGAGCATATTTCAAGCGCTCGTTTACATTTCCGTCTCTCCATGCATCGTGCTTTACTGCTGCCTGACTATTATCATTAGCAGAATCTTTCAAACTTTCAGCTGTTTCAATCAGTATCTCGGCAGCATCTGGACGACGGTTGAGCACCACGTCTTCGATCTTTACCAGCAAGTCGGGATCAATATCACTATACATCACTGCTGTGGCCGGGTTTACAATTCCCATATCCATTCCTTGCTGAATGGCATGATAAAGGAATACCGCATGCATGGCCTCACGGATATAGTTATTTCCTCTGAATGAGAAAGAAAGATTACTGATGCCTCCGCTGATGTGTGCACCGGGAAGGTTCTTCTTTATCCATGCAGTAGCGTTGATGAAGTCCACTGCATAGTTGTTGTGTTCTTCCATTCCAGTGGCAATGGCCAGCACATTGGGGTCAAAAATTATATCGTGAGGGTTAAACTGCACCTTGTCCACCAACAAACGGTAAGCTCTTTCGCACACTTCAATCTTGCGGGCACAGGTGTCAGCCTGTCCTTTTTCGTCGAAAGCCATTACCACGGCCGCCGCTCCGTATTTCTTTATGGTACGTGCATGTTCCAGAAACGCCTCTTCTCCTTCTTTCAGTGAGATAGAGTTTACGATCGATTTTCCTTGCAGACACTTTAGTCCGGCAACAATCACTTCCCATTTGGAAGAGTCGATCATTACAGGCACGCGGGCTATTTCAGGTTCGGAAGCAATCAGATTCAGGAAAGTAGTCATTTCCTCTTTTGCATCCAGCAAACCTTCGTCCATGTTCACGTCAATAATCAACGCACCATCTTCCACTTGTCCGCGGGCAATGGAAAGCGCTTCATCGTATTTCTTTTCCTGAATGAGCCGGAGGAACTTGCGTGAACCTGCCACGTTGCACCTTTCGCCTACATTCACGAAATTAATTTCAGGTTTCACCTCCAGCAGTTCCAGTCCGGAAAGCCACATACAGCCTGGAGCCGGTATAGGTTTATGAGGAGCTTTCCCCTGAATCAGAGCAGCATATTCTGCAATATATTCATTGGTTGTTCCGCAACAGCCACCTATAATGTTCACCAGTCCTTCCTCAATATATTCCTTTACCTGCACAGCCATCTCTGCAGGAGTCTGGTCATATTTGCCTAAACTATTGGGAAGTCCGGCATTAGGATAAGCACTTATATAGTAAGGGGCGCGGGCAGCTAAACCTTCCAGAAATGGTTTAAGCTGTTTAGCACCGAAAGAGCAGTTCAGCCCTACCGAGAAGACAGGCGCATGTTGCACGGAAGCCAGGAAAGCATCCAGTGTCTGTCCGGAAAGAGTACGCCCGCTTATATCGGCCACAGTGACAGAAAGCATGATTGGTAATTTTACACCTTTCACCTCCATAGCACTCTCTGCCGCATAAATGGCAGCCTTTGCGTTCAGAGTATCAAAGATTGTCTCAATAAGAATAGCATCTACCCCACCGTCAATCAGAGCTTCCATCTGTTCCTGATAGGAAGCAGCCAGATCATCATACGACAAGGCACGGAAAGCCGGATTATTCACATCCGGAGACATGGAGCATGTTTTATTGGTAGGTCCCACAGAACCAGCCACAAACCGTGGTTTATCCGGATTCATCCGGGTAAACTCGTCCGCAGCTTCACGGGCAATCTTTACAGCAGCCAGATTCATTTCACGCACATACTCCTGCACATGGTAATCGGCCATGGAAACCGTAGTAGAGCTAAATGTATTGGTTTCAATAATATCGGCTCCGGCTTCCAGGTATTTTCTGTGAATGTCTTTGATTACGTCAGGACGGGTAAGGCAAAGCAAATCATTGTTCCCTTTCATCTGTCCGGGAATGTGTGCAAAGCGTTCGTTACGGAAATCTTCTTCTCTCAGATTATACTGCTGAATCATTGTGCCCATAGCTCCATCCAGTATCAGGATGCGCTCGGAAACTAACTGTTGAATGGTTGGTTTCATTATATAACTACTATTTTAAAAGCTGTTCAGATATTTAGTTAAACAGCATTTGAATGCAACTTGTTTATAAAAAGATAATCTTTTAGTCGTAAACACCAAACGACTATAAAGTCTTTCATTCTTATTTTTTAAACATTCTGTCCATGTCGCGTTTATCATCCTTTTCCCTTAGAGACTGTCTCTTATCATATTGCTTTTTACCTTTAGCCAAAGCAATTACCACCTTTGCCAATCCCTTTTCGTTGATAAACATACGAACCGGTATAATAGTAAATCCGGTCTCTTTTGTAGCCCTTTCCAGCTTCTTCAGTTCTTTTTTCGAGAGCAGCAGCTTGCGGTCGCGACGGGCTACATGGTTATTATAGGAACCATAGAAATACTCGGCAATATGCATATTCTTCACCCACAGTTCCTGACGGGCAAAGAAGCAGAAGGTATCTACCAGACTGGCCTTGCCCATACGGATAGATTTAATTTCCGTTCCGGTGAGCACAATACCGGCAGTAAAAGTGTCCACTAATTCATAATCGAAAGTGGCGCGTTTATTTTTTATATTTACAGGAGCTTGTTTCATATAGTTAGCTTAGCAGAACAGTCAGTTTATTAAAAATGGTTTCAATAATGATGGGACAGAAAATAATTATTATGGAAGAGAAAATGGAAAACCAGGTACTTTTGTTTTCATTCATCTTCAGCAAAATCCTCGCCCCTTCCCAAAGAAGATAGATTATGTAAAACTGAAAAATCAGTTTGAGTATGAGAAAAGCAGGAATCAGTACCACAATAATTTTCAAAACAAAAGGTACAGCCATTGCATATCCCACAAGCTGTTCAGCTTTCGGCATATCACAATCTACATGAAACATGCTGCGTGCCATTTTACTAACAGTCTTTGCTGCAAGGAAATATCCGGCAAAGAAAGCAATAAAAACTGCACAACACCTAGTCATGGCTAACTGAAAAAGCTGGTTGGTGGTAAGGCCATCACTTGTGAAATTATAGATGAATACACTAGCGAAAACAGCCATTCCACATAAACCAATCATAGGATAAACAAAAGTAGCCAAGCCCTTTCGTTTATCCTCTTCTAAACTAATTTCCTCCCATGCCTTGGCAGGAGAGGAAATTAATAACATTACTTTTTTAAATAAATTCTTGTAATTCAATTCTAATATTCATATTTGCACCGCACGCTCTTTTCTATTATTTGATCATAGGCACCCCTTGCAGAGACTTTTACCCAGATTGAGTCGTTTTTCGGTTGTATATCACTAATTATTTCAGGTACTTTAAAGCTATATAGTATCTGGCTTGCCTGGTAGCTAGGAGTAGCTCCTCCTTTTGAATAGTTAAGCTTTACATAAAGTGTATCGTTACTAACTTTTTGTTCGAACATATCAAAATTTACACTGCTTCCACTTGCATAAGGAAATGATAATGATACGGTTGCATAGTGATTTGCAACAAAAAAGCCATCTAAACTTGTTATTGCATAATTTGCCAATGTATCCGGTTTCTGATTAAAATCCTTTGTCGGAATCACACTACTATAGGTGTTATTCACTTCTACTGTGTAAGCCGTTTTGTTATCTTGCAACACTTCCCCTGCAGCCAGTTTATAGTATCCAAATATTCGGGTTGGATAAGTGCCATCTTTAAGTAATATGTCAGATGGATTAGTTACGGTTAAAGTAAGGCCGCCATCTGTTACAAGCAAAACGCCGCCTGCTGCCTGATAAACGGTTGCACATCCATAAAAATCATATGTTGATGACGAATTACTGTTTGTGTCAACACAAGATGTAAAAAAAATACCCATTAGCATTGCAAGGGTAACAACAATCATTTTTAAATTTTTCATAATTCAAATTCTTAATAGTGTGTTTATTTTGATATACAAATATATAAAATAAAGAGAGATGCACATCGTCCATTCTTTTTATTTTATATATAAATGCACTAAACACACAAATACTGCATTACTACTGCTTTATTATTGCAAATTCCTCCAAATGTTCATCTATATATTCAGCAATAATCGAGGTTATCTCCTCTTCTTTTTCAAGAAATTCCTCTTCAAGATCATCAAACGCTTCATATTTCTCGTACATTGCCATAAAATCATCGTCATCTCTTTCCTTCTCCAGATCGTCCTTATTGACATCATATATTTTCTTAGCCTTATAAATCAGTTTGGAAAACTCTTCGGCACCGAATAAACGCATGGATTTAGCAAAAGGGTTATCAAAAATATATCCTCCGTATCCATTCTGGATAAGTTGCACAAAGCCACCTTCCATCACCTCTTCCCGAAAAAAATGATAAGCCAGCACTGCGTGTTGAGATCCATTAAGCAGATCCATTGTTTCTGCTTTTAATTCCCCGCCAATTACTTCCAGATATTTGTCGGTAAATACACTGATAAACTCATCCATTCCTAAAGGTGCAGTTTCCTTTAATACACTATCCGAAATTTCTATTGTTGTAGCCATCTGTCTTTATTTTAAAAAGAGGATTCAAAGATAGATATTATTGGTCAAATACTCCAAGAAAATAGATTAAAATATGTTTTTCATCTACATCCGGCATCTTTGAGCATTATAAAGCAAGATTTCAGAAAAACGAAAATGCGCCACTTCCACCACTACTTTGTGCAAAAATTAACCTGTATGCATATACATCTTCTTGCATAAATTTTGTCACAAAACTTTTACATCAAAAACTGTAATACGAAAGTTAAAATCCTCCAGTCTTCCATTTCCAAAATAATCCGGGTAAAAGGAACAACCATCTTTAAGATAGTATTATAGCTTTCCCCTTCCCGGCCCTTTCCTTTGCTCTAAAGTTACTTAAATGCAATATTGACTTTACAAAAGAAAGAAAAATAAAACTATTTAATTCATTTCTTAAAAAAGTAATGAACCATGCGTTGCAAAAAAAGAATAAAAGAACTAACTTTGCGTTCGATTTGAAAAAATCGGTAGTTACGAGTTTTTTATTTAATACGTAAAAAAGAGCTAATATGACTTATTCACAGGAAGTAGAACACATGTGTGTTGTACAGAAAGGTCCTAATCACGGACCAGCTCCCATACCAGAAGAAGGAAAATGGGTAAAATCTAAAGAAATTGTAGACATCTCTGGTTTAACACACGGTATTGGCTGGTGTGCTCCACAACAAGGCGCATGTAAGTTGACACTTAATGTAAAACAAGGTGTTATCCAGGAAGCGTTGATCGAAACAATCGGTTGTTCCGGTATGACTCACTCTGCAGCAATGGCAGCAGAAATCCTTCCGGGAAAAACAATCCTTGAAGCATTAAACACTGACCTTGTATGTGATGCAATCAACACAGCAATGCGTGAACTATTCCTTCAGATTGTTTATGGACGTACACAGTCTGCTTTCTCTGAAGGTGGTTTGATTATTGGTGCAGGTCTTGAAGACTTGGGTAAAGGTCTCCGTAGCCAGGTAGGTACACTTTACGGTACTTTGGCAAAAGGTCCTCGTTACCTTGAACTAGCAGAAGGTTACATCAAAACTCTTGCTTTGGATGAAGACGATCAAATCTGTGGTTATGAATTCGTTCACATGGGTAAATTCATGGATGAGATTAAGAAGGGAACCGATGCTAATGAAGCTTTGAAGAAAGTAACCGGTACATACGGACGCTTCACAAAAGAAGCTGGTGCAGTTAAATTCATTGATCCACGTCACGCATAAATAAAGGAGGAAATACAATATGGCATTATTTGAAAGTTATGAACGTCGTATCGACAAGATCAATGCAACGTTAAACGCTAACGGTATCAAAAACATCGAAGAAGCAAAAGCTATCTGCGACGCAGCTGGTATCGATCCATATAAAATGTGTGAAGAAACACAGCCAATCTGTTTTGAAAACGCTAAATGGGCTTACGTAGTAGGTGCAGCTATCGCTATCAAAAAAGGTTGTTCAAATGCAGCTGACGCTGCCGAAGCTATCGGTATCGGTCTGCAATCATTCTGTATTCCAGGTTCAGTAGCCGAAGACCGTAAGGTTGGTATCGGTCATGGTAACCTTGCTGCACGTTTGCTTCGTAACGAAACAAAATGTTTCGCATTCCTTGCAGGACACGAATCATTCGCAGCTGCTGAAGGTGCAATCAAAATTGCAGAAATGGCAAACAAAGTACGTAAAGAACGTCTTCGTGTTATCTTGAACGGTCTTGGAAAAGATGCTGCTCAGATCATTTCACGTATCAACGGATTTACTTACGTTCAAACTGAATTCGATTACTATACAAGCGAATTGAAGGTTGTTATGGAAAAAGCATACTCAAACGGTCCTCGCGCAGCAGTTAAATGCTACGGTGCAGATGATGTTCGTGAAGGTGTTGCTATCATGCATAAAGAAGGAGTTGACGTATCTATTACAGGTAACTCTACAAACCCAACTCGTTTCCAACACCCAGTTGCAGGTACATACAAGAAAGAATGTATCGAACAAGGTAAGAGCTATTTCTCTGTAGCATCAGGTGGTGGTACAGGTCGTACTCTTCACCCAGATAACATGGCTGCTGGTCCTGCTTCTTATGGTATGACTGATACTATGGGACGTATGCACTCAGACGCTCAGTTCGCTGGTTCTTCATCAGTTCCTGCTCACGTAGAAATGATGGGATTCTTAGGAATTGGTAACAACCCAATGGTAGGTGCTACTGTAGCAGTTGCTGTTGTTGTTTCTCAGGCTTTGACCAAGTAATTTAGGTTAATCAACTATATTAAAATCCCCGTAGTCTGATGACTACGGGGGTTTCTGTTTTTTATGCAGACTCATTAACAAAATTCATATTAATAATGAAAAAATTTATTCTATTCTTTACACTGGCTGTAACAAGCCTCACCTCTTATGCCCAAAAGTTTGAAATTGCCGGAACATTTTATTATTTGCCCAAGCCTATTGCATTCTTAGCGAATTGAGATTTCTATTTATTATTTTATCCATTGGGGCATTCATTTAAATGGGCGTTGTTTACACAATTTCTATTTTTAATTATTACTTGAATTGCTTTATCTATTGTTGCTGAATACTTATTGCGTATATCGTTATCTATTGTGCTTGCAAATTTATCAGATAATGAACATAAAATGCAACGAGTAAAAATAAAGGCGTTATATCGGCAAATCTCAATCTCTTCTAAAAAAATTTTTCTACTTTTTTTTAATTTAAGTTCTACCCAAGAACCTCGAGCTATGATATCATCCCTACTAATATCTGACGGCCCTTTATCTGCATACATTGCTAAAACTACATAAGGGCTTATATTTTTAAAAGCTTTATGTTCCATTTTACCCTCATGAGCCGATTTATTACGTCTTTTATCAATAAAAGAAAAGTCCTGATAATTCCTACTCAACAAATCAAACAAAAATGGATTATTTATCTCAGATTTTCTCTTTTTTATATTATCCCAATTACAAGCTTGTTTTTGTAAGTTCAATTTATATAAATGATTGATTATCTTAAAATACAAATCCTTAAGTGTCGATATTTTATAGCAAAAAGCATCATAATGGTACAAAGAATAGTCTATAATACTAATTTGCTGTTTTTTATAATAATCCTTTCCATAAAAACGCTTCATAAAAATACAAGAATAATCAATAGAAGCAAGGCAATTATTTATATTTAAAAGAATATCAAATAGTTCTAATACATACTTTTCATTATCAGAAAATAAATGATTATTATTCTTGTTTATATCATATCCTTCTCTTTTCTCTGCATCCATTATAATATCTAATGCAAGATGATTACAGATTACAGATAATTCATTTCTTGAAATATCATCTAATGTTATTTGGGGCTTATTCATTATGTTACTATATTTTACACAAAGATATAATTTCCAATTCATAATATTGGCTAATAAAGATAGTATTTAGTTGATACTTAATACCGGGCTAAATCATTGACAAATAAATTAAATCCACATTCAGAAATACATAAATTATCAAATGCAGTTCAACTTTATCTGCATTTTAAGTACTCAGCTTCAACAAATTAGTTACTTTTGCATAATATAATAAATAAAAACATGCATACAACATTTTTAATAGGAAATGGTTTTGACATAAAAATGGGGCTAAAAACCAAGTATAAAGACTTCTATAATTTCTACATCAATAAAAATGACAATTCTAGTCCCGTTATAACAAATTTAAAAATAGAGCTACAAAAATATTTAAACGGTGATGATAGCAAGTGGGCTGATTTAGAGTTAGAGCTTGGCAAACACACAAAAAAGATAAACACATATACAGAGTTTAACACTGTTATAAGTGATCTTATAGAAAAATTATCCGAACATATCAGAAAAGAAGAAAACAATTTTACTATTGGAAATGAAGTAGAACCAAAACATCTGATTTACGACGATTTAACTCACTCAGAAGATTTTCTAAAACCGATAGATAAAGAAAAAATAAAAGATCACAAAATGAAATGGCAAAACACCTCTCCTTGGGTAACTGATATTATTTCATTCAATTATACCACAACTTTTGAAAAATTAATTGAATATAACGAACAAGAATCTACTACTATAGGAAAAGCATTCGGAAACAATATTAACATTTCAAATATTAGTCACATACATGGACTAATAGATCGTACAATATTACTTGGAGTTAATGACGTATCACAAATCAATAATGAAAGTTTTCATCAGAATATTGACATTTTAGAATTATTAGTAAAACCACAAACAAATGCAATGCTAAAACAAGGTATTGAGACTGAATGTAAAGCTATGCTTAATAATTCTAACCTAATTTGCTTATTTGGACTATCAATTGGAGAAACAGACAAAATATGGTGGGAACACATTGGCAATCAGCTAAACAAAGATTGTAAAATAATTTACTTTGTAAAAGAGGAAGAAGATGTTGACGAACGGTATTTAGGGCAAATAGAATGAAAATATACAAAATATTTATTAGAAAGGATGAATCTAAATCCAGATGAATATGAGAAATACAAAGATCAAATATTCATAGCTCACAATACTGAAATATTTGATATAGAACTAAATTAAAAAATATAAAATTTGATCATTTGCACCAATACAAAAAGGATATAACTATTTCATTATAAAATTGAATTGGTAACGACTAATAAATACCCATCCATTACCATTCATAGATTGAATTCAAGACCCCTATTGAATAAAATTATCTGTGAATAAATAAAATCCATTCTCCAATAAGTTAAATCCATTGGCAAATAACTACTCAAACTCCCGCCTGCTTTTTTCAAAAGCAGGCGGGAGTTTGTTCAACATCCGGTTACGTTTCAAAAAAGACAGGCGGGATATTTTTACATTGTACTTTTGCACGATCTTACAGAAAAAGGTGATCTCCTATTCAAAAGAATTAGTGATAGGAGTGATTTTATCTTATCATATTAAAAAACAGACTTGAGGCTTTGGGTAAAGTCTCAAGTCTGTTTAATAGAAATGACCAGACATTTATATGTAGCATCTCAGAAGAAGTCAAGCACCTGTACCTCAAGGCATTGTTTTACGTTTTAGTATGAGTCGTTCTTTAACAATTATTTTGATATAAAAATCCAGGCTGTTCATTAAATCTAATTCAGAGATTGTATATTTGTATGAATTCTATGCGGACAATCAGTATCAGTAATAATGGTACATATATCTGTAATTTGTATTAAAGTCTATTGGATGATTCGGTTTAAATTTGCATCGTGAAAATTACATAATCTTATAACAACAATATAAACTTTAAAAAAAGGAGATCAGAGCATGTTTAACTTTGATTTTTATAATCCGACACGGATTTTCTTCGGTAAAAACAGACTTGAGAATATTGATACATCTATTCCAGCTGACGCCAGGGTATTAATAACCTTTGGAGGTGGAAGTGCTAAAAAAAGTGGCCTTATCGATAAGGTTAAAACCATACTTGGCAACAGAAAGGTTTATGAATTCGGCGGTATTGAGCCTAACCCCCACTACGAAACTTTGATGAAAGCCGTGGAAATTGTCCGCAGTGAAAACATTGATTTTATAATGGCTGTGGGCGGAGGCTCTGTTATTGACGGTACTAAGTTCATATCACTTGCTTCACATTACAAAGGTGATACTACCGACTTACTCAAATTTGGATTTATGCCAATTCCTCTTGATGTAGTAAGTAAAGTTGTTCCGTTCGGTACAATAGTAACATTGCCGGCAACGGGTTCTGAGATGAATAACGGAGCTGTAATCAGTTACGAGCATGGAAAATTCCCGGTTATGTGCGAGTTAGCATTCCCGAAATTTTCAATATTAGACCCAACTATCACTTTTACACTTCCCAAGATTCAGGTTGCCAACGGTGTAATTGATGCATTTGTTCATACAGCAGAGCAATATATCACATTCCCTGTCGATGCCAGGGTACAGGATAGAATGGCTGAGGGCATTTTACAAACATTGATCGAATTTGGTGCTACTACTGTGGCCGAACCCGAGAATTATGATGCACGGGCAAATCATGTTTGGAGTGCAACCATGGCTCTAAACGGAATCATTGCAGTAGGTGTTCCTCAGGACTGGGCAACTCATATGATTGGACACGAGCTTACTGCTCTGTTTGGTATTGATCACGGTCAAACTTTAGCAATAGTATATCCTTCCGTTCTTGAGGTACAGCGTAAACAAAAAAGTGCTAAACTGTTGCAATATGCAGAACGCGTATGGAACATTACCAATGGAAGCGATGACGAAAAGATTGATCTGGCAATCAAAAAAACAAGAGAATTCTTTGAAAGCCTAGGAATAAAAACCCGTCTTTCTGAGTATGGCGTAACAGCCGATAAAATTCCGGCAGTAATTGAACAGCTGAAAGCTCATGGTTTGACTGCACTCTCTGAAACCGGAGATATTACCTTGGAAGTAAGCCAAAAGATTCTTGAAAATGCTTTGTAATAGCTGACAAAAGATAAATAAGTTATAAGTCTGGCAAAGATGCTCAGTAATGAGAGAGCATTTTTGCCAGACTCTTTTTATACCCTCTATCTCCCGGAAGTTTCCCTGTAATCTCTTGTCTTTAAAGCATATCTTTTCAATAGTAAATAAAAAAACTTACTAAAATCATATTCCAAACCAAATATTTCAGTAATTTTGCTTTTTATAAACATAGCGACAATATATATTATTGGTTTGCAATTTAATAATATAACAATATAAAGATTTAAGCTAACTACCAATATATCAATCAAATATAATCAGTAAAAATTAAGTTTATTCAATGAAAAATACGCATATCGTTATAATGGCCGGTGGCATTGGAAGCCGTTTCTGGCCCATGAGCACGCCAGAATGTCCCAAGCAGTTTATTGATGTGATGGGTTGTGGAAAAACACTTATTCAGCTTACAGCAGAACGGTTTAGCGGAGTGTGTCCACCAGAAAATATATGGGTGGTTACTTCTGAAAAATATACAGATATTGTAAAAGAGCAGTTGCCACAAATTCCGGATTGTAACATTCTGGCAGAACCTTGTATGCGTAATACGGCTCCGTGTATTGCTTATGTTTCCTGGAAAATAAAAATGCATCACCCAAATGCGAATATTGTAGTTACTCCTTCTGATCAACTGGTAATTAATACAACAGAATTTCAACGAGTAATAAAAAGTGCATTGGCTTTTACTGAAAATAGTGATTCAATTGTTACCTTAGGCATAAAACCGAGCCGTCCTGAAACGGGTTATGGCTATATTGCTGCAGGTGAGAGTATCACATCAGATAAGGAGATTCTTCGTGTAGAGGCGTTTAAAGAGAAGCCCAATAAAGAAACAGCGGAAAAATATCTGGCTAAAGGTAATTATCTGTGGAATGCGGGTATTTTTGTGTGGAACGTGAAAACAATCTCTGCTGCTCTAAGAGTGTATACTCCTGATATTGCCAAGATTTTTGACAATATATATACGAACTTTTACACGGAAAAAGAAGCTGAAACCATCAATAAATTCTTTCCTACCTGTGATAATATCTCCATTGACTATGCTGTAATGGAGAATGCGGAGGAAATTTATGTAGTGCCTGCTGAGTTTGGATGGTCGGACTTAGGTACCTGGGGTGCTTTGAGAGGATTGCTTCCGCAAGACAATTCGGGCAATGCCACAATCGGTACGGTAAAATTATACGAGAGTTCAAATTGCATGGTGCATGTATCTCAGGAAAAGAAAGTGGTGATCCAGGGCCTGGACGGCTACATTGTGGCTGAAAAAGACAATACATTGCTTATCTGTAAATTGGAAGAAGAACAACGGATAAAGGAATTCAGCCAAGCTTAAGATCTTTTATCTGTAAATTAAAAAGGTAAGGTGGCGGTTTCTTGGTTTAGCAGCTGTTAACTCTGTCATTCATAAGCAAGCATCCTTGTGATGGCTAGTAATAGCAAATATTATATCAAAAATATAGAGAACCAAATACTAAGGTTCAGTTCTCTATATTATACTTTCTGACTTTTTAAGGATCGACTATTTAACTATAACTTTTTTAGTGCAAATTCCTGAGTCACCAAAACTTCTTACCAGATAAGTACCCGAGGCAAGTCCTTGAATTGAGATCGTAGCAACACCATTGTTCGCTAATTCTTCAGCTAAAATACTTCCCTGTAAAGAAATTAATTGTACTTTCGTTGCATCAGCAGCTTCAACTTTTAATATTTCTCCATTATGAATAGGATTCGGGTAAACGCTGAAATTAGTATTATTTTTTTCTGTATTTATTATACCAACTCCACCGCCTACTTTCTTACCATATGCTTCAAATTCTGCTAACGAAAAGCCATAAAATGAAACAGCCGCAATTTCTAGTTTTAAAAATTTTGCATTAAATGGCGCAGTAGGGAAAAATTCATTATCAGAAACAGATATTGGCATATTAGCAACTAAAGTATAGGCATTATCCTGATCAACTTCGGCAGCCCATATTTTTATATTTGTTGGTAATTTTAAATAGCCGTGTGAATTATATAGTGCTCTAAAAGAAGTAATCTGATAACTGTCATTTAAGGCAAATTTCACAAAATGTGGTCCTGGAGAGCTATTATAATAAGCAGAAGACCACCATGTAGAAGTAAGGCCATCAGTAATCCCAGCTTCACCAATAGCACCAGTTGTTCCTAATGGATCATTAGTCTCGTCATAAGAATCGGCAGTTTGCACTGTTGGAACTAATTTAGAAACAATATTAATCAAAGAAGGATCTTGTACTTTCACTGCATAAGTAACTTCCTTAGACCATTTACCATTTGTTAATTTCACTGTTACATTTGCTTTACCTCCAACAGACTTAGTTAACATATCAAAATTAACTTTTGAATCTGTTATTGAAACATTTGCAATCGATAACAAATCTGGATTTGAAGAAACCACAGTCATAGCAAAATTACTTTCTTTAGGATCACCTCCTAAACTATATGCTAATTCGACTGGGATTGTCGTATCTAATCCTGCTACTGCATCAGCTGGATTCTGTAATTCCAAATTACCTTGAACTCCATAAACCTCAAATTCCCAAATACGAATTGTAATAGGCATTTCTTCATCATAAGGAGTAAATCTTACATAACGTCCTTCAGTAGGCTTAATATAATCACTCTTTGTATTCTCTGGACGAGCTTTTTCATTCAAAACTTCAGTCCAGTTTGTAGCATCATTACTTAACTCAATTTTGAAGTTCTTGAAATTATCCGAAGAGTTCTCTTTATTACCACAGTCATATGTTTGGAAGCGATAAATCTTATACATTTCTTTCAAGTCAACTATCACCCAATGCTCTTTTTTACCTCCAGCACACCATTTTCCATGTACATCACTTGGAACTTTAACGCCGTCAATAATTTTATCGGGGCTTTCTGGACTTAAAAAGCCACTAGATGCATTGATTAATTTCCCCACACTTACAAGATTCAACTCTTTAGAATCAGACACATCAATATATCCGGCATTTTTTTCTTCAGTTGAACCAGAAGCATTAGATACCTTTACTGCAATATCATAAAGACCTGGAGTTTTAAACTTAAAGTAAGCAGTATCTGCTGACTGACGAGTAATTTCTGCATTAGCAGGTACAGTCCATTCATACGTAGTGGGGTAATTGGTTGCTCTTGCTACAACGGCAACAACCTCATTTGTTTTTACTAGTGTCTTCAAGGCTTTGAGCTGTACAACAGGAGCAGAAATAACCGGATAATCCATTTGCAAAGAAGCTTCTGCACCCTCCTTCATATCCTTGGTTACTGCCGTAACATAAACCTTCAGGTTTTTCTCTTCCGATGAAGCCCTTTGAAATTTAGAAATATAAAAACCTTCATTACGAGTCTGACCAACCAATGTCTTTACTCCGTTTCTTTCTAAATAGATATTGTAATGAGAAACCTCAGCAGATGCTGGAGCATTCCAGATCAGACGGACATCACTTAAAGTTTCTTTAAGAACGCTTTGAGTAGACAAATTTTCAACCAAAGAAGCTGCCGGTGCATAAGATCCGCTAACAACAGACAACTGACCTAATTTTGTTTGATAATCAGCAACCTCAGCTGAAGATTTAAAGTTCAATGCAATTACAGATATAGTTTTTCCTGACAACGAAGACAGGTCAACTGTTGCGACTGACCATCCGTTATTTGTTGATATTTCTGTTATAGGGAATGTCTCAAAACTGTTGTTATTTTCAGAAATGCCCAGTTTAACTTCCATGCTGTTAGCAGTATTTGTTTTATAAACCAGCTGGAATTTATCACCGGATGCTACAGCCAGTTTTGTTTTGTACAGACGTACTGTATGGTCAACATTAGCAGAAAGTTTACCTTTCACAATTAAACTGGTACCCATATTATAAGCATCATCCCAGTTCATTGTTATACCGATTTCACCTTTTACTGAAGATTCAATCCACCAACGCCATGTAGGCATGATATTTTGCATACCTCTATGATACCAGTCCTGAGTTCCTTTTTTCTCTCCATTCACATAACGAGCCTTCCCAAGACCTGCACTAAATGAAGTAACAAAAGGTTTATTCTGAATTGTAGTACGCTCCATCAATCCATTAGCAAAACCAGGCCATGAATCATACGAACCACGATCTTGAGTATTTGTTGGATCAGCTTGTATATTAGTCCAGAAACGTGACTCATTTGCAAACACGCTGTTCATCGCTCCATAAGCGCTTGATCCACATGCACTTTCTGTTCCTAACAAATCCTTAACAACTTGTTTCCATGCACCCTCTTCAGGATTAAACAAGTCAATAGAACCTACATGTCCTTCCTTTGGAAAACAAGCCTGAAAGCCCATTGCATTTCCTCCAATACCACCCTGAGCACACTCAATACCGTGATAAACTTTACTATATGCCTCTGCTTTACTAAAACCAAGACTTTGTACTGCACTCATATTTGAGGAGATAGTAGAACTACTGGCACTACCATAATTTGCAAAATAAGACGCACCTGGAGTTTTCAAGATGCTAGATACTCCACTGGCATTTGTTCCACAGTCATACCATTGTATTTCCATGTTATTATTACCATCATCTTGAGCACACTTATTGAAATAAGCTACAAATTCTGCCCACTGACTTTGAGATCCGCCACCTGTTTCTTCATTGATAAACCAACCATCGAAACCATAATACTTAGCAATTTCATATAATTTCTTTGCATAAGGATAAACATCTCCCTCTTTTGTTAACATTTGCACAACCCAAGATTGCTGTCCGCCAAATGCAGAAGGTGGGAAAAACACCTGACCTAAAACTTTTACACCATTCAAGTGTGCAATATCAGTAACCGGAGCCGAAGGAGGAATAATAATACCTTCACCGGCAGAACCGCCCCACCAAACAAGAACATCCATATATTGCCAATACGTTGGATTATAACCGATAAAGTTATTTGCACCTTGAGAAGGTGTTTGACTACACATTGGATTCATTGTTAAACAAGCCGATACCTTTCCATCATAGAATTGATAAGGGTTTGCTTTTAACGTAGGATCTTGGAAACGAGGTTGCAATGCTACGGTACTACGGTTAAATTTTGCATCTAAATCGTTAGCCGGACTCCAGTTTTTAATAAAATCAGGATGCCAACATCCTCCATAAGGTTGCTGAGCATAAGCTCCACAAGTCATTACTCCAAAGAAAAATAACGAGGAGATAATCTTTTTGATATTCATAAGCTATTATTTAATAAGGTTAAAAAACTTTATTTGTAAAATAAGACTGTTACATATATAAAACAAGCAGTTTGAACAAAACACTTACTACGTAACAGTCTTATTTCAACATTATTTATCTAAAATTATTTGGTTTATTTCTTTCTCCGGATGGCATATTTGTATTAGCTACATCCCACCAAAGAAGAGTTGACTGATTAACACCCGCAGGTATATTCTCTCTATTATAATCCATTTCGCTGTTCGGATAACGAACACGATTAATAAACATCTTACCAGGAATGTTTGAATCTCTGTTATTTAAATGATTTCTCAAACGAGGATAATCAGTACGTCTAAACTCAGCCCAAGCTTCGTTACCGTTAGGAAAAACAGCCAACCATTTTTGAGTAATAATTTGCTCTAACATTCCTTCTTTATCATTTATAATAAAAGGATTAGAATCTGTTGAATAAATTTTCAATTCCTTTATATATTGTTCGGTAAGTTGAGACGCGATATGATAATAATCCATTGAAGCACGTATTCCATCTTCGAAATAATCTCTAGGTGTTTTAGTTGCACCTTTCCATCCTCTCAAACTAGCTTCGGCTAATAAGAACCTGCTTTCAGCATAGCTGAGCCAAAGATATTCACGACTATATCCAAACCAATAGTCATCTCTCAACTTTGATTTATCTTCCCATGCATTGCAACGAATTACCGAATAAAGATCTGAATTATGATTAATGTTATTGCTACCAATTTCACATCCCGTAAAATCTTTATTTTTAAGTTCTTTCCCACGTACCAACAATTCCATTGGAGTAGGTCTAAACCATGAAATAGAACATCTTGGATCTAATACATTACTTTGATCTTTGTATGCTAGTTCCAAATCTTTAGACATCACAGCATCAACATATCTAAAACTACAATTAACTACTTCGTTTTCATTTCCGCCTTGGTTCTCACCTCCCAATGCAACTGGAGCATAATTAGGAACTGTAGCCATTTTGTCTTCTTGAGAGCTCATCAATCCAGCCGGATGTGTCATAGCACTTTCTGCTTCTCTTTGCGCACGAACCGGATCAATATTAGAAATTCTTAGAGCCAATCGTAGACGTAATGTGTTCGCAAAACGAAGCCATTTAGACTCATCTCCTTTAAAGCATTTATCATCCGTCTCTTTAAATTTAAATGAGCAGTTACCTGGAACAATACTATCTGTTGCTTGTTTAAGCATTTTAAAAATCATATCATAAACATCCTTTTGGGTATTATAAGAGACTTTATCAGGAGCAGACTCTGCTCTAACATAATTCCCAAAAGGCATATCTCCATATGTATCAGTCATATTTGAAGCTAAAAATGCATAATAAATTCGAGTCATATAAAATGCATTTTTATATGCTTTTCTATCTAAATACCAAAAAGTACGAGCCAATACTTTATATTCATAACTTCTATCTTTATAGAAATGATCCCAACGAAGACCAGACCAACCATCAGTATAAATATAATTAGGAGAAGAAGTTAAAAAGTCTGGTTTATTCGTTGCAAAATATCCCGCATAGATATCATGAGTTAAGTTAGTTGCACGTTGATAATCATTAACCAGGCCTTCATAAGTGAAGTTTTTAAACACAGAACCCACACTTTCTTTAGTAGAGTTCAAAGAAGCTATTTCTGCATCATTTGTTGTTTCACATAGATCAATGCCAGTTCCTTTAGATTCATTACCTGGTACACTAGGCTTTACAAATGGATTTGTATTAAGTCTATCAAAATCATCCGTACAAGAAACTAACGATAAGGATATAATTAAGCAGCTAAATAAAAACGTCTTATTTAAAAAATATTTTCTTTTCATTTTGTTATAGATTAAAATCCTACATTAATTGAGAAACCAAATGTGCGACTATAAGGAACAGAAGTAAAATCTATCGCTTGCGAAAACATTGTAGTATCAAATCCTCCCTCAGGACTTGTCCCTGGAGTATGCTTCAATAAATAGCACAGATTTCTTCCCACCAAAGACATTCTTAATGAATTTATAAAAGTTTTTTTCAATAAATTCTTCGAAAAAGAATAGCCTAACGACAGTTCTTTTAACTTAATGTAAGAAGCATCGTACAAGAATTCTTCTGCAACAGCATTTTCTCCACCAATCATTTTATATAATTCTTCACCATTTACAGCTATTGTATTGGGCAACCCAGTACTTTCATCTATCCCTTTAAATATAATATTTTCTCTGTTTTCAGTTCGTTTAGCCGTACCATATCCAGTGGCAACTGCTTCGGACATAGAAACAATATCACCTCCAAATTTCATATCAAACAATGCAGAGAGACTTAAACCTTTATAAGTAAAAGAAGGAGAAACAGACATTAATAAATCTGGTTGAATATTCCCTATCGGAACTCTTTCTATCGGCTGCTCAACTAAAGGTAGCCCAGCTCTTGTTTTGACATTTCCATTTTCATCTCTTACATATCTTACATTAGGATAAATGTCACCAAGACGTCCGCCTTGTACTGCACCAACATCCACAAGCATCCTTTCTTTTTTGTAATTTAAACTTATATAATCAACATCTGGATTTAATTTTTTTGCAACAGTATTATTATGAGCAAAATTGATATTCAGATTAAATTCACTATTTTGAGTCTTATATGGGGTAGAATATATCATAAACTCAAAACCCTTATTTTCTATATCCCCTGCATTAATTCTTTTCCAATCCCAATATCCAGACATTGGAGCATTCATAATCTGATTTATTGTTGAACTCTGATAATAGGTAAAATCAAAGCCTAAACGATTTTCCAGGAACTTCATATCTAACCCTGCTTCATAAGCATGTGAAATCTCAGGCTTCAACTCTGAATTAGCTTTTATACGTGACTTTATTGGATTATTCCCTGCTATTGTTCTGTGAAATTCAGGATATGTTTCTAATTCATATGGGCCTGTATCTTTTCCTACTTTTGCTGCGGATAAACGGACTTTTGCAAAGGTTAACCAAGATGGTTTTTTCCAATCCATTTGTTTCATAAAATCTGTAACAACAAAGCTTAAGTTAGCTGAATCATAAAAATATGATCGATTATTAGCAGGTAATGTAGACGACCAATCATTTCTGGCAGTTAAATCCAAAGATATGTACTCATCCCAAGAGAACTGACAACTTCCAAAAACAGATTGAGTTTCTCTTTCTGTGAATCCTTCTGCAGCATAATTAAATCCTTGAGCTGAATTAAGATACCAAGTTCCCTTATCATACATATTTTGAGAAGAGCCCGACAAAAAATCGGTTTTTTTATGCATAACATTAGACCCTAATGTATATCCCACTCTCAGTTTATCGTTTATTTTATTGTAACCAGATAACATAAATTCAAGATTTTGCTCAAACAATGTATTTTTTTGACTATTCATTGAATCTGAGTTCGGGTCATCCATACCATTCGTTCTATCTTCATCTCTTGTATCTGTATTATAGTAGTCAAAAGAATATTTTGCTGTACCAAATAACCATGGGGTAAAATTAAGCTTCACAGTATAATATCCAAATGCTCTCCAACGTTCATCCATATTTGTATATTGATAATTTATATAATATGGATTTAATACACCCAGACGAGGACCAAACCAATTTATATGACGGTGATCTTTATCAGAATAATTTTGCAAATCACTCAACTGAACATTATTAGGAATAAAAAGCAGTTGATAAACTTCACCACCTTTACCAAAAATGGGACGATTACTTGCTTTAGTTTTAGATAACGATATCTTTGAATCTATAGAAAGATACTTATTCATCTCTATTCCAGCCTTCAAATCCAAACTCAGCTTACTTAATCTTTCATCAGCAAACATACCGTTACTTTCAGTACTACCAAAAGATGCACGATAATTTGCTTTTTCTGTTACATTACCTACAGAAACATTATGTGTTTGAGAAAAGCCTGTACTGAAATAATCTTTTAGTTTATCACCATATTTTTGATATTTCCTTTTTTCACCATTCCAGGCAGTATACTCATGCCCATCTAAAAGGGCACCAAAGCTATAATGAGAAGCTTCTGAGGCTATCCCATTTGTTCCTTGACCATATTTATCCTGCATATCTAAGGTCTCAGCAACTTTTGTCCAAGTCAAACTGTTATTATAAGTCACGCCAAAACCACCTTGCTTAGTCCCTTTCTTTGTTGTCACCAGAATAACACCATTACCTGCACGAGACCCATAAAGTGCAGATGCATTAGGACCTTTCAATACTGAAATTGATTCAACATCATCAGGATTAATATCTATGGCAGTACTTCCTCTATCTATTCCTCCAAAAAGTGAAGCGCCAGAAGTATTATCATCACTAAAAGGTACCCCGTCAATAACCCAAAGCGGTTGATTATTATCAACTAATGATGAATTTCCGCGAAGAGTTATTTTTGTAGATCCACTCAAGCCAGTACTTGACATATTCATTTGTAAACCTGCTACTTTACCTTGTAAAGCACCTGTTAATGAAGGATCACCAGTTTTGTTAATTTGATCACTATTCAATTCTTGAATAGCATAACCAAGCATCTTTTTTTCGCGTTTAATGCCCAATGCAGTCACCACCACCTCACCTATATTTTGAACATCTTCTTGCAGAGTAACGTTGAGTACATCATTCTTAGCTACTGAATGAGTCTGCAATTTGTACCCAACGAATGAAAAAGTTACATTAGATTTAGGGTCGGTTAAATCAAGAGTATACTTTCCATTAATATCAGTCATTGTACCTATTGAGGTGCCTTTCACTGTTACACTCACACCAATCAACGGTTCGCCTGACTGATCAATCACAACCCCTGTGATAGACCGTCCTTTTCTTTGCTGTTTTACAGAAGTTGGTTTTGCATTTGCAGGAGATAAGTAAACTATATTATCTTCAATTTTATAATTTACTCCTTTGTCTTTTAAAATCATGTCGAGTAATTTCACCAAACTAATATTTTTCACATTAACAGACTCTATCGGAAGTTTCGATAGTTTGTCTTCATAAAAAAACTGATATTTAGTCTGTCCCTTTACTGTATTAATTACTTGTCCTAATGTTGTGTTTTTCAAAGACAAATTTATCTGAGCTGCTAAATGACTTTGCGCAGCAAACAAAAGTGCAATAATTAATAAAAATCTAAATAGCTTTAGCCTTTGAGGCCACTGAATGTTTTTCATATACTTTTTTTACGTTACAAGATAAGTTATTTTCCTATTTTCTTTATTATAAAACAAGCGAATGAAAAAATACACTTACTCAGATTCTAAAAAAACATGTAATATTTAATAGCAATAAAATTCTTTCTTATCAACCTTTAGCACCATAATCACATAGTTCATTAAGAACATATCATATAAATGTAATTATACTTTTCAAAGTTGACTCACATAATCATATAGATAATTACATATTGAGCTTACTGATTCCAGCATCTAACAATATGTAACCTTATGATAGACGAGAAGTTTCGTTTAAATGAGGATATTTAAATAGCAGCATATTCTCCATTATTAATCTTTAAATTTCCAAAGATAGACATAAGAGATTATTCTCTCACTATTATGCTTAATAATGGACTATAAGGTTATTTTTTATGTGAAGGTTGTATGTATACTACGTTAGTCTTACTAATTTTATAATTAATTGGAATGGCATTTTTTAAAGAATTAAGCACAGAATCAATGCTCCCCCTCTTTCTTAAAACCCCAGAATAAGTATTCTCATCGATATCGGGAGATAAAACAACTTTTACCTTATAAAAGTACTCAAGCGTATTAGCTATTTCAGAAATTGTGGCTTTTTCAAATGGAATTAAGTTATCTCTCCACACAGCATCCAATTTTGCATTTACTTGTTTAACAACCAAACGTCCTGTATTTCTATTCAGTTCAGCTTTTTGTCCAGGTGACAAAACAATATGTCCTTCATCACGATTACCTTTTACTTCAACCAGACCTTCTATCAAAGTAACTTCTGCCATTTTTGCATATTTACTACTTTTCAAATTAAATACAGTTCCCAGTACTTTTATTTGCATTGCATCACTGCTTACAATAAATGGTTTTGATTTATCTTTTTTAACTTCAAAATAAGCTTCTCCATTCAGTATTACCTGACGATTACCTTTTGCAAAAGATTCTGGATATTTAAGTACAGTTGAATGATTCAACCAGACCATACTACCATCAGGCAATTGTACTTCTTTTACCTGGTCTTTATCAGAAACAGAAATAATTATTTCTTTAGGTATCGATAAGTACCTGGCAATATAAGTTACTCCAATTGTTCCAAAAGTTAGAATAATAATAATCATTGCAGCATATCTCAGAATCGGATTGACATGAAAAAACGCTTTCTTCGGCTGATTACATTTTTCTATTTCTGCAAACAACCGAGCCTTAGCATTTTCAATGCATTCAGAAGATAAAAGATATTCTTTTTCACCAGAATGAAAGGCTTCCTCCATTAAAAATAATTCTCTTTCATTATTTTTAGATTCGCTTAACCATAGATTAATTTTTCGCCAATCATCTTCTGTACATTCACCTTTTAAATACTTCAATAATAACTCTTCACTTATATTATCCATCATAAAATATCTATTTATATAAAAAACAACTATAAACCAAGAAACACTTAATATATAAGATTTAATAAAATCAAAAAAGATAGGTGACTTAAATTGTTCCTTAACATTTTTAAAGCCTTATACATATGAGCTTCAACAGTCCTTTGAGAAATACTAAGCACATCAGCTATTTCTTTATTTTTCAGCCCATGCAAATAGCTAAGTTTAAATACTTCTTTACTTTTATCTGGAAGTTGATCAATCATACCATAAATTTCTTGTCGAAGTTCCATGTTTTCAATTCTCTTTATCGTATCATTATAATCTGGTTCATAGAATGCTATTTTACGTTTGTAAATTTCTTCAACCTCTATACTATAATCATTTTCAATTTTTTTATGTTTTAGTACATTGATTGCTTTATTATAAACTAAGCGATAAAGATATGCTTGAATTTGGCCTTCCATTTCCAGTGAATCCCTTCGCTTCCAAAGTTCAAGAAAAGTTTCCTGCACAATATCCTCTGCCTCATCAGTACTTAAGAATCGAGTGGCATAAAAGAGTAATTTAGAATAATGTTTCCTGAACAATTCATCAAATACTATATGAACATGATCTTCATTCACGCCGTTTTCCATGTATTTCAATTAAAGTTATACAATAACATTTAGTTTATAACAATCATCCTAAAAAAAACACTTACAACAATCTATATGCTAAATTAGATTTATACAAGAATGGTTGATAAGAAATTGCAGAATTTATTGACATTCGGTATTTTAACAAGATACAGACTATTAATACAAATCTCACCGATATGCAACTTAGATACAAAATTCTTTAAATTTTATTATATTCGCAAATAATTTTTCGGAAACCTAGCTATTTTTTTTTAAATAATCTCCCTTACCAAGAAATAATCACTAAATTTTCAGAGTTAAAAATGATCGCTTTAAACTTAAAACTTAGAGGCAGTAAGTTTAAATTGCAAAAATTTTCTTTTTTCGAGACCAAACGTTGAATATAAATTCCATATGTAAACACAGATCGCCGTCCATTGATAAAAGCAATCTTCATGATCGGCTCGCATTTACTCATTGCCGAATAACTGTTCAGACTCCCGCCTGTTTTTTTTGAAAGCTGGCGGGAGTTTTTAAAAATATAACCGGAGATTACAAACCAGAAAGCCAGTCGTGTACAAAAGCAAAGTCTGGATGAGTTTTTGTTGTCAGAATTGGGTAGTGAGGTACAATGGGGTTGTTTTCTATAGAGTTCCCAAAAAGAATATTACATCCCTATATATATAAAGGAACAATCTGCTTTTTTTCGTGGGGTTATATAGAAATGTATATAACTCTACCCCATTTACCCCATTATTCTTAAAAATTTCCTCAATAAACAAATGCCATATTTTTATTTGACGCGCTTATAATTCCAGGATTTATATGTACTTTTGTAATATATAAAAACAGGAAACGTAAAGTTGTGATTATTTCTACTGCATTGCCGGTTAAATAAGTGCTCATAATTTGTCCTTCGTTTTTCATTGATAACTTCTCTGCGATGGGGACAGCAGAGGAAAATATGATGTAGATTATGTTTTATGTTTTATTTTGGGCGATAGTTATTATTGCTATAATTGGTGTATTAAAATACATTTCCAAGAAACATATCGATTTCTTTACTAAGCACTATTATGCTTTTCCTAAAACATTTAGAGAAAAAATAGATAATATTGATCCATATAAAGATTTGATATGGTTTATTAATCTGTTACTGTTTATCCTCATTATATTTCAGTTTGGTGCAATTCTGGCAGTTAAGTTTGGAAGCTTCGGTGCGACTCGTGCTTTAATAAGAACCATTTTCTTTTGGTTTGGAACAGAAGCCGGGTATGGTAAACTAACCACCCTGTTCTTTTCTTCAATTGCATTGTTTATAGCAAGTTACCATCTGTCCAAGTATCTGAAAGAATACCGAAAAAGAAGTGATATTGAAGGGAACAAGGCTGTTATTGAACTAAGAAATATGCTGGATGACAACGATAAGAACTTTGAAATCAATCGTGATTTGCATTTTGGGAAATATGAGTTTATAGAAACCCCATCGACTAAAGATGAGGAAACCAGACAGATGGAACTTTTTCGTTATTTAGGAACCATTGAATTGGCTGGTTCAATGGTTAGAAAAGGGATTATAGACATAGAGCAGTTCCGTAAGCAATTTGGCTGCAGAATAGATAATATCATTAGATGTACAACACTCAGGGAGTACTTAAAACGTGATAAAGAATCCTGGACGGATTTACTTTGGATTATTAATGAAGTAAGAAAATCTAAAAAGGACAACCCTAATAGTGCTAATACGAATAACCTTAAAGATAAAACGCCACATCATGAAAGTGAGATGTTCAGTAAGGGAAGAGATTTGATGAAGAAAGGTGGTAAGTATTTGTTTGATGATAAGTAAATCAGGTATGTAATAATTAATTGGCTAGATACCCTAAACCTCGGACAAGATTCGGTTTTATCTTTTTCAAACATAACCAGACTTTGCTTAAAGATATCTTTTATAAAGCAACTTTGAATATTTTATCTGTTGTTTTGATAAAATAAATTTTATTACCTGGCACTGTTATTCTGATAGTATTATCTGTTACTTTGGTGGTTTGCAACAAAGCTCCTGATTCAGTATAAACAGAAATATAATCTCCTAAATCTGCGCCAGCCACTATTATTGCATCTTGATCTGTATAAACCCTCACATCACTTGCTTCAATTTGTGAGATTGCAGTTGCTTCTTCTTCAATTATATTTGTAAAATCGTTCCACCCTGTAGCTTCCAAATAGTTTAAATAAGTACCTTTAGGTATATATAGTTTACACGTGGTTTTATTTATTCCAGAAAAGACACTGGAATTAACGCTTTGAGGTGCCAGTATTTTACAATGTACCTCAGTAATTCCTGTGCAACCAGTAAATGCATAATTCTCAATGGATGTTACACTGTTAGGAAGGGTTATTGAAGCCAATCCTGTGCAACCATAAAATGCTGCATTCCCTATGGATGTTACACTGTTAGGCAAAGTGCAGATATTTGATTTGGCATTAGGATAAGCTATCAGTTCAGTGCAATTTTTACTAAATAAAACTCCTTCTACAGAGTTATATGCTGGATTATTTTCTGACACTATAAATTCTTTTAGTTTAGTGCAACCATAAAATGCACAACCCCCAATCGATGTTACTCCGTCAGGAATGGTTATTGATGTCAATTCTATGCAATTTTGAAATGCATGCCCCCCAATGGATGTTACACTGTTAGGAATGGCTATCGAAGTCAATCTCGTGCAATTTTGAAATACATAACTCCAAATAAATTTTACTCCGTCAGAAATGGTTATTGAAGTCAATCCTGTACAACCAGTAAATGCATTATCTCCAATGGATATTACACTGCTAGGAATGGCTATCGAAGTCAATCCTATACAACCATCAAATGCATAACTCCCAATGGATGTTACTCCGTTAGGAATGGTTATTGAAGTCAATCCTGTACAACCAGTAAATGCATTATCTCCAATGGATATTACACTGCTAGGAATGGTTATCGAAATCAATCCTGTACAATGAGAAAATGCACCATCTCCAATGGATGTTACACTATCAGGAATGGTTATTGATGTCAATCCTGTGCAACCATAAAATGCAGTATTCCCAATGGATGTTACACTATTAGGAATGGTTATCGAAGTCAATCCTGTACAATGAGAAAATGCACCACCCCCAATGGATGTTACACTATTAGGAATGATTATTAAAGTCAATCCTGTGCAACCATCAAATACATCATTTTCAATGGATGTTACTCCGTCAGGAATGGTTACTGAGGTCAATCCTGTGCAATCAGAAAATGTCCAAAATCCAATTTCATTTAAGGATGTTGTATAATTGTTATAGTAACTACTTCCGCCAGCGACAATATTCGTTCCTGATAAATCAAGTACAGAAAGTTTTCCTAATGTACTATTCCCATTAACATCGCTTCCTGCCATCTCACGAATGTAACGAATATCAGTTCCATTTAGATCTCCTGTTACAGTGAGATTGGTAATCTGATATTTATCAGTAGCTAGAATTAATGAACTTAATGTTCCTGCTGTTTGAACATTGACTGTGTCGGAAACAACCTGGGCTTGTAAATCTAAACTTAGTAATAAAGATATTATTACGAATAATGATTTTAAATAATTGCTTGTTTTCATAGAAAAAAAAGCTTTCCTGTCCCCTCAGGTTGGCATTAATGTCGTTATAAAAAGCGTAGGAATAACTTTTCAGCACGCTTCTAATTATTTCAGTTTTTACAGTATGACAAACTTAATGATAATATATTGTAAAATAAAGAAGAATTTAATAAAATTATAATTTAATCTTAAATACATTCATTTTCTTTATATATTATATATGTAATTGCATTTAAAAAACGCCATTGATAAAAACCTACTATTTTGAATAGCATATAAGCAGGTCATATTTAATATTGTTTATATCATTTCCCATCTTTTCTTAGGTAAGCCATAACTGCATTAGTTGGTGTCATTCAAATAAGTTTATCAATTTTCCCAGTATCTACTGCTGTAGTCCTGTTACAATACAAATAATTTTCTGTCGCATATTTAGTAATATTACCTATACCCATATCAATAAGCAATATCTTCACCAAAGAAATTAATATAATAAGCAGAATCACAGCTATTATCTTCTTTAGCTTTTAGTAAGTTCTTCAACATACTATCTTCTATTATATATGTATCATAAATAACCAAAACGTTGTTTTCCATTGGTTAATGAAAAAGATTTTGAAAGATAAAGAATCAATTAATGAGGAAATCCAAATCCTAAAAGAGATTAATTAGATCTTGAAAAACTTTGGCTATACATGCAGACTCAGCATCAATATCCTAGCCTGTATTCATTCAAGAAAAAAGTGGATTCTAGAGGCATATTCGGAAAAGAATTGTAAAAGGATTAAGATCCGAAGTAAAGCCTTGTAAAAAGTCCATAAGCGTACTTTTTTTGTCACTTTTCCGTTTAATATTTAATATTGCTATAATGCTTATTAATAATCATTATAGCCTATTTTTTTCTATAAATTATAAATTAAATTCACACATCATTATCCTTAATTAGAATTTTCTAATTAGAAAATTAAATAAATTATTATTATCTTTGCCGAAAACTATAAAAAGACCATAAAAAGTCTTTTTATTTCACATAAGCACTCAATTGTGCATGAAGACTGTTCTATAAATTAAATTAACACCATTAAAGTTGTCATGAATAGCAAAGAAGGCACTTTTATAAATAGATTTCTACACAATAATTATCATTATATTTTCTCAATATGGATAATTGCCACAATCATATGCGGTTTTTTGAGATATATCAGAGGCAGATATAATAATTACCGCATTTTTAAAAATGTCTTTTGGCACGCATTTCATCAATCACCACTTTATATTCCCTATTCAAAAGAATATTTCGATATCAATCATTATGGCGTGTTTTTTAGTACAGTAATTTTCCCATTTTCTATTCTTCCAGATATCCTGGGTCTGACATTCTGGGTTTTGGCTAACGCCTGCTTGCTGTACTATGCTATATGGAAATTGCCCCTGAACAGGAATCAGCATTTATTTATTTTCTTATTCTGTATTGTTGAACTGTGCACTGCGGTTACTTCGCTACAATTCAATATTGGAATAGCTGGTATCATTATTTTGTCTTATTATTTTACAGAACAGAAAAAAGACTTCTGGGCTGCTTTTTTTATCATATTGGGAACCTTTACCAAAATATATGGAATCGTAGGACTAGCTTTCTTTCCTTTTTCCAGAAATAAAAGAAGATTCATATTCTCCTGTCTATTTTGGAGCATCTTTATGTTTTTCTTCCCCATGATCTATACCTCATCATCTTATGTATTTGGACAATATCATTCCTGGTTTATAGATCTTATCAGTAAAAACAATCAGAATCTTTTTGCATATTACCAGAATATATCCTTACTAGGATTTGTACGAAAAGTCAGTGGAAGTAGTAATTATCCTGATTTATGGCTAATTATCCCAGGAATTATTTTATTTTGTCTCCCTTACTTAAGAATAAGACAATATCGTTCTCAAAGTTTTCGAATGATGTTGTTGGCATCTGTATTACTCTTTGTTGTATTATTTAGCACAGGAAGCGAGTCCAGTTCCTACATTATCGCTATAACAGGAGTTGCCCTCTGGCATATCAAGACCCCTTCTGAAACAAAAATATTAAATCTGGCGCTTCTGATTTTTGCTTTCTTTATTACCGAGATATCGTGCACTGATTTGTTTCCAGGGGAAATACGAAAAGCATTTATTTTCCCTTTTGCACTTAAGGCATTACCATGTATCTTGATATGGATTAAAATTTGTTATGAATTATGTTTCATTGATTTTTGCAGGAAAGAAGGAATCTGCAATGAAAAGAATCATACGCATTTGGTACCAAACCAGAATAGTGAAATCGATATTATTCTGCCTTGCTACAACCCCCGGACCAATTGGCAGGAGATAATTAGTGACAGAATGAATCAATTGAATATTCTTTGCCCTGACAAGCTGTTCCATCTTATTATTGTAAATGATGGGTCAAGAACTCAGATGGACAACACTGAAACAGAAAAATTTAAACGAATAATGCCCGATGCACAGTTAATCAGCTACCCGGAAAACAGAGGGAAAGGATATGCTCTGAGGAAAGGCATGGAAGCAGCACATTCTTCTATAATAGTGTATACTGACTGGGACTTTCCATATAGCCAGGACAGCATGATTGCCATGATTCATCAGTTGGAAAAAGGATATGATGTAGTTGTTGCAGCCCGCACAAATTCCTATTTTCACCATTCTGAACTGAACGTTTTCCGTAGCCTAATGTCTTTCTTCTCAAGAATTATGAATAAAGTGATTCTTGGTATGAAATTTAACGATGCTCAGGGAGGTCTTAAAGGAATGAATTGTAAGGGTAAAGACATCTTTTTAAGAACAAAAATTGATCAGTTCCTTTTCGATACTGAATTTGTATATTTGGCATCCAGGGAACGAAACCTGAATATATGTGAAGTTAAAACAGACATACGCGAAGGAGTGCATCTTTCTCACATGGGAATGAAAGTTTTAAGAAAAGAATTATTTAATTTTGCCAGAATAGTTTACAGATAAGATAATGATTACATTAAGTTTCGATATAGAAGAATTTGATCTGCCGGTCGAGAATCATAAAGAAATTCCATTAGCCGAACAGATTGCCATTTCAAAAGAAGGATTAATCAAGGTTCTTGACTTACTAAAAAAGCATGAGATAAAAGCAACGTTCTTTAGCACGGTTACTTTTGCCGAGTCGTCTAAGATGATTATTGAAAGAATTGTGCGTGAAGGACACGAACTAGCTTCTCACGGTTGTAGCCATTCCAGCTTTGAAGTGGAAGATTTGAAGACATCGAAAGATACTTTAGAAAAACTTGGTAACACTCCTGTCAACGGTTTCCGCATGCCCCGGATGATGCCTATTGATGAAAGTGAGTTATACCGTGCCGGATATATATATAACTCATCTCTGAATCCAACATTGATTCCAGGTAGATACAATCATCTTTGTTCTCCTCGTAGCATCTATATGGAAAAAGGTGTATGGCAAATACCAGCCTCCGTTTCTTATCCGTTCCGCATTCCATTGTTTTGGATTTCTCTGCATCAGTTCCCATTGCCTGTATACAAGTTTCTATGTAACAGTGCTCTTAAAAAAGATGGTTATCTCAATTTATATTTTCATCCATGGGAATTTTACAGCCATCTGAATCGTAAAGAATTGGGTGTTCCGGGATTTGTCCAAAAAAATTCCGGTGACCGACTAATTGAACGGCTCGATTCAATTATCAGCTATTATATTAATAAGAAAAACTCTTTTGTAACCATTCAACAAATTCTACAGAATAGACAGCCATAATAATACGTAAGCTTTCGGAAAAAGACTAAAAACTCTGTTTTAGTCTTACATATACAAAGTTTAGATCCTGACTGAATATACTTTTTTCAGTATATCTCAATATCTGACCTATAAAGGACAATTCCAGATTATTACTAAGTGAAATATTTAAAGTAGGGATTATAATATATAATTTGCTTTTAGAATTACCGATGCCGGCTAATGAACAATTCACTAATGGTATAATTGGATAGGATGCAGAACAAAATAATGAGAAATCAGGCAGAAAGAGGTTCCTGGCACTCAGATTACTGGATGTAAGCTGATCTATCGAAAAGATGTTTGCTGAATTCTTGTTACCGTTATAGAGTGCTTCAACTTGCAGAAAAAGTGAATTTTTGAACGTATAATTATAACCTGCCGAAGCAAGAAATACGCCTGTGCTGTCTATAAAATGGCTCATAGGTCTGAAATAACTAGCTTCGCCTGCAAATCCTCCTTTACCAAGTTGTCCGGACCAGCCTGTACCAATCATAAGATCGGACTGATTGACCATTGCGGCGATAAACTGAATATCATATTTCCATTGATTGAAGCGATAAAGGCCGGCTAGTGTTGTTTTCTTCTGTTTGTTTATTTTCGCGGCAAATTCCACAACCGAAGTAGAAGTGGGGTAATATTGCATCCTTACAGCATCGCTGCCCGGTTTTTCCTCGTAATCAAAATCGAAATAAGAATAAGTATTGAAAATATCGTTTGGATTCCAGACATAATTTTGTCCCCAGTTTATGCGTTGCCTGCCTGCAATAATCTGCAACTTATTACTTGAGTACTGCAGCCACAAGCGATCCACCGATGTATTGAATATATAATTCTTACCTTGAAACCAGTTCGTTGACAATCGGGTTATTCCATTATCGTAGTCAAACATGTTATTGTATCCGGGAAAACGGTTCAAAATGTTTCCATATAAGAACCGATTCCTGAATTCCAATGAAGCGGTAAACGAAGGAGAGATAAACCATTTGAAATTTAATCGGTTATGAATTAGGTTTGAATTTGTCCAGGCGGATTTAAAATCCTTAAAAACAAAAGATTGCATATCTTTTACATATCCGTTCATTGTAACATTGTTTACTTTAACGGAATCCTGAGCTGATAGAATGAAGGGAACAAAAAACAGCAATAGAAGCAATATTCTTTTTACTTCATATTTCATATGATCAGTTTTCTACTTTATACTCTTATTTTTCTCTCAAAACATCTTCCATCACTTTGCCATCTTCAATCGTAATTATTCTTCTGGCTTTTTTCATTACCCGTGCATCATGAGTTGAAAATATAAAGGTGGTATTCTCATCTCTATTCAGTTTCTCCATAATGTCCAGCAAGTTCTCTGTTGATTTGGAATCAAGATTGGCAGTTGGTTCGTCAGCCAAAATAAACTTGGGTTTAGACGCTAATGCCCTTGCCACTGCCACACGCTGTTGTTCTCCACCGGATAATTTGTTTGGACGACTATTCATTTTATTGCTAAGCCCTACAGCTTCAAGAAGTTCCATTGTCCGTTTCTCAATATCTTCTTTATCTCTTCCCTGAAGTTGCATGATAAATTCAATATTTTCTTTTGCCGTAAGCACCGGAATCAAATTATAAGACTGAAAGACAAAACCAATATTTTGCATCCTAAAATCCGTTTTTTTCCAATTGCTCATCTTTGTGATATTCACACCGTAGATAATTACAACTCCTTCGGTGGGGTTATCAAGCCCCCCAATAATATTAAGTAATGTTGTTTTCCCCGAACCTGAAGGCCCCACTATAGCAACAAACTCACCTTCCTTAAAAGTTAAATCAATGCCATTCAGTGCCTGGAAAGGCATCGTTTTAATGTCATAGATCTTTGTGATACCCTTTATCTCTATAATATTTATGTTCATATCTTTATCATTTTCTGAGAATTATTTTGTTCGTGTGGCATCTGCCGGATTTAATTTTAAGGCTTTATATGCAGGATATAAGGTAGAGAATATACCTGTAAGAACAACCATTAAAGCTGTAAAAGCAATCATATTCAAATCAATTTCCGGATAAATCACCGAAGAATATCCAATACTCTTATAAGCTTCCTCCCAGAAATAAAGATTCAAGCCGGTTTTTCCGAGATATCTACACAGGAAATAACCTAAGATAATACCGATAAATCCTCCAGTAATTGAAAGATATAACGTTTCGAGCATGAGCATAAAGAAAATCCTGATTTTATTCATACCAATCGCCATCAACATTCCCAATTCTTTTACCCTTTCGAGCACTGCCATGAGCATTGTATTAACTATCCCGAAGCACAATGCCAACATAATAACAAGAACGAAAATATATAAATACTGATTCATGGCACTAATCAAATAGCCTGCTTCAGGACTCAGTTGTGTCCAATCCTGAATATCCAGTTCCGGAAAATTGAATTTCAGCACATTTCTTATAAGTCCGGAATTGCTGTCTTTATCAATCATAACAGCAATTTCATGAACTTCAGTTGTATTCAATCCCGTCAAAGCACATAAGTCGTTGTATCTAACATAGACAGTTGATTCATCAAACAAAGAGTTATCGGTTTCGTAGATACCCACTACCCTAAAAGCACCCCCGGTTATATTCATATTAGCATCCTGCAAAGTGATAACCACCTTTTTATTCAGACCAATTTTTAGTTTCTCAGCCAGCTTTTTGCCAATAACTATTGCATTCTTTTTGTTACTGTTAAAATAGCTGCCTTCAATCATTTTATCACAAATGTTTGTCACTTTCCGTTCCATATCGGGTGTTACACCCAGAATCTTTACTCCGGTATTCGCTTTGGCCGAAGCAATCATTGAGGTGATAACCAAACGCTTACTTACACTGATTACATGGTCCATTTCATTCACTCGTTGCACAACTTTATCTGCATCAGGTATACGACGTGAAAAATCACTGTTGGCCAGAAATTCAGGATTGTGTATTTGGATGGAAGAAATTTCAGTATGAATAATGGCTTGTAAGCGGCTATCAATCATTCCATTCATTAAAGCAATCATAAATACTCCGGCAAAGACACCCAAAGCAACAGCAGCAATCACGGTGGAACTCCGCAATTTATTTCTCCAGATATTTTTCCAGGATAAATTCCCAAGCATGGTTTCTCAATTTTAGTTATGTAATGCGTTTGTTATCTCTAATCTCCAGATATTCAATACAGGATAAATCCCGATAATGAGTGTGAATATAAAAATGGTCAGTGCCTGTTTTAAAAAGATCAATGGATCCAGCGAAAAGAACATGGCCGGATTAAATCCCATTTCCAGCATCATCTCAGCAGCTTGTCCGGTAAACGGGATAGGATGATAATGATAGTAGCCCAAAACAGGAATACTTGTAAGAATACCGGTTATTGCCCCGAGCATGCCTATAAAAACAGTCTCAAGCACTAGCACCAGCATTAATTTATATTTTTGCATTCCTAAGGCCAATATCACTCCAAACTCTTTTTCTCGCTCAGCCATCATCATCACTATCGTTCCAAAAATTCCAAATGCGATAATCAGGTACAAAATGCCTATCTCAATTACTCCACCGCCACGGTCACTTTCAATTTGTTTCAGCAGCAACTCATTCATCTCCTTCCAATCCATCACTTCCAGACCGGCCGGCAGATTTTTCAAAAGAGCATTTTTTGTTTCAGCTACCTCATCGTCGTCATGTACCATTATTGCCATTGAAGTCAGCAAACCGGAAGCAGAAAACAGCTCCTGGCATTTTTTGATTTCCATTATCACCAGTGATCTGTCGAGTTCAGGAGAGGGATGTTTGATAATGCCACGAACTGGAAATTTTCCCGCAGCACTTGTACCATGATACCCCTGCCCTATCAAAACCAAGGTATCGTTTACATTCAGTTTCAAGAACTTAGCCAACACACTGCTCAGTATAATTCCATCATCACCATTTTTAAGATAGCAGCCCTGTTTTAACTTTCCGGAAATATTGGTTATTTTATCCTCCCTTTGCAGATCAATACCGAAAACCATTACCCCTTTCGTAAAATCCTCAGAAGAGGCCAGACAAAATGTTTCAAAACGGGGAGAATAAAGGGTGATATTTTTATTTTTATTCAGTACAGATTCTATCGACTGATTAAGCTGAAACGTATTATTAATAACCTTATCGTTCCAATAGCCTTTTTTGTGAATCTGAATGTAACTCGTATAAGAATTGACAATCGCACGAATGTACTGATCATACGAACCTTCCTGCCCGGATCTCATAAACGATGACAATACCACTCCGAAAAACACAGAAGCCGAAGTGATAATCGTTCTACGTTTATTCCGCCATAAGTTCCGCCATGCCAACTTTATATACTGTGTCATCTTGAATTATTTAATGCGCTGACTTACACTCCTCATATTCTGTTGTGAGAAAAAGTTATCCTTTATTGGTTGATCGTAAATCACACTTTTTATTTCCAGAATGGTTTTGTTATTTTTTTTATCTACAGGAACAATTTCTAATTGAGTAGGTATTTCCCTATCTCCCATTTTTTTAATATTGTATGCATTCAATACGTTTATCAAACTCATATCTTCGTCGTAATATTCAGCTTTCCATTGATTGAAGCCATCCACAGTGATCCATATAACCACTTTTCCCCAGGTTACAGCAGCTTCGGGAAGCGGCGTCATCTCTATTTTATAACAAAGCATCTCTCTTACAGTTTCCTTACCCAGTAATTTATGCGTGTAGTCTTTGATTATGGAAGATTCTTTTATCAGATCATCATTGGTAAAATCGGACCCCATCCACGATTGCAACATCATGGAAGGTGGAATTTTAATCATTCTTTCAATGGAAGGAAGCCAGTTCCACATTTCTGTTTTGATCTTCAGAAATACCTGTCCTTTATCTTTAGCAGGTAAAGTAATCACAATTAGTGACAAGCCATGGCCTTTTTCCCAACTTTTCATGGTTATTGACCTGCTCCAGGTAGGTCGGATTATTGTCATGGTCATTTCTCCCTGACTGGTTTTTCCACGAGCCTTTTCGTCGCATCTTGTTACAATATCTTTAGCTGTAAGCGTTTGTGCCAAAGCAATGAACCCTGTAATGTACATGCTAAATGCTAAAAAAAGAATGAGCCTTTTTGACATATACATATCTTTTTAGTTTGCAGTTAATTATACGATTTCACATCTACAGAATAGATATAATTAAAAATCTATATTGATAGAACAATCGGTTTAAAAAAACGTTCAAACTTTAATTTAACTTGTTGATATAATTCATATTATTATATTTTATAAAATGAATATCCTATTACGACGAATAAAACTTACATCAGTATTACAGTGGAGAGATTAGTTTATAATCAATTCATTAACTTTTCTAAGAACTATTTTTAGTACTATTTGTTATAAATAAACAATTACATAGATTATTAGTAATACAACGGACCGTATATTGTTATAAATCAGCAATATACATATCATCATTTGGTTTCACATGACATATTAGATTAAATATTAAGAAAGAGTACAATGTTTAGTTGTTTGTTCCTGCTCTTTCCATATGTATTAATGCCAGCCTAAGGGAATAGGCAAATTTTAATTCAATTATTATGAAAGCAAGCACCATCTGTAGATATTTTCTCATAGTAGCATGTCTGTTGTCAGGTTTGGTTTTGCAAGCTCAGAATAGTTCTGCTAACATTCACGTTGATAAAGCCGGTACTTTACCTACACTCATTTCATCTGCAGATAAATACTCAATTACCGACCTGACATTATCGGGATTTTTAAACGGAACTGATATCAAGTTTATTCGCGAAATGGCCGGCCGTACAGCTTTGGACAGCATAACTCCAGGAAAAGTAACCACACTTAATCTGGCAGATGCAAACATTGTGGCAGGTGGCGTTCCTTTTATTTATATTTTTGAATATAGCTATTATGATTATACGAAAGATAATTCCATTTCAAGCAATATGTTTCGTAATCTGAACAACCTGACCTCACTAATTCTTCCCAAAAGTATTTACTATTTAGGGAGTAACTCTTTTAAAGGTTGTACGAAATTAACGTCAATTATCATTCCAGCAGGCGTTACTACAATTAATGCCGGAGCTTTTACTGGTTGCACTGCACTAAGCTCAGTCACAATACCAAGTACTGTTACGACTATTGCCAGCAGTGTTTTTTATAAGTGCACTGCATTGTCCTCAATCGACATACCTAACAGTGTTACCTCTATTGGCGGAAATGCTTTTCAGGAATGCGGATTAACTTCTATTATTATTCCAAACAGTGTTACATCTATTGCGATTGGAACTTTTTATGGTTGCACCGGATTAAAATCTGTAACCATCCCAAACAGCGTTACATCTATTGCCAATAGTGCTTTCTATTATTGTCAGAATCTGACTTCAGTCATCATACCAAGCAGTGTTATCTCTATTGGTAGCAATACATTCTCTGGTTGTAAGAATCTGATATCAGTAACAATACCTAACAGCGTTACATCTATTGGAGCGAAAGCTTTTTCTGACTGCACAGGTCTGACTTCTTTAATTATACCAAGCAGTGTTACATCCATTAGTGACTATGCATTTAGTTATTGTACCGGACTAACTGAAATTCATAGCAAAGCTCTTATACCCCCAACCATAACATCCCTTTCTTTTACCGGGATATCTACCAGTGCGTGCAAAATATATGTTCCAAAAGGAACAACTGCAACCTATCAAGCTTCAACAGGGTGGAAAAACTTTAAAAATATAGTCGAAGAGATTCCTTACTATTCAATCAGTTCATCTTCAAACACAGGTGGTACAGTCACTATCAGTAATTCATCAGTAAAAGAGGGAGGATCTGTTACATTCACTATTTCACCTAGCCAAGGATATAAAATTACATCTGCAACACTTAATGGCAAGGATGTCACTTCTGGAATTATCAATAACACTTATACAATTCCTACTGTTACAGAAAATGTCACACTGACTGTAGTGTTTGCTACTATCCCTCAATATGGAATGGATGTAACCTACAATGCCGGAGGCAAAGTTTTTGTTAATGATTCTATTGTAGTCAGCGGGAATAATGCTTTTGTTGCAGAAAACACTTCTGTTACATTCAAAATTGAGCCAGAAGTAAATTTTGCAATCGAAAAGATATTACTCAATAACCTGGATATAACTGCACAGTTTCAGAATAACAGATACACACTAACTGCGGTATCAACCAACCAATCTCTGGATGTGTCTTTTGTCAGAACTCATTATAATCTGACAGTTAATGCCAATGCCGGAGGTAGCATTTATTTAAATGAGCAGGCAATCAGTTCTAATGTTAGAATTGAAGCCAATAAACCATTGACACTTAACATCAAACCCGATCAAAGTTATTATATTGCATCAGCTATACTTAACAATAATGATATCACTACAGGAATCATGGATAACGTCTATACAATTTCATCGGTAAATGAGGATATCTTATTAGCTGTAAACTTCGCCATTATACCTAAACATAAAATAAGTGTAACTTATAATAGTGGAGGTAAAGTCTTTGCCAATGACTCTATTGTAATGGATAGCATTTTTGCCAATAGAAGTGATTCTATTACATTCAGAATTGAACCAGATGCAAATTATGCAATTGAAAAGGTGTTACTTAATGATCAGGATATAGTCTCAATGCTTCAGAACAATAAATACAAATTAGCCGTATCAGCTTGTAATACTTTAGTTGTAACTTTTGTCAAGACATATTATAATCTGACGGTTAATGCCAATGCCGGAGGTAGCGTCTATTTGAATGAGCAGGTAATCAATTCTAATGTTAGCATTGAAGCCAATAAACCGTTAACGCTCACTTTCACGCCTAATCAGGAATACAACATTGCATCTGCCACACTTAACAATAATGATATCACAACTGGTATTATCAATAATACATATGCTATTTCAGCAGTGAACGAAGACCTTATCTTGAATGTGACATTTGCTGCTGCACCAGTTACACACTATACGATAAATGCAACTTACAATTCTGGTGGTAAAATTTTCGTAAATGACTCCATTCTAACCAGCGGGAATAATGTTTCTGTTGCAGAAAACGATTCCATTACATTTAAGTTCCAGCCAGAAGATGGCTATAGACTCTCAATGGTTCTATTAAATGGAAATGACATTACTAATACGTTATCAGCCAGCATTTATACAATTCCTAAAGATACTATAAACATAACTATTTCTGCTACATTTACTGAAATCCCTATTTATCTAAGAATAGAACAAGCAGACAATGGAAGTATAAAACAGTTAGTCAAGAAAGGAAGTATTTTCACTTATATTATTGAGCCAGCTGAGAATTGGAAAGTCAATACTATAATGTTTAATGGTTCTGATGTCACCTCACAGTTGGATGCTCAGAATCAATATACAACGCCTGCCATTACTGAGAATTCCACATTAAACATTAGCTTTGAAAGTACAAATACCATAGTAGTTCAAAGCAAAGCCAGCTATTCGGATATAAATACCGCAAACATTCAAACGTCCCAAAGCAATATTAAGGTTTATACAGATCAGGAGGCAATAGTAGTAACAGGTGTGGAATTAGGAGATGTAATTTCTGTCTATACTGAATCCGGAGTCTTGTTGCAGAGTACCAAGGTGACAGACGAGATGGTTAGAATCAATGTTTCTACCGGGCACACCTACCTGATTAGAACAAAATACAAGGCATTCAAGGTAGCTTTATAGAATATAGTTATTGCACAAAAAAAGAATGAGTAGCTGATTTTCACACTACTCACTCTTTCTTATTTTTAATAAATTAAAGCGTAAATTTTATCTGCTATTTTTTTACGGGAGCAGAAGGAGTTACTTTCTTTTCACCTTTTTTCAGAGCTTTTTTACCAGTCTTAACGGCCTTTTTTTCAGCTTTTACAGCCTTTTTCTCTACTTTAGCAGTTCCTTTTTCGGTTTTAACAGCTTCCTTTTCTACTTTGGTGGCTCCCTTTTCCACTTTAACAGCTTTTTTCTCAACCTTTACCTGCTCCTTTTTAACATCTGCCTTTTTAACAGTTTTTTGTGCATAACCACCTACACAAAAACAAAGAGCAAATAAGAAAGTAATAAATAAAACTAACTTTTTCATAATCTAGAAATTTAAATTGTTAATATTTTCATCAAGTACATACTAAGATTTTGCACTTATCCAATTCAGGAACAAAAAAACGCAAGAAAAGTTCATGGCTTTTTGTACCTAACAAAACACAAGTTAAATTAATTTACCCAATCACTATGGAGATTCAAGAAGAAATTTCTTCTCTTTATAGAAATATTTAATAAAAAAATTACTACATTGACTTTATCATGTTTTATAAAGCAATATCAGGCTTTGTATAAAACTGTAAAATATAAAAAATGCAAAAAATATGATTTTTATTTGTTTTCTAGAAATTAATATATAGTTTTGCAATCAATTAACAGAGCTGTTAAACAAACGTGTTATTATGAAAGAGAAAGAAGACATTAATACAGAACAGGCAATAATGGAAGCTGCTGAGAAGGAGTTTTTAGACAAAGGATATACCCTGACCAAGACAACTGAAATTGCCAGAATAGCCGGTGTAAACCACGCTATGCTTCATTACTATTTCCGAACAAAAGACAATCTTTTCGAAAAGGTATTCCAAAAAAAAGTAGCTCTTTTAGCTAATTCGTTTATGCCTAAGATTGAAGAAAAAATGCCATTTATAGAAAAAGTAGAGTATATAGTCAAAGCTCACTTTGATTTCCTGGCATCAAACCCAAAGCTACCTTTTTTTGTTTTAAATGAGTTCCTTACCAATAAAGAAAGACTGGATAAATTTCCTATAATTGCCGGACCTGCAATAAGACACATTCTTGAGAAGCTAAATGCAGAAATGGAAGTTGCAATAAAGAATAAGGAGATTTGCGCTGTTGATCCGGTCCATCTATTATTGGATATTGTTTCATTAAATGTTTTTGCCTTTTTGGCTCATCCCATTATAGAACGTGTTGCTGGTTCTTTCGGAAAAGAGTATCATTCTTTACTGGCTGAAAAAAAGGTTGAAAACGTCGAAATAATTTTAAGAAGGTTACGCCCATAGTTTTTTGCCATGGCGTTAACAGAATTGTTAAACAGATTAGTTTATCAAAATTAAAGAATATATTTATGAAAAAAGTGGCATTCATTATTACCCTTGCTTTCATTTGTACACACACTTCTATCTACGGACAACTGTCTATAGAAGATTGTTATAAGAAAGCACAGACAAACTACCCACTGGTAAAACAGTATGGATTGATTGAACAATCCAAAGACTACAACTTGTCGAATGCAGACAAAGGCTATCTGCCTCAAGTTTCTTTTTCGGCAAAAGCAACTTACCAGTCTGCAATTACTAAACTTCCTATTACATTACCCAATGTAAGTATTAAAGGAGTAAACAAAGATCAATATCAATCAGTTGTTGAGGTCAATCAAAATGTATGGGATGGTGGAATTATCCGAAATCAGAAGAAAATAACTGAAGCAAGCTCTGCCGTCGATAAGCAAAAACTTGATGTAGATATGTATGCCATCAACGATAGGGTAAACCAAATATTCTTTGGAATCCTGTTGTTGGATGAGCAAATAAAGCAGAATGTATTGTTGCAGGATGAATTAAAACGCAGCTACAATCAAGTTTCATCTTATGTAACTAACGGCATTGCTAATCAGGCTGATCTGGATGCAGTAAAGGTCAATCAGCTTAGTACGGCTCAACGCAAAGTGGAACTGGAAGCTACACGCAAAGCTTACATGGAAATGCTTGCTGCAATGATTGGTGAACCTATAAAAGAGAATGATCATCTGATAAAGCCATCTACTGCCGAAAGTAGTTCATTACAAACAACTATAAACCGACCAGAATTACAATTATTTGAGGCTCAGAACAAGTTGTTCGAAACTCAGAAGAGCATTATTGATGCAAAGAACATGCCAAAACTAGGAGTCTTTGTTCAGGGAGGATACGGCAATCCGGGGCTGAATATGCTTAAAAATGAATTCACACCTTATTATATTGCAGGTGCCCGGCTTACATGGAATTTTGGAAGTCTTTACACAAAAAAGGACGATAAGAAATTACTGGATAACAATCAGCAGAACATAGCTGTGCAAAAAGAAACATTCCTGTTCAATACAAATTTAAAAATGACTCAGCAAAGTAATGAGATTGATAAGATAAAGCAACTGATGCGGGATGATGATGAAATAATCCGTCTGCGCACAAATATAAAAAAGGCATCGGAGGTAAAGGTTGAACACGGAACATTAAGTGTTACAGATTTACTACGGGATATAAATTCTGAAGATCAGGCAAAGCAGAGTAAAGTACTTCACGAGATTCAGCTATTAATATCAATCTACAATTATAAAAACAGTACAAACAATTAATACTCTTACAATATGAAACTCATAATAGGTATATTATACGGCACACTTGCCACTACATTATTATCTGCTTGCGGAAACGAAAAAGGTAAATATGATGCTACAGGAACATTTGAAGCAACAGAAGTGATTGTTTCTTCTGAAGCATCGGGCAAACTTATGGATTTTAATGTAACTGAAGGTGATTTACTTCAACAAGGTGCAGAGATAGGATATGTAGATACTGTGCAACTTTATCTGAAAAAGCTTCAGCTGGAGGCAAATACAACAACGGTAAGAAGCAGAAAACAGGATGTAAACAAACAGATTGCTGCTATAAAGCAACAGATTGCCACTCAGCAAAGGGAGAAAAACCGTTTTGAGAATCTGGTAAAGAGTAACGCAGCCAACCAGAAACAAGTGGATGATATTAATGCTCAGATTGCTTACCTGCAGAAACAACTGGCAGCCCAGACTTCTACTCTGGAAAACAACAATGCTGGAGTAACGGGAGAAAGTTCTTCACTTGAAATTCAGATTGCTCAATTGGAAGACCAACTTCGGAAATGTCATATAACCTCTCCTATTAACGGAACAGTATTAAGCAAATATGCTGAAAAAGGCGAGCTTGCCACTCCGGGGAAGGCACTCTTTAAAGTAGCCGATATAGGAAATATGTATTTACGCGCATATATAACTTCCGATCAGCTTTCAAAAATCAAAATTGGTCAGAAGGTGAAAGTCTTTGCCGATTACGGAGCAGACAATGTGAAAGAGTTTCCGGGAACTATTAGCTGGATTTCAAACAAGTCTGAATTTACTCCAAAAGGAATTCTCACAAAAGATGAGCGCGCCAATCTTGTTTATGCTGTAAAAGTTGCAGTTAAGAATAGTGGAGATATTAAAATTGGAATGTACGGAGAAGTTAGCTTTACAAAGTAATGGCAGCAATTGAAGTAGAGGGAATCTCTAAAAAATATGGTGAAGTAGAAGCGCTAAAGAATGTTTCATTCTCAGTTAATCCGGGAGAAATGTTTGGACTGATTGGTCCCGACGGTTCCGGAAAGACTACGATGTTCCGTATTCTCACCACATTAATCAGACCCAACAGCGGGAATGCTACTGTTGACGGACTTGACATTGTGAAGGATTACAAGGAAATACGTAACCGTGTGGGTTATATGCCGGGACGCTTCTCTCTTTATCAGGATATGACGGTTGAGGAAAATCTGAAATTCTTCGCTACGGTATTCAATACTACGATTGAAGAGAACTACTATCTGATTAAAGATATCTATCAGCAAATAGAGCCCTTCAAGAAACGCCGTGCTGGGAAACTGTCGGGAGGTATGAAGCAGAAGCTGGCATTAAGTTGTGCCCTGATACATAAGCCAACAGTTCTTTTCCTTGACGAGCCAACCACCGGTGTGGATCCGGTTTCAAGAAAAGAATTCTGGGAAATGCTGAAAAAGCTGAAAGCCCAAGGCATAACAATTCTGGTATCGACACCTTATATGGACGAGGCTGTACTTTGCGATAGAATTGCTTTGATTCAGGATGGAAGTTTTCTGGGTATTGAAACTCCGCAGGAGATTGTAAGTGATTTCAAGGAAGTTCTCTGGTCGGCCAAAAGTCATAATATGTCGGCTTTGCTTAATGAATTAAGAACATGTGAGGGAGTAAAAAGCTGTTTTGCTTTCGGAACTGTACATCACCTTACTGTTGACCCGTCATTAACCATCGCAACGCTGGAAAAACAGATGCAGGATAAAGGGTACTGGGATATAGAAATCAATGAGATAACGCCAACAATTGAGGATTGTTACATGCAACTGTCTTCTAAACCAAAGGAAGTCTAAATAGAATACAAGTATGAATAAAGACAATATAGTGATTGAAACCAAGGAGTTGACTAAGCGTTTCGGCAATTTTACGGCCGTAGACCACATTAGCTTCAATGTTTTTGAAGGTGAGATCTTTGGTTTTCTCGGAGCAAACGGAGCCGGTAAAACCACAGCCATGAGAATGCTTTGCGCTTTGAGCAAGCCTACATCCGGAAAAGGCAAGGTAGCAGGCTTTGATATTGGCAAAGAATCTGAATTGGTGAAACGAAACATCGGTTACATGAGCCAGAAGTTTTCTCTTTACGAAGACCTTAAAGTGTGGGAAAACATTCGTCTGTTTGCCGGAATATATGGAATGAAAGATAAAGATATTGCCATAAAGACAGAAGAACTGCTTGCCCGATTGGGTTTCGAATCTGAAAGAAACACATTGGTTGCCAGTCTGCCGCTGGGATGGAAACAGAAACTTGCTTTCTCTGTGGCGATCTTTCACGAACCCAAAATAGTTTTTCTCGATGAACCAACAGGAGGAGTTGATCCTGCCACACGTCGACAATTTTGGGAACTGATATATCAGGCAGCCGACAGAGGAATTACTGTTTTCGTAACTACTCACTACATGGATGAAGCTGAATATTGCAACCGGGTATCTATTATGGTAGACGGAGTAATTGAAGCGCTCGATAGTCCGGCCAATCTGAAAAAACAGTTTAATGTTCAGGAAATGGAAGAGGTATTCTATAAACTAGCACGTAAAGCAACAAGAGGAGAATAAAGCTATGAAGCAGTTTTTAGCATTTGTAAGAAAAGAATTTTATCATATATCCCGTGATAAGCGTACCATCCTTATTCTATTGGGAATGCCAATCGTACAGATAATCATATTCGGATTCGCCATCACAACCGAGGTAAAGAACGTACGTGTGGCAGTTTTCGATCCATCAAAAGACGAGGTTACTCAGAAGATTATTGATAAGATTGATGCCAACGAATACATGAATGTGATTGCCAGAATAGATAATCCGCAAGATATTCAGACCACCTTCAAAGAAGGAAAGGCCGATATCATTCTGGTCTTTGGAGATCACTTCGGAGAGAACTTCCGCCATACCGGAGATGCGTCTGTTCAGCTTATAACAGATGGAACTGACCCTAATACGGCATCCACGCTGACGGGATATGTATCCAATGTTATTTCATCGGCTCAGCAGGAATTAAGCGGACAATATAAAGCACCGTTATCAATCACTCCCAAGGTTAAGCTACTCTATAACCCGGGCATGAAGGGAGCATATAATTTTGTTCCGGGAGTTATGGGATTGATATTGATGCTTATTTGTGCCATGATGACATCTATATCCATCGTACGGGAGAAAGAAACGGGTACTATGGAAGTTCTTCTGGTTTCGCCGGTTAAACCTATTTATATTATTCTGGCAAAAGCAATTCCTTATATGGTTCTTTCGTGTATAAACATCATCACCATCTTACTATTATCAGTATATGTGCTCGATGTTCCTATTGCCGGAAGTCTGGTCTTATTGTTTGGTGTATCGTTGTTGTTCATCATTGTATCACTGGCACTCGGTCTGCTGATATCTACCATTGCAGAAACACAGGTGGCAGCGATGCTTGTTTCGGGTATGGTTTTGATGATGCCGGTAATGATTCTTTCCGGAATGATTTATCCTACCGAGAATATGCCGGTAATGCTTCAAATGATATCGAATATAATCCCGGCAAAATGGTATATCATTGCTGTGAAAAAGATTATGATTGAAGGACTCGATGTATCTTTTGTTCTGAAAGAAATTGGAATTCTTTCATTCATGGCATTTGTATTATTGATAGTTAGTCTTAAAAAGTTTAACGACAGATTAGAATAGATTATGCTAAAATATTTAATAGAAAAAGAATTCAAGCAGATAAGACGGAACAGCTTTCTGCCACGATTGATAATAGGCTATCCTATTATTATGATGCTGATACTGCCATGGGCGGCTAATCTTGAAATAAAGAATATCAATCTTAGCATTGTAGATAGTAATAACACTCAATGTTCCAGACAATTAATAAACAAAGCTATATCATCGGGCTATTTCCGACTGACTGATATGTCGCCGTCCTATAGCGAGGCACTTAAAAGCATTGAGAAAGGGGAATCGGACATTATTATGGAAATTCC